>NZ_CP040281.1:5752500-7495445 GCF_013393925.1 Nostoc sp. C057 | reverse complement strand
TATCCACCACCTTTGCTGCTAATCGTCACAATAGAAGATAAAGCATCAATTTAGCATCCAGACACGCTAGACCTAGAATAAGCTTTTAAGTTGTAATCATTTTGGGACATACCCAGTAGGCAAGATCCTAACACTCAGCGACTGACACGGAGAAGCAACGATACATGAAGACAACAAACCATGACTTAGCACCCAAAAAAACTGATACCAAGGGTTTGCCCCAGAGGTGGTGGATGCTGTTATATGGGATAGCAATGGTGTTCTTGGGAAGCTGCTCTCTTGTACCAGCTAAGACCTTTGAGACTCGACAAAGTGACACTCAACCCCAAGAAACAATAGAACCCAATCAGGGAATTGTCCCCCCGCCGATTTTCTCGTCGTCTGGAGATCCTAATTTTGTGGTAAAAGTAGTACAAAATGTGGGGCCTGCCGTAGTTCGCATTGATTCTTCTCGAACAATTACTTCTCGCGTACCAGACGAATTTAACGATCCATTTTTCCGGCGGTTTTTTGGAGACGCAGCACCACAACCTAGACAACGGGTAGAGCGCGGTAGTGGCTCTGGATTTATTATTAATTCTTCAGGTCAAATTTTGACCAATTCCCATGTGGTAGATGGTGCTGATAGAGTGACTGTCATACTCAAAGATGGTCGGACTTTTGACGGTAAAGTACTGGGTGAAGATCCAGTAACTGATGTTGCTGTGATCAAAATTGATGCTAATAATCTGCCAACCTTATCTGTAGGTAACTCAGATGCTTTACAACCAGGAGAAGCAGTAATAGCTATTGGCAACCCTTTAGGCTTGAATAATACCGTCACTTCTGGGATTATTAGTGCTACAGGTCGTTCTGGTAGAGATATCGGTGCTAGTGACAAGCGGGTTGATTACATCCAAACCGATGCTGCCATTAACCCTGGTAATTCTGGTGGGCCATTGCTTAATGCTCGTGGACAGGTAATAGCGATGAACACAGCTATTATCCGAGGCGCTCAAGGCTTGGGATTTGCTATCCCCATTAACACTGCACAAAAAATTGCCCAGGAATTAATTGCTACAGGCAAAGTCGATCATCCTTATTTGGGTGTTCAGATGGTGACACTGACACCAGAAGTTAAAGAAAAAATAAGAGATAAAGCAGGCGATCGCTTAAATCTTACAGCAGATGAGGGCGTTTTGCTGGTTGAGATTGTGCCGCGATCGCCAGCAGCTGTGGCTGGACTACGAGTCGGTGATGTGATTAAAAGCATTAACAGCCAGCCTGTTACTAAAATTGAAGAAGTACAAAAGCTGGTAGAAAATAGCAAAATCGGTACTAAGTTACCAATACAGGTGGAACGCAATGGGCAAATTGTCCAAATAGCAGTTCAACCTGCTGCTTTACCCGCAAGACGAGAAGGATAAAGTTTGTCATTGGTCATTGGTCATTAGTAAATACCAATGCCCCATTCCCCATTCCCCAAAATAGTTTTATCATGACTGAATTAGCACCAATCATTCAATTAGGCAATCCAACATTGCGCCAAAAAGCTGTTTGGGTTGAGAATATTCAAGATGAGCATATCCAGAAATTAATTGAAGACTTAATTGCCACTGTTGCCAAGGCTAACGGCGTGGGGATTGCTGCGCCTCAAGTAGCACAATCTTATCGTTTATTTATTGTGGCTTCCCGTCCTAATGCCAGGTATCCCAACGCGCCGGAAATGGAACCTAATGCTATGATTAATCCCAAAATCATTGCTCATTCAACTGAAGTTGTCAAAGATTGGGAAGGTTGTTTAAGTGTTCCCGGAATTAGAGGGTTAGTTCCTCGCTATAAATCTATTGAAGTGGAATACACTGACTGTCAAGGCAATTTACAAAAGCAAGAATTAACCGATTTTATTGCTCGGATTTTTCAACACGAGTACGATCATCTCGACGGTATCGTATTTGTTGATCGCCTAGAAAGCACTCTTGATATGATTACTGAAGAGGAATATCAACAACGAGTAGTTAACAAATAAGTAAGAGGCAATAGGCAACAGGCAATAGGCAATAGGCAATAGGCAACAAGCATAAGGGTTTTCGCCTAGTTTTATTTTATTGTGTCAACTTACTTCAATGGGAGTGGGCAGTAGTGTATTAATTACGAATTACGAATTACGAATTATTTAAGCGTGTGTTTCGCAAACTCGCTCGTCTCGCCACAATTGATATAGCCGTGTCGCTGGCATAGTCATATATAAAACATCGCCAGCACTGAGGCTTGTCTCTAATAAATCCCAACCGTGAAGGGTTTGGTGATTCGTTTCTACGTACAAAGGTACACAGTCAGCAGACATGGCTACATCTTTCACCCACTGACCACAAAAGGCGTGTAAAGGTGTAATCACAGTTGCAAAAGCTACCCAAAGGCTATCGGCTGTGATGCCATTGCCAAGAATGCGTCCTCCTAGTGCAGCAGCAGCAAAAGCTGGGGCTGCTAGTTCAGCCGGACTCAGTACTGCGTCGAAGCCAAATAGCTGTTGAGCTATGCCAGCAAAATCGGGATCGGCATAATGAACAATCACCGGAATGCTGGGTGTCAAGCCTTTGGCTTTGAGGGCAATTTCCAGATTGGTGGCATCATTGCTAGTAACAGCAATCACTGCGGCGGCAGTGTCTATATTGCTGGCTTTGAGTATTGTGCGGAAGCTGGCATCACCCTGAATTACGGGGATACCTAGTTCTCGGGCAGTGTTGATATATTTGTTATTGGAGTCGGGTTCAACTACTACAACTTCATGTCCACTGGCGTGAAGTTGCTGGACAATTCTCACTCCAATCCCACTCAAGCCACAAACAATGTAGTGATATCGCTGAGGAATGCGGGCTGCATCCCAAAATTGCTTAAAGCGGCTTCCTAAGACGAAATCGGTGAGCATTGCATACCAAATACCAATCACCACTGCTCCAACCAGCATCATCACAACAGTAAATAACTTAATACTGTTAGGAGCATTTTCTACTACTTTGTCATTACCACCCGCTCCCGTAATCATGCCTACAGAAAAATATAAAGCATCGACAGGAGATAAACTCAACTGAGCCGACATATAGGTGAGTGTAGCGATCGCAATAACTGCAAGTAACACAACAGCACCTATCAATACCGATCGCCCGTGTTGTTGAAACTGCTTAAAATTAGTCATGACTTTCAGCAGTTTTTTAATCAATGACCTGCGGGGAGAACGGATACGGGGTTGTGTACCAATAATTAAGCGATCGCCTACTTGGATCTCTTGTCCAGATATGACACCTGACACCAAATCCATCTCACCTTTGACTGGCAAGTAATAAATTAGCATCCGCGATCGGTCTTCCCACAATTCACTCAGCTTTAGACCTTTCCAGAAATGGTTTTCATCAATGTATTCTTCATGAATGGGCCAAGTTTGCTGAAATAATTTGATTTGTCCGATCGCTCGGTTTCCCATCGCTGCAAAGGTGAATACGGGTGCTGCTAATCCCACAACACTCATACTCAAATGGTCTGGCAAACTTTGATCTAGGCGCTCGCCCAAATTTGTATTATAAAAACGGTTGATAATCCGAATCTGGGGATTCAGCACTCGCGCTTGCATCATAATAGACAAATTCAGAGCATCTTTAGAGCCAGCGATGACTAAAGTATGTGCCTGTTGAATTCCTGCTGCTGTTAGGGTAGAAGCTGCTTGTAAATCGCCAACAATCACATCTCCTGCCGTTTCGCCAGGGATAGATTGGTGATGAATGCCAACAACGAAGGCCCCCTGATGTCTCAGCAAACGAAAGGTTTTATATCCGGTACGTCCTAAGCCGCAAACAATAATTCTGGGTTTCATGAAACGGCAGCATCTTTTACAGGTAGGGCTGCATTTCTAGTTATTGATCAATATTGTTGCCCATTTTCCTGGAATATTACTGTAGCTGACAACACGATTGTTTCAATTGAAGGCAGGGGGCATGGGGCATAGAGAAGAGACAAGGAAGACAAGGAAGAGGGGGGAGACAAGGAAGAGACTTGTTCAATAATTCCCCCTTGTCCTCCTTGTCCCCCTCGTCCCTCTCGTCCCCTAATCCTTCCCTGCTCCCTGCGTCTTCGTTGAAGGGGCAAAAAAATAATATAGAAAAATATGGCAATTTTTGTAGGTTGTGATACGCTATCTGCTTGAGAAGTGTCGAGGAACCGAAAATGACTAAGCTGCGCGTGGGGTTACTGTTTGGCGGTCGTTCGGGAGAACATGAAGTTTCAATCAAATCAGCACGGGCGATCGCTAAAGCCCTGAGTGCAGAGGAAAATGCTACTAAGTACGAAATACTTCCTTTTTACATCCAAAAAGATGGACGCTGGCTAGCGGGAGAAGCACCCCAAAAGGTTTTAGAAACAGGCAATCCGCTTCTGGAAGCAGAACAAACTGCTGAGGGAAATCTGACATCCAATCCTCAAGCCCAAACCCTGAGTAAATGGGAATCTCCCTCTCAAGTTGCCCAAGTGGATATTTGGTTTCCCGTTCTCCACGGTCCCAACGGTGAAGACGGGACAATTCAAGGGTTATTAACTTTGATGCAAGTCCCCTTTGTTGGTTCTGGGGTGTTAGGTTCGGCGATGGGGATGGATAAAATTGCAATGAAAATGGCCTTTGAGCAAGCGGGACTAGCACAGGTAAAATATAAAGCGATAACTAGAGCGCAAGTTTGGTCTAATCCTTGCGTGTTTCCGAAACTGTGTGATGAGATTGAGGCAGCATTAGGTTATCCTGCTTTTGTTAAACCTGCTAATTTGGGTTCATCGGTGGGTATTGCTAAAGTGCGATCGCGCCAAGAATTAGAAGCCGCCTTAGATAATGCCGCCAGTTATGACCGAAGACTGGTTGTAGAAGCTGGTGTCGTCGCCAGGGAAGTTGAGTGTGCTGTTTTAGGCAACGATCAACCCCAAGCCTCTGTCGTTGGAGAGATTAGTTATGATAGTGATTTTTATGATTATGAAACTAAATATACAGAAGGTCGGGCAGATTTACTGATTCCAGCACTGATTCCAGATGCGATCGCTCGTCAAATTCAGGACATGGCTTTGCAAGCCTTTGCAGCTGTTGATGCTGCGGGATTGGCAAGGGTCGATTTCTTCTATGTAGAAGCTACACAAGAGGTTTTGATTAACGAAATCAATACGTTGCCAGGCTTTACGGCGACGAGTATGTATCCCCAACTCTGGGCCCATAGTGGAGTCTCCTTTCCAGAATTAGTTGATCGGTTAATTCAACTTGCTCTTGAAAGGTATTCTCCTAGCTGACAGAAAAAATAAGCAAACTGATTTCAGAGCATTACGGCGAGAAGTCATAAGAAATACACAATTTTGACAAAACTTAGTCGGATTTGGTAGCTTCTGTTTTACAAAAAAGCTACTGGAATCTGAAATTTTGTTACGGATACCTGATGCTTGACTCCTCCAGTACAATTTATTGACTAGAGGGGTACAAATCTGAAAGTAATCATGGAAAAAAGTCAGAGTGTACAGCGCGAGCCAACCCAACTCAGAAGGGCTACTCCAGAGCTGACAAACAGGAAATCGAGATTAAAACAAAGCTCGAATGTTCTGATATATCTGGTAACACATCATCCTTGGCTATTGTTAACTGGGTGTTTAGCCATGTTTTTAGGAGGTGGTGCCTTTGCCCTGTATAGCTTAGGTAATGCTGGACAGGTAGCACAAGAAGAACCAGAAACAATCCCAGTTATTGTTGAAGAACCAATCAGTGTGCCCTCTGAGAATAGTAACCCTACACCTTTATGGATGGTAGCTGCGATCGTCCTCAGTTGTGGTGGTGGTTCTTTGATTGTTTTCAAAATGCTTAACCGGAAAACACAACCGCAAAAAGTCCAAAAACAGGTTAACCGACATCAGGCACGCTTGGCACAAAGCCAGTACCAAAGATTGGAACCACGCCTTCCTAAAAACCAACCAATTTTTGTGCCACAGCCACAACTGATGCCGCTGATGCAGATGCAACCTAAAGCAAAACATTTGGTGACGGTTCTGCCAGCAGAACACAAGCACCACTTGGATACGCGCACAGATTCTTTAGCAGACTTAATGGATCTTCGTAAAAATAGTTCATTGTCTGCAATTTTACGCCAGTATTAAATTTAATGTAAAGCAAAAACCTTTCAAAATAATACTTTTTGCGAATTAGGGCACGGTTCTACCGTGCCTTTACTAATTTTATCGAACATAATTCAGAATTCAGAATTCAGAATTCAGGAGTCAGAATACAGGAAAGGTATTCTGACCGAAAAAGCGGATAACGCTGCGCGTAGCTTGCTTACACGAAGTAGGTACGGCATAGTAACCTATGAACGAGTCCGCGCACTCCTACGGGAATCTTGCTAGCAAGAGCATCTCGATTCTGACTCCTGCCTTCTGCCTCCTGCCTCCTGCCTCCTTCATCCTTCTGGCAATTTAGCAAACGCGTGTTCAACTAAATCTTTTGCTTTAGCATCCAAACGCAGCCAATCCACTTCACCCAGTTCATCAATTAAACTAGTATCAATCTCAGCAGCTTCTTTCTGTGGGCTGTATTCAATAAAACACACCTCATAACACAATTCCCACAAATCGATACTCGCTTCTTGCTGTTGACGCTGCAAACGTAGATGATATCCTGGATGGGGCATCGGCAAACGAGTAAGAGTCTCTCTAATTTCATCGGCTTCTTGAGGCGTTGCAGTTTCCATTGCTTGCAACAACTCAGTCACCAATGCTTTGATTTCATCAGTGGTGCTAGGCGGCCAAATCAGGACATCATGGTAAGTTCCCGTCCAAGAAGATTCATCAAGGGACTTGCGGATATTATCGATAACGCGAATGAAAGCAGGTTGCATGAGGATTTCAGCCTGCTGCCATGCAACTGGATTTGTTATTTTCGGTGGCATTGGTAATAAACAGGGGCACTAAAAGAAAAATAAACAGTCTGCGTTTATAAAAAAGCTGCGTTTTTAATCTAAATCTTTTCTCAAGATAGCGGATTTCATTGAAGAAAATTTGGAGATATTTATTACCAGCT
Source organism: Nostoc sp. C057 (assembly GCF_013393925.1). NCBI lineage: Bacteria > Bacillati > Cyanobacteriota > Cyanophyceae > Nostocales > Nostocaceae > Nostoc > Nostoc sp. C057. Next base: position 7,488,379 of record NZ_CP040281.1, on the reverse strand, counting down.
GGACAATTAGGTAATAACTCTGGGGAGGGAATATGATCGGCAAGCTACTAGACCATCGTTACCAAGTAATTCGAGTCCTCGCAATGGGAGGATTTGGTCAAACTTATATTGCCCAAGATACTAGGCGGCCCGGCAACCCCATTTGCGTTGTCAAGCACCTCAAACCCGGAACTGACCCCAGAGTCTTTGATACTGCTAAACGCCTGTTCAACAGCGAAGCCGAAACCTTAGAAAAACTGGGCAACCATGACCAAATACCCAGGCTGCTAGCGTATTTTGATGAAAACCAAGAATTTTATTTAGTACAAGAATATATTGAAGGACATACCCTAGCGGAAGAACTTACACCTGGTAAACGCTGGAGTGAAAGCCAAGTAATTCAATTATTACAAGAAGTTCTGGAAATTCTCGAATTTGTCCACAGCCAAGGCGTTATTCATCGGGATATCAAACCGGATAATATTATCCGTCGCGCCTCAGATAATAAGTTAGTTTTAGTGGATTTTGGGGCAGTGAAGCAACTGCGTACCCAGATGGTAACAGTGGGGGGGCAAGCATCTGCCACGGTTATTATTGGCACTCCTGGCTATATGCCTACAGAACAAGGGCAAGGTAAACCCCGCCCTAACAGTGATATTTATTCTCTCGGCATCATCGCTATTCAAGCACTAACAGGATTATTGCCAACAGCATTGCAAGAAGACCCGGAAACAGGCGAAATCATTTGGCAGCAATCAATAAACGTAAACTACCGACTGGCGGCAGTGTTGACGAAGATGGTGCGTTATCACTTCAAAGACCGCTACCAAAACGCCACGGAAGCACTGCAAGCCTGTAAAGATGCGATTAATCCAGTACCTACACTTTCTCAACCTCAACAAGCCAGCAAATCTAGACCTCAAGTATCTCGGCTGCAAACAGTTGCAGTTGCACCAGCAAACCCTGTCAAACCTGCGCGTAAAGACTCCAGTAAATCTGACCCATGGCCAATATTAATTGGCGTATTATTAGCGGGTGGTGCGGCTGCCTTGGTAGCAAATGTATATCCAAATGTAAAAAATTTAGCTTTAAATCTTACGGGTCAGGATACTACCTTAGCAAACAAATGCTCGGCTGTTGTCGTCGGAAATTCTAATATCCGTTCTGAACCTAGTTCGATAAATTCTGATAATGTTTTGCAAACAGTTGCCGATAACACCAGTTTCGAGGTGACTGGCAAGCGCACAAAACGAGGTTGGATAGAAGTTAAACTTAAATCTGGTCGTTTGGCTTGGGCACACTCGGATGTAATAACCAATAATAGAGAATGGGCTTCTTGCCTGCGCGAAAAAGGTATTGTAACTAAGATTGTTGATGATAGTAGCTTGATTGCTACTCAACCGACTCCCAAGCTAAAAGCAAAATCTAGGGATGTGGCAACTCCCTTACCGGAAAAGCCGAAGGGGTCAACTGACGATGCGGGCAAATCAGAACGATCGCAGCCTATTGATAACAGTGCCAATATTATAGAGCAAGCAAAACAGAAGTATGATTCAGGGGATATAGTTGGAGCGATCGCACTTTTAAAATCAATTCCAGCAAATGCTACTTCTGGTATCCAAGAGACGGGCAAAATGATTGCCCAGTGGCAGGACGATTGGGCGAAAGCAGAGGCGTTATCTAATGAGATCAACAAAGCAATAGATGATGGTAAATGGGATAAAGTTTTAGATTATAGAAACCATCCAGAAAAATTGCCTAATACTAAATATTGGCGAAACAAAATAGAACCATTATTTAAACAAGCAGCCGAAAATCTAGCAAAACAGGCACTAACTCAACTAAAAAATCAAGGTAATCCGAAGAATAGCCAACAAAAACTTCCCGATACTAACCAACCTGCCACTAAAGAGAATCCCAATAGCACAGAAACTCCGAAAAGCGATTTTTAACAGTTATGAGTGTTTACATCCTTGGCAATACTTACAAATAAACCCTGCCTCTTAAATTCACAGAAGCAGCCTCATAAAAAAAATTCCAGATTTTACCTGGAAACGAGATTTTAAATCGGGTTTATCTGTTATTTGATTTTCCCGATTAATGCATTTCGTCGTATTCTGGGGCTTCAACTCGTCTTGCTTCCATCCGCGAAGCTGGCAAAAATTCAGCGCGACGCACTGGAACCAAAGGCGGTGTATTCCCTTGGTAAGGGTGAATTACTTGTACAGTACGGGCTGGACGCTGCCGTGGCGAGAACAAAGCCAAGACTCCAGCGACAACAACACCACCACCAATAGTCAGAGTTGCGCCTCCCACAGCCCAAAGCATGGGTGAAGACCACCAAGAGGTTTGCGGCTGGAGTGCTGCTACTTTTTGTTGGTTATACTGCTGGGCTTGTTGCCACTGCTGCTGAGTATTGAAATTTTGAACTTGTCCTTGGAGTTGTTGATTTTGCAACTTCAACTGTTCATTGTCGTTCTTTAAACGCTCCAGCTGCATCTGCGTATTCAGCTTTTCCATCTCCAGGCGTTGGTCAGCGCTGGTAGCGGTTGGTGGCTGATTCGGATTGGGATACATTGGTTGCCCATAAGGGCCGTAAGGATACATTTGTGGCTGTATTCCCGGTGCTACTACCCCTGGCATTTGCGGAGCAACAGCAAAATTGGGTTGTAGGGGGGTATTTGTTCCTTTGAGCAATACGAGAGCCGCCAGCCCAGCTACGGCGACCCCGCCGATAAACGCCATACTCTCACTCATCGCCTTTGCTCCTCAATTGCGACGTAACTATAATCATTTGTGACTGACTCACTCTCACACTCACACTCATAAATTATGCCTACTTGACTTCACATAATACTCAAACTATAAGCGACCGTATCAGCTAGTTTTTTTACATCATGATATCTGATGTTAATATTCAAAACCATAATGGTCAAATTGTCTACCAAACAAGGATAGAAAAACTACGCTGTTATACTTTTTAATCTACTTTTCCGTTCTAATCAAGAGGAGTATTTGTGCTGGTTTTGATGGCTGCTTTGAGACTTTGGCAAAATTGGGCGATCGCCAAAAGTCCTTGCTCTGGAGTACCTTCTGCTAACCGTTTTACAAAAGCACTGCCCACGATCGCCGCATCTGCGCCCCATTCCTTTACCTGACGGGCTTGTGCCGCTTCGGAGATGCCAAAGCCTACACCGATGGGTTTCTCAGTAACACCACGAATTTGTTTGAGTAAATCGGACACGCGGTTTTCCAGTTGCGATCGCACTCCTGTAACCCCTGTGACGCTAACTAAATAAATAAATCCAAGAGACGAATGAGCGATCGCTTCTATTCGTTTAGCATCGCTGGTGGGAGCTACCAATAAAATTACATCAATTCCCATCTCCTTAGCTGGTTCGAGCAAGCCTGCTGCTTCTTCCAAGGGCAAATCTGGTACTACTAATCCTGCTACCCCAGCCGCAGCTATTTCCTGGAGAAATTTATCAATTCCCCGGTGCAAGATTGGGTTGTAGTAAGTAAATAGAACAATAGGCGATCGCAATTTGGGAGTAATCCCTTGCAACATTTCCAGTACCCGCTCCAATTTTGTTCCCCTTTGTAGAGCGCGGGTAGCAGCAGCTTGAATTACTGGCCCATCAGCTAGAGGATCGGAATAAGGTATGCCCAGTTCAATAATATCGGCTCCACTCTGATCTAGAACCTGCAAAGCTTTTGCTGTTGTTTCTAAATCTGGATCACCAGCAGTAATAAACGGAATCAGAGCGCACTCATGATTCCGCCCAAGGGTTTCAAAGCAATCAGAAATTGCAGTCATTTGAGTCAAGTGTCAATAGTCAGTGGTCATTGGTCAGTGGTCATTAGTCATTGGTCATTAGTAAAGGACAAATGACTAATGACAAAGGACAACTAACCAATGATAACTTTACACCTGTGATTGCTCTTCTTGTTCGATTTCAGCTTGAATTCGTGCTAGCTCTTCTGGACTAAGCTCATCTAGCCGCTTTTGCAGAAAGTCTTGCTCATATTGTTCCCGTTGTTGGTGGTAGGTCATTTTTTGTCCCACCGCACGGAAAAAATAGGTCGCTAACCAGCCAATTAAACCACTGACTAGTAAGACTTGGCTCCATATACCAGCTTTTTGAGTGTCCAAACCGACTAGCTGCAATATTACATAAGCCAAGCCGCCGGCAATAAAAACACCTAAGCCAATTCCAATAGCGTCAATCCGTCGCATGAGAGTTATGACCTACCAATTCTCGTTAAACTTGAACTTGTCGCCGTTGGGGTCGGAAATTTGCAAACGGCGATAGAACCAACAGACCTGGAAAAAAGAAAAACACCAAAAAGTACATCAACAAACGCTCGATGGAGCTAGCTACATACCAACGCTGCTTCAGGTAGAACAATACAGCAATGGGGATTACCAGAAGGTAAGCTCCAGCCAAAATCAGATATAGCAGGGCGACAATCATAACTTTTTTGGTCTAAGCATCTGTTTTCCATCATAGGCTGAAGAGCCAAACTGAGGGAAGTATAATCCTGATGCTTTCAATATCACTACGCCATAATTCCTTTTTTTATCCAGATTGATTGATAAAAGCTGATTTTATGCTATTATCGTAAATCTACTAGCAAACAAATGCTTTAGTCACACAAGATGAGAAACTCATCTAGGTTGATTACGAATAAAACTTCCGATTTGGGAAGCGATCGCACAATCTAGAAAAAATATTTTCAATCTAGTTGGACAAAAGACACAATTGATGGTGGAATAGATAAGGCGGTATTTGCTGCCTCCAAAAATAACTAGGTTTATATCTAGTTAATTACCAAACACCTGCGGGGGTGTGGCGGAATGGTAGACGCTACGGACTTAGATAACTGAGCCTTGAAGGAGAAATCCCTCAAGTGGAAGCTCTCAAACTCAGGGAAACCTAAATCTGGTGACAGACATGGCAATCCTGAGCCAAGCCGAAGAAAGTCCTGAGTCATGAGTGTTGAGTAAATTTAAAACTCTTAACTCCTAACTCATAACTGTTCGGAAGGTGCAGAGACCCGACGGGAGCTACCCTAACGTAAAGTCGAGGGTAAAGGGAGAGTCCAATTCTCAAAACCTGATTTGGCTATTGCCATCAGGCAGCAGTGAAAACTGCGGGAGGATGAAAATCCGTTGACCGTAAAAGGTCGTGTGGGTTCAAGTCCCTCCACCCCCACTAAAAATTGAAAATGCCGAAAAGCTTTTATTGTGACTTTACCCATAATTTTGCCGCAACGGTAAGCTTATGCTTCCAATAAAGAGTGGCAAGGTTATATTTCCAAACAAATTTCTCTTCGCGCTGCCCTTAAAGCAGCGCGAAATTTTTTTTCGCGAAAACATCCTGGTTTAGCCAACAGCCTTGAAATAGCTACCTCACTAGGATAAATACCTTCAGTGTAAACTTGCCTAACACCTTGTTTTACCTCCTCGCAACACTGTTCGATCCGTTTGATGCGAGATTCTTTCATATACTTAACGTACTCGGCTGAAATCGCTCGGCAGTTCAAGGGTTAAACCGCGATAGACTTGTTCAATGGGGAAATTGAGGTTAATGCTTTTGAGTTCGATTGTGTCGCCTGCTTTGTAGTTGATAATCAACCAGTCGCCTGCATCGTTTTTGTGATACAGGTCGATTTCGATGCTGGTGGAACTGACTAGTAGGTAATCGATTAAGGCTGGGTTTTGGCGGTACATTCGGAATTTGCCACCTCTGTCGTAGGCTTCGGTGCTGGCGGAAAGGACTTCGACAATGAGGCAGGGGTAGGTAATATATTGGGTTGTGGTTTTATCGCGATCGTCGCAGGTAACGGTGGCATCTGGGTAAGTATAGTTATTACTGCCAAAGATATTGACTTTGACATCAGAATTTCCGGTGATGCAACCTGTATTTTCTAAGTGGCTGTCGAACATGGCGGTGAAGCGGATGGCGATACGACCGTGATTGACGCTGCCGCCAGTCATGGCGTAAACTTCGCCGTTGATATACTCGTGCTTTTCCAGTTGGGTTGCTTCCCAGGCAAAGTACTCGTCTGGGGTGAGGTGGGGGGTGTTGCCTTTGGCTGCGATCATTGTGGGGAAACTCCTGGATTGGATGACTCGCACACTTTCATATAGAAAAATCCCTGCTGCACTTTGTTTTACACAAATAGATTTATCCGTAATGCCCTACTCTTCGTCTAACAATGCTTGCTCATCAAGGAAGGTTTGTAGCCGGATCTCATAATCTTCATAGTAAAGTTCATATAATGCTTGGCTGTAAAGTAGTTTGCCGTCCAAGGGATACTCTTCTAATTATTGAGACTAAGTAATTTCACTAGGATTTTTGATGAAGTATTAAACAATTTAGATTTAATACTTTATTTATGGTCGAATTTTATCAAATTTGTGTAAAAAGATCACTGAATTTCAGAAGAATAGATTGATGCTAGTGTTCACCAAGGTTAAGCTGGTAATAATATGAACAGGAAGCCTTTTTGTCCTGATAACTGGAATGAACGCTAATAGTTTATCAATTAGTCAGGAAAATCCCCATAGTGTTACGTCTAACTCTAGACAGATAAATATGCAAATTGCACAAGAAGAGGTTTATAGCTTCTTCGTGGAAATTGTCAAAAAACTGTCCCCAGATGATGTTTTGCGAGAATTCAAAGGTTTATTTATAGACGGTCTTGATTCAGAAGAGTCAGATTATATTCCTGGGATATATAGTATTTTTTTAGATGATAATGAGCAAGAACTATGTAATACACTCAAGCGGTGTTGCTACATCATAGTTAATAATTGGAAGACTAATCGAAAAGATAAATATATCCAAGAATTAGTTAATTTATTTGTTAACGAAAATCTCAAGATCAAAGACAATAACGATCCAGTAGTAAAGATTTGTAAGACTTGGTTAGAGAATTTTGTCAACAGCAAAGACTACCAAGAATTGAAATTGTTTGCTGATAAATATGATGAATCATCTAAAGGTCATTGGGCTAATCGCTATAGTTCTTATTTATTAATCGATCAATCTGTTAATAAAAATAATCCCATAGAGCAGCAAGAGGCTGCTAGAAAGCTTTCTAAACAGATAAAAGAAAAATTTAAGTTTGAACTGGCAATGTATATTGCTCGTTCTCAATCTACCGTTTCTAGCACAGCACGCTATAAAAATCCTAGTGTTTTGGGAGACCAGGCTCTACGTTTAATTAAAGCAATTGTTTTAAAAAGAGGGGTTTTTAGTCATGAGAATATTGCTCATATATTTCTCAAACAAACTCAAAATCAAACTCTAGAACAATTTAAAATTAATCTCGAAAAATATCTATTTCTTTCTGTAGGCAAACAAGAATCAGTTGAGACTTGGAAGCAGCAGTTTATAGATGTTTTATCAGCATGGAAGAAGGATTATAATCAGGAAGTTATTACTAAAGAATTGTTTTTGAGAACTTGTAATCGAGTCATCGATTACTTGACAATAGAAAACAGCAAAGAACCTTCGTCATTATTTATCTTATTAATTAGTCAAGGTCATGCTCTAACGTTGGTAATTATACTTTTGAAAATAATTCTAATTTGTAATAATTCCCGTCGTCATTTAGAAACTCGGATTGCTCATCTGATTCGTTTTTACGAAAACTATTCTGAAGATGAATGTAAAGGTGTAATCAATTTTATGGAGATTTTTAATATCACGTTTGCAATTTATGCAGAAAACGTAGAATATAACTTGATTAAGATGGAAGAACAAAGCAGTAATCCGCAGTTGAATCTAGATGGTTATCGTGTGTTTTCACAGATGAAAGTAGATAGACCCAAATGAGTTTTGCCTAATTTATTATTTAGGAAGGCGTTCGTCTAAGTAAGCGAGGGTAGCGCCCGCAGTTTCAGCTAGAATACTAATGAGGCGATATAGAGCGATCGCACTAAATACTAGGGCCGCTGGAAAGTGATGTTGCAAAAGTTGATATGCAGTCGCTTCAAATACACCTAACCCACCAGGCGCACCCGGAATCACAAAACCTAACAGCCAAGCGCAACTAAAAGCCCCTAGCAACAAAGGAATTTGATTTACGTTCAACGAACCCAGCGCGGACATAGTTAATATAAACCCAGTGGCGCGTAGTGCCATAAAGCCCAACTCTCCTAATAAAGGGCGTAAAGGGTAGCTTTTCAGACTGAAGGGAACAGTTGGTTGAGTTGTAGCAGCAGACTTTTTTGCTTTTAATCTGTATAAAAAGCGAATAACTGGGTTTAAAAACCGGGGATGAATTGCACAAAGAACTAGAGCTAAACTCAATAATTGCAGTAATTGAATAGCAAGGGTAGTATTAGCTGCCGCAAATTGGCTACTGCATAAGACAATGATGATTAAAGCAGCCGCTAGCATGAGTAGGGGTTCTAGCAAAACGCTTAAGGTGGCTGCACCAGCAGAAACATTGGCTTTTTTGGCGGCGACAATTCGCCCGTAGTGATGCCAGATATTACCTGGTAAATACTTAGCGATGTTCGTTTTTAGGTAAACTTGGATGAACTGGGGAGATGATACAGGTTGATTTAACTCTTGCAGAATCCAAGTCCAAATCCAGCCTGCCCAAGTATGCGCTAGTAAAGTTACGCCTGTAGCGATCGCTATAATTGCCCATCCTACCCCATCAATGCGAATAGCAGTGACCCCAATCCAATTATCCTTCAAGGCTTTCGCTAAAAAAAACAGCGTTCCGCCCAAAATTATCCAGCGTAAAAATTGCTTCATGAATTTAGTAATTTAACGGTTGAGCAACAAGGGGCCAATGCCTCTACGATTGCAGTACATTAGCTACCTATTCAAAGCTTTTGAAGTATAAAACAGCTTGATATAGTGCTTTTTACGAAAAGTATATTACTTTATTTTATATCTCTCTAGAGTTAGATAAAAATATTATTCATGTACTAATTAAAATGTAGCCTGCGCTAGAGGTAAAGAGCCTTTTATTATTCATATCCTTGATAGAGGTTATCGAAACTGAGCGAACCAAAACAAGCACAATAACTTGCTGACCAATTCAATGATTCAGCAAACACTTAACTTATTAATATTTTGGTAAGGAGGACTACGTGAACGCTGTGAGAGTATTCTTGAAACAAATAAGATTGCGCCAGATATTAACTATCTTTTTAGCTGGACTATTGTTGATAGTTAGCACTGCTTGTAGTGGGGCAAATGCTCAAGGTGCAAATCCACAAAACCCTGCTGTGCAAGCTGGTGGAGCAAACAATCCTTATAAGAATGGTGGAGACAAGTATGGCAACTACAGAATGTCTACCGATCCGAAAATAGCAAACCCAAAAGCCAGTCAGGGACGCGACCAAGCTAGCTTACAACCAAGTTTGGAATTTTTGATTGCTACAGCAGATAGAGAATCTAAGATACTTTATCCTGGTGCTGAAACACCAGCAGGTCGAATCAATAAAGAAGCAGAGTTGCCACTCATCACAGATAAAGACTTCCGCCAGCCTGAACCCGGTGGTTTGATTCAGAATGAACCAAATGTTGGAGATCGGGTTCAAGATCGGCTTGAGACGGTAAAAGAGACTGTTGAAGAAGCTTCCGGCTTTTTGAAAAATAAGGCAGATGAAGCAAGTCGCAGACCTGAATTACAAAGAAATCCAGCAGTAGGCAGATAGAATCCTTATTTTATCTGAATCCTTGGAATGCAAAATTCATTCCGAATGCCATCTTGGTTGAAGTTTAACTTAGTCACAAAAATGCAAGGAGTTTAGCACTATGAAAAAAGCAATGAATTGGCTCAAAAGCATTCGTCCCTTAAAAGTTTTAACTGTTTTTTTGGCAGGAATATTCTTATTTCTGACACAAGCTTGTGGTGCCCCAGGAATAGCAACACAGCCACCACAGCCAGGTTCCCAAGCACCTAACGTCAAGCGATACGATCCTACAAAAGATTATCCTCTGAATTCTCCTGCTGGTGGGATGAATAACTTTAGTGATGTAGATCCCAGAGCGAGAGATGAAAAGGCAGCTAATGACAGAGCTGATGCACTGGCCAAAAATGCTCAAAGAAATATTGACCAGAAATCAGTTGACAGCCCAAGGCAGTATGGTGAAAATTACAAACAAGGTACACCCCTTGGTGAAAGAGTGAAGAACTTGGGTGAAGATATCGGCAGTTCAGCTGAAGAAGTTCGCAAAGGTGTTGTTAAGGGAACTCAGCGAGGAATTGAAAATATCAAGGGAAATACCCAGAATGCTGCCGAAGATGTGACAACAAATGTTCAGCGTGGGGCTGAGGATGCTGGTAGAAATGTTCGGCGTACAGCTGATGATGCAGGCAATGCAGTGAAGAGAGCGGTTGATTGAAATTAGTCATTTAATTCTCGTAAAAATTTGAAAGCGCCCACAGACTTATAGTCTGGTGCTACTAAAACAAAGCCTGCATAGACAGGCTTTGTTTTGGTTTGAGGTGGGGTTTAATTCCCTTAAACTTTATTAATAGATATCTCTAGAAATTAAATATGCGTTATCCAAAACCCTTGTAGAGACGTAGCATTGCTATGTCTCTACATTATTTTTAATATCTCTAATGAGTCTTTTAGCTCCGTTAATGAGCCTTTGAACTCCGTTAACGAGTATTTGAACTCCGTTAATGAGTCTTTGAACTCCGTTAATGAGTCTTTGAACTCCGTTAATGAGTCTTTGAACTCCATTAACGAGTGTTTGAACTCCGTTAATGAGTCTTTTAGCTCCGTTAATGAGTCTTTGAACTCCGTTAATGAGTGTTTGAACTCCGTCGTCGAGTCTTTTAGCTCTGTTAACGAGCCTTTGAACTCCGTGAGCGATTTTTTTATGCTGTAGGTAATTGCCTGCAACTGCGCTGTAGTAGAGTGTAACTAATTGATAGCGCTGTGAATAAAATCCTAATTTGTTCCGCTAATCCTCAAAATAGGGAAAAAATGCCCTTGGATGACAAAGCACAGAATTACCCAACTTCTGTACAAAATTGACACGCAATTAGATAAGCTTTTCCACTCAAAAAGCTGAAGGAAGACAAGGTTAATAGTAATGTTAAACTCACAGGCTAAACGCATCTTCATCAGCTACAAGCGTAATGCTAGCCCCGATGAACCAGTAGCGGTGCAAGTCTTCCAGGCGCTATCGCAGCAGCACAAAGTCTTCATCGACCAAACCATGTCTGTTGGTACACGCTGGGCTGAATGTATTGAAGCAGAAATTCGCCAAGCTGATTTTTTGATTACTTTTCTTTCTGCTTTGTCAACTAGCAGCGAGATGGTGGTGGCAGAAATAGAGACAGCACACCACTTGGCAAAATCACAATCAGGACGACCGATAATTCTCCCGGTGCGTCTGGCGTATCAAGAACCGTTCCTGTATCCCTTGAGTGCTTACTTAAATGGGATTAACTGGGCGTTCTGGAAAGATGCAGAAGATACGCCGCGACTAATTGCAGAGTTGTTACAGGCTCTCTCTGGCGGTGCATTGGCTATCAGTGAAGAAAAATCAAAAGCAGACTTACTCCAGATAAGTCAGCCATCACTCCTACCCCATCCCTTTCCTTCAGCACAACCTGTCTCCCTGGAAATGCCGGAAGGAACAATGGAATCGCAATCTGCTTTTTACGTGGAACGCTCATCTGATGCACTTACCTTAGAGACTATTGAGCGGCAGGGTGTGACAATTACAATTAAAGGCCCCCGGCAAATGGGCAAAAGTTCGCTGTTAATCCGCACAATTAATACTGCTGTGAATGCAGGGAAGCGGGTTGCTTTGCTGGATTTCCAATTGTTTGACAAAGCCGCCTTAACTAATGCTGACCTTTTCTTTCACCAGTTCTGTACTTGGTTAACCGATGAACTGGAAATGACTGACAAAGTTGATGAGTATTGGAATATGCCTTTGGGCAATAGTCAGCGTTGTACTCGCTATGTTGGGCGCTATTTGCTTAAGGAGTTTGGCAACCCCATTGTCTTAGCGATGGATGAAGTTGAAAGGGTTTTTGATACTGATTTTCGCTCTGATTTCTTTGGAATGCTGCGAAGTTGGCACAATAGCCGCGCCACTAATCCCATCTGGAAGCAACTAGATTTAGCGCTGGTTACTTCCACGGAACCCTACCAGCTAATTGATAATCTCAACCAATCCCCTTTTAATGTTGGGCTAGTAATTGATTTAGAAGATTTTACAGCAGCACAGGTTGCTGATTTAAACCGCCGTCATGGTTCACCCTTTAATGCCAGCGAAGAAAAGCAATTAATAGCGTTGCTAGGTGGACATCCTTACTTAGTAAGGCTTGCACTTTACTCAGTTGCTAGCGATCGCTTCCATCCTACCGAATTATTTGCCAGTGCGATCGCAGATAATGGCCCCTTTGGCAATCATCTGCGTAACCACCTTTTCCGGCTGCATAACAAACAGGAGTTGGTTCAGGGTATGTTCCAAATAATTCGCCAGAATACCTGTGAAGATGAACGCATCTTTTTCCGCTTGCGGGGTGCAGGTTTAGTGCGCCGGGAAGGGCGTGTAGTGTTTCCGCGTTGTCAACTTTACACCGATTATTTCCGGGAGCATCTTCGTGGCTAATCCAAGCATTTACACAGTTGGCGGGACGGTACAAGCTGGCGGTGGTATTTACATTCCCCGCCAAGCCGATGAAGAATTACTCGGTTTATGTCAGTCAGCAATATTTTCCTATGTCCTCACACCTCGCCAAATGGGTAAATCTAGCCTGATGGTACGCACGGCGCAAACACTAACAGACGAGGGAATTCGCTCAGTAATTGTTGACCTTCAAGAATTGGGGGCAAATGTCACAGCCGAACAGTGGTATTTTGGCTTTTTGGTTAAGCTAGATGACCAACTCATGTTTGATACAGATGTGGTGAGTTGGTGGCAACAACACGAGCATTTAGGAGTATCGCAACGGCTAACGCTGTTTTTTGAGCAGGTTTTGCTGGCTGAGGTTGAGGGGCAAGTTGTGATTTTTGTGGATGAAATTGACTCTACCCTTAGCTTAGATTTTACTGATGATTTTTATACAGCGATTCGCTATCTCTACGTTGCCCGTGCGACTAATCCTGAGTTTCACCGTCTCTCTTTTGTCTTAATGGGGGTAGCGACTCCCGGCGATTTAATCCGGGATGCCAAGCGCACGCCGTTTAATATCGGACAACGGGTAGATTTAACTGATTTTACCTTTGAGGAAGCCTTACCCTTGGCTGATGGTTTGGGACTATCCGCCCAGGAGGCAAAGCAGGTATTACCGTGGGTGCTGAAGTGGACGGGGGGGCATCCATATTTATCACAGCGTTTGTGCGGTGCTTTATTAGCAGAGAGTAAGGGGGAACGCGAAAAGAGGAAAGGTGAATCTCTTTCTCTTGGGGAAGCGGATATAAATCAGATAGTTAGCAAGACGTTCTTTGGCGTGATGAGTGAGCAAGATAATAACTTGCAGTTTGTGCGGGATATGTTGACTAAACGCGCGCCTCATGGTTTAGAGAAGGAGGTGTTGTCTATTTACCGCGACATCCGCCGTGGTAAGCGCAAGGTTGTTGATGAGGAGCAGTCTTTAGCCAAATCTCACCTGAAGTTGTCTGGTGCAGTGCGTCGAGAAGGAAACGCTTTAGCTGTCCGCAATCCCATTTATCGGCAGGTGTTTGATCAGCGCTGGATTCAGGAACACTTTCCAGAAAATCTCTGGCAGCGTCTCCAGCCTGCTTTGCCTTTAATTGCTACCCTGTCCCTATTTTCCCTGGCAATGGCAGGATTGACGTGGTACGCTTTTGACCGCACCCATGAGGCAGAAAAACAGAAAGAAAATGCCGATATTATCGCCAAAGCTTTAACAACAGACAGTATGCAAGCTTCCGATTTAAATATTGAAGCGTTAATAGAGGGTTTGAAGATCGGGCAACAAGTGAAGAAATTAGGCAAAGATGTAGATCCAGAAACTCGAATGCGGGCGATCGCGACCCTACAAAAGTCATTTTACAGCATCAGAGAACACAACCGACTGGAAGGGTATAGCAGTCCTGTCACAAGCGTGGCATTCAGCCCCGATGGCAAAACCATCGCCTCTGGCAGTGCTGACAAGACAGTCCGCTTGTGGAATTTAGCCGGGCAAGAGTTGAAAACCCTCAAAGGGCATAGCAGTTATGTCACAAGCGTGGCATTCAGCCCCGATGGCAAAACCATCGCCTCTGGCAGTGCTGACAAGACAGTCCGCTTGTGGAATTTAGCCGGGCAAGAGTTGAAAACCCTCAAAGGGCATAGCAGTTCTGTCACAAGCGTGGCATTCAGCCCCGATGGCAAAACCATCGCCTCTGGCAGTGCTGACAAGACAGTCCGCTTGTGGAATTTAGCCGGGCAAGAGTTGAAAACCCTCAAAGGGCATAGCAGTTCTGTCACAAGCGTGGCATTCAGCCCCGATGGCAAAACCATCGCCTCTGGCAGTGCTGACAAGACAGTCCGCTTGTGGAATTTAGCCGGGCAAGAGTTGAAAACCCTCAAAGGGCATAGCAGTTCTGTCACAAGCGTGGCATTCAGCCCCGATGGCAAAACCATCGCCTCTGGCAGTGCTGACAAGACAGTCCGCTTGTGGAATTTAGCCGGGCAAGAGTTGAAAACCCTCAAAGGGCATAGCAGTTCTGTCACAAGCGTGGCATTCAGCCCCGATGGCAAAACCATCGCCTCTGGCAGTGAAGACAACACAATCAAATTGTGGAATTTAGATTTAGAAAATCTCCTCACCTTGGGGTGCGAGTGGCTACAAGATTATTTGCGCTTCCATCCAGAGAGTTTAGAAGAACTAGAGCCATGTCAAACACCAACTCTGTTGTTAGCAGCAGCAGACTCTTTTGTTACCCAAGGGGAAAAATTAGCTCAGGCTGGTGATTTTGAGCGGGCTATAGAAAAATTCAAAAAAGCCAATTCCTGGAAACCCAAATTAGTACTTAACCCAGAGATAAAAGCAGCACCCGCCTATGTTGCTCAAGGTGAAGAAAAAGCAAGAGATGGTGATATTCCGGGTGCGGTGGCAAAGTTCAAACAAGCACAACAACTTGACTCAAAAATTGATCTGGAACCAGATACAAAAGGGTTGCAAAATAATCCAGAAGCTGTTGCCAAAAAGCTTGTAACCCCAGTTTTAGTACAGCAAGGACAGGAACTCGCAAACAATGGTGATTTTCCGGGTGCAGTGGCAAAGTTCAAACAAGCACAGCAACTTGACTCGAAAATTGACTTTGAACCAGATACAAAAGGGTTGCAAAATAATCCAGAAGCTGTTGCCAAAAAGCTTGCAACCCCAGTTTTAGTACAGCAAGGACAGGAACTCGCAAACAATGGTGATTTTCCGGGTGCAGTGGCAAAGTTCAAACAAGCACAGCAACTTGACTCGAAAATTGACTTTGAACCAGATACAAAAGGGTTGCAAAATAATCCAGAAGCTGTTGCCAAAAAGCTTGCAACCCCAGTTTTAGTACAGCAAGGACAGGAACTCGCAAACAATGGTGATTTTCCGGGTGCAGTGGCAAAGTTCAAACAAGCACAGCAACTTGACTCAAAAATTGACCTGGAACCAGATACAGAAGGGTTGCAAAATAATCCAGAAGTTGTTGCCAAAAAGCTTGTAGGAGAAGCTCTTGTTGCTCAAGGTGCAGAACTTTTAAAGCAGGGTGATGTTAAACAAGCAATCAAGAAATACGCAGAGATTGAAAAGGTGCAACCAACACCACAAATCCTTGCCGATTCTTGGAATAGCCTCTGTTGGGAAGGTAGCCTGCATAACCATGCTGCTGATGTAATGTTCGCTTGTGAAAAAGGCGTTATCCTTGCACCCAAAGATACCATGATTCAAGATAGCCGTGGTTTGGCTAGGGCGCTAACTGGCAATACCAAAGGCGCAGTTGAAGATTTTGAAGCATATATTAAATCAACTGATAATGATGTTCAGGGTAAAGCACAACGCCAAAGCTGGGTTAATGCTCTAAATGCAGGCAAAAATCCGTTTACACCAGAGGAGTTGAAGAAGTTGCGGGGCGAGTAGTTGGGAAGGGGTAAGATTTACTGCAATGCCGAATAGCCCGTCGTAGCGATGCTGTAATTTGAGGAAGTGCGATCGCCTGTACGATTTTATGATGATGGTGCGATAAATCTACCAGACACCACGAACAAGCAAAGCTTTATAACGAAATTCATGCGTTTGTTGATGAAACTCATGAGTTTGTTGATGAAACGCATGAGTTTGTTGATGAAACTCATGAGTTTGTTGATGAAACGCATGAGTTTGTTGATGAAACGCATGAGTTTGTTGATGAAACGCATGAGTTTACGTGTTATCACTTATATGATTTTATAATAATGGTACTTCACCGAAGAATCTGATAGTGCGTAGGCGTAGCCCTTCTCTACGAGAGGCTGCGCTCAGGAATCACCCGTTGTAGCGATCGCTTTTGCTCTAATATGGTTCGGTTAAGGTTTTTAATGAAATAATGAAAATTCTAGATCGCAATGATGTAATAAATCATCACAAAGACGCGATAAATCGCCGTCTCTACAATAATCAGTCCTTCGTAGAGATGGTGATAAATCGTGTCTCTAGCCTTAACCGAACAGTATTAGCTCTTGATGTAATCTGAGAAAATACGTCGTAGCGATCGCTAATTCATCACTAATATTACAAATACTTCTGCAACAATAACCCTAACTTTTCCTTCGTCGCGGCTGGTGCTTTATCCAACTGAGTCAAAATCGCATACTGCAACGCCGAATGCGCCTCACTCGGTGGGGGATTTTCACTCAAGCGCCGCACAGTTTCTTGAATCACCTTTTGAGCATTCACAGCATTCCGCAGCAAATTGCCAATTACCAATTCTACCGTCACACTGTCATGGTCTGGATGCCAACAATCATAATCTGTCACCAGCGCTAAAGTTGCATAAGCAATTTCTGCTTCCCTTGCCAACTTCGCCTCTGGTAAATTCGTCATCCCAATGATTGTGGCATCCCAACTGCGGTAAAGATTCGATTCTGCCTTAGTGGAAAAAGCTGGCCCTTCCATGCACACATAAGTACCGCCGCGATGGAGAGTAACTTCTGGTAAATTGAGAGATGCGATCGCATCTGCCAACACAGCAGCTAAATTCTTACAAATCGGATCGCCGAAGGCAATGTGAGCCACAATTCCCTCACCGAAAAACGTTGAAATCCGATTTTTTGTTCTGTCAATAAACTGATCTGGCACCACCATATCCAGTGGTTTCGCCTCTTCCTTCAAGGAACCCACAGCACTAGCTGAAATTAAATACTCCACACCTAATTGCTTCATCGCGTAGATATTAGCGCGAAACGGTAACTCAGAGGGTAACAGTGTATGATTACGGCCATGACGCGCTAAAAAAGCTACCCTTGTACCATCCAATGTTCCCAGAATCAAAGCATCAGATGGTGAACCAAAGGGGGTTTGGATATGCACTTCTTCAACATCTTTGAGCGCGTCCATTTTATACAGACCACTGCCACCAATAATCCCAATACTAGCTTGAGCCATGATTCTGAACCTGTTCCTTAGCGATCTGCTAAGTTATTTTACCGAAAAGGGGAGTAGCAGAGAAGCCAACAAAGAAAGCAATGTCTACGACAAGTGGTTCCTCAGCGCAGCCGTACCACTTCGTGGAAGCAAGCTACGCGCAGCTTCTCCGGCAGGAGAAGGGCTACGCTTACGGATTTCGTGCTGCTAGTACCATTTCTTTATGAGATTACGCCAAACCCTTTTAACTTCTTCTTTCTTTCTTCGTGTCCTTTGCGTCCTTTGCGGTTCGTTTTTCTTTCTTATACCTAAATATGGTTTAGCGCATCTTCATACAGAATCCGTATAACAATATTGAATTATTTGCGTGCAGATAGAAGCGATCGCCCAGTTACTTAATCGTTGATTATTAAATCTTTAAAATCAAATCTCCGATAGTTTTTGCAGATTAATGGTTATATTCAGCCTCGAAATTAATTGTCACCATAGCGTGTAATCTATGTTTAATGTATACAAATATTAAGTAGATGTACTCCTGAGCAGCGAAACAAAGCAAGCGTTATACTTTTGGGAAAAGGCTTATTTTAACCCCTGCTTTTAACATTTTCATAAATCAATGACTCTCAATTTTCGCTTTGCGGTAGTCAGCGACTTACACCTGGCACTTCCTCACACAATCTGGAATCATCCTAGCCGTTTTCATCTGGTAGAAGTCAGTATATCGGCGTTTCAAAGTGTACTGGAACATTTAATACAACTCGATTTAGATTTCTTATTGTTGCCAGGAGATTTAACCCAGCACGGCGAACCAGAGAACCACGCCTGGTTACAACAATGTTTAACCCAGCTACCTTTTCCCGTCTATGTTGTTCCTGGTAATCATGACGTTCCCGTGATGTTGGCCGATCAACAATCAATTGCTTTTGCGGATTTTCCCTACTATTACACAAAGTTTGGCTATAAAGATCCGCAGCAAATGTACTACATTCGTCAGTTACTCCCTGGAGTTAAGCTGATTGGACTGAATTCTAACTTCTTTAATGACCAGGGTGAGCAGGTGGGGTGTTTGGATGCCAAACAGCTACGGTGGTTAGAAGAGGTACTGGCGGCATCTGTTGATGAATTAGTTTTGGTGATGGTGCATCATAATGTGGTGGAACATTTGCCCAATCAAGCGAACCATCCACTGGCAAATCGCTATATGTTGTCCAATTCAGCAGAACTGTTGCAATTGCTAAAGCACTACGGAGTCAAGCTAGTATTTACGGGGCACTTGCACGTTCAGGATATTGCTTACTCAGATGGAGTATATGATATTACCACTGGTTCTTTAGTGAGTTATCCTCACCCTTATCGGGTGCTAGAGTTTCATCGGGATAACCAAGGTAAAGAATCGTTGCAAATTGTATCCCATCGGGTAGAGTCAGTACCTGATTTCCCCGACTTGCAACAGTCATCGCGGCAATGGATGGGCGATCGCTCTTTTCCCTTTTTAGTCAAGCTACTAACTCATTCTCCATTAAACTTACCACTATCACAGGCGAAAAGATTAGCTCCTAGTTTGCGAGACTTCTGGGCAACTATTGCCGATGGAGATGCAGTATTAGACTATCCCCAGTTTCCATTAGAAGTGCGTCGCTATATTGAGACTTATAGTGCATCAGCACAGTCCAACCCAGGCATGGCCACTGCTGGAACTCTTACACTGATTGATAATAACAGCACACTTTTGCTGCGTTAGGAGTGATGAGTATCCGTGTGAAGGTAACTTTTTTGTCTGAGTTGAATGCTTGGTAGTGAATTACCTTCTTCTCCTATCAAAAGAAAGTCACCTTGACAAGGCTACTCCCAATTCCCAATTCCCAATTCCCAATTCCCAATTCCTAATTCCCAATATCTTCATTCCAAAGTTCGGGATTCGTTTCAATAAACTCACTCATCATTTGTTCGCAATCGTCAAGATTAAGATCAATTACTTCCACACCGTGAGATACCATAAATTCTTTAGCACCAGGAAAAGTTTGGGATTCTCCGACGATGACTTTTTTAATACCAAATTGCACCACAGCCCCAGCGCACAAGTAACACGGCATTAAAGTTGAATAGAGTGTAGTACCTCTGTAGCTGCCAACTCTCCCAGCATTGCGGAGACAATCGATTTCCGCGTGCGTGACAGGATCGCCATCTTGCACACGTTTATTGTGTCCTCTGCCGAGAATTTTGCCATCTTTGACGAGAACTGAACCAATAGGAATTCCACCTTCTTGTCTGCCTTGTTTTGCTTCTTGAATTGCAGCTTCCATAAACTCATCCATATTAATATCTCCTTTTATGTCAAAACAACTTGTATTAATGGATCACGATGGCGGTGTAGATGACTATCTGGCAACTATGCTGCTTTTGACGATGGATCATATCGAACTTCTTGGTGTTGTCGTCACTCCAGCAGATTGCTACATTCAACCGGCTGTTAGCGCCACACGTAAAATTCTCGATTTGATGGGATTTTCTCATATCTCGGTTGCAGAAAGCACTGTGCGCGGCATCAATCCATTTCCTACTCTCTATCGCCGTGATTCCTTTATCGTTGATCATCTTCCCATTCTCAATCAAAGCGAAACCATTACTACGCCTCTAGTTGCCGAAACAGGTCAAGATTTCATGATTAAGGTGTTGCGCGAGGCATCAGACCCCGTAACGTTGATGGTAACTGGGCCGTTGACCACCGTTGCAGTAGCTTTAGACAAAGCACCGGATATTGAAGCCAAGATTCACAAAATTGTTTGGATGGGAGGTGCTTTGAATGTTGGTGGCAATGTAGAAAAAAGTTTAGAACCTGGACAAGATGGTTCTGCCGAATGGAATGTTTATTGGGACGCGGTTTCAGCAGCGCGGGTATGGCAAACCAAAATTGAAATTATTATGTGTCCTTTGGATTTAACTAATAATGTCCCAGTTACATCGGAGTTAGTATACAAAATGGGACGACAACGCCACTATCCCATCTCTGATTTAGCAGGACAATGTTATGCGCTAGTTATCCCCCAAGATTATTATTTTTGGGATGTGCTGGCGACAGCTTATCTGGGACACCCAGAATATTATCAATTGCGCGAATGGGAAACAGAAATTATCACCACTGGAGTCAGTCAGGGAAGGACTAAAGTAGTTTCTGGCGGGCGGAAAATTTATGCGATGGATAAAGTAGATAAAGAGGCTTTTTATGCTTATATTTTGCAGCAATGGGCAAGATAAAAAACTAAAAAATATAGGTGGCGTGGATACTCAAACTCGCTATCGAAAACTAAAGACCAAGCTCACAGGATACAGACAACCCCTGCAACTCAACCGACCATATTGAGGCATTCTGGTGCATAGACTTTTTGGGATAGAGTACTATTTAAAACAACACTTACGCGCCCCTACCGCCTATAGTTTTGCACAAGCCCTGTAAGACTGAGAGTTACTCATAGCGTAACTTTTTAGATTTAATCACCTCAATTACGTCATCGTGTCTTTGTCCCTCGATAATATCTTTGAGATGAATTTGCCCATTAATGTATTGAATGTGAATGCGCCAACCTGAGACTTTATCAATATCAGCACGATAAATTGCCTGCTTTACACCTTTTACTTTATGCAGCCTCGTTTTTGGAAATTTTCTTGTTCGGTGACACTCGTTATCTTCAAGCTCTGCCAAGGCTTCAAGAAAAGCAATTTTTAGCTCGTCATCTGGCAAAATCTTCATCGCTTGATAAATGATGCCGTATTCATCATACAGAGTAAGGGTTTGTGCCATAAACCAACTTACGAGATCCGGGCAGCTTCTCGGTCGTGGTGGAGTAATTCTTGATACAAGGACTCAGCCACACCTTTATACGCTTTATCGAGGTCATCGTGTTTGACCACTCGAAAAAGAGTAAAAATAACTTGCCCAAAAATTGGATCTTCGTCAACTGTCAAAATCACCCTTAGTTTCTGCGAAACCCTGAGTGTGTAGAGCGAAGATTCATAGCCATTAATATCTGACGGTAGGGGAAGACGACGCAACTTGCGATAAACGTCAGCTTTTTGAGTTGGGAAAAGGCTGGCGCAATTATTAATTTTTTGAACCGCTGCGGTTTTCTCGTCTTCACTCAACCTGCCAAGATCCTTTTCAAAGCTGCTTGTTGACTCAATTAGAACATCCACGTTACGAACCCGCCAATCTGAATTTAGCTATTGCTCTCTGTCCTTAGAATAGCAACAATGATATACGGAGTTTTTCTCCACATAATGTTTATAAGTACATTATATGGAAAGTTTATTAATATTATTATATGCTAAAATTCCCAAAAAAAATGCTGTAAAAGCTTCACAACACAATTTGTCTCAAGCGTTATTTTTACACAACAGAAGAGAAAGACAAGAATTATTAATAATTAATAAAAGTTAAACCTAAAAAGAGAGCCGCGACAGTTCCCGCCACAGAAATTTCTCCTTGAATAATTTTATCTAAAACTGATTCTATAGGAATAAAGACAATTTCAATCTCTTCTGTAATATCTAGTTGTTGCTCTCCAACTTTGCTCACATTCTCTGCTAGAAATAAATGTATTTTATTGGTATCTTTACTCGGCTTATCGTATAGAGTTCCGATTTTTCTAAATTCTTGGGCAATATAACCAGTTTCTTCTGTAAATTCTCTAATTGCTGCTACTTCTGCACTCTCTTTTGTCGGGTCAAAATTTCCTGCTGGCAGTTCCAAAAAAAATTCCCCTACGGCGTGTCTGTATTGCCGGACAAAAATTATCTCTTTATTACTAGTAAGAGGTAAAACCATCGCAACATCAGGCTTAATACTGACGAAATAATCATCTATAATTTTGCCATTGGGTAACTCTATTTCATCTTGCCTGACCCGACACCAATGATGATCTAAAACCATTTTTGATTTTAAAATCTTCCATTTTTTTAAGTTATTCATAAATAAAAATAATATATAAAATATTTGGTCATCAAGCAATGAATGTAAAAAAGTATAACAGATACATCAAATAATCTAAACTTTGAACTTACACTTGCTTTTGCAATAACATAATATGCAGAATAAGTATGCAAATAAATGTAAATTTATTTACTGTAAATAAAAGATTTCCGTTGACCATTAGTAGAGGTACAACGGCACAGACAACGAATGTATGGGTGAGAATTTCAGCCGATGGTATCGAAGGTTGGGGGGAAGCATCGCCATTCGGTGTGGGTAATCATCGGCAATCAACTGATACAATCAAAAATGCCCTACAGCAAGTTGTGCCACTGTTACAAACATTCAGCCCTTTACAACGACAGCAAATTGAGCAAGTTTTAATACAAAACCAGCTTCCTTCTGCTGCTAGAGCAGCCTTGGATATGGCAATGCACGACTGGTTAGGTAAGCGCGTAGGTTTACCTTTGTGGCAAATTTGGGGACTCGATCGCAATCAAATAGTCCCAACTTCAGTCACAATTGGGATTAATTCGCCTGAAGGTGCGATCGCAAGAGCGCGAGACTGGTTACAATTTACCGATGTTCGCCTTTTCAAGGTGAAGTTAGGCAGTCCAGATGGCATAGATGCAGATAAAAAAATGCTATTGGCAGTGCGAGAAGAAGCACCGGAACCAGAGCTTTTTGTTGATGCCAACGGGGGTTGGAGTTTAGAAGATGCGATCGCAATGTGCAATTGGCTAGCTGAATTGGGTATAAAGTATGTAGAACAGCCATTGCCACGGGGTCAGGAAAAAAGTTTAGCAAAACTCAAAGAACACTCTCCCCTACCCATCTTTGTTGATGAAAGTTGCTTCACAAGTTCTGATATTCCGGATTTGGCAAATTACGTGGATGGTATTAATATCAAACTGATGAAATCAGGGGGACTAACAGAAGCGATGCGAATGGTACATACAGCGCGAGCTTATGGGTTGCAAGTAATGTTCGGTTGCTATTCTGATAGTTCCCTAGCTAATACAGCAGCATTACAGCTAGCGCCACTAGCTGATTATTTAGATTTAGACAGTCACCTCAACTTAATCGATGATCCCTTTACGGGTGCATTGCTAAAAGAAGGTAGAGTTTTGCTAAACGATTTACCAGGTTTGGGGGTAAAACACAGTGCGTCTACCACTTAATCAACGAGTAGCTATCTTACTTCATGAGGGAACTACTGGAACTCACGGCAAAACCGGACTCGCAATTTTACGTTACAGCGAAGCACCAATTGTAGCCGTCATTGATCGCGAATGCGCTGGCAAATCTCTGACAGAATTAACAGGTATCAAGCGTGATGTTCCGATTGTGGCATCGGTAGCCGCAGCCCTAGAGTACAAGCCAGAAGTTTTAGTAATAGGCATTGCTCCAAGTGGTGGTGCTATCCCAGATGATTATTGGCTAGAAATCAAAGATGCTCTAGAAGCTGGGATGTCCTTGGTGAACGGTTTGCATACACCAATGGCAAATATACCCGACTTAAATGCACTGCTCAAACCAGGGCAACTAATTTGGGATGTCCGCAAAGAGCCGCCTAACATCGGTGTGGCTAGTGGAATAGCACGCACGCTTCCGTGTCGGCGGGTGTTGACAGTGGGAACCGATATGGCGATCGGTAAAATGTCAACTAGCCTACAGTTACATTGGGCATCAAAACTGCGGGGCTGGCGTTCTAAATTTCTCGCTACAGGTCAAACTGGGGTGATGTTAGAAGGAGATGGTGTGCCTTTAGATGCCGTGCGGGTAGATTTTGCTGCTGGTGCTGTGGAACAAGTAGTGATGCGCTACGGCAAAAACTATGACATTTTGCACATTGAAGGACAAGGTTCACTGCTACACCCTGGTTCAACAGCAACCCTACCCCTGATTCGTGGTTCCCAACCAACTCAAATGGTGTTAGTCCATCGGGCGGGACAAGTTCATGTCCGTAATCATCCCCATGTAATAATTCCACCTTTACTAGAGGTAATTCGTCTTTATGAAACCGTTGCTAGTGCAGGTGGCGCTTTCGCAAGTGTGCCTGTAGTGGGTATAGCGCTGAACACAGCACATTTAGATGAATCTGCGGCTGAGGAAAGTATCGCTCAAATAACAGCAGAAACCGGGCTACCTTGCACCGATGTAGTCCGCTTTGATGCCAATGTGCTTTTGGACGCAGTGATGAAGAATTAGATGGTTAGAGAGACGCGATAAATCGCCGTCTTTACAATAGACATTTGGCGAAAATGAACAGACGTTGCAATGCAACGTCTCTAAAAGGGTTTCAGGTAACGCATAATTAATTTCTGGAGATGTCTAATAAGTAAGTCCTTTGTAGAGACGGCGATTTATCGCGTCTCTTGCCTTAACTGAACCGTATTGTCTCTACTCTTTCAGGACTTACGCCAAAAATAGCCCAAACCGTTATTTTCCGGTAGGGGTAATTCATGAATTGCCCCTACCGCGTGTAGTTTTGCGTAAGTTCTATTTTTATACAATTTTGGATTTTAGATTTTGCAATTTAAAAAATTGCGTAATATATGGCATTTTCGGCGGCTGGGGTAGCTTCACCTCAGTTCCCTATGCCTGATAAGTTATTTTTATTAAAATAATCAGCCCTTTTTTGTCAAGTCCTCTTGACGTTTCGTAACAATCTTGTTAAATTTAGTTACATAAGTAAACAAAAGAAGAGAAAAAAATATGTACACCACTGTAAATGAAGACGGCATTCTCAATAACTACGCAGCTGAACCCAAGGTTTACTACGCCGAGTACCCAGCAATTTGGGAACAACGTAAATACGTTTTACAAAGTCTTTTTGCTACTTTAATTGTTACAACTTTAGTTTTAATTGGTTTTAGCGTTAGCTAAGATTTTCAATTTCGGTATCGCTGTATCTCATCGTCATTCGTACCTCTCTCTCTTACCCCGGTTAGTTTCGCCGGGGTTTTTTGTGTTTTACTGCTGTGCGTTGGCTTTGCCCACCGGAGGTATCGCATCTCAAACTGCGACGTTGTTGTAGAATACTTGCGATCGCTCGTAAAATAAAGACAAATCAATAAAAAGGGGTGTTTATGACAACCCAACTTGGTGAAGCTAAATCTTCAACAGAACTGATAATATCTTGGGAAGCGTTGCCCGCAGATTTTCAGTTAGAGGATGAACCAGTGGAAAATACAGGTCAGCCACTATTAGCTGGTGCTTTGCGCGAAAGCCTTGAGATAAGCGGTTTCATCCAACAGCAGATGTTGATAGCCTCGAATTTTGGACTTTGTGCAACGATAAACGGGCAATTTGTTGCTAAAGCACCCGACTGGGTTTATGTACCATCGGTAAATCAAGTTTTAGGAGAACGCAAAAGCTATACACCCAATTTAGATGGAGATATTCCGGCAATTGTGATGGAATTTCTATCTGACACTGAGGGTGGAGAATACTCTTTTAAGCGAACCTATCCACCAGGAAAATGGTTTTTTTATGAGCAGATTCTTCAAGTTCCAATTTATGTAATTTTTGACCCAAATGGCGGTTTGTTAGAATTTTACCAACTCGAAAACAGCCGCTACGAGTTAAAGCAACCTGATGAAAATGGTCGTCATTGGATTGATTCAATGGGTTTATTTCTGGGAACTTGGCAAGGAACAAAGGAAGCTAGAACTGGTTACTGGTTGCGCTGGTGGGATGAGACAGGTAATTTGTTGCTTTGGGCGGTGGAACAAATTGAACAGGAACGCCAGCGTACCGAACAGGAACGCCAGCAAAAAGAACGGCTAATTGCCTATTTACAATCTCAAGGTATTCACCCAAATAATCTGCAATAGCATATATAAGCCAATACAGTTCAGATATGAGCAAAACACTTGTAGAGACGGCTATTTATCGCGTCTCAAAACCCCAAAATTTTTGCCAGTAGCCCTTAAATGAACCGTATTGATATAAGCTAATCGTCATTCATTTTTCCAGACTGATTCGCTTGTAGTAAGGGCTTCAGCCCTGGTGTTATGCAACTTAAATGCTCATTAGCTTATAAGCAAAATTTTCAAGTATTTGAGTGACTCAGTTTAAGCAAATAAGTGCTGCGCCGCATCACCGAACAGTTCGCACTTGGGCATACTGCCTCACAAAAAATACATCACTATATGCGTATTTTTCTAATTGCTCATAAAATTTAAAAAAGAGCCTTTTGCATACGTGGCCCCAAGCATGAAACGAATCTGGAAGTCTTTACTACCAGCTTGGAAGTGGGTATTACTTTCAGCTGCTACATCAATTTTGATAATCCTAACGCAGGCAACTTCACCCCTTCTGGCACAAGAACCTGCTGCTTCTACCACTATTGAAACGACAAAGCCCAATTCAGAAACAACTAAAGTCCAAAAGTTACGGGAAGCGCTGCAACGTTCATCAACGCCAGAAGCACCAAAATCTACGCCTGAAGTTTCTGAACCGAAAAAGCCAGAGTCGCCACAGGAACCCCCACTCAGCCCGGAAGAACTCACCCGTCAGCTAAAATTTATAGAAGCGGATAAACTTTATTTGGCGGGACAAATCCCAGAGGCGGAAAAAATTTACCGCGAAGTTAAGCAGCCTTTTAGTAAAACATCAGATAATCAACAGCGTAAAGCTGCCATACTCGATCCCACGCAACTATCCCCAGGAGGTAAAGTCTACTGGCGAGAATCAGAGGCGGGCATAGCACAAAAGTTGCAAACAAAAACTTTAGTACCTCTGCAACTATTAGTTGAGCAATATCCTGAATTTATCCCTGGCCATATTCGATATGCTGAAGCGTTGAAACAATACGATCGCACTAATGAAGCATTAGATATATTAGAACGAGCTTCTTCGCTGTATCCAGATCAACCAGAATTAATTAAAGCTAGAGTTACAGCCCTAGCTGGCGAGAAAAAATGGATGGAAGCGTCTTTAGCAGCGCGTCAATTTGCTATTCTCAACCCGAAAAATCCCCAAGCGCCTGAGTTTACAAAACTAGCAGAAGAAAATCTGAACCGTTACAAATCTTATACACAAGGAGAAATTAGAGGCAATGTCATCGGTAATATTATTACAGGTGCTTTAGGTTATGCCGTTACTGGCAGTCTGCTTGGGCCATTTTCTGCCCTTGACTCTACCATCATGCTGCTACAAGGTGAACGAGCCATAGGTGAGTCGGTGGCAAAGCAGGCAAAAAAACAGCTGGGTGTAATTATAGACGAAGATATTTTGGCATACGTCAATGAAATTGGACAGAAATTGGCGAAGGTAGGAGGACGGGACGAGTTTAAATACGAATTCTTTGTGATTCCAGAGGAAAGCCTTAACGCCTTTGCATTACCTGGGGGTAAAATATTTATTAATGCAGGTGCGATCGCTAAAGCTAATTCCGAAGCAGAATTAGCTGGGTTAATGGGTCATGAATTATCCCATGTACTTTTATCCCACACTTTTCAATTAGTCAGCGAAGGCAACCTGATCTCTAACGTTACCCAATATCTACCTCTGGGCGGCACTATCGGTCAACTGTTTGCACTCAGTTACAGCCGCGACATGGAACGTCAGGCAGATAATCTCGGCACACGCCTAATTGTTGCCACTGGCTACGCTGCTGATGGCTTGCGTAACTTAATGGTGACGCTAGAAAAACAGCAAAAAAATGCTCCTCCTAGTTGGTTATCTTCGCACCCAGGCGGCAATGAGCGAGTTAGTTATTTAGAAAACCTCATTACCCGTAATAGCTACAACCGTTACACTTATGAAGGAGTGGAGCGTCATCTAGAAATTAAAGCACGGGTGAAAAAGCTACTCGAAGAGAAAAAAGCAAGAGAAGAAAAAAAATAACGTTTTTAATGAATCAAAATAGAGAATTATTCGTCACTTAAACTATCAATTCCCTACTTATTTCTACTGGAGGATGATTTATGTCATCACAAATACTGCGATTGATATCTTTGGGTAGTATTGGCTTATCTTTGTGTCTGGGCAATTCGGCAGCAATGGCACAATATGACTCTACTGGCGACGGTGTAGTAGTACCAACAGTCCCATCAGGTGGATCATCAGCACCAGTCCCAATAGACACATCAACAGGTATACCCCCTTCACCCTCATCTGACGGTACAACTCGGTTTACCTGCCAGAGTTACAACGGTCAGTATACCGTTATGTATCAGCCACAAAGTCAACCAGGACAATTCTTTCCTTGGGCAGCACCTGCGGCTTTGGGCGGTGGTTGGGATGCACAGAGACGTTGTGCAACAATTGCTAGTCGCTTAGAACTTTATCGTCCAGATGGTTTACAAGAACTCCAGACATCTGTAGAAAATAACGAAAATATTGTCTGCGTTACAACAGAAGCTAACCCAACCTGTAGAATTGTGCTGACAGTACCGCGTGGCAAAGATCCTGTTGTAATCCGCAATAGCATTTTTCAGAACTTGACTACTGCTGACAACGGACAGCAGACTATAGCCGTTAACACTTATGGCGATCGCAGTAGTGGAGGGAATGAATTATATAATTTAGGACGTACACTTCTAGGGAGTGGCAATAATCGGATTAGTTCATCTAGAAGTGGCATTAATCTAAAACCTTTCCTCGATCGCAAAGATGGCGGTACTGGAAACAATTTGCGGAATGGAGTAGCAGTTCGTCGTCAGTCTCAGCCTAACTCTGTTCGCTTAAAACCTGGTAATTTCCGCTAATGTTTGAATTACTCAACATATCAGAACAATTTCGCCAAAACTAAAAGATATCGTTTTTTCTGTCGCGGTAATCTTAAAATACAGATTTACATTATAAGGTGGGTAAACAGCCCACCTTATTTTATATTGGGTGAAATATCTATCATTAAGAGGATGTTTGAAAAGTCTTATTATTGGTATCAAAAATTTTAAATTCTCTAAGCTATCCGATAAATTTAACGGTGGTTAAGGTGAATTTAAAAGTACCTCAAGTCACAGTGAAACAATTTTCAAACAACTTGAAACTTAATTAGAGAAAGATATATACAGGATCAGATGTAGGTTGGGTTTCGTTCCTCAATCCAACCTAATTAAGTGAGCGTAAATAATTATCGTTGGGATAAAGCAATAGGCAATCTTGCTACAGTCAATAGGTATAAGGGTTTTAGCCTAGTTCTTTTTTATTGGGATATATGACTGAGAATAATTGCTGTGGAAAAAACATCTCTAAACCTACAATTGTTTTTATCTTAACCTTTTGCTAGCTGTTTCTTAATCTGAACAGTATACTTTGAGATTGCCCAATTGAAAACTCATACAAAAAACTGTGTATTTGTCTTCTAACAATCTCTAATAACAGTGATTTAGAAGGCATATCTTATATTGTCTATGTTGATATTGCGAACTCTCTAAACTGCAAAGACGCACTTCGCAGTTAACGGTATTTTACTGGCAATATAAATGACATCTACACTCCAAAATTTCCATATTTTTGCAGTGATGTGATTGAGCGACTTCGTTCTGTGGTTGCCCCAGATAAACATTAATCTTCTCAAAACTTGAATCTACCCCAGCACTAAATTATGGTAATTAATAATACAATCCGCTTTTCCCAATTCAATGCTTCTCTAAACCGCAGCACTCAAGGTCAATTAGCGACCGATTTGTCAACCCCCAATAATGCTCAGGCAAAAGCTGTTGCAGAAATTATCCAGCGTAACAACCCAGATGTGCTGCTAATTAATGAGTTTGACTACTCCCAAGAGGCAGTTAAACTATTCCAGCAAAATTATTTAGCCATAAGTCAAAACGGTACGACTCCTGTTGACTACCCCTACTTCTATATCGCTCCCTCCAACACAGGTATTGCCTCTGACTTTGACTTAAACAACAATGGCACAGTAGTTACAACCCCAGGCACATCAGGATATGGCGATGATGCCTTTGGCTTTGGTGATTTTCCTGGTCAATACGGGATGTTGCTGTTATCCAAATATCCCATCGACACTGCCAACGTCCGCACCTTCCAAAACTTCCTCTGGAAGGATATGCCTAATGCCTTGCTTCCCGATGATCCCAATACACCAGGGCCAAATGATTGGTATTCTCAGGAGGAACTATCAGTTCTACGCCTCTCCTCTAAAAGCCACTGGGATGTACCCATCCAAGTAAACGGCGAGACAATTCATGTCCTCGCTAGCCACCCCACACCCCCAACCTTTGATGGTGCGGAAGACCGCAACGGTAAGCGCAACCACGACGAGATCCGCTTTTGGGCAGACTATATTACTCCTGGTAAAAGTAATTATATCTACGATGATGAGGGAAAAACGGGCGGGATTGCTTCTGGTTCAAGCTTTGTGATTGTGGGCGATCAAAATGCAGATCCGTTAGATGGTGATAGTTTTGACAACGCTATTCGCCAACTGTTGCAAAATCCCAATATCAATACTAATGTCATCCCTACCAGTCTTGGTGGTGTCCAACAAGCAGACTTGCAAGGTGGTGCAAATGCTGGCCAAAAAGGTAATCCTAGCTTTGATACCGCCGACTTTGCTGATACGGCTCCCGGAAACCTGCGTACTGATTACGTGCTACCCTCCACTGACCTGACAATTACCAATTCAAGAGTATTTTGGCCTCTAAATACTGACCCAACATTCTCCCCAGTTGGTACTTTTCCATTCCCCAGTTCTGACCATCGCTTGGTGTTCACAGATGTGCAAACTAAACCAACTCAAGCAGGTAAAACCATTCCCAATGTAGGTTTTGAAAGGCAGACTACCTTCGTTACTGGCTTTATTCCTACTGGTGCGGCCGGAACTGTCAACAGCATACCAACTCCAGTGGGAGGATTATCTGGTGTCACCTACGATGCTGTTAACAACCGCTACTATGCAATCTCAGACGATCGCTCTCAAGTTGCCTCTGCCCGTTTTTATACCTTCACTACTGCCGATTCTGGGGTGACTTTTACTAACGTCACACCACTGAAAGATAGCAATAGTAATTTCTTTGCAATCAACAGCCTTGACCCAGAAGGTATTGCTTTAACTAACAATGGGACTGTTTTCATCTCTTCGGAAGGCGAAGTAAATCCTAGTGTTGGTCGTGTTACTAATCCCTTTATTAAAGAATTTTCCCTAACCACTGGGCAAGAAGTGCGATCACTACTTATCCCGACAAAATTTCTACCAGTAGTTGAAGATACCAACAACAATGGTATTGTCGATGCAGGTGACACGCAGACATCAGGTGTTTACAATAACTTAGCCTTTGAAAGCCTCACCATCACACCCGACCAGAAAACCTTATTCACCGCCACTGAAAACGCACTGTCCCAAGATGGATTAAAAGCTTCACTCACCAGTGGTAGCCCATCCCGAATTCTGCAATACAATCTGGTTACTGGACAACCAGAAAAAGAATACCTTTACATTACTGATGCCATTCCCGAAGCACCTAACCCAAGCACAGGCTCTGCTGACAATGGTTTGGCAGATTTGCTAGCAATAGATAATCGTGGTACTTTCCTGGCGTTGGAACGCTCCTTTGCCCAAGGTGTAGGCAACACCATCAAAATCTACGAAGTTTCTTTGCAAGGTGCAACTGACATCAGTTTCTACGATTCTCTCAATAATTTGAGTGCGGAACAACTAGCAGCTATTAAACCCGCTCAAAAACGTCTGCTGTTGAATTTAACCGATCTGAATTTACCTACCGATGCCAATCACCCGATTACAGGAGTGGATAATATAGAAGGTCTTGCCTTCGGTTCTAAACTAGCAGATGGTCGTCAATCCATTGTGCTGGTGAGTGACAACAACTTTGGTAGCACCCAATATACCCAAATTCTCACCTTGGGTGCAGACTTGGTTCCAACTGCTGCACCTACAGTAGAAACTCGTCCCGATTTATTGGACGATGAAGATCCAGCATTACCTGCTGTAGATCAGAATGCCGATGCTGACGATCCTGCAATCTATGTTAATGCCACAAACTCTGCCGATAGTCTAGTACTAACCTCAGTCAAAAATGCTGGACTGCGAGTTTATGATTTGTCTGGTAATTTGTTGCAAACAGTCAATCCTGGTGGCATTCGCTACAATAACATTGACCTGCAATACGGTTTCAAATTAGGTAGTGAATCTATCGATATTGCCGTAGCTAGCGATCGCAACAATGATAAACTAGCAATCTTCAAAATTAACCCCAACCCCAGTAACCCTGGTCAATATCTGGAAAATATCACCGATAGCAATATTGGTACTATCTTCCAAGCATCACCTTTTGAACCTCCTTATTCTGCATCAACTCGCAGTTCTTACGGACTTACCTTGTACCGTAGCCCCGTAACTAATGATTACTATGTCTTTACCAGTCGCCGCCAAACTGGAGATATAGCTCAGT
Source organism: Nostoc sp. C057 (assembly GCF_013393925.1). Lineage (NCBI taxonomy): Bacteria > Bacillati > Cyanobacteriota > Cyanophyceae > Nostocales > Nostocaceae > Nostoc > Nostoc sp. C057. Next base: position 7,455,481 of record NZ_CP040281.1, on the reverse strand, counting down.
TCAAATTGATTGACAAAGGTAATGGCCAAATTGGAGCAGAACTGGTGCGGGAGTTCACCATACCCTCACCCACCACAGCAGGGCGTTCTCCCCAAACAGAGGGTATGGTGGTTGACCAAGAAACCGGCTTTCTTTACATAGCCCAAGAAGATGTGGGCATCTGGAAATTCCAAGCAGAACCGGACGGTAGCACAACAGGCAAATTAATTGATCGCGTTCGTTTTGAGGGTGGTTCTCACCTTACTGACGACGCAGAAGGGTTGACCATCTACTACGGCAAAAACGGCACAGGCTACTTGCTAGCATCCAGCCAAGGCGATAGCACCTTTGTTGCCTACACTCGTGAAGGTAATAACGAATACGTGGGTAACTTTGCTATTGGTAACAATGGGTCAATTGACAGCGTACAAGAGTCAGACGGTGCAGATGTGATTAACGTGCCACTGGGGCCTAACTTCCCATTTGGTTTATTTGTCACTCAAGATGGTTCCAATGAACCTGCCAAAACCATTGATGGCGAAAACGTCAACTCTAACTTTAAGCTGGTGCCTTGGGAAAATATCGCCAATGCCTTCCCCGATTCTTTAAATATCGACACCACTAGTTACGATCCCCGTAATCCTGTTGCCCAAATACCTACTTTTCCGAACGGTTTTGGTTCTAGCAATAGCGATACTGTCAATCTTGAGCCAGGACAATTCTTTAGTGCAGGTGATGGGGCAGACTTTGTAGAAGGTGCTGAAGGTAACACAATCCTGGCTGGAAACGGAGATGACACAGTGCTTGCAGGGAATAACTCTTCAGTTTCCGGGGAAGATGGTAGCGATCGCATATTTATTGGTCAAAATGGCCCAGTTCAAAATACCAGTGCTGATGGTGGCAGTGGTGATGATGTTATTACCGTAGTAGAAGCCAGTGGTAGTAATAATTTGTTTGGAGCAGCAGGTGATGATACTCTCACAGTAATTGAAGGTTCTCGTCAATCATTATTCGGTGGTTCAGGTAACGACACTCTCACGAGTAACGGTAGCAATAACCGTCTCTACGGTGGTTCTGGAGATGACAAACTCTTTTCTAATGCCAGTGATTCGCTATTTGGTGGCGATGGTGATGATGTCCTATTTGCTGGTCAACAGGGTGGCGATCGCTTAACTGGTGGTACTGGTGCTGACCAATTTTGGATTGCTAACGCCAGTTTGCCAACTAGCAAGAACATTGTGACTGATTTTACAGTTGGCATTGATAAAATTGGGCTTGGCGGTATTGGTGTTACTCAGTTTAGTGCCCTGACACTATTACAACAGGGTAGTGACACCTTAGTGAAAACCGGAAATACAGAGTTGGCTTCATTGTTGGGAATTACATCAAATATTCTCACAGCAAATGACTTCGTTTTCTCTGCCAGTATTGTGGCTTAAATTGTTCACCTGGCGTGATTGTTACAGCTTCATTACACAACTAAAGTGAATGAAGCTGTACTCAATTTTTATTGCAAAAGCATCTAAATATAAGGGTTATAAAGAAATTATTATCTGACGAAAGTGACAAACGATGAATCATGTCAGTGTATAAAAAATAATTTTTCACATCATTAAAAATATGCAGGAAATTGTTGTTGCATATTAGGTACAAGATTGCAATACAAGATTTCTTAACCAGCCCACAATTTTTTCACAACTTTTACTATGTATGTTAATTAATATGCAATTGCATTGTTAATTTTGATACTTAAATGCTCTGGTGATATGTCAATTGTAGTGGTAGTTGACATTTAATAGTTCAGACTCAACAAGCTGACAAGTTAATTACATATTTGCAGCCTAAAACTATTAGTTTTTCCTCACCATATTACTTTTTTGATTGCACTAGAGCGAAGACCATCTCAACAATTAAACACAGGGAGATTCTCTTTCATGGCTAAGAACGTCATCATTATGATTGGGGATGGTATGGGCTGGGAAATGGCTCGTGCTGCATCCATCTACAAAGAGATTCAAAATGGTAAGACAGGTGCTAATCTAAGTGATTTTTATACACAAGGTAAGGGTCAAGGACTCAATTTTCAAACACTCCAAGGCTACGGTTTGGCAACCACCTACGGGACAACGATCGCTGGTAGTAATGGAGTTTTTAACACTGGTAATTCGGCTCTTGACGGTACTAATCCGATCACAGGAGAGAGCCAGGTTCGCCCTGGTTTCACCTTTGATCCAACTTCTAACCCAGGTAATACCCCAACAGGTGGTGCAAAAGTCAGTGATGGTACTGTTGGAAACCTAGTAGGTTATGACCCTACCAGAGGCGGCGTTAATCCTTGGACTCCGGGTAATGACCCTGAATATATTAAGTACAGTTATCCTGACTCTGCAAACACCGCAACAACTCTGTACACTGGCGTTAAAAGCTACAATAACGCTGTTGGCGTTGATATTTTCGAGAATCCTCTAGAAACAATTCTCAAAACTGCAAATGAAGTTGGTAAATCTACTGGTTTAGTAACTTCAGTTCCCATTGACCACGCCACACCTGCTGCTGCTGCTGCTAACGTTAACCGTCGCAGCAAGTATGATGCTGACTATCCGGCATTAGACAACATCTTGCAACAGCAACTCCGTGTCTATCAACCCACAGTATTACTTGGTGGTGGACACCCACTCTCTGCTCCTGGAGACTTATTACCAGCAGGGGTTGAGCCGAATACGAGCAATGAATTCATTCGTCAATCAACTTACACAGAACTTAGCACTAAACCAACTAATAACATCTACGATTACACCTTTTTGGAGCGGGGTGAGAATGCTGCCCAGAAACTAGCTGAAACTGCGGCGACAATCGATCCAGAAAAAGGCGATCGCCTCTTCGGTCTGTACGGTGCGCGTGGTCAAAATGGTAACTTGCCTGTAAGTTCTGCTAACGGCGACTACAGCACTACTGGTTTAGATATGTTCAGTGTTTTCGCTAACCAAGGTGATAACGCCAAAGTGGACACCACACGTCCACTGCTTCCCGGAGAGACGGATGCATCTTTCATTGCCAAAGAGGTTAACGAAAACCCAACCCTCAATGACTTGACAAATGCTGCATTAGATGTGTTGGGTAAAGATCCCGATGGTTTCTGGTTAATGGTTGAAGGTGGCGATATCGATTGGTCTGCCCATGATAACAACATAGACAACTTGATTGGCACCACCTTGGACTTTGATAAAGCAGTTGGATCTACGATTGACTGGATCAACAACAATGGTGGTTGGGATGAAAACCTACTAATTGTGACTGCTGACCACGATCACTATCTGACTCTCGACGGTGATTTTCCGACTTTAGTACAAAATCAAGGTGCTGAAGCATTAACCAATTTGGATACTCCAGCAGAAGTTGGACATTACTGGGGGTCTGATCCCAATGTCAAGTATGGTTGGGGAACTCACACCAACCGTCCTGTACCTGTTTACTACCAAGGTGCTGGTTCTGAAGTATTAAATAGCTTAGTAGGTAAAGGTTATAACGCCTACGGTTCTGAGATTCCTGGAATTGCGGGTTTAAATGATCAAACCCACATCTACCAGACAATGTTTGCTTCAATAGTGCCAAAAGTTGAGTTAGTGGGTTTTGCTTCTTTACCTGCTGATACCTTTAGTGATGGGCCTGCTTCTGGTGCAGACATTTCAGCCAATGGTAGAACCGGGCCTTTCCCAGGACAGCCAATTCAGGGTTTTAGCGGTGTTCAATTTGCTAACAGCAACTCTTTGTACTTCCTGTCAGATAATGGCTACGGTAGCAAAGATAATAGTGAAGACTTCCTGTTACGAATCAATCGTGTAGACCCGAATTTTAAGGGAACAGAAAATGGCGATGGCACTGTTAAAGTTTTAGATTACATTCAACTGTCTGACCCTAATAACAAGGTTCCTTTCCAAATTGTGAATGAAGGAACTACTGGAAGATTACTGACTGGTGCAGACTTTGATGTAGAATCGTTCGTCTTTGATAAAGACGGCACAATCTGGGTTGGAGATGAGTTTGGCCCTTACCTGCTACATTTTGATGCCAGTGGTAAGTTGTTGGAAGCTCCCATTGCTACACCCGACCAATTCAAAACTCTAGATGGGGAAGCACCTAAAGTTATTGGTCACAGAGGCGCTAGTGGCGATCTTCCAGAACATACCTTAGAGGCATACAGACGAGCAATTGAAGATGGTGCTGACTTTATTGAGCCAGACTTAGTAGTTACAAAAGATGGCGTGTTAATTGCTCGCCATGAACCTGCTTTGGCAATTTTGAACGCTGATGGTACTGTCAATCTGAGCAATACAACCACAGACGTTTACGATATTACCAAGTATCCACAGTTCGCCGATCGCAAGAAAACAGTCAGTCTAGATGGAACAGAAATCACAGGTTGGTTTGCTGAAGACTTTACTTTAGAAGAAATCAAGACTTTAAGAGCTATACAGCGTGTGCCTTTCCGCGACCAATCCTTCAATGGTCAATTTGAAATTCCCACCCTTGCCGAAATCATCGACTTGGTTAAGGAAGTAGAAGCCGAGACAGGTAAAAAGATTGGCATCTATCCCGAAACTAAGCATCCCACCTATTCTGCCGAAGAAGCTACTTATGTAGGCACTACGGAGAAAATTAACCGAAACATCAGTGAAATCCTGATCGATACACTGAAGGCGGAGAACTTCATCGATCCCAGTCGGATTTTCATCCAATCCTTTGAAGTCGGTAATCTCAAGGATCTCCACGATCGCATTATGCCTAATGCAGGTGTAGATATTCCCCTGGTTCAACTTCTAGATGCAGCTGGAATTGAGCTTAATGGTACGCTCATAGAAACTCAGCCTTATGATTTTGAAGTCAGTGACGACCTTCGGACTTATGGTGATTTACGGACTCCAGAAGGTTTGGCTGAAATCGCTACCTATGCTGATGGCATTGGCCCTTGGAAGCGAATGATTGTTAGTGTCAAAGGTACTGATGCTAATAACGATGGTTTGGCAGATGATGTCAACAACGACGGCACAGTCAATGATGCTGACAGAACGCTGGTATCTCCCACTAGCTTAGTTCAAGATGCTCATAATGCAGGTTTACAGGTTCATCCCTATACCTTCCGCGATGAAGACCTGTATTTAGCAGCAGATTACAAAGGCAATCCAGAACTAGAATTTCAGCAGTTCTTTCAATTAGGCGTAGATGCACTATTTACAGACTTTCCAGAGACAGGGGATAAAGTCCGAGATTTCTTGAGTGATCCTCAGAATAACTTAGTGCGATCGCCACAAAACCCCGATGTGCTTTCAGGAGACGCCTTTGCTAACTTGGGTGGCTCCAAAGGTTTTGAAGGTGGAGCAATTAACGCCAGCAAAACCAAGCTCTATATGCTGCTAGAGGGTACAGTTCAAGGCGATACTCCTGGTGCGTTGCGGATTAACGAATTTGACCTTGCTAGCCACAAGTACACTGATAAAAAGCTGTACTACAGATTGGATAATCCATCAAATGCGATCGGGGATTTAGCAGTCATTAACGATAATGAGTATCTAGTCATTGAGCGGGATAATGGTCAAGGAGCCTCAGCTAAATTCAAGCGGATCTACAAAATTGACTTGTCTAAAGCAGATTCTAATGGTTATGTAGCAAAGGAAGAAGTTGCAGACTTGTTAAACATCCAAGACCCCAACGACCTGAATGGAGATGGCAAAACCACCTTCGACTTCCCATTTGTCACAATTGAAAATGTTTTAGTTGTTGACAAAAACACCATTTTGGTTGCTAATGACAACAATTATCCCTTCTCTACAGGTCGTCCTGGAAATGATCCTCAAAATCCAGTCATAGACAACAATGAAATTCTACTGCTGAAACTGGAGAAGCCCCTTAACCTTGCTCCTGGTTTAGGTCAACCTCAAGCTGAAGAAATTAACTTTGGCTCTACTACCAGCGATGATATTACCGTTGAGCCAAATCAAACCTTATTAACAGGTGACGGAGCAGACTTTGTAGAAGGTACTAAAGGGAATACAATCCAGACTGGAAACGGTGAAGACACGGTACTAGCCGGCAGCGACTCTTCAGTATCCACAGGAGAGGGTAACGATCAGATATTTATTGGTCAAAATGGCCCGGCTCAAAATACCAGTGCTGATGGTGGCAATGGTAATGATGTTATTACCGTAGTGGAAGCTAGTGGTAGTAATAATTTACTTGGGGCGGCAGGTGATGATACTCTCACAATAATTGAAGGTTCTCGTCAATCATTATTTGGTGGCTCAGGTAATGACACCCTTAAGAGTAACGGTAGCAATAACCGTCTCTACGGTGGTTCTGGCGATGACAAACTCTTCTCCAATTTCAATGATTCCTTGTCTGGTGGCGATGGTGATGATGTGCTATTTGCTGGTCAACAGGGCGGAAATCGCTTAACTGGTGGTACTGGTGCTGACCAATTCTGGATTGCTAACGCCAGTCTGCCAACTAGCAAGAACATTGTGACTGATTTTACAGTTGGCATTGATAAAATCGGGCTGGGCGGTATTGGTGTTACTCAATTTAGTGCCTTAACTCTATTACAACAGGGTAGCGATACTTTGGTGAAAGCCGGAAATACAGAGTTGGCTTCATTAGTTGGAATTACATCAACTAGCCTCACAGCAAATGATTTCGTTTTTTCTGCTAGTGTCATTTAGCTCAAAAATGATTAAGTAAGTTGAGGTGAAAAAAACTAAGTATGTTACGAAACGCAAACTGCTTTAAAATCCTTACTTATGACCAATGACAAAGGACAAATGACAGCCTTAGCCAGTTAGCTTTAATTTCGCCGATTTACTTACAGCTTAGGTTCAATGTTCAAAATGAATTAAGCTGTAGCGCCTTTGCTAACTCTAAAGAGTGATATTGCAATCATATTTTGATTTGCTCTCTATCTAAAGGATTAGATCCCCGACTTCTTGAAGAGTTGGGGATTTTTTTGTCCAAAATCTTAACTTGTTTATAACTTTCCTTAAACATTGAACAACTATCTTTTGAGACAGTAACCAAAGTTAAGTTCATTTAATTGTCTGCACCATTTTGTGTGGACACTAAGCATTTTGTCGCCAAATACTATTTAGGTTTCTGTAGCCAAGAATTTTTTGCTTGGGTTGAGCGTAATTAATTGCTCATACAGATACACAATTGCTGCGATTAATCGTAGCTCACAATACTTAAGGAATAGTAAGCATGGCTGATACAAATGGCAACGGTAGAAATGTCATTATTTTTGTTGCGGATGGATTGCGTAACGGTTCTGTAAACCCTATTGATACCCCAACTTTATATAGTGTCCGTCAGCAGGGAGTTAGTTTCGCCAATAGCCATTCATTATTTCCCACATTTACCACCCCGAATGCTTCTGCGATCGCAACGGGGCATTATCTTGGTGATACAGGTGACTTTAGCAACACTATTTACACTGGTTTTCCAAGTCCTAATGCCAACGGTAGTGTCACGCCATTTATAGAAAATGATGCAGTTCTGGGGGATATCGATGAAAAATTTCCCGGTAACAACTTTTTAGATGAAGAGTCACTTCTAGCTTACGCGCGATCGCAGGGTTTCAACACAGCAGCAGTCGGTAAATTAGGCCCAGTTGCCATCCAAGATGTCACCCAAGTTAACCGAGAAGGTGGTACTACAGGTACTATTCCTACTCCCGATACAATTATTATTGATGACACTACAAATGGTGCAACCCCGCCGCCTACAGCCGTCGGTTCACCTTCTGGTGTTCCACTCGATCCAGATATTGTCGCTCGTTTACAAGCGGCTGGTCTAGATGTAAAACCGACACCGCGAGTCCAGCCAGCTGGTAATAATACAACTCCTGGCACTCTGAATGCCAATGTGGCTCAACAACAATATTTTGCAGATGCCACTACCAAAGTAATTTTACCCAAGTTTCAGGAAGATGGTAAACCATTTGCATTGGTTTACTGGTCAAGAGATCCTGATGGTACTCAACATAATCAGGGTGATAGCTTAAACACCTTGACACCAGGTATTAATGGCCCTACTTCAAAAGCTGGGGTCAAAAATGCTGATGATAATTTAAAGCAGCTTCTTGACTATCTTAAAAGCACTGGCTTAGACAAGACTACTGATGTCTTTATTACTTCCGACCACGGTTTTTCTACCATCAGCAAACAAGCTATTGATAGCCAAGGCACAAAAACTACAAGTTATGCTGCCACTCAAACTTATGAGGGTGTAAATCCGGGATTTCTACCAGCAGGTTTTGTTGCAATTGATTTGGCTCACGATCTAGGTTTACCCTTATACGATCCTAACCCTACAACCCTTCCCCCAGACCTCAACCACATCCAATATGCAACTGTTGATGCCACACAAGGTCAACGTCCTATTTCTGGGAATGGTGTAATTGGTGGTACAGGTCAGGTAATTAATGGTCAACTCGACCCAGGCGCAAAGATAGTTGTAGCTGCCAATGGTGGTTCTGACTTAATTTATCTACCCAATGGCAATGCTGAATTAGCTAAACAGGTAGTGAATTTGCTCTCACAGAAAGACTACATCAGTGGTATTTTTGTAGACGATGCTTATGGAAACATCCCAGGTGCTTTACCTCTGAGTGCGATCGGGCTAAAAGGTGATGCTAAAACACCAGTTCCATCTATAGTTATCAACTTCAAAACCTTTAGCACCGATCCAAGCAACCCAAACAACCCTCAAACTCAGGTCGAAATTGCTGATACAACTTTGCAGCAAGGACAGGGAATGCATGGCAGCTTTGGTCGAGGTGATACCTTCAATAACATGGAGGCTATTGGCCCTGATTTTAAACAAGGCTATGTGGACTATGCACCTGTTAGTAATGCTGATGTAACGCCTACACTTGCTCGTATTTTAGGGTTAGATATTCCCAGTAATGGCGATGATTTGAAAGGTCGTGCCATTACAGAAGCGTTGGTGGGAGGCCCGGATACAGTTCTCTCCACTAAAGAAGTCTTGACTTCGGAAGAAACTGCTAATGGTCAAGCAACAACTCTAGATTATCAGAGTCTAGGCAATACTCAGTACTTTACAGCCGCAGGGTTTGATGGTCGCACTGTTGGACTAACAACACTAGACCTTCAATTTGGTTCTAATAATAGTGATGATGTCACCCTCAAGCCAAATCAAACCTTATTTGCTGGTGACGGCGCAGACTTTGTAGAAGGTACTAAAGGTAACACAATCGTGACTGGTAACGGTGAAGATACGGTGCTAGTCGGCAGTGGCTCTTCAGTGTCCACAGGAGATGGTAACGATCAAGTTTTTATTGGTGTAAATGGCCCTGCTAACAACACTAGTGCTGATGGTGCTGCTGGTGATGACGATATTACCGTAGTTGAAGCCAATGGTGGTAATAATCTGTTTGGAGGCGCAGGTGCTGATACTCTCACAGTAGTTGAAGGTTCGCGTCAACTGTCCTTCGGTGGCTCAGGTAACGATACCCTCAAGAGTAACGGTAGCAATAACCGTCTATATGGTGGTTCTGGAGATGACAAACTCTTCTCCAGTGTGAATGATTCGCTGTTTGGTGGTGATGGCGATGATGTGCTATTTGCCGGTCAAGGAGGTGGCAATCGCCTCAGTGGTGGTGCTGGTATTGACCAATTCTGGATTGCTAACGCTAGTCTGCCAATTAGCAAGAACATCGTGACTGATTTTGCGATCGGCATTGATAAAATCGGGCTGGGCGGTATTGGTGTTACTCAATTTAGTGCCTTAACTCTATTGCAACAGGGTGGCGATACTCTGGTGAAAGCCGGAAATACAGAGTTGGCTTCATTGGTTGGAGTTACATCGACAAGCCTAACAGCAAATGACTTCGTTTTCTCAGCTAGTGTAATTTAACCTAAATGATGATTACGATTACAGCTTTAAATTCAACAATTAAGCTGTAGTAAGTTGGCTATTGCGGGGGAGTAATACTCCCTCGCCTTTAATATCCTGTTTTATCCTGTGATTCTTAAAGCTGTTCTAGTTATGCCCCCCCAATACTTTTCGGATAAACCCAACAATCTCTCTTTTGATCTGGGGAAAGGTTACTGGGTTTGGGGGAAAAGTAAATTCAAACCCTTTCCCTTTCCCCTTTCCCCCTTAACCGAAAAGTATTGATGCCCGCCCTAATCATCCAAGTTAAATATATAACAGCTTAATATTTTACAACTTACTTGATACAAATACTTAGACATGGATGTACATCTGTACGCCCCTACAACCTACTGATGCGTTGCAAAGATTTATGCCAATTGTATAAGTCCTAACTGTTTTATACTATAAAATATTGAAAATAGTAAGTATTAATAAGTAGAATTAGGGCACAAAAAATTCTGATGGTCATAGCCTGGAGTTCAACCTACCTCCAAACGGATTCCATTGCTTGTTTATCGGCTGTTAAAATCGCTGTCTTGCTTGCCCATCAAGGCATTGATTCTTCTTATCCTCTCAAATAAGCAAACGTACAGTTAATACTCTCATTGCAAATCACCTCTAAAGTTTTAATTTTCAATGAAGATGTATTGAAAATAACTCAGATTTTGAGGAAATAGGTCAAAATAAAAAAACTAAATCTAAGAGTCAGTGCCCTTTCATATAAACATTATAGGATTGCGGCATGATTTCTTGTCAAATTAGTCTTGAAATATAATTTAAAAATTAAAAATATGACTAAAAAATGTAATTAAAAATACTAGTGTTTAAACAAAACTTGCGTGGTGTTGGAGCTATATTTAGTTTTCAGACATCATAATTCATAGTTACTTATTTATCTCGAAACAATATCGTACTCAACTTACATAGTTTACTGGTTTATCCAAAAATCTATATCTATATAAAAGTATCTCTCAATATGAATTTTAGAACAAACCTTAGTATTTTTCACTCAGTAATAATTCTGATTTTGTATAGTTTAGTAGTAACATTAGCTGCATCGTTAAACTTGACATTTATTGAGTTAAAAATGCAGCAATACTTAAAAACTACAAGTTTTGCAAAAAGATATATTTTTTGCGGAAATAAAATATGAAAGCAATAACTGATTCATTAGCTAAAAATAAAAATCAATTTCTGGTAACTGAGTGTCAAACCTCATTATCATCAGATAATAACTTAGAACGATATAATTTAACATTACCTATCTTGAAAGAATCTGAAAAAGACCTACTGATCGAGTGGAATAAGACTCAAACGGATTATCCTCAGCAAGCGTGTATTCATCAGTTGTTTGAAGCACAGGTTGAGAAAACACCTGATGCTGTAGCATTAATATTTAATAATCAGCATCTCACCTATAGAGATTTGAATAGTCGTGCTAATCAACTGGCACAATATCTACAAACACTAGGTATAGGAGCAGAAACTCTTGTAGGTATCTGCATAGAGCGCTCCTTAGAAATGGTTGTAGCACTTTTAGCTATCCTAAAAGCGGGTGGAGCTTATGTACCACTAGATCCAGGGTATCCACAAGAACGTTTAGCTTTTATGCTATTAGATACCCAGGTATCAGTACTATTAACTCAAAAAGAACTAGTTGCTAAATTACCTACTCATACCACATTTGTAATTTGCCTAGATGCAGATTGGCATACAATCGCCCAAAATAAAAAAGAGAACCTAAGCACTAACGTCACTGCTGAAAACTTGGCTTATGTCATGTATACATCAGGTTCTACAGGTACACCCAAAGGGGTTAGCGTTATCCATCGTGGTGTAGTTAGGTTGGTCAAAGAAACTAATTATGCTCACCTCACGGCTGAAGAAATAATTCTGCAACTTGCTCCTATTTCCTTCGACGCTTCAACTTTTGAAATTTGGGGTTGCTTACTTAACGGTGGACAACTAGTAATTTGCCCTCCTCATACACCATCATTAGAAGAATTAGGGCAGATTATTCAACAATATCAAGTCACTACTCTTTGGCTGACAGCCGGCTTATTCCATCTCATAGTTGATGAAAAAATTGATGCGTTAAAATCTTTGCGTCAACTTTTAGCAGGTGGCGATGTCTTATCTGTTCCCCATGTACAGAAGTTTCTCCAAACAGTAGAGAACTGTCGGTTAATTAATGGTTATGGGCCAACTGAGAATACAACTTTTACCTGCTGCCATCTTATAACAGCTCCACTGCAACCAGGTGTATCTATTCCTATTGGTCGCCCAATTGCTAATACCCAAGTTTATATATTAGACAACAACTTCCAAGCAGTAGCAATTGGAGAAGTTGGCGAATTGTACATTGCTGGAGATGGATTAGCTAGAGGCTATTTGAATCGCCCCGAATTGACTGCCGAAAAATTTATTTCTCATTCATTTGATAGCAATTTAGCAACCCGCCTTTACAAAACTGGAGATTTAGCTCGTTATCTTCCAGATGGCAATATCGAGTTCTTAGGTCGGATTGACAATCAGGTAAAAATTCGCGGTTTTCGAATTGAACTAGGGGAAATTGAGCGGGAGATTGCACAACATCCTGATGTTCGGGAAATTGTTGTTTTAGCCCGTCAGGATGAAACTGGTGAAAAGCAGTTGACTGCTTACATTGTTCCTCACTATAACAGCAAATATACACACAATAATTTACGTAGTTTTTTACAGCAGCAACTACCTCATTACATGGTGCCATCAGCGTTTGTGATGTTAGAATCACTGCCTCTAACCGCAAATGGCAAAGTAGATAGACATAAATTACCAGCACCAAGTAGAGAACGTCCGCAACTCGAACAAGCGTACATTGCTCCCCAAACCGATTTAGAACGTTTGCTTGCAGGTATTTTGTCTGAACTGCTCAAAATCGATCGCGTTGGGATTGATGATAATTTCTTTGATTTGGGAGGAACTTCAATCTCAATTCTACAAGTTGCTGCACGAGTCAAACAGGAACTTGGTATTGAACTACCTGCTGTGAAGCTATTTCAGTATTCAACGATTGGCTCTTTAGCAAAATATTTGGATTCAAACCAGAACAGCCAACCGTCTCATGACAAGCTGCAAAATCGCGCTCAACGCCAACAAGCAGCTCAAGCTCGTCGCCGTAATCATCAACAAGGTGTTTAAGCAATGGTAAATATGCAAACCTCAGATAACCAAGATCCTATTGATGGTGTTGCCATTATCGGCATGGTAGGAAAATTTCCTGGCGCTGGCAATGTCGATGAGTTTTGGCGCAATCTGTGTGAGGGAGTAGAGTCAACGACTTTTTTTCAAGATGAGGAATTAGATCCCAGCATTGACCCGAACCTTTGCAAAGATCCCAGTTATGTAAAAGCTAGAGGCATCATTCCTGGGGGAGAGACTTTTGATGCTGCCTTCTTTGGCATTAATCCACTGGAAGCTGTGGTTATGGACCCACAAGCCAGAGTTTTTCTAGAGTTGGTTTATGAAGCTCTAGAAAATGCTGGTTATGAATCAGAATCTTTCGATGGTTTGATTGGTTTATACGCTGGTTGTGGTCAAAATACTTATTTTGCCAACCATATTTCTGGACGTATGGAAATTGTCGATCGCATCGGCGAGTTCCAAACGATGTTAGCAAATGAAAAAGACTTTTTAACCACCCGTGCTGCTTACAAGCTCAACCTTAAAGGCCCGGCTGTCAGTGTTAATACAGCTTGCTCTACTTCTTTAGTAGCAATTATTCAAGCTTGTCAAGCCTTAAGCAGCTATCAGTGCGATATGGCTTTAGCTGGTGGTGTATCTATGACTACACCTCAAAATAGCGGTTATATGGCTCAAGAAGGCAGTATGCTGTCTGGAGATGGTCATTGTCGTCCCTTTGATGCCAGCGCTCAGGGCACGATGTTCAACAGTGGTGCAGGAATAGTTGTCCTCAAGCGTTTAGAAGATGCACTTAATGAAGGCGATCGCATCTATGCTGTAATTCGTGGTTCAGGTATTAATAATGACGGCGCTGATAAAGTAAGCTTTACGGCTCCTAGCGTAGACGGACAAGCAGAAGCCGTTGCAATGGCGCAAGCTTATGCCAACTTCCACCCAGAAACCATCTCTTATATTGAAGCTCACGGTACAGCTACACCTTTAGGCGACCCCATTGAAATTGAAGCGCTGACGCAAGCATTTCGTGTGCATACAGATGCTAAACAATTTTGTGCGATCGGCTCTCTGAAAAGCAATGTCGGACATTTAGTTGCGGCTGCTGGGGTAGCAGGATTAATTAAAACCGTTCTTGCCCTGCATTATAAAAAGATCCCACCTAGCTTAAATTTTGAGGCTCCCAATCCCAAGATTGACTTTGCCAATAGCCCCTTCTATGTAAATACCAAACTAGCTGAATGGCCAGAAGGTGAAATTCCGCGACGAGCCGGTGTAAGTTCTTTTGGTGTCGGCGGGACTAATGCTCATATTGTGCTGGAAGAAGCGCCACAAATCCAAAATTCTGGATCTTCTCGTCCACAGCAGTTATTGTTGCTCTCGGCAAAAACTAGTACAGCCTTAGAAGCTGCAACAGCAAATTTGCAGCAACATCTCCAGTACAATGCTGAAATTAACTTAGCCGATGTAGCTTATACCCTACAGCGAGGGCGCAAAGCCTTAAATTATCGACGTAGTGTAGTTTGTCACGACATCACAGATGCGATCGCGGCGTTACAATCTTTAGATCCCAATCAAGTAAATACCCGCCATACAGAAATCCGTAATCCAGCCGTTGCCTTCATGTTCCCCGGACAAGGGTCGCAATATGTGGATATGGGACTGAATCTCTACAACCGTGAACCTGTGTTTCAGGAGGTAGTAGATGAATGTGCAGAAATCCTTAAACCATTACTGGGCGGTGATTTACGAAAAATTATATATCCCGCGCCAAGCGATCGCGAAACTGCGGCTATCGCCCTAAAGCAAACCTGCTTTACTCAACCAGCATTATTCGTCATTGAATACGCTTTAGCGCAACTGTGGCAAAGTTGGGGAGTCAAGCCCCAAGCAATGATTGGTCACAGCATTGGCGAATTTGTCGCCGCCTGTATTGCGGGTGTATTCACCTTAGAAGATGCGCTGATGTTGGTTGCAAATCGCGGTCGCTTCATGTGGGACTTACCACAAGGGGCCATGCTCTCAGTGCGCTTACCAGCTAAAGAGGTAGAGCCGCGATTGAGTCCAGAATTAGCGATCGCAGCAATTAATGGCCCTTCCCTGTGTGTAGTTTCTGGGCCAACAGAAGCGATCGCGGCTCTGCAAAAACAACTAGAAAGCGAAGAAGTTGTCTGTCGCCGTTTACACACTTCCCACGCTTTCCATTCCCCAATGATGGATGACATCATAGCCCCCTTTGCTGAGGTAGTTAGGAAAGTTAAATTATCACCTCCTCAAATTCCCTTTGTTTCCACAGTTACCGCCGACTGGATTACAGCCCAGCAAGCAACTGATCCGATGTATTGGGCTAGACATTTACGTCAGACTGTGCGATTTGCGGAGGGTATACAAACCTTATGGCAGCAACCAGAACGCGTACTGTTAGAAGTTGGGCCGCGAATCACAACTACGACCTTAGCCCGCCAACAAGCAAAAGATATTAAACAACAGATAGCGATCGCTTCTCTGGGCGATAACGCTGAGAACGAAGCCGAATGGACAGCATTACTCAAGGCAGTAGGACAACTGTGGCTAGCAGGAGTATCTATTGACTGGAGCAACTTCTATCAAAGGGAAACGCGACAACGAATTCCTCTGCCTACCTATCCCTTTGAACGCCAACGCTTCTGGATTGATCCTTTACCTCATCCCAATCGCGCAGCAACTCCCAAACCTTCAAATCCCCAGTTAGAAAAGACCCAAGATATGACAAAATCTCCTCAGCAAAAGCTTATTCCTCTGCTAAAAGAAATTATCGAAGAAACATCAGGATTGGAAATCGCTAGTGTTGACGATTCGACAACATTTTTAGAAATGGGATTAGATTCTTTATCACTGACTCAAGTGGGGCTAGCGTTAAAGAAAAAATTTCAAGTAAAGGTAACACTTCGGCAGTTATTAGAAATTTATCCCAATTTAGGAACACTGGCTGACTTTATCAATCCAGCCTTGTCTCCCGAAACTTTATCCGCATTAGGATTAACAGAAACCGTTGCAGAACCCACTCCAGAAGTACCATTACCAGCACCTGCAACCACATCACCCACTTTGGTAGTGCATGAAGTTCATACAAATGGATCTGCACCTCAGATTTCTCCCCAACCTGCTGCATCCAGTTTCTTTGAAAATGTGATTAATCAGCAGCTACAAATCATGAGTCAGCAATTGGCACTATTGGGTAACAACAGTCAACCTGTAACAATCCCAGTTGTACCTGCGGCGACACCTCAAAATAATGGTGTCAAGCCACAAAGCGCCGTATCTATCCCAGCGACTCAAACGAGCAAAGAATCAGCTGCATCTGTAGACACGGAATCAAATGGTGCTAAAAAGGCATTTGGTGCGGCGGCTCGAATTGAAAAAACCCAGACTAAAACTCTGACAACGCAACAACGCACTCATCTAGACAAAATTATCCAAAGATACACACAACGGACTAAAAAATCCAAAGAATATACTCAATCTCATCGCCCTTATTTGGCAGATCCAAGAACTGTTTCTGGCTTTAATCCAACGATGAAAGAGATGGTTTATCCCATCGTAGTGTCTCGTTCATCAGGTTCTAAACTTTGGGATCTTGATGGCAATGAATATGTCGATTTAAGCAATGGTTTTGGTTTGAATTTGTTTGGTTGGTCGCCACCTTTCATTACCGAAGCAATTGAAGCACAACTGAAACTAGGCATGGAAATTGGGCCGCAGACTCCCTTAGTTGGAGAAGTGGCAAAGCTGATGTGTGAGTTGACCAACTTTGACCGAGCAGCCTTTTGCAACACAGGTTCGGAAGCGGTTTTGGGAGCGATGCGGATGGCACGCACCATCACAGGGCGTAACTTAATCGCCATCTTTTCTGGAGCTTATCACGGTATTTTGGATGAAGTAATTGTTCGGGGGACAAAAAAACTCCGGTCAATTCCGGCTGCTCCTGGTATCCCACCCGAAATGGTAGAGAACATTTTGGTGGTGGACTACGATTCGCCAGAGTCTCTAGAAATTCTTAGAAGTCGGGCTGATGAGTTAGCAGCAGTCATGGTTGAATCTGTGCAAAGCCGTCGCCCTGAATACCAGCCCAAGGAATTCCTTCAGCAATTGCGTGATTTCACAGAAGAAGCTGGTATTGCTCTAATTTTTGATGAAATCGTTACCGGATTTAGAATTCATCCAGGTGGCGCTCAGGCACATTTTGGTATCAAAGCTGATATAGCAACCTACGGCAAGATTGTGGGCGGTGGGCTACCGATTGGAGTCATTGCTGGCAAATCGCAATATATGGATGCTTTAGATGGTGGATTTTGGCAGTTTGGGGATGACTCAGTTCCAGAAGTTGGTGTGACTTACTTTGCCGGCACTTTTGTCCGTCATCCTTTAGCACTAGCGGCCGCCAAAGCAGTACTTCAACATTTAAAACATAGTGGCCCCAGCTTGCAGCAAAATCTTAATGCAAGAACCGATAAATTTGTAGCGGAACTTATGGGCTATTTCCAGAAAGTTCAGGCTCCGTTTACAGCTTATAACTTCGGCTCCCTGTTCATGGTGAAATCTGCACCAGAGTTTCCTTATGGAGACTTACTATTTTATTTACTGCGGGATAAGGGAGTGCATACTTGGGATCACCGTCCTTGCTTCTTGACAACAGCCCATTCCGAAGCCGATCTAGCTTTTGTAATGGCAGCCTTTAAAGAAAGTATTGCCGAAATGCAGTCTGCTGGTTTTTTATCTGCACCGCCCATAGAAGTAACAAACAGCGAAGTTACCAATAACAGCCTACGTAATCGTCCTCCGCAACCTAATGCCAAATTAGGACGAGATCCCCAAGGCAACCCCGCCTGGTATATCCCCGATACCGAGCGACCTGGGAAATATTTACAAGTAGCAAGTGTTTCCTAAATGCTTTAAAAATTTGGCGTTGCTGATTGAAAGTATGAAGCCATATCAAAAAATGTCAATTCCTACTCCAATTCAGCAACACCAAAAATTAACTGTGTTTGCAAATAGTAAATACGCATCGATTAGGGCTTTTTATATTAACTGATAATCTACTTAAACCTGGTTCAAGTAAGCCCTAACTAGATCATAGTAGAAATTAAAAGCTAAAGTTTTGACAGATTTGATATAGCAAAATAATTTTTATAAATAGCGCGGGCAATGCCCACCAAAACCATAATCTGGTGAACAATGTTTAGCATACTTGCATTTCAAAAATTCCATGAACCCATCAATATTATCCTAAAAATATCTAACTGTTTATATTCTTGAGATAATTCAATGCCAAAAATATCAATGTATAACCAAATCAATTCGCTCACTGCTCTGCGCGGTATTGCAGCTTTGGTTGTTGTTGTACATCATTTTTCATATTACACTTTACCTAAAACTGGTTCAACTTTATCAGCATATAGCAATTTTTTTCGTAATGGATATTTGTGGGTTGATTTTTTCTTTATTCTGAGTGGTTTTATCATGACCCACGTTTATATTGAAGATTTTTCATTAAAAGTTAATTCATCTAAATATCGTTCATATTTATTGTCGCGTTTTGCCAGAATTTATCCTCTACATATATTTGTTTTATCTCTATTTATCGGACTAGAAATTTTAAAAATATTTTTACTAAATAATTCTGCTTTTACTGGCAAATTTAACTTAACTGCCCTTTTTGCTAATATTTTTATTCTCCAAGCATTCGACTTAAATTGTCCACCTTTATTTTGGTGTGATACTTATTGGAATGAGCCAGCTTGGTCAATTAGTGTAGAGTTTGTTATTTATTGCATATTTCCCTTTCTCTTATTTTTATTATTACGAAATAATGAGAAAAATGATTTAAAAATTTATGCTTTTGCTCTCTTCAGTATATTACTACTAATCGCTTTTACCCGTGGAAATCTAGATAGTATTATTGGCATACCTTCCATAGCTAGGTGCGGGCTAGAGTGCATACTCGGCATTATAACTTATAAAGTCTATCGCAGAGGTAATTATAGAAATTATTTTAATCTTAATTTACTAGCAATTATAGCTATAACTTGGATAGTTCTGATTATGAATTACTACTGGAATTATTGGCGTAGTCTTCATGATTGGCTAATTTTGCCAGCTTTTTCTATCCTAATTTTAGCGGTATCTATCAACAACAATAGTGTAATATCAAAAATTTTAAATTCCCGTTTGATGCTGTATTTCGGGACTATATCTTACTCGATTTACATGGTTCATTGGTTTGTTCAAGAATTGTTAAAAACATTGTGGATTTATAAATTCCACCATGCTTTTGGCAAGGGATTCACAGAATCTGAAGCCTTGACATCTCTAGGAGTATTTCTTATGATTATCATATTGGTCGCATCATTGACATATAGATTTTTAGAGGTTCCAATGCGTAATTTTTTAAAGTCTACAATTTTGGCTAAACAATCAATTTAAATGTCAATATTTTGCCAAGAAAAAATTAAATTTTACTTTGAATAAACTGAGAAAATAATAGAATTTTATGAGCTTATTACCTGTAGATTACCAATCCAGTTTAACTGCGGTTGATTTTGATCCATTTGCAGATGGAGAATTACTTCTAACCGCCCCTGCCACAGAATCACAAAAAGAAATCTGGGCTTCTGTACAAATGGGGGATGCTGCCAATTGTGCTTATAACGAGTCCCAATCTCTGCGACTAAAAGGCGAACTTGATGTCAAAGTTTTCCAGTCTGCGGTGGAAAAGTTAGTACAACGTCATGAAGCACTACGGACAACTTTTAGCACCGATGGCAATACACTCTGCATTGTTGCTTCTCGGCAAATTGAAATCCCTGTTATTGATATTTCTAGCCTGGAACCACAAGAACAACAGGAAAAATTAGCTAGTATCTTGCGGCAAGAGGTAGAGCAACCTTTTGATTTGGAACATGGGCCGCTATTTCGGGCAAAAATTGTCAAATTGCAGCCGCAGGAGCATCTAGCTACTTTGACAGCACATCATATTATTTGTGATGGTTGGTCTTGGGCAGTGCTGATGCCAGATTTGGGTAAACTTTATTCTGGCTTGCAACAGGGTATTGTTCCTGAATTAGAAGAACCAGACAATTTAAGTGAATATGCGATTTTGCAGGAAGAAGAGGCGGATAGTCCAGAAGCGATCGCCACAGGAAAATATTGGTTGGAACAATTTGCTGACTCTGTACCTGTTGTAGATTTCCCCAGCGATCGCCCCCGTCCACCACTCAGAACCTTTAACGCCGCCCGTGAAGATTGGCATTTAAGCCCCGAACTAGTTGCCAACCTCAAACAACTAGGGACAAAACTCGGTTGTAGCTTTATGACTACTATCCTGGGAGGATTTGAGGTTTGGCTGCACCGTCTGACGGGACAAAACGACTTGGTTGTTGGTATTCCAGCCGCCGGACAAGCTGCATTGGGGCAATATAATCTCGTAGGACACTGTGTAAACTTATTACCATTGCGTAGCCAGATTGATGGCGAAAAATCTTTCAGCGACTATTTGCGATCGCGGCGATCGGCTGTATTAGATGCTTACGATCATCAACAATTTACCTTTGGTAGTCTGGTCAAAAAATTAGTTTTGGCACGGGATTCTAGCCGTATTCCCTTAGTTCCAATTACATTTAATATCGATCAGGGTTTAGACAGTGATAAACTCCCCTTCACTGGGTTAGAAGTAGAATTTTTCTCTAACCCCCGTTCCTTCGAGAATTTTGAACTGTTCATCAATGCTACAGAATTACATGGTCAGATGACCCTGGAATGTCAGTACAACACTAATTTATTTGACGCTGACACTATTCGCCACCGCATGGCAGAGTTTGAAACTTTGTTATTGGGTATAGTTGCTAACCCCAATCAAAGTATTGCTAAATTGCCAATTTTACCAGCAGTAGAACAACAGTTATTAGCAACATGGAACCAGACACAAACAGACTATCCCCAACATAAATGCATTCATCAGTTATTTGAGGAGCAGGTAGAACGCACCCCTGATGCTGTGGCGTTGGTATTTCAAGAACAGCAACTTACTTATCGAGAGTTAAATATTCGCGCCAACCAATTAGCCCAATACCTGCAAACATTAGGAGTAGGTGCAGATGTTCTTGTGGGAATCTGCGTCGATCGCTCCTTAGAAATGGTAGTAGGTCTTTTAGGGATTCTGAAAGCAGGTGGAGCTTACATCCCCCTAGATCCTGGGTATCCGCAAGAACGTTTGGCTTTCATGCTTTCAGACACCCAGATCAAATTACTGTTGACCCAAAAACAGCTAATTGACAAACTACCTGCTCACGCAGCAAGTGTAATTTGTCTAGATACTGACTGGGATACTATCAACCAACCAACGCCAGAGAATTTAATTAGTAATGTCAAGGCTGACAACTTGGCTTATGTAATGTACACATCTGGTTCTACAGGTCAGCCCAAAGGTGTTAGTGTTATCCATCAAGGCGTAGTTAGATTAGTCAAAGAAACTAACTATGTAAGCCTCACTAACAAAGAAGTATTTCTACAAATTAGTCCTATCTCTTTTGATGCTTCAACTTTTGAAATTTGGGGTTGTTTGCTTAATGGTGGAAAACTAATAATATTCCCTCCCCATACGCCATCTTTAGACGAATTAGGGCAATTTATTCAGCAATACCAGGTGACAACCTTATGGCTAACGGCGGGTTTATTCCATCTGATAGTCGATGAAAAAATTGATGCTTTAAAACCCTTACGTCAACTGTTAGCAGGTGGTGATGTTTTATCCGTTACCCATGTCCAGAAATTTCTCAACACAGTAGAAAACTGTAAACTAATTAATGGTTACGGGCCGACAGAAAGTACAACTTTTACCTGCTGTTATGAAATTACAGCACCACTAAAGCCAGGGGCTTCTATTCCTATTGGTCGCCCCATTGCTAATACCCAAGTTTATATATTAGACTCCCATTTGCAACCCGTCCCAATTGGAATCACAGGTGAGTTGTATATTGGTGGCGATGGTTTAGCACGAGAATATTTCAATCGCCCGGATCTGACGGCTGAAAGATTTATTGCCAATCCCTTTAGCTCAGATACTCAATCACGGTTATATAAAAGTGGAGACTTAGCTCGCTATTTGCCAGATGGAAAGATTGAATACCTGGGCCGGATTGATAATCAGGTAAAAGTAAGCGGTTTCCGCATAGAATTGGGTGAAATTGAAATCGCACTTTTGCAATATCCGGCAATAAAAGAAGCAGTAGTAATTGTTAGAGAAGATGCTCCTGGTGAGAAAGTGTTGGTTGGTTATTTTGTAGCAGAAATTGGCCAAGATAGCCCGCAAATAATCTCCGAGTTACGTCGATTCTTAAAACAGCAGCTTCCTGAGTATATGGTGCCCAAAATTTTTATGGCACTGGAAGCCTTGCCGCTAAATGCTAACGGCAAAGTTGATCGTAGGGCACTACCAAAGCCTGATTCTTTCCGTCCAGAACTGGAAGCAAATTATGTAGCGCCTCGCACTCCAATTGAGCAGCAGATTGCAGATATCTGGACACAGGTTTTAAATGTCAGGCAGGTTGGGATTTACGACAACTTTTTTGAATTGGGTGGATATTCTCTACTAGGAATTCAAGTGGTTTCTCGACTGCGCCAAGCTTTGCAGGTAGAAATCCTCATGTCCAATTTATTTGAATTACCAACGGTAGCAGATTTGGCTGAACGAGTGGAAACTCTGCGTTGGGCAACCCAAGGCATTCAGGCTGCTGATAGTGAAACCGCTGATGATTATGAGGAAGGTGAGCTATGAAAACATTAGATGAACTACTCTCTGAACTACGTCAGCGCGATGTCAAACTTTGGTTAGAGGGCGAACGCTTACGCTATCGGGCGGCAAAAGATAGTCTCACACCGGAATTGCTCACCGAGTTAAAAACTCAAAAAGCCGGAATCATCAACTTTCTCCGACAAATTACTACAGCCGCGAGTTCACAGATTCCCCCAATTGTCGCTTGTGAACGGAATGGCAACTTGCCGCTTTCCTTTGGTCAGCAACGGATATGGTTCCTGCATCAATTTGAACCTAATAGTTCCTCCAATAATATGCCCGTTGTGGTGCGTTTTACGGGGAATCTCAATGTTGCTTTCTTAGAGGAAAGTTTGAGAGAAGTCGTCCGCCGCCATGAAGTTCTGCGGACAACTTTTCCAGCCGTAAATGGCAAGCCTACTCAAGTTATTGCCACCGATGTTTCCTTGACGCTGCCAATAATTGACTTGCGGCAAATACCAGATGAACAACGGGAGGCTGAAGCTCTCCTACTGGCAACTAAAGAAGCTCATCAACCCTTTGATCTCGCCAATGGGCCGATTTTGCGGTTGCTGCTGCTGCGATTGAGCGATCGCGAGCATCTGCTAATCTGGAATATGCACTGCATAGTTTGTGATGGAGCTTCTTCCGATATATTTTATCAAGACTTCACTACCATCTATAAAGCATTGTCCGCAGGACAGGCTTCTCCCTTAACTCCTTTACCAGTGCAGTATGCCGATTTTACCAATTGGCAATATCAGTGGCTCCAAGGAGAGGTTTTAGAGTCACAGGTAAACTACTGGAAGCAAAAGCTAGAAGGCAATTTACCGATCATTGAGTTACCTTACGATCATCCGCGTCCTCATGGTGTGCAGACATATCGAGGCGATCGCGCTGCCCTGCTGCTATCAAAGACGCTGAACCATGCCCTGACAGACCTGAGTCAAAAATGGGGTGTTACCCTGTTCATGACTCTACTGACAGTGTTTGAGCTATTGCTCTACCGTTATTCTGGGCAAGAAGACCTACTGATTAGCTTTGCAAGTGCAAGTCGGGGACAAGTAGAAACCGAGCGGCTGATTGGATTTTTCTCTAATACTCTTGTAATGCGGGGTAACTTAGCAGGAAATCCAACTTTTCGACAATTGTTAGACCGCGTGCGTAAGGATTGCTTAGAGGCTTATACCCATCAAGACTTACCATTTGAGAGACTAATTGAAGAACTTAGACCAGAACAACAAAGTCGGAACAGTTCGCCTTTATTTCAAGTAAAGTTCTCCCTCAATCCTCCTTGGTCAAATGGTCGTGGGATGGGAGGATTGCAACTACCTGATTTGACTATTACTTCTCTATTTGGTTACATATATCATGGTAAAACCAAATACGATCTGACATTAGTCTTGCGGGAACAGGATAATGGTCTGGGCATGGTATTTGATTACAATGCCGAGATGTTTGATCCCAGTACCATAGAGCGAATGTTGGGACACTTCAAAACTTTACTCGAAGGTATTGTTGCTAATCCCAATCAGCCGATATCTGAATTACCTCTGTTGACAGCACCTGAGCATCAATTATTGGTTGACTGGAATGGCAAACAGGCTGATTATCCTCAGAATACTTGTATCCATCAGTGGTTTGAGGCTCAAGCTAAACGAACTCCAGATAATATTGCAGTAAGTTTTGAAAATCAGCAAGTAACCTATCAGGAACTCAACCAGCGTGCAAATCAATTAGCCGAGTATTTGCAAACTCTAGGGGTAAAATCGGGGGTACTTGTCGGTCTTTATGTAGAACCTTCGCTAGAGATGATTGTGGGGCTGTTGGGTATTTTGAAAGCTGGGGGAACTTACGTATCTATAGCTCCGACATCTGGGCAAGATAGTCTGTCTTTGATTTTAAAAGATGCCCAAATATCCGTAGTGTTAACCCAAAGCTCATTGGTTGAGAAGTTCTCTGAGCATCAGGTACAAGTTATCTGTTTGGATAATAATTGGGAAGGTATCGCACTACACACAACAGAAAATCAAGATTACTATACCACAAATCAGACTCTCGCCTGTGTAATGTATGTGTCCGGCGGCAATGGAAAACCCAATGGTATAGCCATTACCCACCGTAATCTTGTCACCCACAGCCTAGCAATCAGTGACACTTGGGAATTGACCCAGAGCGATCGCCTCTTACTCTTACCTAGTATCACTTGCAATTCTTTTATAGAATCATTGTTCCCCACTTGGATTGCTGGTGCTACTGCAATTATCCAGTCTCAAGAGTTACAATCGACAGCGCAGTTTTTCCCATTCATTGCTCAACAACAGATTACCGTTGTTAATCTACCTACGTATTTTTGGCATCAGTTAGTTAAAGAGCCGTCTCTATCTCCACAAACCTTGCCAGCCAGCTTGCGCTTAGTCATGGTTGGTGGTGAAAAAGTCTCACGCAATGCTTATTTAACTTGGGTAGAAAAAGTTGGCAAGCAAGTACGTTGGCTTAATGGCTATGGATCGCTAGAAACGACTTTAACCGCCACGGTTTACGATCCGGCAACTGCCAGTGAAGCCAGTAACACTCGGCCAGAAATTCCTATAGGAAAAGCGATCGCTAATACCCAAATCTACATTCTTGATCGGCGATTGCAACCCCTCCCTATTGGCGTTACTGGCGAAATCTACATCAGTGGTATCGGTGTTGCACAAGACTACTTTAACCGTTCCGAATTAACATCTGAGAAATTTATCCCCAATCCCTTTAGCAGCGAATCCGGGTCATACCTTTACAGAAGTGGCGACTTTGGACGCTACTTAAGTGACGGCAATATTGAGTTTATTGGCCGCCGAGATAATCAGGCTAAAATTCGCGGTTTTCGGATTGAGTTGGCAGAAATTGAGACAATTTTGGCTCAATATCCAGGCGTGCAGAACGCTGCGGTGATTGCCAGAGAAGATGTTTCTGGGGACAAACATTTAGTTGCTTATCTTGTTCCCAAACAAGACGAGACAATTGGGAGTGAGCAACTACTGAGTTTTCTCCAGCAAAAGCTACCGGAGCATTTGTTGCCTACCTTTGTCATAGTTGATTCTCTGCCGTTGAATGCTAATGGTCAAGTTGATCGTCAAGCTTTACTTGCTCTCAATCCAACTAATACTGTAAGAGAAAAAATATTTGCTACAGCAGAAAATCCATTACAACTTCAATTAACAGAAATCTGGGAAAATGTTTTAGGAATTCATCCGATTGGAATAACAGATAACTTTTTTGATTTGGGTGGACACTCACTGCTGGCAGTACGTCTATTTTCTCAGATTGAAAAGATAGTGGGCAAAAATCTAGCTCTATCTATCCTTTTGCAAGCCCCAACTATTGAGCAGTTAGCTAATATTGTTGAGCGAGAAATATGCTCAAAACCTGGGATTGCGGCGGTGCTAACAGCTGATGTCAAATCTGAAACATCAATTCCTTGGTCATCTTTAGTAGCTATTCAGCCCAACGGTTCTAAGCCTCCTTTCTTCTGTGTACATGGTTTGGGTGGAGAAGTTCTACGTTTCCGTGAATTGGCTGTGCATTTAGGATCAGATCAACCATTTTATGGACTACAACCACAAGGGTTAGATGGAAAACAGCTTCCTTACACCCGAATTGAAGACATGGCAGCGCACTACATTCAACAAATCCAGACTATTCAGCCATGTGAGCCTTATTTAATCGGTGGATACTCTTCTGGGGGTTTAATTGCTTACGAGATGGCTCGGCAATTGACCATACAAGGTAAGGAAGTAGCTTTACTAGTTCTATTTGATACTTATGGCTCAAAAAATACTGAATCTCTATCATTGCAAAAGCCAGCCTCTCGTGATTGGAAGAGTCTTTTAGCAATTGCATCTAACTATCTTATTGAGCAGGTAAAAGGAAATACAGAACGGTTTAAGTATCAAATCAAAGAGATACTCTGGCGCTTTGTCTTTCACTTTCACTTGATTCTCGGTCGCCCCTTACCTTACTCCAACCGGAAATTTATGGTGGAACATGCCACTATACAAGCGCTAAGAAAATATGTTCTACAAGTTTACTCAGGTAAAGCAACCGTATTCCGAACAGAAGATGGTCTTGTAGTTGGACAACGAGAGGCTGATTCCAAAATGGGTTGGGGTAAATTGGCATTAGGGGGAGTGGATATTTATGATATTTCTGGGATTCATAATTCCATTTTTAAAGAACCCCATGTACGATCTGTGTCTGAAAAAATGAAGTCTTGCATAGATCAAATTATTTCAGAAACCATAGGAAAGAAGTAACTCAGCGAGGTACAAAACTTAAGTCTCTAAGCCAGATATAAAAGCTATTTTGACCAGCTCAAAGTTTTTTCTGAATTGTGTAGTGATAGCTTTCCAACCTCATCTCACTTGCGGGATGGGGTTGTTTTATTTGCGGGTAATAACTTACACTGGCCTTCGCCTGTTGGGGAATAACACCTTTGGTTTTGAGGATCTACTAAATGGTGGTGATAAAGATTACAACGGCATGATTGTACAGTTAAATTTGAGTGACATTACTGTCTAATATTAAGCACGAGTGATTACTTAGATAAATCAAACAACTTCATCCCAGTTGCGAAATGAGGTTTTTTTATGCACAGCTATTAACGAGACTCAATATGGATTAAACTAGTGAATTTACTGAAGGCAATTATTGTCTTTCCTTCATAAATTTAATAGTTGATTCCTCTAGGGTCATAATAAATCTTCACCTTTGATTTTGTAGTTAATTTTTATTAAATTAAGCTACCAAAAAAGTAAGAGATAATTCTTCTTTCATAAATTCGGGTATGGCACTGTTTAACAAGGAAGGTTCCTATCCTTCGCCATTAGTGATTTGAATATGTAAAAAATAATTCATAAATTTAAAGTTTTTTTTATTACATGATTTTTAACTAGGGTATTTACTTAGAAAGGCATCTGTGATATTTTCATGTTGATTATCATAAATTAAAATATGCGACACTAAATTTAACAACCACCTTTATGTGTCTTGGTTTGATGAGTAGAGTATCCATCTTGCATATTTGCGGTGCTTAAGTATTGATTTTAAGTTTGTATAAATTATGTGTTGTTAACCAAGTGATAACTTGTCCTCGATCTATTTACATTATGCTTTGGTTTGAGAAACGCATAACAATCGTAACCGTGTGATATAAATATAGGTCTGAAATTAGACGAAACTATCCTCTGTACTATTACATATTTAGGCACCTGAATTGTACAGAAGTCTTGCCACTACTAGCATAAAACCAAACACTACCACTGTTAGTAAAAGAGATACTCCCTAATATTTTCGACTTAATTCCTCACTTTTAGTTGTTTTATATGACTTATATTAAGAACACTTTTCCCGAATTTCTTACTACCATAGAAGGGTTTGAACAGTTACCCGATGGAGCGATCGCTAATCTATCAGAACAACTGCAAGCCTGGCGCTATCGCATAGGTCAAAAAATCATTGGTAAAGAAAGTCTCCCGGAACGCATCACCATTATTTATGAGGGACAAGTGCGCCTCTTGGGATACGATCCCCAGACGCAAATGCCAATTACCCTAAAATTGCTGCAACCTGGAGAAATTATCGGCGAAATTAGTTTGTTGCGTGATGTTGCCTGCGAGACTGCGATCGCCTCTACCGAAGTAGTATGTTTAACCTTGAGTGCATCGGCATATTTTAGTTTTCTCGCTTCCTACCCAGCTTTTGCCGAAGCTCGCAAGAATCGCAGTTATTTGATAGAAGTTTTTGATATTCTCGGCTCCTATTGGCAAAAGCAAGCGATCGCAACTTTAAATCTCAGAGAACTTACAGAAAAAGCCTTACCACAGGCAAAAATCCATTACTTACCTCCAGGAAAAACTGCATTTAACCAACTGGATAGCGCAAAGGTCTGGTTTGTAAGTGGCGGCGGTACAATCACGAATTTATCACCTGGCGATCGCCTAGAAGCAGACGACGATCGAGACAAGATTCAGGTCATAGGTCAAAACCCTTCCAGGTTGGTTGGTATCCATCCCTCAGATTTAATATTAGAAGACAGTCATCAGATAGTACTGGCGGTAAATAACACCCAAGTAGATAGCCAAGATGACGATGAATTAGATATCCCTTACGCATCAGACGAAATCGTTCCCCAGACAGTCCCCGATACCTCAAAGAGTTCGTCAAAACAAAAATACCCGTTTTTTAGTGGTAAGGGAGAATTAAATACAGCCTTCGCCTGCTTCCAAATGATCGCGAAGCACCTAGAAATACCGTTTCGTCGAGAAGTGGTTCGCCGCATCTTAACTGAGCAAGTCAAACGTCAGGGTCTTATATCGTTTCAAGTTACTGCTTACCTGGCAGAATTAATCGGACTTAAGGCGCAGTTAATAGAAATACCAGTCTCCTCAGTAACCCGTATTCCTACACCGGCATTGATTCGCTATGGTGATAATTTTGCAGTTTTATATGCGGCAGATGCAAATACCGTGGTTGTTGGTGTCCCATCCAAAGGAATTGTGCGCTGTAAACCTGCTCAATTGGTTGAACAATTAGATGTTGATCCAACCAACTTTCCGCCCCAAGCTAAAGTCTTACTGCTCAGTGCTACCAACCAAACGCCCCAAGAACGTTTTAGTTTAAGGTGGTTTTTGCCATATTTGTCAAAGCACCGTCGAGTGTTGATCGAGGTTTTTATCGCCTCCTTTTTCGTGCAGTTGGCAGCTTTGGCAAATCCTCTGGTAGTTCAGTTAATTATCGACAAAGTTATCACTCAAAATAGTATTGGTACATTACATATTTTGGGGATTTTACTATTAGTAGTCGGATTATTTGAAGCAGTACTGACTACCTTACGAACTTACTTATTTGTCGATACCACTAACCGGATCGATATGGGTTTAGGGTCGCAAATTATTGACCACTTATTACGTTTACCACTGCGTTATTTTGAACGCCGACCGGTGGGTGAACTTTCCACTCGCATCAACGAATTAGAAAATATTCGCCAATTTTTAACTGGTACTGCCTTAACAGTGGGATTAGATGCTCTGTTCTCGGTGGTGTATATCGGTGTAATGCTAATTTACAGTTGGCAACTCACCTTGGTAGGCTTAAGCACAATTCCTGTGTTTATCGTGATTACCTTAATTGCTTCTCCCACCATTAGTAGACAGTTACGTGCTAAAGCCGAACGCAACGCCGAAACTCAATCTTATTTAGTGGAGGTGATGTCAGGAATTCAAACCGTAAAAGCGCAAAATATCGAATTGCGATCGCGCTTTTCTTGGCAAGAGCGTTACGCTCGGTTTGTCGCTGCTGGTTTTAAAACAGTTGTAACTTCTACTCTTGCTAACTCCACCAGTAACTTTCTCAACAAACTCAGCAGTTTACTGGTTTTGTGGGTAGGAGCTTATTTAGTACTGCAACAAGAATTAACTTTAGGCGAACTAATTGCCTTTAGAATTATATCGGGTTACGTCACCAGCCCAATATTGCGTTTAGCTCAACTCTGGCAAAGCTTCCAAGAAACAGCCTTATCTCTAGAACGTTTAAGCGATATTGTCGATACGCCACAAGAAGGAGAAACAGACCGCTACAACATCCCCTTACCGACGATTAAGGGAGCAGTAAAATATGAAAATGTTTCCTTTCGATTTGGGACGAGTGGCCCTCTGCAACTTTCCAACGTCAACCTCGAATTTGCGCCAGGAAAATTTATCGGCATCGTCGGACAAAGTGGATCGGGTAAAAGTACGATGATGAAATTGCTGCTGAGACTTTACGAAACTGAGTCCGGCAGAATTTTAATTGATGGTTATGATATTGCCAAAGTCGAACTTTATTCACTGCGACGACAAATTGGCGTAGTTCCCCAAGAAACATTGTTGTTCGACGGTAGCGTTCAGGAAAATATTGCTCTGACGAATCCCGATGCGACAACCGAAGAAATTATCGAAGCGGCTCAGGTTGCGTGCGCTCACGAGTTTATTATGAACTTGCCCAACGGTTACAACACGCGCGTGGGAGAACGGGGTTCCGCGCTTTCAGGTGGACAACGACAAAGAATTGCGATCGCTCGTTCTGTTTTACAACGACCAAAATTATTAGTTTTAGATGAAGCAACTAGCGCCCTAGACTATCCCACAGAACGGCAAATATGTCTCAATTTAGCTAAAGCATTTAAGGGTGATACAGTATTTTTTATTACCCATCGATTAAATACGGTCAGTAATGCAGACATGATTGTTGTGATGGATAATAGTAGGGTTATAGAACAAGGTAGCCATCAAGAATTAATGGCTACTAAAGGTCATTATTATTATCTGTATCAGCAGCAAGATGTGAACTTGTAGTTAGTTATTCTTGGCGGCATAGCATTACATAATTTGAACAGTGTCCACCCAAAAACAAATCCAAAATCTAAAATTCAAAACCCAAAATCGTTATGACTCAACTTAATGGGAATCACCACAACGGCAATCAGAAAAACGGTAATCAGAAAAATGGAGTCAAGCAAGATTCACCGGTACTTACAAAACAACAAAAAGCTGCTCAAGAGTCTTTAATTAACTCCAGTAGTGAGGAATTTGAGCAAGCAATTGTCTTGCGTCAATCTCCAGTTTGGTCGCGGGCAATTATGGTTACTCTCATGGGGTTAGCCTGCTTTGGAATTGCTTGGGCTTATTTTGCGAAAATTGAGCAAGTAGTCCCAGCAACAGGGCAATTAAAGCCGCAAGGAACAGTCAAAGAAGTTCAGGCTCCTGTTAGTGGAGTTGTGAAAACAGTTAATGTTAAAGATGGACAAGAGGTAAAGCCAGGAGATTTGTTGCTGACTTTTGATTCCATAGCCAGTGTTGCCGAATTAAATTCTTTGAATAAAATCCGTATTGCATTAATTAAAGAAAATCAAATTTATCGTCGATTAATGGGGGCAACTACTGCCGGGGGATCTGAACTCTTATATTTGCGCGGTAATTTGCCACAAGAAACTGCTTTTCTGCTGAAAAGTCGGGTAGCGTTAGTAGAAGAAAATGACTTATTGCGAACTCAATTAAGAAATTCTGGTCGAGATTCTACTTTAGGAATTGATGAGCAACAACGTCTACGAGTTGCCAAAAAAGAATTAGATTCTCGTTCTGCTGCGGCGCAGTTGGAAGTAGAGAAAATCAAAAAACAACTAGCTCAAAATAAATTTAAGCTGGAAGATAGTAAAGCGAGTTTAGCCATTCAACAGGGTATTTTAGATAAACTGAAAATATTATCAGAAGAAGGTGGCATTTCTCAACTTCAGTATCTCAACCAGCAACAAGAAGTACAAAACCGCACGGCGGAAGTAGCACAACTAGGTGAGGAAGAAAAACGCCTCCAGTTTGATATAGAAAAGGGTCAACAAGAATTAAGCAATACGGTGGCTGTTTCTGATAAAAATGTTTTGGATAAGATAGCTGATAACAAACAGCGTATTGCCGCAATTGATAGCCAATTCATGAAAGTTATCCTAGATAATGAACAGCGTTTGGCAGATGTAAATAGTAAAATTTCTCAAACACAGTTAAACGTTAAGTATCAAGAACTTCGTGCGCCTGTAGCTGGAACAGTTTTTGATTTACAAGCAAAAAACCCTGGGTTTGTAGCGAACCCGACGACAAAAATGCTGCAAATTGTCCCAAAGGAAAACTATATAGCTGAAGTTTTCATCACTAACAAAGATATCGGTTTTGTGCGAAAAGGGATGAAGGTAGATGTTAGGATTGATTCTTTTCCTTACAGCGAATTTGGCGATATCAAAGGGGAAGTGCTGGGGATAGGATCAGACGCATTACCGCCAGACCAAACACATCAGTTTTATAGATTTCCGGCAAAAATTTCATTGGATAAACAATCTTTAGTAATTAAGGGTAAAAACGTCACATTGCAATCAGGTATGTCAATCAGTGCCAATATAAAAGTACGCGAAGAACGGACTGTGCTTAGTTTATTTACTGAGTTGTTTACCAAGCAAATTGATAGTCTTAAAGAGGTACGTTGAAATAATTCGTAATTCGTAATGACGCTCACGGACTCGCTAACGTAATTCATAATGACGCTCTCTACGCGGACATGATGTGATGGAGCGATCGCCCTCTGAAGATTATTCTAGAGATAGCGATCGCCAAATATCTAATCTAGTCGCCCCATATTTGCTCTACGCTAATGCGGCTACCTTCTCTAACAAGCCCTGAAAGAGCCTTAAGCCATCACTATTGCCCAGCATTGCGTCAGATGCCCTTTCTGGGTGCGGCATCATCCCCAACACATTGCCCTGACGATTGCAAATCCCAGCAATGTTGTTCAGTGAACCGTTGGGATTCTCGCCTTCATAACGAAACACGACTTGCCCATTATCTTCAATTTCTGCCAGAGTGGCTTCATCCGCGTAGAATCGTCCCTCTCCGTGGGCAATGGGCAAAGTGATAACTTCACTATTGGTATAGGCTTGCGTCCATAAGAGATTGGTACGCTCAACTTTCAAAGGGACGCGATCGCAAATAAAATGCAAATCTCGATTTCTGGTTAACATCCCTGGCAAAAGTCGAGCTTCAGTTAATACCTGAAAACCATTACAAATACCAATGACAAATTTACCCTTTTGAGCGTGTTCAACAACCTGTTGCATCACGGGTGAAAAACGTGCGATTGCACCGCAGCGCAGATAATCTCCGTAACTAAAGCCACCAGGGATGATGACGACATCCAAATCAGCAATGTCTGTTTCTTGATGCCAAACCATGCGAGTTGGTTGTAAAAGCAAATCTCTGGTTACATAAGCAACATCGCGATCGCAATTAGAACCTGGAAAAACAACAACACCAAATTTCATGATTAGGGAATGGGGAATGGGGAATGGGGAGTGAGGGGAGGCAGGGGGCAGGGGAGACAAGGGGACAAGGGGACAAGAGGTGAGAACTTGAAACAAGTTTTTCCCCTTGTCCCCAATTCTCCTTGTCCCCTTGTCCTCTTGCCCAATGCCCTAAAAGACTCCCGTTTGAGTTTCGACCTCAATTAACTCAAAGCGGTAATTTTCAATTACGGGATTTGCTAGCATTTGATCACAAATGCGATCGAGGTCTTGACGAGCTTTCTTTTCCTCAGTCGAGGTGATGGTGAGTTCAATGTACTTGCCAATCCGCACCTGGTCAACGTTATCGTATCCCAGTTGCTGAAGACCGGATTGTACAGCCACACCAGCAGGGTCTAAGACTGAAGGACGAAGCGTCACAAAAATTTTGGCTAGATACTTGGTTTGCACGGCTTTTGCTGAATGCTGCGATCGCTATACTATAACTTTCTGTTCCAACTGAGTGAAAATAAGATTACGAAGCCGTTAAAGTTAATTGATCAATTAGCCCATCTAACAGCTTCAACTACAAGTGGCATATTTAAATAATTGTCTATGAGAGCTATACGCACCCGCAGTCAAGAGCGTATTTTCAACCTGCTGAAAACCATCAAAAAAGGCATTTCTGCCCAGGATATTTACGTAGAATTACGTAATACAAATCAGAGTATGGGTTTAGCAACAGTTTACCGTTCTTTAGAAGCCTTAAAACTCGAAGGCATAGTACAAGTACGGAATTTGGCTAATGGTGAAGCCCTCTATAGCCTAGCCCAGCAAGACAAACATCACCTTACCTGCTTGCAATGCGGTGTCTCAATTCCGATTCATCAATGCCCCGTGCATGATTTAGAAGAGCAGTTAGAATCTAGCCATAAGTTTAAAGTTTTTTACCACACCCTAGAGTTTTTTGGATTATGCAGCCAATGTCAAGTAAATCAAGCTACTGGGACTGGTCAATAATCATACCAATTCTATGAGAGGAATAAAACGTACTTTACTTCTGTTAGCGCAACGGGGTGTAGCCCATTCAGAATTCCAACTCCCAAATTCTGCTGGAATAAATGCTTTATTCAAACAAAACTCAACCAATTAAATACATCTACAACTGTTAATTGCCAATTTTCCAAGACCCTCAAAACGGGTAAAACATCTTGCTTTTCTTTTAATTCTGGTAATTTATTGGGTTCGAAAACCATGATTGACTCATCAGCAGAATCTAGTAACCAACCTAGCTTTGCTCCATTTTGAATAGAAAATGTAATTTTGCTGATAACTCGGTTGGGTGATTGTTCCGGTGATAGAATTTCAATTATCCAATCTGGAGGAATTTCAAATTTATTTGTAATTCTTCCATTAGGAAGCAATGGAATTCTTTGCCATTCAAAAACGGCAATATCTGGTACTATTGAACGACCTCCAAATGTACAGCGTAATTCAGGAAAGGCATAAGCAATTTTCTGCGGTTTAGCAATCTTATTAATAGCTGTGACTAAACTGCTTTGTAAGGTACTATGTTCTCCTTGTGGCATAGGTTTTTGATATATTTGCCCGTTAAAATACTCGCTTGCTGGTTTTGTTTCTGGTAGTTCTAAGAACTTTTCTACACTTAGTGTTGTGGTTGGCTGAATAGATAACGTCATAATTTACAGTAATGATTTTGAAAAATGAAGGTCAAAAGACAAAGAATTACTGTTGAAGAATTGTTGAGTAGATATGCTGCTGGAGAGCGAGATTTCTCGAAAGTTATCATTGAGGACTCCCGTGAAGGATTGCTCAGAGGTCTTGACCTCAGTAACATCAATCTGGAGGCTTCCATCCTCATTATTGACCTTAGTGGTGCTATTTTGAGGAACGACCTCGATAATGCCGATTTTAGCGAAGTTAACCTCTATGGGTGAATTATCAGGAAGAATAGCTGAAAAAGGTTGTCAGTAGATAATTGTGATTGTCTCGTTCCCAGTCTGAGACTGGAAACGAAGTTTGAAAAGGGTTTTAAACTTAAGTTAATACTAATGTCACTCCCCACTCTTCATTCTTAACTAGAGCGGTTATTTTCTAACCCTGGTATTTGCTTAGAAAATAACTCGTTAGAGTCAACCTGACCATTTGAGATAACGGAACGCATACCTTCAAAAGCAGCAGGGATAGTACGTGGATCTATAAATAAGACCTTGCTGCTATCGCTTCTGCCAATTGTCGCGCCCATATCCAGATAGCCCAAAGCAAACAGAACTTCCACTGCTTTATTGGCATTGGGATTAGTCTGGAGCTTTTGGGCAATAATGTCTGCTGATTCTGCGATCGCCTGCGCTTTCAAAACTTGCTGCTGACGTTCCGCTTGAGCCTTCAAAATGATCGCCTTTTGTTCAGCTTCCGCTTGCAGAATTGTCGATTTTTGACGAGCTTCCGCATCCAGAAGTTGCGCGTCAGCTTTACCTCTGGCGCTATTGACAGCAGCTTCGCGTTCACCCTCAGAAGTTAAAATTGCTGCCCGTTTGCGTCGTTCTGCCGACATTTGCAATTCCATCGATTCTCGCACTGCCTGAGATGGAATAATATCTCGCAGTTCTACCCGTGTCACTTTCACACCCCAAGGATCGGTAGCAACGTCCAAATCCCGTAGCAAAAGTTCACTAATGTGAGAACGAGCAGTAAAAGTTTGATCCAACTCCAGTTGCCCCATTTCAGCGCGAATTTGAGTTAGCACCATATTTATCATTGCAGCCTGGAGATTTTCTACCTTGTACCAGGCTTTTTCCATATCCACGATGCGCCAGTAAAACACTGCATCTACCTCAATGCCAACATTGTCGCGGGTGATACACTGTTGTGGAGGAATATCTAAGACTTTTTCGCGGATAGTTTCTTTGTAGACAATTTTATCTATGAAAGGAAAGATCACGTTTAGTCCTGGTTCCAGTTTTTTGTTATAACTACCCAATCTTTCCACCAAAGCTTCATTGCCCTGATTGACGACTTTCACAGATCCCGCGACGGCAGAACCACCAAGGGCTAAAAGTACGAGCAAAAAAAACTGTTCCATTGTGAATCTCCTGATTTTTTAAGTATTAAATGTTAAAGAGAGTAGGAAATGGACGAGATGGGGAAATAAAGAAAATAACCAATTCCCCATTCCCAATAACTAAGAATTCAACAAATTTTCTGGTATCACAATCAAAGTAGTACCCTCTCTCCTAACCACATAAACTCTTTGATGGGGTGCTACAGTAAATTTGTCATCGTCACATCGTGCTTGCCAGGAATTTCCCTCATACAATACCCGCCCTGTTTTACCAGGCGGAATTTCTGTTAAAGTTTCGGCTATGACTGCATCCTGAATTTTCGATTTGCGTCGTCGTGGTTGCAAAAACCGACGAGAAAGCACGATTAGGAATGTGGAAAGTAAAAGCCAAACTACAACTTGCAACCATACATTTCCCAAACCCACTCCAGACAGCAGCGCCACCACAAAAGCGCTAATTCCCATCATGAAGGCGACAAACGCCGATGGTAAGAACAGTTCCATGAGACACAAAACTGCTCCCGCCAGAAGCCAGATTAAGGTCAAACTTGGCATAGTGCCATCCTAGACTCTACATTGACGTAAATCCATTTCTACGATTAGATACAGCCAGACGTAAGTTATTTACAGAAAGCAAAACTTGGTCTTTTTACCAATAATTTTGATTACTTTCAGTAACCAGGTGTAGCTAGCGGTACACAAATCCAGTCTATTCTAGCCTTCAAGCCATTGCCAGCTAAATGTAATCGAAATTCATGAGTTGATTGGTTTTTAAATTTATACTTTTATGATTTCTACTCAACTGACAATTTATTGTATAAATCCAGGCTGTAATAGCCCCATTAACCCTATTGGAGATCGTGTTTGTGCAAGTTGCCAAACTCCCTTGGTTCACCGCTATCTTTGGGCTACTGGCTCATTGTCTGCTCAAATTACACCAGGCACAAAAGTAGCAGACAGATATGGAGTAATTACTCGCCAGATTTGGCTGGATACTCAACCAGGACTACCACCAGATGTCCCTGAAGAATTACCGAAGGAAGTAATTCCTTATCTACGGTTATATCAAGAACGGTTACATCTGCCCCAAGCTTATGGGTTTGCTAGTGATGGTGAGGAAGATACAACTGATATCTTGTTATTAGAAAATGTGCCGATAGATGATACAGGAAATATCTATCCAACTATTGTTGAGGCTTGGGAGCAAGCAACGGCGGTACGACAAGTTTATTGGCTGTGGCAAATTCTCCAACTTTGGACACCTTTATCAGAATTAGGACTTAGCCGCAGTTTACTGGTAGTAGACAACTTGAGAGTCCAAGGTTGGTGTGTGCGACTGTTAGAACTCTACCAAACACCAGAAGATGAGAAGCTGAGTTTAAAAAATCTGGGGGAGTGTTGGCAGTTTTGGGTAGCTTCTGCAAAGACATCAGTAGCTAAAGGGTTGCAGAACATAGTCCAGGATATGTGTGAAACAGAAATAGAGTTGGATGATGTTGCTACTCAACTCAATGGTTTATTACTAGCATCTGCGGCAGAATTGCCACTAGTTTTGAAGGTGGCAGGTTCTACAGATATTGGCCCAATTATGGCGCAAAATGAAGATGCTTGCTACCCGAATACTTTGAATAACTTAGATGAGCCTTTATTCTCCCACTTGTCAATTGTTTGCGATGGCATTGGCGGGCACGAAGGCGGCGAAGTTGCCAGTAGATTGGCAGTGCAGTCTGTAAAGTTGCAAATTCGCGCCTTACTAGCGGAGGTTACAGAACAAACTGTACTTGTATCACCAGAGTTATTGCAGGAACAATTAGAAGCAAGCTTACGGGTGGTAAATAATGTGATTTGTGCCCGCAATAACGAACAAAAACGTCAAGGTAAAGAACGTATGGCTACAACTATTGTCATGGCGTTGCAAGTTCCACAACGAGTACAGACAAGTACTGGGTGGCAATCAAATAATACCCATGAACTTTACTTGGCTAATGTTGGCGATAGCCGTGCCTATTGGATTACTCGCAACTATTGTCAGCTACTTACAGTAGATGATGATGTGGCGACGCGAGAAGTCCGCTTTGCCAAAAGTTTGTATCGAAAAGCATTAATAAGAACAGATGCTACTGCCTTAACTCAAGCGTTGGGAACAAGAAATGCAGAATCTTTACGTCTTAAGATTCAGCGATTTATTGTGGAAGAAGATGGTATATTACTACTGTGTTCTGATGGGTTAAGTGATAATAACAGGGTGGAACAATATTGGCAAGATTATGCAATACCCGTGTTAAAAGACCAGATGACAGTTGAAGATGCTGTCCGGAACTGGATTAACTTGGCAAACGAAAAAAATGGGCGTGATAATACGTCAGTTGTTCTCACTCATTGCCGTGTTTCTCCCGAATACTTAGTACCTGTGACTCCGGCGTTGCCAGAAGAAATCATAGAAGCAGAGATACAAGAAGAACAAGAGGAATTAGAGGAACAACAGGAATTAGAGGAACAACAGGAATTAGAGGAACAACAGGAATTAGAGGAACAACAGGAACAAGAGGAATTAATTTCCTTCACAGAAAGTTCGCAAACTTTGCTAGATTTGGATCTAGATTTGGATCTAGATTTAGATACTTCAGAGGAATCAGTTACAAGCCCAGAAATTCCACCAACCTTAATTACAAAACCTAATCGGGGTAAACGCTTGGTAATGCTGGGGGGAATGTTTGCGTTGCTTGTAGGGGGTACAAGTTTAGGATTATTTGCTTGGTGGCAAATTAATCCTCAAGGATTCCAGCAAATGTGTCGGCAACTTCCTCAAAAAGTGCAGCAATTGTGTCCACCGGGTAATTAGCTTACTGATTTGAGAACAATAAATGTTTACTCAAATCTTTATCACGGATTAGCATCGCTCTTCAGATAGTCACATAAAAACACAACGGTTTCCTATTTTATCTTCTGGTGAATTCATGATACTAACCTGTGCTTGATAAAGAATTCAGAAGTCAGAATTAATGAGTCAAAATCAAGATGCTCGTAAGCGTTGCAATATAAGCTTTTTCGGTCACAATCCATTCTGTTAGCGGTAGCGGGGCATTTAGCCCATTCTGAATCCTGACTCCTGAATTCTGTTGCGATAAATAATCGAAAACGCGAAGTATCCTTAAGACGCTTCGCGTTTATATGCTAAAAAGAGTACCTAATTAATTGTCGTCCTAAGCTGCAACTTTTTCCTCAAATGGCTTAAAAGTTTTTTTGCTCGCGCCGCAAATTGGACATTCCCAATTATCAGGAATTTCTTCAAAAGGTGTACCAGGTGCAATCCCAGAATCGGGATCGCCAGCAACGGGATCGTAAATCATGCTGCATTGTCTACAAATCCATTTCCGAGTTTTAGGATCTTCACCTGCAACTCTGGTTGCTGTTTGTCCTCCGTTTAATACTTCTAAAGCTTCAGCATAGCGATCGGCGTGGTAATTTTCGATGAATTTTAGCAAGCCAAAACGGTGTGCAGCTTCTCTAAATGTGTTGGCATGATCGGTAGATTCTTTAACTTGTTTGAGAAATTCTTCAGCCGCAGGATTGTCGCGATCGCGTTGGGCATCGGCGGCAAACTCTGGATACATTGTAGTATATTCATAAGTCTCGCCTTCAATTGCCAAAGATAAACAGCGAGATACAATTTCTCGTTTTTGTTCATCAGTTAAAGCAGCCGCATTTTCTACCACAAGTTCTGGATGCAGCAACTTAAAATGTGCAAAAGCGTGTTCAGTTTCTTGGTCTGCTGTTTCTTTAAAAAGTTTTGCCAAGTCTGGAAACCCAAGTTGACGCGCTACGTCTGCAAAAAACAGATACTTGCGATTTGCCATCGATTCACCACCGAAGGCAGCTTCTAAGTTTTGAAGTGTAGTAAAGTTGGACAAATCCATAATTTCGGGTGACAGGGAAGTGATATTTAGTACGAAAACACAGACTCTACAACCGGATAAACGAGCCGTTATTTGTATAAGCTAGAAACGGTTTATACAAACTTTTTCAGCCCATAAATTAGCAATCCGTTTTGTTAGCTGCACTGGGACAATTATATTCGAGTAAAAAGCTCGAATGAATCGGAGTAGCAGTCTAATTTTCGCCTACCCTAACAGGACTAGCAATGTCCAGGTTACTAGCTGAGGTTTTGAAACGGAGAATATCGCGTTTATGAGGCAATACGCTTGGGTTAAGGGCTACTGGCAAAAATTTTGGGTTTTTGAGATGCGATAAATCGCCGTCTCTACAAGTGTTTTTAGCTTATCTGAACTGGATTGGTTTATGAGGAGAGCTTTAATTATCTCAGGCGATTCCACCATTTACACGGATATTTTGCCCTGTGATCCATCTGGCTTCATCGCTAGCGAGAAACGCTACTACATCGGCGATTTCTTGCACATCTCCCAGCTTGCCAAAAGCAGCCATTTGGGCCAAACGATCTATCTGTTCTTGGGTTTTGCCTTCTCGGAATAGTTCTGTATCGGTAGGGCCAGGAGAAATAACATTAACTGCGATCGCTTTTGCACCCAATTCTTTAGCTAATACCCGCGTGATTTGTTCAACAGCACCCTTAGTTCCGACATAAGCGCTATAAGTTGGCAGCATCATCACCGTAGTTGATGACGAAAAGTTGATAATCCGTCCGCCTTCTGATAGGTGTTGCGCGGCTTGTTGGCAAGCAAAAAAAGTACCTTTGACATTAATAGCAAAAATCGCATCGAAATCTTCTTCACTCACCTGAGTAATTGGTTTATAGAAGGCGATTCCGGCATTGTTGACCAAAATATCGACTTTACCAAAACGCTCAAGTGTTTGCTCAAACAGGCGTTGGATGTCGGGTACTTTGCTAATATCGGCTTGAATTGCGATCGCTTCTACTCCCAACTTTTCAATTTCTGCAACAACTTCCTGTGCTTTGGCTGCATTACCCGCATAGTTGACGACAATAGATGCGCCGTTACCAGCTAATTTTAGTGCGATTGCTCGTCCAATTCCCCTCGATGCACCAGTGATAATTGCAACTTTCCCTGATAAAGATGCCATAGATTAATCTAGTTTTATTTTGGATCAACAAAGTGATTATCTGCTGTGAAAGTACTGTATTAAGGTTAAATTTAGAGATATCTAGTAGAATTCAGAAACCCAGACCTCCACAAAGTAGGTCTGGGTAGTTCATTTAAGGTTCTGGAACGATCGCAGCACCATCTCTAAGATTGATCAACCCTGAGATAATAACTTTATCTTCTGGTTGTAATCCTTCAAGAACTTGGTAATTATTATCTTTAATTTCGCCTAGCTTCACGCGCCTTTGTCGAGCTACTTGTTGAGATACACCTTGGGGAGATGTTTCGGTTTCAACTACATACACAAAAGTGTCGCCACCTACACGAGTCATTGCTGTTGTG
Source organism: Nostoc sp. C057 (assembly GCF_013393925.1). NCBI lineage: Bacteria > Bacillati > Cyanobacteriota > Cyanophyceae > Nostocales > Nostocaceae > Nostoc > Nostoc sp. C057. The sequence goes on along the minus strand of NZ_CP040281.1, from coordinate 7,413,233 downwards.
GGGATTAAAATTCCGGGGCGCTGATTCCAAAATAATCTAGCCCTTACCAATTGATCTGCACGTAGCTGACCGTTAGGATTGTCAAAAATTGCTTTGATCAGTATCCCTTGTGTTTCGTTATTAGCAGTAGGCGCAATGAAAAATACTCTACTTCTACCCAGCTTTTGACCTTGTGTATTCATCACTTCCACTGGCATTCCCTTACGCAATTGCGGCCCTTGCTGTAGTGGCACTGAGATGTTGACTTCTAAAGGTCGATTTTGCGTAAGATTAACTAATTGTGTGGAAGTATTAACTAAATCACCTACTTTCACAGCAATGTTGCCAACTGTGCCACTAAAGGGAGCGGTAATTTTGTCAGACTGGATTTGTTGTGTTTGAGTATTTACATTAGCTTGCTGCAACGTTTTTTCAGCCTGCAATATATTGGATCTTTGGGCTTGAATCCTGGAATCAATTGCATCAAGACTGGTTTTAGCATTGGCAAGTCGATCGGCAAACTGATTGCGAGTCTGTCGAGACACAGCTCCTTGTTCAGCTAGAATGGAATATTTTTCGTAGGTTTGCTGATACAATTGCACATTCTCAACGTATGATGCTCGTTGGGCTTCTAGAGATTTGAGTACAGTGCGGGCAGTTTCCAGCTGCAATAAAAATGCTTGAGGCGCAGCATTGTTAGGAGCGATCGCTGCTTGTGGTGTACGATCTACCTGGATAATTGCCGCTCCCTCGGCTACTGGATCTCCCGATTTCACAAATATTTGGCTAACTTGACCCTGAATCCTCGGCTGGAGGATGACTGAGCGCTGGGATTTTAGGCTAGCAATAAAATCTGAACTTTCCTCAATTATGCCGCTTTGTACTGTGGATACTTTGACTCTTACCCCTTGAGGTTGAGCGTTAGTAGTTGAAGGCGCTGAATTTTGCGGAGTGAGCAAACGCCAAACGAGAGCTGTTCCGCCCCCTAACAATAGTAGTGCTGCTAAAAATAACCAAAGCCACCGCCGTTTTCCAGAAGGTGGCTCAAATGAGGTTTGTGGAGCTTTTTCTCCAAAATCAGTTTGAGGCTCAGGGGATGTCATGGCTTATGAGGATAAGGAACAAATTAACTAGAATTCAATCAAAATTTCATCTGTTTATATTGAAATTACTGATTTAGCATGAGGTTTTGTGGCAAATTATGTGTTACCCCATCCAAATATACAGTTTTGATGATTCTGTCTTAATCTACCGAAAGGTGAATCCGTTCCTTAAAACCTATGCAAATCTCAATTGTTCCTCAAAAGGATAGATATCGCTATGCCGAAACTATGCAAGCAGACTTGCACATTAGAGAACTTCAACAAATAAATTGTCGATAGGCACAATTCATCAATTGTGCCTACACCATTTTTTAAGATGTCTAAGCAGTATCTTTGTTCAACTCACTGTAATCACTGTTCCCGCACTCTCATTAGCCAATCTATCCACCGCACATACGGCATAAGTCCCCGCTTCTTGAACGGTAGCGAAGGTTGTGCCAGCAGACAAAATTCGCTGAATTGTCCAAGTATCACCAGTTTGTCGATAAAGCGTCCAAGAACGAACTGGCTGATTATCTCCAGGCTGCCAACTCAGTTTGCGGTTATTGACTTGTAATCCAATGGGTGGAGGGGGTGGCGTTATATCTTGCCAAGGCAAAGTTGGCGGTAGCGCAGGTTTGTTATAAAGCAGACTTTGGAATTTATCAGCAATACCCTGACTATTTTCTGTCAAAACACCGAGATTAAAGAAGATATTGCCCAGTGACAACCGTCCAGCTTGGCTACGACTAATTTTCACCTGCTTTTCAATCTCATCACTCTCTCGACTCTTGTTGCTTGGTTCTGTCAAATTGTTACCAGCGTAAACGTGTCTTTGTTTTGTATTTACCTGTGTCCACCACTGTAGCAACGCTGAATAACTTTGTTGTGTTTGATCTGTGCGCCAGTAAAGTTGAGGTGCAATATAGTCAATCCACCCTTCTTCTAACCATTTTTTCGAGTCGGCATACAACACATTGTAAGCATCTAACCCAGTAATGCCAGCAGGTTGTCCGGGGCGATAAATCCCAAAGGGGCTGATACCAAATTTCACATCGGGTTTGGCTGCTTTAATTCCCTGCCAGAGACGCTGTACCATTCTGTTAACATTGTCGCGTCGCCAGTCGCCAAGGTTGAGTGAACCACCAGCTGCTTGATATGCAGCATAAGTTTTGTTATCGGGGAAAGGTTGCCCCTCGATGGGATATGGATAAAAATAATCATCTAAGTGAATGCCATCAACATCGTAGCGCTTCACTACATCAAGAATTACGTTGTAAGCTCTATCTTGAACTATTTTCAATCCTGGGTCCATCCAGCGTTGAGTTTTCCACAAATAAACGCTTTCTGGATTAGTCGCTGCTATGTGGGGACGTACTGTTTTAGCTGGGTCGGTGGAAGTGCTGGCGCGGTAAGGGTTGAACCAAGCATGAAGTTCAATATTGCGCTTATGACATTCTGCGATCGCAAACGCTAAAGGATCGTAAAATGGTTCTGGTGCTTTCCCCTGAGTTCCTGTAATCCAAGCACTCCAAGGCTCTAATTGCGATTCATATAAAGCGTCTCCCTCCGGTCGCACCTGAAAGATCAGGGCATTGAAGTTTAGCGCTTGTAATTTAGTAATAATCTCAGTGAGTTCAGCTTTCTGTTGAGCAACAGAAAGTCCTGGCTTGGAAGGCCAATCACCATTCCACACAGATACTACCCACGCCCCTCGGAATTCCCGACTATGATTTACCCTAACGCTACCGACAGGTGCGGGTGTGGGTATAGGTATTGGCGTTGGCGTTGGCGTTGGTGTTGGTGTTGGCGTTGGTGTTGGTGTTGGCGTTGGCGTTGGCGTTGGCGTTGGTGTTGGTGTTGGTGTTAGTGTGGGCGGCTGTACTAAGTAACTAGAGGCAATTTTTTCTGCTTTGCCTAAATACACCAAAGCTTGATAAATAATTACTGCTACATCTGCACGGGTAGCTGCAAGATTGGGATTGAGTAATTTGATATTTGGAAAACTAACCACTAATCCAGCACTAGTGGCAATAGCTACCTGATTTCTCCCATACGCAGGAATCTGAATCGAATCTTGATAAATTTGTGGGAGTGTTGAGAGGAGGTCTGGTTTTACCTTGGTGGCAAGTTCTAAGCCCGCTACCAAGGAAATTAAAACTTCCGCCCTAGTAATTCGCTCGGCGGGGCGGAAACTTTTATCAGGAAACCCGCTAATAAATGCTTTTTCGTAAGCTATTTGAATGGCAGCTGCTGCCCAATAATTTATGGGTACATCCACAAAAGGTACATATTGCCGCTTCTTGGTAACTGTGCCAAATGCGTTGGCGATGATGGCGGCAAATTCAGCGCGAGTGAGTGAGTTATCGGGGCGATATGTGCCATTAGGCGACCCACTGACAATACCACGTTGAGCTAAGGCTGTAATAAATAAGCGTGCCCAATGGTTTTGGATATCCGAGAAGGGAGTAGCAATAGATACCATCGTAGATTGCAGCTAGCTGGCCTTGATTTTGATTTCCTTAGTTAATTTAGCAATTTTCTTGGCGTAGGCGTAGCCCAACCTAGGCATCGCTGCTGCAATCTCTTAGTAAACTTTGACGATTCAAATTTAGAAATGGGCCATTGGGCATTGCTTTTTCCTATTCCCCATTTCCCATTCCCCATCTACTAAGTAGGATTTGCAGCTTCGTTAGTAGGATTTGAGGTAGAACGCGCATTCAATGACAGCATTACGCGTGAAATGCCAGTGAAAATAATGCTGATACCAACTAGTGTGCCAAGAAGCCAGGGCGCATTGAAGGGCCACTGGAACCAAATCATTGCACCTAAGACCAGTGTAATAATGCCATCACCTAGTATCCACGTCCAGTTCTCTTGCGGACGTAACTTGAATGCCAGAATTAACTCGAATGTACCTTCAGCCAGTAAAAAGCTGCCAAGCAACAGAGTCAGTGTGAGAATACCTGTAAAAGGATAAACAAACAGCATTATACCCGTTGCAATATAGAGTCCGCTCAATAGAAGTTTCCAAATAAAACCTCCTTGGTGGCGAGTTTGAGTGGCATAAACTAGTTTTGTAAATCCGGCGAAAATCAAAATTACTGCAATCCATGTCTCGGCGAATAAGGTCGAGAGGTTAGGCGCTGCGATCGCAATCACCCCCAAAATACTTAGGAGAACACCACTTATCAGCGCTCCATTAACATTCTTGTTAATATTTCTAGAAACGTCAGTTGTCATATAAACTTTTCCCTAACTCTACAATTACGTTAGGGAATTTCTCAGTCACAGAATAGAACCCTAAGATAGACTCATGGGTATTAAATTTTAGCAGTAACTAGCTATCATAAAAGTTCTGCCAGGCTGCTTAGACGTTCATAAACAGAGATGAGGCGATCGCCTTCAAGTTCAACAGAAGTATTAGGATAATTCTGAATGGCTCCAAGGAGTGTAACTTCACCATTTTGTTGAATAGATGTACTTAAAGCACTTCGCAGCGCTTGCTGATCTAATTGTCCTGCGGGGGGATGAACTACTTCACCAATTTGGTTAACTAAAATTGGCCCTGCCCAGCTTGACAGTAAGTTATTTAAAAAGGCAGGATCGGCTTTTATTGGGGCTATCAGTGCCTTACGAGCTACTGCGGGATCTTGTTGGGCCGCCTCCAAATAAGCTTTTAGTGTGGGGGTTGTCTTGCCTGTTTCTGTAAACTGACTTAATTCTTGAACAGAAACTTGCCCCTGAAAAGTACCATACTTTAAAACAACTTGCTCGGCGGCATTAGCATTAGTAGTTGAGAGTAGAACAAAAGCACCTACGCCTAAAGCTACTGATTGAGTGAGTAACTTAGTAAATTTGCTATTGTTTAATCGATTTAAAATTTGAGAAATCTGCATTTTGTCGAACTTCCTAATGGTGTGGAGCGTACATAGTACTAGAGATACATCATTAGGGGTGTACATCTGTACGCCCCTATAGCCAGTTTATTTGTTGCAAAAATCTTTTTTGGAAATAGTGTTATCAAGCTTGTTCATTAGACGAAGCTAATGAGGTAATATTGACTGATCTTCGTCTAAGGTTGGTGCAGGTATACCCAAATGCTTCCTTGCTGATTCTTCAGCTAGCTTTCGGTCTTGCTCGTTCTCGAACTGACTCTCATCTAACAAATGAGGGTTTTTTGCCGCTTCATCTCGGCTTGGTTTATAGCCATTTTTCCACCTGTACTTCCAGTCCATAATTTGAAAGGCAGATATACTGCCAGTTGATTTTCTAATTCTTCATCGTAGGTGCTGAATGAAAAATGATACTCCTGCTATGGGTTGAAGAGGCTCATTCAGAGGGTACAAATTTTTTAACAGAATTTTTGAGTAACAATACTCTATTGGTCAGGACTTGATAGATTAGCACTCTGAGAACAAGCCATGAGTGGCGATCGGTGCTGCAATAGGACATTGCAGGAAATTTTAAATCTTGTTTAGTTACTACAAGCCAAATATCATGAAGATAAAATGCTATAAATTACCATTATCATACGTTAATTATCGCTGCCAAAGCTGCCAAAAGATTTACTTACACATAGCAAAACTAAACTCAAGGGCCAAGAAAGATGGAAATAGAATCTGGAGTATTACTTCCAATAGCCTTTTTAAAAAGTTTATCTGCTGGATAGATTTTTTGCAAGATTTTTTCAAAAATAGCAGCTGCTTTTTCTTCATCTGAACTATAACGAATTTCATAAGCCAGAGGACGAGTAAAATTACGTTTTTCAAAAAATGATTTATCAATTTCCTCTGAACCTATCTTTCCTTCAAAACCACTTTTTATCAATTGAGTTTGAATATCATTTTTAGCTTTCAATAAATCCTGCCTATTTTTATAAAAGTAAATCATAATTTCATATTTATTGATTACTGCCAATTCAGAATTATTAATTTGTGGTTTAACAATTTCAGATCCCGCATTTGATGTTTGAGCTTTTTGTGTAGGCTTAGAACTAGGTATCAAGTATTGTTGAAAATAAACGGCAACTAATATAACAAGAATAGTGGTAATACCTGCTAAATATTTTGCAAATACAGGTAAGGCAAAAATAGAAAGGTTTCTTTTTGGACGTATTAATGCTTCAAAATTTTGTTCACTCTCGACACTCGTTTTTACCTGAGTATCAAGATTTTTAGGACTCAGGTTTGAAGGTTGAGGAGGATTAGCTAGCTGTAGTAATTGCTCTTGTGTGCGTGGAATAATTCGATTCTCAATTAGTTCTACATCTTTATCTCTAAGTCCCCAAAATTCTTGATAGTCTTTTAACTGGTTGCGAGTGTACTCAGTTAAAGGATTTTCAGCTTCAATTGCTTCAGATAATACCTGCTCGTATTGCTGCAATTTTGCTTCGTATTCTCGATAAGGTTTGAGTACTTCGGCCTCGATGGTAGCAGCTTGTTCAGGAAGTATTCCTAAACTTCCTTGTTTAAGGTCTAATAGATTGCGGGTAATAGAAGGGATTTTACCGTCCTTGAGGCGACGCTCAACTTCTTGGCGATATTTCAGCTTAGGATCTTCAGTTCGCACTTTAGCCAGCAGTATTTTAAAGCCTTCCTCCACCACATAAATTTTGGGCTTCATTTTTCCGGGAGCGGTTTCTTGAACTTTCTCACTGGCGTATTCATGCAACTCATCAATAGAAACTCCGCCATCTTTATCTCGATCTGCTATTCCGGTTTTGAGACCTTCAACTAAAAAATGGGTATAAACCGAGAGGTCAAAACCCTGATACTCAAAAGAATACTGCGTAGAAGTCGAAGACGTGAGAACAGCTCGTCCTTCTCCGCCTAATTGTTGTTGAACAGGCACAGAACCATCATCTTTGGCTTTCATTCCCTCAGCAAAAGCGCCGCTAAAGCAACAATCCAAAATCACCACCTGACGCTTTGAGCGGCTATTGCTCATGATGTTTTGTACATAACTCGCTGCTACTGCTGTTGGTTGAACAAGAGCTTCTTGCTCTTTACGGGTATTATGAGCAGCTAAATAAAGATTGCCACTATCGTCTTTAACCCCATGACCTGAGAAAAACAGTAACAGGAGATCATCTTTTTTACGATTTGCAAACAATGTATAAATAGCTTCTTCCATCGGTTGTCGCTCAGGATTTATCAACGGTGTCACCTGATCAAAACCACCGATTTCAATATTCTCCAATACTTCGCGCATCGCCTCCACATCTTTGGGAGCCGCAGGTAACGAAGAAAGACCATTTCCGTATTCACCCACCCCAATCAGCAATGCTACCTTAACCATCTATGATTCTCTATCCTGCTACAAATTTCTGTGCTGCTTCAATTGCTGCTTCTAACTCTTGCCTACTACTGGCTTTGACTTTGAGTTTCTTGCCATTAGACTCAATTTCTAGTTCAATGGTTTTGTTGCCAAGGCGATCGCCTAAAAATCCCATCAGTGCTTTAATATTCTTAGCATTCACCTGCGTTGTTAGCCAACCCACAGCTAGCCCTGTAAGTGACTTGCTTCCTTCCGGTGCTTCTGCTTCACGGTAAAGGCTAGCATCTTCCACTTCATCCAGTTCCAGCATCTGTTGCAATAGTCTCTGCGTTTCGTCTTGCAGTTCATCGTCATCTAAACCAGGCTCTTGCAAGGCGATGGTAATCTGGACGTTGGATGTAGTCGCCATTTTCAACCTCTAATTGTGGTTAATGCTTAAATTATCACAAGTATCTTATACAATCCAGCTAGTAATAATTCCGGTCTGGATTGTCGTAAAATAGGAATTTTGATAATATACATAGGGCGCTATGAGTAGTAAGAATGTTGCAAAGTAAAAATAGATACTATTGTTAACCACAGCAAGCTAGGCTTGATTTTGCTTTACTTGGTTAATTTAGCAATACGAGAGCGTAGGCATCGCTGATGGGTGCCCTATAAAAAAATTTGACTTTCTCTTTTTGGTGTTTTCCGCAAGCAAAATAACTTTTGACTTTCTCAAAATGCTTGAATGCTTTCTCAATACATAACTCGGCGAGATTAAAGAAGAACTCAGAAGTCAGAATGGGCTACAACTGGCATCTTGTAGAGAAAATATGCAGTTGACAAAGCCTCGCGTAGAAAAGGCTTTACGCTACGCTAAGGATAAAAATTATAAACTTTAAGTCTAAAGAAATAAGCATAAAGTTCACCTTACTATGACTAAATGTGTGTACACAGAATATTAACTATCAATCCATATCTCTATAGATAGAAATAAAAGAGCTAATTTTAATAGAATTACATCTGTAGACTCACGCAATTTCAACTAAAAAAGCTAATACTAAAACATAACTTTACCATCCTATAAGCTGGTTGTAATCAAAATAGAAAAAGTAGTACAAACAATGGCAACTTCTACAGACCGCGCTCAAGAGATTCACAAGCTGCATGAACTAATCAAAAATATTGATTATGGTATGTTTACTACAGTCGATGATGATGGAAGTTTGCATAGTTACCCCATGTCAAAAAGTGGTGAGATTAACTCTGAAGCCACACTCTGGTTCTTTACTTATGCTGGTTCACATAAGGTGACTGAGATTGAACAGCATGAGCAGGTAAATGTTAGTTTTTCGTCACCCGAACAGCAGCGATACGTTTCTATTTCAGGTAGATCAAAACTCGTGAAAGACCGCAACAAGATGCGAGAATTATGGAAGCCAGAACTTCAAACCTGGTTTCCTAAAGGATTGGACGAACCCGATATTGCTTTGCTTAAGGTGAATATTAACCAGGTTAATTATTGGGATAGTACATCGAGTTTTAAACCACAAACAATTAGTTTTTAACACCATCACGACTTTAAATAATTTGTAGTTAATAATTACGAATTATTTAAAGTCGCGTAATTGTTGGAGGAAATTGGCAAAGAGTAAGGAAGAGGCAATTCGCATTACCTTCATGGATAACGCTTGGGAGTATAACCTAGCATCGTAGTGAAGAGTGGATGGGAGAGGCGTTGCAAGGGCGACGAGATAAGGTTTTTTTGATGACGAAGGTTTGCACCCAAGAACGCGATCGCAAAGTGGCAATGCAACAACTTGAAGAATCACTACGTCGTCCCAAAACTGACCACCTCGACTTGTGGTAAATCCACGAAGTTGTTTACGATAACGATCCAGAAAGGATTTTTCGTGCCAACGGAGCAATTGAAGCTCTGGATCAAGCGAAAAAGTAAGGAAACGAAATTTATGCCTTACCAAGAGATTGCAGACTTACCTGATTCAGTCAAAGATCACTTACCCAAGCACGCCCAAGAAATTTTTCGGGCTGCATTTAACAATGCTCAAGAAGAATATGATGAAGAGGAGCGTGCCTTTCGTGTTGCTTGGAGCGCTGTGAAACGCGATTATGAAAAAGGCAGCGATGGGCAATGGCACAAAAAGCCAGAATAGCTCGGATCGTATTCAGCAGTTTTATTAATTTCGCACAAAAAATCTTTGTTAAAAAGGAAATCCTTATGAATTACCTTGTTGCAGTTTTACCAGATCGAATACAAGTAGAAGCCGCTTACTCTGCTCTGGAAAAAGCAGGCTTGCCAACTTCACAAGTGAATATTTTAGGAGATGGTTATTTAAGTGCTGATGAATTTGGAATGATTGATCCCGATAAGCAAGCCCGTAAACAATCAACTCGGCTCTTTGGGGGGCTTGTAATCTTTGGATTTGTTGCAGGTTATGCCTTTAACCATCTCACAGAAGTTGAACTATTTCCCCAGTTTGCTCGATTTGGTAATGAATTTCTTGCTGGTATATTAGGAGCGATAGGCGGTGCTTTGGGGGCTAGTTTAATCGGTCAAGGAACTGGTATAACAGTTGGCAGTGGCGATGCTTTACCCTATCGTAACCGTCTGAATGCTGGTAAATACCTAATTGTAGTTACCGGAAATGAGGATTTAACACGCGAAGCTTCGCGTGTACTGGGTCAATTTGAACCAGAGAATATTCAAGGCTATACAGACTATTCACAAAAGAGCAAACTTGTGAGGAATTAAGTATCTACATCGGGTTCAACGCCGAGCGATGTCTAGCGACAAGCCACTTCGTGTCTACGCAATTGTGCAATCAACCGTTCAGCCCGTTGTCTTTCTCGTTCAGCCCGTTGGCTTTCTTGTTCTGTAGAAGTCAATACCCAGTTGAGAGTCCTATCATACCACCGTAACCACGGCTGTTCTACATTTTGATACTGTCCCTGCCATCTCAGTTCTATTATGATTCAATTGTTTTTGAGTAAATCGTTTTCATACATGAAATCACCAACGCCCGATTTTGGATTGTGAATAATTCAATCTAAAATCCAAAATTTAAAATCTAAAATTCGCTCTCAAGCCTGAGTCTCTTCAAATAAGACTAAGCCATACTTCTCGCCAGTAGGCAAAAAGCCAATTTGTTGATAGACTGCTTGGGCTGCTTGGTTATTATGACCTGTAAATAGGATGGCACGTTTTACTAAGAGCGATCGCGCATCTAACAACGAGCCTGCTACCACACTTTTGGCATAGCCTTTCCCCCGCAGCGCTGGCGGTGTCCACACTCCACCAATTTGCACAATATCAGGTAGGCTAGCATTGAAAGCAGAGTAAGAAGCTAAAGTATCTTCTGCTACTAAAACCCAATGCATACCCATATCTTGACGTGCTTCAATTATGCGATCGCAAGCAAGTCTTAAACTTGGAGTATCGGTTTTTCCTAAAGCTTCCACGTTATAAGCAACGCACCATTCGATAAGTAATTCCAATTCTTCTGGATGTGGCAAACGACACTGCACCTTTGCAGATGCTAAAGCTTCAGGTATTTGTAAATCTCGTAGTGCTAGAGAAAACAATATCTCATGTTCATCAAGCTGAGTTGGTGTGTTGCTAAGTCCCAAAATGCTTTTTGTCGCTTCAACTTGTGCTGCTGGGCCACTAATTCCAGAAATAGCACGTCCAGATTGTGCCACAACTGCTTGCACCACCTCTGGCAAATATACAGGCGCTTGGACTATTATCATCCCATTCCAAAAATGGGCTGCAACTGCCACTATACTTTCATCTAAGTAGGCTGCTACGTAGGTTCCTTGAAATCTTGCACCTTCATCAAGCAGTCCCGCAGCCCGCCAATTAGAGCGCAAAAACATAGAAGTATCAGTGTGTTGCAAGAGAAATTCTTCCAGCGATACTTCATCTCCAGGTTGCAGGGTTTTCAAAGTAGGCACAAAAAACTCCTGAATGTCCAATTGAGTTTACTGAATAAGCGGTTTCAGGAAATCATAAAATTTCCTTTTGTTCAAGTGACAAACAGTCACCACCTAAAGAGTAACATTTTAGTGTTACAAATGTAGCATCAAAAAGGAACAGGCTGAATAATACAGAGAAACAGTTGATGTTTGCCCTCGCTGACGTTTAAAATAGGTATTCAAGCGGAGGAAATGAAAGCTTGAAATTGATATTGGTAGCTCCCGACTCTTTGTTGTGTGCAGCCTTTCAACAGAATTTTAATTACTTACCCAATGTAGAAATAGTGAATAACTATTTCGAGTGGTTGCCAGATTTTGATTGTATGGTCAGCCCTGCTAACTCTTTCGGAATGATGGATGGTGGCATAGATGCGGCAATTATCCGTTTTTTTGGTCATTCCTTAATGGCAAGAGTCCAGCAGCGCATTCTTGAAGATTATTTGGGTGAACAGCCTGTAGGAACATCAATGATTGTGGAAACAGGTCATTACAAGCATCCTTTTTTGGCTCATACCCCTACGATGCGAGTTCCCATGATTATTGCTGGGACAGATATTCCTTATATTGCGATGTGGGCGATGTTGCTGGCAGTTCGACACCATAATCAACACGCTAGGCAAAAAATTAACACCATTGCCTGTCCTGGATTGGGTACGGGAATAGGACGAGTGCCATATACTGAGGCTGCTAGACAGATGGCATTAGCTTACGATCATTTTCTCTATCCACCCAAGCATCTCAATTGCATAGTTGCGGCTGAAAGACAACTTCAGATATGGGAAGGAGGAGATTTGCTCTAGGAAAATAAGAAATCACCCTAGCATAGTATTGTGTTAGGGCGATCGCTAATCTCAACTATATGACAGGTAAAAGCTTCTATCACATTGGCTTTGGACAAGATGATTTAGGTTCATCACCTCCCAGCATTGCCCTATTATCGGGTGATCCAGAGCGATCGCATCTAATCGCCCAAACTTATTTCCAAGATGTGCGCGTGTTGTCAGAAAATCGCGGACTCAATAGCTATGTAGGATACTTACAAAATGGTCGCAGCATCTTATCTGCTACTAGTGGTATGGGTGCGCCTTCATTAAGTATTGTTGTCAACGAGTTGATACAGGTAGGAATCCGGCAAATTATTCGCATTGGAACTTGCGGAGCAATTCAACCTTATATACCAGTTGGTAGCGTTATTATTAGCAGTGCAGCATTGTGTCGTCAGGGTGCAGCAAATGACATTGCGCCTGTGGAATATCCAGCCGCAGCCGATCCGTTTCTGACAGTCGCTTTAGTTAAAGCTGCGCGAGAATTAAAGGTTGAACATTACATCGGAATTACGGCATCAGTTGATACTTTTTACGAAGGACAAGAACGCACTGATTCCGCAAATCCAAATTTAATGCGATCGCTGCATGGCATCACAGAAGAATATCGGCGTTTAAATATCTTGAATTATGAGATGGAATCCGGCACACTATTCAAAATGGCAGGTGTGTATAATTTTGCTGCTGCTGCTGTTTGCGGTGTAGTTGCTGGGCGTACTGTGAGTGAAAATATCATCTTAGAACAGAGGGATATTGCTGTGAAAAATGCGATCGCAATTGCTGTAAATGCAGCAGCAACTTTTGAGTCAGACAATTAATATTTACTTGATAAGTTAACTCTCAGTAGTTTCATCATGTCTTCACCCAATCTTTAATTTTTCAATCAGTAATTATAGCTAATATAGCTTAATATAACAGTAATTTCATATTCTAAAAATATATAAAAAATCACCATAACTACCCTAAAAATAAACACATTATTTAAGCTATTAAAAGTAAATATTGTAAGCAATTTAGATTTCAATAAATATTGAAAAAATGGAGTGAGAGCTAATATGAATAATATTTTTAGGTATGGGATTAAAACCATGACTTCAACTGTGATGTCTATGACGAGCTACGCCTACGCACTAATCCCAACGCTGATATTTTTAGCATTCTCTCATCGAGCAACAGCAGACGATCCAGGAGCATGTTACATGGTAACGTCCTCCGGTAAAACCGTTGGATTAGAAAGGCTTTGTGGCAATATAGCCGCACCTTCAGACGACAGAGTTTTTCGAGTTTCAATTAAACGCCGCTTTGGTGGAACTCCTGTAATTGACGTTACCTTCAATGACAAAAAAACCTTTGAAATGATTGTAGATACTGGTGCTAGCGGAACTATTATTACTCAAAGTATGGCGAATACACTTAAACTCCAGACTACAGGTACAATGCAAGCCCAAATTGCCGATGGTAGCGAAGTAGAATTTCCAACCAGTAAGGTAAAATCTATTGCAGCAGGTGGAGTTACAGCCAATAATCTTCAGGTAGCGATCGCACCCAAAGCCAGCATCGGCTTACTGGGCCACGATTTCTTCGGCAACTATGATATTAAGATTCTGGAGAGAGAGGTCGAATTTCATCACCGCTAATGGTTGGAAGTAAAAACATAGAAACATGACTAAGCTGATTGAATACGAAGAAGCCAGCGATGAAATCCGGGCAGTATATGACGACATCCGCGTCACCCGCCAGAATGACTATATTAATAACTTTTGGAAAGCCATAGCTAATCATCCCCCTACCTTGCAACGAACTTGGCAAGCGGTGAAAGAAGTGATGACTAGCCCTGGTGAAATTGATCCACTGATGCGAGAACTAATTTATATCGCCGTGAGTGCGACAAATGGCTGTGAGTATTGTATTGCCTCCCACACAGCAGGAGCGCGGGCCAAGGGGATGAATGATACCATGTTCGGGGAACTCATGGCGATCGCAGCTACTGCCAACATGACCAATCGCCTCGCTAACGGCTATCAAATTCCGGTGGACGAGAGATTTAAGACGTAGGAGTGTAGCGTTGTCGATCCCTGCTTCAGATCGGGTTTAGCAGAATTATTGACTATGCCAAAGCTTCAGGTTAACGGGATTGATTTGTTCTACGACATTAAGGGAAAGGGTGAGCCTTTGCTATTAATAGCTGGCTTCCTTTGCGATCATGCCTATTGGTCGTTGATTATGCCATCGCTGATTTCGCAGTATCAAGTTATTCGCTTAGATAACCGAGGTATGGGGCGAAGTTCCGCTCCTGAAACCCCCTATAGTCTGAAGCAAATGGCTAATGATGTAGCAGCATTGCTCGATCATCTTGCGATCGATAAGGTGCATCTAGTAGGTCATTCAATGGGTGGTCAGATAGCTCAAGAATTAGTGTTAGCACATCCTCAAAAGGTGCAAAGTCTAATGCTGCTTTCGTCACTTGCAAAGGGTGACGGATTATTCAACAGCATCATTGAGACTTGGGGTGAACTCTGCGCTAATGTAGACCTGAAACTTTATGAAAAAGTTGTATTACCCTGGATATTTACAGATACCTTCTACTCGATTCCTGGCATGATCGAAGGTCTGATCGAATTTGCAATCAGATATCCTTTCCCGCCAGCAACTCATTCACTCTATCATCACAGCCAAGCCATGCTTGACTTTGATACAACAGATCGCCTTCAAAAAATTCATTGTCCTACCCTAGTTCTAGTTGGCAAACAAGACATTCTCACTCCCCTAAAGTTTTCCCAGCAACTTGCTCAAGGCATTCCCGATACTGAACTTGTAGTTCTCGAAGGTGGGGGTCATGGCTTCTTAATTGAGTCGCCTGATACTGTGATTTCAGCCATGCTAAACTTCCTGCGGAAATTGAAGCCAGCCTACTTCTAATTTACAAAAAAAGCTGTAGCTTAGGGAGTGCTAAATCACTCACTAAGCTACACTTATCTCAGTATTTGGGATTAAAATCAAACCTCTCGTACCGCGTCTGAAAACACAAATCCATTATTAGCGAACTTATTATCAGTATCAAAATACTCACCAATGACAGGTAAGAAGTGGTCATATAGTTTCATTGACTGTAAACAACTATTGATACTAGAAGCTGCTGAATTGTATGCTGCAATATTTTCTTCAACAACACTCAATAATCGGCGATTATTAGCGATTTTCTCTTCAGCTTCTTGTTGCAGTGTTTTCTCTAAATTAGCACGCGCCTGTGGATATTGCTGCAAAATCTCATCTGCTTGCTGATCTGCCATTGGTAACAACTGAGTTTTGAGCGTTTGGTTAATAGTTTGACGGAAAGATTTACGAATAGTTTGCGAAACTTTTGGCTCAAAATCTAACTTCAATAATTGCCTAATTGCTGGTTCTGCTTCTACGATACTTTCAGCATCGTAGCTTTGAGAAGTTTGTAATAAAGTTTGGCGAAATTGATATATAGAAAAAGTGCCTTCATCATAAAATCTCGGACTTTCTCGCACGAAGCGATCGCACTCTACACTAGCTGCACTCACTAATGCTTGAGTAACCTGCTTTTCTATAGTTCTGATCTCTTGTTCAATGCCGCCATCACTATCTAATAAACGATACAACTGGCGATAATATTCTGATTTGCGAATTTTTTCAATCAATCGCTGAAAATAATTCGCAACAACTTGCTGAGATGACTCAATCAAAATATCTTCTAACTGATTTGCTAAGTAATAAAATGCCTCTACTAAAATAGCAATTAAAGGTGCGGTAGCATTGCGAGGATGGCTAATTGTTGCACGTTGATAAGCAGAAGCTACAGAAAAAGTATCTAGCAATTCATCTAAACGACGAATCATTCGTGATTGCAATTGTCTAAAATCTGCTTCAAAAGCATCACAGGAATTATTAATTATTTGGTTAACTTCTTTTGTGATATGCTCACTAAATTCTCTGCCGATTTGCTGGAGTTGCTGATTTAGGCGTTGCAACTCTTGCTGCTTCATACTCTCAATTTCTTGGGGTTGACTATCTAAATTACGTTGTACACTCTGATAATGTTTTGTCAGTTTAATACAAACATCTTCCAAATCATCAGCAAGATTCTTAAATAATTGGGGACGCTTCTCTTCTGTAAGATAGCGAGTAATAGCTGTGCGAAATTCTTCAGTACCACTATCTTGAATTAGCTTTTCTATCAGTTCATTTCCCCAATCTCCCAAAATCCGCACATAATTTTGATTTGGAGTTTCATAGCCGTTAACAGAGACACGGAATTTAGTGGTAGATAACTTTCCTGAATTTACGCAGTAGTTGTTAAATGCATAGACAAATTGTGGTGTTTCTTCTTTACCATCTAAACCTTTAATGCTTTCTGCAAAAACAGAATCTAAACCAAATCTATCTAGTTGATTTGTCTGTTTAATCTGACTCCCGTAAAATCCTAATAATCCACTTGTTTTATAAACTTTGTTTGAATTGCCAAATTGTCCGCTAATTAAATCGTCTAATCTTTGTCGTAGTTGGGTATTGTACCAAGTTTCATCGATGCGGTTGAAGACATAAAAAACGCGATCGCGTACTCCCCCATTTTGCCGCATTAATTCCAAAAGTTCTGTTTCTTCTTTTGTCATGTCACCCGCCGAAGCAGGTTTTAGCACACACACCACCGCCGAAGTATCAGGATGTTGAATTTTGGTATAAGTTAATTGTGCATCTTTCTCTACTGGTGCATCTATACCAGGGGTATCAATAATTACGTTGCCGTCTTGTAACAGAGGATGATTGCAATAATATTCTATTCGCTTCAATACTGCACTATTACTACCACGACGGGCATATCCAGCCGCTTCCTTGAGGTTGAAAAAGTTAAATTGCTCCATTGAGTATGTAGCATTATTAACCGTGTTGATGCGATCGCGGTTTGCCCAATATCCCTGTAGCAACAACATTAACGCCTTCGCCTGTTTTGCACGTTCTGATTTACTCTCACCACCCTCCTGCTGAATAATCGCTTCAGAATCTTCACGTAGCAAGTTAATTACATCACGTTGGTTGATATTAGCTACTATCTTAAATCCTAGTTGCTCACACAAATAAACTACTTGTTCCCGAATTTCTGCTTCACTTAAGAACGTTAAAACAACACGTTCTTTATCTAATTCTGCATACTCGATTTTGCATTCTGTACCTGTAGCGTGTCCTTCTGCACTGTAAAGTAGTTCTCTCTCCAATAGTGCATTGATTAGCATTGATTTACCAGCACTAAATGCACCTGCAAATACGATCTCAAACTTAGGAGAAATCGCTTTAGTTAGGGAAGTTTGTACAGGTGTAATATCTTGAGAATGTAGCGTTGATTCTTGCTGTAAAAGTTGTAATATCGACTCAACTTGCTCTTTCAAATTTTTGCACTGAAGCGGTAAATCTGACATATTCAGCATCCTGACAATATTTATGTATATATTAGTTACATTTGTTGTCTTGATGGTTCAGTAGTATTTCTGAGATATTTGATGCAATTTAGTTACCGGGTATCAGCTAACCCACAAAGATCATGTCTGGTTAAAAACTTATTAGGCTGACGTGAAGAGAATTCTGATTACGACGTTGGCGAGGCCAACTCATCCGCCTCGCTGTAGTCAATTTCAACTAAGCTAATTGTCATACATTTTTCTCGAATGATTAGCTTGTAGTAAAGGCTATTTTATGGTACTGTTCGCGCCCTACTGTTATGACAATACGGTTCATTAAGGGCTACTGGCAAAAATTTTGGGTTTTTGAGACGCGATAAATCGCCGTCTCTACAAGTGTATTGACTTTTATACAACTTAAATTGACCTGTTTAGCCTGAATTTGAATAAAATCAAAAAATCTGTATATTTGAATACTTTTTAGGAATTTTTTGGCAAATGTCATGTTATTGTAACTTTAGCAAAGCCTTGCTCAGTCAATTCAGAGAGTCATGATTATCGAGTGGTTCATTCATGATCGACGGTAAAAAAGTTCGATTGAAATTACAAAATTATTGGTTTAAAACCTTTGGCAGATGGCGATCCTGTCCGCTAACCTGTCCAATAGATAGACCTCATCATCGGCATGTTTTTTGGAGTTGGATCGGTAGTTTTTTAGCCATAACTGCAACGTCTTACCTTGCTGCAAAAACTAATTCTCCTTTGCTGATGGCTCCTTTTGGTGCTACGAGTGTCTTGATATTTGGTGTGCCTGACAGTCCTTTGGCTCAACCCCGCAATGTTATTGGGGGTAATCTTTTAGCTGCTATGGTGAGTCTGATAATTCTGCATTTTCTCGGTGCTTCTCCCTTAGCAATGGGAATGGCTGTTTCTAGTGCGATCGGAATCATGCAGCTTACCGGAACTCTACACCCACCTTCGGGTGCTGTTGCATTAGTCGTCATGATGACGAAACCAGACTGGCAATTTTTGCTAACACCTGCCTTTGAGGGATCGATGATTTTAGTGTTATGCGCTGTGATCTTCAATAATTTAGCGGAGGAAAGGACGTATCCGAAACACTGGTTATAGCATTGTCTCGGGAGTATCTCACTTTTATTGAATATTACTCCAGTCGTTGGTTTAACAATTCCAATAAATGATGAGATCGCTCTATACTTTGAGGACGGGTTCAGGAGCTTTTTGTCGAATAGGCACTTGAATTATGAAATTACTGCCTTGCCCAAGGCTAGAAAAACATAGCAATTTCCCACCATGCTTTTCCGTAATGATTTGGTAGCTAATTGCCATACCCATGCCTGTTCCTTTGCCTACAGGTTTGGTAGTAAAAAATGGATCGAAGATCCGGCTTTGAACCGATTCTGGCATTCCTTGTGCGTTATCAGCGATCGCAATTTCTATTGATTGTGAATCAACTACTGAAGTGCGGATAGTAATTTGACTGGGATTTTCCTCTATCTGTTGAGAGGTACGCTTGATATCTAACTCATCAAGGGCATCCATTGCATTTACCAGAACATTCATTAATACTTGGTTGAGTTGACCAGGATAGCATTCCACTTGCGGCAAGTTGCCATAATCTTTAATAACTTCAATTGCTGGACGGTCTGGTTTATCTTTGAGGCGGTGTTGCAGAATTAAGAGCGTACTTTCGATACCTTCATGAATATCAACTGCCTTAAATTCCGCTTCATCCATACGCGAAAAATTCCGCAGCGATCGCACAATATTACGAATCCTCTCAGTCCCCATTTTCATTGAAGGCAGTATCTTTTGTAAATCTTCAATGAGAAATTCTAGATCGATTTCCTCTGCTAATGCTTGAATTTCTGGGTCATGACTAGAATAGCGTTCTTGGTACAGATAAATCATCTGTAACAAGTTTTGAGTATATTCATCCAAGTGAGTAATATTGCCGTGAATAAAGTTAACTGGGTTATTGATTTCATGGGCAATACCTGCTACTAGTTGGCCCAGACTAGACATTTTTTCACTTTGAACTACTTGTGCTTGGGTACGCTGCAATTCACTCATGGCTGTTTTAAGTTCAACAGTCCGTTGTTCGACTCGCGCTTCTAGTTCGGCATTACTGTTTTCTAAAGCAATAAAGGATTCCCGCAATTGCCCTGCCATGTGATTAAAAGAGTGACCAAGAGTGTTGAGTTCATCGATATTCCCCTCTTGGAGTGTCTGTTGTAAATCACCAAATGCTATTGCTTGGGTGGTCTGATTCAAACGCAAGATAGGATGTGCAATCCAGCGCGAGGTAAATATGCCAATCGTCGTTGCTACTATCAGCGCCCCAAAACACAGCAGGATGCTAATTTGGGTGTTGGCATAGATTTGCGCCATGTAAGTTTTTTCCGGAATACCAACTACCACTAACCAGTCCAAACCATGTTGGTCACGCCAAGGCACAATATGCACGTATAAATTTTCTCCTTGAACATTAACTTTCAGTTTTTGGGTATTGGTAATGGACTGAAAATCTGGAATGCGCTGCTGAAGCTGCTTGGCAATGCTTTGTAGCACCGGATTGGGGCTGTCGATCGCTTTAAGGCGTTTAATTTCGTTATTGACTACGATAAAAGGCTTTTCTTGAGCAGAATTGGCAACCAACATACCATCACGCTCCATAATAAAAACTTGTCCGAAGCGGCTGACATTTAATTTTTGTAAAAATTCACTGAGTTTCAACAGGTGAATTTCAGCCCCCACAACACCAATCAGTTTTTTGCTGGCATCATAAATCGGACGACCTGCCGATGCCACAATATAAGGGGGATAAGCAGGATCGTAATAAGTATAAATGCGAACCCAGATAGGTTTCCCGGCTTTGACAGGTTCAGTATAGGCAAGTTCATTGACGGTATCCCAAGTACTGGTCGTCATCACTTTGGTTGGGTTGCCATCATTATCTGTTAAGTAAGTTTTCGTATTTTTCGGCAGACTTGGCGTTTTGATCGCATTATCATCGATTGTCACCGTTTTGCCATCGTAACGGCCGGCTCCAGTTCCTTCACCAGTTGCTAGGTTCAAGCTGATAAAGGTTAGGTCATAGGCTTGCATTTCGTGCCAGAAGTACTTACCAACCTTGAGGCGATCGCGCACATTCAGCAATCCCATGCGAATTGCATCCGCATTTAACTGAATAACTTTATGAGGAATCGACAGGTAAGCATCTAAATGTTGATTTACCTCACCACTGGTTCGCTCCATCAACTGATCCGCTAGATCGTTCACCGCTTTCTCGCCATTTTTAAACGACAGATACCCGACCAGCCCCACGATGCTAAAAAGTTGCAATACGAAAGGAACGACCAGAACAAGCTGTAATGAAAATGCACGGACTTTGCTAGATGGATGTATCTTCATGAGTGGTAAATCTTGGTTTGCCCAGGTCTTTGCTTAACCTAGATTACCCATGAGCAACTTCGGACTATCAAAATAATGTTGTGTTTAATTAAGAAGTAAATAACTAATAGGCAATATCTCTGTTTACAATTCCTCAACTTATTGCTATTTAACTTAATTGTACAAAATAGTCTTTTTGCAAAAATCAAATTACTGAAATAGTTAGAATTTAGGCTACTTTCTAGTATAAATACTAATTTCAATCAACTTAATTATTTAGTTATTTTCAGTGCCTTTACTCAAGATTTATAAAGTTACAAAAGTTATTTTGGCTATATAAAATATCAGTTTTACGTTAATTCATAGCAAATTTCAAAGCTAGATTGGCATTCAGAAAATCTATAACAAAGGACTAAAACTTTAATGGAATTTAATCACTTAACAAAGCAGCTTAATCAACTGCTCGCTCAGGATTATGTGGCATTTAGCATTACAGAAAATCCTGTTGTAAAAATACTTAGTCAGGTAAGCTTTGCTCAGATTGCTTATGTCATGCAGCAATATTCGATTTTTCCAAAGGAGTTGGTGGGTTTCACAGAGTTAGCAAGACAGAAAGCCCTGGCAGCTGGATGGAACAGTGTAGCCCAAGAACTCAAAGAAAATATAGCTGAGGAAATGGGTAGCACTACCCAAGGAATCTCTCATTACACACTTTTAGCTGAAGGGCTAGAAGAAGGACTAGGCGTTCCTGTGAAAAACACAATGCCGTCAATAGCTACATTCAAACTGCTGAGAACTATGCAATCGGTATTTGATAAACAAATACACTATGTGCTTGGGGCAATCTATGCGATCGAGGCAACCTCAATTCCAGAATTAACTCTAATCGTGCAACTTCTAGATTGGTTGCTGGAAGGAGCAATGCCCAAAGATTTGGAATATTTCTTCAGCAAGCATTTAAACGAGTGGGAAATTGAACATGAAGCGGGCTTGAGAACATGTCTGGCAACCTACATACAACCCGAAGAATTTGGAGAGTTTGCAGCAGGGTTTCGGGCAATGATCGATGCAATGCAGGTCTGGTGGCAGGAATTAGCGCAAGAGGCAATCTCATCTGAGGTTGTTCTGAGTACAGCGATCGCTCAACACCATTGATTAAATAGAACTTAATACTATGAATATCTTCACCCATCCATCATTTGTGGATGAAACTCCTAATACTAATAAACCAAAATTTGGACTACCTGGTGATTACTACTTTAGCGAGCAAATTTTTGCTTATGAGCAGCAAACTATCTGGCGTAACACCTGGCAGTTTGTAGGACGTGAATCTGATTTACCTAATCCTGGGGATTATTTAACTTGCCAAGTTGGCGATCAGCCCATGTTCGTGATTCGAGATAATAATGGCATATTGCGAGGGATGCACAATGTTTGTCCGCATCGCGGAGCGCAAATGTTGCAAGGGCAGGGTCATTGTCAACGGGTGCGTTGTCCGTATCATGGTTGGAATTTCAATTATGAAGGCAATCTTAAAGGTTTACCTCGCGCTGAGTGTTTTTCCAATTTAGATAAGTCGGCTGTCTATCTAGCTAAGGGAAGAGTAGAGACATGGGGCGGCTTTATCTTTGTTAACTCAGAAGCAGAAGGGCAATCTTTAGTAAGTTATTTGGCTGGATTTTCAGCTTACTTAGAGCAATATCAGCACCGTTGGCAGGAACTTCAGCAGGTTGACCACTGGTTTTATGAAGAGCCAGCCAATTGGAAATTTCCTATTGAGAATTATCTAGAGTGTTATCACTTGTCAGTTGTTCATGCCCAAAGTTTAAAGTGTTTCGATCCGAAGAATATTATTTACACTCCAACTGGGCAACACTATCAGATATATGTTCCTTTTACAGATGATGAATTTGTGAAAGATCACCCCGCTTTTTCAGGAGAACCAAGGGGACAATCTTACCAGGGCTTCATCTTTCCCAATATGATGATTAATACCGCAAGAGACAAAGTTTCAGTTTTTCGGCTGACTCCTTTATCTCCCACAAGAACTAAGTTTGAGGTTTTTATTTATCAAACAAAAGCCCAGATTGAAGCATTTCCTTATAAGCAGGATGAATTTCGACCTGAATTTGAGCGGGTGTTAAATGAAGACTTTGGGGTGGTGCGATCGCTACAAGCAAGTGTTCATTCCAAAGCTTATGGTGTACTTCAGCTTGCAGACATTGAATATGGAATTTCTCACTTCCATCAAGTTTTGTCGAAGTACTACCAACCCTAATACACTTTCCTCAGTATCAAGTCTAGAAGATTGATGACAACGCCCTTACGATCGCAAGGGCATTGTCGTTATGATCGCTGGATAGATCCGGTGAGGATGTCAATCAATTTTCAAGTTGAAAGGCAAACGGGCATAAACTCCCTGTGGATCGTTCATTTTTTGCAGAATCTCTACTTCCTGTTGCAATTTCTGGAATTCAGTGATGATGGGGTTAGATGGTTTGAGTTGCGCCGCTTCAATTCCTAAAGCAGTCCGCGCCTCTTCAGTTGCACGCCCAAAAAAGCGTTCTCCGAAACTGCTAGTGCGAGGATATTCTTGCACTTCCCAGTCTTCTCCTAGTTTCGCCTCTTTGACAGCATAAGCGATCGCACTATTCAAACCACCAATTTCATCCACCAAACCAATTTCCTTCGCCGCCAAACCCGACCAAACCCTTCCTTGGGCAATTTCTGCAACTTTTTGTTCTGGGAGTTTCCGACCTTGAGAAACTTTATTCAGAAACATATTATAAATACGGTTAACACTACGTTGATAAAGTGCCAACTCTTGAGGCGATTTTGGACGCGAAACTGTTTGACTATCAGCATAGGTTCCAGTCTTCACCGAATCCCAGGTGATGCCGTTATCATTGGCCAGCTTTTCACCATTAAATAGCAACCCAAATACACCTATGGAACCTGTAATAGTATTTGGTTCAGCAAAAATGCGATTAGAGTCGCTAGCAATCCAATAACCCCCAGAGGCGGCTACATCACCCATTGACACTACAACCGGTTTGGCTTCACGGGTTAATTTCACTTCTCGTTGCATAACTTCGGCTGCGGTAGCGCTACCACCAGGACTATTAATCCGCAATACAACAGCCTTCACATCCTTATCTTGTCGGAGTTTGCTGAAGATTTTGGCAAAGCGATCGCCTCCTACTTGTCCAGCATCACCTTTACCATCGACAATTTCACCCTCAGCATAAACAACGGCAATTTGATTTTTTGAGCTACGTTCTACACCCAAAGATTTGCCAGAAACTTCTGCGTAGTTATTTAGGTTAATTTGTCGGAATGTTTTGTCGTCTTTATCGCTATTTGTCAACTTTTTGAGGTCACTTACCACTTCATCAGGGTATGCTACTCGATCGACTAAACCGCTAGTCTTGGCTTGTGTGGCTTCTAGTACCGCCTGACTATCTGCGATCGCTTGCAACTGGTTAGGTTCAATTTTCCGACTTGCACCTACAGTAGTACGCCACTCTCCCCAAACATCATCTAACAATTTCTGAGTTTGCTCGCGGTTTTCTGGACTCAATTTTTTGAGGATGAACGGTTCTACAGCACCTTTGAATTTACCCACTCGCACGACTTGCACACCAATACCGTACTTCTGTAATGCACCCGCTAAAAACATCGGTTGTGAACTCAAACCGTTAACTTCCATCATTCCCAAAGGATTAAGCACAATGGAATCTGCCACTGAACTCAGGTAATATTCCTTTTCACTCCAATCACTGCCATAAGCCACAATCTTTTTCCCAGAAGCGCGAAACTCCTCCAGCGCTTTCCGAATTTCTTTAAGGGAGGCATAGCCGACGTTACCAGCTTGACTAGCGCTAGTTGAATCGAGGTAGATCCCAACAATTCGCGGATCGCGTCGTGCTTTTTCCAAAGTTTCTACAACTTTGCGGAGTGCCATTCTTTCATCATCCACCCCTGATATTGTGTTTTGAAACAGTTCGTCAGAACTAGGTTCGCTATCAGTAATTTTCATCGACAAGTCAAAAACCAACACTGACTTATCTTTTACATTTGGCCCTGTATCTTTAGACGAGCTAGCAGCGAATATTAGCAACAATAGTCCAGTGGTTCCTAGACCACCAAAAATAATTAGTCCTAATAATGTGCCAACTAAACTAGCAAAAGTTTGTTTGATAAAATTACGCATTAGTTATTAGTTATTGGGAATTGGGAATTGGGCATGGGGCATTGATAAAGGACAAATGGCTAATGAATGACCTACTTAA
This sequence comes from Nostoc sp. C057, assembly GCF_013393925.1. Lineage (NCBI taxonomy): Bacteria > Bacillati > Cyanobacteriota > Cyanophyceae > Nostocales > Nostocaceae > Nostoc > Nostoc sp. C057. The sequence goes on along the minus strand of NZ_CP040281.1, from coordinate 7,387,968 downwards.
TTTATTCTATGCGCTGTAAACTGCCAGAGTGCTTTAACTGATACAAGGTAGCGTTGCCAGTGCAGAATAAGACTGTGGTGATTTCGGCGATTAATACTTCAGCAAGTTCCGCAACTGCTGTTTCTGATATTGCCGCTGCTTGCAAAAAAGGCATTGCTAAACCAGCTATATCTGCTCCCAAGGCGATCGCGGCTGCAACATCCAGTCCATGACGCAAACCTCCTGAAGCAATTAAGGGCACATCAGGAGCGATCGCTCTAATAGTTGTAATGCACTCTGCCGTCGGTAAACCCCAATCGGCAAAAGTCTTCCCTAATCGACGTTGTAAGGGATTTTCTGCCCGTTCGCTTTCTACCTTTGCCCAAGAAGTACCCCCTGCACCAGCGACATCAATTGCTGCTACTCCGGCGGCAATGAGTTTGTTGGCGATCGCTGCTGAAATGCCGTTACCAACTTCCTTTGCAATCACTGGTACTGGCAATTTTGAACACAATGTAGAAATCTTGTCAAGCAAACCCCGGAAATTAGTATCACCTTTGGGTTGAATGCACTCTTGTAGAGGGTTAATGTGTAAAATTAGGGCATCAGCTTCTAAGATATCAACTACCCGCAGACATTCATCTAAGCCGTACTTGTAGTTAAGTTGCACAGCCCCCAGATTCGCAAATAGCAGGACATCGGGCGCATACTTGCGGACAGCAAAAGTATCAGCCACCTGGGGTTTTTCTACCGCTACCCGTTGGGAACCGACACCCATTGCAATTTTGTAGTGTTGCGCGACTTGGGCCAAACGTTGATTAAGAATTGCGGCTTGTTCTGTTCCACCAGTCATGGAAGAGATTAACAAGGGTGCGCCAAGGTGTTTCCCCAAGAAAGCTGTACTGATATCAATATCGTCATGGTTCAGTTCGGGTAAGCAAGAATGGGTGAAACGATAACGTTCCAGTCCATTGGTGATTTGATGAGACTGAACATCTTCCTCTAAACAGATCCGAATGTGATCGGCTTTGCGATTCTGAGTTTGTGCAGAGATGTTGGTAGGGGCGTTCACTGGTGGGTATGGCTAAAAGTATTTGCTTGCGATCGCTATTGTTACATTGTCTGCAACCGTATTTTTATAACAAAAATATTTATTTTCCCTATCTTTAGGGTAAGTTACGCTATTGATAACATATCCATTCCCTCATTTTATGAGTTAATTAATATGGTTTTACAAACAGAAAAGCGCTACTACACCCCAGAAGAATATTTGGAATTAGAAGAAAAAGCTGAATATAAAAATGAATACAGAGATGGAGAAATTATACAAATGACAGGGGGAACAACCAACCACAACAAAATTGCACTTAATTTTTGTCGCAAGTTTCCCCTGACTGTGCAAGGACAAGATTATGATATTTACATAGGGGATGTGAAATTATCAATACCTCGTCATCGCATTTATACTTATCCTGATATTATAGTCATCAAAGGTAAGCCTATTTATGAGGGAACAGGTACAACAATTATTACGAATCCCTTATTAATTGTTGAAGTCTTATCAAATTCAACTAAAAATTATGACAAAACAGATAAGTTTAAATATTATCGTTCAATTCCTGGTTTTCAAGAATATATTATGATTGACCGGTATAGTTTTGCTGCGGAACAATTTGCAAAGCAAGCAGAAAGTCAATGGATTTTTAAAGAATATGAAGGTGAAGATGCACTTTTAGTCTTAGATTCTATCGATTTTCAAATTGCCTTGCGTGATATTTATGAGCGAGTTGATTTTGAGTTGATTGAGGAATAAAGCCCCTTCTTACATCGGAAATGGGGAAAATTCAAATGATTTTAGGACTTACGCACGAGTTACGGAATAACGTAGACACGAAGTGGCTTGCCGCAGGCTACCACAGAGGCACAGAGAAGCCAGTGCGTTGGGCGGGTTCCCCGACTTGTAGCAACTGGCGCGGCACAGAGAAATCAGAGTTTGAGAGATAATTTGCGTAAGTCCTAGATTTGTTATGCCGCGTTCATTCATGCACTGAAACTACTTCGCGTGACGCTAGGAAACCAAGGACAATTGCCACCAAGATCAATGCTGGAATGTCGCCAAAGAAGTGCCCATGTTCCACAGGATCAATCGCTGCCTGTACCGCCATGATCAGTGCGTGGACAAAACTCGACCAGACGGTGAACCAGATTAAACTGAGATGCGCTTCTGGTTTTCGAGAAGCCCGTAGTAAAAATACACCGAGCGTCCCATAAATGCCGACGATCATCTGTTCGTATTCGTGTTGACCTGGTTGCCATGACCAGCCCGATGGCCAGATATTCATCAACGGATAGATCAGGAGAAAAGCAATTCCAACAACAACAAGGGCGATTGGCAAGTACCGATGCTGCTCATCCATTACTTCAACCTCACACTATTTTTCCAGGGTAGTTTCTACTAATGGAATGCCTACTTTTAATAGTATTCTCACTAGTGACACTTCAACTTGAGAGTGTTAGGAATCTTGATGTTTATTGTGGTTTAAAGCTAATTCAACACTGAATCGTCTGCAAAGCAATGGGCATCATTCAGGATGATTGATGCCTACTTGTTGCTCATTACGCCGTCTGTGTCAAAGCCGCTTTTGAGTCTGCGGCGAATTTTTAAGAGCAGTTGTACCACTCCTTTGAGGGTTCTCACACGCCGAAGATTGTTGTACTCATTCCACATGGGTTTGCCGCAACTGGGACAATTCTGTTGCACGCATTCTAGTACTTCAGAGGATGTCGCTTTTGGTTGAGGGCTTTTTCTTGCCATTTATACACCTCATCTTCTCTGTGTCCCCTAGTTTACTTGAATATCTGACCCTCTCTAGCAAACTTTGCGGTTCTAGTTTTTTTTGCGTGGCATCAATCAACCAAAAAGCGATCGCCTTTCAACCAATCCTCTACAATATAGTGATAAAATTGCTTGCTCCACAGCATCCCAGCAAATGCTTGGCGCTGCACATTTCGCATATCTTCACTCAGAGGATATGGAGTAGCTCTAAAATTTATACAGGGAAAGGGTTACAGCTTTATTTTCTAACATTAATGAAATTCATCTTTTAAACTTCTCGATTTGCTGCTGAAAATAGTCTCGCCAACCTGTAGGTAAAGCCTCAACTTGTACAGCGCGGTGTAACAGTTCTAGGTCGTGTGTTTCCCGTGCATAAAGTCGGGTAATATCAGCAACAGTGACATTATTTGAGTCTCGACTGATTAACGACAAAGTATCACCATTTCCGACTTGACCCTCTTGCAGCACTGAAAAGTAGAACCCAGTTAGGCGGCTATCTAAAAACTGTTTAACTATATCTGCACGTCCAAACTTGATTAAGAGTTTATAACAAGGCATTCGAGGTTGAGTCACCATTACCTCTGCGCTACCGATTCGAAAGCGATCGCCAATATTAATCTCATCTTCTAACAGCCCAACCGTAGTAAGGTTTTCACCAAACATTCCCCAGGGCAAATCCATGTCAGGTAACTTGCGCCGCCAATAGTCATAATGCTCGAATGGATAAGCATAAACTGCTTTGTCTTTCCCCCCGTGAACACTCAAATCAGCTTGTCTATCCCCATCTAAGTTGAGCGATCGCATCATCACTTGTCCCTCAACTGGTTCTTTAAAAATCCCAGTTGTAACTGTTTTGCCCTTCCAAAGCACTTCACGGGGAAGTCCTACGTTGACAGAGATAACTTGCACAATTTAATATCTCCTCTAATAAAATTTTGTACCGATATTAAGCCTGATAGATAATATGCTTGATATTACTTGATTATCAGAGGAATTTCTTAAATATCTAACACCAATTTTGCCGTTCCAGGTTGAGAAATACAAATCAACACCGAACCCTTATCAGTTGTTGCAGTTGGTTCTTCTTGGTAAGCAACTGCGATCGCTCGTTGGCGTTCCATTACCTGTTGACGAGGGAGTGATTGGGGTTCTGCACGTTGGTAACTTCAAATCCCACAATTTTACTGAGCGCGATGTACAGCAATTACAACTTATTGCACATCGTCTTGGGTTGATAATAGCAGATGCCAGACTTTAAACTTCGTGGGCGATGCGATCGCTGCATCTATGCGAAATTTGGTGTACAGGGCTGAAACTTGTCATTACCAAACGTATTGTCAATGCTCATGGTGGAGAATTATCCATTGAATCTGACACTGTGATCGGTACTAAAGTGAGTGTTCAATTACCTCTGGTTGTTCTTGGGATGCCTGTAAATGGATGGTATTTTTGACGGCTAGAGCAAATGAAGACAGAAGCTAAAAAGTTGACTGCTCTAATCCCTTGACAAATTAGTGGAGACTTTGGTATTACAAAGAAAGTGGTGATGAAACTCGCCTTCTGGAAAAACCAGAGAACCGCCCTCACGGCTGATAGTTTCTAGTTCAACGCTACATTAACCTTCTGTCAAAAGATAGGTAATTATAGCTAAGAATTATCAGCCAAGATGAGGTAAGTAAGGTGGGTAAAATTTTTTTTAGAGTTATCAAAATAAGGCTAGAAACTCTCAAGAGTCTATTTTTAGAAAGGCCCAGAGCAGCTTTAAATCAGGCTGATGGAGTATCTCTAATAATTAAGGTAATCAAAGATTGCTGCTTTAACAATAAAATTTTACTGAGTTATTTTCAAGCGAATATCAAAAAACACTTCAATATTGTCACATTCAAACTAGCAGAATTACTAGAGAACTCTTTTGCACAGAAGTCGTTGCTTAAAAGCTCAGAGAGTCAGTTAGTATTAAATCTTGTAAATCAGAAATACATATTTGTAATACCAATTCTCTATAATCTCGCAACAGATCAATCTCCGCGTCTGCGTGTAAGAGCGTCATTATCCGTAGCCATCTTTTGGAGAATTGGTATAACCAGCATAAAACCAGCAAATAATTTATCTGTTTTTAAAGTTATTAGGAAGATTTATTTAGTTTTAAAAAATAGTCAATTGATTGATGAAATTTTAGCTCGTTCTAGACTATATCAATCAGCAAATTTTATTAGCTGATTTTTGGGATATCTACTTGGGTTCATAAAGAGATAAAGCTAAACTTACAAAAATTAAGGTAATTTAAATATGAATAAATTACGCCAGTTAGAGCAGTTAATTGCCTTACCTCAACTCAGTAAATGGTTAATCATCTCCTTTGTAGTTGGTATTCTTTCTGGGATAGGTTCTGCTGCGCTTTTGGCATCATTGGAATGGTCAACAAATTGGCGGGAATCTCATCTTTGGATAATTGCATTATTACCACTGGGCGGCTTCTTAAGCGGTTGGATTTATCATCAGTTTGGCAAAAGAGTAGAGGCAGGAAATAATCTTTTACTTGAAGAAATTCATAACCCCAAAGATATTATTCCCTTGCGGATGGCTCCTTTAGTTTTGTTAGGTACAGACCTAACTCATTTATTTGGGGGTTCAGCCGGGCGTGAAGGTACAGCTTTACAAATAGCAGCTTCACTCGCAGATCGGTTGACAAAGATATTCCACTTCAAACACGCAGATCGGCGAATTTTATTAATGGCTGGTTTAAGTGGAGGATTTGCTTCAGTTTTTGGGACTCCCTTAGCTGGAACCATCTTTGGTTTAGAAGTTTTAGCTATTGGTAAAATCCAACACGATGCACTTTTTCCCTGTTTAATTGCAGCAGTCGTAGGCGATCGCGTTACCTTAATGTTGGGTTTACACCATACAGCATATCGTCACGCCCCCGTTGTCCCCACAGTCACAGTCATGGGGCTGATTTCAGCAATTATCGCTGGCGCAATCTTTGGAATTGTCGCGATGATTTTTGCCAAGCTGACTCACCGAATCAACCACATTTTTAAAGAAAAAATCTCCTACCCTCCTTTACGCCCTGCCATCGGCGGCTTAATTGTGGCATTGGCTGTTTGGGCAGTCGGAACTACAAAATACATTGGACTGGGTATTCCTACAATTGTTGATGCTTTTAACACCCAGTTACCACCGTGGGATTTTGCTGAGAAAATAGCTTTCACCGCTCTAACTTTGGGAGCAGGTTTTAAAGGAGGAGAAGTAACCCCTCTATTTTATATTGGTGCAACATTAGGCAATGCTTTGTCCTTAATATTGGCGTTACCTACACCTTTACTTGCAGGCATGGGATTTGTAGCTGTCTTTGGTGGAGCAGCAAATACACCAATAGCCTCAACCTTCATGGGAATTGAACTCTTTGGTTTAGAGTCGGGAGTCTTTATTGGTATCGCTTGTGTGGCGAGCTATATTTTTTCTGGTCATGCTGGTATCTATAATGCACAGCGCCTTGGCTCAGGCAAGTACCATTTTATGCCTGTGCAAGAAGGACTGAGTTTGGCTACTCAATCCCTAGAACCTGCTCGGGCTGTGGAAAAAAAGATTGAAAAACAAATTCATTTATTCAATGATCTGCATTTTTGGGGATTTGTACACCAAAGAGAAGAAATTGAAATGCACAATTTGACAGTTTTGCGTTTGTATTTTCACTCTGGAACTCGCGTACCCCAAAAAACATTTTGGCAAAAATTAACAGCCCCCACTCTCACTTATTATTTAGCCTCCCGTGCCAAAGCTTTTGGGATTGAGCAAGTTGTAGTACACCGAGTTTCGCTGGGATTTTTAAAAGGAGATCATTTGCACCATGACCATCATGAATTTCCTCATCATAAACTCCCTCAATGCCTGGAATTAGTTGATCAAGAGGATAAGCTGCGACGTTTTCTAGATGAACATATCGATGAACTCAAAGAAGTAAGAGTTGTTTTATTACGATGTGAGGAATTATTACCGTGATAGCTGAACCGTTGGTTTGGGACAGCATTTCCTTATGGAACCTTATTTATCGAACAGAATTCAGGAGTCAGGAGTCAGAATTCAGAATGAATTCTGTGCGAGTGGCGGATAGCGCAGCGTAAAGCCTTCTCTACGAGAGGCTGCGCCAACGGCATGGCTTCGCTTAAAGCGAGTCCACGTTCGCGCAGCGTCTCGTAGAGAGCGTCTGAATAGCCGGGTTTAAGACCCCCACTAAATCTACGATTTGGTGGTCTTTAATCAGTCGCGGGTCTGAATCCCCGACTGATTTATTCTGACTCCTGAATTCTGACTTCTGAATTCTTCTTCAATTTTTTGTCAACTATTTTACTAGACTGCCTCTCTAGTACTATTGACGCGTATAACGATGTTTCACCCCAATAGGGAAATATTCAGCATCCCCCATTGGTGCTAATGTAACCTGTGGTGTTTGATATTCTGCGGGAACATAATTAGCAAACTCGCTATTTAGACGTAGCAGTTGTGAAAGAATAGAACATGCGATCGCAAGTCTTCGCTCTTCACTACCCTCTACCCCTGCTCCTAACTCCACAACCACATATAAAAATCGATTTTTATCTGCATCTTCCTTCACCTGCAACACGAATTTACCAGTCACCCATTCTTGAATTCCTGGTTGTTCTAATCCCACCGTCACATTTTCGGGATAGATATTTGCGCCAAAGTAAGAAACTGTAAAGTTAGAACGGCCGAAGACATAAACAAAAGGTAGCTGATAAATACCTCTAGGTGATTGTTGAGTGTCAGAACGAAGATTTTCAAGCGGGTTAAATCCCCATTCTGCTAAAAATTGCAGCATGGCATCATAACTAATTATCCCGCCAGTATCTAAGATGTCATAACGTACTAAGGGAATACCGTTATCTCCTGAAAATAACAATCCGCCATCGTGAACTTCAAAAAAGCGAGTGAAGGGATCGTATTGTACTAACGTGGGTAAACGCGATTCCCCAAATAAAGCTCTAGCTGCATCGGGATTTTCTGCCAAAAAACGGCGAATGCAGATACTTAAGGGTGTTTCATTACCCAAAACTCCCGCATCCGCAGTGCCGTAAAGTGATGCAAAATCATAGCAAGGATTTTGTGAACCAACTCGTTCGCTTACTAAACTCCGCCATTCTTCACTAAATACTTCTCCCGCCATCACCAATTTAATCTGATATTGCTGCCACTCTACACCATGGGCAATACCAGTATCAATTACATCTTTTAAAAATGGCGGATATCCCAACAGCACCACTTGCTCAAAAGCTGAACCCAGTTCTTGGACAACTCGCAAGATTTCTTCTTTGTTGTTACCAGGAGTAATTACGGTGATGAGATAACCTTTGCTAGCAAGATAACGACAGCAATTAGTGGTAAACATCCCACCTACCCAAGTGCCTAAAGTGAAACAAATCACTGCTAGGGTACGTCTGGTATCTGAATGAAAACTATCGTGAAAAATTTGTTCAAAACGTGTGGCGATTTGGAGTTCATCTGTGAAAAAACGAGGCCAAAATGTTGGTTTACCACTAGAACCTGATGAAGCGGCGATCATATCGCACCCTTCTAGTTGTCCGTTGTGGCACAAGTCAGCTAAGGGATAACGCAGTATATAATTTTGTTTAGCGATCGCTGGGAGTCTTTGAAACTCCTCCAAGGTTTGAATACTCGCGGGATTAATTTCCCTTTCAGCTAAAAAAGCTTTGTAGGCAGGTACATTAGCCGCCACATCATGAAATAAAGTTAAAGCTGCCGAAGTTTGAGTGTTGAGATGCCGTTGCAATATCGTTTCTAGGGGGGTAGATAAAAAATCTTCAAATGCTTTAATTACTCGCTGCTGTCGTGGTATGGAGTTCATGACGCTTGTTGTTTATCCTGAAAATGAACCAACACCGTTAAAATAATTCGTAATGACGCTCGAAGACTCGCTACCGCTTCGCTAACGTAATTCGTAATGACGCTCTTACGCCGCTAACGTAATTCGTAGGATATCCGAAAATGAGGATATGCGCGTTGTAGTCATCCAATAAAACATTAATTTATCCTTCAGCACCATGCAACTCTATTGCAGTAGACAACACACAAATAATGGTAGTAACCGCTTTTGTACCCATTGTGGTGAACCATTACCTCTTGCTGTGGGACAGGTTGTGGATAATCGCTATCAAATTATCCGTCATTTAGGGCAGGGCGGCTTTGGACGCACCTATTTGGCGGAGGATATAAGTCAATCCCATCGAACCTGTGTGCTGAAGGAATTTGCGCCCCAAGTACAAGAACATCAAGATTTACAAAAAGCTAAAGAGTTATTTGAGCGAGAAGCCAATGTTCTGAAAAAACTCCAGCATCCACAGATTCCGCGTTTTCACGCCTCGCTACAAGTGAAAATAGGTACTAAAGATTTTTTCTTTTTAGTACAAGATTATATAGATGGTGACAATTACTACCAACTATTAGAACAACGCGAGAGCCAAGGAAAGACTTTCAGTGAAGAGGAAGTAATCACCCTACTGCAACAGATTTTACCTGTATTAGCCTACATCCACTCACAAGATGTTGTTCACCGTGATATCTCTCCTGATAATTTAATTTGGCGGCGTTCTGATAATCTACCCGTGCTGATTGATTTTGGTGGTGTCAAACAATTGCCAGCTTCTCAAGGTTTTTGGCAGACGAAGTTGGTGGGGAATAATACTTTGCTAGGTAAAAAAGGCTATGCTCCAGAAGAGCAGCTACGGCAAGGGAAAGCATTTTTTAGTAGTGATTTATACTCCTTAGCAGTTACGTCACTGGTGTTGCTCACAGGGCAAGAACCGCAAAAATTATACGACAGCTACCAGGGAATTTGGGGTTGGGGAAAACAAATCCGAGTTAGTCCCAAACTGGAAGCGGTGTTAAAAAAGATGGTGGCTTATAAACCGAGCGATCGCTATCAACGAGCCGAGCAAGTCCTGAAAGATTTACCATCTACAAGTGCGGCTAAATCAACTGGCAATTCGATTACCAGCAAGATTAAGACGATGGTAGTTGCTCCGGGAAGACAACGCGCCAGCGCTATTGTGAGTAGATTCCAGAATAGAACGCAAGCGATCTCCAAACCGATATCTTTCCCTCTTTGGATTCGTCCTTTTATGATGAGTTTAGGGGGAACAGCTTTAGTTGTCTTAACCGGCGCAGGTGCTTGGGGGGTAGTAAATGCAGTCATTCGCAGCGTATCTTCAATTACCATCCCATCAATTTCATTACCGCAAATTCCCCAATTCCCAAGCGGGAAACCAGGTAGTGACAAAGGAAAAAATCCTAATCTCCAAGAAATTATCAGTCGTCGTCAACAGCTAGAAATTACTGAAGGATTTTTTATTCCCTTCGTAGACGATTTATTTTATACTAAAAAACCAGAATTAAAGGGACGTAGCCTGACATCTAAACCTGAAGATGCTGGTTTACGAGATGAATGGTCTGGTATTGCTGACGATTTATTGAATAAAATAGAACAGGCAAAGCTCAGTACAGAATCTCGTCAAAAATTAGGTAAATATAGTCAAAAAGATTACGATACATGGAGACGACAAGCGCGATCCGGCCAATTTGGGGACTATACACTTGAGCAACTGAACAAAGACACAAATGAAAAATTTGATCGGTTGTTTCCTCGTCAGGAGCGTGGGAAACTGAATCAAAAGACCTTCGGTCAAATTTGGTATGCGATCGCAGCCGATCAAGTCAGTAAAGTACAATCTGGCAAGTAAGGAGACTGGCGACTAGGGAAGAATAACAAATAACAAATGACAAATGACCAATGACAAATGACCAAAATATATTGTTATAAAGGACATGAAAATTCCCCAGGTAGTCGCTTTTGTCTCCAGTGTGGTGAAAAATTGTCGGGTGCGCCCATGAGTTATAGTATCCAACCGGGACTAACTTTAGGCGATCGCTATGTAATTGTGCGTCAAATTGGCCAAGGTGGCTTTGGACGGACTTATTTAGCCGAAGATGTCAACCGTTTCCGCGAACTTTGTGTTTTAAAAGAATTTTCCCCCCAAGTTCAAACCGCTTACGTTGTTCAAAAAGCAGAAGAACTGTTTGAGAGAGAAGCGAGTGTTCTCTATAAACTGCAACATCCGCAAATTCCCCGCTTCCGGGAACTGCTGCGGCTAAACTTAGGGGGCAAAGAATATCTGTTTTTGGTACAAGATTATGTAGAAGGGGAAACTTACAATTCTTTGTTAAATGCGCGGTTACAACAAGGTTTGCGCTTTACAGAGGCAGAAATACGCCAATTGTTGCAGCAAATTTTGCCAGTGTTGGAATACATTCACTCACTCGGAGTAATTCATCGAGATATTTCTCCAGATAACTTAATGCTTCGCACTGTTGACAAACTGCCAGTTTTAATTGACTTTGGCGGTGTCAAACAAGTAGTAGCAACCGTAGCTTCCGAATATTACCAACCCGGTATGGTTGCATCTTCCCCATCACCAACCCTATTAGGTAAGGTTGGATTTGCACCCCCAGAACAGATGCAAACTGGGTTAGTATCTCCTCACAGCGACTTATATGCTTTAGCTGCAACAATGTTGGTTTTACTGACAGGGAAACAGCCCCAAGAATTAATTGATACCTATAATTTAACCTGGCAGTGGCGACGGGAAGTAAACGTGAGTCCGATTTTGGCACAGGTATTAGATAAAATGCTATCTGCCAGACCAAGCGATCGCTATCAATCAGTTCACCAAGTAATCGAAGCCCTCAACCCGCCCCCAGCTAACTTTCCCCCAACTCAATATCCCACCCCACCACAACCCACATCCGCCACCGTCGCCGTCTCCCCCCCTCCCCCATCTTTCTCATCTCCTCCCTCTCCTTCTTGGTGGACACCAACAAAAATCTTCCTAGTGGCGGCGGTGGTAGCTGGTAGTGTTGGATTAATTTGGTGGGGAGTGAATAGCAGCCGCAACGATATCGGGGAAGTTCAACCTACTCCCACAGCTAGCCCGACTCCAACCAGTAACCAACCAACCGATCCTTTAGCGCAATATTCACCCGCAGAACGGCAGCGTAAAGAAAAATTAAACGATCGCCGTCAACAGTTGGGGATTAACTCTAACTTCTATGTGAACTTGGTGAATCAAGTTTTTTGGGACAGAAACCCCAGTGTACGCGGGCGCACTCTCAGCGATGGGACTGAAGATGAGGGTTTGCGGGCAGAATGGGATAAAACAGCCTCAGAATTGCTGGAAAAACTAGCACCCCTGAGTTCCAACACCCGCCGACAACTGGGAACTTATACAAGCGCTGAACGCGATCGCTGGAAAGTAGAAGTCAACAAAATCAACGTTGGTAGTCGTTCTTTGTATGATTTGGGAGACGCTGCATTTTTAAGTGTATTCCCGGAACAGCGTGGTAAAGATTTCCGCGATCAGCCCATTGGACAAGTTTGGTACGGTTTTGTTAGCGATAAACTCAGTGCGATCCTCTCCGGTAGCGCTTTCCAGAAACTTGTCTTTGATCCGGGCGCTACTGGCAAAACAGTCAGTGGTAATCTTCAACCTGGTAGTGGCAAAGTATTTATTGCTGGACTTGCTAAAAATCAATCTCTGGAATTCAAACTAGAAGCAAATTCCCAAGTTTTATTATCAGTCTATTCACCCTCTGGCAAAATCCAATTCTTAGAAGATTCTACCAAGCGCAGTTTATCAACTAAATTACCAGAAAACGGATTTTACGAGTTTGTCGTGGTTTCCACAGCATCGAAACCAGTAGACTATGAACTCACCGTTACAGCAGAAAATCCCACTCCTCCCCCATCGCCAACACCTACGCCAACGTCTACACCCACGGAAACATCCACGCCTGAACCTACACCTGAACCTACACCTACAGAAACCCCCACACCTGAACCTACACCTACGCCTAGTGCAGAGGTGACTCCCCAGAAGAATTAAAAATATCGGGGAAATCCAATTAGATAAGTTGATTCGCTAAAACCTTGCAATCCCACTCCTTAAAGGGGTGGGGGTGTCAAAATCCACCAGAAAACAATTTACCAACTTGCGCCAAATCGATATTTCCACCACTGATGATGACACCAATCCTCGACTCTGGTGCTGTCACCACACCTTCGAGTAAGGCTGCTGCTGCAAGTACTCCTGTGGGTTCAACGACAATTTTCAGACGTTCCCATAAGAAAAACATGGTGCGAAGAATCGCTTCTTCAGATACCGTCACCATATCATCAACGTAATGCAGCACTAAGGGGAAAGTAATTTTACCAAGGCTAGGAGTCCGCGCACCATCGGCGATGGTATCAGGATTCTTGACAGTTTGCAGGGTTTTGGTGTGAAAAGAGCGGGTAGCATCGTCGGCAAGTGCTGGTTCTACCCCGATTACTTTACAATTGGGTAAAAGTGACTTGGCTGCGATCGCACATCCTGAAAGTAATCCGCCACCGCCACAACAAACTAATAGCAAATCCAATTCACCAACCTCTTGAATCAGTTCTAAAGCAGTTGTCCCCTGTCCGGCGACTACATGAGGATGATCGTAAGGGGGAATGAGTGTCAAAGAGCTATCATCTGCTAAATTTTGGGCTAATTCTTCTCGGTTTGTTTCTTGACGATTGTATAAAATTATCTCTGCACCATAGCCACGAGTAGCAGTTTGTTTGACAATGGGTGCATCATCAGGCATGACAATAGTGGTGGGAATATTGAGGATTTTTCCAGCTAGAGCGATCGCTTGGGCATGATTTCCTGATGAATAGGTGAGAACGCCTGTTTGTTTTTGTGCTACCGATAGTTGCGCTAAGGCATTGTACGCCCCTCTAAATTTAAATGCCCCGGTGCGTTGAAAGTTCTCGCATTTAAAGAATACTTGGCTATTGGTGCGATCGTTAACCATTCTAGAAGTTAGCACAGGCGTGCGATGGGCAATTCCCAAAATTCGCTCTTGTGCTGCTTGCACATCAGTTATAGTAACGGAATTAGGTTGTGACATTAATGAAAAAATTAAATATTTTTGATCTTGTTTATATAGATACAGATTTTTATATTTACGTCTCTTATGCTTGATTGAAGCATACTCGTTTCAGGTAGATAGCATCATTTATTGTCTGCATAAAAATAGCTACCGCAAACATTATATATTGTTGTAGCTATTTTTATAAAACTTAAATTAATTAACTCACATTCGCCATTTTTCTAGCATGAATAAAACATCTGAAAGTCGGCAAAAAAAAACTGCTCTAATTACAGGAGCGGCTAGTGGGATCGGCTATCAATTAACCCAGATTTTTGCTCGTCATGGTTATAATCTGGTGTTAGTGGATAAGAATGAACAAAAACTTACAGAAATCATAAATGAATTTCCGCAAAAGTTTGGGATTTTTGTGAAAATTTTGACTAAGGATTTATCTATCCCAACATCTCCAGAAGAAATTTTTAGAGAACTCCAGCAAGAATCCATCAAAATTGATGTGCTGGTTAACAATGCTGGCTTTGGTACTTATGGAGCATTCAGCGAAACAGACCTCAGTATTGAACTGCAAATGCTCCAGGTAAATATGGTGACTTTGACACATTTAACAAAGTTATTTCTCAAGGATATGGTCGAGCAAGACTATGGAAAAATATTAAATGTCGCCTCAGCAGCAGCTTTTCAACCGGGGCCTCTAATGGCGGTTTATTTTGCTACTAAAGCCTATGTCTTATCATTTTCAGAAGCGATTGCTAATGAATTAGAGGGTACTGGTGTTAGCGTTACTGTTCTTTGTCCCGGCCCAACAGCATCAGAATTCCAACAAACTGCTGCAATGGAAGATTCCAAGATTGCTAATGTTAACAGAATGATGGATACGGAAACCGTTGCTAAGATTGGTTATCGGGGTTTAATGAAAAATAAAACTGTTGTTGTTCCTGGGATGAGAAATAAAATATTGACCGAAAGCGTCAGATTTACACCCAGAAATCTAGTAACAAAGGTTGTGAGAAGTATGCACGAACTCCAAAAAAATAGGTAGCTCGATATTTTATCCTTTTTCAACTAAATCGCCAGAGTTACTTTCTTCACACAACAAATTGCACAATGGCATCTACCAAAAACCAGATGTATTAGCCATCCAACAACTAATAATTTAAGTCTAGCTATTATTTATTACTATCCTAGGGATGCTCAATTCCCTGACTCTAGTAAGATGTTTCTTCATTGTCTCAACCGTTATTATATTGATGAAATAGAAATAAAAGTTGATGAACTGAGGTAAGTAATGGCAATTAAATTGAAAGTTCCGGATATTAAAGGTGATGAGTGCGCCAAGAAAATAACTAAATCTATTTTGACGATGGAATCTGATGCCAAGGTAGATGTGAATGTTGATGCTAAAACCGTAACTGTAGATACTGCGGCTTCTGAAGAGTCGATTAAACAGATAGTTCAATCTGCTGGTTATACGATAGAAGGCTATTAATGTCTTCATCAAAATTTCTGAGGAAATTTAGATGTAATAATTTAGTTTGCACAATTGCTTTGTTACATATTCGCCCGGTTTACGGGCGGAATATTTCGAATAAAGTTATAAGCTGCAACACATAAGTATCTAGTCATAAATAAATTTAAAGTTTGTAGTAAGGACTTTAGTCCTGATAATCCTTGCTCTGAGCGATAAATCGCTCACTACAAACTAAGAGTTTATTTTATATTTAATTATGTCTACCTACTTACAGCTAAAGACCGGAGGATTTTGAAAGTATTGCTATATATTTGTTTGTTCTAACAAAATTGTTAAAATTCCCAGTGCTAGTTTTCAAGAACGGATTAACATTGGGTCATAAATTTGACATTCCTGAACTCCATAATTGCCTACAATAAAGCTAGCCTGTTCAAGCTCATTGTCTGTGCCGCTAACGATGAGTATGTAATTTCCTTGCTCAATTTGCTCGTTGTAAAAGCGTGCCCAATCATCTGCTATTCCTAGCCTCATCGCGTCAAAGCGCTCACTTAAATTAATACCAGTTAACCCAATAAATTGAGAAAGGTCTTTGCAAATTAAAGACATCTGATTTGCTGAAAACCCTGTGATATACATATCGTTAATTGCAGCTTTAGCATTCTCTATGTTATCGAAGCAACTAACAGCATATTTGCTCAAAATCCCACTTTTATTAGGAATGGTAGTAGTAGAATTTGGAGATAATTGCTCAATACTTATAGGTTCGTAAATGCCAAATTCTTCAATACCCCAACGCTGTAGAATTGCTTCTACTTTAGCAATTTCAAAAGATGTACAATCCACGATTATGAAATAGTGTCCATGCTCTACTCGCTCGTTATATGATCTAGCTTGTTCTTCTGATATTCCCCAACCAACTAATGCACCAGCAAAAGTCCCAGTAGCAGCACCAATACTTGCACCAACAAGGGTTGTAACCAAAGCAGTTGCAGCTGCGCCAGCCAGCATTATTGGCCCAACTCCAGGGATTGCTAAAGTCCCAAGACCTACTAATAAACCAGTCAATCCACCAACAGCGCCCCCTGAAAGACCTCCTACTGTTGCACCTTCGTCAGCTTTATCACCAGTGCGCTCTTTAATTTCATCCTCGATAATTTCATGATTGCGGTCTGCATTCTGTACAACTACAGATACTTTGTCCATCGCCAAGCCAGAATCTCTCAACTCATGTAGCGCCTGTTCTGCATCTCGACGATGAGTAAATACGCCCACAGCACGTTGATATTGACTTAAAACCATTATTACTCCTTGGTAGCAGGGGAAATTAATTCCCCACAAATTTAGTTTTTTATTACCTTGTAATCTTAAATACAATTTTATTTAAATCGGAACTATCCTAAGTAATAAAAATTATTATGGTTAAGGCAAGAGACGCGATGAATCGCCGTCTCTACAATAAGTAGTCTTTCGTGCTGATGAAAACCCGACCAACGGATTCTTTTGTTTAAAAAATCTGTTGATCGGGTTTAGCCATTCACAAAAAATCAGCTGAGATTACACTCTGTCTACTTTGATAGTTCTGGCATGAAGCGAATGCGTTTATCGTTAATGCTATCAAATGCAGGTGTAGGCCAGCGATCGACTACTTTGCCAATAATTGACATTTCTCGAACTAAGCGGTCAAATTTATCAGGGGTGAGAGATTGCGGCCCGTCAGATAAAGCTTTTGCGGGATTGGGGTGAACTTCAATCATCAAGGCATCTGTACCAGCTGCGATCGCAGCCATTGCCATTGATGGAACGTATTCAGACCTACCAGTACCATGACTAGGATCGATCATAATCGGTAAATGGGTCAGCGATCGCAACACCGGAAGCACCGATAAATCTAAAGTATTCCGGGCATATTTACCATCAAAGGTTCTGATTCCCCGCTCACAAAGAATTACATTTGGGTTTCCAGATGCCAAAATATATTCTGCTGCCATCAACCACTCGTCAATTGTGGCAGACATCCCCCGCTTCAGCAGCACGGGTTTATCTTGAGCGCCTACCTTTTTCAACAGCGAGAAGTTGTGCATATTCCTAGCTCCAATTTGGATTATGTCAGCTGTTCTCGCCACTGCTGATAAATCGGCAGCATCCATCAATTCTGTGACAATACCCAAACCAGTCGCTTCCCGCGCTGCTGCTAATAAATCTAAAGCGCTTTCACCATAACCTTGAAAGGCATAAGGTGAAGTGCGGGGTTTGTAAGCTCCACCACGCAGAAATTGCGCTCCTGCTGCCTTGACGCGCTTTGCGGTTTCGACAATCATCGCTTCATTTTCAACGGAACAAGGCCCAGCTACCACTACGATTGGATGATGTTCGCCAAAATAGACATCACCGTTGGGTGTAGGTACAACAACCTCGCTGGCTTCTCCATGTCGGAATTCTCGGCTTACCCGTTTGAAAGGTTGTTGCACCCGTAATACTTGTTCAATCCAAGGGCTAAATTCCTGAACCTGTAATTTATCGATGCTAGTGGTATCGCCAATTAGCCCTAGTACAACTTTATGAGTTCCAACGCTTTTTTCTACCGTAACTTTCCAAGTTTCACTCAGTTCTTCGCTGATACGGGTAATTTCCTCAGCAGGTGTACCGCTCTTAAGGATGATAATCATCTGTTTTTCCTTGTGTATAGTTTTGGGTGTAATATATTGACCCCTCTCCAAACCTCTCCCCGAAACGGAGAGAGGCTTAATCCTATGAGGAGAGGTTCGTCTAGTGTAAAAATTCAGCGAGTTGTTCTAGTTTTGTCCAAGCCGCGCCGCTTTGCAGGATTTCCTTCACCAGGACAATACCTTTAACACAACCAACTAAAATATCCGTTTCCCCGTGAATGGCTTCACCTACTTGGAGTGCCAGGGCTGTGTTTAAAGCGACAACATCCTGCTGTGCTTGAGTGCCTTTACCTTGGAGAACTGCCTTCAAAATTTCGGCATTTTCTTGGACATCTCCACCGTGCAATGCCGCAGTGGATGCAAAATTCAACCCAAGTTCTTGAGGGTTCAGCGTTAGAGAACGCACCTTTTTATCTTGAAGTACAGCTAAGTCGGTGACATCTGCCAAACCAGCTTCATCTAAACGTTCGCGTCCATGAACTGCGATCGCTTGCTGACATCCCAATTGCGATAAAGCTTGAACAATTTCCTCTAGTAAAAGCGGATCGTTCACGCCAATAATTTGCCCTGTCGGCCGCATGGGATTTACTAGCGGGCCGAGTAAGTTAAAAACAGTCCGTACCTTCAAAGTTTTTCGCAAAGTTGCGATCGCTTTGAGTGCAGGATGCCAACCTGGAGCAAACAAAAAGGTGATTCCAACTTCACCCACTGCGGCTTGCACTTTTTCTGGATTGGCGTTGAGATTTATCCCCAAAGCTTCCAGTACATCAGCCGAACCAGTCTTACTGGATGCTGAACGATTGCCATGTTTGGCAACCTTTACCCCGGCAGCAGCAGCAACAAAGGCAACAGCAGTGGAAATATTAAATGTTGAAGCACCATCTCCACCAGTTCCGCAGGTGTCAATTAGGGGGGCTGGGTATTGGGTACTGGGTACTGGGGATTGGGATTGTAAGACACTGGCCATGCCTACTAATTCTTGGGCGGATACGCCTTTGGCTTGAATTGCGGCTAAAATTGCTCCTGATAGGACATGGGGAATGGCATCTGTGAGCCAACCTTGCATCAAATCTGTAGCTTGGGAAACCGTCAACGATTGCCGATTTAACAACTGTTGCAATAAAGCTGGCCAGTTGTAGAACTCAGAAGAGATAGCGATGTTTTCGGGTGGAGCTTGGGTTACAGTTATCATTGTGGTTATTTCTCATTTGACTAGTTCTGAATGAAGAATAAGTTTGTAGTCAGGACTTTAGTCCTGAATTTTTAAGCACTAAAGTGCTTACTACGAACTCATCTAAATCAATGACATGAACCACTAGGGAATCAGGACTTTGGCGACGGTTTGTACATCTTTGTCACCTCTGCCGGAGCAATTGATGACGATGCGGGGATTGCCTTTTAACTGAGGACAAAGGGTTTCGAGATATGCGATCGCATGAGCAGTTTCCAAAGCTGGGATAATTCCCTCTAGTTGCGAGAGTCTTTGAAAAGCATCTAAGGCTTGTTTATCAGTCACACTGTAATATTCAGCGCGACCAAGATCCTTTAAATAACTATGCTCAGGGCCAACGCCGGGATAATCTAATCCGGCACTAATTGAATGGGCTTCGATGACTTGACCATCATCATCTTGCAGTAAATAGCTCATTGCACCATGCAATACACCTATTCTTCCCTTTGTCAAGGTAGCAGCGTGTTTTTCTGTATCTACACCTTCACCCGCCGCTTCCACTCCAATTAGACGCACTGAAGGTTCATGCACAAATTCATTGAATAAGCCGATCGCATTGGAACCTCCACCCACGCAAGCTAGTAAAATATCTGGTAATCCTCCCCATTTCTCCTGGGATTGAGCGCGAGTTTCTACACCAATTACCGCGTGGAAGTCACGGACAATCATCGGGTAGGGATGAGGCCCGGCAACGGAACCGAGGATGTAATGGGTTGTTTCTACATTTGTCACCCAATCCCGAATTGCTTCGGAAGTTGCATCTTTGAGAGTTCCCGTACCCGCTTCTACCGGACGAACTTCAGCCCCCATTAATTTCATGCGGAACACATTTAGCGATTGGCGTTCCATATCATGGATGCCCATGTAAATCACACATTTCAAACCAAACCTAGCACATACAGTTGCAGTGGCTACGCCGTGTTGACCTGCACCTGTCTCGGCAATAATCCGTTGCTTACCCATGCGTTTAGCTAGCAACACCTGAGCTAAAGCATTATTAATTTTGTGAGCGCCTGTATGATTTAAATCCTCACGCTTCAAATAAATTTGTGGCCCCGTGCCATCTGGTCTAGCGTAGTTTGTTGTCAGGCGTTCAGCAAAATATAATGGGCTGGGTCGTCCGACATAATCGCGCAGTAGGTTTTGCAGTTCTGCTTGGAAACTCGGCTCGTTGCGATATTTTTGAAATGCTGCTTCTAACTCACTTAATGCAGGCATTAAGGTTTCGGGGACGTACTTACCGCCAAATCTTCCAAATCTGCCCAAAGAATCTGGTTGGATAGTTGCAGTCTTGATGTCTTGTATGCTTACCACTGTTTAAAATCCTTTTACGTTCAAGTATTTTTTACTTTCGTTCTATTCAAGGTGACTCTTCAAATCTCTGCGTTCTCTGTGTCTCTGCGGTTCGTTATTTTTTATCGAACCACAGAGGCGCAGAGGGCACAGAGAGAAGAAAGAGAGAGAGTTTTTTACTTTGCAGAAACAACTTGTTGCAGGGATACTGGGGTAATTGCTGTTTTAAGTTCTTGACAAAGCTTTTCTACAGCTTGTAATCTTTCTGTTGGGCTACCTTCAGCTAGACGTTTGACGAAGGCACTACCAACAATCACCGCATCTGCTCCCCATTCCATTACTTGATGCGCTTGTTCTGGCCCGGAAATACCAAAACCAACGCCGATGGGTTTATCGGTGACGCTTCGCAAGTCGGTAATTAAATCTTTTACGCGGTCTTGGATTTGAGCGCGGATACCTGTAACGCCTGTGACGCTTACCAGGTAGATAAAACCTTGAGATTGACGAGCGATCGCTAAAATCCTATCTTTAGAACTGGTAGGAGCTACAAGTAAAATTACCTCAATCCCAAAAGATGCAGCAGTTTGGATTAATTCTCCTGCTTCTTCTAAGGGTAAATCTGGCACTACTAAGCCTTGCACCCCAACAGCAGCAATTTGGGCCAAAAACGTCTTAATACCCCGGTGCAAAATGGGATTGTAGTAAGTAAATAGAATTATCGGTGCTTTCAGGGTAGGAGTTAAACCTTCCAACATTTCTAATACTTGCTCTAATTTCGTGCCTTTTTGCAAAGCGCGAGTTGCTGCTGCTTGAATTACAGGCCCATCTGCGAGAGGATCGGAGTAGGGAATGCCCAACTCAATGAAGTTTGCACCATTACGATCTAAGATACGTAAAGCCTCGGCAGTGGTTTCTAAGTTAGGATCGCCTGCTGTGATAAAGGGGATTAAAGCACACTGTTGGCGTAGGCGTAAAGTTTGAAAGGAGTCGGAAATAGAAGTCATTTTGAAAAATAGTTAATGATTAGTTAATAATTCTGGAAAAATCAACATTTAGGAATTAGCGATACCCACGCTATATTTTTTGTTGTTGAGTCTTTTAGCTCCGTTAACGAGTCTTTTAGCTCCGTTAACGAGTCTTTTATCTCCGTTAACGAGTCTTTTAGCTCCATTAATGAGGCTTTTATCTCCATTAATGAGGCTTTTATCTCCGTTAATGAGTCTTTTAGCTCCGTTAACGAGTCTTTTAGCTCCGTTAACGAGTCTTTTAGCTCCGTTAACGAGTCTTTTAGCTCCGTCGTCGAGTATTAGAGCTTCATTTTTGAAGTAATATAGCGCTTCTCGCTTGGATGTAATACACTTTGACCTCTCTCCAAACCTCTCTCCTAAAAGGAGAGAGGCTTTGAATCTTACTCCCCTTCCCTTGCAGGGAAGGGGCTGGGGGTTAGGTCTGTATCCTAAGAAAGCCTTAAAAGACTCTGCACAGCTTGTTCTACATCGCTTTGTTTAACTAAAGATTCTCCAACCAAAACGGCACGAACACCAGCTTCAGCGACAAGAGATAAATCAGCAGGTGTATACAGTCCAGATTCACTGACGACAGTGATATCCAAACTTTGCAAATATTGCTGACGTTGCGCTAAAAGTTGCTGGGTTATTCCTAAATCAACCGTAAAATCTTCTAGATTGCGATTGTTGATTCCTACTAAATGTAAATCGTCAAGCTTAAGAACTCTATCCAGTTCAGCCAAAGTATGGACTTCCACCAGTGCAGTCATGCCTAAATCATGAATCACTCGCAGAAAGTTTTGCAGTTCTTGGTCTGATAAGATAGCGGCAATCAACAAAACTGCATCTGCGCCTGCTGTCCGTGCTAGATAGATTTGATAGGGGTCAATGATGAATTCTTTGCACAGTAGGGGTAATGCAACGTGCGATCGCACATTACGCAGATTGTCAAAACTGCCCTGAAAAAACTTATGATCGGTGAGGACTGATAGACAAGCTGCACCACCTCGTTCATAAGCTTGAGCGATCGCAACTGGATCAAAATCTGCTCGAATAATCCCACGGCTGGGTGATGCCTTTTTTACCTCGGCAATTAAGCTAGGTTGGTTAGGATTTTGTTGTAAAGCAGCTAAGAAATTTCGGACACTTGGAGCCGTAATTAACTGCTGTTGCAAAGAAGCTAAAGGAAATTCTTGCTGCATCTGTGCAACTTCTTGCCTTTTATGCAACACAATCTCTTCAAGAATATGGCGAGAAGCGGTAACTTGGTTAGTCATAATCTGTTAGCAGGGAGCAGGGAGCAGGGAGCAGGGAGCAGGGAGCAGGGGGCAAGGGCAAGGGGTGAGAATTTGAAACAAGTCTTTCCCCTTGTCCCCCATTCTCCTTGTCCTCTTCCCTATTCCCTATTCCCTATTCCCAATGGCTCTTTAATTTGTGTATATGCACGCACCACATTTTTAATGATTTCCAGGCCGACTTCTCCCGCTAAAGTCATGATTGATTCTGGATGAAACTGAACGGCGGCGATGGGAAGTGTCTGATGTTCAATACCCATAATTACGTTGTCATCAGAAATCGCTGTCACCTTCAGTTCTTGGGGTAAATGTTGCGGGAGAGCAAACAATGAGTGATATCTACCCACGTTAAAGGATTCTGGTAAATTCTTGAAGGTAACGGAATCGGAATCAGTAACGAAAATCCGTGAAGATTTCCCATGTTGAGGATAGTTAAGAACTCCCAATTGTCCATCAAAAGCTTCAACGATGCCTTGCAGCCCTAGACAAACTCCAAAAATGGGAATTTTGCGATGAAGAAGCGCACCGACAGTCTGGGGAACCCGAAAATCACTTGGTCTACCAGGGCCAGGAGATAAAACAACTAAGTCAGGGCGTTCTGTATCGAATAGCGATTCTGAGAAACCATGACGTAATGTGGTGACACTTGCACCGGTTTGGCGAATGTAATTAGCTAGGGTATGAACAAAGGAGTCTTCATAATCTATTAGTAAGATGCGTTTGCCAGTTGCCGCACAAGGTAGAATTTTAGCTGATTTTTTAGAACTGGATTCATCAATTTTGTGACTGCTTTGCTTAACACGGCGAATCGTTTCAAATAAAGCAGCAGCTTTAGTAATTGTTTCTTGTTCTTCTGCTTGGGGTATGGAGTCATAAAGGACAGTCGCCCCAACTCGCACTTCGGCGATGCAGTCTTTTAATCGAATTGTCCGCAGAATTAATCCAGTATTTAAATTCCCGTTGAAATTTAAATAACCGACAGCTCCACCATACCAACGTCGGGCGCTACGTTCGTGCTGTTCAATAAAATCTATTGCAGCTTTTTTGGGTGCGCCGGTGACTGTAACCGCCCAAGTGTGGGAAAGAAAGGCATCTAAAGCATCAAATTGCGATCGCAGTATCCCTTCAACATGATCTACTGTATGAATTAAATGGCTGTATAATTCAATTTGGCGACGACCAATGACTTGAACTGAACCAGGTTCGCAGATTCGGGATTTATCATTGCGATCGACATCAGTACACATGGTCAACTCAGCCTCATCTTTGTGCGAGTTGAGTAAATGACGAATTTGCACTGCATCGTCAAGAGCATCTAGTCCCCGGCTAATAGTGCCACTAATAGGACAAGTTTCTACCCGCTTCCCTTCAACTCGCACAAACATTTCTGGAGATGCACCAATCAGATATTCTCCACCTAAGTTAAAAATAAACCCATAAGGACTAGGATTTATATCCTTTAAAGTTTCAAATAGTTTGCTAGGTTCATCTTCATAGCCTTCAAAAAAGTTTTGGCTAGGAACAACTTCAAATAAATCGCCTCGGCGAAAATAATCGAGTGCAGACTCAACTTTTTTCGCATACTCGCCTACTTTATGGTCAGCAGTTTGATTAGGGGTAAGATGTTTTCCGCGATAATCAACAGACTCACCTGTTCGAGGAAGGTTCATCGTGTTGCCGTGCGCTGTTTGGAAATCATATTGCAGACGAAATGCGCGTTGCTGATAGTAATCAACCACTATCAATTCATCAGGGAGATAAAGTACCAAATCGCGTTGGTCTGTAGGACGTTCTAGACGTTGGGTAATTGGTTCAAACTGAAAAACTAAGTCATAACCAAAAGCCCCATACAATCCTAAATGCTCATCTTCTTGGCTAGAGAAAGTGTGTAAAATTTCCCGAACAACGGTAAATGCTGAAGGTTGCTTACTGCGCTCTTCTTCAGTGAATAATTTTTTGGTAGCTTTAACAAAGCCGACAATATTATTATTGTCTAGGGTAACTTTCTCCAGTTGGAGTGAGTTGGATAAACACTCTAATAGCAATGGTAGAAGTACCTGACCGCGTTCATTCAACGCTATCAAATTGAAAACATTTTCCTGTGTAGTTAATTCTAATGGTGGATTGACAAATCCGATTGCCCATCTTTTATATCTGCCTGGATATTCGTAGCTGCTTCTTAACAAACCGCCACGCTGAGAATTTAAGTGAAATAGAATATCTTCGAGGGCAGTGTCCATCTTCACTTCGGTGATGGAGCGAGAAACAATTACGCCGCCAAGGGTTTTGTAGGAACGGGAATTAAAAATCATGGGTAATTTCTTTGCAAGAGTGATTAGTCAAAAGCTATTAATGATTATTAGTAGTTATTTATAGGCAGATAAATAATTTAGATGATTCAATTTCAATCAAGCTATTTCAATCTGCGGATTATTGGTGGAAAATGTAATTAAAAACTTTTTGCTTCTTATTTAAGACTACTAGATATCAAGCAGATAATACATTGAATAATTTTTCGATTGGGTGTCAATTTATTCGATTTTTATACTAATCCTTTCTTGTCATTGCTGATCATTTTACTTGAGATTATCCGCCTATCTCAAAAGTAATATATTCTCTGGAACTTTAGGATTAAATCTATGCTTTTAAAATTCAATCTAGTCCTTAAATGTAACTTATAAAATCTCTTATTATTTCTCAGCGTTCTCTGTGCCTCTGCGGTTTAAAAATTTATTGAACCACAGAGGCGCAGAGGGCACAGAGTAAAGAGAAATATTAGTCCTACAATCCTAAAATTCCCGCAATAGTGATATTGCTTGCCTATATAACAACAAATTTACCTCATGAACTTCAATTGCTTTGCCAATACTTTTTAGCAAGGTTAAAGTCAATTCTCCACCCAAGTGTTCGCGGAACTCAGTTAAACCATGAAACAAACAATCAGGATGTTCTAGTTGTGATAACTTATGAGCTAGTTCTGGCACATACAACGTGAAACCTAACGCTGATAAAGTATCTAATATCCGTTGCCATTCTGAACAATCAAGCAATCCTGCTAAATAAGAATAAGTGCTATCCAAAGCAATACCGATCGCAACAGCTTCGCCATGACGCAAGCGATAATTTGTCAAATGCTCCAGTTTATGAGCCGCCCAATGTCCAAAATCTAGGGGACGAGATGAACCCATTTCAAAAGGATCGCCGCTATTGGCAATATGTTCTAGGTGCAACTGGGCACAACGATAGATAACCTGTTGCATAGCATCCATGTCTCGCCGCCCCAGGGCTTTGCTGTGAGAGTGGATAAAATCGAAAAACTTACCATCCTTAATTAGCGCCACTTTGACGGCTTCTGCAATCCCAGAACGCCAATCGCGATCGTCTAGGGTTGTCAAGAACGCAGAGTCATTTATAACTGCATAAGGTGGCGCAAATGTGCCGAGAAAGTTCTTTTTACCAAAGGCGTTGATGCCGTTTTTTACTCCAACCCCAGAATCATTTTGCGCTAATACCGTTGTCGGAACCCGAATCAGACGAATGCCCCGGTGAGCAGTTGCAGCAGCATATCCTACCAAATCCAATATTGCCCCGCCCCCGATCGCTAACACATAAGAATGACGACATAATCCGGCTGTTTCAATGAGTTGCTGGATTTGCTCTACTAGAGTGCGATCGTTTTTGGCAGCTTCTCCTCCCGAAATTATCATCGGTTCGGCTGCGATCGCTAGTACTTCTCCATAAAACTTGGTATACGCAACTAATTGCTTCACCAATTCCGGTTGATACTTTAATATTCCTGCGTCTACCACCGCAACTATTTTCTTCGGCTTTGTCTCCTCATCTGCCGAAATTACTTGCGCTAGCGTCGGGTTTTTCAACTCAAATAAATTTTGGGTGAAGTAAATCTCATAGTTAAAAGTAACCGAAACACGTTGATGAATTAATCTATTTTTTTGCTTGATGTCAACTATCATATTTTTGCAGGTATATCTAAAAGTGCAGTACTATTCAAAGCTTCAAGGAAAACCTCAACCGAGTGAGAACCATTTACCTTGACTTGATTATTCATGATGAAAAACGGCACGCTGTTGATGCCATTTAAGCGAGCAAATGCCGATTCAGCAACAACTGTATCAACGACATCGCGATCGTTTAATTGCAACTTTAATTCGGTAGCATCCATCTGGTATGCTGTACCGATGGCAACAATAACGTTAATATCTCCAATATTCAAACCCTCTTCAAAGTAAGCTCTATAAATAGCTTCAACGACATCATTTTTTATGTTTGTCGGTGCTAATGCAATCAGTTGGTGAGCAAGCTTAGTATTGACAGCCAAACGGATTTTTTCAAAATCTAGCTTAACCCCAGCCGCCTCCCCTGCGCGTTGCGTATAATCAAACATCTGTTGCATTTCTGGCGCTTTAATGCCTTTTCTATTTTGCATAAAGCTACTAAATTCGTACCCCTCAGCAGGAACAGTATCATCCAGAAGAAAGGGATGCCATCGGATATTTACTTCTTGTTCTTGCCATTGTGCCAGTGCATCAAACAGATGTTTTTTCCCAATTCTGCACCAAGGGCAAACGGTATCATGAAAGATGTCTATCAGCATAGTTTTGTTACTTAAATGCTAATATTTGTGTACATCTGTGGTTTAAAATCTCGTTGGAGAGACGTTGTGTGTAAAGGCTGTAAAAAAGTGTTTATTTTTTCTTCAAAAAAACTTTGAGTATTTTCAAACTCTTTAATTAATGCCTCTCTATCCTTTCTAGCCACCAGTCTAGCCAATCGGCTGTAAGTTTTAGCTAAAAAGCTAATAGCATTACACCTTTCTTCAGTCGCTAGCATAATATCAACGCATAAATTAGGATTTTGCGAAAATAAACGTTTCACAATATCAATCTCTTGACGATAGTTAGGAGTTGACATTGTTAAACTCTGCTCTATCTCTACTCTTGATTGTGCTAAGAAAACACCAAGACTAAATCTACAGAAATGCTGCGTGGCTTGAATAATCACCATCATTTGATCGTGTTCTTCAGGTGTGCAAACAATTAATTCACCACCTTTAGCTTTCAGGAAATCTAATAGCCATTGAAATGAATCATCATTTCGGCCTGGACAAACTACCACTTTTTGCCCCAAAAACGATTTGATATTTGGCCCAAACATTGGATGTAAGCCCATAACGGGGCCGCAATGGTATTCGAGCATTGCTTGATTAGGCTGTATTTTAATACTTGTGATGTCACACAAGGCTGTAGTTGGAGCAAGATATTTTGCTGCTCGTTTGATAACATCAACTGTATGTTCAATAGGAACACTTACTAATACTAATTCTGCCTGACTTAACAGTTTATCTGCGTATTCCCAACCATCATGTTCAAGAACGCTAACATTGTGACCTACTACTGAAAGTTGCTCTTTAAATAATCTTCCCATCCTGCCGTGTCCACCGATGATGGTAATTTGTCGGGGACTGACATGATTTGTGGCAGATTTAGGGGTAAGACTGGCATGACAACTCTTTACTACATCCGCCCAAACAGACTCAGGAATACCAGCTTGAGCGAGTAGGGGAGCGACATCAGCCAGTTGTTCATCTAAAGAAGGCTGTTCTGATGCTAATAATGATATGCGATCGCTAAGTAAGGCGATCAAGCTCTGGTCAGTTTTCTTAAGCTGATCTGAATAAGAGGATTTCAGAGGCATTTTTCGCGTCCCCAATTTTCAAATATCAACAAGTGATTCTTTAGAACTTATTTCTGGTAAAATATCCAAGTTTGTTGCTTTTTTAGCGATCGCATCAGCAAATAGCTCTTCATATCGGTCTAGCGCTTGCTCAAAGGAATAGTTTTCTACCGCAAACTTTCTTCCTTTACGTCCTAATTGCGCTGCTAATTCCGGCTGATGATATAAATCTAGCACCGCCGCAGCCAAAGCATCTGCTGACTCAGGCTCAACGATAACACCACCACCACTTTGTTTGATAGCTTTGGCAGCAGTGCCGGCGGCGGGAACCGAACCCACAATTGGGCGACCACTAGCTAACAACAGTGGTATTTTAGAAGGCATATTGAAGGAAATCACATTCCGCTTTTGGACAATCAACCCCACATCTGCGGCTGCTAACATTTGTGGTAGTTTTTCTCGGACTTCCAATGGTAAAAGTAAAACGTTATCTGCACCACAAGCAAGACAATGTTTCTGCAACTTTTCGAGGGCTTGAGATTCGCCTGCTACGACAAAGACAATTTCTTTTAGATGACGTAAACGCGCTGCTGCTTCTATTACTGTTTCCAAACCTTGCGTGAGAGCAATATTACCTGAATAAAGTACTACAAATTTACCATCGAGTTGATGGGTAGCTCTCCAAGAGTTATTTTCCTTTGGTAAAGGGCGGATAAAATTTAGATTTACCCAATTGGGAATGCAGGCAATTTTATTAGCAGGTACACCTTTATTTTTTAAATTATCTACAAAGCCATCGGCAATTACGCTAATGGTATGTGCAGTTCGGTAAGCGAATTTTTCTAAAGCTTCCAAAGCTTTAATCATCAACTTATTCTTAATTAGCCCAACACGCACACCAGCTTCTGGAAGGATATCTTGCACATTCAGTACTACCGGGCAGTTGTATAGCCAACCTATCAAAGTTGCAGGTAAACAAACTAGTAGCGGTGGTACTGTTAAGAGAATTACATCAGGTCGCTCCCCCTTGAGCGCTTGTGGCAAACTTGTAAAAACAAAGCTCAACTCTAGCAGTAGGCGGTCTACGAGGTTGGGTTTAGATTTAATCCGCAGGTAACTACGCTGAATTTTGACACCATTTTTCTGTTCAGTAACATATAACTTACCTCGATAACCGTCGTAAATCTGGCGCTGAGGATAGTTAGGCATACCTGTAATTACCCGCACTTGATGCCCTCGCTTCACCAGCCCTTCCGCTAGTTCAGTCATCAAAGGTGCAATACCAATTGGTTCTGGATGATAGTTGTATGAATAAATCAGAATTTGCATAAACTATTAATTTCTTGGAAGCACCTTGATAATGTTGGCTTTGTTGTGTTTGTTTTTTCCTTGTTGATAAGGTGAGTGCTGCCCACCTAGTGCTGTCAAAGTTAGTTTGGATTAGACTGTAAATTTCTATTCATTAACTAGTACTTTATCAAGCGATCTTTGTAGTAAGTACTTTAGTCCTTAGATAATAAAGACTAAAGTTATTGCTACGAACTAGCTTACGCATCAATGCTATTCAAGCAAGTATCGAAACTCAGTATTGTTTTTGCAGTTCTTTATGTAAACTGAAGACTGGCTTTTGTTGTCCACGTTTCCGCAATGTGACGGTAGCAGCCCCAAGTCCAAGCAATGCTAAACCTAATGCTGAACCAGGTTCAGGTACTTGCTTTCTGTCTTCTACGTTTAGCACTTGGACACGACCTTGGAAGAAATCGCCCACATAAAGCTTGCCATCTTTGTAGCTTGTGCCACCCGTCCAGTTAAATCTGCCGGGAGTGAGGTCGAGGGGGTTGCCAAAAGGAGGGCCAGTTAATGCTGGAGGCGGTACTGGATTACCTGATGCATCGCGTGCATTTTCACCGAAGGAAGTCAAGAAGTTACCGTTTTTATCAAACACCTGTACGCGGCTATTGATAGAATCAGCTACATAAACATTCTCTTGGTCGTCCACTTCGATGCCTATTGGCTGAAGAAGCTGTCCAGGACCGCTACCTGCTGAACCAAATGCCAACAGAGGATTACCATTGGGATCAAGTACTTGAACGCGGTTGTTATACTGGTCAGCTACAAAGATATTTCCACTAACTGGGGAAATTCTTAAACCTGCTACACCTTGAAATTGTCCAGGTGCAGTGCCCACAGTGCCACCAATGACACCAATTTGCTGTCCGTCTGATGTGAATTTAAGGATTCTTTCGCCATTAAAATCACCGATGTACACGTTGCCAGTTTTGTCAAACGTTACACCAGATGGCCCAAAGAAAAGCCTACCCTCTACGAGAGGGGTAAATTCCCCATTTGCAAAGGATCTAATAAAGTTACCCTGAGAATCGAATTGATTGATGCGGTTGTTGTAAACATCACCTGCATACAAATCCCCTGTTACGGGATTAAAGTCTACAGTTGTTGGCTCATCAAACTGTCCTGGCCCTGTGCCGCCGGAGCCAATTGCTCCAATATACTGACCGCTTGGACTAAATTTCTCAATTTTGTTACCGAGGTTGTAGTTAGGAGTACCATCCGGGTTAACACCGCGTCCGTTAGCTATGAGGGTATTCCCTTGGCTATCCACCGCTATCCCTTGAGGGACAAAGAGTTCTTCAGGGCCAAAGCCGGGGCTACCAATACTTCTGTCGTAAGTTAATGTTACAGCCTTGGCTTGGGCTACTGTTGCCAACACTATGAATCCGGTACTGAGAATGCCGATTGACAAATTTTTGACTAATCCCATCAGTTTTAAGCCTTGGTTCTATGAGGTATACTCTTTCCTAGACTAATTTCGTTCCCAGTCCCGGTTTGGGAAATCTAAAATTTGGGCTGCTGCCTCTTGTTTGAAATGCAACTTTCTCTGTGAGGCGGCAGCCTATTCTGTAAGCTTTACCAGGAATTAGACAGTCTCTGCTTTCACTAATTCTTTGCTGCGTTTGCGCTTCAGCATTGAAGTTGCACCTAAAGCACCAGCTACTATCAGACCCATTGCAGAGGTAGGTTCGGGGACTTTGGTTACTCTCGGATCAATCTTGATAACTTGTCCTGTGCCTGCAAGTCTGGCTCGGTTTGCAATATACAAATTACCATCAGGTCCATAGGTGATACCAGAAGCGGCTTCTAGTCCATCACCACTCCAGATTGTTTCACGAGTTCCATCGGTGGCTATTTTGATCAAAGAACCACTAATATCACCAGTGATAATACCGCCCTGTTGAATTTCTTTCCATTCGGAACTATTGATGTGTTGCAAGGCGTACAAATTGCCGTCAGGGTCATAAGCTACGCCAGTCAGCTGTGTAAAGCCATCGGCGATAACATTTGATTGCAAGGTGTTGGGGTCAACGCTAAAGATCCGCGCTTCACCTTCTGGATAAGGAAAATAAGTGTATTCACTAACTGTTAAACTGCCATCTGGAGCGATCGCAATTCCTGTCGGTACTGATTGCTGTGTGATTGGAAGCGTAGATGGATCTACACCAGGCCCAAGATCGGGGAATTCCAGTTTATTTCGATCTATCACTTTCTCTGGAACTGCGGCTACGTTCTTAATTCCACTGCCATCGAGTCCTACAGTATATATACTGTTTCCGCCCCCATCAACTACGTAAGCAGTCTCACCTTTAATTGCAAGAGCATAAGGGTTAGAGATTATATCTGTACCATCAGGATTAAATGCAGTTTCGTATTTTCCAAAATCCGCAAGAGTTGTCAATCCACCAGTACTTAAGTCTACTTTGTATAATTTACCAAGGTCAGGCGATTTTAAAACGGTATCACGATTGGTTGGATCGCCTGCAAGACCGGTCAACAGATAAGCGTTACCGAGAGAATCAAATTTAATATCCGCAGGGCCGGCTGCTTGTTCTCCAGAAGGCGATAATGCTAAAGAAGTGAGGTCAGAAATTATATTTGTTTTTGTACCATCCTGAGCAATTTTAAGCAGGGAGCCATTTTGACCAGCACATAAAGGAATATACCCGGCGCTAGGAGATGGAATACATCTTCCATCTTTTCCATCACCACCAGAACCACTTTCTGTAACATAAAGATTGCCAGTAGAATCAAAGCCGATTCCGCGTGGATTACTAAGACCATCGGCAACTACTGTTAGGCTTGCAGCTTCGGCTGATTTTGGTGCAGAAACAGCAGCAATGCAAACAGTTAAAAGTGTAAGAGTAAGTGATTTGAGTTTCATACCTTTGGAGATTGAGAGTTAAGTAAGTGGAAACTTTATGGGTTTAAAGACAACGAATCCCAGTCTTTGAGGAACGCGCAATTGGTTTGAAACTCTTTAGTTGAGATTTATCGAAACAGAATTCAGGAGTCAGGAGCCAGAATTCAGAATGAATTCTGTACGACTGGTGGATAGCGCAGCATCTCGTAGAGAGCGTCTTGATTCTGACTCCTGTTAGCGGTAGCGGGGCGTTTAGCCCATTCTGACTTCTGAATTCTTCTTCAAGGGAGGTGTGGGGATTCTCTTCTTGTGCAACCAACCAACGCCCAAGGCTGCGATCGCTAATACGCCTAAAGTAGAATCAGGTTCAGGGATAGATTTGGTATTCTCAATTTTGAGAACTTGTCCAAATCCAGGGCGATCGCCTCGGTTTGTGACGTATACTGCACCATCAGCACCAATAGTCAAGGCGCTAGGTGACTCTAATCCATTGCCACTCAGCAGAGTTGTGCGAGTGCCATCGGCAGCTATTTTGATGACAGAACCATCAAAATTCCCCTTCCAAGCCGACTGATTGGCGTACTGCAAAGCATATAAATTGCCTTCAGTATCAAATTCCAAGTCGGTGAGTTGGGTAAAACCATCGGCGAAGACTGTTGCTAAACCATCAGCACCAACTCGATAGATTTTTGCCCCACCTTCAGGGAAGGGAAAACCAGTAAATTGGCTGACGTAATAAGCACCATCGGGGCCTTTTGCCACATTTGAAGGTACTGCTTGGGTTGTAAACTGCGCTTG
Source organism: Nostoc sp. C057 (assembly GCF_013393925.1). Taxonomy (NCBI): domain Bacteria; kingdom Bacillati; phylum Cyanobacteriota; class Cyanophyceae; order Nostocales; family Nostocaceae; genus Nostoc; species Nostoc sp. C057. Next base: position 7,354,481 of record NZ_CP040281.1, on the reverse strand, counting down.
TACCTCTTCACTTTGAGATGGCACTTGCGACGGTTCATTGGACGGGGAACCGGAGGGTGGGAAGACGGGATTAGCTAATATGTCTTCAGGGAATGTGGTAATAGCTTGCAAATTTCTACCGTCAGTATTAACGCTGAGTAAGTTGTTTGCACCTGCATCAACTGCAACTAACTTATTGCCATCTATGACAAAACCCAAAGGATTGCTACCGACTTCACCACCATCGGGATTGTTGGCGAGTTCATAGTTAGCTAAATCGGCAACACTCGTCCAGGAATTGGTTTTAAAATCGGGAGCGATGATTTTACCGAGGTCAGTGTAACCTAAATTGCGATCGCGAAAAACCGGATTAGCCCCATATCCAATCAGAACATAAGGTTTACCTGTAGCATCAAATTTAATATCACGAGGGCCTGCGCCTCCAGTGCCATCTGGTAATGCTAAGGAAGGAAGTCCTGTAAGTATGCGTTCGGTCTTACCATTCTCAATTTTGGTAACTGCTCCACTTGTGCCATAGCATAGAGAATCGCCTTGACCGCTTGCTGGTGGAACGCAAGCGCCACTTCCCCCTATTCCCGCCTCTGTAACATAGAGATTACCATCAGGACTAAAGCTCAGACCACCGGCATTATATAGACCGTCGGCGATTACTGAAAAGGATGCGGCTGACGCAGCTTTCATTCCAGAAAAAGCGGCAACACAAAAGGTGAGGATAGTAATAGTGAATGGCTTCAGTTTCATGTGTTGCAGGGAATTGAGGTAGGAATTTTAAACGCAGAGGAACGCTGTAGACGCTTTTGCGGCTTGCCGCAGGCTGGGAAGCGCAGAGGGTCGCTGAGGTTTTAGTTAGTAACTAGTGATTCTTGGATTTTTGGCAGATAGCTCATTCCTCGATCAAATGATTTGAGGTTGCCAGCTTTGGCTTCGAGTAAGCGTTTTATGTTCATGCTCTCAGCGCCAAAGTCTTCAATTTGAAGTTTGCCGTGGCTAACAGTTCCATCTGTTTTCCAAAATGTGATTCGATGCAGGATGAAACCAGAAGCTTCGGGGTCAGCGAAAGCATAAGCGGTTGGGATAAGTAACGCTACAGAACGCTGATAATATTCGTATTCTGGATAAAAGTATTCTTGTTCAAGTAAGTAGTATTTACTCAAAGAATGAACTCTCACGGAAACTTTTACATTCTGGTCATATTCATCTTTGAATTCACCTGATTCAGAAGTAATATCACCATTTAGGCGTAACAGATGTGCCCACTCATCTATATTTTGTAAGTCTTTTAAGTATTCAATACCGATTTCAATTGGGGCATCAACATAAATGGTGTCAGTATCGATAAAGTGGCTTCCTTTGGCTGCTGAGGTCAGACCAGCTTTGCGTTCCAAATTACCTTTGAGAGAACGACATTCAGAAGTATGGACTGTGTGAATTCCTTGCATAATCATCTGAGTCTGCCGTTTGGGATCGACAAAGCTCAACCAGTGAAAATACACGCCTTTTTCATCTGTCCCTGGCTCAATGTAGTCAGTGGGAAACAGCAAAACAGGATAAACTTGAAAATATTTTTGGTACTCTAATCCACAGTGCCATTCAATGCCGTAAAAAAGCGGATTTTGGAGTTTTTTAACGTGATAATAGAGATTTTTGTGATAACCCGATGCAGTTCCGAGCCAGGTATCTTCATCAATTTGCTCTTTCATCCGGCTATAAAGAGTCCATTCATCCAAGTTCTTTAAACTACAGAGATATTCAAATGCACTCTCTGGTGAAGTAGCAATGTAAGCTGATGTTGCAAAAGTATTTTTTTCCACTTCTCACTCCTTAAGATAATAATTAAGCTGCGATCGCTTTAGATTTGCTGCGCTTAATATTGTTGATGCGGTCTTCTGCTAACCGTTTAGCAGCATCGTTGGTAGTAACTCCCTGCTCTTTCGCAATCTCAAAAATTGCTGACAGGGTGTCATAAATGTTATGCACTTGCTTGAAGGCTTTTTCTTCGTCATAACCAATCATCTCGTTATAAACGTTGATTAGTCCTCCAGCATTAATTACATAATCAGGGCTGTACAGAATCCCTTTTTTAGTGAGCATTTGACTATGTAATTGCTCATTTTCCAATTGATTATTAGCCGCACCAGCAATAATCTGAGCTTGGAGAAAAGGAATTGTATGACTGTTAAGAATTCCTCCCAGAGCGCAAGGAGAAAAGATATCTACATCAAGAGAGTAAATTTCGGTTGGTTCTACAACGGTTGCGCCAAAAAGCCGTTGTGCTTCTTCTGTTTTGGCTGGGTCTACATCGCTAACAAAAAGCTTGACATCATGCTCATGTAAGTGGCGACAAAGATTTTTGCCGACATTACCTAAGCCTTGAACTGCAACTTTCATGCCATCAAGTCTTTTGCTCTGCCAACGAGACTCTACAGCAGCTTTAATTCCTAGAAAAACTCCTAATGATGTGATGGGAGCAGGCCCACCAGATTTTTCTGAGACTCCAACAACATGGTTAGTTTCTTGGCTGATTGTTCGGACATCATCAGGGGTAATATTGACATCTTGCCCAGTAATAAAACGCCCATTGAGGCTGTTAACAAAACGTCCGTAGGCTCTCAACAAATCATCTGTTTTATTTTCAGGATTAGCAATAATAACTGCTTTGCCTCCACCAGCCGGAATGTTTGCACAAGCAGCTTTATAAGTCATCCCCCGACTGAGACGAAGTGCATCTTTTAAAGCAGCTTCTTCGTTGACATAAGGCATGAGTCTTGTAGCTCCCATTGCTGGGCCCAAGGTCGTGTCATGGATGGCAATAATTGCCTTAATTTCGGGATTTTTACCATGACAAAAGAGAACTTGCTCGTGACCCATTTCTCTAACAGTTTCAAATAGCAGCATCTTGACCTCTCGATATTGTTTGGGATTGGTTAGAGAAAGTAATTAGCATTACAAAATGTAAAGATATAGACACAAAATCAGGTTGGAATATTAAGATTGAGTGAAGTTAGAAAGCAAATATTTGAAGTTCCAGTTTGGTAAATGTAGTTGCTGGAATAAGAGAATGAGAAAACGAACCGCAAAGGGCGCAAAGAGCGCGAAGGTAAGAGAGTTGTAAATGGTTTTTGCATCAGTATCGTGAATTTTTGAAAGATTGTGATGCTCTCGTGTTTTAGTCTCTTGCCGTCATAAGATTACTTATCTATTCCTTTGCGGTTCGTTAGAAAAAAATCGAGCGTTGCCAGCAAAATCAAACCATTGGAAATGAAACTTGCTTGGCTCCATTTTTAGCTGTTGATTTAATTCCTTGTGCTGCCAAACTCTTATTACGTCCACCAGAAGGTGCTGGGCGATCAGCGTCAATTACGACATCAATGAGAAAGGGAACAGATGATGCGATCGCTTGTTCTAATGCCGCTTCAATATCCGACTCTCTAACAACTACGATCGCTTCTGCTCCCATCCCACGAGCAATCATGGCGAAGTTTGTCGGTGGAAGTGTGGCATCTGCGCCCTTTAATCCCAAGATTTTCATCCCTTGATGGCACATGTTATAACGCGCATCGTTGAGAACAATCCAAATCGCTGGAATTTTGTATTTCACGGCGGTGCTGATTTCGTTATTCATCAGCATTGCTCCATCGCCGACAATGCCTACAGCTTTGCTATTGTTTGCCAGTGCTGCACCCAACACTCCAGTAACGGCGTGACCCATTGCGCCGACTCCGGTGCTGACTCGATAACGATTGGTTTCGGTAAATTGGAGTAGATGGGTTGACCAAGTAAACGAGTTACCACACTCCGCCATTACTACTGCATCGCTACCTTCAACAATTATCTTTTGAATTGCTGCCATCAATACTTCTGGCCGCACTGGATAATCTACGTCTGGTGCAGGTTCAATTGCTTTGCGTTCTGGATGAGGTAGCGACAAAGTTGTGGAACGAGGAGCATCTGGAAATTGCTCCAATAACTCTTCCACAAAAGCTTTGATATCAGAGCGAACTGCGAAAGTTTCAACGTGGGGATAGGCTACACCTGGCACTTCTGGGTCAATATCTACATGGATGAAACCTTCTTTTGGAACTAGTGCAGAACTCCAAAAGGAAGTCGGTTCGCCAAGGCGGGTTCCTAATACGAGTGTGCGTTGTGGAGGTTGCTGTTCCATATAAGTTAAGACGGAAGCATGACCGCCTAAACCTGTGACACCGACAAACTGGGGATGATCTTCAGGGAAGATACCTTTACCACGGGGTGAACACATAACGGCTGCTCCCGTTTTTTCAGCGAGTTCAAGGATTTCCTCTGCTGCTTCACGCGCACCGAAACCAACCCAGATAGCAAAGGGGCCAGATGATAATAACTCTACCGATTTAGCGATCGCTTCTTTGGAAGCAGTCATCGGAAACGGAGTAACATCTAGTTGGGGTAATGCTACATCCTCAACTAAACTTGTCTGCACTGCGGTGGGAATACTCAAATGGGCAACAAATCCACCTGGTTGCGCCATAGCTAAAGCAAGTTTGCGGAAAATCTGCGGTAGTTGACCCGCAGATTCAATAGTGATTGCATAGTTGAATAGCGCTCCTGGCGTAAAAATTCCCCCACTGGGCAATGTATAAGTGCTGGTTTCTTGAATTGCCCAACGTCCACGCTGCGGTGCAGAGGTGCAAGCTGATAGCAAAATTACCTTTGCACCTTCACCACGAGCCGCAAATAATCCGGTCAGCGCGTTAGTGATCCCCGGCCCGGCTGTGGTAAAAACTACAGTGGGGCGATTATTGGCAAAGTAAGCTTCGGTGGCTGCAAAGGCTGCTCCCGCTTCATGGCGGAAGTTCAACACCTCGATACTGCTATTTGATAGCGCACCCCAAAGGCTGGCCATCGCGCCACCAGCGACACCAAAAGCGTAGCTTACTCCCAAATTTACCAACATCTGAGCGATCGCATCGGCAACTGAGAGCGTTGCTGGTGTTTCATCATTTAAAAAAGGCTGAGTTCCCCCGTTATTCTCCGATTCATCAAGCTGACGAGAAGATTCTACATATCTATTTGCTGGAAATTCTTTGTATGGCTCAGTAGTGATGAGAGGAGAGTTGGAACCAGTATAGTTTTGACTCATGGTTTCACTTAATTACATAAAGTTACACAAAGGCTTTTTACTTTACAATCACAGCGCTAGCAATATTTAATACGAACAACTCTGTTGTTTATCACAGCTATGACCGAGTTTGATCGATAGTAGAAACGGTTGATTGCTGCTGATTGATGGTTGTGATAGCACTACCAAAAAATTTTTGCAAAGCATACAGCAAGTAAGGCTGTGCTTCTAAGAACCACAATAGAGGGGATGATAACTGATATGCAATCAAAAATCTTTTGATGGAGGTGTCAAATTTTTCGTTTCTACAATACTTAAGTAGGTTGGCAGGGAAAAACTAAATAATGTAAAGGTATGTAAACAAGCTATTAAGCTTAACTCAAGCATATCTCAGAGTTTTTACACAGTTGTCTTTAATCACACCAACCTATTCATTAAACTGTCTGGAGAGGTTATTAATTTCTGATGAATACTACAATAAAAGTATATCTGCAATGATAAATCTTTCGATAAAAGTGGCAATTCTTTCGCTTGTATAACTATTGCAACATTTTAAACTTAGCGATTCTGAAAAATTTATATTCTGCGTAGGCGTAGCCCAACCTAGGCATCGCTACTGAGCTACATGACCAAATTTACAATAGAAAATCTTTTGATAAAAATGACAATTCTTTTACTTTTTTGCCCAGGTGCTTACAAATTAGCAACTGCTTGTCTTCCGTATAAACTCTTGAATTTGCTTTGTAGCATAAGCCGAGCTACAACAGTTTAGCGGTCTTTATATTGCCACCAAAAACTCATCGAGTCAATTATTTGTAACGATAAAGACATAGTTACTTCACTTTTTATATATCCTGTGAGAGATGACTAAGCGTTGAGTAGGTATTCCTTGAGAAAAGAGATTAGGTATTTAAGTCTAAGAGGATGTTTGAAAAGTCCTCTTCTTGGTAGCAAAACATTCTAGATCCCCCTAAATCCACGCCAGTTGCTCATGGGGGAAACCCCCTTCTCTACGAGACGCTCCGCGAAGGCGCTAGCCTCTCCCTTTGGGAGAAGACCGCACTGGCTCCCCTTAAAAAGGGGGACTTTGACTCCGGTTCCCCCTTTTTCAAGGGGGGTTAGGGGGGATCTAAAAGTGTCTAAAGTCACAGCGAAATACTTTTCAAACAACCTCTAAAGCCTTTTAAAACTCCCTTTCTAGCCTCTGGCGATTTATCAACAGTTACGTAGATTTCGACTAAAATGTTGCTTTATGACAAAATAAACACAAACTTATACGTGTTTTTTTAGTCCATTTGTATTTCTTTTGACGGATGACGTTTTTTCTTAAAAAAAAATTTAGATATAAAATTATACGCTAATTTATACGTGTTTGTGTTATGTAAATGTATTTCTTGCGACGGATGACTAAGCATATTCTTCTATAGTTAAATCCCTGATAGAGTAAGTTAAGATAAGTTAAGAAAATGAACTAATGAGTTAAAATTTTTTGATTAAAGCCTAGCCAAGCCCGGTAAATTCATTTATGTTGATAATCAAACGACTCTACAGTAGTATTTGGTCAAAGTCCTTTCCCTCGGAAAGGGTAAGGAACAAAAATTTTTCTCATTTAACCGTTTACCAGTCGAAACCCAGTAACTTTGGGTTGGTGAACCATTCCTTAGCTATGGTGCAGGCTACATCTCTTTACTTGTTAAAGGTACACAAATTTCCGCAGTCCTGTACTAGGACAGTTTGGCTGAAATAAGCCACCCATTTTAAATGTATAAAATCCTTACTTAACGGGAATTGCGAATTACGAAAAGTAGTATTAGTATATCATTTAAAACATTTTTTCTACTTATAGATTGAGAATTTTCAACTCTTAGCTAATAAGGTATATTGACTAATCTAGATTTGATTTGTCTATTTTTTGCATTCCTCAAAATTTGTTTAAGTCAATAATAAATTTTAAATTAAATATTGAATTTTTTCAGGAAAAATTGGTTAAATTATTCCCTTTTTATTGGTATGATAAGTTTTGTTAAGTCCGTTAGTAATATTTTTTAATTTACTAACTAATTTTATTTTTTAACTGCCTAACACTGCACCAGAGTTTTTAGTTAGTTATGACTATCAAACTCATTAATGGCTATGGTGCTTATTAATTACCAGGAGCAAGTAGGGATATGAATTCTGGCGATTATAGATTAGCTAAATCAAACACTCAATGGCCACTACAGCCAGAAATAGAAATGAAGTTTGCTCACTTTCTAATAAATCAAGCTGTAGATGCTGCCTTTTGTTTAGGAGAAAATGCACAGTTTCTCTACGTCAACGATGCCACTTGCCAGATGACTGAATATTCCCGTGAGGAATTACTTTCCATGAGGTTGCAAGATATAGACGTAGATTTTTCTCTACATAACTGGTCAAATATTAACTCAGAAGGTTCTCTTACCTTTAAATCTCGCTACCGCACAAAAGGAGGGCGGATCTTTCTGGTAGAAATATCCATTAACTATGTAAAACAACAAGATATAGAATTTGGCTGTGCTTTTGTTCGAGAAATAAGTGATGAAATAGTAGAACTGAGCGTGCAAAAGTGGACTGATGAATTAAGGGATGCCAAAGACAATTTACAGCAGGAATTTTCTCAACTAAAATCAAAAGAAATAGAACTACAAGCATCTCTTTCTTTGCTTCGTTCTACTCTCGAATCTACTGCCATTGGTATTGTTGCAGTTAACTCTGAGGGAGATATTCTGAGCTTGAATCAGAAATTTGTGGATATGTGGCAGATCCCGGAGTCCCTAATATTATCTAAGAAATGTCCTCGATGCAAAGCCTTTTTTGAGAATCAACTTAAAGATCCACAAGCCTTTAATCGACTAATTTGGGAAGTGTCTAGCCACTCTGATTTTGAGAGCTACGATATTCTGGAATTGAAAGATGGGAGAGTTTTTGCACACTACTCAAAACCTCACTTGTTGGATGGCAAAATTATTGGTAGAGTCTGGAGTATTTGGGACATTACTGAATCGAAACAGACTGAAGAGGCATTGCGGCTAAACGCAGTTAGATTTCGGACTTTAGCCGAAACAACAGATACCAGCACTTTTCTAATTCAAGGTACGCGGCTTTGCTACATAAATCCAGCAGTAGAGCAACTGACTGGTTACACAAAAGAGGAACTGTTAACGGGTTTTGATATTCGCCGACTGATTAAAAGCAAAAGACGCAGGCAGGTACGTAAGCAGAGTGAAGCAACTAACTTTGAATACCAGGAGATGAATATTCTGACCAAAAGCGGTACAGAGCGATGGCTAGCTTGTGCAGTTGTAATGCTAGATGGAGTGCTAGATTTTGGTGGAAAACCAGTAGAAATGATTGCAGGCATTGATATTACCGATTACAAATATGCAGAATTAGGTCTTAACCAAGCTTTAGAACAAGCAAAACAACTTAGCGAACTTAGAGCGCGTTTTCTTTCTATGGTTTGCCATCAATTCCGTACACCGTTGAATATTGTTTCATTTTCTAATAGTTTATTAAAGGAAGAAGTAGACAAACGTACACAGAAGAAAATCCAACCACTGCTGGATCACATTCAAAAAGCTACAGAACAACTTGGTCAGATGTTGGATGATATTTTATTTTTCTCAAAGGCAGAAGCAGCAAAAATAAACTATGAGCCAAAGCCACTTGAGTTAGTTGATTTCTGTAAGGACTTAGTTGCAGAAATGCAGATGAGCATTAGTAAAGTTCCCATTAATTTTGTCACTCAAGAAAATTCTCTAACAGCCTGCATAGACAAAAAACTGTTAGAGCCGATTTTGAAAAATTTGCTCGATAATGCAATAAAATATTCTCCCTCCGGTATGACAATTGATTTGAGACTTTCTTGCGAAAATGAGCAATTAATTTTCCAGGTTGAAGATAGAGGTATTGGTATTTCAGCACTAGATCAACAACGAATATTTGAACCATTTTACCGTGGAACTAACATCGATCACATACCTGGCACTGGACTAGGACTGTCAATTCTTAAAACCTTGGTAGACTTACATCATGGTCAAGTATCTGTGGAAAGTCAACTAGGTGTGGGCACTACGTTTACTGTGACGTTGGCATTAATCAAGTCAGAGTTTAGTAGTTCCGAGTTATGAATGTTGAAATAAAGATTAGTTATTAATTAACAACTTAACAATCACAACTCTCGGAACGAACTAATTAAGCTTATGCCTATTTTCATACTCACAAAAAAGTTGAGTATAGTACGGTGTAAACCTAACTAAACTAGGCAAAATTCCGCCACAGTTTAATATTAACCAGCTTCTGCAAAAGTTATGGTAATAAAAAATTATGTACGAATCGTCAAATAAAATTCTCGTCATTGAAGATGATAATGTTACCCGCGATCTTTATTTAAAAGGTCTTAAGGCTAAAGGTTTTGATACAATCAGTGCTGACAACGGCCTTGCTGGTATTCAACAAGCAAAAGAGTATATACCCGACTTAGTTATTTGCGATATCACGATGCCCGATATGGATGGTTATAGCGTTTTAAGTAGGCTACGCCTAGATCCTGTTACTGCAATTATTCCTTTTATTTTTCTGACTGGGAGTAGTAACAAAGCAGATGTTCGCAAAGCTATGGAATTGGGAGCAGATGATTATCTTACCAAACCCTCGACACTAGACGAATTGCTTAGAGCGATCGCTATCCGACTAGAAAAGCAAGCTACTCTGCAATACTGGTGCGCTATGAAATTTGAGAAAGCTCCAAAATCAGTATTTGTAGATAATACTCCAAGTGCGATCGCACCTGAAGAACCCACGATCCCTTCTAAGTCAATATTTCCCTGTATTCCTCAATTAAAAGAAGTTTTCGACTTTATCGAAGCCCATTATCATCAAGGAATTACTTTGTGTGATGTGGCTGTTGCTGTTGGTTACTCACCTGCTTACTTAACTAACCGAGTCTCAAGGCAAACAGGAGAGACTGTAAACTGCTGGATTGTCAAACGCCGAATGGCAGGCGCTCGTTTTTTACTCCAAAATAATAATCAGACTATCGAGAAGATTGCCAAAGCATTAGGTTATCAAGATGTGTCTCATTTTTCTCGTCAGTTTCGCCAACATCACGGTTTACCTCCCCAAGCTTGGCGCAAACAGCATCAGCTTGTATCCCAAAAACAGGTGAAACTATGGTGACAGTAGATTTTATCAGAAAAATGGGTTTAAAACCCCGTGTTTCCAGCACGGCTTTTAAAGTAAGGAGTAATGAGTAAGGAGTAATGAGTAATGAGTAAGGAGTAATGAGTAAGGAGTAAGGAGTAATGAGTAATGAGTAATGAGTGGATGAACAATGGGTATTTACTCATTACTTATTACTTATTACTCATTACTCCTTCTTAAAGAGTGCGTACCCTTCTCCTGACGGAGACGCTGCGCGAAGGGGAACGCCAAGAACGAACACGGCGGTGAGGATGTCAAACAAATAATTGTGTAAACTCATATATTAAATCCACCCTGCCCTTACGTAACATAGCTGGATCTAATCTTTCAGTAGTGTTACAAGTCATCAAGACAACTAATCGTTGCTGCATCTGGATACCAGACTCATCAATGACACTTTGATACAAAGTACCATCCAGCAAACTGAGAATGTGTTCGGTTTTGTTATTGTATTGCGCTACCTCAGAAGCGCGGTTTTGCGCTAGATTATCAGCTTCGTTAATAACGATACAAATACGCTCTATGTAAGTTGGGGGAACAAAATTAGCGATCGCATCATGATCTAAAATAAAAATTACATACCCTAAAGGTACAAGAATTTCTTTTGCTACAGCTTGTGTCCAGACTGTTTTACCAGTACCTGGTTTCCCATGTACAACAACCGCTAACTGGTTTTGATTCAGAATCGCTTGCTGTACAGCATCAGTAAACTGTTGGATATCTGCCGGAAATGTGCGAATGGGAAATTGGCTGTGAACTTTACCTACACGACTTTGATATCCACTCAGCATAACTGCCAAGTCGTAAGTCGCCTTGTTAATTAGTGGGGCAAGATTTCTCGCCATTAAACTATATTGTCGCCGCCCGCGATCGTAGGGATCAATTTGCAACCAAACGTCATGCTTTGCCCAATAAGCATAAACAGTATTAATCACATCTAAGCGTTCCCAGCTAATAAATCTATCTATAGGAAAATAAAAATCTCTTTCTGAATAATACTGAGTAATAATGTCAGGATTACCCAACACACCCAAAACTCGCAGAACAGTAATTTCTTGCAGCCGATTAAGAACATAATCAATGGGAATGCTACTACGACTGACAAATTGAACGATAGGCGTTTCCGTACTCAAAACATCTTTGTAGCGATGATCTGGTGATTGGGGATCTGGTGTGATGTAATTCCAAAATTTTTCAACTTCGTAGCGGGTATTGTCAGATACAATATTTAATAAATTAGCCCACCAAGCATAATTATTTCGCCCCAAAATATCAGCAACATTACTCGCTAAATTCAAACTTTTTTGAGTTAATTCGCGGGAGTCACTATACAACAGTTGCCATAAAAAACCCCAATCTAACTCTCGGTTAAAGGGTCGCCACCCACTAGCAAGCAAGCTTTGGCGGGTATTATTTGTAGGAGTGCCTTCATTGCTTCTAAAATAGTCAAAATCCATATTTGTTTAGTTATGCAGCGTTAATAGAGTTATTCTGTGTTAAATATGAGATTTTAAAATTTTCTTGTAATATCGACTACTTGCATACAAATGGTAATTTTATTTTCACCGTGCTGTACTGGCTAGGAAGTTTTTTTAATCTAACTCATTACTTATGTAACATACTGTATTACACAATAACTACCTGCGTCAACTTTTTTGACAAAGCAATTACCTCTTAATGTCCCTCTGCCATTTATCCATCTCTACACTTTTGACTAATATCATGTCCGAAAGCACATAATCCCACTTTTGGCTGATGCCAAAGTTTCTCTCCCTGATAGCAAGGTGAGGTTCCGAATATTACCGATGAAGAAGGCAGGTATGCTGTGTTGCTGAGGCTTCAACGCCAGCTATTGCAAATTTGTGTAGGTATCTATCCAAGCTATAGGACAATGCAGTTCAGTTAAGCATTTCTTTATTCTCTCAGTGCCCTCTGTGTCTCTGTGGTTCGTAAAAAAAATTGACTTTGACAAAGAGTTTTAGCCTTAACTGAACCGTATTGAGCTATAGGACTCATATTTGATTTTTGAAAAAACTCCGTACAACTCAAAAACCATTCTTTCCTATTGCCTCTTACCTCTTTCTTGTCCACGCGAACAAAAATCAAATCGAATTCCTATATGTAGAGACGCGTTAACGCAACAAGACATTAGCGTAGCGGTTTGAAGCCCAGTGCAATTTCGCGTCTCTTCTTGTTAATCAAGTTGAGTATTTGCCATTAATTTCTATATAACCCTCTGAAAGATCGCAACCCCATACAGTTGCAGAAGCTTCACCAATATTGAGGCTAACATGAATATCTACTTTGTCTCTGGACATAATTTGCCGCAATTGTTCCAGATTTTCATTAGTTAAACTATTAGGATAAACTTTCACGTCATCAAAACTAATAACAACTCGTTCTGGATTTATCTGCTGTTCATTTTCACATTTACCTATAGCCATCGCAACTCGTCCCCAATTCGGATCTGCCCCATAGACGGCGGTTTTGACTAATGGTGAATTGACAATTGCTTTAGCTACTTTTTTCGCTTGTACATAATTAATAGCTGAATCTACAGTCACCTCAATAATTTTGGTGGCACCTTCTGCATCTCTGGCAATTTTCAGCACCAATTCTTGTGCAACTTCTTGCAATGCGCTGGCAAAATCTGCTTCTGAAACTTCACCGGCTATTCCATTAGCTAGAATCACGGCGGAGTCACTAGTAGAAGTGTCAGTGTCTACACTCAAGCAGTTAAAGGTTTTATCTATAGTAGAGCGAAAAATAGAACGAAGGCTATTTGCAGAAATTGCCGCATCAGTAAAAAAGAAAGTTAAGAGAGTTGCCATATTAGGCTCAATCATGCCAACACCTTTGGCAATTCCTACCAGCTTGGCATTTCCTATTTGTCGTGTAGCTAGTTTTGATACTGTATCGGTGGTCATAATACCACGGGCTGCGGCATTAAAATCAGCAGGAGTCAATTTTTTCCCCAATCCTAATAAACCTGCTCGAATTTTTTCAATTGGGTAACACCTGCCAATTACGCCTGTAGAAGCTATCACCATATTATGTGCAGCAATTCCAGTTTCCGTTGCAATCAATTCTAAAACTTCTTGGGCATCAGCAATGCCAACAGCACCATTAGCGACATTTGCATTTTTAGATATAACGACAATTCCTTGTACTTGTGAATCTTTTAAGTTGTCGCGGCTAATAGTAACGCTTGGCCCGGCGAAAAGACTTTGAGTGAAGACTCCATCAGCAACACAAGGAACTGATGATTTAATAAATACAAAATCATCAGTTGTATCGCGTATTCCTAAATTAGTAATAAATGCACTAAAACCTTGGGGTGCGGAAGATATAGTTGATACCATTTTTCTAGATTTAATAATTTACTTTAATTATCTCATACCATTTGCAAAAATATTTATAACATCAGTTATTAGAGATGTATATCTATCTAGACACCTCTAATAATTTATGTGTAGGATAAAAATTAGGAAATTTTAAGAGAACCTAAATACCTATAAGAAATCAGTTAATGTAAGGGTAAATGTTGTCCATCCGTTACCGCTTTCTACTTGAATGTTTCCTTGCAATTGTTCGACTAATTTTTTTACTATAGCTAAACCTAATCCAGAACCACCTTGATTCCAGATATCTGCATTGGGGATGCGATAAAATTTTTCAAAGATTCGTGGTAACTCTATTGCTGAAATTTCTGCGGAATTACTGGTAGTAATAATAGTTTTTGCAGGCGTTTCCAAGGAATTGTGACTTACACTTAGGATAATTTCACCACCCGCAGGTGTGTATTTACAGGCATTATTAAGCAATTCTATTAAGATTCGTTCTAAGCTTATGCCATCTGAGAGCAGGGACGGGAGATTTGAAGGCAGATTCAACTTTAGAGTTTGCTGATGTTGTTGAACACGGATTTGAAATGGCTCAATTATCCAAGTTAAGAACTGCTGTAAGAGCAACGCATCTGGTGTTATAACTGGATAAGATGAGCTTTCTAGCCGTTGTAAGTCAAGTAGATCGTTAATTAATCCTAACTCGCGATCGCACTCGCCTTCCATCAGTTCTAGATAACGTTGAGCTTCCTCGGTATCAGTAGACAATTGTATCATTTGAATCATTAGCTTCATATTACTCAGAGGCGATCGCAGTTCGTGAGAAACTAAATTTAAAAAGTCATTTTTGAGTTGATTTATCTCTTCCCATTGCAACACAAGTTTCTCTTGCTCAATTTGCCTTTGACGCGCCTCAATCGCTCGTTTGCGCTCAGTAATATCTCGAAACACTAACACAGCACCCATTATATTATCTTTATCATCTTTAATTGGTGCAACGCTGTCATCAATTGGTATTTCTCCACCCTCTCTAGTAATCAGAATAGTTTCTGCTGGGAGGCTGACGATAATGCCATCTTGAAGGACTTTTACGATCGGACTTTCAATAGAGTTATGAGTATCTGCATTAGCAATATTGAATACTTCTGATGAATTTCTACCATAAGCTTCTTCCTGTTTCCATCCAGTCAGATTTTCAGCAACCGGATTCATGAAAGTTACCAATTCTTGCAAATCGCTAGCAATCACACCATCGCCTATACTTTTTAAAAGTGCATCCAGCCATTTTTTACTTACTTTTAATTGCCTTTCTAAACCATGTTTAGTGAGAGCTATTTCAATATTTGTTTGTAGTTCTCTTTCTTTAAAAGGTTTGAGTAGGTAGCCAAACGGTTCAGTTATCTTGGCTCTTGCTAATGTTTTATCATCTGCATAAGCCGTTAAGTAAATTACTGGAATATCCAAATGCTTATGGATTTCTTGGGCAGCTTCTATCCCATCCATTGACCCTTTTAATTTAATATCCATTAACACTAAATCTGGGGATATTTCTACTGCTTTGTTAATTGCTTCTTGTCCTGAAGAAGCAATTACAGGAACTGTATAACCAAATTTTATAAGTCGATATTGTAAATCTTTTGCAACAATAGCTTCATCTTCTACAACTAAGATTTTTGCAGATGTCATATTTTAGTTTGTTATATTAATGTAAATGTCACCTGACACTTCACACCCATATCACCTTGGATATTGATATTTCCTGAAAGTTGATTGGTTAAAGCATCCACTAACTGCCAGCCTAAAGAAGCTATTTTTTGGAAATTAAAATTTGGTGGTAAACCAATTCCGTCATCACTGACTACAAGTGTAACTTGCCGATCTTGATTTTGGTTAATTTCTATATAAATCGTACCATTCCTACCTACGGAAAATGCATATTTCAAGGAATTAGATACAAGCTCATGGATAATTAAGCTACAAGGAATTGCCGTATCTAATCCGAGAAAAACGTGTTTGTCTATATTTAGTACCAGAGCGATCGCATCTTCATTGACTTCGTATGCAGTAAATAAACTTGCTACTAAATCTCGAATATATTCACCAAAATTAATCTTTGCTAAGTCTTGAGACTCATACAATTTTTCGTGAACTAGAGCCATTGATGCAATCCGTTGTTGGCTTTGTTGGAATATTACCAAATCGTGCTTGTCTTTAATATAAGCAGATTGCAAACTTAGCAGACTGGAAATAACTTGTAAATTGTTTTTTACCCGATGATAAATTTCTTTTAATAACACCTCTTTTTCTAAGAGTGATGCTTGCATTTGCTCCTCCCACTGCTTGCGATCGCGTAGCGCAGCTTGCCGTTCGCTAATATCTTCCACTACAGAAATCAAATATCTTGGCTCCCCACTAGGTTCGCGCATTAAAGAGACGGTGAGATTAACCCAAAGTATGGAGCGATCTTTACAAAAATAGCGCTTTTCTATTGAGTAAGTTTGAATATCATCTGCTAAAATCTGGTAAAAATATTTTAGGTCGGCATTAATATCATCTGGGTGAGTAATATCTTGAAAAGTTAGCAACTGTAGTTCTTCCAGTGTGTAACCAAGAATATTGCAAAGCTTCTGATTAACTAACAACCACCTTCCATCTATTGCTACATGGGCGATGCCAACAGCAGCTTGATGAAATGTAGCACGGAATCGTTCTTCACTTTCTCGTAATGCTTCTTCTATTCGCTGGCGCTCAGTAATTTCTGTCTGTAGTGATTGATTAATTCTTGTTAACTGTGCTGTTCGTTCCTCCACCATATTTTCTAGTTGATTAAGTAGACTACTTACTGCTTCCTCTGCTTGCTTACGCTCAGTAATATCGGTATGTGACCCAGCCATCCGCACTACATTACCATCTTCATCCCACAGTGCTTGACCTCGATCCAAAATCCATTTGTAAGTGCCGTCTTTACATAAAACTCGATGCTCAGTAGTGTAAAACGGTGTTTTCTGAGAAAAGTGATCTTGGACTGCTTGTGTTACCCAATCCAGATCATCTGGATGTACTCGTTTCATCCTTTCATCTAAATGGTTAGAAATTTCGTGGTCTTCATAACCAAGCATTTCCTTCCAACGGGCCGAGAAGAATATTTCATTAGTTTTAACATTCCAGTCCCAAATTCCATCATTATTGCCGCGCAAAGCTAATTGCCAGCGTTGTTTACTTTCCCTCAACACCTCCTCAGTTAGTATGCGTTCAGCAATTTCCTTCTCTAGTTGAGCAGGACTTGGTAGAGCCAGTGCCTTGGGTATTAATGGCACAAGCTCTATAGCCGTCAATACAGAGACAAAAGCGGTAATAGCTTTGAGTAACCCTGATAGCCAATAGGTAGGATACCAAAGCGTCCACACATCCATCAAATGGGTTGTGCCACAAGCAACAATGAATGTACCAAACATCAGGAATATCCAGCCGAAAGGCACATCTCGCCGTTTACGGACAAAATAAACCAACATCACTGGGATTGAATAATAAGCAAGTCCAGTTAACACATCTGAAACCAAATGTAACCACACCAATTCTGGTTTCCAGAGGTAGCAATGTCCGTGGGGAATAAACTGGCTAGTAGAGAAAAAATTATGTAAAAGTTCTATCATAATTTATAGGAGTGCTATCGAAATTGATGACACTCCTAAGATTTTAGCTAAATAATGGTGATTCACCGAACTAAATACATCCTTCTTCTATTACTTTTGTGAGAGAATAATATAGGATATTTACAGCATGATAATTTTATCACAAACCTTTATTTTAAATATTCTTTTAGAAAATAAACGTTCAAATTCTCGCTTTTTTATTTTTTTAAATTAATTGCGCTATAAAATATCTCAATGCTACACACTTACAATAATTATCACAATGAAAATAAGATTTTATATCCCATTTGACTGCTTCAAAATTAAGACTAACAGGATAACATTTACCTGCAACAAAATGTTGAAAGATAGAATAGTCGTTAAAGCTAGTCATTTCATAATAATTTTGTTGCCATTGTCGAATCTATTTAAATCCTATGCTGTTTAGTAATTTTCTGTAATCAAAGTAGTGAATTTTGCCATGTGAAAGTTTTGATGGCTTATCAATAATGAATAGCGATCATTTATTTCATATAAGTAGCTTTAATATGAGTCCACATATCACAAAAGCGATCGCTATTATCATCGAGGTAGCCTAAAAGTTATAAACGGATTTAAATACTGCCGTCAATTTCTTCATCTACCTAGAATTAAATTATTAAGAAGATTTAACTCTTCTTGTGATATATTCCATAACGGTGAACTGAAACTCAAAACAGGTGTTGTACCAGAACGATGTATCTCAATCGAAGATGAAGAGATGAGACATGGACGTAAAAGTCAAAGCCAGCCATTTGATGGTGATAAACGTCATGTTTTACGAGATTTAGACAATGGGCTGGTTCGCGCTGTTAGAGTCACCAGAGCAAATATTCCTGAAGCATCAGTAACAGATGCGATTGCCATTGACTTAAAATGCCAGCAAGTGAATCTGGTTGTGTTACATATTGACCGTGCTTATCTGAGTAGTTCCTTGGTTCAAAACAGAAGTGACGAACTGACTGTTTACTGTAAAGCTTGGCAAGTTAAAAACGGCTTGAGGTTTACCAAAACTGCTTTTACCCTTGATTGGGACAATCAGACTATTTGCTGCCCTAATGAGGTGACTTTACCTTTTAACGTCGGTGGCAAGTTCAGTTCCCAAAAAATATTTGTGCAACTTGTCCGTTAAGGGAGCATTGTACTACTTCCAAAACTGGGCGTAGTGTTTCTATTCATCCTGATGAACCTTTATTTAGGGAATTACAACAACGTCAATTAACTCCTGCTGGTCGTGCCAAGCTCCAAGAACGTGTTGCTGTTGAGCATTCCCTATCTCATATTGGTCGATGGTAAACAGACCAAGCTCGTTATGTTGGTTCTCGCAAAAATCTATTTGATCTTCGCCGTACCGCCGTCGTCTATAATCTTCATATTCTTGCCAAAAATTTTACCTGCACTACTGAGAAGGCTGCTACTTAATTCTGATTACTGAATCGGTGTTCTAGACGAAGTTTAGTTGAATTTACTATTGCCTATTTCACAAATTTAGATTCTGCATTCTTCTATCTTCGATTTGAGAGAAGCAAAATGTTTTCCACCTAGTTCAATTTGCCCATCTGTACAACCGGTTTTCAATCTTTCGACTAGATAATCCAAATCATGAGCTATAAAATTTGTGCCATGATCTGGTTCTACTAAACTAACTAAAGATATATTTCGAGCTTGTTGTTCGACCAAGCTAGAAATACCTAGAAAGTTGAATACACCAGATTCATAGGTTCCACAAGGTACTGAAGGATTATTTACCCCAACACAGTATTCATTTGGTTTAAACCAATCAAATGCTGGGTAGCCGTGGAAATGAACAATTGGCGCACCATCTTTAATTAATTCTGGCGTATACAAAGCCGCAGAAAGACTAATTGCAAGCATGACATAAATATCATAAGAAGGTTTCATATCTGCTAACTCCGAATGAATCACTTTAGGGAGTTGGAGATATAGCTTTTCTTTCAAACCAATTCTGATAATATCATCAGCGAGATTCAAGTCTGTTTTATTTGACCCTGAACGAGAACTGACAAGCCAAATATCAGGTATTTGCCTAAATACATATTTGTCTAGGAGTTTGATTTTGGCATAGCGTCTACCTTTTTCATTTTGACGAATTTCGTTACTACTAAATCCTCTAACAGGTAATAGACTTTCCCACTCATTTTTACTTACCTCTATATCTCCAAAATATTGTGGAGGTTCAGCATAAGCAACAAAGCCATAAGAGACACCTGTTCTACCATTTATGATGACGCTGACAATATCTCTATGGGATTTTCTTTTAATCACTTCATTCAATTTAAAACCAGGAGGGAATAAACCTGTTGATGCTAATTCCTGACCTAATTTCACTAATTTTGCAGCATAGATAGATTCTTGAGGATTATACTTTCCTAGCTCAAAGCGGCTCAGTAAAAGTGGAGCGATGGGCACAAAAACTTTAGGAATTAGTGATTTCAAAACAAACCGTTCTATCTCATTTTTGGAGAAAATAGAGTCTGAAAGATTCATGTTTAATATAGAAATTTTATCAGATGATACTCCAATAACAATTTCTGAAAACGTTCTGATTAAAGTGTTTAAACCAATATTGATTTTTTGTTTATACGGAATCAGAGGGTTGATAAAATCATGGTCTATTTCAGTAAGCACAATCACTTGGGTTTTACTAGGATTGTCAACGTACTTAGCTGCATGATCCTCAGCCCAACTGCTCAATCGAGCCATTTTTATAACAGGTATTTTTCGACCATTTAAAACAAATTTAGAATAGAATTGATAGAGAAGCTCTGCTGTAAAAATACCAAGTTTTCTTAGAATAGAAGGAGGTATTTCTACATCAATAATTGCATTAACTTCTGATTTAACTCCCTTAAACTTGAATTTTTTATTTTTGTTAATTATCGGAATTGTTAGGTCATAGTTAAATTCTGCGATCGCTTCCTCCCAAGATAAAACTTTGACTCCATAATCTCTCAACTTCACTTCCAATTCTTGGCGAAATTTCCGAATCTCTTGATTTTTGTAGCTATTAGGCAAAGGTTTAAATGTAACTATCAGCTTTTGAGCCATAACTTTAGGATCGATAATTGGTGGCTTATACTCTACAGATGATTGCTCTGAAAATCCCCCAATTAGACGACCAATAGTCTGTAAATTGAGTCCTTGACTTAAAGGGACAGAATCTAAATCAGTAGCGACATCCATCTCGTGTATAAATGCCACAATCTCCGCTTTGCAAGCAACTATTTCTGCTTGCATTTCTAATGTGATTATGCCCTTGGGTGAGCGAATCTTTAATTTGTCATTATCAACCCACAAATGAACACCCTGTTGAGTAAGGTTTGCTATAATCTCTGATGCGTTCATAGTTTCAGAATCTCCTAATTGTTTCAAAGTATTGATTTTTCTGAATATCAAATGAGCAATAAATATGCCTATTTGTACGTTAAAGAAGAGTCTAAATCCAAATTGCAAATTTCATGAATATAAGACATAACATTGTTCACAAGAAGTTCCATAGTGCTTTGGCTAATTGAAGGTTGAGAAAAAACAAAATTCAACAGCATTTTTCCTTGAAAAGTTGAGGCGTGGATAACAAAAACACCTGCATACAAAGCGTGGGAACCAGCGAAACTGATTTCTTCTAGTTCAAATTCACCGTAATATTTGGGTATATTTACTTTGCCAACATTAGAAACAGACACTGTGGCAGCTACTTGCTTGGGATAGATAAAACAAAAATCTATGAGATGCTTGGCAATCAAAATCATTTTCAAGAGATCACCGGATTTTTTACTAACTTCAAGTTTTTGTTTCACCTCACGGGCTAATTCCCAAAAGGATGTGTTTCTCCCTATAGTATGAAATCCCATAATAGAGGAGGCTAATACAGCCATCTGATCATCACTGATAGCTGGTTCGAGATGTCTCCTCAAATCAAAATATGATAGGCAGTTTACTCGTGTATTTTTGCTATTTATTTTAATTATTTTTCTCCCTATTGTAAACAACATTACAGCACACAAAGCACTATGTACTGTTGTATTCTCTTGCCGACAATGATTTACAAATTTTTGGGTTAAGTCTTGGTCAAGTTGTCTGTGGATAATATTGCAACTACGCTTTGCAATAGATACATACTTTTCAAAACCTAATGTTTGTGGTCGATTCCAGATTTTTTGTAACCCAAGCTGCAACAAGAAGATAATGCTATTTATTCTACCTCTGAATCCCTTAGTCCATTTGGGCATTAGTTCTTCGATAGGTGGAAGTGGAGTTAAGCTAATAACTGGATTAATTGGTTCGCCGGACACAATTTTTTGACAATAAGTCAAGATTTCTGAGTGAAGTTGGATGGATGATAAACCATCTGCGATCGCATGGTGTATTGTTGTAATTAGGTAACTTATATGCTCATTACCTAAAAGATGAATAAGAACAACTCGCAGCAAACCTTTGCTACTATCAATTCCGTTGTTCATCTCTTCATCAACCACTTGTTGCCACTGCTCATTGTCTAACTTTTTTACAACGCGTAAAGCAATATTTGCTGTTTCTTGACTTTGAAAGATAAGACTATTTTTATCTCCAACAATTTTAGAATTTAGACGAGGGTGGCGACATTGAATCATGTCTAAAGCCTGTGTCAGAGTTTCTTCGCAGATATAGCCCTTGATGCGACTAATAGTTACTATGTTCCAGGTTTTAGCACGGCTATTTAAGATTTCCATAGCTTGCTCAAGGTGCCCCAGCTTTCTGTTGTAAATCATATTTACTTTTGGTTCCCTTTAACTACTAAATTATTTGCAAGCTTAGTTCTCGATTTAGGTTGTAATTATTGTTCGATAATCTGAACAACCTTTTGGTTAAGCTGTGCTAAAAACCTGGATATATTCATAGTTTCAAACTATCAAAATCTTTTTCTGTAAGCTGTTCTTGAACAGCTTTGATGTTCAAATCTCAAAAATCTCTGACTGCGAAGCTTTGGATTCTTCGGCTAAACGCTGGGATAGCGTTTCAATAGTGGGGTAATGCCACAATAAGATTGGAGATAGTTCAAAACCAAACAACTTCTCAGCTTTGCTAACAAGAAACATTGCTTGGGCTGACTCTAAACCATAGCTGTCTAAAGGCTGACTGACATCTATATCCTTGGGTTCAACTCCTAGCTGCTCTGCAATATGAGATACTAGCCAAGCTTGAATTTCTTCTGCGGTATAAGACTGCTTTTTAGTTGCCTCAGGAGTAGACTGACTCATTTACACACCTCTGAAGTAAAAAGAATTGGATATATAGCATTCCTAAATAGGATTGCTGTACTGGCTAAAACTTTTGAAAAGTCTAAGGTAGGAGATATTAGAAAAAGGTTTTAACTTTCGCTGCTGCTGCATATCTCCTAAGAGCATATCGAGCTATATAAAATTTGCCAGTTAATCCGCTACCCGAATACGAATATCACCCTGCACTACGCATTGACAAGCTAGGCGAACATTGGTAGTATCGGGAGCCAACACATCAAGCAAAATCCGCTCTTCATCCATCACAGGAGTTAGATTTTCTATCCCACTCACAACTTCTATGAGGCAAGTTCCGCAAGCAACACAACGACAACCAAATAAAATTGAACTAGGATGCTCATCACAAACCTTAGTTAAGCGTTGGTTTGCTTCAACTTGAACTGTTTTCTGGTCGTCTTCAAAATGAATAGACACTATCATCTCTAAACTCGCTGGTTTCACGAAAGAGGGTTAACAGATTTAACAATTGTTAAGCTACTTCAATAACTTTTTGAATTTCCTTCATTGCCAAAGCATCCTTGTAACGATCATAGAGATTACCTAGCTTACTGGTATTTAACTCTAGTCCCAATTCTTTAATAAGACGCTCTAGCTGCTGAGATTTGTATTGCCAACTCTTTTGTTCCATGTAACCAATTATATTGCGCCATTTTGAACTCACTTGTCTCCAAGAATGAACTAATTGATTTATATCTACTCGCTTATCAACTAATTCAGGATGGTGCAGAGACATACTTAGTGAGTTTAGCCCAATTCTAATATCAGTTAACATGATTCCTTGGGCAGTGAAGTCTAACTTCTCCAAATAAGTTGTGAAACTAGCGCTAATGTAGTCTTCCAAAATTAGCTGCATGAAATATCGAATGAAATCTTGACCCTCAGGAGAAGCTGCCCTATATAGTTCTACTCCTAAATCAAAGGATGTTGTGTAATGACGTGCTTCATCTGTTAAGTGACCCTGATTCAATTCAACAGCTAATGGTTCATAATCAAAGTTTTCAGGGGAATCAAATAAAAAAGCTTCGCTTTTTTTTAACTCGATATTAGCCATATACCGATAAAGTAGAGTCAAACTACCCAAGCCAATTTCTTGAACTATTTGGGCCGGTAACATCCTTATAGCATCCCCAATCATGAAGCGTAAAGTTCGATATGTAAAATTTTTGCCTTGCTGCTGAGTCTGTTCTACAATCTTTTTAAGAAAGTTTTTCCCCTTTTGAAGATTCAATAGAGTTTCATTTAAATCTTCATCAAAAGTAAAACGGGTATCGAAGTTGTCGAAATCTGATTGAGGTATTGCACCAACAGTTCCATAGAAAAAGCTAGGCTCATCAAATGAACTTTCAATTCCTATTTCTCGACAGACCATACTATATACAGTTCTAAAAGACCAAATATGATCCATCTCTTCATTAGTTTCCTGATGAAGAATCATAAATTCATCCGAGTAGGAAGCAAAAACTTTTTCAGCAACACTCATGTTGGATATGAGAGACTGATATTCGCTATTAGCAACAAACTTATAGAAATTAGCAAAAAATGTCGCAGATAAAATTGACCTTTGACGAGAATTAAAAGAAAATAAATACTCACAAATAGGTACGGGTAAGGGGAGCATTCCCGGATGAGAGTAAAGTTTTTCTCCTTTAATTCCCTGCTTGCTCATAGCTATAGCAACAGTTTTTAATTCTAAAGGCTGAGTATGTGCCTGCTCGAAAAGCTTATTTTGAATCTTGGGAATTCGGTTATCAATTTTAACAGTATTCATCTGATTTTCCTCCTTTAATTAAAAGTAGCTGGACGATATTCGCTGTAATAAGCGGGCATTTGTAAGCCCTGAACTTTTAAACTTTGTATCCGGTATAAAAATGCCGCTCCGGTCATAATATGGTTAGCAACATCAACTACCTGACGATTATTTGATTCAGATAAATAAGAACCTCTAACCCAGTCATTGAAACTGCCCATAGCAGGGCCACACCAGATTTGATAATCCATTTCTCTCCCTTTTTCTCCAAAGTTAGACCAACGGGATGATAATCCAAGATACCAGCGAAAAATTAAAGCCATCTTCAGTTTTGGATTATTAACAGCCTTGGCCAATTTATCAGGATTGCGTTGAGATAAATAAGTAACTGTCTCTTGCCACACTGCATCCAAGCTCTTTTTCAAAACTTGTTTTTCTAATTTATCTCTTTCCACCAAGGGAATATCTTCAATTGAGTCATAGTTTTTGTATAGTTCAAACATTTTTTGGGCTCGTAAAGGAAAGAGAGTTCCTCTTTTGAGCACTTGGAGTTTTACCCCCATTTCGAACATATCTGCCGCCGGAGCCATCATCACATCAGCCATCTCGGCTTGAGCCAATAATTGTTTAGTATGTTGAGAAGTTCCGGCTTCAATGCAAGATTGGTTAATCGAGCCTGTTACAACATAAGCAGCACCCATCATAAAGGCAGCTAATGCTGATTGTGGCGTAGCAATTCCTCCTGCTACTCCAACTCGGACAGGTTTTTCATAAGAAAATTTTCTTTGAATTTCATCTCTCAATTCTAAGATGGAAGGTAAGAGACAAACCAGAGGACGATTATCTGTATGACCACCAGAATCTGCTTCGGCAGTAATATCGTCAGCTACAGGAATTTTTTCAGCTAGGGTTGCTTGTAATTCACTGATAAGGCCTTGCTCAACTAATTGCTTCAAAATTTTTGTTGGAGCAGGTTGTAGAAATTTGATTGCAACTTCTCTCCGAGAAACTTTGGCTATAATTTTATTTTTGATTTCGATTTTATTGTCCGCATTCAAACCAAGTCCAGCAGCGCGATAGTAAACAATGTTGTCAGTCAAATCGAGGAAGGCGGAAGCTTCTATTGTTCTCACCTGATATTTAAGATACAAATCAACAACACCGCGTTCAATAGCAGGTTCACTGGGACTGTGGAGTAAGTTAAATGCGTAAGGTCCTTCGGGTAAAGCTTGCTGAATAAGCTTAATGGCTGCTTCGACGCGAGCAGGAGATAAGCCACCAGCACCAAATGAACTTAAGATTTTCTCTTTACCAAGGGCAATTACCAGTTCTTCAGAAGCAATCCCTTGAGCCATTGCGCCCGTGGCATAAGCGTATTTTACACCATGAAAGTTGAGAAAAGTTGGATCGCCTAATTGTCGAGTTGACAGAGGTGGAGTAGATACTAATATTTCTGCCTGTCCAGTTTTTTCTTGGTTGCAAGGATATGGATAACCTTCGTTAGTTGCGCCAACTTTTCCTTCAACTCTAATAATATAACAAGGTTTTTCTAAATTTAGAAGCTTAGATTTTATACCTTTTTCGTTAAAAGATACAAAATCTAAAATACCTTGCCAAACTTGATTTTGGTGGAATATATAGTCTGAAATTTTTAGGTAGTTACCATTGTTATTTAGTATATTATCTGCACCAATCATCTTTTTTAACCTCCAGTTCCAGAAAATTGTTTACCAGATAATGTTTGAAAAATTTACAGCAGATTTTATACTGATTACCTGTGAGTTTGCTCTAGAGCAAGGGGCTTCAGCCCCTTGTCTTACTAAGCTTGATTTTGCACCAATTATTTATTCAAATAATCTGGGTACTTTGCTGCTTTAGATGATTATCATTCAAACAACTTTTGATAACAAGCTATTTGCAACTGAATGATGGTGCTAATTTGCTTTAGTGACTCCTGTCGCGCTTGTAAAAAGACAGCATGAGCTTTGGTCATCCTGGAAGCATTCTCACTCAGTTTTTGATAGTAAGGACTGTGTGAATTGAGCAAATGGGGTTCGTCAACAACGCTGGAAGTTTTCAAACTAGGGGTCAGAGCGAATTGATTCTTTTCCTGTTCTGTTACCCAATTTTCGTTAATTTGTAATTTTTCTACAGTTTCATTGCGTTCTTGTAGCAATAACTGAGTAGGTTCGCTGCCATTTTGAAAGTTAACTTGCTCTTGGAGAGTTTCTAGATTTCTAGAGGTGTTTTCAAGACTTTTGGTAGGATTGGGGAGCAAAGAAGAATTCATTTGTGCAAATTCCTTTAATTCTGATAGTTGATATTGCTGCTGATTAACAGTTTTGATGGGATATCTAAAAGAGATATCTTCAAGGATTTCGTGATTTTTTTTATTCAAAGATGTGTAACTAATCTTGCTATTTTGCAAGGTTATAGTTCTCACGTTAGACTGGCTTTCATTGGAAACTTCTGGTTCTTGAGAATATAATGGTGATAAATCTAGTTCAACTCTATGGCTAAGGAGTTTTGCTAAGGCTTTGATAATAGAAGCATGATCGTCTACACCTCTTTTATTAAGAGATACTGTGATCTGTTCTTTTGCCTTGAGGGTTTTATCAATCCATCTGGAACAGTTACTACCAGCACCTACTTCGAGAAATATTTTGAAGCCATCTTCATAGACACGGTTAATTAGCTGAGGAAAATTAAGCTGTTGACAGATGTTTTGAGCAATATTGCGAGCTATTGAATGACTGTCGAGGTCAATTGGTTTATACTCGGCTGTGGAATAAAAAATAGTTTCTGATTTATTTTGGCTAGGGAATGTATTTAATCTCACAAGTTCATGGTATTCAGAGCGCATTGCCTCGCAATGGATGACATGGGTGAAGGGAGCAAGAAAAGCATCACAATTTAGATTGGCAATTACCCGCTTACAAGCTTCTATCTCACCAGCAATCACGACTTCTTCTGGAGTATTAATTAAAAGTAAATAGACGCGATCTTCATCTTGGATGGCTTCCTGAACACGAGATACTGGACACATAAGAATATAGTTGCGCCAAAAATCTCCGCTTTTATCATCCTCTCCTTGAGGTAATCCCCAATACTCGCGCACAGCATTTTTGGAACCAGATAGCCTTGTCTTAAACAGAGGAGATGAGTTAAAGCTCTTACTATTATCTAGAAACTCAGTCCAGACACCTTGAGCCAACATCATGCTAATCTCGCCCAAGCTATAACCAAAAGCACATTGGGGCTTGATCTGAAAATAATTGCTCAGAGTTGCCGTCAAAAGTGTGGCAAAGAGCATTTCTAATTCTAGTATTGCTACTGAATCGTTAATCAATTCCTTTTCAAGGGCTTCCAGTTGCCTATTTGAAAATTTTTCTAAACTTCGAGGGTAGACAAGTTTTTCTATATTCGCGAGACGGTTGTAACCACTTTTGATGAGCAGCTGATCGTAAAGTTGAGGAAATAAACGAAATAGATTCCGACCTATTCCGAGATAAGCACTAAAGGCTGCTGGATAAACGAAAGCGATTTTACCTTTTTGCCCAAGTGGTTTTGCTGTAAAATAGCTGCCTAGAGGAGTTTGCCAGTCTTTACCTG
The DNA here is from genome assembly GCF_013393925.1 of Nostoc sp. C057. Taxonomy (NCBI): domain Bacteria; kingdom Bacillati; phylum Cyanobacteriota; class Cyanophyceae; order Nostocales; family Nostocaceae; genus Nostoc; species Nostoc sp. C057. The sequence continues at coordinate 7,326,495 of NZ_CP040281.1, read as the reverse complement.
TCTTGAAGGCATCGGGAATACCTTTGAGGGAGTGCTGAATTTCGCGCTGCAATTCATCTTGATTGTGTCCGAGAATTGCTACTGCATAAGTTGCCTGTTGATGCTGTTGAAAAGCCTTAAAAGTCAGCCTAGCAGCAGCAGCTAGGGAAGAACAATCTTTAATGGTTTGTTGAAGATTGCGGATTTCTTCTAATAGAGTTGATTGCTCGTCAGATGCGATCGCAAACACATAGTAAGGCATTTGCTCTAAATACCTGCTGTTGTGATGTTGCTGATATACTTCCTCTGACAAAATTAAATGTGCATAACTTCCATCTATCTCCATCCCGTTAATCGCAGCTATTCTTCTAGTAGCTCCTTTTTCTAAAAACCAGGGTTTTGATTCACAAGCGACATAAAAGGGACTATCTCGCCAAATCTCTGGCATTTTAGGACCAGACCATTGGGGAACTGCGGGAATGTAACGATGATACAGGCAAAGTGCTGTTTTAATCAGGCTAACTATCCCCGATGCAGCATAGGTATGACCTATATTTGCTTTAATACTCCCGATCGCACAAGTTAAATTTGGCTCAAATGTGCGATAAGCTGCGAGCAACCCTTGAATTTCTGACTCATCTTGCTGGGAAATTCCACTACCAACAACTTCCAAATAGTTGATATCTCTTGGTTTGATATCTGCAAGATGAAAAGCCTGTTGACAAGCCTGGGCTATCATTTCAGAATTTGGAACCGTGAGAGGGTGAATTTTAGATTTTGAATTTTCCACAAGACTAAGAGCGTCAATCGTTGCATATATGCGATTGTTCTCTCGTTTTGCTGTTTCGTGGAGCTTCAATACTACAGCCGCCGCACCCTCACCAACTATCCAACCATTGGCTTTCTGGTCGTAACTGAGAGTATTCACACCTGTGTTAACTTTTGTTATTTCATTTCGTTGTAAAACACTAGCGCCATCCCCAGCAAGGTCAATCGCACCGACTAAAACAGCGTCTACTTCTCTGATTGCGAGTAGCTTTTGGGCAAGCTCCAAGGCTTTAAAAACAGAATTTTGTTCGGCAATTAATGTGAATGTCGGTCCAGCAAAATTCCACAGTTTGGAAATATAATTAGCTAGGCTGTTTTCGATGTAGTTGGTATATTCATTATCTTCAAGTTGCTCTTTTTGTTGATGCAGAGTTAGGTCTTTAGTACTAGCAATTATTATTGCTATTCTCGTACTTTTACGAAGTGCCGCATCTTTTAGAGCATTATCGGCAACCTGAAGCATCAACAGTTCTTGAGGGTTAAAATTGTCTACTTCTTCTGGTGGTAGTTCTAAACTGAAAGCATCAATTTCAAAATCTTTAATGTATGCACCTAATGGTGCTACACCATCGGGAAAACTGTAGTTTTTCAACAACTGTTGTTGTGCTTCTATTGCTTGCCATCGCTGAGGAGGTCTGGAAATAAAATGCTGAGTTCCCTCATAAATACTGCGTTCAAAGGTATCTAATCCCTTGCAGCCGCCACCTAAATAGCAATCCATCCCTACAATCGCTATTTTATGAATTTTATTTTGTGCAAATTCTTCCATCACCTACCTCCTCAAGCTGATGTATATATTTTGTAAGAATTCAGGAGTCAGAATAGTTAAAGAGTCAGGATAAAATTTGGTGAATCAATCATATCAGATTCTTTCTAAGTCTGACTTCTGACTCCTTAGTGCTGAATTCTTATGACATTTTTCAGTTGCCTATTTAAATTTCATCTAGTTGCTTGGGTAAAATAGTTCCCTTAGCACCAAGCATTCGGGTATATATTTTCCCTTGCTGATTATGGGCGATGACATCAACAACTAAACTCGATTCTGTCTTTGATTTTATTTCACAAGAAACGTAAAATATTTCATCAAATGGAACGGCAGCAAACTGTTCAAAAGTCTTGATTTCTGAAGGCAAACAAGCTACCTGATAAAAATGCTGTGCCCAAATCCAAAATGCATGAATCTGCACATCTGCAATGTAGGGATTGAATGTTTGGACTGGGAATTGTCCTTGTTGTCTTTCTCCAGGCTCTGGCAAGTAGCATTCTATGGTGATCTTGTCCAGAGTGGTATTTAAAACAGATTTTACACCTTGAAAGGTAAATCCGTGAAATAAGCTAGCTGCCCCATTTTGATAAAGTGATGAAGTCGTCGCGGTGATTTTATGATCCTGGCTTAAGTTCATAAATTCGTGTGTTGGGGCAATAAGAACTTCCCGCTTCAATTTCATCTGACTACTAAAATGATAACGGATTTTACCTTCTGGAGTTTTACTCCAGATTTTGGCATCAAAATCTATCTCATTGATATCATATTTAGCAATTTCTTGCAATTCTAAAGTGTATTTAGTTGCTAAATTTTCATCAAATATTAGTCCCTTCAAAACTTTATAGTTTGTACAACTGAAGGCTTTATAACCAGGATAGATTTGTTCGCAAGCGTTAGCAATCCACAAGAGTCCACAAGTCGCGGGGAGAACTGGATAACCAGCAATTACATGATCTTGTAAAAATGGATTAGCTGCTAATGTTAGTTGCCTCTGAATCCGAAAAGTTCTCAACTCGCTTGGTAGCTTTTCTGGGATATAAACTAAAGGGCTACCAATTACAACTTGCACAGTTTCTTGATTGGTGTTAGCTAATTCATCAACTAACATTTCTGTACCAATATCAACAGGAATAGTCTCGATATTCCGTTCAGCAAAAGCTTGCTTTAATTCAGGAGAAACCATACCACTATCCCAAGGGCCCCAATTAATCGCTACTACATGAGAATGGGGATGGTTGCGTTTGACAAGGTGGGCTGATTTGTTGAGAATTTCATTAGCGATCGCATAATCTGACTGTCCCACGTTTCCGTAGAAACCAACTACAGAAGAAAACAGGACTAAATAATTCAGTTGGCTAGGTGTTACACAGCGCAACAGGTTTTCTAGACCTTTAACTTTGGCTGTGTAAACTGTTTCAAAATCTTGGACTGATTTTTTCTCAATCCGCTTATCAGCTAGATTTCCAGCCCCGTGAATAATTCCTGTTACCGGGCCAAAACGCTTGACAGCATTAGCAACTTGCTCCTGAAGTGCGATCGCATCAGTCACATCAACATTCAAATATTCAGCCTTTCCACCCGCCTGGTTGATAGCTTGTAAGGTTGTAGCAATTTCGCGACTAGATGAAATAGCGTTAAACTTTTTCTGCACCATTGCAGGTGTGGGTTTTTCGCCTTTGGCGAAGAAATCCTCCATAATCCGCTTTTTCAAATCTGCTTCGCTTAAGTAACCTTCAGTCCATACGGGTTCTGGATCGGCGGCGGAACGACCCACCAAGATAAATTTGCATTGATAACGCTGCGCTAGTTTAATCACACACTGAGCCGTTATCCCTTTCGCACCGCCACTTACGAGAAATACTTGGGATTTGGCATTAGGGATGGGGAAAACGTTTGAGGAAAAGGTGCTGGGTGCAAAGGAGATTCCACCGATTTCCTGCTCTCTATTTTTTTGTTCTTCCTGTTCACATACTAGGGTTACTCGCTCTTGTGAGTTATATCCCACTTCCACGACTAATAGATTTGGGTCGTGAAGTTCGGCGAAGATATGCTGTGCTGATGTTTCGGCATCTAAATCAGGACTGAGGTCGATCGCTCGGCAAAATACAGATTCCCATTCCTGGTTCAAACTTTTGGTGAGTCCAAATAGTCCAGCGCCAATTGCACCAAAGTTAGTTTTTTGCCCTAGTCCAAATTCACCATCCAGACGAGCCACAGTTACAAAACTACTACGTCCTTGAAGTGCTGCTTGATTGAGTGGTTCTTTGAGATATTTGGCGATGAGAAAGACATGGCGAAGGATGGCTTTTTCTGATTCCAGATAGCGAACATGGTTGCTGATATCGTCGTGAGTGGAAGGATTCAGATGGATAAATGTAGCTATTTGTCCATAGTTAGTAGCGATCGCTCCTAACTGTTCTTGCAAATGCTCCTCACTCAAATCTGTAAGCACCACACGGCTAATGCCTTCAGGTAACGGAGATTGTTTAGCAATGACGGTTGGAGGGAAAGTTAAGACAACGGTTTTCCAGCCGCGTTTGAACAGAGTCTCAGCTAGTTTCGCCGTAGTCAGAGAACCATCATCGGTAAGCAAGGCGATATGGTTATCGGGTAATGTGAAATCTAAAACATCAGGTTCGGGAAGATATTTGAGTCTGACAGGACTACGAAAAATTGAGGATTGGGGATTGGAAATTGGGGAAAACTCTTCTCCCCTGCTCCCGGCTCCCGGCTCCCCTACTTCTTCCCCAGTCCCTAGTCCCTTTTCTATATGTGCAACAATTTCTCCAAGGGTACGTAATTGAGCCAATGCTTCTGAAGTCAGCTTGGGTAAATCCGGGTATAGTTCTAGCAACGCTTCGATAATTTCCACAAGCTTGACAGCATCAATTCCCAAATCTGTCTCAATATCCATCGACAAATCTAACATTGTCGTCGAATAGCCTGTCTTTTCACTAACGACATTGAACACAATGTTAGTAAGCTCTGGAGATGAGGGGGATGGCGGGGATGAGGAAGGTATTGCTGTTACTCCTCCATTTCCCTCATCTCCCTCATCTCCCTTATCTTCCCCATCTCCCTCTGCTCCCTGCTCCCTGCTCCCTGACTCATTTGGGGCGTTGACAAAGCCCACCGCAGGTATCGCACCAGAAATCTCAGATGCAATTTTCCCCATATATTCAGCTATTTGAGCCAGCGTGCGTAGTTGTCCTACTTCTTCGGGATTCGGCTTGGGCAAATCGGGATATAGTTCTAACAACGCTCCGAGAATTTCTACACGTTTGATCGAATCAATCCCCAAATCTGCCTCTATATCCATCGTTAGCTCTAACATCTCCGTTGGGTAGCCTGTTTTATCACTAACGACGTTAATCAGAGTTTGGCTCAGAGCGGCTTGATCGATGATTACTGGTGGGGGTGGGGGTGCGATCTCTACAGGTGCAGTATTCTCCTTTAATGGAGTAATATCCAGAAATGCTGTTGCTTGATGATGTGCGCCATTACCATTACCATTTGTGCCGTTACCATTAGTTGAAACTGGCTCAGATTTAGTGGCAAATCCGTTACTCGGCAAAGCAACTGGTGCAGTCTCCCGAACAGGGTTATCCTCTTCGACTGGTGGAGCTACTGGACTTGGTTGATAATTGACTGGCGGTATCAGACTCTGTTGATTAGTATTGCTGGGCGACGGTTGATAATTTCGCTGAAGCAATTGGAAAAAGTTGTTAGTGTATTCTTGCTGATAGTTGAGATATTGCTCATGGATACGGAGACTATCAGTTTGATGCTCGTGAAACCGCATGATACTGCGCTCTGAACTGGAGACTACTAGTTGCTGTGTTTCTGTATGTGGTTCGCTGAATTTACTATTTCCCCACAACGCATGTTGTTGCTCCATGAGTTGGAAGAAGGTTTTAGTATATTCTGTCTGATTGTTTAAAGATTGTTCATGAACCTGCAAGATTTCATGTTGATTGCGACTGAAATCAATCAGGGAGTATTCTAAGTTATCTATAGCTCTTAAATAACTTAGAGGAAGTTCTGAACTAGGTTGCAAAGACTTGATATCGAGTTGATCTGATTGCCCGTTCTGCACAGATTTCACTCCACCGTTGACTGTTACTTTCTCTGCTGAATGAGAGGGGGTAGCTGTTACTGAGTGAGGTTTATTGCCATTTCCAAAGGTAGATTGACCGTTGACAGCTACCTTCTCTACGGAATGAGAGGGGTTAATTTTATTGCCATTGCCAACGGTGGATTGACTGTTAACTGATACCTTCTCTGTGGATTGAGAAAAGTTGGGTTTATTACCGTTCGCAACGTTGGGTTTCACTTCATGCCCATTTTGCATAGCTTTTTCAAAGGACTGCTTGGTTTTATCTGATACAAAGTTGGTGCTATTTAAACGGACATTCAAGAGCTGATTTGGAGAAGCTTCTGGGATTTTATACTCCAGTTGATAGGGGTCTAAGTTTTGCAAAGGTAATCCAGCAACGCGCAACTGTAGAACAGCTTGGCGCAAAGTGCGATCGCTATCTTTGAGATGACTAGCATTTAAAGCTACAGCTAAATGAGGGCGATCGCCCAGGATATCTTTTACCAAATTGGTGAGAACACTTCGCGGCCCAAATTCAATAAAGCAGTAACCGCCTTCAGCATAAATATTTTCAATTTCTTGCTTAAACAGCACCTGATTCTTTAGGTGATCTTTGAGGATTTTTTGAATGACTGGCGGCTCATTTGGGTAACGCTTCCCGGTAACATTTGTATAAACCGGGATTTGTGGCTCATTAAAAGTAACTTTCTCAATTGCTTTGGCAAAGGGTTGCTGTGCATAAGCCACTAATGGAGTGTGAAAAGCTGCGGAAACTCCCAACAAAATGCTAGAGAACCCTTGAGTTTTCAGAGCCTCCTGTACATTAGCAATTTCAGCTTTCGTCCCTGCTAACACCATCTGATTTGGAGAATTCAAGTTAGCAATGGTGACTTGCGGGAAATTCTGAATTAGTTCTGTAACCTGATTTACATCCCCTTTCACCGCCAACATCACTCCCGCATCCAATAGAGGATCTTTTGGTGCAGCCATCGCTTGACCTCTAGCTTTGACCAAGAACAGGTAATCTTTCTCACTCAAAACTCCCGCAGCCCACAAAGCAGTCAGTTCTCCAAAACTATGTCCAGCCACGAAATCTGGCTTAAACCCAGCTTGTTGCAATATCTTGTACAAACCAGCGCTAAAAGCTCCAATGGCTGGCTGTGCATATTCTGTTTGCTGCAACGCCTTCATCTGGGCAGTCTTTTGATCTAGATCAAACACAGGGTTCGGGAAAACAACCTCCGAAAGGGGCTGCAAACCGTCTTCGCGTAAAAGGTTATCAATTTGAGCATAAGTCTGCCCCAAGTCAGGGAAGTTGATCGCGAGTTCCCGACCCATTTCTAAGTATTGCGAACCTTGCCCAGAAAATAGGGCAACCACCTTCCCCTCTGTTTCTATGCCAGTTTTGCGATAGTAAATTCCTTGGGGATATTCCCATGATTCTGCTTGCAGTTTGCTTGTGAGCAAGTCAATACTTGTTTGCAGCAAGTTACAAGCTTGAGTGAGAGAATCAGCAACAAACCCAAGTCTGGCATTTGTAACCGGAATTTCTAAAGATTGAGAAGCCGCAATCAATTCTGTATAAAGCTGTTCTCCCGTATCAGATTGCAATTGCTGTCTAATTTCTTGAATGCGCGATAACAATTCTTCAGGTGTTGACGCAAATAGCAACACCGACTGAGAAGGTTTGTGTAAACGATAGGGTTGCTGATGTTGACTGGTGTATTCTTCCAAAACGACATGATAATTTGTGCCACCAAAGCCAAAAGAACTTACCCCTGCACGTCTTGGTTGGTCATCGCCGCTAATCCAAGGTCTGGTTTCGGTATTTAAATAAAATGGAGAACTATCAATATCTAATTTAGGATGCGGTTTGGTGACATTAATCGTGGCTGGTAATACTTTGTGGTGTAAAGCCAAAGCCGTTTTGATCAAACTTGCCGCACCCGCAGCAGCTTTTGTATGTCCAATCTGCGATTTGACAGTTCCAAGAGCAATATGCTGTTTTTTGGGATTGTTCTCGCCAAAAACTTCTTTTATAGATGAGAATTCGGCGGGGTCTCCAGCCATAGTACCAGTGCCATGTGCTTCAATCAAACCAACACTTGTAGGCGAAAATCCGGCATCTTCGTAAGCACGATGTAAGGCTCTCATTTGACCTTCTGGACGCGGTGCATAGATGCTTTTATAGCGCCCATCGCTAGAAGTGCCAATACCTTTGATGACTGCATAGATTCGGTCATTATCTCGCTGGGCATCTTCAAGGCGTTTCAGGACTAACATTCCCACACCTTCGCCTAGCATCATCCCATCAGACTCTGCATCGAAAGGTTTGACATTCTCACCTTGGGAAACAGCAGGAGTTTTGCTGAAGCACATGTAGGCCATAATTGAGTTGTCGGTGTCAACTCCGCCAGTGATCATCATATCGGCTCGATGCTCAGTTAGCTCACTAATTGCCATTTTGAGGGCACCCAATGAACTCGCACAGGCGGCATCGACTACACAGTTAGTCCCGCCCAAATCTAGGCGGTTAGCAATTCTTCCTGTAACTACGTTTGCGAGCATACCGGGGAAGGCGTTCTCATCCCACTGCACATAAGCACTTTTGATTTTCTCAATGATTTTTTGTGCATCTTCATCAGATAAGCCACTGCCTTTGAGAACTTTTTCCCAGATTGGGTACTGCATTCTCGCAGTCAGAGGAACCGCCAACTGCCTACCTAGTGCCACACCTAAGATTACACCAGTACGTTGGCGAAGGCGATCGTAGATATCGCAACTAAACTGTCGAGATTCGCCGTAACCTGCATCTTCCATCGCTGCTTTCGCAACAATCAAACCTAGCAATTGCGATATATCTGTAACTTCTAGGCTGTTGGGTGGCAGTCCAAATTCCATCGGATTGAAATTGACATCCGGGATAAATCCGCCTCTTTTACAATATGTTTTATCTGGTGTTCTGGGGTTAGGATCATAATAATCCTCTACACTCCAACGCGAAGGGGGAACATCAGTAATACAATCAACTTTATGAATTATTTTTTCCCAATATTCCTGTAAATTTTTTGATTGGGGAAAGATAGAAGCCATCCCAATAATTGCAATATCTGTTTTTTGCTGAGGTCTATTTATTTCGCTGGTTAACGGTGCATTCTCAACCATAACTTTTTTCACCTGTATGAGCTTGAGTAGAGCCTGTTCACAATTGCTAACTTCTTCTTGCAACTGCGCTAAAACAGCTTCAATTCTAGAAGCAGTCATGACTTTTTCTTCACTATTAGATTTTTGAGATGTAAAGATGATAATAAAATTACCATCTCTACAAATAGAGAAAGACGCAATTATTTTTTAGGTAAGGCTAGGGGCTATTGATGGTAAGCGATATGCCTTTACTTGAGGTTCAGAAGCCATAAACAAAACTTCAAGAGATTTTAGTGAGGATATCCTGAAGTCTAAATGTAGAATTCAGATTTCTTTTGGGCTAAAGAATTGCTCTAAATTGGAAATGGCTTCAACATTACAACATAAGTTGTTAATCAGATATAAATTGGATGTTTTCATCCAGCTAACATCTTAACTTATCAATTGTAGTTAATATTAGGCTGTTTAATTCTCCATTACAATTGATATACAACTTATATACAACGGTATCGCTCTTGAGAGGTAAAATGTTATTGGGCATAATTTATTAGTCCATGTCAATAACGGTACTAGTAATCTGTCAACCCGAACTCTTTTTGTCTCTGACTCTGTGTTCTCTGCGTCTCTGTGGTTAATCTCATTACATTTGCTGGGTAAATAAGTTTCTAGTTAGGCTTTTCTAAGCACTTTAACGATTAGTGCAAACCCTAAAAAATAGCTTAGAAAAGTGCATTTTCTGATTGCAATTGGATAAATAGATCAGAACCTACATATAAACTTATACAGAATCATTCTCGGAATTAAAATTGTCATCTGTCTTATTACTTATCGCCTGGTTTTGAGCAGCAGCTAATATCTTTTGCTCAAGCCTACTAATACTAATTCCCAGCTCAGAAGCTTTTTTTGTTTTCCACTCTTCTAGCTCACAATCATGTTGATTGAGCCATTCACGCACGGCAACGCGGGCCATCTCAGCTTTGCGAAGAGTCTGGCGAGCTGCATGAAAAATCAGTCGCTGGTTATCAAAGCTTGGCAATGAGAGCATGAATCGCTGTAGTTTCATTTTGTATAGGGTCTTTGGGGGGCGATCGCTGTTACTCACATAACTATTAGAACTCTTTTCAATTAGTATGTCACATAACAAAAATACATTACTCGAATTGCATACAAATTGCATATATATTCAATTTAGCAATCACAGTTTACTCGAAAAAATACTGAGAAAAAGTATTAAAATATCAACAACGTTAGCCTCTTATTAATTTATTTACTTATTGAAAAATAGAGATGATACCCAATTAAATAAGCTAAGTAACCGTGAGGCAATGCTATAGTTTTTACATCTATCCCAAAGTCGATTTATTTTTTTTAAAGATTATGTATTAATCAATAAGATATTTTTTAAGGATTTTTATTCTTAAAGAAGTAATTCTGTCTTCAATGTAACAATAACCACTAGTAACTATATCTAAAGAATGAAAAACACTAGCGGACAACAGACCCATCATTAAGCAAAGAGTTATTTTGATATGCTGAGTAAGAGCGAGGACATAACAGTGTTAAAAAGTGATCAAAGATCGCAATTATTTCTCATGAATTTTGTCGATGATATTGCTAGCTGTTTCTATTCACAAATGTTGCATATAGATTGCAATTGAGTATCAATCAGTTTATCGTGAGTGATTAAATAATGTAATTCAATACTGTTTGTTTAAGAAGATGGAGAGATACATGAATAGGGAGAATTAAATATAAATTCACCTGATTGCTGGTCACTCTATACATTCATAAACGCGCAGTATGAAATGTGATTTAATGCAATGATCCGTATTGTATGAAGCCTTCTGCATAATTAGACTGTCACGAAAATATAAGGGTTTGCTGGCATGAGACTATCTGAGCTAGATCCACTCATCCCGCTAATTGAGTTAAGAGAAGAACTCCTGAAGCTACCAAAAGGCTACTCATTTTATGAAGATGAACTGGTAGATTTTTTATCTCGACGAAGATGGCCTGAAAGTAATCGCCGCATTGATCGGACAACTTTCTGGCGGTGGAGAAATGACAACGGCATTGAACATCAAAAAGTATTTAGTCGATTGGATATCTTGAAACTCTGCCAAATTTGCGACCACTATCGCATAGATGGAACTCGCAACGAATATCTGGCGATCGTTAAAAGTAAAAAAGAGGCAGTTCTTAACAAATAAAGCTACCTCTGGCTAGATACATAAAGTACCAAACGGCTTCATCCAGAGTTGATTTACTAACGGATTGATGGATCAATATGATTGATGTTAGTAATATCTAGCTTGGGAAGCTCCTAACCCCCCTTCACGAGAGGGGGGCTTAATTCACTAATTCAAAATAGTCACTTTTACCCGCTTCAAGCTGAATTAGAGTGTTCATCTTGGCATGATTAAGGTCTAATTTCATCTCTGCTATTTCTGAATAATTTGGAAAGACCTTGTTCTCAGACATCGCTAATTTGGAATAGGTAATTATGGTACAAAAACACAAACATTCATTCATCAAACCATTCATTAAACCTGTAGTTTGGTGGCCAGTTATATTAGCAACTACTATGACTGTAGCTACTGGTACAGCCTCTTTCTATACCTTTTCACGATTTCAGTTGTCCTCGAAAGTACAGCCTATAGCTACCCCACGTAGTTCTCCTAAAAGGACTACTATTGCAGCATTAGGACGTTTAGAACCTCAAGGAGAGGTTATTCGTCTATCGGCTCCAGAGTCCCAAGGGGGTGTTAGGGTAACAAAACTTATGGTAAACAAAGGAGACAGAGTACGACAGGGGCAAGTAGTTGCAATGCTTGACAGTTACTTTCCTCGTCTTGCAGCTTTAGAAAAAGCCCAACAACAAGTCTTAGTTGCTCAAGCTAGTCTTAACCAGGTAAAAGCTGGCGCAAAAGCTGGAGATATATCTGCACAAAAAGCAACCATTGCTCGTTTAGAAGCTGAGTTGCGCGGAGAAACTTCTGCTCAAGAAGCAACGATCGCTCGCTTACAGGCTGATTGGCGGAATGCTGAAAGCGAAAATCAGCGATATCAGCAGTTATATAAAGATGGTGCGATTTCAGCCTCCGACGCAGATACTAAACGTTTGCGAGTCGATACAGTTCAACAGCAACTCAATGAAGCTAAAGCTTCTCTCAAGCGCACTATAGAAACTCTTCAAAAGCAGTTAATCGAGGCCAAAGCCAGACTCAAGAGTATTGCTGAGGTTCGTCCTACCGATATAGCAACAGCACAGGCTGATGTTGAAAGTGCATTAGCCTCAGTTAACCAGGCTAAGGCAGAGTGGGATTTAAGTATTGTGCGATCGCCCATAACCGGGCAAATCATGAAAATTAATACTTGGCCTGGAGAAATTATCGGCACTACAGGAATAGCTGATTTAGGTCGCACACAACAGATGTATGTGGTAGCAGAAGTCTATGAAACTGATATTAAAAAAGTCCGTATCGGTCAGTCGGCGATTATTACTAGCGATGCTTTACCAGGGAAATTACGAGGAAAAGTTACAGATATTGGTTTACAAGTTGGCAAACAAAATATCTTTAATAACAACCCTCAAGCAGACACAGATAACAAAATAGTTGATGTAAAAATTCGTATTGATAATCTTCAAGATAACCAGCAAGTTGCTGGTCTGACTGATTTACAGGTAGAGGTAATTATTGATATTTAGAACTTCTCAAGAAAGCTTTGTTAACTCATTGAACATCCCTACCCTACCTAATACTAATTCGTAATTGGCTACGCTTTAACAGAAAATCCTTGATTTAAACAAAGCATTCTTTCTTAATTTAGTCTAATTTTCATCTTTGAGGTTTACTAAATGATTCTCAATATCCCCTTAGCTTGGTTACAATTAGCCAGACAAAAAATTCGCTTTCTTGTAGCTTTAGCTGGGATTGCTTTTGTTGCAGTTCTCATGTTTATGCAAATTGGTTTCCAAGCTGCTCTTTATGACAGTGCTACGCAGTTGCATAAGAATCTAGAAGGAGACTTATTTTTAATTAGTGCCCAATATAAATCTTTAACATCAAATCAGAGCTTTTTTCGTTCGAATTTATATCAAGTATTAGGTTTCGATAGTGTAGAATCAGTTAGCCCTTTATATGTACAATTTGCCAAATTTAAAAATCCCAACAATGGTTTAAAATTTCCATTATATGTGCTGGGATTTGACCCAGTTAAATCAGTTTTTAAATTTCCAAATATTGAAGAAAAACTTGATTTAATTAGAATTCCTAATGTCGTTTTGTTTGACCGCGATTCTCGTCCCGAATTTGGAGCGATCGCTAAAGATTTTGAACAAGGTAAAGTTATAAAAGTTGAAATATTCAGCTACACTGGATTAGTTGGTTACAAAGTTAAGATTGGTGGTTTATTTCGCCTCGGACCTTCTTTTGGTGTTGATGGGAATTTAATCGTTAGTTCTTCAACTTTCCTCAGAATATTTCAAGACCGTCCGGCACAAAAGATAGATATAGGATTAATTAAACTCAAACCTAATACCGACCAACAAAAAGTTTTTGCAGATTTATCAGCCAAGTTACCCAAAGACGTAAAAGTAATTACTCGCAAAGATTTTATTGCTTTGGAAAAAACTTATTGGTCCCTTAGAACACCCATTGGATTCGTGTTTAATCTGATGGTATTAATGGGGTTTGTTGTTGGTGTGATCGTTGTTTATCAAATTCTTTATAGTAATATTTCTAGTCATTTAACTGAATATGCAACCTTAAAAGCAATGGGATTCAAAAACAAATACTTATTAAGTGTAGTTTTTCAACAAGCTTTAATCTTAGCATCTCTAGGTTATATTCCAGGTTTGGCTATATCTATAGCCTTATATGATGTCTCAAAAAATGCTACCAAATTACCAGTTATAATGAGTACAGATAAAGCCATTCTAGTATTAATCTCAGCAACATTAATGTGCTTAACTTCTGGATTCTTATCTACAAACAAACTCCGAAATGTAGATCCAGCCGATATTTTTTAATTTTACATAGCAGTCCGCTTTAATTTCTGTTCGTGCAGCGCAAGTGCGATAGATAGTTAATAGACAATAAAGCTCTTTGAGTTGTACCTAGCTTCGCAAAAATCAAATATGAGTCATATATATCTGAGAAAATCATGAAAACAAAGTTTATTGTGAATATTAGCGATCTGAATCACTACTTCGGCGAGAAAAAAGTACGAAGTCAAATATTATTCGATATTAATTTTAATATCAAATTTGGAGAAATTGTGATTATGACTGGGCCATCAGGTTCAGGAAAAACAACTTTACTAACTTTAATTGGTGGGTTACGGTCTGTCCAAGAGGGAAGCCTTAAATTTTTAGGTCAAGAGCTTTCTGGAGCTAGTAACGAGCAATTAGTTAAAGTACGCCGCCACATTGGATATATTTTCCAAGCTCATAACTTATTAGATTTCTTAACAGCCAGACAAAATGTTCAAATGTCGCTAGAATTACACAAAAATATTTCTGAATGGGAAGCTCGCAGTAAATCAGAAGCTATACTAAATGCGGTTAAATTAGAGAATAGAGTTAATTATTACCCATCTGATCTCTCAGGGGGACAAAAACAACGGGTAGCAATTGCTCGTGCTTTAGTAAGCCATCCAAAATTAGTTTTAGCTGATGAGCCCACAGCTGCTTTAGACAGTAAGACAGGCAGAGATGTTGTCACCCTAATGCAGAAATTAGCTAAAGAACAGAATTGTGCTATCTTAATGGTCACTCACGACAACAGAATTTTAGATATTGCCGATCGCATAATTCAGATGGAAGATGGTTATCTGGTCAAAGAGGTTTGTCATCTACCAAATGGATGATAACTAAATACCTGTAAAATCTGAATATGCCTTTAGGAATACTAATTTAGTTTAATTTTGGTACAATTATCCAGCATAGAAGTACAGGGTAAAGAATTTGTATTAGTTATTATAGTGAAACAATATTCCTTAAGTCTAGAATAAGACACATCTAGAGTATGAAGTTATAAGTTATCAGGTGAAATAATATTGTAGAGTATTTTTAAATATAGTCTATTGACTTTTTTTACGAGCATTTATTTAGCTGCTTAAGTTTATAATATGTATCTAAAAATAACTAAAGAACAAATAAAAAGATAAACTCATCGAAAAATCCAAAAATCGTTGTACTTATTAGGATTGGTATGGAAGTTTATGCTTAAAGATTTGATTTTTTGTCTAAAAGAAGCAGCTTTATACCTTCTATTCAAAAAATCTCGAACACCTCAAGATCCTTCTGAATGTTTTGTGAACCCTGCCTGTGGATGTGCTAATCCAGGGCAATATATCCAGTGTGAAGATTGTGATTATCTTGAGTCGTGCTTATCGGATTGTAAGCTGCAAAACGTTTCGTTATTTTCATGTTCACAGACTAAATTTAATTAATGTAAAAGTAATGCCTGCGATAGAAGTAGGTTTAGTCCTATGGTAGAAGTGCGACAAAAAACTAGCTGTTATGTTAATTAGGAATGAAAAAACAATTCATAATAAGTAATTAAAAAGTAGAACGCAAGTGAATATAAATATTTTTACATCAGTAAGATTAATTTTTATTCCTTGCTTTTTTGTGAGCAAGCGACTTTGCCCATAGCTTCTTAATCATAAATAAGTAATTACTGATTATGAATTAGTTTGAATCTGACGAATATTTATGTGTTATGGGAGCTTCAAATGCTTTCAATTTTTCCAACACAAACTAAGTGAAAAAATTCTGAATCTATCTTGCTTGTCAAAAGTTATCTAACTTAGCACTGGATTAAGTAGAAAATATCAGTTTTGAACATCAACCAACCACAGAAATCTAAAATATAAACGGAACTATGACCATGAAGCCTTTTGATTTATCTAAAACTGTTCTGGCTACTGTCTTTGCCATCAGTTTCGCTTCTGTATCCTTACCTCCTTCTGTTTTTGCCCAAAGCGGAGGCTCAGGTAGTGGAGGTTCTAGTAGTGGCAGTAGTTCAGGTACTGGAACTACAGGTACTGGAACTACAGGCACTGGCTCAGGTACTGGAACTACAGGTACTGGTTTAGGTACTGGAACTACAGGCACTGGCTCAGGTACTGGAACTACAGGTACTGGTTTAGGTACTGGAACTACAGGCACTGGCTCAGGTACTGGAACTACAGGCACTGGCTCAGGTACTGGAACTACAGGTACTGGCTTAGGTTCTGGAACTACAGGCACTGGCTCAGATACTGGAACTACAGGCACTGGCTCAGGTACTGGAACTACGGGTAATGGCTTAGGTTCTGGAACTACGGGTACTGGCTCAGGTACTGATACCACAGGTACTGGAACTACGGGTACTAGCTCAGGTACTGATACCACAGGTACTGGAACTACGGGTACTAGCTCAGGTACTGACACTACAGGTACTAATAGGAATGCAGGTATTACAACTTCTGAAAGAACTAGCGATCGCGGTTTCGATTGGGGTTGGCTAGGTTTACTTGGTCTAGTCGGTTTAGCAGGTCTGGCTCGTAATCGTGATAAAGTCCGGGCTTATAGCGATCCTAATGAAGTAACGGGTACTCGTTCTAGATAATATTCACCACACTGTAGGAAGCGTACAGCCGTTATTTTTGTCAAGTTCAGGTTAGGTCAGTAGGGGCACAATATATTGATATTGCGCCCTTTTTATTACATCCCAGTTTACTCAAGTCGAACTACTGCCTTGCCCAATGAAGATTACATTTGCCAAAACTTGTATTTTTGTTAGCGCCCGCACCAGACGTTGAGCTTGATGTTTATAAAGTGGTATTGGCAATACTCCAGGCAAATTATTCATCCATTGCCTAGCAGTAGCCAAACTACATCCTGTAATCAAAACTATTTCTTCAGCACCATAGATAAGAGCATTTGTAGTCAGAGCTTTCTCGATCTCCACCTGCCAAAGGCGAGGCAGCATTTCACCCCATTCGATTCGCTGCAAACTACTGCTTGTGGCTAAAACAATCAAGCGATCGCCAGCATAGAGCTTAACATCATACCAGGGCATCAAGGAATAATTGTCTCGCCGATATTTATGGTAGAGAATCGGCACAACACTGTAGCCAGATGCTATTTCAGATAGAAGCAACCCATTGAGGGTATCACCTTCTTCAATCTTGTATTCTGTCACCATGACTATTTGCTCGCTCAAGTGAAACAAGCTCAAAACATTTTCCCCAAAGGCAGCACAAGCAAAGACTTCCGCAGATAAAGCCGCGCCACATAAAACTTGGGCATAGGGAAACAGAGGGGCGATATTATCACTAAAATGGCGATCTTGAGAGCGGATAATCAAGCTTGTGGCGGGGTTCATTGCATGAGCCATCAAACCAATTTCTAGATTTTCCATATTATCGTCCCCCACTAAAATGATGCTTTTAGCATGGGAGAGATTCACCTTAGCTAGTGCTTCGGTAGCATTGCCAATAATCAGGGGCATATCTGGTAAAGTGCCTGGATCGAGAGTGGTAGTATGAATTCCTACTAACGGCTGATTGAGTTCTTGCAAAAGAGCAGCAACTTTCTGTCCCAAGCGATTTAAGCCAATAATCACTACATGGTTGCGTTGTGGTATGGGAGGACGAGACTTGAAAAACTGGAATCTGGAAGTGACAAGAGCATCAGTTACCAGTGCATATAATACTCCCACGAAAGCTTGACCTGTCAACGTGAGTCCCAGACTAAAGAACCGCAACCACCAAGGGATATGATCTGAAGGTTCAGATTGCGATCTAAACTCAACACCGCCAAATAAATCACCGTATCCTCCCAAGAGCAACACTGCTGTTGCATAGAAAGCTTCTTGCAGGGTGATGTCAGGATAATACAAGCGGTAAAGAATTATTCCAACGAACCATAGGATAAGTACGGTAATCCCATAAATTGTTGCAATTCGCCGAATTTGATTTTGGCTTTGGTAGTAAGATTGCCAAAATTGTAATATTTTTTGCTTAAGATTCTTCGCTGTGATACTTTGAAGAAACTCTTGCCACTGCCAACTTTGGCGATGAGATTTATTTGTATATTGCTCAGAAAAAGCCAGTTCGTATGCAACATCAATGTAAACGAGTGTGTCTCCTACCTGCACTTCTGCTTCTGGGTTCCATCCAAACAATTCTTTGAGGGGATCGGATGAAACGGTTGTGTGACTCAAAATGCGGCGAGTTGTGAGATTGAGTCTATGTACTGGCTTGCCATTGCACCAGCTATCCTTCGCTTGTACTTGGTGCTTGATTACTTGCAATAGTTGTCCTTCTATGGTAAAGTAACCAATCGCTTCAGAACCGAGAGATGCTAAAGCAAAGGCATGAGCAGAGAGATGGGTAGGCTCAAAGGCAACAAAATTGCCTAGGTTTTCGGACAAAAGTTTGTTGAAGTTTTGCTTGTCAGAACGTACAATCAGGCGAACGTGGGGATTAAGTCGCCGTGCTGCAAACGCTGCTTCTATATTTATCCGCTCATTTCTTGTGACTAAAAGTATTGAACGACATTGCCTTATACCTGCTTGCTCTAAAACACTTGGCTGGCGGCAGTCTCCTATGATTAATTTTTCTAGTAAGCTTGGTACTTCTGGGACTTCCCAATGTTCGAGTTGTACATCGTCAATGGCGTTAACTTTAACATCATATTCCTTTAGGACTGCAACACAATGCTGCCCTAAACTTTGGAGTCCGCATACTAAGAAAAGGTCTTGGGGTTTTTTGGGATTGGTGCTAGCAGGGGGATACACTTTCTGTTGATGGCAGCATTTAATACTGCTAACAGTACATGTTTGGTAGAATTATATCTCACCATTCACGTAAGCGCTTGAATTAGTCCCTAATCCATCTTCACGACAAGCTGGTTTTGAGGGTTTGTAGTAAGCACTTTAGTGCTTGAATATTTGAGGACTAAAGTCCTCACTACAAGCGTATTTATCCCTCAAATTTCATGAGACAGACCACTAGCAGAATTGACATCCAAAAATAACGTAGCTTGGGATTGTTGACGGAGAATAGAAGCCGGACAATCTGTAGTTATAGCTCCTTGCAACATTTCTTTTACCACATTCGCTTTACGTTTTTCTGGAGCAAGACAGATAATTTTTTTAGCTGAACAAATCGCCGAGATGGTGACAGTAAAAGCATATTGTGGGACAGTTTCTAGATTTGGAAAGTGACCTGTACTTACTTGTTGCTGACGGTTCACTGTATCCAGTTTTACTAGTTTCACACTATAAGGATCTTGAAAATTTGTTACTGCTGGATCGTTAAAAGCCAAATGTCCATTTTCGCCAATCCCAAGACAGCATAAGTCTATTGGTTGTGCTTGCAATAGTTTGGTGTAGCGATCGCACTCGTTTACTGGTTGCAGTGTATCACCTTCTATATAGTGAAATACTTTAGGAACAACCCGCTTCTCTACACGTTCTCGCATATAGCGCCGGAAACTGGCAGAATGGTCAGCAGGAATTCCCAAATATTCATCTAGATGGAACAGAATAATCCGTGACCAATCTACACCACCCAATGCAATCAAAGCATCGAGAAATTTGAGTTGGGAGTTACCTGTTGCTAACAATACAGCAGCTGTATCCTGTTGTTTGAGAACTTGCTGTAAATGCTTTTGGGCGATTTCGGCAACATCTTGGGCCATTTCGACTTCAGAGTTGTAAATCTGCACCAGTAAATCATCAACGCGAAAAAAGTTTGTAGCGGCTAGCATTTGCTTACATAGAAGGTTATCAATTATACGGTAGTTTTTTGAGAAGCTCTACCTGTCTACCTTGACATAGCTTATCCAGTATAGATTTTAGGATTTAGCAGATTAATTTATCGCTTTTTGCGCTGTATAAAGGCAAAAAAACAATGTAAACTATTTAAATTAAGTTAACAATTATTTACATTTTACCAAAAAATCATGCTAGCTGCAATTCTCTTTGACCTCGACGGCACTATTGTCAATACTGACCCCATACACTACCGAGCTTGGCAGGAAATGCTGTTAAATTATGGCATAGAAATTGACGAAACATTTTATAAATCCCGAATTAGTGGGCGACTAAATCCAGAAATTGTTAAGGATATTTTGCCACAATTATCAACAGCAGAAGGGCAGAAATTTGCAGACGAAAAAGAGGCGTTTTTCCGCAAACTCGCCTCGAATCTTAAACCATTGGATGGATTTTCTGAACTACTAGCATGGACAAAGACACATCAATTAAAGCGGGCATTAGTAACTAATGCACCTAGGTTAAATGCAGAATTTATGCTAGAAGTATTAGGAATAAAAGAAGCTTTCCATACAGTTGTTTTAGCGGATGATTGTGTAGCAGGTAAACCTGACCCTGCACCCTACCAAGTCGCCCTGAATAAATTGGCAATTACAGCAGAGGAAGCGAGCGCATTAGAAGACTCTCCCTCTGGTATTCGGGCGGCGGTGGGCGCAGATATCCGCACTATTGGCATCGCTTCTACCCATGATCCGCAAGCTTTACAAGAAGTCGGTGCATTTATGGCAATTCCAGATTTTACTGATTTGCAGTTGTGGACATTGCTCAACTCACTCATTGAGCCAGATTTAAGTGCGATCGCTTCTAACCTGTAAACGCAAAATCTGAGAATATTGAGAGTAGAGATGCAAATTTTTGCGTCTTTACTTATTTTTCCGCCAAAATCGCGTAAATTTCTCGTTTAACTTGCTCTAAAAGCTCACGCACCCGGTTTATTCGCTCCACATTGCCACTACGAGCAACTTGCACTACAACAGCAGCTAATTCTGTTGCAGCATTCCGCAACTCAATAAACTCTTGGGGCTTACCTGTCACGAAACTTTTGACGGTATCCCAAGGAGTATCTGAAGTTTCTTGTTGGGCACGTTCTGCCAATAATTTTCTACCTTCATCGGTAATCGTGTAAATGCGTTTGCCACCTTCCTGCGCGCTCTTGAGATAACCCCCTTCTTCCAGCAATTGGAGTGTGGGATACACTGAGCCAGGACTAAGGCGACGGAAACCACCATAACGAGTTTCCATCTCTTTAATCAGGTCGTAACCATGACTAGGATGCTCGGATAACAATTCCAGCAGGATGAACTTGATGTCACCCCGACGAGTCCGATGTTCATCTCCCCAACCACGACCAAACATTTCATTACCAAAGTGTTTGTCATGATCTCTACCATGATGTCTACCATGCCCAAACCAAGACCTGACAAGCAAGAAATCGTCTTCGTTAACTCCTGCCCATGCAGGTGTACCAAAGCGTGAACGAAAGTCTCTAAACATAAATCAATCTCAAATCAACTTTCTCTAATATACGATATATCGGAATATATCACGATATATCGGAATAGAATTTTGATGAAGATTTTTGAAGTAAGCAATTGTGCCAACGCAAACCCGGATTTCTCACCACACCTTGAATGGAGGAGTAGTGAGTAAGGAGTAATGAGTAATGAGTAAAATTCTTAACCTATTACTTATTACTCATTACTTATTACTTATACGCAAAGCAGCTTGTGAGAAATGCGGGGCAAAGCTTCCAAAGGGAGAAGACTCGCTCATAGTGTTGCTATCAATACAGTTCAGATAAGACCAAAACACTTGTAGAGACGGCGATTGATCGCGTCTCTTAGGCTGTGCGTAAACGTTCAATATCCCTGATCGGCGGCGCACCGAACATACGGGAATATTCGCGGCTGAACTGTGAGGGGCTTTCATAACCCACCTGATAGGCAGCATTCGCTGCATCAGAGTTTTCGGCAAGCATTAGACGACGTGCTTCTAATAGTCTTAATTGCTTTTGATATTGAAGCGGACTCATCGATGTCACTTTCTTGAAATGGTGATGGAAAGATGAAGAAGACATACTTGCCTGCCCAGCTAGCTCCTCAACCCGCATCGGCTTTGTAAAATCAGTCTTGATGAGTTTTATTACCTCGGCGATACGCTGCATATTGCTGCCAGATGTCGCTATTTGGCGGACAGCTTCGCCCTGTTCACCCATTAAAAGGCGATAATAGATTTCGCGGATAATCATCGGCGCAAGAATTGGGATATCCTGGGGCGTATCCAAAAGCCGTGTCAGTCTCATAGCGCAATCGAGCAACGGTGCATCGATGGTGCTGACAAATAAGCCTCTGACAGAGTTCTTCTTCTCCTCAATCTCACTGGTTTGAGCAGTAATAATATCGCAGAGTTGACGTGGATCTAGATTCAGCTTGAATCCTAAATAGGGTTGCTCTGGGGTTGCCTCAACGATAAATGCGCTCAATGGCAAATCAACCGACACTACCAGATATTGAGCCGCGCCATAACGATAGGTTTCCTCACCCAGCAACGCTTCCTTTTTGCCCTGAACAAGGATGGCGAAGATAGGTTCGCAGACACCTTGTAGTGAGGTGGAAGCAGAAGATTCTCGCTGAAATTCCAGCTGTTCAATAGCTGTTTTATGAAAACCGTCCCCTTTGCCATCAGTGTGACGAGTGACTAGTGCCGCCAATTCTTGACATTGATGAGCGATCGCACTTTGGTTTATGACTTGGTTGATGATTTTGATCGTCACAATGTTCTTCGATTAATTTAATCATCGTCTTGTAGGCATTGTAGAACATCGATTTGGAGAATTAGGCAATAAAGCGCGAGGTCTGTGTATTCCAAACCTTTGCACTTACTCATACGATGAACACATCCAAAATTTAAATTAACCTCAACAGAGGGAAAAATAACCATGTTAAACGTAGAAAATAAAGTCATTGCTATCACTGGGGCCAGTAGCGGCATTGGTGAAGCCACCGCTAAGTTACTCGCTAAAAATGGTGCAAAAGTCGTTTTAGGGGCACGGCGCACCCAAAAGCTAGAAAAGATTATCGAGGAGATCCGTAACCAGGGTTACATAGCGGAATTCAAAGCGGTGGATGTTGCGAATCGTGAGGATATGAAAGCGTTCATTCACTTCGCCAAAGATAAGTTTGGTCGTGTCGATGTCATTTTCAACAATGCAGGTGTGATGCCTCTATCGCCGATGAATGCCTTGAAAGTCGAGGAGTGGGACAACATGATTAATGTGAATATCCACGGCGTATTGAATGGTATTGCTGCTGGTTTACCAATCATGGAAGCGCAAGGCGGTGGACAGTTTATCAATACCGCCTCCATCGCCGCGCACATGGTGGGGCCTACCAGTGCGGTTTATTCCGCAACAAAATTTGCTGTTTGGGCCATATCCGATGGATTACGTCAAGAATCGAAAAATATTCGCGTGACAATAATATCCCCTGGCGTGGTTGAAACTGAACTCGGTTCTGATATCACAGACGAAGCAGCAACAGGCTTCTTGAAAGAACTTCGGAAAATCGCACTCACCCCAGATGCGATCGCTAGAGCCGTATTATATGCTGTATCCCAACCGGATGATGTTGATATCAATGAAGTGATTGTTCGCCCGACGGCAAGCCCATTCTAAGGCTAGGAACGTATGTGAAAGGGAATGTGGGTATTGAAGGCAGGGGGAAGGGTGCAGAGGAGGGGAATTTTCTCCCTGCTCCTTCTCTTGGAGCGATCGCGGCAATTATCCCAGCCCAGAGTAGTAGTTAGAAAATACTTGTATTATAAATTGCAGCTTATTAACTTTTATGCCCTATTTTATTTAGCAAAAAGTATATTTTATAACATAAAATATATCAGTCTCGGCAGCCATAGCATTTTTAAGTCTAGATTTCAACTCTTCTTAAAAAATTCACGAAAATCAAATATCTAGTAAAAATACGTATGCCATTTTAAGTCTTCTCACTATATGAATAGTAGAATTAGCCCATAGAGGAGAAGACAGTGACACTCTTAAACCAAGCTCAAGTAGAGCAGCTAAAGGAAATAACCACACATTTACGACAAGTAAGGCAAGAAAAAGCCATACGCATAGAAGAAATTGCCGCTCAAACACTGATTAGAGCAGGTGTTTTGCACGCTTTAGAAGAAGAACGATTTGAAGAATTACCTGAGCCTATTTTTCTTCAAGGCTTCATCCGTCGCTATGGAGATGCTTTAGGACTGGATGGAAATGCTTTATCACATACTCTTATAAGCAATCCAGTAGTCCGCCAAGACCCCAAGAACGATCATAATAATTCTGACAACAAACCAAATACATACATACCTCTTGTCGTTACCTACATTCTGTTATTAGTAGCTGCATCTGCTGGTCTTTTACATATACTTAATCCACCACAAATTACATCTGAATCTCTGACTCCAGAAGTCAATAATCAACAGTCAATAGTCAGCAATACTAACAAATTGACAGAAAAGTAAGTACGTTGGCGCAATTAAAGCTAGCTGGCAAGGCTGTCATTTGTCCTTTGTCATTGGTCATTAGTAAAGACTTTAAGCCTGTTTACGTTTCGTAACATAATTGGTTTATTTCTGCTAACTTACTTAGAGGAAGTGGCGAGTGAAGGATAAGAATTAATCACCAATGACAAATGACAAATGACAAATTCAAGATATTTGTGGTTTACGCAGATGCCAAGTAGTAGCTTGTTCATAAGCGTAAGCTACCTGAAACAATTGGTCTTCTCGGAGTACATTGCCAATTAGCTGTAATCCTATTGGTAAACCCTGGTCATCAAAACCACATGGCAAACTTAAACTAGGTAAACCAGCAAGATTCACAGGAATAGTCATCAAGTCAGTTAAATACATACTCAAGGGGTCAGTAGTTTTTTCCCCTGCTTTAAATGCTGTAGTGGGAGATGTGGGACAAACTAACACATCAACCAAGCCAAAAGCCTTTTCAAAGTCTTCCTTAATTAAGGTGCGGACTTTTTGCGCTTTCAGGTAATAAGCATCGTAATAGCCAGCAGAAAGGGCATAAGTGCCGATCATAATCCGGCGTTTGACTTCTGTACCAAAACCAGTGGCACGAGTACGAGTATACATTGATAGTAGATTATCGGCATCAGGAGCGCGGTAGCCATATTTAACGCCATCGTAACGAGCCAAGTTTGCTGACGCTTCAGACGGGGCGATAATGTAGTAAGTGGGTAAGCCATATCGAAAGCGGGGACAGGAAATTATATGAATCTCTGCTCCCAAACTTTGTAATACGTCTACTGCTTTGGTAACAGCTTGTTCCACTACAGAATCTAAACCTTCACCAAAAGTTTCTTTAACGATCCCAATCCTTAGCTGACCTCTGGGTTTGAAGTCTGGTTTGAACTTGCTGGCATAGTTGGGAATGGCAACTTTTAGACTGGTAGAGTCTTTAGGATCGTGACCTGCGATCGCATTTAATAATATTGCCGCATCTTCTACTGTGTTTGCAAATGGCCCAATTTGATCCAAAGACGAAGCGTAAGCCACTAAACCATAACGAGAAACCAAACCATAAGTTGGTTTCATCCCCACCACACCGCAGAAAGATGCAGGTTGACGAATTGAACCACCGGTATCAGAACCGAGAGCAACTACACACTCTTGGGATGACACCGCCGCCGCCGAACCCCCCGAAGAACCACCTGGAACTCGTGACAAATCCCAAGGATTAGCCGTGACTTGGTAGGCAGAGTTTTCTGTGGAACTACCCATTGCAAACTCATCTAAGTTGGTTTTGCCTACCATTACCGCCCCAGCATCTGCCAGTTTTTGCGTCGCCGTTGATTCATAAGGCGGCACAAAATTCTCTAGAATTCGGGAGGCGCAAGTGGTAGGAATTCCCTTAGTACATAAATTGTCCTTAATCCCAACAGGAATGCCTGCTAGTAGCCCGATTTCTTCCCCGGCAGCAATTTTGGCATCCACAGCACCCGCCTGCTCTAATGCCCGTTCTGCGGTAACACATAAAAAGCTATGTAATTTCGGCTCTAACGCTTCAATGCGCTCTAAAGCTTCTTGGGTAATTTCAACGGCAGAACGTTCTTTTTTAACTAGTTGTTGGTGCAACTCGCGGATGGATGCCATGATTGCTCTCTTTGTGACTCAAGTCATTGATTTTAGTACATATTGACTGAGATTGGGAATGGGAAATGGGGAATGGGGAAGAGGACTTTGGGACAAGGAGAATTGGGGACAAGGGGAAAGACTTGTTTCAAGTTCTCACCCCTTCTCCCGAATGGCACGCTTGTTAATCGCAAAGCCCTGATATAACTTGCTTTTTGAGTGTGGGGAGTGGGGGAAGTGTGGGGAGAAAGAGGAGAAATTGAATAACTGCATATCAACAAATGCTGCATTGCCTCCCCATCCTCCCACACCTCCCACACCCCGCCAGCAAGGAGGTTTCAGCTTTTCAAGCGTGCCATTCCCCCTTGTCTCCTTGTCTCCTGTTCTTGCCTACTCCCCACTATTCATAAATAAGACTGATACCTCTCAAGAAATAAGTAATTGTGGGGTTGGAAAAATTGCGAGACTTAAACAAAATAATATAAGGAATTTAACATCATCCGTAAATAGAGGGACTACAATCAAAACGGACAAATGTTTCATGCTCCAACAAGAGAGGATTACAAAGCTATGTCCGACTTAAATCGAGGAATTATGAAGTTTGAGGGTGCAGATTCCCCAAAAGTAGTCACTATCTCTACCGTGTTGCTTCTGGGATCGATCGCTGCTCTCATCATCTGGGCGCTGCAAGCTGCCTATGCGCTAAACTAAAACCATTAATAGTCTAGAAGGGCACTTGTCTTAAACGGTTTCCGTCTTAGCCAAGTGTCCATTCCATGACTAATAATTGACGAAGAATCCAGAATCCAGAATTCAGAATGCTTTTCCTTTGATGATTCAAACTACTACCTAATCGTAGACCACTAAATCTATGATTTTGATCGTTTTAAACCCCTGTGTTCATCCCTGTGCCATACTCGAATCCATTCTGAATTCTGACTCCTGAATCCTGAATTCTTTCTATTAAAAGCGCCCTAATTACCATCAAAAATTTCAGAAAAACTTTAGATTTTAGATTTGAGGTTTTAGATGGAAAATTTAAATCTAAAATCCAAAATCCAGAATGTTTGAACCTTGGGGTGTTTTAGTTATTTTAATTATCTGCCCCCTCTTGGGCGGATTACCCCTGATTGCATGGATAGCTTACGCGCTTACGGGTAAGCAATTATCACAAGTTGGTACACGAAACATTAGTGTATCAGCTGCCTTTTATCACGGTGGTAAGTTTGTCGGAATTCTGGCAGTCTTGTCAGAAGCTTTTAAAGGAATTGCGGCAGTTTTCCTCACCCGTCTTTTCTTCCCAGAGGGATCGTTTTGGGAATTGATTGCCCTCATCGCTCTGGTAATTGGTAGATACTGGATAGGCAGAGGAGCAGGTACAACAAATGTCGTCTGGGGATTTGTCGTACACGATCCCCTGGTGGCAATATTTGTTTCTTTCTTTGCAGGTATTAGCTTTACAATTCTGCCATCAAAACAGGCAGTCAAATTTGGGGTTTTGCTTCTCTTTCCACTGTTTGTAGCAATTTTGCATCTAAGCGATATCCCCAGAATGCTTGCTGCTGTGGCTTTAGCTGGTTTAATGGCCTGGATTTATGCAAACATTCCAGATGATATGAACCTACCAGTTCAAAAGGCACAAACAGAATCGCAAGCGATGTTGGAATTTTTACGGGGCGATAGCGCGATGGTTTCTTTAGATGAAGAGTTGGATGCTGCTATTGTCGGAGAAAAGGCGGCTACATTATCCCAAATTAAGCGCTGGGGCTATCCAGTGCCGAAGGGATGGGTACTAGCGCCAATCGACGATCCAAAAGTGTTGACAGAATTTCTCCAGCCATCAGAATTATCCCCTTTGGTGGTGCGTTCTTCCGCCATTGGCGAAGACTCAGAACAGGCTTCTGCGGCTGGACAATATGAAACAGTTTTAAATGTTACTAGCCCAGAGGCATTACAGCAAGCGATCGCGCAAGTTCAAGCTTCTTACAATCATCCATCTGCTGTACAGTATCGGCGCGATCGCGGCTCAAGTGATACAGCAATGGCTGTTTTGATTCAACAACAAGTCCAAAGTGTATATTCCGGCGTTGCTTTCAGCCGCGATCCCATTACTCAGCAAGGTGATGCAATCATCATTGAAGCCCTTCCAGGGAGTCCAACGCAAATCGTTTCGGGAAAAGTCACACCGGAACAATATCGCGCTTTTGTCGTTGAAACAGAAAAATCTTCCTCTGTGCAATTAGAGGGTGAAGGACGAGTTCCCCAAGCATTAATTAAGCAAGTTGCATATTTAGCTTACCGACTCGAAAAACGTTATCATGGCACTCCTCAAG
Organism: Nostoc sp. C057; assembly: GCF_013393925.1. Taxonomy (NCBI): domain Bacteria; kingdom Bacillati; phylum Cyanobacteriota; class Cyanophyceae; order Nostocales; family Nostocaceae; genus Nostoc; species Nostoc sp. C057. Next base: position 7,298,370 of record NZ_CP040281.1, on the reverse strand, counting down.
ATATTGAATGGAGTTACGACGGTCAAACGCTGTGGGTGTTGCAATCTCGACCGATCACCACTTTACTACCAATATGGACACGCAAAATCGCTGCTGAAGTGATTCCTGGAGTAATTCACCCCTTAACATGGTCAATTAATCGTCCCTTAACTTGTGGAGTTTGGGGAGACTTTTTTACTCTAGTTTTGGGCGATCGCGCTTTGGGATTAGATTTTAATGAAACAGCAACTTTGCACTATTCCAGAGCTTATTTTAACGCATCCCTCTTAGGAAATATCTTTCTCCGCATGGGATTGCCGCCGGAAAGTCTGGAATTTTTAACCAGAGGAGCTAAATTAAGTAAACCGTCCTTGCAGTCAACTTGGGAGAATTTGCCAGGACTAGGGAGGTTGCTGAAGCGGGAATTAAATTTAGAAAAAGACTTCAAACAGGATTATCACCAACGGTTTATTCCTGGGTTGTCGCAGTTGGCGCAAGAAAATGTAGAGAGTTTGGAACCAGCCAAGCTGCTAATCAGAATTGACTTTATTCTGGAGTTGCTGCGCCACGGGACATATTACAGCATTTTAGCCCCCTTAAGTGCTGCCCTCCGACAGGCGATTTTTCGGGTGAAGGATGGCCAAATTGATAATAGCGTGACTCCAGAAGTGGCGGCATTGCGATCGCTCAGTGCAATAGCCACAGATGCCAAGCAAGTATTGCTTGAGTTTGAACCACAGCAGGTATTTGAGCAGTTAAAGCAAACCCCAGAAGGAGAGAAAATCCTGCAAGAATTTGACGAATTGCTTCAGGATTACGGCTATTTAAGTGAAGTGGGAACTGATATCTCCGTTCCTACTTGGCGGGAAAATCCCCAGATGATTAAGCAGATGTTTGTGCAATTAATGCAGGGGAACGAACCACAATCGGGCGCTAAAGATGCGATTAATAGCATCTTTGCTGGTAAACGCAAACGTTCTTTTGTCCAACGGCGTGTGGATATTAAGGGGCGAGTTACCGAAGTTTATTCACGGTTGTTAGCTGAATTGCGTTGGAGTTTTGTAGCTTTAGAGAAGATTTGGTTAAAATCCGGCTTACTCCAGAAAACAGGAGATATCTTTTTTCTCAACTTTGATGAAGTGCGGCGTTTAGTCGAGGGTGACGATTCTAGGCTGATTGAAGAGTTAGATAAGTTAGTGGAATCGAGGCGATCGCAATTCGTCCAAGATAGCGAGTTCATTCAAATTCCACTTTTAGTTTACGGCAATACACCTCCCCACCCCTTAGCTCCTTCTGCACTCTACTCTGACCAAATTTTACAAGGGATTGGAGCCAGTCACGGGCAAGCTGAAGGCAGGGTGAAGGTGTTGCGAAATTTACAAGACGTGCCGGAGATTGATCGAGATACGATTCTGGTAGTACCTTACACAGATTCCGGCTGGGCCCCTTTGTTATTAAGGGCTGGGGGATTAATTGCCGAAGTTGGTGGACGGCTTTCTCACGGTGCGATCGTGGCTCGTGAATACGGTATTCCTGCTGTGATGGATGTTCGGGGTGCTACATGGCTTTTGCAAGATGGTCAACGGGTAAGGATTGATGGGTCTAGGGGTATTGTGGAATTATCTAACGATTTAAGACCCGAATGATTACCAATTCTCTGAAAGACTTGCCAGAAGAGTCTGTCTCTCACAATCCCGAAATCAAGAAAAAGGTAATGTTACGCTTCGGCGATTTGCCTCACCTAACTAACTTTTCTCAAGCGCGTTTTGCTCCCGGACAAACCGCACCAGCACACGCGCATCAAGATATGTGCGAAGTATTCTTTGTGGAAGCTGGTTCAGGAGTAATTCATATTGATGGTACAGAATACCCCCTGCTTCCAGGGAATTGCGTGGCGATAGAAGTGGGAGAGGTACATGAAGTTGTCAATACTGGCTCAACTGAGCTTGTTTTGACCTACTTTGGTTTGCGTGTGGAAAAATCAGCGTAATTATAGCGGTTATCGACAAGCGTGAAGTACAATTTTGACCTCTCTCCAAACCTCTCTCCTAAAAGGAGAGAGGCTTTGAATTTTTCCCCCTTCCCGCCTTCGGGAAGGGGGTTAGGGGGTTAGGTCTATTTGCATACTTGTACCTCACCGGATTGAAAATGGCTATATTGAAATATCAAAAGCTTTAGTGAGGGTTCAACAATGTTGTGCCCTCACTAAAGCTTGTGGATATTGCTTAAAACAAAGATAAATTTGTAGAATCCTAATATACCAAAGGCATTGCGCCACGCATCTGACGTAAAGAATTTATACAAGCAGCACAGTCGCAACCAAATAAGTCGATTGCCATATCGCTTTCTTCGTTATTGAACTCCAACATGGGAGCATCTTCTTTAGAAAACTCTATTTCACGCTGATAGTTAGGAATTTGAGCCAATACAGAAGCCCTGGCACATACTAAACCCACTTTATGTTTATTGCGGATACAAGATAGACGGTCTGTGGTTTGGGTTGCTGATTGTGGCTCTATAGCTTGTGCTTGATTCAGCATTACTCCCATAGAGAGAATGGAGCTAATCAGCACAGGAGAAGAAAGCAAACTCAGTAGGAATTTGTTCATTGATTTTCTTAGAAAACAATTGCGATCGCTCAGGTTATCCGATTAAATCTTACAGTGCAAGTAAAGTCTATCAGGAATATCACTAAGATATCAGCACTGGGGAAGTTCATCTGGATATCATCTGCGGTAAATAGTTCCCAGTGAACCATGTGCTTTTTCCGATCTCCGTCTTCTGTTAATCAACGAAAAACTTTAGAGGATGTTTGAAAAGTTCTTAGTGATGTATCAAATCCTTTTAGATCCCCCCAGGGCAAACGCATCTAAAGTATAAGAATCCTTTAATAGCAAGGGTTTTGGCGTTTTTTAATTTAGCCTATTTTTTCATCAAGATCCTTGCCCAGCAAGGGTTTCAGAAATCCCGTGCGTTCGCCCTGTAGATCCCCCTAAATCCCCCTTATAAAGGGGGACTTTGATTCCATTTCTCCCCTTTTTAAGGGGGGTTAGGGGGGATCAATAAGTGCCTAAAATCACAGCCAACTACTTTTCAAACAACCTCTTATATCTATATATTGAAAGGGCTTTTCTTAACTACAGCAATTCTAGTAAATTTAACAAGTTTCTCTGGTAGGGGCAATTCATGAATTTCCCCTACCTAAAAACCCGAAAATTTGCCCTTCAAAACTTTTTGGTTTCGAAGGGCAAAAAATATTGAGGCTTATCTGCTAGCTAAAAAAATCTTTGTGTGCAGCAACAAGCATTTGAGCCTGTCTTAAAACGTTTCCGAATAAATAAATAGGAATCTGCCAAGCTGCAACAGTAACTTCTTTAACTATATCTTGTACACTAATTGCTATTAATTCATGCTCTGGCGGCTCTCCTTCAACTGCACCAGACCAAGTAAAAGCTAATAAAAAATCTTCATCTCCAGGCAAGGATGCAATTAAGCATTCTTCTGGTGTTGGCTGGCAAATAATCCCATATTCGTTTGCAAGTTCTACAAGTCTTTGAAAGTTGTTTATGTTCGTCATTTGTCCTTTGGATGTAATTGAATTTCAGTTTTAGAAAAAATCATATTTTTATCTCCATAACTCAACTTAGTTGCTCTATAGCATAAATTAAAAATTACGAATTATTAAGGAGTTATTGGAGTTGGATCGGGCTTAAGTCCAAAATCTTACCGCGATCGCTTGGTTGCATCAGCAACAATTGCTACTGTTTTAAAAAAATCTGAACTACCTACTTTTTCAGTTAACCTGATTTATATACACCTCCCTTCGTTACCATTTAAATATTGATGCCCTAACCTGACTCAGGCTGACGCAGTGCATTGAGCATTGCCATCGCTTTTGGCGGAACGGCTGTAAACCGAAGCAGAAAAAGATGCTTGTCAACATTAGACTGTTGGATCACCTTGGCATAGATATGTTCTTCTTCTGTAGCCATTTCTGCTTCAATCAATAGCTTGAGTTTGAGATTACTCAATATTTCTAAAGAATCTAACGATCGCAATTGTGCCCCTTTTTCCGAGAGGCTAATCAATGCTCCCAGAAATACTTTGCCCACTGCATATTTTCCCTGCAAAATGGTGTATTTTACAGGTACTTCTTGATTGAGAATGATTATTTCTTCATTATCTTCAGGCAAGAATAAATTATATTTACCGCCAATGCCACGAATTTCACAAATTGTCACAGGGTGTCTCATCCCTTTGGGTTCTATTTGTAGTTGTCCAGCAATTTGGAGGTCAATATTGGCATCTTTACAGGTATTTTCAGAAATTAAAATCTGTCCTCCCACTGTATAAGATTCAATTCGAGCAGCCAAATTAACATGACTGCCAATAACTGTATATTGAGCGCGTTTTTGAGAACCTACATTTCCGGCTACGGCTTCCCCTGTATTCATCCCAATTCCCATTTCGAGAATCGGGAAATTCATTTGTTGATTTTTTTCGTTTACTTGCTGCATTGCCAATTGCATCGCAATAGCACAAGCGATCGCTCTTTGAGAATCATCTATGCGGCTAATTGGCGCACCAAATATCACAAAAATGCCATCACCCATAAACTCATTAATCGTGCCTTTATACTGATTAATCACATCTGTCATTGTTCCCAAATAAAGATTCAAAATCTTTACTACTTCTTCAGGTGGCAATTGTTCGGAAATAGCCGAAAATCCTCTTAAATCAGACACAAGAACCGTAACTTTTCTTCGTTCTCCCCCTAGCTTTAACCCAGAAGGAGTTTCTAGGATATTGGCGACGATTTCATCAGTTAGATAGCGACCGAGAGTTTTTCGCATCTCGGTAGCGCTTTGAGCAATATACTGAGTAAGTGCGATCGCAGAACCAGCAAATGCCAGCAATGAAGGTATAACGGGAATCCACCAACCAGCCAAAAACGCTAGAAAACTACCACCAATTAAACCGCCACCTGCTAGCAAAACACTAACGGCCATAAGGGTTTTCTGGTTGCTACTGTGGCGTTGTAGCCAACACAAGCTAGCACCAATAATTGACCAAATTAAAATTGATAGCCATTCTAGCGGCTCAGGTAAACACTTAATCAACGGACGACCATCCATTGCCACACTTAAAATTTGACTAATCAAATTAGCATGAATTGTTATACCCGCCATTCGTTCTGGATCAGTCAAGACATTACTGCTGTAAGGCGTATAGAATAGATCCTTCAAACTCTCAGCAGTAGCACCAATTAACACCACCTTGTCCCGCATTAAGTCTGGTGGAATGGGCTTATCTTGTACTTCGCCCAGAGAAACTTTAGTAAACTGCTGTATCCGTCCTCGATAGTTCAACAGCACTTGGTAGCTTCCCGCATCTGCTCGGACATAACCCCCATCATTAGCTTCAAAAATCGGGAAAACGCCACGATTTAACTGCAAATAATTAGAGTTAGTTGCTGCTGGCTTGGCGGTAATGCCTTCAGGTTTCAAGTACAACAATGCCAGCTTTAACCCAAAGCTTTCCAGAATCTCATCATTATTTAAATTTACGTATAATAGCGATCGCCGAATTTTGCCATCCCCATCTATGGGTAAATCATTTGACCCAATTTGATCGAGTCGCTTTAGTTCTGGAGACGAATCAACCGCCGAACTATCAACAGTATCAGAGACTTTTTGGACTCCAATCAAATTTGGAGTAGATTTAAACACCTTAAGTAAAGCTTCATGGCCAGGATTGACGGGTAAATCACGATAAATATCTAAACCAATCGCTCTGGGTTGTTGTTGTCTGATTTTCTCTAACAAACTGGCAAGTTTTCCATCAGACATAGGCCACTGTCCCTGCTTGCGGACATCTGCCTCATTAATTTCAACTATGACGATGCGGGTATCAGGCGATTCTTGTGGACGGAGGAGAAAAAATTGATCTAGTGCTGCCAATTCCAACAATTGCAGTAATCCAGTCAAGCGTAGTGCAATCACCAGGGCTGTAATATTGGGAACAGCAAGTAAAACACCACGCCATTGCCAGATTTGCGATTTCAGCTTTGCCCACATAAGATTTAGTGCTGAGTGGGGAATAGGGAGCGGGGAGTTGGGAATGGGGAGTTGGGAGTTGGAAATTCTGCTTTAGCTCCATGCCCTTCTCTCTTAGATGTGCAACAATCGATCAATGCTTCTGAAGCGATCGCACTCAAACCTACAGACTTGAAAAATTGTCTCCAATCCAGCCTCGCTTTAAAATTATTCGGCTCAGTTCGGCGTAGCTGCACCAAACTAGTCAGCGCTTCATGCCAAATCCCAGCTTCTGCATAGATGGTGGGTAACTTGTACACATTTGCCTTTGCTAATGCCTCCGACAACGATGAGCCTGGTTGAGTGCGTTCCACCCAACCTTCTACAGTCGGATTGTCGCTGGAGTCTTGAGTATTACAAACAATTGTTAGATACCAATGATAAGTTTTACCTACAGTAAGTCCGGGGGAACTCTCAGGAAGTTTGAAGCTAATAATTCCAGGTTTAGCAGGAAGCTTAAAAGACGTTTCATAAAATACATTCTGGTCTTCAGCTAGCAGCACAAACTTAGCTGTTTTAACTTGAAATGGAGGTACATACCAGAAAAATGTTGGATGTTGAGCAAATGTCAGCCCTACTTTATCTGGAGGTATTAAGGGAGTTATTAGTTTTTTCCCTATTAGGCAAGAGCCGCCACGGGTAGAACCTCCTGCACTTGCAGGAGGTTTTCCTCGCTGTGGTGGCTTAAATGCCTGACTAATTTGCCAAGTTTTGTTGGGATGGTACGACTGAGCGTGTACCTGTGCTGTTAAAGCAGAAAGCAAACCCAAAGGTAAGGAAAAGGCTAGAAAATATAGGAATGGTTTAATCCGTTTCATATTGATAATGCCTGAATTCTAAATTATTCAAGTGAATAAATTAAGTATTCCCAAAAGCAAGATCAAATTTTTCACTCAACTACGAACCATTGGAAATTGGTCATGGGTCAATAATTAATAGACATCTTACAAAAGGAACTTTTGCAAGATGTCGGGAAAAGGTTAAAAGGTAAGGGAAAATTCCATCTCTTTGCTCCTTTTTTAGTGCTGAGTTAGGAGTCAGAAGTTAGTATTCTTCCCCTGCTTCCCCTGCTCCCCTACCTCTTCCCGCCCCCTCCCCCTTTTGGTCACAATATGGGAATATATAAAGTTGTAGCTAACCGCCTACGTAGAGGTTTAACGTGGATACCATTGCAATTCCTGCTCTAAATCGGCCAGTGGATGCCACGGTAGAAATTCCCGGTTCTAAAAGTCTTACCAATCGGGCGTTGCTTGTGGCTGCTTTGGCACAAGGTGACTCCATTTTAGAAAATGCCTTATTTAGTGAAGACAGCGAGTATTTTGCCAAATGTTTAGAGGAATTGAGTATTCCCATAACTCTGAATCCTAATCTGGCCCAGATTCAGGTTACAGGAAGGGGAGGCGATATCCCAGCGAAACAGGCAGATCTATTTGTGGGTTTATCAGGTACTACAGCACGGTTTATCTCGGCGCTGGTGGCATTAGGTAACGGTGAATATCGCCTAGATGGGGTTCCCAGGATGCGAGAACGGCCGATGGGCGACATGCTGACGGTGCTGCAAACGGGTGGAGCAACCGTTAACTTTGAGGGAAACTCTGGGTTTATGCCCTACACCGTCTATAGCCAAGGATTCGCTGGCGGAAATTTTCGTTTAAAAGCTAACCAAACAAGTCAGCAACTTTCGGCATTGCTGATGATTGCGCCTTATGCTCAACAGGATACGATTTTTGAGGTTGAGGGTACACTGGTTTCTCTGTCTTACATCAAAATGACCTGTCGTCTGATGGCAGATTTTGGCGTGGAGGTGAATCAAATCGGCGATAATCAATTTCAGATCAAAGCGGGTCAACGTTACCAAGCTCGACATTACACAGTAGAACCCGATGCGTCAAATGCTTCTTACTTTTTTGCCGCCGCCGCCGTCACGGGGGGACGAGTGCGCGTCAAACATTTGACGAAACAATCGTGTCAGGGTGATATTCTCTGGCTAGATGTTTTAGAACAGATGGGTTGCGAAGTTAAAGCTTCGGATGATTACACCGAAGTGACAGGGCCGAAGCAATTGCAAGGCATAGATATTGATATGAATGATATCTCGGATTTGGTGCAAACATTAGGTGCGATCGCGCCTTTTGCCAGTTCACCGATTACCATTCGTAACGTAGAACATATTCGCTATAAGGAAACCGACCGAATTAAAGCTGTTGTCACAGAGTTGCGTCGGCTAGGAGTTGAGGTTGAAGAATTTCCAGATAGACTAAAAATTGAGCCTGGCCCCATTACCCCAGCAGCAATTGAAACCTATCACGATCATCGAATGGCGATGGCTTTTGCTGTCACTGGTTTGAAGGTTCCAGGAATTGTAATTAAAGATCCTGGCTGTACAGCGAAAACTTTTCCAGATTACTTTACCAGATTCTTTCAAATGTTAGAACAATAAGACATTGAGTTAAATGGGCGGTTAGAAACCGCATCTACACGAGGTAAAACCCACCTCCGTAGGTTTCACACACTCAATTTTTTTTAGTCCGCGCAGGCGGACTTTGTTTGTGTAGCCGCGAATTCCATTCGCTGGGGCTTAATACAAACGAACATTTTAAGATAAAAACGTTTTTGAGAAATCCAATAATCTTCCATTTTTAACCCAGATTCCGCAGGTGCGCTCATAAATGCGGTATTTTTGAGAATGACCTAAATGCTTGCTGCATTTTAGAAGCATGACAGCATCACCATTAGATATCAGGGTACAGGATATTGACCACTGCGGCATAGTCGCAGGCATCTGTGATGAGATGAATCTAGTAGAACAAATTAACCGACTGTTGGGAACTCACTCTCAAGAAATCATTAGTGCAGGTCAAGTTGTCAAAGCAATGATTTTAAATGGATTAGGGTTCGTGAGTGCGCCATTATATTTGTTTGAAAAGTTTTTTGTTGGGAAAGCTACAGAGCATCTGTTAGGAGAAGGAATACGTCCAGAACACCTAAACGATGACCGTTTGGGTCGAGTATTGGACAAATTATATGAGGTCGGACTAACTGAAGTATTTGTGACAGTTGCGCTTTGTGCAGCACGTAAATTCGGGGTAAAAATGGACAGTTTGCACCTCGATTCAAGTTCATTCCACGTTGATGGTGATTACATCAACAAGGCAACACAAGACAAGGGCGAACCAGGAGGAATCGAAATTACCTATGGCTATTCGAGAGACCACCGCCCAGACCTGAAACAATTTATCATAGACTTGATGTGCAGTGGGGATGGAGATATTCCCTTGTACTTAAGAGTCGGAAACGGTAATGAATCGGACTCGGCGATGTTTGCGACCATAATCGCGGACTTCAAACGCCAATGGCAAATAGATGCTTTATTTGTTGCAGATGCCGCACTTTACACCGAAGAAAATTTGCGACAAATGAAACAATTGCGTTGGGTATCGAGAGTCCCAGCTACTCTAACTGCTGCAAAAATGCTGTTAGAAAACATACCAGAAGTTGCATTTAATAACAGCGCAATGCCTGGATATCGAATTGCACCAAATTGTAGTGAATATGGTGGTGTACGACAGTCCTGGTTAGTTGTTGAAAGTCAAGCGAGAAAAGAATCTGACCTCAAGCAGTTGGAAAAACGTTTGATTAAAAAGTTATCACTTGCCCAATCTGAACTTAGGCAGTTATTAAACCAAGAATTTGCTTGCTCAAAAGATGCTCTGATTGCTGCACAACGGCTCAGTTCTAAATTACCCTTACATCAACTGGCTAATATTCAGGTTAAGGAGTTAAAAAAACATACTGGACGTGGTAGACCTAGTATTGATTCTTCCCCCACTTTTTACTACCAAGTTGATGCAACGCTAGAACCCAGGGAAATAGCTATCGACATCGAAACCAAACGCGCTGGAAGATTTATTTTAGCTACCAATGTCCTCAATATTGAAGAACTCAGCGATGACGATGTTTTACGTGAATATAAAGCACAGCAGTCTACTGAGCGTGGTTTCCGATTTCTCAAAGACCCTTTATTTTTTACTTCCAGTGTCTTCCTCAACTCGACTGAGCGAGTTGCTGCATTAGCAATGATTATGGGTTTGTGCTTGCTTGTTTATAGTCTGGGTCAAAGAGCTTTACGTCAAGCCTTAGAACGGGCAAAAAAAACTATTGATAATCAGTTGGGTAAACCAACTTCTACTCCCACCTTGCGTTGGGTGTTTCAATGTTTTATGTCAATTCATTTAGTTACCGTCGCCCAAATCAAGCAAATCGTCAACTTAACCCATGAAAGGCAATGGATTCTCCAGTTTTTGGGCGCTCCTTGTCGAAAATATTATCTTCTTTCTTAACTAACCTGCGGAATGTGGGTTTTAATCATTATATAAAAATATTTTGGTTATTTTAGTGAGCATTTATATTGCAAACTTAAATTTGATGTTATTTTACCTCTAATTAAAGTCTACTTAAACTCAGGATTCTAATATAAGGTGATTCCAAATATTTGGAGACTTATTCCCTCTTCTTAAAAAGAGAAAAATCCTTCATTTTTATTACTGATTAGAACACAATACGCTTGGGTTAAGAAGAATAGTAGGTTGGGTGGAGCGTAAGCGTTACCCAACAATGCTTTGATAATGTTGGGTTTCGTTCCTCAACCCAACCTACACAACTTTTATTTTTTACCCTTAACTGAACCGTATTGGATTAAAGCAGTAATAAATGCCAATTTGGGAAATAAGTAAGTTAGAAAAAACTACTTCTATATCTTGCTTGCAGTGTGTATTGCTTACAGAAGTTTATTGTGAGAAAAATTGAGATGAAATTAGTTTCAAAGTTAGTTCTTGCTACTGCTACCCTGACTTTAGGTTTTGCAACTGTAGATGCAAAATCTGTATCTGCTGCAATTATTAATTACGCTTTCACAGTTGATAGTCCTATAACTAAAGGAAATGGCTTTTTTAGCTTTGACGACTCAACTCTGAGTAATGACTATACTCCCGAAGCTACTATTAAGTCACTCTCTTTTCAATTTGATGGTGATTCTACTATTTACACAGAACAAGATGATACGAATTACCCAGACTTCCCTGTTGTATTTCAAACCACATCTTTAACAGAAAAAACATCTTTTGCATTAGATTATTTGTTCGACGATAAATCTAATCCTGCCAGTTCTATCAGTTACGAAATCATCGGTGAAGATTTTACAATTTTCTCTAGAACTTCTCCAGATGCTGAACCCATATCAGGTAAAGTTTCCTATACACAAGTACCTGAATCTACACCTTTATTTGGCGCTCTCTTTGCTTGTAGCTTTGGCTTGATGATGAAGAGAAAAGTAGCATCAATAAAAAAGGTTAAAGTCTAACTCAGTTAAGTTGATATTAACGCTTTCTTTGCCAAGAATTAATCTCTTATTAGTAGGCTTTTCTGTAGAAACATAACATCTAACACATTGATAATAAGAGAAAGCTTGGGAATCAAAACCTGATTTTGGTAAGGGAATTAATTATGAAGTTTGCCTACGATTACCCTGCCTTCTTTGTGTTAGCTGTTGCTGTGCTTTAACTTACCTGTTACTCAGGAGTAGAGAATGGTAGATTACCGGAATTTTGAGCAGTTCTTGCATAGTCGAATGAAACGACGCAACTTAATTATCGGGGCAGGAGCATTGTCTGGTTTAGCGATCGCTAACCAATTTTCTCCTCAAAGAGCGATGTCTGCCGACAAGCCGCTACACGTCTACGCTACAGGCAGATTTTCCAATTATCCTTTTACCTTGGGTGTAGCGTCCGGCGAACCCTATCCTACCAGCGTAGTGATTTGGACTCGTCTCGCTCCTGAACCCTTAGAGGGAGGTGGAATGCCACCAGTGAATGTGCCAATTCGCTGGGAAGTAGCAACTGATTCTGACATGAGACGCATTGTCTCTAGAGGTACGGTACTTGCAACTCCACAACTAGCTCACTCAGTGCGAGTTGTGGTAGAAGGACTCCAATCTGATACTTGGTATTGGTATCGATTTCTGGTTGGTCAAGATGCTAGCCCTATTGGCCGCACTCGGACAGCACCTTTAGCAAATAGCTATTTGAGTAAATTTAACTTTGGTCTAGTCTCCTGCCAAAACTATCAGCAGGGATTCTATACTGCCTACAAATATCTAGCACAGGACGACCTCGATTTAGTAGTGCATGTTGGTGATTACATCTATGAAGGGGGAATCTCAACTACTAGTCCCAGAAAGCACAATAGTACAGAAATTCTCACCTTAGAAGATTACCGCAACCGTCACGCCCTTTATAAAACCGATACCAATCTCCAAGCAGCCCATGCAGCATTTCCTTGGATTGTTACCTGGGATGACCACGAAGTAGAAAACAACTACGCCAACAATATTTCAGAAATTGATACTGAACCAGATCAGGATCGAGCAATTTTCCTGCAACGGCGGGCTGTTGCTTATCAGGCTTACTACGAACACATGCCACTGCGCCCCTTATCGCGTCCCGTTGGCCCCGATATGCAACTTTACCGTCGGCTTTCCTTTGGTAATTTAGCAACCTTTCATGTTTTAGATACCCGCCAATATCGCACCGATCAGCCCTGTGGTGATGGTACTAAAGAACGTTGCCCAGAGAATTTAGATCCGAATGCAACCATTACCGGTAAGGCACAGGAGCAGTGGTTATTCGATGGTTTAAATAGCTCACGGTCGAAATGGAATGTTTTGGCACAGCAGGTTCCCATTGCTCAACGAGACATGAAACCAGGAGAAGGCGGAACTTACAGCATGGATAAATGGGATGGTTATGTGGCTTCGCGCGATCGCCTCATGGCTTTCCTCGGACAGCGCCAGCCCTCTAATCCAGTATCCTTAGCAGGCGATGTACATTCCCACTGGGCGATGAATCTCAAAGCTAACTTTGATAATCCACAATCCGCCACAGTTGGCAGTGAATTCGTCTGTTCTTCAATTAGCTCCGGTGGAGATGGATCAGACACCACCCCCGCAGTTGAAGCTTATTTACCCGATAACCCACACATTAAGTTTTTCAATAATCAACGGGGCTATGTTCGTTGTTCCCTGACTCCCACAAACTGGAAGACAGACTATTTGGTTATGTCAAATGTCACAACCCCATTTGGCACGATTAGTAAGCGGGCTTCATTTGTGGTTGAAGATGGTCGTCCCGAAATACAACAAGTCTAATGGTTTAATTCCCAGGTATTGACACCAGATAATCACAGATGGATACAGATAAATTATCAGTGTTCATCTGTGTTTTCATTTTCACAATCCCTAATAGGGATTTAAGATAATTGCAATGAGAGTTGTTTCCCCCTGAAATTGATAAAATACAGTTTCAATCCCTAATAAAGATTTAAGATAATTGCAATGTGGAATGATTGTGAGGGACAAACCTATCAAAGAGTTTCAATCCCTAATAGGGATTTAAGATAATTACAATCGCACTCAATCCGCATCTGTTCCCATTTCAAAAAGGTTTCAATCCCTAATAGGGATTTAAGATAATTGCAATATGGCAATTCATAGTGTGTTGTGCGCTCTGAGACTTCCGTTTCAATCCCTAATAGGGATTTAAGATAATTGCAATTTTCCGAGCATGAGGCAGATTTAGAGGGTTATCTAATGTTTCAATCCCTAATAGGGATTTAAGATAATTGCAATGTTATCGGCCCAAAGCAGAAATTTTCTGCAAATTGTTTCAATCCCTAATAGGGATTTAAGATAATTGCAATAAGAGCGATTGTACTTGTATCCCCCACCAAGGCTGTTTCAATCCCTAATAGGGATTTAAGATAATTGCAATGGTACTAGACAACTTTAATCCCAATGTGTTCATGGTTTCAATCCCTAATAGGGATTTAAGATAATTGCAATGATATTCTCAGAATCTTTCCCACTCAACCTCGACGTTTCAATCCCTAATAGGGATTTAAGATAATTGCAATTTTTACTCAAATTAAGCAGAGCAAAATTCTCAGTTTCAATCCCTAATAGGGATTTAAGATAATTGCAATGTTGTAGCGACGGATGGCTTCTTCTACACTAATTTGTTTCAATCCCTAATAGGGATTTAAGATAATTGCAATCGCTGGCTTCTGAAAGCTTTGCCCTATTTAGTTTTCAAGGTTCGGTTGCGCGAATGCTGAAATGATAACACGATGAATTGTGATTTTGCTAGAGGCAAATGGCTGAAAACTAGTCTCCATAAGGTGCGCGGATGGTTTGAAATGCGTAGGCGTAGCCCGCCGCAGGCATCGCTCCCAAGTTCTTGCATATAGCACAGTTCAGCCATTTTTCTAGTTACCCCTTCCCCAACACCTACCCATCCGCGCATTTAGCAAAAAAACTAATCTGATTGGAAAGCTGCTTACTTATAAATACCCTACTCGATTAGTTAGAGTGATGCCGGGGTGGGCTACATCTACAGAATACCAGCACCCCCATGATTAACTTTATTTGCCAACGTCTTCAAAGTCTGTTATCGCACAAGCAAACTCTCTAAAAGCTGTTTTAATCAAAACCTCTTTCGTTCCCCTTTCCAGCGAAGAATTACGTATCATGTCTGTTAATTCTATGAACAGTAGAGAAAACATAAAACGATCTTGCCGATCAACTTGTTTCAAGCAAGACGATATAAACTGATAAAGCTCTGTTTTTCTCGGTTTGGTTTGTTCTTCCCATATTTGTAACCCAAGCCGGAAGGTTCTTAAGCGGATCTCGTTGCTATTGAAGGACGCGTCTTTGTAGCGGACAGATACGCGTTGGGGTATTTCCATGAGTTTTAGCTATACATATTCAATGTAAAGTAGTTATTCACTTATATTTTGGCTTAACCGGAAAAATCTGGTATTTTGCACCAATCTCAACAGCCGCAATACATTAGCAACGAATGATGTGCGTGGAATCTAGACGGTTAGCAGGGGTCATAACTGTGCATTGATGTCAACTTCAAGTCAAAGCCAGTAAGCAGTTGCAGCCCATCCAGGTTTAACCTGGAAATGAGGTTTTAAAAGGGTTTTGGTCTCAGTAAACACTAATGACAGCCGTGTACCCCTACTACGATCAATTTAGAGGATGCCCCAGAAATGGAGTAACCCTTGACCAGAAAAAGCTTCAATCAAAATCGCAGATAAAAAACCAATCATTGCAAGACGACCGTTCCAATTTTCACTTTGAGGAGTGAAGCCAAAACGCACAGCATTAGGATCTTCTGAAACAATAGGCGCAGGATTCTTAAAACCTGTCATGAGTAAAACTCCAAAGTTCAAGTGTTGTAGCAGTTGTAACTGTCTGTAAAGTAATGTAACAGATGTTTAAAAAAATGCAACATTGGGTAAATAAAGAAAAGCTGAAGAAAAATCTGCTCAATGAAGAGACAGGGGGAAGGGAGCAGGGAGAAGAGGTAGGCTGACAGGTGTAGGTATTTAACAAATGTGGCTGGAATAGGATTTTTCCGTTGGTTGAGAACTCAAATTTTAATTTCTGATTTCCCACCCAAGAACGAAATTTCGTTATTTGAACCACGTTTAGAACTCTGTTTAAGAGTGCCCACTCATGCACAAATAAAAAACCTACACCTGTCAGCCTCCTCCTCCCTCATCTCTGGCAAAGTTAGCAACAATTCGACAACCAGCACCCGGTTTACTGACAATTTCTAGCTGGGCATTTACTGTAGCCATTCGTTCTCGCATTCCCTGGAGTCCGTATCCGGCAACAGATTGATCGCATTCAAAGCCTTTGCCATTATCTTGGAGTATCAACGATAGCCCCGCCGCCGTTGTTTGAATTCTAATTTGAACAGCTGTGGCGTTGGCGTGTTTATAAATATTGGTTAGCCCTTCCTGGATAATGCGATACACAACATGATTTACTGAATCGGAAAGCGGTTGTGACAAATCAATTTTGCAGTATGGTAAGACATCGGTGAGGTGATAGAATTCCTCTGCAAGGTTAGCGATCGCATTTTCGAGCAATTGTCCGTGGAGTGGATCGGAGCGAATTGCCGAAACTGATTCCCGTACCTCTTGCAAGGCTTCAGAACCCAATTTTTTCGCTGCTAATAAAAACGATCGCGCCCGATTAGGATCGGTTTCCCAAAGGGTTAATGCTGTTTCCATTTGCACATTTAGCGCTACGAGGGAATGTCCTAGAGAGTCGTGGATGTCACGCGCAATGCGATTGCGTTCTTCTAGCGCCACCATTTCCTCAATGCGTTGATTCAGCGCTTTCTGATGTTCTAGCGATCGCCTTAGTTCTGCTTCTGTCTCCTGTAAGCGCCGATTTTGCTCCTGGAGTTGCATTTGTAAGCGGCAAAGGTTGAGTTGATGCTCCATTCGAGCAACCACCTCTTCAATCTGAAAAGGTTTGTTAATAAAATCAACGCCTCCAACCGAAAAGGCTTTCACTTTATCAAATACCTCATTCAACGCACTAATAAAAATGACAGGAATCTCTTGTGTTTGAGGATTAGATTTGAGTCTTTGACATACTTCATAGCCGTTCATTCCGGGCATGGTAATATCGAGCAGAATCAAGTCTGGAGGTTGAGCTTGTATGCCAATTAACGCCATAGAACCATTGGTAACACTCCTCACTTCGTATCCTTGCTCGGTAAGCATTGCTGATAAAAGGCGAAGATTATCTAGAGTGTCATCAACTATGAGAATATCTCCCTTGGATGATTGGCTTAATTCCATACTTCTCAAAGGGCTAAGAGAGTCGTTAATTATCAAGCTAGTGGTAACGTAATGTAAATAAATTATGGATTATAAGTGATAATAAATTCCATCCATGTAACAAATCTATTGATGATATTGGTAATTGCCAAGGCACTGATAAATTTACATTTATTTATATTATTGTTTTATATCCGTCTACCTACTTAAGTTATTTTTATTGGCAGTAATTAAAAATAAATTGAGTACGTAAAAATTTTCCATTTTAATTACTTTACATAATTTTCTCACAGTTTTAAATCAAGTTATAACCTTATTATTATCCGTTTTTTAGCTTGATTTTTCAAGGTTGAGTAGCTAGGCAATGTACCAGAGTTAGCTCGGTACAAGCAAGCTATATGTAGCGTTTCTTAAAGGAGAAGGACTTAGGAGATTCTGAACTTTTTAAGAAAAAGATAAATTCAAACTCTCACATAATAAGGTAATGTATTAATTCTCAATATTACCCAAGAGGGTAATATCATCTGAGACAGTTCATCTTCTATAATTATGCCAAATATAATTCATCAAAA
Organism: Nostoc sp. C057; assembly: GCF_013393925.1. Classification (NCBI taxonomy): domain Bacteria; kingdom Bacillati; phylum Cyanobacteriota; class Cyanophyceae; order Nostocales; family Nostocaceae; genus Nostoc; species Nostoc sp. C057. The sequence continues at coordinate 7,281,029 of NZ_CP040281.1, read as the reverse complement.
TTAAGAGGCTTTTGTGTAAATATTATTACCCCAACATTGCTGTTTAATTTCAGGAATTCGGATATGCCTTCTTTCACCCTTCGACTTTCAAAGCTGACTAAAAATGTGCAGTTGCGCCACATTCTCGTAGTGCCGTTTGTACTGCAAATTTCTCTAGCCGTAGGGCTAACTGGGTGGCTATCAATACATAATGGGCAACGAGCAGTCAATGAAGTTGCAATCCAACTCCGAAATGAAATCACGGCTCGAATCCAGCAGTACCTAAAGGTATATATTGAAACGCCTCATAAAATCAATCAACTAAATGCTAATGCCATTAAACTGGGTGAACTTAATATCCAAAAATTATTAACATTAGAACAACACCTTTGGTATCAACTGAAGACCTTTGACACAGTGACAGCAGTTTACGTTGGGTCAGAATATGGTGAACACGTTGCAGTTCAAAGGGCGGATGATGGTCAGTTTGAGGTGAAACTTTCAGGTAAGTCTACTGGGAATGAAATTCGGATTTATGCCGCAGACCAACCAGGACATTACACTCAAATTTTAAGATCCAAGCCTAATTACGATCCTCGGACTCGTCCGTGGTATCAATCGGCAGTTAAGTCTAAGACAGCTAGCTGGGGTGGAATTTATAAACTGTTTGCCACACCTAAATATGTGCTAAATGCCAGCTTGCCAATCTATGATGATGGCGGCAATCTGCTCGGCGTTGCTGCTGTCGATTTTTCACTGACTGGGATTAGTCAATATCTGCGGACTCTCAAAATCGGGCGAACGGGCGAAACTTTCATTCTAGAACGCCAAACAGGATTACTGGTTGGGAGTTCTGCCACTCAACAACCCTACATAATTACAAATCCAAAAACCCCACTCACAGATCAGAATCCAGTTCGAGTTCAGGCGATCGCCAGTAATGATATTTTGACGCGACGCACTGCTGAATATTTGCAGCAACACTTTGTAGACTTAACCCAGATTACCGAAAAACAACAACTAGATTTTGACATTGAGGGTCAACGGCAATTTTTACAAATTGTACCAATGCAGAATCAGCAGGGATTGGACTGGCTAATCGTCGTGGTTGTCCCAGAACGGGATTTCATGGATCAAATTAATGCGAATACTCGTTCCACAATTGTGCTTTGTTTATGTGCCTTTGCACTTGCAACTGGATTGGGCATTCTGACAGCTCACTGGATTACACAGCCAATTCTCCGACTGGGAAGTACAGCCAAAGCGATCGCCGCCGGCAACTTAGACCAAAAGGTTTCTGTGAACAGTACAACCGAGCTAAACTCTTTGGCAGAGTCTTTTAATCTTATGGCCCATCAGTTGCGTGAATCCTTTTTAGCCCTAGCACGAACCAACGAAGAATTAGAAAGCCGAGTCACGCAACGCACCAGAGAACTTGGAGAGAAAAATGCCCAACTTCAAAGGGAAATTCGCGTTAGCGAAGCTGCCCAAAGGGATCGCCGAAAAGTAGAAGCAGCACTAAAAACATCCGAAGCAGAACTCCGGTTAATGTTCGCTGCTATGACTGATATGGTAGTGGTTTTTGATGCAGAGGGACGTTACCAAAAGTATGTGCAAACAAAGTATGTGCTAACACAATCCTTTGCTTATAAGCCTGATATAGATCGCATTGGCAAAAAAGTTGATGAAGTTTTACCGAAAGAAATCGCCAATTTAATACTCGATGCCATTCAGCAAGCTCTGCATCTAAAAGAAGAACCCAGAAACCCTGATGGAAGTCGCAAGAATGTTTTTGTTGAATACCACTTAGCTAACAAGAATCGAGAAACTTGGTTTTTAGCTAGTGTTTCGCCATTGTCAGACAATACAGTACTTTGGGTGGCTCGTGATATCACCAAGCTGAAAAAAACCGAAGCCGCGCTCAAGCAAGCCAAAGAAACCGCAGATGCTGCCAACCTCGCCAAAAGCCAGTTTCTCTCTAATATGAGCCACGAACTGCGGACTCCTCTTAACATCATCCTTGGCTTTACCCAACTGCTGCTGCGAAATCGATCGCTCAACTCACAGCAACAGGAATATCTTGACACGATCAACCGCAGTGGCGAAGACTTACTGACCTTAATCAATGATGTATTGGAAATGTCCAAAATTGAAGCAGGTCGAGTTATCCTCAGTGAAACAAATTTTGACCTGTACGGGCTTTTGGATCGCCTGCAACAGATGTTTGCATTGAAAGCCCAATCTAGAGGATTACAACTCATTTTGGAGCGATCGCCAGCCATTCCCCAATACATCTGTGCCGATGAGAGTAAATTACGCCAAGTTCTAGTTAATCTATTAGGAAACGCAATTAAATTTACGCGCATCGGTCAAGTAACCTTGCGGGTAAAAACTCCTAACCAAAACATCACACCAGATGAACCCATCACCCTGAACTTCAGCGTCGAAGATACGGGTTGCGGCATTGCTGATTCTGACTTTAATCGTCTATTTGAGCCATTTGTCCAAACAGAGGCGGGACAAAAAGCTCAGGAAGGTACTGGACTTGGATTACCCATCAGCCAGCGATTTGTGCGGCTCATGGGCGGAGATATCAGGGTGAATAGCACGCTCGGAAAAGGCTCAATTTTTACCTTTGATATCCGAACTCGTGCAGTAATTATGGATACCTTGCCAACGCCTGCACCAAGTCGGCAAGTTATCGGTTTAGAAAAGGGACAACCCAGCTATCGCATTCTGATTGTTGAGGATAAACTAGAAAATCGGCAGCTTTTAGTTGAATTATTAACGCCCGTTGGCTTTGAGGTACGGGAAGCGGTAAATGGTCAAGCTGCGATCGAACTTTGGCAAAATTGGTCGCCTCACCTCATTTGGATGGATTTACGGATGCCAATTATGAACGGATTTGAGGCAACCAAACATATTAAAGCAGCAGGCGCTCAAACCCCAGTTATCATTGCGTTGACCGGAAGCGCATTTGAGGAAGACCGCTTAACAGCGCTGTCCGTAGGTTTTGATGACTTTGTGCGTAAGCCATTTCGGACAACCGTAATTTTTGAAAAGATGGCTGAATATTTGGGTGTTCGTTATGTTTATGCTGATGAACTAGAAAATCAGGAAAAAGCATCTTGGCCTTCTAACGCTTCATTCATCACACCTAAATTAACGGTTGCAGATTTAAGCGTCATGCCTAGCGACTGGATTGAGCAACTGCATCAGGCAGCGCTCCGAATAAATGCTAAAGAAATTCTTATGCTGATTAAGCAAATTCCTGAGCAACACGCTCATCTGATCGTGGCACTAACCAATCTTGTAGACTGCTTCTGCTTTGAAGAAATTATTGCATTAGGGACTACCAAAAAAATAAATAATCCAAAAATGTAGATGCACAAAGCACATTTGCTTCATCTTTATTAGAGGTTATTTATATGTTTTTAGTTCTTCAGATGTCAGAGATGTAATTAGACTTAATGGTAGTGGTTGCTGACTAATTTTATTAACGTATTCTGTACTCAAGTATGGAAGGTAATTTGGCTGTCCAGCAATATACGTTTCAAAGAAAGGAACACTTAAAGCTTTAACATAGCGACGTGCCAAGGCTGGACTTGAACCGACTGCTTGTATAGGAATAGGAATAGTTGCATTAGGTGATTCGGCAATAGTAGAAAAATGTGTTCCGCCATTGATCAGCGTTAAATACTTATTTGAAGTTGTTAACCAAGTAAAAGGCTGAATTTGTTCTAGTAAAGCCGGAGCAACAGTATCATAGCTGCCAGATACAATCATTACAGGGATTTTGATTTGGCTAAGGCTAGCCTGACCAAAAATACTGCTACCAACTGGATTAATGACAATTGCTGCTTTTATTCTTGTATCCGATAAATTATATTGAAAATTTGGTAAATTAACACCCAAACATTGAAGTAATAGCGAAACATTTAACGTATCTTCCAAAGCTGGACAATCAGTTTTCAATTGCTCAAAATTTATCTTTGCACCAGCTAATGCTAACGCTGTATATCCACCAAATGATTGCCCTATGATACCAACTTGATCTAAATTTAAACGTCCTTGAAAGGTTGGATTAGATTTAGATAACCTAGTGAGTTCATCTAGTAAATATTTAATATCTAAAGGTCTGTCAATAAGTTCTCTAGGATTAGTAACTTGATTTGTTGTACCTTTTAATAACGCTTGTAGTTGTTTTGAATCACTACCTGGATGTTCTGGAACCGCAACTACAAAACCATAAGAAGCGAGATGTTCAGCTAGATATGCAAAACTTGTTCTGTCAGAACCAAGTCCATGCGAAATAACAATTATCTTCCGAGGAGTTGGAGCAACTGGGAGGTAAATATCAGCTAAGAATCTTCTATTACGTGTAAGGTCATTGAGGGTAATAGTTTGCTTTAAGAAACGAAAACTTCCGGTTTTTCCTAAATCCATCAAGGGAATAGACTCAACCTTAGAAACAGTGATTACATTTTGTTGAGATTCTTCATTAATAAGTGCTACTGCATTTTGAGTTTGATTTACTAAATCTTGTAATGTCTCTGCTATTTCTAAGGTCTGGTTTAAGTTTATTGAAATTGAGCTTGCAGGAAACTTTTGTAATATATTTAAGAGGGTAAAATCTTTTTGATCTGCTGCTGATAAAATTAGTGCCGAGCGAATTGCATAAAAGCCTGATAATCTAGATTCTGTCTGAATAATTTTCCCCAATCTTTGTAATAATCGCTCACCAATTGGTGTATAAAGAAACTGTGAAATTTCTACTTCATTTAAGGGAATGCGAGTTAGTAAAACTTTCCGCAGTTGAGTTAGTTGTTTTTTGTCTACATACTTACTATATCCAGCAAAATCATCATCTACATTGCCTGTTTTAGCATAGTTTTCCAGCGAACTAATGGGGATAGACCTTTCTAAAACACCATAATTAAATTTTAGGCGCTCTGCACCGAAAGCGGGATAAGTAGTTAGTGTAGGCAGCAACACCATACTAAAAATTCTTAAAGCCAATTTCTGCCAAACAGTTTGTTTACCCATAAGATGATGAGTCATTACACAACACTTGAGATACTACATTGATTACGCGACGAGAAAATTAGCTGATAATAAAATTTGATATCGTTGAGGAAAATTTTCTAGAATTTCCGCTTTGATTTTTTAAGTTACTTTCGTGGAAAGGCAAGAGGCAATAGAAAAGAAGGCTTTTTGAGTTGTACGAAGAAGGTCTTTTTAAAAAATTAAATATTAGCCATATAATAAGTAAGTTGGTAGAAACAAACCAAATTATGCTATGAAACGTAAATAGTCCTAAAGTCCTTACTAATGACCAATGACAAAGGACAAATGACAGCCCTTGCTAGTTAGCTTTAATTATGTTTTCTGAAAATATTAATTACTCAACTAAAACTGTATAATTTCGCTGTTCCCATTTACTAGTTTCAATCCAGAAAAAGGTAAAGTTTATTGGCTGTTGTTGGTTATTTGAAACAGAAATATCTACAAAGTCTACTCCTAATTTTGTGGCAGTCGAAGGTGTATCTTTTACGGTTTGCCAATTATCCTGCGACCAATGCAACCGAAAAGAAGCTAAAGCATGAATTCGTAATGTATAACCTTTTTTAACTTTGTCTATTTGACGGTTAAACTTCCACATTTCCAATAATTTGCACTCTTGTCTTTCGCCTAAATAGCGATTCGCCACCTCTGGAATAAAATCAAACACCTGATTGTCATGATTTGAGCGTAGCAGCTTGATATACTCTGCGTGCGCCCACATTAAAGGCATGGCGGAACCTGTTGGTTTTCCTAAATACAAATGGCTTTCAGGTTTATCCGCTTCATCCCAAACCTGTTCTGGTAGCAAACAAGTGTTTGAAGCAAATCCTTCCATTGCCTTGATATATGTTTTGACATCGCCACCAACAGCTAATTCATAATGTCCCCTTTCTCCTGTCAAGAGAGGCCAAGCGCGTCCCTTACCCCAACCAGTGTAAGGACTGCCATCTTCTTTCTGTCCATAGCCATCGTGGTTGTAACGATGCCAACAAGGCCCAACGGGTGTATCTATTTTCAAGACTGCATCAATTACTTTGACGGAATCAACAATAATCGGATCGTCAGGTTTACGAATTCCATAGCGTACTAGTTGCAAAAAGCCTGCATCCACAATTTCTTTCGCAGGAAATTCTGCTGGTTCACTAGGAGGCCGACTGCTAATCAAAAGAGTTCCCTGATTAGGATTTTCGCTGGGTTGAGGATTATTAATATCTGTAGGAGTAATGCGGATGTAATGGCGATTGATGCCAGGAACAAGAGTACCTTCGGTAGTAACTGTCCAAGTTTCAACGTGACATTCTAAAAAATCGGCGTATTCTTCGATAAATTGTGCTGTTGCTTTATCCCCACGTTCACGAACAAATTGAGCAGCGCAGATTAAAGCGGCAATATTAGATGCCAGTGTAGAAGGTGAATAGCCGCTGTTTTCTTCCCAACGTTCTTGTTGGGTGGCTGGGCCATGACGAATTAAATAACCTGCTGCCCGTAAAATCATGGGATAAATATCAAAGGTCAGTGGTATTTTATGTTGGTGCAGTAGCCATGCTAGTAAAATTGGAAATCCCACTTCATCTAGTTGAATACCCTTCCAGTAAGGTTCCCCATTAACCCAGAAATTTTGGGCAAAACCGCCGTCTTCCTGCTGACTCGTGGCCAGATAAATGAGCGATCGCACTGCTGTTTCAGTTTCCCCAGCAGCCAATAAACCTGATACACTGCTAACCATATCCCGCGTCCAGACAAGGTGATATCCCCCTTGGTCTTGGTCGTCTTTGGCTTCACCCCAAAGAATTGCCAGGGAAGCAATTAAAGCACCTGGATAAGTTTTGTCTTCATGGGCCAAAAGCAGACTAATGCTGTGGTGATACAAGTTGCCATCATCGAATGAAATATTTTCTAATGGTTTGATGCCTTGGCGCGATCGCTTCCACTGTTCGATATAATGTTGCTTCTGCTGTTGAAAAGGAATATTTAGCGACTGAAACAGTGTGGAAATTGCATTGTGCAGAGTTGTACCAAATGCCATTCCCAAAGTGAACTCGTGACTCTCATCTAGATTTAGTTGTCCAGTCAAAGCAATGTTGCCATCCAAAGCACTGTCAAACTCCCAATCCATCTGAAAATTATCAGCTAAATCTGTCCACCCATCACTTTGACCAACGTAACCACATGAAAGACGGGTAAAGGGAACCGTTGCACCTAGCACCATCCATCTTCCTGCTTTCTCGGCCGTTAGAATTCGATGTCCAGCAACTTCTATGACGTAACCATTGTTACCTCTGCCGCCAACTTCCAAATGTGGCGCACACAATGCGTATAGCTGGAGTTGCGAGATAAACTCGCGCTCTCCTGTTAACTTTGTATGTTGTAAAATACAGGATAAATGGGGGTCAGCAATCACTTCTTTGATCGCAGCATAACGCCCTTGTGGATCGGAATTAGTGACGCGGTATCCTAAACCATGAGTCCACATCTGTTCAACTTTTGATTCGAGATGGCGTTTCTCGTCATGGAAAAAGCTTTTGCCATCAGAAATTAGATATTGCAAATCTCGAATTTGGGGTCTGTCTACTGTGGGGTGGTAGACTTCTGTCACAACACCGTTGCAAACAGTAAACCAAACGCGACTAGAGGTAGAATAAGCTGTTCCGACTGCTTCTTTATTGGCATGAGTCCATCGAGGCTCGATACCTGGTGAACCAAAAGCCTGTTCTTGACCAATAATCTTTACCATAATTTATTGTACCGATAAGCTTTGAGTGCTATTTGGAAACGCTGTAGTTGATATTTATCGAAACAAAATTGTCCTTCAATTGAAAGGTTGAGAATATTTGCGAGTAGCAGCTAAAGACTTTGCTTCAATAAAAATTTGTTTTATTTCAGGATGTTTTCGGCGAATTTTTATTTCTAAACGTTCTACAGTTAATGCTATTTCTTCGCCTGTGAGATTTTTAGAAAACTGGATTTCCAAGTTGAGTAATACTTCTTGTGGAGCAAGTTGCATTGTTAGTACCCGAATAACTTCTTGTACCCCTGGTTCTGTTTTTGATAAAGAACGGATATTGGCTATAGTTTGAGGATTAGCACTTTCACCAACTAATAATCCTTTACTTTCTCTAGCTAGTAAGACTGCTACTATAGACAAGATAATACCAATAATAATAGAGGCAATGCCATCAAAATAAACATTATTAAATAAATGCCCTAAAAAAATTCCGATCAAGGCCACAATTAAGCCTAAAATTGCGGCAGTATCCTCAAATAATATTGTAAATACTGTTGGGTCTTTACTATTTTTGATTGCTTGCCAAAAATTTTGCTTACCCTTAGTCGGCAAAAATTCTTTTAAAGCTACAGTCCAAGAAAAGCCTTCCAATATTATTGCCATACTCAATACAATATAATTCCATATTGGATCTTCTAAAGGGCTGGGGTTAATTAAATGAGTAATTCCTTCATAAATTGACATCCCGCCACCAATTGCAAAGATCAGGATAGCAACGATAAAAGTCCAGAAATAAAGTTCTTGACCATATCCAAAGGGATGGCTATCATCTGCTGGTTTTTGACTTCTGTGCAGTCCTAGCAAAAGTACAAGTTGGTCGCCTGTATCTACAACTGAATGAATCCCCTCAGAGATCATGGCGGAACTGCCAGTAATGGAGGCGGCAATAAATTTAGTAATTGCGATCGCTAAATTAGACCCTATCGCTGCAAAGATTGTTTTTTTAGATGAATCAGTTGCCATGAGCGTAAATAAGAGCTATCCAGAAACTTAGGTGCATCGTGCATCCCACATACAATCTCGTGTCTGACAGTTAAAAGTAAACTATCAGAAGGTATAAGATAGCTTTACTATGAGACTCATTGCACAGAATATTAAACGAACTGCCAAGTACGCCTTCTCTACGAGACACTACGTGAACGCGAAGCGTCTCGAAGAGAAGAGCGCCAAGAATAGAGAGTTACTCATTTAGTGCAGCTTCACATTAAATTGGTATTACCTTTAACCATTTTCCGTAAATCCTGGATACAAGGTCATGCCACCATCTACAAATAGTGTTGTACCGTTAACATAATCGGAGTTATCAGAAGCCAACCAAACTGCTGCTTTAGCAATATCTTCAACATTTCCTACACGTTTCGCCGGAATCAGTTTTAGTAACTTTGCTTCTGCTTCGGGAGTATCCCAAGCTGATTCGTTAATTGGGGTTTTGATAGCACCAGGAGCAATACTATTAACGCGAATTTTGTGGGGAGCTAGTTCTTGAGCAATACTTTTCATCATCATATTAATACCACCTTTGCTAGTAGCATAATTAACATGACCTGCCCAAGGTATTACTTCATGCACGGAACTCATACAAATAATTTTACCTGCTGCACAAGAAATATTAGGCTTCACACCTCGACGTAAGAATTCCTTTGCAGCTTCCCTAGCACACAAGAATTGTCCCGTCAGATTTATCCCAATAACTGCATTCCATTGCTCAATGGTCATATCAATAAATGCTGAATCTTTTTGAATGCCAGCATTACTTACTAAAATATCAATAGTGCCAAATTCTTGAAGCGTTTTGCTAAACATCGCCTTTACTTGGTCTTCTTTGCTGACATCGGCTTGAATAGCGAACGCTTCTCCATTATTAGCTTTGATATCATCAACAATTTTGTGGGCTGATTCAGCTTCAGAATGGTAGTTGATGGCTACTGCTGCACCTGATGTAGCCAAATTGCGAGCAATGGCTTCACCAATCCCAGAACTAGCACCTGTCACCAGCGCTTTTTGACCTTTAAGCAGGTAAGGGAAATAGCTCATAATGCTTTCAATACTTTTAAAAAGTGTATTCTTTGTAAGTGACTGAAGACTTGCATGATATGAGAATTTTGCTTGCTTCGTGTAGTATTAACTGAGCAAATTTACATTATCAAAATCTTTAAATTATCGATTAAACAAACAAAATCTTTTAGTATCTTAAGTGAACCTAGTATTTTCCTAATCTATCCAGAGAAAGATAAAAGGTATATTGTTTTACTGGCCAATATTTTAATTAGTTGTCATTCCTGTGACAATAGTATGTCTTTATTTGTAAGATTTGTTAAGTTATAGATTTCAAGGCTATTTCAATCTGAACCATAATTTATGGTATATTCAGAGAAACCTGGCTTATCAGTTTTAGTTGATATCGATTGGTATATTAAACAAACGAAAATTCTAGCTATTTTGATTAGTTTTTATGCTTAAATAATAATTACTAAAAAATAGTAGATACGAAAGAAATCTGATTTTGGAATTTACTTTAAAATTTTAAGTGCATCACAATTTTTAAATCTTTTTTAATTACTTGATCTGCGGCTTTAGCACTAGCATTCTTGACAATATGAATGATGCGTTAGGTGGATAGCATCTATCTACATGTTTAGACTTATAAGGTAAAAAGCGATGCCTGCTCTGTCTCTGAATAGCCAAAATCTACCATACCCTGACCCTTTGCACCCCATCATTGTCCACTTTGTAATCGCAATGGTGCTTTTTTCTTTCGTGTGCGATGTTCTAGGCTATTTCACCCGTAACGTGCGTTTATTTGAGGTGAGTTTTTGGAATATGTTTGTTGCTGCGATCGCAATTTTCATCGCGATTATCTTTGGCCAGTTTGAAGCAGGACTAGCACAAGCTGAAAAAGCAGCCCAGTCAACGCTGAATTATCATACCGTCTTGGGTTGGTCACTGGGAGCGATTGTTGCGGCGATCGCAGCTTGGCGTTTTGTGATTCGCAACCGCAGCCCCCGAAAAGTACCACCAGCTTACCTTGGGGCTGCAACATTTTTAGTGTGCCTAGTATTTTTGCAAGTGTATTTGGGGAGTAAACTGTTTTGGGTGTATGGGTTGCACGTCGAACCTGTAGTTCAAGCTATGAAACAGGGAGTTTCACAATGAACCCGCAACTGATTGAGCAGTTGAGATTGCGGTTGGGCGCTAACGGATTACCTTATGAGATTCCTATACATCCGCAGTTGGTGCATCTAACCCTCGGTTTATTTATCATTGCCATCATTTTTGACATAGCTGGAGTGCTGTTTTCTTTAGAAAAACCTATTTTCAAATTTTTGGGATTGGCCGCCATCCGTTCTAGCTTTTTTGATGTCGGCTGGTACAACCTGATAGCAGCAGCAGGTATCACATTTTTCACGGTTGCGACTGGTTTTTTTGAGCTACTTTTGGCAAATCCACCAGTCGATCAAAAGAGTGCTTGGGGGCTAAATGCTGGTTGGACAATGCTTTTACATGGCTTGGGTGGCGTTTTGCTGTTGGGGATTATTGTCGCCATGACTGTATGGAGAGGTTTACAACGCTATCGCTGGCGGAAGGATGCTTCCAGACAAGTGCAGTGGAGTTACTTGTTAGCAGGGATTGCAATATTAGGCATATTATTCGTTCACGGAACATTGGGGGCGCAATTGGGAGAAGAATTTGGGATTCATGTTACTGCTGCTAAGTTAGGTAGGCATAATTAAACATCAAATAAAATCCTAGTTCGTAGTGAGCGATTCATCGCTCAAAACAAGGATTATCATCAGGACTAAAGCCCCGACTACAAACTTTAATTTATTTGCGCCTAGTTACTTAATACCATTGCCAAAAATGTTTACAACAAATAATTAAACGAGAATTTATTGAATTTTATGTTTAGTGTTTTTGAATATATATTGATAGCGGTTTATGTAGCAGTTCTACTCGTCGTCAGTCGGTGGATTGGCCAACAGGCGTTTTCTTGGATGCCTCCCCAAGCTACAGCAGAAGCACAACGGGTAGATGATTTATTTAGCTTCTTAGTCTCAATTGGAGCATTTATCTTACTTGGGCTAATTGGCGTTATGGTTTATGCGATCGCATTCCATCGCGCTCCTCCAGAAGACTACACCGAGGGACACCCCTCTAGAGGTGATACGAGGCTAGAAATATTATGGACAGCAACCCCAACTTTGTTAGTAGTGTGGATTGCTTTCCAAAGTTTCAATATTTATCAGCAGTTAAATATTTTGGGTCTAAAGCAAATCGTTCATTTGCACACACCCCTAGAATCTGCCTCCGCCGCAACCATTAGCGATCGCCCCAAACCTGCATCTGAAACTATTGATGTTTTCGTTAAGCAGTGGGATTGGTCTTTTCGTTATCCAAATAATGTTACTAGCAATCAACTGCATCTACCGATCAATCGCAGCACTCGCTTAAATCTGCAAGCGCAGGATGTAATTCACGGTTTCTATGTCCCTGAGTTTCGCTTAAAGCAGGATATTATTCCAGGACGCGACATTGATCTTGTGCTAACACCCATTCGTGCAGGCAAATATCGGTTGAAAGATTCTCAATTTAGCGGTACTTACTTTGCCTTAATGGAAACGGATGTATACGTTGAATCCCTCAATCAATATAATCAGTGGCTCACGCAAACTGCTAGTAGCGAACAAACTCCTGTAAATCAGGCAGTTGCCGAAAATATCCAACCACCAAAAACATTGTTTAATAGCGGCTGGTATACCGTCACACCTGCTCAACCTGGCATTGCCAATAAAAGGAAGCAAAATAATGACACATGATTTTAGTGAAGAGATTACCGGGGATCGAGAATCGAAAAATTACCAGAACCAGCAGGGTAATACTTGGCGGCAATATTTCAGCTTCAACACCGATCATAAGGTGATTGGAATTCAGTACATGGTGATGACCTTCATTTTCTTCCTGATTGGCGGGCTGTTGGCGATGCTCATTCGGGCTGAATTGCTCACCCCAGAATCAAATCTGGTCGATCGCCCGCTTTATAACGGTTTGTTCACCATGCACGGGACAATCATGATTTTCCTGTGGATTATTCCCTTTAATGCAGGGCTTTCTAACTACTTAGTGCCGCTAATGATTGGAGCGCGGGATATGGCTTTTCCCTTGCTCAACGCCATCTCTTTTTGGATTTTGCCACCCGCAGGTCTTTTACTACTATCTAGTTTCTTCCTCCCAAACGGCACTGCACAATCTGGCTGGTGGTCTTATCCGCCAATTAGTCTGCAAATTCCAGGTGGTGAACTGATTAACGGTGAATTTATTTGGATAGTCAGCCTAGTTTTAATCGGCATTTCTTCCATCATGGGCGCTGTCAACTTCATGACAACCATCTTTTGGATGCGGGCCCCAGGGATGACATTTTTTCGGATGCCTGTGTTTGTTTGGTCGGTTCTCAGTGCCCAGTTATTGCAACTGATTAATTTACCTGCCTTGACGGGTGCATTGATCCTGCTGTTGCTTGACCTATCCGTTGGTACACAGTTTTTTAAACCGGATGGGAATGGCGATCCGATCATTTACCAGCATCTATTTTGGTTTTACTCTCACCCAGCAGTTTATATCATGGCACTACCAGCCTTCGGTATTTTTGCTGAGGTTCTGCCTGCATTTTCTCGCAATCCCCTATTTGGTTATCGGTCAGTTGCGATCGCCACCTTGGGTATTGCTGCGATCAGCATTTTCGTTTGGGCACATCACATGTTCACCAGTGCTACCCCCGGTTGGATGCGGATGACTTTCATGGCTACCTCAATGTTAGTTGCCATACCCACTGGTATTAAAGCCTTCGCTTGGACTGCCACCATCTGGAGAAGCAAGCTACATCTAGAGACACCAATGCTGTTTGCGATGGGAGGTGCAGCCATGTTTATTTTTGGTGGTGTTACTGGTGTAATGCTTGCTGCCACGCCATTTGATATCCACGTTAATAACACCTACTTTGTTGTGGGACACTTCCACTACATCGTTTTTAACACGATCACAATGGCAATCTTCGCGGCAATTTACTACTGGTTTCCCAAAATAACTGGAAGAATGTATGCTGAGGGTTGGGGCAAGTTACATTTTTGGCTAACCTTTATTCCTGCCAATATTACCTTCTTCTCCATGCACCCATTAGGTTTACAAGGGATGCTACGCCGAGTTTCTTCCTACGACCCACAGTATCAAGGATGGAACGTCATCGCTAGCTTGGCTTCATTTTTACTAGGAGCATCCACCCTACCTTTTATTGCTAACATAGTAGGCTCTTGGCTTTACGGGCCGAGGGCAGTTGATAATCCTTGGCACGCTAGTGGATTGGAATGGACAACCTCTTCACCACCTCCGCGAGATAACTTTGAAGAGATTCCAATTGTCACAAGACCTCCTTATGACTACGGCAATCCAAAATACTCAGTAATAGAAAATTCTAATAATGGTGAGTCTCTCTAGGGACTAGAGACTGGAGACTGAGAAATAGTTATCAATTCTTCAATCTCTAATCCCAATGCCCAATGCCCAATGCCCAATTCCCCAATTGAATTATGCAACGTCGCACTATTCATATAGATGAAAGTCCAATCCGTTTTGATTTATGGCGGCGACGCTTACCAAATTGGTTACAGCGCTTCTTACCAAGTGGTGGCGGTAGCCATGAAGATCATCATGGAAAAGGAATGTTCGGATTTACCGTGTTCCTGCTATCAGAAAGCATCATCTTTTTGAGTTTTATCTTTACTTATGTTGCTCTACGACTGACTAATAAAAATTGGCTGCCACCCGGTATTTCGGGTCCAGAATTGTCTACAATTGTGGTTATTAATACGGTAGTATTACTTTCTAGTAGCTTTGTCATTCAACCAGCAGAAAATGCCCTCAAGCGTAATCAACTCACGAAATTTCGTTGGCTATGGTTAATAACGATCGCAATGGGAAGTTACTTCTTAGTTGGTCTGTTAATTGAGTGGAAAAGTCTCGATTTCAAGATTACTACAGGGTTAGTTGGTTCGACATTTTACTTACTAACAGGCTTCCACGGTCTACACGTCCTGGCTGGTGTTGTGCTTCAGATAATTATGCTGATTCGTTCATTCATCCCAGGCAACTATAATAAAACTCACTTCGGGACAAGTGCGACTACTCTTTTTTGGCACTTTGTTGATGTAGTTTGGGTCTTTCTTTTCTCGCTTCTCTACCTTTGGCGGGCATAAAAAATTCAGAAATTCCAGTATTTTAAGGAGTAATGTGATGAATCTATTCTTGCAAGAAATACCAGCCTCAGAACGTACCATAAAAACAAATCAAGAAACTCCAGCACCAGTCCAAGATCCATTAATTGCACGCGGATTACAAAAAGAGCAATATGCTGGCATTATTGGGCTAGCGATCGCTCTGATTGCTGCTGTCGGATTTTTTAGTCAAAGAGTTGAATATGCTATTGCATTTGCTGTGTTCCTCAGTGCTATTTTGATAGCTTTGTTTTTATTCATCTAGTAAAGCTTTTATTATCTGATTTAACAAGATTTGCGAGGGATTTTATGAACAGCCCAGTTTATCAAACTGTGATTGTCGGCGGTGGTTTTGCAGGGCTATTTACAGCCTTACATTTAGCTCACGAACATTATCCTCGTTCTGTTATCTTGATTGATAAAGACGAGCGCTTTTGCTTTAAGCCGCTATTATATGAATATTTCGATGGTGAAATGGATACCTTTCAGGTAGTCCCACGTTTTTCAGAACTACTTAAAGGTAGTGGAGTCATCTTTGTGCAAGATACAGTGCAATCGATAGACTTGCATCAACGGGAAGTTAAATTAACTTCGGGAAACTCTTACAATTACAGCAATTTAGTATTAGCCTTGGGCAGCGTTACTGGCTATCATCAAGTTGAAGGTGCGAATGTTAATGCCTTTCCTTTCTGGACGCAAGCAGATGCGATCGCTCTTGAGCGACATTTACGTGACTGTTTGCACAAAGCCGTCCAAACTGAAGATTTAGAACAACGCCGAAAACTATTAACAGTAGTCATCGTTGGTGGTGGTGCAAGTGGTGTGGAAATGGCAGCAACTCTAGCTGATTTTCTCCCACATTGGTATAGCGCTTTGGGAGGAAATTCAAGTGAAATTCGTGTAGTACTACTCAATCATGGTAAAGAAATCCTTGATGGCGATATAAATAACCCATTGCGTGAAATTGCCGAACGGGAATTGAATAAACGTGCTGTGCCAATAGAGATGATTGTGGAAGCAGAAGCTACTGCTATTGGTTCCACCTCAATTCAATATAAGCGTAACGATCAAATTGAGACGTTAGCCACCCATACTACAGTTTGGACTGCTGGCACTTCTACCCATCCACTGATTAAAGATTTGCCAATTCCTAAAGAACATCGAGATCGTCGCGATCGCCCTTTAGTTACTCCCACCTTACAATTACTCGATTTCCCAGAAGTGTTTGTCGGTGGTGATTGTGCAGCAGTTCAGGATAATTCGCTACCGCCTACGGCTCAAGTGGCTTATCAGCAAGGAGCCAATATTGCTCACAATTTGAAAGCGATCGCTCTAGGAGAAGAACTCAAACCTGTTAAGGTTAACATCCGGGGAACCCTTTTGAAATTGGGGATAAATGATGCTGCTGCTAACCTTTTCAATGTTTTTGAAGTTGCAGGCGAATCTGGGCATTTAATCCGTCAAGGCACTTATTTAACGCTATTGCCAACACCAATTCACGACTTTAAAGCAACAACGGAATGGGTGGATGAAGAGATTTTCCATCACCACCTTGACCCTCATGATGTCGGTAAAAAAGTGGTGCAAGCAGCGGAAATAGTCGGCGCAGGAGTTGTAGGTATTCTAGCTGCGAGAAAATTACTGAAAATGTTGGGAGATGAGGATAAAAAAGAGTAGGTAGGGAATCTCCTTTAATACAAGGTAAATTGCCAGTACAAAGGTTTCCTTTAAGTCTCTAATGTGAAGAATCATTTCTAGAACTGCTTACTTGGCAATTCACAGAGATAATTTTTTTACTTTGATACTGTGGATGCCCAAATATTTGAATATGTTTGTTAGTACTAAAATAAATCTCTCGTGTTTACCTGCTTTTACTAAGTCGAAGATATATAGTGCGATATTCGGTTTGATATTATCAGCATCCCTACCTGGTGTTGCAGGGGCAGAAACTGTGATGCAAAAAGTAGCACGGACAGGAGTATTAACGGCAGGTACAAGTAGAGATGCTTTACCCTTTGCATATTCTGATAGTCAAGGAAAATTGATTGGTTATTCTGTGGATATGCTGACTTTGATCCAGAAGCAGTTAGAAAAAGAATTAGGTAAGAAAATTCAACTTAAATTAGTTGGAGTTACCCCAGCAGAAAGAATTCCTAAGATAATTAACCGACAAGTTGATATTATCTGTGATGCTAGTAGTTTTACTTGGGAACGAGATAAAAAGGTTGATTTTTCAATCAGCTATGGTGTCACAGGTACGCAAATTTTAATTAAGAAGGATAGCAATTTAGGTTCGCCTGAATCTCTCATTAACAAGCGTGTGGGTGTGCTGGCTGGAACTACCAATGAACAAGCCATCAAGCAAATACAACCCCAAGCTAAACTTGTATATTTTAAGACTAGAGCAGAAGGATTTGCGGCTTTGGAACAGGGTAAAATTGACGCTTTTGCATCCGATAGCATTCTTTTAGAGGGATGGTTACAAACAGCAAAAAATCAAGATAGTTTTGCGATCGCACCTCCTCGTCCCTATTCACGAGAAGGAATTGCTTGTATGGTTCCTGAGAATAACTCTAAATTCCTCGATTCAGTTAACTATTCCCTCGTCAAGTTTATGCAAGGATTTGTCAACGATAACCCCAAATATGTTGCGATTTTTGATCGTTGGTTTGGTTCTCAAGGTGTTGTATTTCTAAATCGAGACTTACGTGATTTAGCTGTGGAAACCATGCAATTGATGATAGAGTTTCACGAAGATATTCCTCAGAAAGATTTGTAGGTTGTAGTTAAGCTAACGCGCCTACATACAGCAGTTTTCTTTTGCATGAGGCACAAAGCCACTGGTTTTGAGGCATGAGGCAGAAGGCAGGAGGGAGAAGAATAATTTGATTTGTGAATCCTTGGTTCCTTACCTCATTTAGTTGCAAAGTGATGTATTGCAATATTTTCCGTGTAGACCGTCATTTGTCATTTGTCATTTGTGTTTACCAAGGACAAAGGACAATTGACAAAGGATAACCTCACCAGTTGATGTGCAATCTTATTTGCGTAACAGCTTAGTATTGATGGTGAAGAAATTTGAGAGGATATTAGACCTCTGGCAAAACTCTTTTATTGTTATGAATCCAATGTCACCGTTTTAACTGGTAAGGTAATGACAAACTCTGTCCCTTGACCCAGTACAGAAGTGCAGGTCAGATTACCACCGTGAGTTTCTTCGACAATTTGCCGAGCGATCGCCAACCCTAACCCAGTCCCTTTACCAACAATTTTTGTAGTAAATAAATGGTCAAATATTTTTTCTTTAACTTGTTCACTCATTCCCTTACCATTATCAGAGATGGCAATTTTAACTAGATGATTCTCGACTGAGGTTGTAATTATAATTTGGTTAGGAGTTTCTTGAATCTCTGCTAAACTCCGCCCAATAATTGACTCATCCAAGGCATCAATCGCATTTGCCAAAATATTCATAAACACCTGATTTAGCTGCCCTGGAAAACATTCAATTTGAGGTAAATTACCGTAGTTTGTGACAACTTCAATAGCAGGGCGTAGTTCATTAGCCTTTAGACGATGTTTCAAAATTAAAATTGTGCTATCAATGCCTTGGTGGATATTGAAAAACACTTTGTAGTCTTGATCCGCACGAGAGAAAGTTCTTAAACTGGTGCTGATTTTTTTTAATCTGTCACAGGCCATAGACATTGAATCAATCATCTTGGGCAAGTCTTCTAAGGTATAATCTAATTCAATTTCGACCGCATGATCTTTGATTTGATCGTTCTTGTTGAGTGAAGTTTCTTGATAGAGTTTCAAGTGTTCGATAATATCAGCAATAGTAGGTTTAGCTTGTTTGAGACTGGCAGCAATAAAACCCAGGGGATTATTCATTTCGTGAGCGACACCAGCAACTAAGTTACCCAGCGCAGACATCTTTTCACTTTGGACTATTTGTAATTGGGCGTTTTGTAGCTCGTTTAGCGCTTGTTGCAAATCAAGTGATTTTTGCTGTAGAGTAAGTTCTGCCTGTTTGCGATCGCTAATATCTCGCATCACAATTACTGCACCAAGTTTGTTGCCTAAAGAATCGACGATCACTTGTCCGCTTGCTAACAAAATTCTCTTAGAGCCATGTTTCGGCGCAATTACCATTTCTGCATTTTCAACTATTTCCCCTTGCAAGGCGCGAAACAAAGGAATTTCTGTTGTTGATAGGGGTGTTTGACCATCAGCTTGATAGAGATCGAAATGTTGTGCCCATTGCTCTGGTGGTAATGATTCTATTGGTAAACCATGAAACTCACGAGTTGCGTTATTGAATAAGACCAAATTTCCATTAGGGTCACAAACAACAATCCCATCTGTAATATTTTGAATAATGGCATTCAAGAACTCTCGTTCTTTGGCTAGAGATGCTTCGGCCTCTTTGCGTAAGCGAAGCTCGTCGTAGACATCGCTAATATCAATTACCACCCCATCCCATAAGATTGCACCATCGGCTTGTCGCTCTGGCCGAGCCACAGATTGAATCCATTTCACGGCTCCTGAAGGCAGGATAATGCGCCATTCTTGATCAAATGGTGTCAGAGTTTGGGCAGAGTAAGCGATCGCTTTTGCAATAGCTGGTTGATCGTCAGGATGATTCATATCGTAAAGGCTGTGTATCCCTGCCATCACTAATTCTGGCTCTAATCCATACAAGTCAAAACAGCCAGAGCTAACGTAAGGTGTTGAAGTTGAACCGTCGGCTGCCAAACGGAATTGGTACACCATCCCAGGAATATTATTCGCCAAATTTTGGAAGCGGATTTCACTAGCCTGTAATTTTGCTAGAGATTGCGTCAACTGTTGAGCATAGTTTTGGGAATTTCGATAAAGTCGGGCATTCACTAGAGAAATTGCCGCTTGAGCGCAAAGCAAGTTTAGCAGTTCGACGCGATCGCTTGTAAAGGCTCCGGCTGCTAGGTTATTTTCCAGATACAATATGCCCAGCAACTTCCCCTGATGTAATATTGGGCTACACAAGATGCTTTTGGGCTGCTGTTGCTGAATATAAGGATCGTTGATGAATTGAGGATGCACTGTGGCATCAATAATTACTGTTGGTTTTAAGCTGCGTTTGACGGTATTAATTAAGCCAACTGGCACATCCTGAGAGTCTTCAATGGGTTGTGGATTCAGCAATCTTGGGTAAAAATCAACATGAGTAATTCCCTTCTTGTTCTCTACAGATACGATACCAAGAGAAAGCTGTGCTAACGCCTGAATTAGCAAACGCCCTGATTCCAAAAGCATGAATACACACTTATCTGCTCCAGCATTTTCAATGACGATATGCAGCAATACTGAAAGCAGTTTTTCCAGTTCGATTTCGCCAGATAGGGTTTGGGAAGCTTTGAGAATGGTAGCTAAATCTAGAGCAACAGAAATGCTGCTACTACTGGAATTGGCAGAACTGGTGGAGGTAACACTCCCCAAGGCAAAGATAGTTTCGTTAGTTGAGAGAGGAGAAGGACTTTGCTGAAGAATGGGGGCGAGTAATTGGGGATAACGTTTTTCTAGATCGACGACTTTGGCTTTCGCACCCCAACGAGCATAACCATAGTAGGCTTGAGTCATGTATGACTGAGCAATCTGCTCTTTGGCCCAGTCGAGGTAAAATTTGGCTGCTAATTCATTGGCTAGTGCTTCTTCTTGAATATAGCCTTGTTCTTTGGCTCCAATAATGGCGCGATCATAATATTCAATTGCTTCTGCCCGATTGCCCAAGACTCGATACCGCTCGGCTTCCACCAAATCAAATTTGTGTCGAAAATTCATTGGTGCGTGGGTAGCCCAGTAGTTAAGTTTTTCTTGATTAGCAGTAATGTATTCTTTCATTTGCTGCTGTTCTAAGGCTGAGAGTTGCTCAAACCATGCTAGTTGGGCTAAAGAATCATAAAAATGAAAGATGGGTACATATAAAAAAGCAATGATCGCATCTAAATATTGTCTCGCTTGCCTAGCTTGTTCTACGGCTTGTTCAAACTCGGAAAACAGATAGGATACAACCAGTTTGTTAATCCATAGCAATGCTAATCCGGTGCGATCGCCTGCTGCTTCATGTAATGGAAGTTGATGCTGTTCATTGTAGGCTGTACCGCTCAACACTACAACGTCATCCGCATCTCCCATTAAATTCAGCAAAATTTGTCGAATCAATTGGGAATAGTTCAGAGCTAGATTTTGCTTGAGATGCTTGAGCGCTTCGCAATAACCAGCAACTTCCGGCTCTAGCTGTGTTAAATTCTGTCCTGCAAAATAGGAGTAAAAACTGTAGTTATACGCAGAGTAACCCGCGAAAGCCAAATCGCCTACATCTAAACAACTACAATAGGCAGTTTGCAAGGGTTGTAATAACTCCCGCAGGTGCATTTTCCAATGCCTTGTGTACACACAGACTAATAATAAAGTTTTCCCTTTCAATTCGGAATTTTGATAACGCGATCGCAGGTCGAGGGCTAACTGACCGAATTCATAACCTAATTCGACGTTTTTGAATACACCACACATCAATATTCCATAAGAGACATAGCTAAAGGTCGAGGTTGATTCATTACCATAGACGACAGATAAATAAACCTTTTTTAAAATCACCAGTAAATACAGCTGTGGCTGAGACAGATAAGCGCAGGGTGCTACTGATGTCAAAATTCGAGCTGCTGCCAGGATGTTTGCATCCTTTGCATCGCTGAGGTTGAGCAACTCGGCAGGGAATCGCTCTCCAATTACATCTAAGACGGTACTCAAGGCCACTGCCACATCTTCCTGGGTAGGCTCTGTAGGTAGTTCCACTCCCAATTGCTTCAAAATGGTAAGTGCTGCTGCGATCGCTTCGGCAAAATAACCCTGAGCAGTGAATACCTCAATTTTCACCTCATAGACGCTGATTTTATCTAATGGAGTTTTGGCGTGATTTAGGACAAGATGGGCATTGGCTGCCATCTCCTCTAAATCACCACTCAGATAGGCAGCTTCTGTGGCAACTTGATGGAGTGCTAGGGTTAACTCATACTGATGCTGCCAACTGTTTTGGGCGAGTAACCCAATGCCCACCTGGGCATATTTGCAGGCAGCAGTGTAGGCGATCGCTGCCTTGGCCTTGCGGCTTGCCATCAGGTTAAATTGCGCTAATGCTTGACGTTCTGCGGGTTGGGCAATCAATTCAGCCGCAACGTTAAGTTGACCAACAATTTCAAAAATGCTTTCTTCCCGGTTGCTTTCGGGGGTATTACTCAGGAGTAACTGGCCAATTTTTAGATGAGTTGCCTGTTTTTTCTCCTCTGGGATGAGAGAATATGCCGCTTGTTGGACGCGATCGTGCAGAAATGTGTAAACACAGGAACCAGAATCCAGAATCCCCAAGTCAGAAGATTCTATTATTGCTTCTGACTCTTGATAAAACTTATAGACATCACAATGTGGTAAAACTAACCCTTCTTGCAACGCTTTCCACAAAACTTCTGCCGTTTGGGTTGGAGACTGTTCAAAAACGATCGCCAATGTCGCCAAATCAAATTGATTACCGATACAGGCTGCCAATTTTAGAACTTCCTGAGTTTCGAGCGGCAACTTTTGTAGTTGAATTGCCATAAACTCAACGACATCATCCGTTAAAGAAAGCGATGTCTGAAGACAAGCTGCCGTGCGTCTGGATACTTGCGCCACATCACACTGCCACAAACCTGTATCCCAATCAAAGGTAATTCGTCCATCTTCATGTAATGCCTTGAGAAACTGGGTTGTAAAAAACGGATTACCTTTGGCTTTTTGATAAACTAGCTCGGTTAATGGTAGAGCAATTTCTGTTGAATAACTTAATGTATCCGCAATCAAACGATTCACATCTGTTTGACTCAAAGGATCTAATGTAATGGTGCTGACGGTGACTCCCTTCTCAATTTCTTCCAGGGCTACCATTAAGGGATGAGCCGCAAACACTTCATTATCACGGTATGCACCAATAATTAATAGATAACCCTTTAAGGTTTCACCCATTAACAGCCTCATCAAATTCAGAGATGCCAAATCTGCCCAATGCAAATCGTCGAGGAACACTACTAACGGATGCTCTCTTGTAGCGAATACCTGAATAAATTT
The DNA here is from genome assembly GCF_013393925.1 of Nostoc sp. C057. Classification (NCBI taxonomy): domain Bacteria; kingdom Bacillati; phylum Cyanobacteriota; class Cyanophyceae; order Nostocales; family Nostocaceae; genus Nostoc; species Nostoc sp. C057. The sequence goes on along the minus strand of NZ_CP040281.1, from coordinate 7,257,797 downwards.
CACAAACAGCAGATTGAAGCGGTTCTGTGCAGCACTACCCGATAATTCTGGTACTGGCGGTTGCGTGCCAATAATCCGTTCTAATTCTGGAATCACTTCAATGATCACCTGTCCACTCTCAGAGATTGCGGACAGAATTTTGTTTCGCCACTGTTCCAACTGGGTGTCGCTTTGGGTGAGCAACTGTCCCATCAAATCCCGGAAAGCTTGCACAAAAGCAGACAGGGGAATATTGCGGTTGAACTGGTCATACTTTCCTTTGATGAAGTAGCCGTTCCAGCGAACGATCACCTTATGCACTTCATTCACCACGGCAGTTTTACCAATGCCAGAGAAGCCAGCCACCAGCATTAGTTCCACTGCACCATTGGCAACCCGCCCAAATACCTCCAGTAAGCTTTCTATTTCCTCCTCTCGTCCGTAGAGTTTTTCCGGGATGAGAAAGCGATCGCTGATATCGTGCTGTCCTAAATCAAACCATGTGTGTTTACCTGTTTTTCGCCATTGTTCTAAGCAAAATACTAAATCATGTTTGAGTCCCGTAGCACTCTGGTAGCGGTCTTCGGCATTCTTTGCCATCAGCTTGCAAATGATCTCTCCCAACATCAAGGGGATTTCTGGGTTGAGATTACAGATAGAGTCAGGCTGTTTGGCGATATGACAATGTAACAACTCCATCGGATTGTGAGATGTAAAAGGCAGTTGTCCACTCAGCAGTTCAAAGAAAGTTACACCTAATGAATAAAAGTCGCTGCGGTAGTCAATGCCTCGGTTCATCCGTCCAGTTTGCTCTGGCGACAAATACGCTAGGGTTCCCTCCAGTCCATTGGGACTTTGAATTTCCTGGGTTTCTCGTGGTAGCAGCGAGGCAATACTGAAGTCAATTAGCTTAATTTTTTTGGTTTCAGGATGAATCAGGATATTAGCTGGCTTGACATCTTTGTGAATGATGCGCTGTTGATGCAACTGGTGTAAAGTGTCTATCAGTTGCAAGGCAATGGGTAAAAATTCCTCTAAGCTCAGTGGTCGTCTTTGGGTAAATTGTCGCAAGGAGATGCCACCAAAGTCTTCCATAACTAGGGCATAGCCATTGTGATGGGGTTCTAGGCTGTAAGGTTTAATGATGCTGGGAATATCTAGGTTTTTAGCGATCGCATATTGGTTGCGAAACTGTACTAATTCGCTAAAACTTGGATATTCTCGTTTTAAGAGCTTGATGACGACTGGTTGGCGATCGCATTCTCGTATTGCCCGATACACTTGAGTCCGAGAACCAGAATAAAGTTGCTCTATAATTTGGTAGCCAGCGATCCTTACAGTTCCATCAACTTTTGCACTCATAAATTTTTACCAGAATTCCTTGTCTAACGCTAGAATTCCCCAGACAGTATCTTCCTTAAATTATATTTTATATCAGTATCAAAAAGAACCATTTTTTATTGAGTATTAAGTATTGGGGTAAGTTTTTTATACTCGTGAAGAAGTCTTTATTTTAAATAAGGGGCTGCATCCGCAGCAAAGCTGCTAAATCCAGAGAGGCGAGGTGTTGATAAGCTCGATCTATAAAACGCTTGCCCCTAAGAAAACCTGTATTAGCTCCGGGACAAATGTACCTGAGAGTTTCTGGTGTAAAATGTTCTAATAATAACTGAACACTGTTGATTTGTCGTGGCCAGTGAAAGGTTTTAGTTATCCGTAATGGTACTGCATCGCCCTTCTGATTAGGAACCAAATGGCGACCAGAAAACAATATACCTCCAAGCTTACTGTAGTATAGGCATGATGAACCGGGAGAATGACCTGGTGTCCAAATAATTTTGACTGCCGCATCAAGAGTAAATTCTTGACTAAAAGTAGTTACGGGTAAGCCTGGTAATAAATAAGCTTCTTGTTCTTGCATCAAAACTTCACAACCCCAGGCTTTCTGAATTTCAGCAGTTTTGCCAATAGCGCCTCGATGGGTGATAAATAACCAACGCACGCCTCCATGCGCCGCCAAAAAGTCTTGATTTGTTTGGTCTAGGGCAGGGCAATCTATGAGGATATTGCCTTCATTTCTTACAATAAAATAAGAGGTTCCCCCTAACGTGTCCCGATTGGGTGGGAAAGCAAAAATGCTATCTTGTGCGAAGTCCGATTGCAAGGAACTTCCGCTAGGAATTTCTTGAGGAAAGACAGCCCGTGGTGGCTTAGTTGTATGACTTGGCTGTTGAGGTAAAGGGCACATAATCAAAGAACCGGAACTGAGGAGTTGTGGACAATCTGGTTACAGTGTAGAAATTCTGAAGAATTGAACTGTAACCATCTGAAAAAATTGGGATTTGAAGTCTGCCTCGTAGTTAATGCTATGGTGCTGAAGCTACTAGGTAGGGCGTTTTGTCAAAATTACTGAAGATAACATGGCATTTTGGTTTCTGTTTATCCTCCTACTGGGGCTAGCTACTTATCTAATGGTGCAGCACAGTGTCGCTCACATCACTCGAACGCCAGTATGGTTGTTGTGGCTGGTTTTAATGACACCAGCATTGTTGTTAAGTGGATGGACACTGATATATGGGGCGAAACAACCTCCACCACCAGGGCTGATTGTTTCGTCGTTATTTGTCTGCACAGTGTTGTACTGGATATTGTTTCTAGGGGGGCGGCGAGTGCCAAGAGATACACAAACCGAAGTTCCAGCCCAAGCCTCAGAATCACAGCCAATTATCCAGCCTACCCCAGAACCACTAGTGCGTCCCATTGAGCCAACAGAAGAAACTCAACTGCGAAATTGTTTTCCTTGGTCTGTATATTACGTTCAAAATATTGAGTATCGACCACAAGCCGTAATTTGCCGGGGTCAGTTACGAACTAAAGCCAGCAACGCTTACCAGCAGATTAAGACTAATATTGAAGCACAATTTGGCGATCGCTTCGTGTTGATCTTTCAAGAAGGTTTAAATGACAAACCTTTCTTTGTGCTGGTTCCTAATATTCAGGCTGCTAAAGAGAGAAATACACCCCGACGCGACCAAGAACGCTTAACTCGGCCAGGATTAGCACTTCTACTACTAGTAGCGACTTTGATAACTACTACCTTGGTGGGAGTGGAAATTGCTGGTACTTCTCTTCCGCCTCTATGGGAAATTGGCTCTTTGTTCAAAGTTCTATCTAACCCAGATGTCCTATTTAAAGGATTACCTTATGCTTTAGGGTTAATGACTATTTTGGGTATTCACGAACTTGGGCATTATTTAACGGCTAAATTCTACAAAATTCGCTCGACATTGCCTTACTTTATTCCAATGCCCTTCTTTTTGGGAACTTTTGGTGCATTTATTCAGATGCGTAGTCCCATTCCCAACCGTAAAGCATTATTTGATATTAGTATCGCTGGGCCGCTTGCAGGCTTTGTTGTTACCTTGCCATTATTAATATGGGGCTTGGCTCATTCTGACGTGGTTCCCCTGATTGAAGAAAAAGCCCGATTTTTGAATCCTGATGCTCTTAATCCCAAATATTCCATCTTACTAGCGCTACTGTCGAAGCTAGCCTTGGGAAGTCAGTTAACAGCAAAATCAGCCCTTGATTTGCATCCAGTTGCAGTAGCTGGTTTTATCGGACTAATTGTGACGGCGTTAAATTTAATGCCTGTGGGACAACTTGATGGAGGCCACATTGTCCATGCAATGTTTGGACAACGAGTTGCAATTATGATTGGTCAAGTGGCTCGCCTCCTGTTGCTATTACTTTCGTTAATCCGGGAAGAATTTTTGATGTGGGCGATTATCTTATTATTTATGCCGTTGATTGATGAGCCTGCACTGAATGATGTCACTGAATTGGACAACAAACGTGATATTTGGGGATTACTGGCAATGGCTTTGTTGATTGTAATTATTTTGCCATTACCGCAAGCGATCGCTAACTTTTTGCAAATTTAAAAAGTATCAACGCAGCCATAAAAATCTAGATATATTTTTCCCAACTATGGAATTAACCATAGCTTGGTATTTTTTATTGAAACAGAATTCAGAATTTAGAATTCAGAAGTCAGGATTCAGAATTCAGAATGAATTATAGACATCTCTAAAAACTAATTATGCTTTATCCATAACCATTGTAGAGACGTAGCAGTGCTACGTCTCTACAATCTTTTTCAGAAGTTTAAGACCCACGAAATTTTCAATTTGCTAGTCTTCAATCAGTAGAAGATTCAGACTAGTCACTGATTTATTCTGACTCCTGAATTCTTCTTCACTAATTTCAATGTTCAATGTTAACTGGTTTTTTCTAGAATCCCATGTTTCAATATGGAATCAACAAATGATAAATAAGGAACTATGCCGCAGAAAGCAGCAGCTTTAAAGTTTGTGATTTTACTTGGTTTTGTTAGCCTTTGTGCTGATGCAACTTATGAAGGCGCACGTAGTATTACGGGAGCTTATCTGCAAGTTTTAGGAGCTAGCGGTACTGTGGTAGGTCTGGTAGCTGGGTTTGGAGAATTGATTGGTCATAGCTTACGCCTAGCGATCGGTTATCTTAGTGACCAGACACGCAAATATTGGGGAATCACAACTTTAGGTTACATTTTGAACACCGCAGTTGTGCCATTTTTAGCCTTAGCCGGGAGATGGGAAGTTGCCGCAGGTTTGATGATGGCTGAACGCACTGGCAAAGCAATTCGTACTCCGCCACGTGATGCCCTACTTTCTCACGGTGCGAGTCAAATCGGTAGAGGTTTTGGCTTTGGATTACATGAGGCAATGGATCAAACTGGTGCAGTTATGGGGCCTTTGGCTGTAGCTGCAATGGTTTATTTCCAAGGAGAGTATCGCAATGCTTTTACCATTTTGATCGTACCTGCCGTTTTGGGATTGCTTGTGTTGATTGTTCTACAATTTATTTATCCAAATCCCAGTGATTTTGAAGTAGAAACAGAGATAAATCAAGAAGAAAAATTGCCGCGAATATTTTGGATTTATCTAGGTGCGGTAGCGATTATTGCTGCCGGATATGCCGATTTTCCCCTCATTGCTTTTCATTTCCAAAAGCAGGATATCGCTTCTGGACAAACAATTCCTCTGTTTTATGCTGTAGCGATGGGAGTGGATGCGATCGCAGCGCTAATATTTGGATATCTATTTGACCGGACTGGTATTTCTATTCTGATAGTTGCAGCTTTCGTTTCATCCTTATTTGCCCCATTGGTGTTTTTAGGAAATACCCAACTTGCTCTTTTGGGAATAGCATTTTGGGGTATAGGGATGGGAGCGCAAGAATCAATTTTGAAAGCTGCGATCGCTGGGATGGTTCCAAAAAATAAGCGCGCTACAGCTTATGGAATTTTTAGTACTGGCTATGGTTTATCTTGGTTTTTAGGTAGCGCTTTAATGGGCATTTTATACGATCGATCAATTACTGCCCTAATTGTATTTTCATCCACAACTCAACTGTTAGCAATTCCTTTTTTTGTTTGGGTGAAATTACACGTTAATACCTCAAGCAGTTTGCCAGAAGCAATTCCTAGCCAGGACACAGTTTAACTAAACCCTGATTTCTAGGTAGGGGCAATTCATGAATTGCCCCTGAGCGCGTATAGTCTTGCGTAAGTCCTAAATACGGAAAATACGCTACAACTAACTCGATACTGAATTAGCCGCCTCGGAAGCTTTCGCAGCAGGTGGAAAACCACCCATGCGAATCTCAGAAGTGAAGGAAGTAATGCTAAATCCACCAAAACTCTTGAGGACATTTACCCGCATTCGCAAATTGGGGCTAGCAAACCACAGGCGCTCCTCTGACCAGATGTTTTCATCTTCTATAGTTAGGATTAAAGCACCGTCACTGTCAAATTTGTAGTGTCCAGCAACTGGAGTTTTCTCAGCATCAACTATTTCCCGCAGTAACTTGCCTTCAGACGGATTATCTGCATCGGGTACTGAAACTAACACAGTTGAACCACTATGTTTTGTTTGCTCCTTTTCCATTGTGCCATTCCAGTTAATTTTGATAGCACAGGAGGCGGAACTAGGATTAATTTCGTACTGTTGACACAGTTTGGTCGCTTCTGGATGATCTACTGCCAGCGTCTCAATGATAATGTCTGACTTGCTATGTTCAGATTCATTCAAAGCCAAATGTTGACTAGTCCGATGAGAAAACCATTTACCAGCACTTAACTGAAAAAACTCTTCAATATTCATGAATGAAATTACCCTGCATCAAAATGCTAAAATTCCCACTTAATTATTAAAAGGTAGCAGGAGGATCTAATATTATTAAGCTTGATTGCCTATTTCCTCAAGCTTCTTGAGGCCAATTCTGGCTGCCTCAGCAACGTTGAAATGATTGTCTTTTTCTAAGTATTTTAAAGCTGAGACACTCTTGGGAGTGGGAAGATTACCCAAAGCTTCTGCCAAACGTTGTCTGACTAACCAATCATCTGATTGGGCAAAGCGTAGAATCTGATCGACAGACTCAATATCTTTAATTTCTCCGAGCGCAGAAATTGCAGCTTGTTGCAACACTACTTCTTTGCTATCCAATGCCTGAAGAAGAAGTTGACGGGCACGGGGGTCTTTAATGTTACCAAGAGAAACGGCTGCACTAAAGCGTACTAGCCAATCAGTATCTTCATAAAACGCCCGTGAAAGCACTTCAAAAGCTCTGGCATCGCCCAAATATCCTAAAGCACCAGCAGCATCAGCGCGGATGCCATAATCGGGGTCATTTTCGAGAATTCTGACCAAAATTGAATAACATTCTGGCGTTGGCTTGATTCCAAGGGCAAATATTGCCATCGATCGCAGTTGCAAAGATTCGTCGTCTAGTACCTTTTTAATTAAAGGGACTGCCTCTTCAGGAGAAACATGACGCAGATTAGCAAGAGCTACCATGCGATCGCGTAAGTTCGGACTTTCTAACTGAGTAGAAATTTCTTGTAAGCTGAGAGCTGTCATGTAGTTCAAAGCATTTTCTTTACTTATCTTAATTTACTCGATCCTTTCATCAGGCTGTCGCCATCGTGAAGTAGGAGTTTGGCGACTTTACAAAATGGCTCAATTATGAATGAAAAATAAATAAATGTTACAAGAGGAGGCAGAGGGCAGGAGGCAGGAGGCAGGAGGAAGAAAATATAATTTTTACAAGAGGGTGCAGGGGGCAGAGGGCAGCAACAAAATTGTAGGTTGGGGAGCCACTTGTTTCTCGCTTGGAACTAGCTGCGAACAAGTCGTAAAAACCGCAAGGGCGCAGTAGCTTTCGAACCTACGCCAGTTTCAGTTTTTAGCCTTAACTGAATGACATTGGTTTTTAATACAGCTTTCCTGCGGAACGCTGACTCACTTTCAAAGCAATTTTAAGAATATCTTTGGCAAGATCCCGCGATTTATTTGACCCGACCATTTGTAGAAGTCTGGTTCAAATTATATATTTAGACTAGGTTTCAGAACGGAGAGGGGGGGATTCGAACCCCCGTTAAGTTTCCCTAAACAGACTTTCCAGGTCTGCGCCTTAAACCACTCGGCCACCTCTCCAGGTGCCACAAGTTACGATCATACTATAGAATCCCAGAAAATGCAAAGATAAAGAAAGATATTCTTAGATTGAATCTGAAAGTCCTAATTCTACAACGCAAATCCAGATGTCTCGTACATACACAATTAAAGTTCGCGATCGCTCCACTGGCAAAACATACACCCTACAAGTGCCAGAAGACCGCTATATCCTGCACACTGGTGAAAAACAAGGTGTGGAACTACCGTTTTCCTGTCGCAACGGGGCTTGCACCGCTTGTGCTGTAAGGGTATTGTCGGGAGAAATTTATCAACCAGAGGCGATCGGATTGTCGCCAGATTTACGTCAGCAAGGTTATGCCCTTTTGTGTGTGAGTTATCCCCGTTCTGACTTGGAAGTAGAGACACAAGACGAAGATGAAGTCTACGAACTCCAGTTTGGACGCTATTTTGCTAGGGGGAAAGTTAAAGCGGGTTTACCGTTAGATGAGGAATAAACAATTGAAGAAGGCAGGAGGCAGGAGGCAGGGGGCAGGAGGCAGGGGGCAGGGAGCAGGAGGCAAGAGGTTCTGCTCAGTAGGCGCAGCAGCGACCATAGGAGAATTTGTGAAGGTTGGGAGTATTGGTAACTGGGTACGAAAAATAACTATTTTGGTTTGTTTATTGCTCTTGGTGAGTTGCCAAAGTAAAAACCAGTTACCAAATAATCAGGCTCAGGTGAAAGTAGCGCGGGTAGTTAGTGGGCAAAGTTTGGAAGTGTTAGGAATGGCTGAACAACCGAATTTGATTTCCCAAGTGCGGTTAGTTGGCGTTGATGCACCAGATTTGCGACAGAGACCTTGGGGAGAAGCAGCAAAAGAACAGTTAGAGAATCTTATTGGTGGTGCAGAAGAATTGGTCGAACTGGAGTTTGATTTAGAAGCAAAAGATAAAATCGGGCGAACTCTAGCTTATGTATGGAAAAATAAGGTGTTATTGAATGAAGAATTAGTTAAACAAGGCAATGCAATGTTTGTTGGGCGATCGCCTAACCACAAATATGACCAGCGTTTAGAACGTGCCCAACAATGGGCTAGACTCATGGGCCAAGGAATCTGGAACCCAGAGAAACCCATGCGCCTCACTCCCGCCGAGTTTCGCCGCCAAAATCTTTAATGAGTGCTGAGTGCTGTTAGCGGTAGCGGGGCGTTTAGCCCGTGCTGAGGATGAGAGTGAAGAAGAATTAATAAGCAATGCCCAATGCCCCATGCCCCATGCCCAATGACAAATAACCAATGACAAATAACCAATAACAAATGACCAATATACAAATTTTTCTAGATATTGCTACAGAAGCAGCCTTAGCTGCTGGTGCTATTTTGCAAGGTTACTTGGGTAAGTTAGAAGACGCAATTATTGAAAAAGGTCGCCCTGGTGATTTAGTTACGGCTGCTGATAAAGCTTCAGAAGAGTTGATTTTAGAAATTTTGCGTCGCCATTTTCCCCAGCACTCTATCCTCGCTGAAGAATCAGGCAAATTAGGTAATCAAGAAAATGAATACCTCTGGGCAATAGATCCTTTAGATGGCACAACCAACTACGCCCATCAATACCCGTTTTTTGCAGTTTCTATTGGGCTGTTAATTAATGGCGTTCCAGAAGTGGGTGTAATTTATGACCCATTCCACAATGAGCTATTTAGTGCGGCTACTGGCTTGGGAGCAACGCGAAACCGTCGTCCTATCAATGTTTCGGCAACATCTGAACTGAGTAAAAGCCTACTAGTAACTGGATTTGCCTACGATCGCCGTGAAACCTCTGATAACAACTACGCAGAATTTAGTCACCTTACCCACCTTACGCAAGGGGTTAGACGTAGCGGTTCAGCATCGCTAGATTTGGCTTATGTTGCCTGTGGGCGTGTCGATGGTTACTGGGAACGAGGGCTTTCTCCTTGGGATATTGCCGCCGGGATAATTTTGCTGCAAGAAGCCGGGGGTAAAGTCACCTCATACAATGGCACTCCTGTCAAAATTGAGTCAGGTAGAATTCTGGCCACAAATGGTTATATTCACGACTCCCTAAGTAACGAACTGTTACAGGTTCCGCCACTATCAGCCTGGGTATAGCACGTGGAGGTGGGGGCTTTCCCTTCGACTTTGGGTAAACTAAAAGGAATCTAACTGCTCCTTTGGTGCAAAAAGTCTATATGTCTTTCAAAATAGATCGTGGATTATTTAAATATGATTTCATAGATCATCACGCAATATTGTGCGTTCCAGTTGATGCGGATGTCAAAGAGATTCGGAAACGCTATCTCCAAATTGCCCGCCGCTTACACCCGGATAGTAGGTTTACTGAAAGTGATGAACAAAAACAGCTAGGAAACGAATTGTTATCAAAGTTGGTTAACCCGGCTTACGAAAAACTTGTTGGCGATCGCACTCGCACGGAATATATTTTAATTTTGTCGCAAATCGGCAAGCGCTTGTTACAAGAGTCTGCTTCGTTAACTCTCACCACCGATTTGGCTAAAGAGTTAGCTAAGTCGCCTAATTTCGATCATGTCTATAAAAGTGCGATCGCTAAACTAGCTCAAAGCCAATATGATTCTTTAGACCAAGTGCAGCAAGTCCTTGCCCAAATTAGTGAGTTGAATTTAGTCTATTTAATGCGGAGTGCAAGCAAAACATCCGCCGCGCCGCCGCCACCTGCTCAACCCAAAGTTCAATCAGTTACACCTCAACCAAGTACACCAAAAAATACACTCCCAGAACCAGCACCAGCACCAGCGCCACCAAAAGAAGACACGGTTGTAGAACAGTATGTTCGTCGCGCTCAATCTTTGATTGACAAAAACCAATTTGCCCAAGCCAAAGTAGAGTTGCAAGATGCCCTGAAGCTAGAACCTAAAAATAGTCGCTGTCATAGCTTGATTGCAATGGTGTATTTGAGGCAAAATCAGCTAAAAATGGCAAAAATCCACTTTGAAAACGCTTTAAAGCTAGATCCCAGTGACGAAATGGCTCTGCAATGGAAACCTAAAATAGATAAGGCATTAGCACAACACCCTAGCGATCATAAGGTGACTTCATCCGCCAATAATGGAGATAAGCAACCAGATAAATCTGGTAGTGGTGGTTTGTTCGGTGGTTTGTTTGGTGGGAAGAAAAAATAATGGTGTATCAACCAGCATCGGGTGCCAGGGATTTATTGCCCTTGGATGTGGAGAAAAAACGCTGGATTGAAGATCGGTTACAGCAGGTGTTTCATCGTTGGGGATATCACAGGATTATCACCTCAACTTTAGAGCGTATGGATACCTTGATGGCAGGGGAAGCAATTCAGCGCCAGATGGTGATTCAACTACAAAATGGCGAAGATGATGAATTAGGGCTACGTCCAGAATTAACAGCATCCATTGCTCGTACTGTTGTCACTCGCATGGCAAATGCAACTTATCCGCAACGGTTGTACTACAACGCCAATGTGTTTCGCCGCACGTGGGAAAGTAGGCATAATCGCCAGCAAGAGTTTTATCAAGCTGGGGTGGAGTTGTTAGGTGCTGGCGGATTGCTGGCGAATGCGGAAGTACTGCTGCTAGTCGCGGATTGTTTAGCAGCATTAGGTTTGCGACAATGGCACTTAATTTTAGGTGAAGCGGGAATTACGCGATCGCTCCTGAGTGCATTTCCGGCTAATTTACAGGATAAAGTTCGCAGTGCGATCGCTCATCTCGACCGCATTACCATAGATACTTTACCCTTGAGTGACAAACTACGCGATCGCGCCAGAATCATGCTGGATTTGCGCGGCCCCAGTGCAGACGTGTTACAAAAAGTTAGTAGTTTGGATCTAGACGAAGAACAGCGAGAGGCAGTGAATAACCTCAAATCCCTAGTAGAATTACTAGAATCAGAGAAAAAATTCCCCTTAATCCTCGATCTCAGCCTGATCCAGACCATAGATTACTACACTGGTATTGTCTTTGAAGTTGTCAACGACACCGAATCTCAAGCCAGAGTTTTAGGGCGTGGTGGTCGCTACGACCAGCTTTTGGGTCTATATCATCCCCAAGGAGAAAATATACCCGGAATTGGTTTTGGACTCAATATCGAAGATTTATACCAAATTTTGTTATCTACTCAACAATTACCGCAAGTAACCCCAGCGAGTAACTGGTTAGTAGTACCAGAGACGGCGAGTGCTAACGCCCCTGCCTTTGCCTACGCGCAAAAACTTAGAGATTCCACCCATTTAGTGCGGGTAGAAATTGATTTAGGGGGAAGGGATGCAGACGCTATTCGCCAATATGCACGCGATCGCAGCATAGCCCAAATTGCTTGGATTAAAGCTGATGGTTCACCCAAAATTGAGTCATTGCGTTAAGTGAGTTGGGAAGAGGACAAGGGGACAAGGAGAATTGGGGACAAGGGGAAAGACTTGTTTCAAGTTCTCACCTCTTGTCCCCTTGTCCCCTTGTCCCCCTCGTCCCCTGCTCCCTACTCCCCAGCCTCCCCTGCTAGGCTAGAAATAGCCGATACAGAAAAGAGGGAATCGAGAAAATGCCGCACACAATTGTTACAGAAGTCTGTGAAGGCGTAGCTGACTGCGTAGATGCCTGTCCAGTAGCTTGTATTCATGATGGCCCAGGCAAAAATGCCAAGGGAACAGATTGGTACTGGATTGACTTTGCCACTTGCATCGACTGTGGTATATGTCTCCAAGTTTGCCCAGTAGAAGGGGCGATTCTGGCAGAAGAACGACCGGAGTTGCAAAAAACTCCGTAATAGTCCATAGTCAACAGTCAATAGTTATTTTTTGACTTGACTGTTGACTGAAGAGGCAGGCGAGCAGAGGGAAGTGGGCAGGGGGAAGATACTGGAAATATACTGATACAAGGGTTTCAGAGCAAATAAATTTATTTATTCTCAAAAGTAAAAATATTTATTTTGAGCGGAAAGTGCCACAAGAAATAATACATCCTTGCCTCAAGCCCATAAATTTAATTTATGGGTTTCTCCCACTGCTCCCCACTTTCTGCCCCTTTTACTCTTTTTGACCAATGACAAACTACAAATGACAAATGACAAATGACAAATGACTATTTACTAGATGTTCAGAATGTCCATGCTGGATACATCAAAGATGTAGATATCCTGCAAGGTGTGAATTTCCTGGTTGCCCCAGGAGAATTGGTAACAGTGATTGGCCCCAACGGTGCAGGTAAATCTACTTTGGCAAAAGCAATTTTTGGACTTTTGATCCCCCACACAGGCACAATTACCTTCAAAGGTGAAAATATCGTGGGGCTAAAGTCCAATGAAATTGTTCAACGAGGAATGTGCTATGTACCGCAAATCGCCAATGTTTTCCCCTCTCTCAGTGTTGAAGAGAACTTGGAGATGGGTGCTTTTGTACTTAATGTTCCTCTGAAACCAATTAAAGATAAAATATTTACCATGTTCCCCAAACTGAGCGATCGCCGTCGTCAACGGGCTGGTACTCTCTCTGGAGGAGAACGCCAGATGCTAGCGATGGGTAAAGCTTTAATGTTGGAACCTAGTTTGCTGATTTTAGATGAACCATCTGCTGCTTTATCCCCGATCTTAGTGACACAAGTATTTGAGCAGATTAAACAAATTAATCAGGCGGGAACTGCGATCGTATTAGTAGAACAAAATGCCCGTAAAGCCTTAGAGATGGCTGATCGCGGCTATGTACTGGAGTCTGGACGCGATGCTATATCGGGTCTTGGTCAAGAACTGTTGAACGATCCTAAAGTGGGTGAACTATATCTGGGAGCAGGTAAAAGACATTAACCATCTTTAATCACTCTTGCCCCCATTCAACATAACACCACTTTAAATAAGGAAACTTCACGAGCTGATAGCGATGTCGAAGGCGTTCTGCGCCTACGCTATCTATAAACTAATACAAAAGCTATAACAATTCCTGCCACTGCCGCGACCGTCGTTTTCGATGCTCAAAGAATTCTCCCCAATAATCCTTGCGTTTCTAATCACATCTACAGCAGGTAAAAAGGGAAAACAGGACATTCATTCAGGAAAAATTATAAAAATGCAAATTAACCGGATTTGCCAGAACCCCAATTGAACAAGAGGGCGTACTAAACTTCCTATATATAAAGCTCTGCATCACTTTTTGATATAATTCTGAGTCAAAATAACTACTGCAAAGTCGCTCTAGAGGGAATCTGGGGCGTTTTTTATTGTATAAAAACGTCTATGTTTACCCTAATCAAAATTGATTGAGTGCTTTTGGCAATTTGGCATCCAAAATTTTTCTATTCCAGTTTTAATTGATATATAAGCAGGGTTACTGGGACATTGAGAAACTTCTACAAGGGATCGATTCCCGTCTCAAAAATCCCACCCAATGGCCAGTTGTTGACGCTCACGCTCTGTAAACTACCTTAAATGGTGGATGCAGTAAACAAGCAGAGCAAGCGTCATCGCTTCATCACAACTGGCTAGAAATCAAACAGAAAACACATAGTGCAATACTTTTCGGGTTTTGGGGAAAAGGGGAAAGGGTTTGAATTTCCTTTTCCCCATTGCCCTTTAACCTTTCCCCAGACCAAAAGAGAGAATTTTAACTTGGTTCTGGGTGAGAGTAAAGAATTTCTCATTGAAATTCCAGTATAAATTTCTGCTGCTGTCCTTTGACAACCTCGCTGATTCGGGAACACTAGATCCACAAAGAATCAGGATTCAACAGCATGGTTAGCACTCTTATCAGTATTCCCGGATATAAATTAAGTCAAGAACTCTACAATGGTTCCAGAACCCTGGTTTATCGAGGGTATCGAGAGAATGACTCATTACCTGTTGTCATTAAACTGCTGAAAAATCCTTATCCCAGTTTCAGCGAACTGGTGCAATTTCGTAATCAGTACACCATCGCCAAAAATCTTAACTCGCCTCTAATCATTGCCGCCTACAGCTTAGAACCCTATCAGAATGGCTATGCGCTGGTAATGGAAGATTTTGGCGGCATTTCTTTAAAGGATTATTTCACCTCTGTAGAGACGCAATATATCGCGTCTCTACAAGAGTTTTTAGAAATAGCGATCGCACTCTGCAATACCTTAGATATTCTCTATCGAGAGCAGATTATTCATAAAGATATTAAACCCAGCAACATTTTAATTAATCCCCAAACCAAACAAATTAAATTAATTGACTTTAGTATTGCATCCTTACTACCACGAGAAACGCAAACACTAGTCAATCCCAATGTGTTAGAAGGAACACTTAGTTATATATCCCCAGAGCAAACAGGAAGAATGAATCGAGGGATTGACTACCGCAGTGACTTCTATTCTTTAGGTGTAACTTTTTACGAATTACTCACAGGAAAGTTACCATTTTCATCAAACGATCTGATGGAAATGGTACATTGCCACATTGCTAAAGCAGCACCCAATTTAAGGGAGAGGGTGGAAGAGATTCCTCAAGTCCTTTGTGATATTGTCAGCAAATTGATGGCGAAAAATGCTGAAGACAGATATCAGAGTGTTTTCGGGCTGAAATTTGATTTAGAAAATTGTTTACATCAGCTACGAGAAACTGATATTATAAAGGCTTTTGAAATTGCACAACGGGATGTGTGCGATCGCTTCATTATCCCTGATAAACTCTATGGACGAGAAGCCGAAGTATCAACTCTCCTGCAAGCATTTGAGAGAGTTAGCCTTGGTGCAACAGAAATAATGCTGGTAGCTGGATTTTCGGGTATTGGTAAAACTGCGGTTGTCAACGAAGTTCATAAACCAATTGTGCGGCAACGGGGTTATTTTATCAAAGGGAAATACGACCAATTTCAACGGAATATTCCCTTCAGTGCATTTGTGCAAGCCTTCCGAGATTTAATGGGGCAATTGTTAAGCGAAAGCGATGCACATATTCAGCAATGGAGAAACCAAATATTAGAGGCTGTAGGAGAAAATGGAGAAGTAATTATTGAAGTTATCCCCGAATTATCAAGAATTATTGGCGAACAACCAGCCGCAATAGAATTATCAGGAACTGCCGCACAAAATAGATTTAATTTATTGTTCCAAAAGTTTACCCAAGTTTTTACCAGTGCTGAACATCCATTAGTGATGTTTTTAGATGATTTGCAATGGGCAGATTCAGCATCATTAAAGTTGATGCAGCTATTAATGGCTGATACAGGTCATCTTTTCATCATTGGTGCTTATCGGGATAACGAAGTCAATCCAGCCCATCCATTAATGCTGACTTTGAGCGAAATTCAAAAAAACCAAGCAGCCATTAATACTATTAGTTTAACACCCCTGAGTCAATCCCAAATCAATCAATTAGTCGCTGATACCCTAAAAAGTACAGAAAATTTGGCATTACCCCTTTCACAATTAGTCTATCAAAAAACTAAAGGCAACCCATTTTTTGCCACCCAATTTCTCAAAGCCCTACACGAAGAAAATTTCATTCAGTTTAACTTGGAGTTAGGCTGTTGGCAATGCCATCTGTCTAAAATTAATCAACAAGCATTGACCGATGATGTTGTAGAATTTATGGCGTTGCAGTTAGAGAAGTTACCCTTAGCAACCCAGAATATTCTGAAGTTAGCCACTTGTATTGGCAACTCTTTTGATTTAGCAACATTAGCAATTGTTTCAGAACACTCAGAAGTGGAAACCGCAGCCAATCTATGGAAAGCATTGCAAGAAGGTTTGATTTTACCGATCGGTGATATTTATAAATTTTATGTAGGGGCAGAAAGTCAAGCCGTTACTTCAGAAAATTCTCAAAATGTTACCTACAAATTTTTGCACGATCGCGTTCAACAAGCAGCCTATTCCCTAATTCCCAACGACCAAAAACAGGCGACTCATTACCAAATCGGACAACTGCTTCTACAACAGATTTCCGCACAAGCTAGAGTTGACCGTATTTTTGAAATCGTCAATCAATTAAATCACGGAACTGTTTTAATTACCCAACCAACAGAACGAGAAGAATTAGCCCAACTCAATTTAATTGCCTGTCGCAAAGCTAAAACTTCAACCGCCTATCAAGCAGCGCGTGAATATGCGACAGTGGGATTGTCTTTGTTGGCAGAAAATACTTGGCAGCAGCAGTATGAAATGACCCTCGCCTTGCATGAATTAGCTGCGGAAGTGGCAATGCTAAATGGTAACTTTGAGGCGATGGAACAGTTCATTGATATTGTTATTCAACAGGCACGCTCCTTACCTGAAAAAGTCAATGTTTACTGCGTTAGAATTCAATCTCATATTTCCCAAAGTAAACTGACATCAGCGATCGCGATCGCCCAACCAATCTTACAACAGCTTGGTGTCACCTTTCCTGAAACACCGACACCATCAGATATTCAACAGGAAATCCAACAGATTAAGGAACTTATTGGAGATCGGGAAATCGCTGATTTGGTTCACTTGCCTGAAATGACCGATGCAGAAAAACTTGGTACTCTTAAAATTGTCAATATCATCAGCCCAGCAGCTTACCTCACTGGCTCTGCGCTGTACCCATTGCTGAATACTTTGTCCGTTAAACTATCAATTCAGTACGGTAACACATCGACTTCTGCTTTCGGCTATGCGAACTATGCCAATATTCTCTGCAATTTCTTCCAAGTCGTGGATACAGGATCGCAATTTGCTTCCCTGGCACTCCAGATTATTTCAAAACTCGATGCCAAAGCAAGTAAAACAGATGTTTTGATGATGTTGGGGTTATTTGTTGTACACCGCAAATCTCACATTAAAGAAACACTACCCCTCTTGCAAGAAGGTTACACTACTGCCATAGAATTTGGGAACTTGGTACTTGCTGGGTACAATGGTCACAGTTTTTGTCTCAATTCTTTTTGGAGCAGTCAATCCTTGGCTACCTTAGAGCAGGATATTTGCGCCTACTGCCATAGTTTGATGCAATTAAATCAATTGACAACCGCAAATTATAGTCGGATCTATTGGCAACCTGTTTTAAATCTGCTAGGTCTTGCAGAACATACCACCCTTTTGTCTGGGAAAGCCCTTGAAGAAACGGAATTTCTCCAGCAGCTACAGTCTGCCAAAGATGGATATGGATTGTATATTTTCCATTTGTATAAACTAATGCTTTGTTTCTTATTTGGAGAAATTGAGCCAGCGAAAAATCATGCTATTGAAGTCAGGCGCTATTTTATGGCTGGTGCGGGATTAGTCAGCGAACCAGTATTTTATCTTTATGATTCTCTGCTAACTTTGGCACAATTAAATCCACAGTTAGATGAAACATCAGAAGCATTGCAGGGTGTCATAGAAAATCAAACCAAGTTACAGCAATGGGCGTATCATGCACCCATGAATTATCAACATAAAGTTGATTTGGTAGAGGCAGAAAAATGTCGAGTATTAGGACAAAAAGCCGAAGCAATTGAGTTTTACGACAAGGCGATCGCTCTAGCCAAAGCCAACGAATATACCCAAGAAGAAGCACTTGCTAACGAACTGGCAGCAAAATTCTACCTAGATTGGGGCAGACAGCGCATTGCTGGGGACTACATGATTGAAGCCTACTATGCCTATGCTCGTTGGGGTGCAAAAGCCAAAGTTGCTGACCTAGAAGCTCGCTATCCGCAACTACTTAGACCTATATTAGAGCAAACCCGTTCTCCTCTCTCCACTCACGAAACTCTGTTCACATTGGGTAGTGTCACCTCCACAAGTTCGGCCATATCCAGTAGTAATGTTTCTCTGGCTTTAGATTTAGCTACTATTCTCAAAGCTTCTCATACTATTTCCGGTGAAATCGAACTGGAAAATCTACTTTCATCGTTGATGACGATCGTCATTGAAAATGCGGGGGCTGATAAATGCGTGTTCATGCTCTTGCGAGACTCGCGCCTGTTAATCAAAGGGTCAATTACCACAGGTTCAAAGCCAGTTGTCTTGCAGCGTATTCTCATTGAAGATAGCCAGGACATTCCCCACAGACTGATTTACAAAGTCTTGCATGACAAGCAAACTGCTGTAATAGTTGATGCGAGTGCCGATCGCACCTTAGCCAATGACCCCTATATCATCCGTCAGCAGCCGAAAAGTATCTTGTGTAGCCCGATTTTGCATCAAGGGAAGTTGCTGGGCATTTTATATCTAGAAAATAATTTAGCAACGGGGGCGTTCACCAGCGATCGCGTTGAACTGCTCAACTTGCTCTGCGCTCAAGCAGCAATTTCTCTGGAAAATGCCCGACTTTATGAGCGATCGCTAGAGTATTCCCAACAGTTAGAGCGATCGCTTAATGAGTTGAGTGTCGCCCAGTCTGGCTTGCAAGCATCTCAGCAACGACTCCAGCTATTGGTTCAGCAAACTCCACTGGCAGTCATAGAGTGGGATACGAATTTTCAGGTTATTGACTGGAACCCAGCAGCAGAAAGAATCTTTGGCTACACCAAACAGGAGGCTTTAGGTTGCCAATTCCAATTCATCATTCCTCAAACAATTCAAGCACAAATGGAGCGAGTTAGCATTGATATTATATCGCAGGAGGGCGGTAATTACAGTATCAATGAAAATGTGACAAAGGATGGTAATATTATTATTTGTGCTTGGTATAATAATTCACTTGTGAGTGCAGATGGCGAGTTAATCGGAGTCGCTTCCCTAGCAGATGATATTACGGAACAGCAAGCTGCGCTACGCGAACGCAAAGTTGCCGAAGCTCAACTTCAACAAAAAGCACAAGAGCTAGAAACTGCTTTACAAAACCTGCAACAAGCACAATTAAAAATAGTGCAAAGTGAGAAAATGTCTGCACTAGGCAACTTAGTTGCTGGTGTAGCTCACGAAATGAATAATCCTCTTGGTTTTATTGCTGCTAGTCTCAAACAAGCTAAACCCACTCTTAGTGAGATTACCGAACACTTAAAATTATATCAAGAAAGCTTCCCCAACAAAAGCGATGAAATTCTTGACCACGCCGAAGAAATCGACTTGGATTATAGTATAGAAGACTTGCCCAAGATGATTGATTCTATGTCTATGGCGTGCGAGAGGTTAAAAAATATCAGCACTAGTTTACGTACATTTTCCCGTGCAGACCAAGATTACAAAGTGCCTTTCAACATCCACCAAGGGATTGATAGCACCATTCTTATTCTCAAACATCGTCTCAAGGCGAATGAACAACGTCCCGCGATTGAAGTTGTCACAAATTACGGTAATTTACCTCAAATAGAATGTTTCCCTGGTCAATTAAATCAAGTATTTATGAATCTTTTAGCCAATGCTATTGATGCCTTAGATGAATTTAATACCGGACAATCTTTTGAAGAAATTAAAGCGAATCCTAACTGCATTACAATTACAACTTCAGTAGAAAATAATCTCGTGAGAATTGCCATTACTGATAATGGTCAGGGGATGAATGATCAAGTAAAATCAAAAATATTTGACCATTTATTTACTACGAAAGCTGTCGGAAAAGGTACGGGATTGGGACTGGCGATCGCTCGGCAGATTGTTGAAGAAACCCACGGTGGCAAATTGAGTTGTAGCTCGGTTATTGGTGAAGGCACGGTATTTGTCATTGAACTACCGGTGTAAAATTTTAAAGTTATTTCTTTACAAATAACTACAGATATCTGGCAATACTCAATCTAGAAGTTTTAAGAATTTAGCAATTGACAATTTTGCACAAATACTCATCGAGATAAATTAGTTTTTTGTACCTAATTAATCAGTTTTTCTCGTCTTAATAAAGACATATTAAGTCAAAGATAAACTGATTCAGATTTTCTGAAAAAAATGAAAAATAATTTGTAGCTAGATATCAATACGGTTCAGTTAAGGCTAAAACTCTTTGTCAAAGTCAACTTTTTTAACGAACCGCAGAGGTGCAGAGGAAACAGAGAGAAGAGAAAAAATGCTTAACTGAACCGTATTGAGCTAGATATAACTCTGTGTTAGAATCCAAAACCTTTAAAAACCCAAAGCTTTAAAACTAAGTTTGACAGGATGTCGTTTGACTATAAGAGCGGCTCAACTGACAATTATGGAGGATATTGCACCGAATAAGCCATTATTGTAGAGGGAACACCAAATGAAAAAAATGATTAAAGTCATACTGTTAGGCATAGCAATCTTCACCTTTGCCTTCAGTAGCCCAGCTTTTGCAGGAGATGCCGTTAGTGGAGCTAAAGTATTTAGTGCTAATTGTGCTTCTTGTCATGCGGGAGGTAAGAATCTAGTTCAAGCAGCAAAAAACCTGAAGA
Organism: Nostoc sp. C057; assembly: GCF_013393925.1. Taxonomy (NCBI): domain Bacteria; kingdom Bacillati; phylum Cyanobacteriota; class Cyanophyceae; order Nostocales; family Nostocaceae; genus Nostoc; species Nostoc sp. C057. The sequence continues at coordinate 7,237,050 of NZ_CP040281.1, read as the reverse complement.
AGGAAGCTTTGGAAAAGTATGGTTTGTACTCAGCAGAGGCAATTATTGCCCAAGTTACAAATGGTAAAAATGCTATGCCTGCCTTCGGCAAACGTTTGAAAGCTGACCAAATTGAAAATGTAGCTGCTTACGTGCTTTCACAAGCAGACAAGGACTGGAAGTAGATTAATATCTAATACCATCTTTCTATGAAGATGCGCTTAGAAGATTGACGTAAAACTACAGATTGCAGGAGCAATTTATGAATTGCTCCTACGTGAATAAAGTGCAGTCTCACATAGAATTTGGTATAACTTCAAAAATTAATAATTAGCGGGGCTTTTTGTCTCGCTAATTTTAGGTTTGCCGAAATTGTAAAATAGGATGTTTATACCAATTTTGTATTAATAGTCTTGATAAAAAGACTGTTCCAAGAACATCAAACACTATTACCTATCCTAATTTGGTACTATGAGTAATTTATGGCGATTATTTATCGGTGTAATTATTGCTTTTTCTCTCACTTTTTTGACTTTATCTGCACATTCAGCACCCGTTTCCATTACCCAAATTACAGCGAGTAATTTTTTGGAATTAGGTGTAGATAAGATGCGTCGCGGTAATTACCAGGAAGCAATAGAGAGTTTTAATCAGGCAATTGAAGTTGAGAAAGATTTTGCTGTAGCTTACAGCGATCGCTGTCTTGCTTATCTTCAATTACAAGATTACCATCAAGCGATCGCAGATTGTACCCAAGCTATAAATTTTGCACCTAATGACTCTGAGGCTTATTTGAACCGGGGTTTGGCACTTTACAGACAAGGGGATTATTCCGATGCCATCGTTGATTATAATCGAGCGATCGCACTTAAACCCTACGATTTTCGAGCTTATTACAACCGAGGGTTAGCCTTTGCAGGAGATGGGAAAGACTCGGAGGCAATTCTTGACTTTAATTTAGCTTTAACTCAAATTCCCCGAATTACTAGCTTACTGCTTGCAGATATCTACAATGACCGAGGTTTGGCGCATTTTGTCTTGCAAGATATCCAAGCCGCGATGCTCGATTTTAATCTAGCAATTCGTCTCAACGCTAACGATTATAGAGCGTACTTTAACCGGGGTTGTACTTGCGGACGAAATGGAGATGACTTTGGTGCAGTGCGTGATTTTTCTCAAGTCATCAGACTTAACCCCAGTAATGCCCTGGCTTACGTTAATCGGGGAGTAGCTCGTTATCGCTTAGGATATCATTTAGGAGCTATATCTGATTTACAAAAAGCATCTGAGTACTTTGACAACCAAGGAAAGAGAGTTGCCTACGAAAAAACTTTAGATTTACTGAATAATTTGCGACAACAAATTTCATCTGCAACGGAAATCGCTCTTTTGTAAGACTGTAAAGACTATACAGGGTATCCACCAGCTTGAAAAATTTGTTCGGCGGTTAAGTTTAACTCTGGGAAAGTGGGTGAGATAATGCGATCGCTACCTCGAAACTGGTTGACTTGATATTCTCCCTCAATTAAAGTGTAGAGCGAGACAGTTGCTTGTTTGGGGTTGCCAATAAATCGCCTACCGCCTAAAGCCGCATAGTCTACAATCCAGTATTCTGATATGCCTACAGCCTCATAGTCAGCAGCTTTTTTTAAATAATCATCACGCCAATTGCTACTTACCACCTCAATTACTAAGGATATTGATTCCGCTTGGCTTACAGTAGATTCTTTTTTCCACAGAGGTTCATTTACCAAATTAGGAAGATTTAATATCAGTACATCTGGTGAGTAAGCCGATTCACTTTCAAGCGGTTTTACAAGTACTGTTTTCGGAATGCCATAAGGTAAGTTGATGCGACTATATTCTAGAATAAGTTTCTGAACTAAAAATACGATAATCTGTTCATGATCCCCTGTAGGTTGCGGCATCTCTACAATTACTCCATCATGCAATTCATAACGTTTTCCTGTGTTGTCAGGATATTTAGCAACGAATTCGTCAAATGTAACTACTTTGCGTAAGGCTTGAATCATAAATTATTGCTTTTTATTCTGTTTATGAAGCGTCCAGTTTTCTTAATGCTAACGTAATTCATAATTAGTACGTAATAGCAAATTATATAGCAATACTGACTCATTTTTTAACAACAATATTCCCAATTGTCTAGGAAAGTTGGGAATCTAAATCTGTGGAAATATGACAGCGTGTCTTTTGACACGATTTTACTTTTACAGCAAGAATACTACGTGGTGACTATTTTTACTTGGTGTGAAAGAGAACGTGAAAAAAGATTTTTTGTTGCTAACAGTTGCTTTACCGGGTTTACTGATAGCATTTCCTAGCTTTGCTGCTGAGAGTGAAATTGAGCAGAGAAATACTGATAAATCAACCGAAGTCATTTCCGATATTCAGAGTTTGAGTGAAGTTGAGTTACCCGCCACTAATGCCGAATTATTAACTCAACAATCTGCACCGAGTGAAGTTAATCCAGAAACTCAGCCAGATTATACAGATGATGCAGACATTTCTATAGAAGCGATCGCAGAACCAGACAACCTACCTCAATCTACACCAACTTACGTAATTGATAAAGAAGAAATTCAAAAGCAGGGCGCTACAAGTTTAGCGGATATCTTAAAAAGAATGCCTGGTTTTGCAATCAATGACGTAGGTCATGGTGCAGATATTCACACAGGTACATACTATCGCGGAGCCTCAATTAATCAGTCTGTATTTCTAATTAATGGCAGACCAATTAACAATAATGTCAACACTTATCATGGTGGAACTGACTTAAATAGCATTCCTGTAGAGGCGATTGAACGAGTGGAATTATATAGCGGTACAGCCTCCGCTTTGTATGGTTCCTCAGCCTTTGGGGGAGTTGTGAATATCATTACCAAGGAAGGTTATGGTAAACCTCAATTGAGCGCTAGTGCAGAATTTGGCTCATTGAGTTTAAATAATCAACAAGTAACTTATGGTGGTTCATCCAATAATGTCAAATATAACTTTAGCTTTGAAAGATTCTTTACAGATAACCGTTATCGCGTGCCTGTAGGTGCAGCAAATCGTGATGAACAGGGATTTTTATCAAATGCAGATACAGCTACAAGTACCTACTTCGGTAGCATTGGACTAGATTTAGATAAAAAAAATTCGTTGAATTTAGATGTTACTGCACTCAGCAGTCGTCGCGGCTTAATTTATTTTGGTTTTCCTCTGCAAAGAGATAGATTAGACCACGATGGTTTAAACGTTGGCTTATCTTGGAAAACTCGACTAGGTAATGGCGAAAGTTCTAATCTTACTACCTCAATTGGTTATAACCAAGATTATTTCAGCACTTATGGCCCTACAGGAGCATTTTACCGTACAGGAACTTTAGATACACAACAACTGACAGCCAGGGTAGACCATGAGTGGAAAGTTACTTCCAATAATAAATTGCGCTGGGGATTAGATTTGAAAAACACCGATTTAAACGGTGATGTTTTGAGTACGAATCCTAGTAGGATTGCCACTAATGAAACTGAAGATAGAAGTTTGTTTAATACAGCTTTATTTGCTGTGAATACTTGGAATATTAGCGATGATTTTCTGATAGATTTAGGGCTAAGGCAAAGCTTTGACAGCCAGTTTGGAAATTATCTCAACCCTAGTGCTGGGTTACGTTATGCCGTCACACCAATAGTAGCAGTGCGTGGAAGTTGGGCAGGGGCACAACGCAATCCTGGGTTAGATCAGTTGTATGTTTATGATACAGTTCATGGTTGGGAACCAAACCCTGATTTAAGACCAGAAACTGGCTCAACTTGGAGTGCGGGAGTAGATGTCAATTTTTCTCAAAATTTGATTGGACAGTTTACTTACTTTGGTAGTAGTATAGGCGATCGCTTGGGAGTCATCGCCGGCAGATGGGAAAACATTGGACTAGTAGATACCAATGGTTTAGAGGTTGCATTGCAATTAAGAATTGCGGCTGGCTGGTCAACTTTCCTCAACTACACTTATACAGATGCTCAAATAAAAACAGGCTCAGAGAGAGGTTTACAGTTAGGTTTGATTCCCTACTCTGTACTGCAAACTGGTGTGGGTTATCAAAATTCAGGTTGGCAGGCTAATTTGTATGTTACCTACAACAGTGGCACTCGCAGAGCCTTCTTTACAAATCCTGGTGACACGATTACAGATTTTTCGCCTTCTTTCGTAAATTTAGATTTGAGCGGTCGTGTACCTGTAACTAGCAATGTAGGATTGACAGTTTACTTAGAAAATCTCCTCGGTGAGCAATATGAGCGAGTTAATCGCATTTATAGCCCTGGATTTACTTTTCGTGTGGGTTTAAGCGCCAATTTTTAGGTGTCTACTTTCCTCTCTGCGTTCTCTGTGACTCTGTGGTTTAAAAGTTATTTATTGAACCACAGAGGCGCAGAGAACACAGAGAAAAGACGAGTTTTTTGGTAGCACTACTATACAACATTGTGCGTTAGGCTAAAGCCGTAATGCACCCTATTTAAGATTTACTTTTAATCTAAAATCCAAAATTGCGATGAGAGCTAGAATTGACAATCAAATACTTTTTATCCACCACGAAGATTTACCAGAGTTTAAGAAAGGTGGTTCGGTGGTGCGGAATTCTTATTTTTGGGCGTTACGTTCAATTGCCGCTCATGCTTCGCGTTATCGTGATTGGGAATACGAACCGGAGGTTTGGCTAGCACTTTCAAGAATGCTGTTATCTTTTGCTGAATCTGGGTATTTGGGTCTTAGAGAAACTTTACTGGAGTTTCCTTTCTCTCAAGGGGAAATTCCTAGTTTGCTGCGAGATGTGTCTACTTTTGAGTAGAGTTGCTGCTGTGAGTAAGGGACGCAAAGTCTCAAAGTAGGCTACTAGTACCGCAAGGCGGAATTAAAAATTAAAAATTAAAAATGAATACAGCGTAAGGATTTCATTAATTTAGAATAGGTGGTTTATTTCCGCCGTGTTGTACTAGTCCTATAGGTAGGTAATCATAGTTTTAATCTACCTTGATTAATTAAAGTTTTATCTTAAATTATAAATCATCAATTTTTAATAATTAAATCATCCCTTTCTCATGTATTGTGAGGAAGTTGGCATGAGATTTTTATCAGCAACGATCAAATTTTGGTGTTCTAAATAGTGAAGTACTTGGTTAACACATTGCTCAATAGTGAATTTATCCGTTTGACAGATAATTTCTGGATTTAATGGTTCTTCATAAGGGTCAGAGATACCAGTAAAATGTTTGATTTGTTCTGCCTTTGCTTTGGCGTAAAGTCCTTTTACGTCACGAAATTCACAAACTGCAAGTGGAGTATTTACATAAACTTCGACAAAATTAGTAGTTGTCTGTTTGAGTTGATCTCGAACATCACGGTAGGGGCTGATTGCAGCAACGATCGCAATTATGCCATTGCGACTAAGTAATTCCGCAACAAAGCCAATACGACGCACATTTGTATCTCGGTCTTCTTTGCTAAAACCCAATTCTTGTGAAAGATGGGTGCGAACGACATCACCATCTAGCACTTCTAAGCGATGATTTCTCTTTTGCAGTTCTTGGGCTACACCGTGGGCGATAGTTGTTTTTCCTGCACCACTTAAGCCTGTCAGCCAGAGGACCATACCTTGTTGTTTCATGTTTTATTTAATATTTAACAACAGTCTTGAACCTTTAGTTATTAGCGATCGCTAAGGGTTAAAATCATCTCAAGTTTGAAAAAACACTAGATCCGTTTGCCTTGTTTCCCACCTCTAGCGGGGGCGCTAGGGGAATCTGTAGCTGCTGGGCAACAATCACATTCGCTAGACTACTGTTGGTGGGAGTCTCCCAGAAAGATAAACCCTCATATTGAGCGAATAAATCAGGGGGTAAAACGGTTGCACGAGGTTGAAACTCGACTTTGGAGCGCACGTGATGCAATCCATGTGTATTGAGTCGGCGATCGAATTCGTTGGCTTGGAAGATAGCATAGCTGAGAGTGCCTACTGTGTCACCGTTTCCGTTGTCGGTGGTTTGAGTGACTTGATACAGTGTCATAGATTTTACCTTTTGTTTTTTTGTTTAACTATTCAATAACTGCGATTATTCATTAGGTATTGAGTACCGCATTTGCTATTTCGGCGAACTCATTTGTTATTTTGGTGATCGCATTTGCTATTTCGGCGACAGCATTTGCTATTTCGGCGACAGCATTTGCTATTTCTGCGATCGCATCTCGCAGAGAAGCAATCCCAAACCCTTACGCTTTCTAAATTACTTGTATAGTTTTATCTTGACTATCTACTACGCACCAATCTACAGCTTATCAACAGGTTAATCAAGGGTTCTTATAAAACATCCTACTTTTCCTATTTAATTACGCAAATACTGTTGTACTTAGTTATACTTTTACAGCATTTAGTAAGCAACTTGCACTCATCGGGCACTCAAATGACTTTCAATCCGTCACGATTAGCCATCATAGACAAACCCTAGTTAACAGTAGTGCTGAAGCAAGGGTAGTTGTAAGAAGACAATTAAGATACACCAGTTAGTGGAGGAGAATAATGTGAAAATAGCGATTATTGCGAAAACATTAATTACATCTATCGGTTTATTAGCTTTATTTGCTCCAAGTCAAGCATCGGCTCAACTTATACCCCAACCTTGGGTTTCAGTTGGTGGAAAAGATGGTGATGTAACTTATGCTGTAGGCGCTAGAGCTTTAAATTTTGGGGTTGAAGTAGGAACTGGCCCTGATGGCGCTACGGGAGTAGATGTTTTGAAATTTATCAGTTTGCCTGTCATCTCACCCTATGTAGGAGTTGGACTTTATTCAGAGGATAAAGGTGTTGCAGTTTCCGGTGGTGTTCAGGTGGGTGCTACTGATAACGTTTTTGTTGGTGCTGGTTATAATTCTATTCGTGGTTTTAACGGGCAATTGGGAATCAGATTTTAACTAATTCGTAGGGGGAATAATTGAAGTTGAGATTATTTCTCTGACATGAACTGCGGAATCTTGTTGTAATGCTGATGCCGCGATCGCTTCACTCTCAACTATACTTAATCGAGCGATCGCCTGTTTCACTCCAGGTATACTTTGAGGATTGACGCTCAACTCATCCAGCCCTAAACCTAATAAAATTGGTGTTGCTACAGTATCTGCTGCCAATTCTCCACATAATCCTACCGAAATGCCCGCAGTATGGGCAGCTTTGATAGTTTGCTGCACCATTCTCAGCACTGCTGGATGTAGTGCATCAACCAAATTTGCCACGCGGGGATTAGTGCGATCGCTAGCCATGACGTACTGACTCAGATCGTTAGTACCTATACTAAAGAAGTCTACTTCAGCTGCTAACTGATCTGCGATCGCAACTGCTGACGGAACCTCCACCATAATCCCCACTTTCATCGCTGCATCAAAGGGGATACCAGCTTGATTTAATTCAGCCTGCACTTCACCTAAAATTACCTTAGCTGCACGTACCTCTGTCACAGTGGCAATCATCGGCAACATGATCTTAATTTGGTGTCCTACACTGGCTCTCAAAATTGCCCGTAACTGAGTTTTGAATAAATCCAGATGATCTAAACAGAAACGAATTCCCCGCCAGCCTAAGAAAGGGTTTGCTTCTGGAAACCCGACTCTCAGATAAGGAAGTGGCTTATCACCACCGACATCTAAGGTACGAATAATTAGCGGACGATTATCTAAAACTTGGGCGATCGCCTGATAAACTTCAAGTTGTTCTTCTTCTGTAGGGGCGCTTGTCCTATCGAGATAAAGAAACTCTGTGCGGAGTAATCCCACTCCTTCTGCACCGCTAGCCACAGCAAATTGCACATCATTTATACTACCAATATTGGCGAAAACGCTAACTTGCCGACCATCAAGAGTAATTGCTGGCTGGTGTGCTGTAGCTTGTGCTTCCTGTTGGGCAGTTTGCCAAGCCTCTCGCTTTGCCTCCAGTAAATCTAGGATATGTGATTCTGGTTCTACCCAAGCTTTGCCACTTTCACCATCAAGCGCCATGAGTGTACCATCTGCCAAGTGCAACACCTGGGAATCCACTCCCAAAACTGCGGGAATACCCAATGTCCGGGCGATGATAGCGCTGTGGGAAGTGGCGCTACCAAAAGTTGTACAAATACCCAACACCATTTTCGGATCTAGTCTAGCGGTATCTGAGGGGGTTAAATCAGTTGCCACTAAAATTGCCGGTTCCGAAAGATGCAAGTTAGCAGGGGCATTCCCAGCTAGTAATCGTAGTACCCTTTGCCCTACGTCGACAACATCCTCAACTCGCTCTTGCAGATAAGCATCTTCAAGTGTTCGGTAGGAAGTCACCACCTCATCGACTACGGCTTGCCAAGCTGCTTCAGCATTTATATGGTGGTCTAAAATACGCTGATGAGCCGCTTCCAACAATACTGGATCTTCTAAAAATAGTAATTGAGCATCGAAAATGGCGGCTTCAGCGTCACCAATTTGCAGAGATGCTTGTGAAAAAACTGCTTGGATTTCTTGTCGAGCAGTTTGAATTGCTGCTTGTACTCTTTGCCACTCTGATTCAGGATCGTCTACATGATATTCCGTAATCGTAATGTGAGTGGGTTGATAATTAACCACAGGTGCGATCGCTACTCCTCGAGAAGCGGCAATTCCTGAAAGTTCGCCGTGAGTTGCTGGGCTAACTTCATGCTGAAATACTGGTGGAGAATTCAAGGCAACATTATCTTCACCAAAATTATTTTCGAATAACGTCTGTAATACCGCCAGCGCTTCATCTGCATCCGAACCTGTGGCAGTAATCACTAGTTCGTGTCCTTGACGCACTCCTAAAGTGGTGACTTGGTTAATACTGTCACCCCGAACTAGCTCAGTATTTCTAGTTAAATTCTGCACCAGAATTTGGGATTGAAAGCGGGCGACGGTTCCCACAAACTGGGCTGCGGGACGGGCGTGTAATCCTAAGCGATTGCTGACAATTAACCGGATTTCTTTGACGGGAAATTGTGAATTTCTTACTTCGATATTGTCACTGATAACTGGCAACGGAATTACACCCAATTGAGTTGCTTTTGCTAGGAGTGCGCCGCGTGCTTCCGCCATGACTTGGTGAATGTTTTTACCAGCCCCCGCCGCAACAACAGCAGCGATCGCACCTTCTACTAGAGGTGCTTCACACAAATACACTTTTTGTTGCTGTGCTTCTGGCAAAAACTCAATGGCCATTTCTGCACTCAGCACAGCACTACCCAAATCCATCAATACTAAAACACCATCATCAGAGAAAACAGAAGCGATCGCTTCATAAACCTGAATCGGATCTGTACCCAATGGATTTTCAGGATCTTCAATACCTGCTGCAACAGCGATGGAAACTTGGCCCTGAACCATTTGCGCGGCGAGTTCCCGCACACCTAGAGCTAGTTGTTTACTGTGAGAGACGATAACAATTCCGATCGCTGCCATACCGCCAAACTTGTTAAGAGGTTTGCGTTTAGCTCGTTATCCATTCCAATCTCCCATTCCGCACCGCTAAAAACAGCGTTTATCTTGATTACAATTGCAATTCCCCGAAGATATTCCGGTCTTTCCAGCTAGAAATACGAATAAAATAGCCTTCTTTTACAGAAATATGTGGTATCCACTCATAAACACCATCGCTAGCGGTACGGGAAGAAATATTTTGGATAAGTTTGTCTCCATCGTACAGCTTAATCGAGACATCGCTATCAAAATTATCCTGCCACAAGATTAAATAGGGCTGATCCTTCTTGGGAAGTACTTTAGCAGTTAGCTGACCAATCAGTATTTTTGGTGGAACCTGATTTTTAGTTGTCTTACGGAATCCCAAATAATGAGGAAGGTTTCGGAAAGCAGGATTTTCTTGCGGATTAGACAGTTGGGGAACAATAATATTTCCGTTCTGGGAATTGAACAAATAAGTTGATCTGCCGCCGTCAACAGTAATGATGTCGCCTTTAACTCCTAATTTACGTAATAAATCGGCTGCCTCATCCAGAGTTGCTTTGTTCACCGTCATAATCAACAATAACTCGTCACCTTTAACACCATCTTTGTCTAGAGTCCCGATGACTTGATACTTATTTGCTTGGTTTTGGGCTAAGACTTTTGCTGGATGATCGCTGTATCGGTAAGTGACAATTGCATTTTTGACTCTATTTTGGTTGAGAGGTGCGCCGCTAACCTGGTTGTAATCGGTAATGTATGCCTGCTTATTATCCCAGACTAGAGCTTTGAGACGAATATTACTGTAGTATTTATCTTTTGGTTGTTTGATTGGCCCATAAGGGCTATTACCACCACTGATGACTACACCATTTAATTTAATTGGAAAAGATAATTGAGTACTAGACTCGTATTGCTCAAAAAAAGAACAATTAATTATTGAAAAAACGTTATTTGAGTAAAATTTCTTATATTCTTCTGCAACTTCAGAAAACAAATGTCTTTTGAAAAAAGGACTGTAATATTTACTTTCCCCCTGATAATATTTACCCTCATTTATACCCATATTATCTACTTCTCCGATAATTTGGTCTATGTGTATTTTGCGGAGATTGATAACTTGTAAATAGGCTTCATTCCCATTGGGTAATTCTTTTTTATATAAAGCCGCTCCGTCTATAGCATGGAGAGGCTGATAAGAAGATAAAGGGTTGAAAGTTTGGGCAATCCAAAAGCTACTCAGAATTGGCAGCAAAAAAAGCAATAAATTTATTACAACATTCATGAGTATTTGATTAAGTTATAGAAATTCTAAATCATTCGTTAAAAATTAAAATTATATCCCCGACTTCTTCAAGAAATCAGGGATCTGGAGATCATTTAGGATTGCTATGGAACTTCTACATTGACAGTAAAAACCAAGTATAGATGATTTGAAAAACCAGATCCATCAGGGATCTTAACCGAACTGTATTTTAAATGCTTTTGCGATCGCTCTCAAAATCTCAACGTTGAGCCTCTGAACTCGGAACTTTGACCTTTTTGCTCGAACGTTGAGCCTTTGAACTCGGAACTCCGACCTTTTTGCTCGAACGTTGAGCCTTTTTACTCGAAACTCCGACCTTTTTGCTCGAACGTTGAGCCTTTTTACTTGGAACTTTGACCTTTTTGCTCGAACGTTGAGCCTTTGAACTCGAAACTCCGACCTTTTTGCTCGAACGTTCAAGCTTTGAGGTTTAAACTTGCACTTCAACAGTGCAATTGATGAGTTATTTCCTACGGTGCTACCTGTTGAGACTTGACTTTCCGATTTTTACGAGAAAATCGTTGCCCCATTTCTTCAACCATCGTATCTAAACCTGTCCCCTGACCACTGACTTTAGCATAGTTATATACTTGCAAAGCGGCTGCATAAGCTTCGCTGCCTACTGCCAAGGATGTATCATCTACCAAATCTTGCAATTGTGTCAACGAGAGCAATAGTGGATACAACGCTTAAAACAACTGCACATCTTTCCGCATCTCATCTATGTCAAACGATCGCGGCAAGAACTCTGGGTTTTGCGTCGCTACTTCTAATGCTTTGCTTACAAACGCCCGACTTTTATCTCCCATCTTGGGTAAAGCTTTTCGGTCATCTGCACTCAAATCAACTAAAAATGGTAAGTTTTCTTTAATTGTAGCGATCGCTTGGAACACAGCATCTCTCTGTGTTTGTGCCAGTGTTGCACTAATTGAGGTCGTGGACATAAGAATAAGTCTCCAGTATGTTTCTTTAATCTAGAGTGCCCAGCTATACAAATTAAATTTCAATATGGTATTCCTATCTTGTCCGAACCGCGCGATCGCATAGTATATTTATCAAACAGAATTCAGGAGTCAGGAGTCAGAATCCAGAATGAATTCTGTATAACTGGCGGATGGTTTTGTAATACTAGTGGTATCAGAGATGATGGCTCAATTTGAATACAGCACTCTCGCCCATCCACAGGATATCCAACAGTTGGAACATATCCTTGAACAGTGTTTCATCAGCGCCCTTGGTGGTGAAGAAGCTTACATCAACATGATTGGCGTAGAAAATTTCCGTATTATTCGGAGATTAGAGCAAGTAGCTGGTGGATTAGCAACTCTCGACATGGGTCAGTGGTGGGGTGGTCAACGTGTACCAATGACAGGAATTGCCGTAGTGGGCATTGCTCCAGAATATCGGGGTTCGGGGGCTGCGATCGCTCTTATGCAGCACACCCTCAAAGAACTTTACGATAGAGGTATAGCAATTTCCGCCCTTTATCCAGCTGTTCAAAGCTTGTACCGAAAAGTAGGTTATGAGCAGGGGGGTAGCTGGTGTATTTGGGAGATTGCTACCCAGAATATCCAAGTACGGGAGCAACCCCTACCTTTAGAATTAGTAGCAAGCATCAATCATGAAGTCTTTCATGAGCTATATCAGCAGCAGGCAAGACAAACGCATGGATATTTAGACCGACATCCAGCAATTTGGGAACGAATAATTCAACCAAATGATAAGGAAATAGTCTATACCTATTTGATTGGTACTAAAGACCAGCCCCAAGGCTATATCATCTTTACTCAAGAGCGAACAAACAATGGTGAAATCCTCATCGTTAAAGATTGGGTACTGACTACAGTTGATGCTGCACAAACTTTCTGGTCTTTTCTAGCAAGTCATCGCTCTCAAATTCAACAGGTGCGATGGAAGAGTTCTGCAATTGATTCCCTGACATTGCTGCTACCAGAGCAAACTGCCAAGATTAAGACTACAAGTCGTTGGTTGCTGCGGATAATAGATGCAGTCAAGGCACTGGAATTGCGTGGTTATCCACCGGGAATCCAAGCCGAATTGCACTTAGAAATTGAAGATAATTTGCTAACTGAAAATAATGGTAAATTTATTCTTTCTGTCGCCAACGGACGTGGTGAAGTCACAAAAGGTGGAAAAGGTGAATTGCAGCTAGATATTCGGGAATTAGCGCCATTATATACAAGCTTGTTTACCCCCTACGATTTGCAAATAGCGGGAAAACTGAATGGTACAGAAACGGCTATTTTAGCAGCTACGCAAATATTTGCCGGTGCTTCGCCTTGGATGGCTGATTTCTTTTAAAGAATTGGGCATTGGGCATTGGGCAATACAGTTCAGTTAAGCATTTCTTTATTCTCTCAGTGCCCTCTGCGTCTCTGTGGTTCGTAAAAAAATTGACTTTAACAAAGAGTTACTTACTTAAACAGACAAGGGGCTTAAGCCCTTTGTCTTAAACCCCTTGTTAAAAGTAGTTTTTGGTGTTGAATTTCGTTCCTCAATCCAACCTAAACCTTTTAAAAATAAAGGTTTATGATTTTCTTTGATTAAGGTAATAGAAAATGGCTAGTTAGCTCAAGAAATTTGGAGTACCACTACCACCATTCTTACCAACAGCAGGAATTTCTAATAGACTATCCGTAGCTTTGCCAGTACCGTCATTGATAACGGCTGTAGAGCTACCTGATGGATGTCCATTGGGGACAAACAGTTGCGGGTGGTCAAAAGGCGCTTTCTCATACCGAACTCGCTCATCAGTCAGACCTTTTAAAAAGGCGACCAATTGCTGTTTTTCTTCCGGTGAGAGACCTAGTGGGGGAAGAAGCCCTAAGTTACCACCCCGATTGTAAAAATCAATCACTTGCTCTAAGGTTGCGTGACCTCCATTGTGGAAGTAGGGAGCAGTAAGTTCCACATTACGAAGTCCAGGTGCTTTGAAGGCTCCGTCTGCAAACACCGTTTCAGTAGGATTCAACGGTGGATTCAAGGTGGGAGGATTTTCGCCAAGAAGAAGCTGAAATTTCCCTAACTGAGCCAATCGTGCTTCTGAAAGCGGATTACCGAAAGCGTCCTTACTACCTAAACTAGGATCTTCTGTAGTAGGTGTGACACCGATATTGAAGAAGCCAGTGTCTTCAGGGGAGTTTGGCGGGAAGGGCGCACGTTTGATTCGTCCTTCTTTAGTCACATTGCTTGTTGAAGCAGCTGTCAATTCCGATCCAACGTGACAAGCAATACAGAAAGCTTTGCCCTCAAACAGTTGTTTCCCTTGTTGCTGCTCAGAAGTTAGGGCATTAGTGTTTCCTTCTAAGAAGCGATCAAAGGGCGTATCATTGGCAATGAGTGTAGACTCGTACAACTGAACTGCCAGCCCAAAGAATAGCGAGAAGTTGTACTCCATTAATGTGTACTCATTAGTCTCCAAGGAGCGATCGGGCTTTTTGACAAAAGTCCTTCTACCTTCAGCATCAACTTGGATGAGTTGATTAGACTTCCACCACTCCGGCTTAAAAGCATCTTGAATCAGCTGCCCATAAGTTTTATCTTTAAGTCCGGGTTTGGGCGATCTACTATCTGCACCTAAAACGCTGTCTTGGGGATGTACTACCTGCTTACCTAGCGGTCTGAGAGGTAATAACTTTTTCGCAAGTTTTCGGGGAAGCTTTTTACCTTTACCAGCGCTGAGGGATCTTCTGTCAATTCGCCCGAACTTATCACCAATCTCTTGAAAAGTTCGACCATCAGCAGATGACTCAAAGGAACTGAGTGGCGGGCCAACCGCTTGGGATGCCAAAGATGAATTCTTCAGACTAACTTTGACAAATTCTAATTTATTTGGGTTTGCTGCTTTAGCGATCGCAGCATTAGGATCTCTTAAACCGAAAGGATTCACCCCATTAAAGATGTTTTGTGCCCTTCCGTCCCAGAAGTTGCGGAAGTTGAATGCTGAATTAATCACGGTTGGAGTATTACGCGGCTCGACGCGGCGCACATTAATGCCTCCCACGTTAAACACTGGATCTGGCTCGTTTGTTACTTTGTCTTCTGCATTACCAGGTGTGACATCAACAAACTTACTATTGAAGATGCCCTGAGAAGAACTGACATCGTTACTGTGGAAAGGAAAATCCCCTGGTTTGAGTTGGTAGTTTGGTAGTCCACCAACATTAAAAACTGCATCTGGATTCTCCGTACCATCAGGGTTAATCCGTAAAAGTCCAGGAGCAATCTGATTTTTGGATCTATTGTCGGCCCCAGCATGGAAGTGACAACTAGCACAGGCAGTTACGCCGTCGCTCCCAACCTGCATATCCCAAAAAAGAGTTTTTCCTAACTTTACGGCGGCTACTTTGTCTTTTACGAAGTCTCCAAGATTGTCCGGCTGTGGAACCGATATGCTTTTGAGCGAAGGTAGAGGCGATGGCGTAACCTGGGCTGAGACAGTATTTCCAGCTATTATTGCTGCCATAATAATGACAGCAATTGTTATAGTCTTTAAAAATCTTGATCTCAGGTAGTTAAGCTTGCCATATTTGAATCTCCACTCTTGGCGCTTTATTTTTGTCACCATAGATTTGAGCAAAAATCGACTTTTTGAGGTCAGTAGTAAGTAAATGGATAAGCCTGTAATAGAAATTACTAAGCTTAAGATGGGTATAAACCCCATAATGCTTTGTACTAAGATAAAACTGAAACAAATTATACGTTTATGTGGAACTCTGAATTTTAATATTCATGTAAAGTAACTACGCAATTTACAAATTTTCTATAAACAAGAAACGCCACGATTTAGCACTAAAAATAAATTGAGTAGGGTCGATAAGCCGTTCTACATTTAATTTTTTCACTAAGCTATTAAGATAGATTATCAATAAAAGATTGTAAAATTTAGATATGCAAATTAGATATTTTTTAACTTCTCATCAGCCCTACTTTGAGTAGGATACTTGAATGTCACTACATCAAAGTTCTGGTCGCTGGCGCTTAGGGCTAGTATTATCGCTATTAACGGTTTTATTGTGGGGAATTTTACCTATTGCTCTGGCAGTAATTCTGCAAGTACTTGATGTCTATACCGTCGTTTGGTTTCGATTTTCGGTATCATTTTTACTACTAGCTGTGTATTTAGGAATACGCGGCAAGTTACCAAAGTTAGAACAACTGCGTTCTGCTTCTTGGAAATTATTAGCGATCGCTACACTATTCTTAGGGATTAATTACTTCTTTTTTACCCAAGGTTTATCACTAACATCACCTGCTAACGCTGAAGTTTTGATTCAATTATCTACCCTTTTATTAGGTTTCGGAGGGTTAGTAATTTTTAAAGAACGTTATCGGCTGTATCAATGGATTGGTGTCAGTGTAATGATTTGCGGTTATGTTTTATTTTTTCGTGAACAACTAACGAATCTAATTACAGCGCATGGCACATATCTACTAGGTAGTGTTTTCATAGCGCTAGGCTCAACGTCATGGGCAATTTATGCTTTAGCACAAAAGCAGTTATTACAATCTTTATCTTCTGCCAGCATCATGCTGATTATTTATGGAGGATGTGCTTTATTATTCACTCCTCTAGCCAAAGTAAAATCACTTTTGATACTCGATCCTTTCCATTTAGGAATGTTGCTTTTTTGTGCTTTTAATACTTTAATTGCTTACGGTGCTTTTTCCGAATCATTAGAACATTGGGAAGCATCACGAGTAAGTGCCGTAATAGCTTTAGCTCCCGTTGTGACATTAATAGCAGTTGCAGTTGTATCAGTTATTGCACCTAATTGGATACCATCAGAACACTTCAGTTTCGTAGCAATATTGGGAGCAGGTTTAGTAGTTACAGGTTCAGTAGCGATCGCATTAGGGAAAGCTGATTAGTAGTAAGGATTTTCAGGATTTTTACTGTTTTCTTTATCTATAAAATCCGTGCAATATTCAAAGCTACAACATAAATACTGAGGCACAGTATTTTTTATTTGTTATGATTTGATAGTGAAGGCGAACTACGGGAGTCACCCATTATAAGATGGATACTTTACCCATCTGTGTGACACTGTAGGATCTGATTTTTGACTTTCTAGCCCAGAGAAAAATTCTTGAAGAAGAATTCATAAATCAGAATTCAGGAGTCAGATAAAGCTTTCTACATTCGCAAGTCATACAAAATTCATACTGAATTATAACGGCTGACTCCTAAATTCTGTTTTGATAAAATTGAGGCTAAAAACTTAAAGTAAACCAAGCAGGGTGTCCGAATAACTACCAAAGCCAACACCTGATAAAACCAGACCACCGAAACAGTTGAGCGATGAATAGTTTGTTTGGTAATTGGGCCAGCAGCCTCAGAAAAAATTCCCTATTGCTGGTTCTCTCAACACTGCTGCCAACGTTTGGAATTAGCAATTCTGTCTTGGCAGCAGAGCGGATTTATGCATCTTATTCAGCCTTAGAGCTTTCCATTTCAGTCAACACTTTAGAAAACTATGCCAAAACAGGTGTAATTAACGAAGATTTGGCAGCGTATCAGCAATATTTGCCTCTACAACAGCTTCCAGAATTGCGACGGATTTTACTTAATCGTGTGAAAGTTAGTCCGGTAGTACTTTCGCAACTTCTCTATACACCGCAAGGAGAATTTTTGCTGCATCGGTTGGCGCAAGTCATTAAAACCAGTCAACCAGGATTTGGTAATTTGCGTTCGGCGCTAATTTCAGCCTCTGCTGAATCGGGAGGCTTGACACTTTTGAATGTTTTGCGTAAATATCCCAGCAGCAGCATTCGTCTTGATGTTGCAGAGACTTTAGAAATAGCTACGGAATTAGAGAAACTTGTTAGCCAAACCCATAGTGCGATCGCAGCAGTTTCCCAAGAGTCTAAAATAGAAGCTGCTACCACTCCACAACCAAATCTCTCGCAATTGCCTGATTTAAAGGTTCCTGGCAAGTTTAAGTCGCAAAAATACACCCTAAAGTTTTTTGACTCAAAGCGCAACCGGCTTTTATTAACTGATGTTTACATTCCCAATGTTCAAAATACTACACCCGTAATTGTGATTTCTCACGGCTTGGGTTTAGATAGCAGCAACTTTCAATATTTAGCTACGCACCTATCTTCTTATGGATTTGCCGTTGTCGTTCCTAATCATCCTGGTAGCGATGCTAAACAATTACGTTCTCTGCTAAAGGGACATGCGAATGAAGTAGCAGAACCAGGTGAATTTCAAGACCGACCTTTGGATGTCACATATATATTGAATCAATTGGAAAAAGGTAATCAATCTGATTCAAGGTTTAAAGGTCGCTTAAATCTGCAACAAGTCGGAGTATTTGGTCAATCTTTGGGAGGCTACACAGCCTTAGCCTTAGCAGGCGCAAAAATCAACTTTGAGCAGCTAAAACAAGACTGTCAACCAGCAGCACTGCAAAAAACCTGGAATATGTCTTTACTGCTCCAGTGTCGCGCTTTAGAATTGAGCATCAGCAAGTCTGGCAAGGATTATAACCTGCGGGATGAGAGAGTAAAAGCTGCGATCGCAGTTAATCCCATTACTAGTTCTATTTTCGGCAAAGCTGGCTTAAGTCAAATCAAAACTCCAGTGATGATTGTCAGCAGTAGTGATGATACAGTTGCACCAGCTTTATCTGAGCAAATTTTACCTTTCTCCTGGTTTGCGAATTCCCAAAAGTATCTCGTCATGCTTGTAGGTGGTACTCACTTTTCCACCATTGGTAATGGCAATCCTGCAAATCAACAAGTAGCATTACCTACTGATATGATTGGCGATGCTTCGCAAGCGCGTCGTTACATGAATGTTTTAAGTTTACCTTTCTTCCAAACATACATTGCAGGAAAACCACAATACACCCCTTACCTGAACGCCGCCTACACTCAAAGCATTTCTAGTAAGTCTCTTGGTTTAAGTCTTGTCAAGTCATTGAATACAACCGAATTAGCTCAATTACTGGATATGCAAGGAGCCAAAACCGTAAAAAAAAAGTTCCCAACACCATAGTCAGCTTCGGATTTTGGATGTTGGATATTGGTGTTGCATTGCTCCATGTAATGATTTTTGTTTGATTTATACAGACGTAATAAATTACGTCTGTAGAGTTTATTTGCACCTTTATAAAATCAGAGGTTCAATTCTTGCTTGCACTTCTTCAATTAGATCCTCTTGAACTCTCTCTACAAACAAAACTTTTCTAACTTTCCAGTCTAGTGATTTGATCTGATCGGCTAACACTACGCCACTGGTTATCATTCCATCAGGAAGCGGAACTTCAAAGTTAAGACCTTTTTTTTGATTAGTAATTGGACAAATTAGAACTATGGAAGCCATTTGATTGTATTTTAATGGCGACATAACTAAAAAAGGACGATAGCCCATCTGCTCACGCCCTTGAGGTTTTAGTTCTGCACTAAGTGTTTTAGCAATATCTTCAAATGATATTCCTGATGTTCTTAATGCTAATACACGTCGGATAGAATCAGCCGTAATTTGCGTTGTAGTTCCACAGTCTAACTTGACAATATCGCCTCTATCTGGAACGTATGGTTTAATTACCAAACTTCATTCCCCATAGCAGATCCGGTATCTATTTCAGAATGGAAATTATCTGGAGTCATACCTTCCAATAATTCATCAAGCGTATATTTTTTTCGCTGCTGCGGCGTGATGACAATACTATTGCCTGAAACGCTGAAAGTTATGTCTGTTCCCTCTTTTACATTAACTTGTTCAGCTAAAGCTTTCGGAAGTCTAATAGCTAGACTGTTTCCCCACTTAGCAACAACTGTGGTCATAGCTACCTTTAAATACTTTCTTAGAGAATTACACGCCCAAACGTAAAACTTTCGGAGCTTGACACATCTACTTTAGACTCTTATGCGTATCTACTTTGAATATACCATAATCTGTATTTTCAGTCCGTTATGGAAGCGGTAATATACTCTACCCGATCTTTTAATTATTTGCCCTTACCTACTTACCTCAAAAAACCGTAAGAAGCACAAATGATATACGATCGCATTCATCCTTATCGGCATATACTTTAAAGAAATGTGACAATTAATTGCGCTATTGTAAAATTCAGCTTTACATAAGTTGATTTATGAGCCAGCCTAAAAATACTACTACCCAAGCGACTGCTCTGACTAACCACGATCGCAAACCTATTCATATACCTGGCTCTATTCAACCTCATGGTGTACTACTAGCACTCAGTACTCAGTTAGAGATACTGCAAGTTAGCAACAATACCCAAGCTTATGTAGGTAAAGAGCCAAAAGATTTGCTTGGTAAACCATTGAGCTATTTATTAAAAGCTCAACAAGTAGAAGCTGTAAAGCAGTGCTTGGTAAAAAAAATTGGCAGTCCCAATACTTTTAAAGTATCAATAAATACTTCGGATGGGGTACGAGATTTTGATGCGATCGCTCATCGTACAGAAGAGGCTGTGATTCTGGAGTTAGAACCGACTGACTCAAAATCTGAGGTGAGTTTTCTAGGCTTTCATGCTTTGGCAGGTGAAGCGATCGCAAAAATGCAAAGCACATCAAACCTGATAGAATTTTTGCACTTAGTGGCTGAAGAAGTCCAAAAAATCATCGGTTTTGATCGGGTAATGGTCTATCAATTTGATGAGTCGGAAGCGGGTTCTGTTGTTGCAGAAGTAAAACGGGAAGATTTATCACCTTATTTAGGACTTCATTATCCCGCTACGGATATTCCAGCGCAGGCTAGGGAGTTATACACACGATGCTTTCTGCGATTTCTTCCCGATTTGACGGCCGAATCTGTCCAGCTAGTTCCAACGCAAAATCCGACAACACATCAGCATCTTGATTTAAGCTACTCTGTGCTACGGAGTTTTGATTGGTGTTGTGCTGAATATCATCAAAATATGGGAGTGAAGGCTCTTTTGGTGATTTCGCTGATTCAAGAGCAGAAACTTTGGGGATTAATATCTTGCCATCATCAAACACCAAAGTATATTTCCTACGAAGTACGCAAGATGTGCGAATTTTTGGGACAAATCGTATCTTCAGAGTTAGCGCACAAAATTAGTTCTTCGGAATGGGACTATAAGGTAAAACTCAAATCGCTACAGTCTGAGTTCCTTGAGTCCATTTCCCAAGCAGACAACTTTATCGATGCCTTAATCAAACCGGAAATCCGCTTGCTAGATTTTGTCAGTGCCTCTGGAGCGGCTGTTTGTCTGGATAATGAAATTAACCTTGTGGGAACCACACCAAATATTGATCAGGTGCGAGGGTTAATTGAATGGGCAGATACTCAAGTTAGTGACAACCTGTTTTCTACAGATTCTCTGCCGAAGCTTTATCCAGAAGCACTCATATTTAAAGATACTGCCAGTGGTTTATTGCTGCTGCGAATATCTAAAGTCCGGCGTTATTATATTCTTTGGTTTCGTCCTGAAGTTATCCAAACAGTACACTGGGCAGGAAATCCACAGGAATCCATTCAAGCTCAAACAGATGGTAGCTATACCCTGTCTCCCCGAAAATCTTTTGAACAATGGCAAGAAACGGTTAGATTAACTTCTTTACCTTGGAAAGGGTGTGAACTTGAAAGTGCGATCGCTCTGAGTAATGCGATCGTTGGTATTGTCCTCTCGAAAGCGGATGAATTAGCGAAAATCAACCTGGAGTTAGAACGCAGTAACCAAGAACTAGCATCCTTTGCCTACGCTGCTTCTCACGATCTTAAAGAGCCTTTGCGGGGCATTTATAACTTCTCGACGGTGCTGCTAGAAGACTATGCCCAAGTATTAGATGATGACGGCATTGAGTGCTTGCAAACAG
Organism: Nostoc sp. C057; assembly: GCF_013393925.1. NCBI lineage: Bacteria > Bacillati > Cyanobacteriota > Cyanophyceae > Nostocales > Nostocaceae > Nostoc > Nostoc sp. C057. The sequence goes on along the minus strand of NZ_CP040281.1, from coordinate 7,215,440 downwards.
TAGTGTCCTTATCTGTACGCATGGAAACTCTGATTAATGCTTTGCTGCGACTATCGCAGTTAGGACAAGCACATCTCCGAGAGCAAGCAACCGATCTCAACGAATTGCTCAACCAAGTAATTAATGTCTTTCATGCTAGTCGCCAAGGCTGTGGGCTTGTGGATATTCGCATTCCTCGGCCTTTACCAACAATTCAGTGCGATCGAGTTCTCGTTAATGAAGTCTTCAGTAACCTCCTTGGTAATGCCTTCAAATACAACGATAAAGCAGAGCAATGGGTTGAGATTGGCTACCTTTCTCAAGAAGAGGGAGCAGGGAGCAGGGGACAGGGAGCAGGGAGCAGGGAGCAGGGAGCAGGGGGAGCAGGGGAAGCGATTATTTACCAGTCCCCAATCCCCAATGCCCCATGCCCAATCTTTTATATCCGAGATAACGGTATTGGCATCCCACAGCATCACTTAGAAACTATCTTTAGATTATTCAAGCGGCTGCACTCTCAGGAAAAGTACGGTGGAGGAGCAGGTGCAGGATTAGCTATTGTTAAAAAGATTGTTGAGCTTCATAACGGCCAAATTTGGGTTGAATCTACCGTAGGTGTTGGCTCTATTTTCTATTTCACGCTGGAATAGTTTAAGATAATAACCAAATATATATTTTTGTTAAGCTCTTTTAAGACCACGAATGACAAAAAAACTTCATGAACCTCTGCTTGTTGTTGAGGACAGCAATGAAGATTTTCGGATGCTACAACGTCTGATGCGGCTCATGTCCGTCCAGAACCCCATACATCGTTGTACTAATGGGGATGAGGTTTTAGAGTTCCTGTATCAACAGGACAGTGATGCCCATAGCAAAGGCGAAAACTTACCCAACTCTAAAGTAGCATTACGACCCTCTGTGATCTTGCTCGATCTGAATTTGCCCGGTATTGATGGCCGTGACATTTTAGATCGGCTCAAGCAAGACAAGAGTTTCAAGGAAATCCCCATCGTTGTTTTTACCACATCATCTAACCCCAAGGATATTGAGTTGTGCTACCAAAAGGGCGCAAATGGATATCTGGTAAAGCCGATGGATGCTCAGGAACTAAAAAAGACGATCCAGGCATTTGTGGATTACTGGCTTGAAGCCAATATGCCGCCAGTCTTGGATTAATTTTTTTATTGCCTGTTGATGAGGCAGTAGGGAAAGGATAATAAAGGAGACGGTTCAAAGGGCACAGAGACATTTCCTTCTTTGAGTCACTGTGTCTGTTTGTCTCTGCTAGATTCCTTTTCCCCATTTTTCTGTTTTTCGAGTATTTGATGTTTCTTTAGGATTACTAAAGAATTTAGATTTTATTTATACTTATTTTATATTATTTTTAGAATTATGCAATAAAAACCAATCTGGATAAAAGGGATCTACATAGTTCCCCGATCCTCATACTTGTATATGTTGGATACATGGACGCTACTCATCATTGATGATTGTGCAGCAGATCGGAAAATCTATCGCCGATATCTGTTGAAAGATCCGCACCAGTCCTACCAGATATTTGAGGCAGACTGTGCAGAAGAAGGACTTGCTTTGTGCCAGAAAATCCGCTGCGATGCCATTCTGCTGGATTTTTGCCTACCTGATATGAGTGGGATAGAACTCTTCGATCAAATGCAGCAGGAGATATTTAAGACTTCTGTCCCTGTGATTATGTTGACAGGGCGAGGCGATGAAGAAGTGGCTGTGCAAGTCATGAAACGGGGTGCGCTGGATTATTTGGTGAAGCATAATCTGACACAGGATGTACTGCAATTAGCAGTCCGAAACGCTATTAAGCAATCATACTTGCAAGCCCAACTCAGCAAAACTCAGGAAAGACAGCGCTTAATTGCTACAACTGCTTTACGAATTCGCCAGTCTCTTAACCTAGAGCAAATTTTGAATACAGCTGTAGCAGAGGTACAGCAACTTCTAAAGTGCGATCGCGTGATGGTATATCAGTTCACCCCAGATACTGACGGTAAAATAGTTGCCTCATCAGTTGAGTCATTCCGCACTGTATTGTGCGATCGCGTCGCGCCTGGGCAAGAAGCAGGGGAGCAGGAAGCAGGGGGCAGGGATCAGAGGAAGGAAAAAGGTAAATTAATTACTCATTCTCCCCCTTGCACCCTGCACCCTGCCCCTCTGCCTCTTGTGTCCAATTCCCAATCCCCAATCCCTTATATTTATGAGCTTGGGTTGTGTAATTGTGTCAGCCTGAAAGAGGAATTTAATACTAATGCAAATCTAGTAGTTCCCATTAATTTGAGTAACAATGGGAACCCAACTCCCAAGCTTTGGGGTTTGTTGATTGCTCACCAAAATTCTGGAGAACGACAGTGGCAAACTGATGATGCCCAAATGCTCAATGAAGTTTCGGTACAATTAGCGATCGCTATCCAACAAGCTGAATTGCTAGCCCAAACTCAAGCAGCCCTTGCGAAAGAAAAGCAACTCAATGTATTTAAATCCCAAATTATTGCAACAGTTTCTCATGAATATCGAACGCCGCTAACTTCAATTCTGGCGGCTGCATCAACTTTGGCAAAATATAGTCAGCAACTGGATGAGTCTAAACAACAAAGGTTTTTAGGAATTATTGAACAGAAAACAAGGTATATGTCCAAACTTGTTGATAATATGCTTCTGGTTAACCAATTTGAACTAGAAAAACCCAAATTTAAGCCAATCCCACTAGATTTGCTGCAATTTTTTTCTGATCTTATAGAACAAGAGCGAGAAACAACAGGCGATCGCCACGAATTAATTTTTCAAATTACTGGGCATACCCAAGGCTTTTGGGGCGATCGGGGACTGTTGCAGCAAATTTTTATTAACTTAATGTCTAATGCAATTAAGTACTCTCCAGATGGAGGTGCTGTAGAGTTCCACCTGATCGGTAAAGAATCAGAGGTGATTTTTTACATCCAAGATCGAGGAATTGGTATCCCGATTAAAGATCAAGAAAATTTGTTTCAATCCTTCTGTCGTGGAAGTAACGTTGATACAATTCCTGGCACGGGTTTAGGATTGGCGATCGCTAAAGGTTGTGTAGAATTACATGGTGGCAATATCACCTTATTTAGTGAAGTGGGGCAAGGAACTAAAGTTACAGTCAGCTTACCAAAGGTATTCCCAATCGATCAAGTTTCCCCATCATCAACTTGATTTGTAGAAGTATATAGCACTTATCGGTTATCTGTATTAATTAAAATTTTAAAAACAAATATTGTGATTTTTACTCTTGAATTTCTATGTTGGTAATCAGCCATTCTTCGATTGTTTTACCGCAAGGCTCAGAACTTTGGCAATCACTGACATTCTCTAGCCCATAAGACATCTTTACTTTTTTATTGACGTATTTCTCTGGTTCGCAAACCTCAAATCTTGCCCCGACACCTTCATATAATTTACCTTTTTCATCAACAACACTAACGTAGCATTTTAAGTCTCCATTCTGCATATCTTTGATAGTACCCAATATCGGGTTATTGTGAGGAATTTCATTAGTTTTGTTATTTTTAATAGGTGTTTTTTCATTTGATGTTGGATTACTAGCTGTTTTACCAACTTCGATGTTATTTAGCTTTTCTTTATTTGCAGAAATAGATTCAGAATTAGCTGGAGTAGTTGTTGCAGTATTTGCTTGATTAACTTTATTTGGTTGAGAAGTACTATTGCCATCACCGCAACTTGCAATCAACATAGAAGAAAGAATTAACATTGTAGTAGTGAAAATTGCTTTTTTCATTTAATTTATGTTTATAAAACCCTATCGATGATTATTTTGGTAAAAGTATTTTATGTGTTGTCACTTATAAGTGACAATGTGGTATTTACTGTACATACTCGGCGTTATCTGCATTTTGTGTGTATTTTTCGGTAAAGTGCTTACAGGATATCTTGAAGGTGATTAATGTGTATAAATTAATGCTTGAGAAAGCTTTAATTACCAAATATTAATGCTTTGAGCCTTAAATAAGTATTTAATAGAGTTTAGAAGCTGTAAGTATTGATTTTGTGTTATTTCAAGGTTTTCTCAACTTAAACAAACCATTTGACTGGACTTCCCACGACTGTGTAGCGCGGGTGCGAAAATTGTTGCGCCTCAAACGTGTCGGACATGCGGGAACCTTAGATCCAGCCGCAACAGGGGTTTTACCAATTGCCCTTGGTAAAGCCACAAGATTATTGCAATATCTGCCAGAAAACAAAGCTTACAAAGCTACTATTCGCCTGGGTGTGCGTACCACAACCGATGATTTGCAAGGTGAAATCATCACTTCTCAACCTTGTGCTGGATTGAGTTTGGCAGAAGTGAAAAGTGCATTAGCACAATTTGAAGGCAAGATTGAGCAAATACCACCTATTTACAGTGCAATCCAAGTGGATGGTAAGCGTCTCTACGATTTAGCACGCCAAGGGAAAACAGTAGAAGTTCCAGTGCGAACAGTGGAAGTTTTTCGGATAGATATTTTGGACTGGAGAGAAGGAGATTTCCCAGAATTGGATGTGGCGATCGCTTGCGGTTCTGGTACATATATTAGAGCGATCGCTCGTGACTTGGGTGCAAACTTAGAAACTGGTGGCACTCTGGCGGCTTTAATCCGTACAGAAAGTAGTGGTTTTAATTTAACCGATAGTCTTACATTGACTGATTTAGAAGCACAACTACAAGCTGGAATATTTCAACCCGTTTGTCCAGATGCAGCTTTACAACATCTATCATCTGTTACTTTACCAGCAACATCTGCTCAAAAGTGGTGTCAAGGTCAGCGAATTTCTCTAACTTTTGATGTCCCTACAATAGTGCGAGTTTATGATGAAGAGACTCGCTTTTTAGGTATTGGGCAATTACAAGACGAAGTGTTGATCCCTCAAATGGTTTTTGAACCAATTTCTTAATATCTTAGTTATTGGTCATTTGTCATTTGTCATTTGTCAAGAAGAATAATATAACGAACTACTATGCAAGAAAGGTTAGGCCAGATTGAGGTGATTATAGAGCGGACAGCACAAAGGACTGAAGCGATCGCTGTGTTCGCTAGACGGGAGAATGGCAAGTAATGAGCGATCGCTATCCTACCACTGCTGCACGTCTCAATGTTTACATCCAAGGTCAAGGATTCCCCATTTTGGGCTTACATGGTCATCCTGGTACTGGTCGTAGTCTTTCTGTCTTCACCAATCATTTATCAAAACGCTATCAAACTATTGCCCCTGATTTACGCGGATATGGCAAAAGTCGGTGGAATGGCAATTTTGCTATGAATGACCATTTAACTGATTTAGAAGTGCTGCTAGACCGCTTAAATATTGACAAATGCCTAGTATTGGGATGGTCACTTGGGGGCATTCTGGCAATGGAACTGGCATTGCGTTTACCAGAGCGCGTTACTGGGCTGATTTTAGTAGCGACAGCTGCAAAACCCCGTGGTAGTCATCCGACCATAAGTTGGCAGGATAATTTATATACTGGCATTGCTGGTCTATTAAACTATATAAAACCGAGTTGGCGATGGAATATTGAAACTTTTGGCAAGCGATCGCTTTTCCGCTACTTAGTTCAACAACATACATCCACAACTTACAACTATATCGCCAAAGAAGCAGTACCAGCTTATCTGCAAACCTCTCCTGCTGCTACTCGTGCCCTCTATAGCGCCATTCAATCGGGATACAATCGGCTTCCAGATTTGCCACAAATACAATGTCCTAGTTTGGTACTTGCTGGCGATCAAGACCGCCACATCACATCTGATTCGAGCCTAGAAACTGCTCAACACCTCCAAAATTCTCAGTGGCAGTGCTATTCAAATACCGCCCATCTTTTCCCGTGGGAAGTCCCCCAGCAGGTGCTGAATGACATTGACCATTGGCTGGAAGAACATCCGCAGGTAATTGGTATTCAATAGTCCCAGAGTTTTTACCTCTGAACCACATAATTCGCAATTAGAACTCGAAATTAAGTTAGCGTCTCGTAGAGAAGCCCATTACGAATTACGAATTACGAATTACGAATTACGAATTATCTTAATTTTCGCCTAACTTAAATCTGACCGCCAAAGGCAGGCTGTACTTTGCGGTCAAATCTTTCCCCCAAGTCTTCAGCAATTGTTAAGGTATTAGGTTTGCAACGTTTGACACGCACAGTAATTCCCGTAGCTCCTTCGACTTCTAAATCTTCTATGTATCCAATGCTTGAAAATTTTGCATCAGAAGAAGTCAGAAATGGCCCAAAGTAGTAAGTACACCGGGGATTTTGCGTCACAATCTCTACCCACCAAGCCAGGCCGATGGAGTCGAATGTGTTAATCAACACTTCCTTGAGGTTATGCCAAAGGGTTTTCATGTTTTTCGCCGATTTATAAACGTCTACAGGGTGTTAAACGATATGGTGCTTTATTATCTTTTACATTTCTTTATACTCTGTTACTGTTATTTTTTCAAAGAAATTTTTTGTAACTTATCTAAGTACAGCGTATTTAGCGATCGCTGACGATAAATTTCATAAAGCGCCATCCCTGCTGCTACAGAAGCATTCAGGCTGGGAGTCTTACCTTGTAGAGGAATCGATACCAAGAAATCACAGGAACGTTGAGTCAACATACCCAGACCTTCGCCTTCTGAACCGATTACCAAAACGATTGGGCCTTTGAAATTTACAGTATGCACGGGTTCGCTTCCACTTGCAGCAGTACCATAAATCCAAAAGCCAGCTTCTTTTAATTCTTCTAAGGCACGGCTGAGGTTAACAACTCTAGATACAGTAAAGTTTTCTAAAGCGCCTGCTGCTACTTTCATGACAGTGGAAGTGATCCCAGATGCTCGTCTTTGGGGAATTACCAATCCTTGAGCGCCTATTGCTTCGGCGGTGCGAATAATTGCTCCTAAGTTGTGGGGATCAGTAATTCCGTCAGCCACTACAATAACGGGATCGGTTACAGATTTAGACTGTTCAATGAGGTCGGCCAATTCGATATAGCCGTAGGGAGCAGTTTGTGCTGCCACACCTTGATGATTAGCCCCATTGGTAAGATAGTCTAAGCGCTTGGGTTCAACCTCATCAATAACGGTGCCATTTTCCTTAGCTTGCAGCAGAAAATGGTGAAAGCTGGGATCGTACCGCAGACGGGTAGTAATCCAGATGCGGTTAAGATTGCGTTGATTTTGCAACGCACTCAATACTGGATGACGACCGTAGATGAGATCGTTATCTTCTTCTATCGGTTGTGTAGATACAGGCGGCTGAGAGAAGCTGCTATTTCGTTGTCGAGAATTGCCAGAAATGGGGTTGCTATCTATTTTCCGGGGATTGCGAATGGGAGCAACAGAAATGGTGTTGCTATCTATTTTCCGGGGATTACGAGTGGGATTAGCAACAGAGGTAGGGTTACTATCTATTTTCCGGGGGTTGCGCGTGGGATTACTAACAACACGCTTACCCTTAATTTTTATAGGTTTACCACGATTGGGTTCGCCGGTAGAAGTGTTGTTGATGATTTTTCTCGGTTTATTCTGCATTTGATTTATGGATATAGCTTATGGTTGAACATACCGATTACCGGAGTTTCTGGAACCTAATCTACTGCTGTACCTATTGTTGTGAAATTGAGTTTTCACCCTTTTTCTACATGAAGCATTTGCAACAGTTCGGTTAGACGCTGGTAATCTGTGAGATATAAATAGCCTATTAGGGTTTCTAGACTAGTTGCCTGTTGATAAATTTCGGGATTAAGTCGCTTAGGGCGGCCTGTAGCGGCATTTCTACCCCGTCGGACAATTTCTAATTCGGTGTCCCTCAGATGAGGAGTTAGCGATCGCAAATGTAGCGCTTGTGTTTCTGCTCTTACCTGCTCCACTACCAGACTATGGTAAATTCCCGACCGCTGCAATGGCAGCAGATAGAACATTCTAACATACAACTCATAAATTGCATCCCCCAAATATGCTAAAGCAGTAGGAGAAATTTGTTGCACTTGTGAGAGGGAAATCTGTTGGAATGGCCCTGTGGTTGCCAAGAGTGCTTCAGTCCAAGATAAACTCTGCTTGGGAGTTTGATCTTGTCCATCTAATAGCTCTTCCTCCTGTGACTTCACAAATAAATCATTCCTTGACGGGCTAGATTTGGCAGGCATTCTTCGCAAAGACTGATTTTTTTGAAGTATGCCATGATAGTATACTTAGCATAATCAATACTATCAAAGTTACTTTTTAATTTCATCTTTTTGATTGAGAGTTGGCATTTAAAATTACCCTGATGTCAACGCCTTGTAAACCAAATTTCGCCTACTTCTTGTAGTCTGTGTCTAAGATAGGGTAAAATCTGAACATCAAATACACCCCGTTACTAGATAGCATTGCTATGCTTACTTAGTAAGTGACAATTTTTAACTATACAGTATCAAGTCAAGTTTATCTATAGACAAATCTGCTAAATTTGTATTTTTTACAACTTTTTCAGACTTGGTTATTTATCCGAATGTTCTAGTAAGCGATTACACAGCAATCACTTGGTATATATATTTTTTTGATTGCTCTACTTTAAAGATAATAGCGCAACTGGCTTATTGCCTCTCCCACAAGGAGAGAGGTTTTCTGCCAGAAGTTTTAAAAATTAAGCTACCCGATATTGAATCTGGATAGCTGAATTAGTCTCTCGGTTCAAGCAACCAAGACTACTTGACGTTTTCTAGAGCTTCTTCAACTGATTTTTGCAGGGAGAGAAACTTCTCTAGACGAACAAGCTTGACCGTTTGAGTTACGCGGGCATTCGTGACAATTTGCAAAGTGCCTTCAGCAGTTTGAGCCTGCTTGGCTAGCTGCACCAGAGCGCCCAAGCCAGAGCTATCAATAAAGTCGATTTGTGAGAGATCCAAAATAATGTGCTTAGGGCCCTCTTCAATCTTGCTGCCAAGCACTTTGCGAAATGTGGGTTCAGAAAAGGCATCTAACAAACCTGTGAGGCGGAATAGCTGGCAGTTATCCCGGACTTCACGAGTACCCCTCAGGCTAACGGTTAGATTCAGTGGCTCAGCAATAATTCCCTCCTCATGAGTTAAAGTGAACGCTCAAGTATAGATGGTTTTTGAGCATGTTGTCTACAATCTTTTGGGGCATTGGGTATTGGGCATTGGGCATTGAAAAACTTTTTCTTAGTCCCTAGCTAGTACCCATTCCCTATTTTTACTTAACCTCGGCTGTTGCGGCTTGACGTGCTGCTTGCATGGCTTGAACAAATTGCTCAAACAAGTAATCGGCATCGTGTGGGCCAGGACTGGCTTCTGGGTGATACTGTACAGAGAATACAGGTAGAGATTTGTGACGTACCCCGGCAATGGTGCGATCGTTTAAGTTCAGATGGCTGATTTCCACAACTGCCGTAGGTAAAGAATCTGGGTCAATAGCAAAACTATGGTTTTGGCTGGTAATTTCTACCCGTTGTTGTAAACCCGCAGGCTGATTTAAACCACGATGACCAAATTTTAGTTTATAGGTTTCTGCCCCTAACGCATGACCTAAAATTTGATGCCCCATACAAATACCAAAGATGGGTTTTTGACTTAACAAAAGCGCTTTGGCAGTTGCAATCCCTCCAGTGACGGCAGCCGGGTCGCCCGGCCCATTAGAAAGAAACACACCATCTGGATTGTAATTGAGGATTTCTTCTGGTGGCGTATCAGCAGGCACAACAATTACCCGACAACCGTAACTTACTAAGCGACGCAAAATGTTGCGTTTTACGCCAAAGTCAAGGGCAACAACGGTAAAGGCTTCTCCAAGATTTTCCGCAGCCTCACAGTTGAATTCCCAAGCTGGAATTGTGGGATCTGACCATTCATAAGCCGTTGATGTGGTGACTTCTCGAACCAGATTCAATCCCGCCATGTTGGGAGCTGCCTGTACCTGTTCTAGCAATTCCGCCTCATCAAGAATGGTTGTGGAAATGCCGCCGTTCATGGCTCCAAACATCCGAATTTTGCGAGTGAGGGCGCGGGTATCGATGCCGTAGATCCCTGGTACTTGATTTTGTTTGAGGTAGTCTGGTAAGGATTGTGTCGATCGCCAGTTACTTGGTCTTTGACAAATATTTCGGGCGATCGCACCCCGCACTTGGGGACCATCTGATTCTTCATCTTCAAGATTGATACCAGTATTGCCTAATTCAGGATAGGTAAAAATGACAATTTGACCGCAGTAACTAGGGTCAGTCAGAACTTCTTGATATCCGGTCATGCCAGTGTTAAACACCACTTCTCCGATCGCGGTTCCCGTCGCACCGAAAGACCAACCGCGATAAGTAGTTCCATCTGCCAAGACAAGTAAAGCAGGTATTGCGTCAGTCAGGGGCATAGTAAATTGGGGAATTGGGAATTGGAAATTGGGAATTGGGAATTGGGAATTGGGGATTGGGCTGGTACTAAACTCTTCCCCATTGGCTATTCCCCATTTCCCATTACCTATTCTTCAATACTGCGATTGTTAATTATCCCATGAGTTGAGCAATTAGGAGTTTTTTGGATAGTTAATTAAAATTAAAGTGGGAATTTAAAGTGGCGGGAGTGGATTTGACAAAGCTTGGGTGGTTAAAATTAATTATGCTTCAGTCTTTTTTATCCCGTGCAACCCTAATTTTAGTATCAAGCGCTCTTGCGGTTTTGTGTGTTGCCTGTAGTGAAGACAAACGGAACACTGTGACTGGTGGCAATGAGCAACCCGCGCCAATTGGGGATTTGGCATCAGTAAAACCTGCCGTTGAATCACCAACACCAGCAGTTACCCCAGAAGTACAGTCGCTAGAGCCGTCTGAAAGCGAACCAAGTCTTTTTGAACAGGGGCTAGACAAAGCGGTTGGCGCTTGGAGTATCAGCCGTTCTGCTCAATCTCCAGGTGATTGGATTTTGGTGGCGAATCAGTACCAGGATGCGATCGCGCTGATGCAAAGAGTCCGACGACAAAGCCCAGAATTTGCGATCGCTCAAACCAAAATTACTGAATATCGCCGCCAAATTAAATATGCCCAACAACAAGCTACTCCTCGCCCTGTGCGTCTTGCCGAACCGAAGAGGATAGTGGTTGTGGTTCCCCAAACAACAATTACACCAAAGTATACCTCGCCTCCACAAGAAACAAAGCCGTTACCAATAGAGCCAGGTTTGCCCTCATCAGCAGTGGTGATTCCAGATCAGGAAGTATTTACAGCGCCGATTAAAAGGCGAATTGGTGGAACGCCGATTGTCGAAGTCACTTTCAATGGACAGCGACAATTTGAGATGATTGTGGATACGGGAGCCAGTGGCACTGTCATCACCCAAGAGATGGCTAATGCTTTGGGAGTCGTGACAGTAGGGAAAGCTAAGGCAAATACCGCTAGTTCTAGGGCTGTAGAATTCCCTGTGGGCTATGTTAATTCGATGGCACTTGGTGGAGTAATAGTGAATAAAGTACCAGTAGCGATCGCAGGTGCGGAACTAGAAACTGGACTTTTAGGCCATGACTTTTTTGGCAACTACGATGTCACCATCAAGCGTAATGTCGTAGAATTTCGCCCGCAATCGCGATCGCAAATTAATTCCCCAGAAACTCAACTAACTGCTCCAACTTCGTCCAAGCTGCCCCGCTTTGTAGGATATCCTTAGCGATTTTAATCCCTTGGGCGTGGTCGAGGAGTGCGATCGTACCTGCTACTTGCAGCGCCAACGATGCATTTAAGGCAACAGCATCTTGTTGTGCCTGAGTTCCCTTACCTTGCAATACCGCCTTGAGAATTACTGCATTTTCTTGGACATCGCCACCCCGAAGCATACCTATGGGGGCAGGTGTTAGATCCAAATCTAGGGGATTAATGGTAGTTACCTGCACTTCTCCATCTGATAAAACCGCTAAGTCAGTTTCATCTCCTAACCCAGCCTCATCAAGTTTTTCTCGCCCGTGCAAAACGATCGCCTTTTCCTTGCCTAAATTGTTTAATGCTTGGGCAACAGTCGTCAAAAGTTTGGGAGTAAATAGCCCCACAACTTGCCCAGTTGGACGCAAAGGATTTACTAACGGCCCCAGCAAATTAAACACCGTTCTTACCCTGAGAGTTCGCCGCAATTGGGCAACCGCTTTAAGTGCTGGATGCCAACCAGGTGCAAACAAGAAAGTGATCCCCACCTCTTGTAATGCGGCTTGCACCTTGTCACTGGATGCGCTCAAGTTTACACCCAAGGCTTCCAATACATCTGCGCTCCCCGTGAGACTTGAAGCTGAACGATTGCCGTGTTTGGCGACTGGTACGCCAGATGCTGCGGCAACAAAAGCAACGGCTGTAGAAATATTAAAGGTTGATGAACCATCTCCACCAGTACCACAAGTATCTATTACAGTGGTGAGCGATGAATGGTGAGTATTGAGTGGGGAAGATTGAGATTGTAAGACTTCAGCCATACCAGTCAATTCATCGGCAGAAATGCCTCTAAAGTTCAGCGCTGTTAAAATAGCCCCTGATAACTCTGGGGGAACCGCTTCACTGAGCCAACCTTGCATCAATTCAGCAGCTTGAGTACGAGACAAGGATTGGCCATCTATTAATTGTTGCAGCAGGACATACCAGCTAGCAGAGGATTCTTGAGCAGGGATTGGGGAAGTTATCATAGCTAAGGTTTGTATGTTGTAGCTATATTGAGAGCTATGGGGTTATCCTACCGGAAAATTGGAAGCCTATCAAAGTTAGGTTTAAATCTCAAGGCTTAATTGCAAAGCTGGATTACCAAGATTCTGAACTTGTGATTTTTTTTCCAAATCAAGTTTAACTTCGTAGTTAGTAATGAATAACTCTTTTCCTTTAGCCGCACCACTCTGCTTATAGTTATTCATGCCATACTGTAATTCCCACTCTGAGATATTAGCCCATTGGAAATTTTCTAGAATTTGCGTTGAGTTGTCATAGGTAATTAGCCAGTTATGATGACATTGTTGCAAAAGGTTAGCAAATCTCTGATGTTCAAAAGAAGTGTGCAAGTCACCGTCTTTACCATATAGCTTTGATTTTGTAGCACTAAAATATGGTGGATCTAAAAATAAAAATATGTCTTCCCCTTCTGATTTTAATAAGTGGCTGTAATCCAAATTAGTAATTTGGACATTTTCTGACAAAATACTTTCTAACTTCTCTAGCCGTTCTATTGAAGAATCAGTAAATCTTTTATGAAAAGCTTCTTGGGAAAAACCACCTGATTCTACAGTTCCTGAAAAGGTAATTCTATTGAGTACAAAAAACCGAACTGCTCTTTCTAAATCAGATAAACTATTGACATCTACACTAGCTAATTCTGTAAAGAGTAATTTCCCATCTCTATATTTGACTTTAATATGCCGAATTTCTTTAACTAACTGAGCTATATCAGATTGGGCAAATTTCCAGAATAAAAAGAGTTCGCGGTTTAAATCGTTAATCCAAATCTTGATATCAGGAAACTTTTGTCTTAAATAAATAAATACAGAGCCACCACCCACAAAAGGCTCTCGAAATTCCGAAAAGCTCTCTGGTAAGTATTCAGCTATCTGATTTATTGCTTTTGACTTACCACCAGGATATCGCAGAGGACTTTTGATCATAACCAAAAATTATAATATTTAAAAATTACTGGATACTTCTATTTTAAGTTTCTGATTATTTTGAGCTTCTAAAGCCAATTTTTTGATAATTACTTTTTGAAGCTTATTAAAAATTTAAATATTAACTTCCAAAAAATATTCTAGTTTTTCTGCTGATACATCTGGAACATGAATTTTATATATCACTACCTTGAGAAATTCTGTAAAATGCAGAACTTCTGGCATATTTTTAAACTTGTATCAATATTTATCTTTGTGATAATTTAGTTCAGTATTGGCTATTAAAGCATATAAATTATCAAGCAAGACTTAATTTCCTCCTTACTGGTTACAATTTTTTGAAGTAAGCTACTAAGGATTAATGTTATGTCCCGTTCTGCGCCCTATCAACCTTTTTTGTTGCGAATTCTTCACGGCTTAAGTGGAATTTTAGTTATCGCGGCAATCATTACCGGGTTTTTGGTTTACAACACATACGATCGCCGATTTGGTAAAATACCATTTCCTCAAATTGGGGATATTCAGGGTATTCACGGCACTTTTGCATTATTTTTCTTGCTTATTCTCCCTGCTTTTGCCCTCTATAGCTTTCATGCTGGACAAAAGCGTTTGCTTCAATCTGATTCTTTGCAGCAACTAACCCAGGTTGGCAAGCCGATTTGGTGGGTTAGCTTGCAACGTCTATCAAATACTCTCATGCTCATCGCCGCTATTTTGGCTGTGAACTCTGGCAGGATGATGAAGGAAGAATGGCTTCCAGCAGGGCAGCTAGATCATATTTGGTACTCCCTTCACCTTAGTGGCTGGGTTGTGATGGTTTGCTGTGTGGCGATTCATGTTTTGATGTCTACCAAGGTCGGTGGTGCGCCGTTGTTACTCTCAATGTTTTTGTGGAAGTTTCGCCCAGAAGATAGCCCTGCTAAATGGTCTAGTCGTTTCCGTGGTTGGTTGACTAGCTTACAGGCTAACTTTGGTGCGGTAATGAATAATTTTATGCAAAACAATTTTTACCTCAGAATTATTGAGGTGATTGTGCTGGGTGGAATTCTGACAGCGTTTGTCTTACCTATATTTTTTCCCGGTAGTGAGTCATAGTTAATTGGCTGTTGGTGCGTAGCTTGCCACTGTAGGCGATCGCAAATCTACTAACACAAAATTACGCACCCGTAATATATATTACTGAATTTTATATCGAGTTTATGTTGCATTCTCGTAAAAATCTGTTACATTACTTTACATGCAGTTATAACTGTTACAACATAAAGCTCGGAGTATTATTTATGGCAGATGTTAAGAAGACTACGCCTTCAGTTTCAGAAGATCCTAATGCTTTGCGCTGGGGCTTCACTCCTCAGAGCGAAAACTGGAACGGTCGTTTTGCAATGATTGGTTTTTTATCTGCTGTTGCACTTGAAGTATTTTCTGGTCAGGGGATTTTACACTTCTGGGGCATCCTTTAGATTTAAACGTTTTTACCTTCATTAGATTATGAGGCAAGGCGGGATAGTAAAATTGTCTGCCTTGCCTGATAATCTCAAGAATTAGAAAACTCTCCAGCAACTACCGTGATGAGCGAAATATTACACGACCAGGAGATTCTTCTTGATTAATTCGCGCATATACTCGCAGACAAGTTAAGACTTCGCCAGGAATACCACCACAGTCTAGTTGTAAATCATCTTTGGATGAAGCACAGATATCTGCATAAAGCCCTGATAATTGGCGAATTCGCACTTCATTACCTGCATTAATTGCCTCATCAACAACTTTCTTCAGGATGCGCCGTGATTCATGTTGTAGCTTCCCCCACCAAGAATAGCGTTCAGCCGGTGGTACGAATACTAAGGAATGTATTGCTTCATCCATGTCAATCCAAGCACGAAGAATTGACAGGGGATCAGTGTTTTTCTCAGCTTTTTGGGTGCGTTGGAAGCGATCGCTTAAAGCATCAATATATTGATCGCGCTGTTCTGCTTTGGAGTGTAAAGAAATGACATCGAAGCTAAAAACGCTCTTTAAAGCATGATGTAAATCGGGGTCTATTTCAATAAAATTCATATATAAAAATAGGAATGCTGCTGGTAAATCGGATACATTACCTTGGGGAATTTTAGAAGTTGAAAGTGCCTGTTGATACAAAGTCAATCCCTGAGTTTGAACAGTACCACTAAGGCCGGGGTAGATAATTTCGTCGCGAATAAAGGGAAGCTGAAAGAGATTAGAATTATCTGCGATCGCACCAACTTCTTGAGCTAAATCTAAAGTGCGCGATCGCCAAGTTGCAGCTAAATCTTCTGGTACTCGCAGCAGCTTGCGTTGAATCTCATTCCATAAATCAGAATCCGTTGTGCTTTGCAGTTGGGAATTACCCAGATAATAATTAAGTTCTGAGTCGGAATCAAAAACTTCCCGCAGGTGACTTAGTTTTAAATCATCTGGCGCATCTTCCCAACCAGTATTTTGCTGTGGGGGTACAGGTTCCAACAGGTTATGAAGTTCTTGCAGCACCTCATCGCATATTTTAGATCCTGGATCTAGTGGTAATTCTGTGCGAGCCTGATTTAAAGTCGCCTCTAGTCCATACAAACTAAACCGCAGTAACTGGGCTAACTGTGAGTTTTCTATCTCTAATAATTGACGCAAGTGCTGCATGAATCTCACCTCCAAATATTTTTATAGCGAATTAAACTTGGCAAACCTCTGCGTACCTTTGCGTTTACTCCGCGCCCCTCTGCGTTTAAAAATCTTAATTTTTTCAACGCAGAGGAACGCAAAGGTTTAATGCAAGAGTTAATGTATACCGCAAAATGGATCGCGTTCTTTATCAACTTCATTGGGTTGCAATTCTAATTCAGCAATATAAATACATCCCTCTTCTTTTAGGCATTCCTGACTGTTTGATGTCCAGTAAGGTACTTCACCAGCGTGCATCCGTAGGATACCTTGATCGTCTAGAGTTACACGATATTGGCAAGGGTAATCTGTTGTCACATCTGGCTTGCTGAGTGCGCCAATTCGTATCCATTTTTTGCTGTTGGTTTCCGCATCTGTTTGATAAATATAGAAGGTGTGTTGGCCTGTTTGTGGGAAGGGAGGTAAAGGATTACTAATTAACCCAATTCCTGGTTCCGTCACACCATCGCGCAGATAGTGAAATTTTTGGAACAACTTACTACCATCATTTCCTACTTCAAAGACAAGATGATAAGCATCTGGTTGATCGACAGTTGCCGACTCAATAACATTGACGGCAATATCACCATCATTTAAATCTTTATTTAAACCCTCAACGGCAATATTCCAGTTTAATTTACCATCAGCAAATAACGGTGATGTTTCTGAAACAACCGATTCCAAATCAATGCCTGGGATATCAATTAAATAATGAGGATTTCCCTGACAAAGCAACACATTAAATTCAAGGGTTTGGTCAATTTCAAACTGGACTTTAATTTTTTTCAGAAACTCGGCTTCTTGCATTCCCAGTTTATTCATGAGGTTTTTGCCGTCAAAGCTACCCCATAGTCGTAAATCTCCATCTTCGTAGTCTTGACGGTAAATAATATTAGTTAATTGGATTCCTTGCCATGCAGTACGAACCTTGGCGACACTTTCCCAAGGTGCGAGTTGATAGAGTTCTTGTCCAGCTTTAAATATGGTTAGTAAATCGTTACTTTGGGTTTTGCGTTTGAAGTTGCAAGGCAAATAATAAAACAGGTTTTTGACATCAATTTCTAGTTGATTGGCTCCCTTACGCAGCAAGCTTTTAGACTCTTCTGGATCGAATCTCAATCTTCGTAGTTTTTCGGCATAGCAAGCACCGGCAGAGGTAGCTAATTTGGTAAATTCCAACACAAAAGTAATTCGTTCTGGATTCCACACAAAATATGGAGATTTACTAAATTCTTGGTAGATTTGGCGCTGCACTATGTCTAAATTACAAGTTTTTCCAGACAAAATTAACCAATCAACTTTTTGGGAATTCCAAGAATCTTTGGTGAGATCATCAGGACGTAAGCGACTTTCCATCAATCCTTTAGCAATACCAATTGCTTCCTTAATTCCTGAAACGGTGGCTCGTTCAAACTGGTGGTTATCTAGAGTAACGCAGATGCTATTTGGATCTTTGACTTGCAATTTGACGGCGCTTTGAGTGAGCAGTTCGGAAATTTGTTGTTCAGAAAGTGTGAAGGTTAATAGAGAATTATCTGCTGGTGCTTTTTGCCCAAGTTTAAGTTTAGCGGCTTCTGCATGATCCCAAAGGATATAAAAGGATTGCAGGCGTTGGGGTGTTTGTTGCCAACGAGTGGGTAATACTTTCTCGGCAGTATCTAGGGCATCTTTGTAAGCAATATCACCTTCTGGATTTTCTTTATCTAGACATTTTAAAAGACTGCCATTTTTGAATTTACCTTGTTCTAAAAAGCGTTCGTTTAATTCAGAGCTAATTAAATCTTCTAGCTTTTCGCTTTCAACATCACCTGTTGTTACTGCTGTCAATAAGAAGTCTGCGATCGCAACTTTTAATAATCTAAAAATCCGCAGCGTAATTAACTCACCACCTAACTGTAAATGACCAGATGAACCTAATAGTTTGGGAGTGAGTTTATAGTAACGTCCTCCTAAACCTCGATCTTCATAATCAGCAAAAGTAGGGGTTTTATCTTCTAAAGTCAGTTCAATTAAAGCTAAGTCTGTGGTTCCGCCGCCGATATCCAAAACGAGGACATTTTGTGACCATTTATTTCCTACTTGACGGCAACGGGTTTTGAATGACTCGATGCCAATATTCAGATTACCGCCAAATTCTCGCCATAAAAAGAATATCGCCACAGAAACGGCTTCATCATAAGCAGTTTGGACATCATCGATCCCCAATTGCTCAACAAATTCCTTAACTTCCTTGCGAACAACTGGTGGGGCGACGGTGGGGTAGGTAACAACTGCTGTCAAAAAAGTTCCTTCTGAAAATCTACGTTGGGCGCGTTGGCGGTAATCTTCAGTTAACTCGATTAAATGCGCCCAAGCAGATTGAATCAGTTGATTTGCGGTAATTATTTCTTCTTTACCATCCAAAATAACCGAAAACGATCGCTCCTGACCAAAATAGCGCTTGGGTGAATGGTGAAACCTGCTGATAATTTCCTTTAAAGAACTGCTGGTGCCTTGAGCGATCGCTTTTTTGCGATTATCTCTAGCTTCCCTACCCATCCGCAGTTTTAAGTCCCCTAACTGCGAAATTTCCAACTCGCTGGGAATTTCCGTATCGCGGCGATCGATATCCAGCACAACTGGGATCAGATTTTGCGACTCTAGAGTAGGAACGCGAAACACCTCATGATAGATTTGGTAAAGTTTTTTGCTGACAGCACGACGAAACCTCTCGCTGTTTCCTAAAGAAAGCTCAATTTGACGAATTGCTTCCAAAAATCGCTCTTTATTGTCACTTTCAAAAACTTCACTCAATTTGCTTGGATCTATATCCAGATTTTTACTAATTTCTGTGATGAATTTTGCCCAATCATCATCGCTAACATCTGGTAAAGCGACCGAGGCGGGAGAACTCAGCCATTGTGATAAGCGATCGCGCAACCGCATTTCTTGTTCTTTTGGTAGAATTTCTGCGATCGGTACTTCAATTGGATCGAAGAGTGTAACTGTGGAATTCGATGTACCAAAATCTAAAGCAAACCATCCGGGAAATCTTTTTTGTTGTTTCTCGCTTGGTTCGCGATCGCTATATTTGTTGAGTTGAAAAGGGTTCATTATAGTATCACTTTCTGTTGTATGTTTTATAGCTGGCTAAAAATTGTAATGTTGTATCATAAAATTACAAATTTAGAGAATCTTTGGTCTTGTACCATTGATTCTCTTTAGCACTGGCTTTTTTATTTGGCACGATATCTACGTCGGGCTACGCTTTTATATGAAAGGGCGTAGGCTCTGAGTTAGCTTATCTCAAATCATCTAAGTAAGAAACAGCAGCAAGTTCTGAAATAATCTGCAACCAAGTAGGAATCGCTATCTCAGGTGGTAAGTCCCCAGCCGCCAAATATCTCAGCAAAGTTTCTTTTTTTGAAAGGTTTTGCAAACTAGGAATAATTTGATCCAAAATGCCTGCTATTTCTGAATTAATTTGCTGATTAACTTCGCTAACATACTGTACAAGATGAAGACTAGCGCTAGCAGTGATTTCATCTCGCAGCCGCAGTACTAAAAGTTGGTGATTGCTCGATCTAGATAAACCTTGGCTTTTTTCTGGTGCCCAGTCAAAGATTTGACCAACGTTGTGTTTCTCGTCTTGACGCGCTAGAGGAAAGATGCTTTCAGGTGCAACTGTTTTATCTTTACTAGTGATTTCCGAGATGATTGCTTCCTTCCATTCGTTAGGATCGCATCCTAATAATAATTTGTAAAAGAGATCGGCATCTTCAAAACCAAATTTTTCTTCAATTTGTTGTTCCATATCTGGATGGAAAAATACCTGCAATTGTTCGCGTTCTGGGGCGACATAATTTGACAATTGGTTCAACAAATCTACCACTGCTTGATGGATGCGATCGCGGGCAAAATCTTCTACTTCTTTAACGGTTTTCTCAAATACTGGATAAAAATCATCGCTTTTAGTTGGAAGGGAAGTATTTACACGGTTTCCTCGATCAAATAATTTCCCGGCTGCACCTTTAGATTCTGCCAGAGCGATCGCTCCATTGTTGGCTTTGTTGAAGAGTAAAGTCCACTGGTTCCAATTGAGGATTCTAAAAGTGAGTTCGTCTTTAACTACATCGCTGACGACAACACCGCGCCGATCTTTAAGTGGTTCTGTCCCTAAATCTTTTTGAAAATTCCTGTAGATTTTATCCAAGCTTTCGACCACATAGCGCAACTCGATAAAGGCGGGACTGTCTCCTGTGGGGATGCCTTGCTCGTGAATTTCATCTATGATGTCCTTCAAGTGATCTTGTTGCTGGCTCACAACATCAGCTGCTCTGCGAGTATCTTCATACAGTTGCTTCAAACCATGAGTCGCTACGTGGGTTTGAATCAATTCCCGCAGCTTACTAAGTCCCCCATCTTGACCAAAGTAACCTAGCTGTTTGCCTAAATTACTGCGGGGATCTGTCTCTAACAGCCGTTCACTTAATAGCTCCCATTTATCTTGTAGGCGTTTAGACCGATCTAAGTAATCAGGATAGTCCAAGTTAGCCAAAAAATCTGGTGAGCCTGCTTTGACTGTAGTAGAACGTTTTGCTAATTCAGCGAGTCCCAACAGTGGCGATAGTAAAACGATGCGGTCTTTTTGGGTTGTAAATGCCTCTGCACCATCAATGGTAGTTTGCAGAACTTTGAGTTTTTGGAAAACGGTTTCCTCTTTTAAATGGCTATCTTCAATCAAATGGTCAAGTTCTCTTTCGCCACCTTCACTGTCTAGGGGGAGTTGATCGAAACGACCTACACCTACGAGAATTAAATCTTTCAGGTCTTGTCCAGGTCGCTGCTGCTGCATCATAGTGAAAATTTTATTGGCGCGATCGCTCCCAGGAGATTTACCATTTAGCAATACCAAAATTGTTTGTACTTCTGCTAGTTCCCGCAGTGACAAAAAGGTATCCCTTGCTCCCGAATTAGCAGCCCCCAATCCTGGAAAGTCGATGAGAATAAATTTTGCTGCACCTGTAAAATCCCAAATTTCCCGTGAGATTTTCACATCGATATCTACGCGACGGATGAGTGGAAAGCTATTCTGCAATAACTTTGTTGGTAGCCTCTGGGGTGGACTTGGTAATCGGATATGCGCTGGCGGTAAATCCTCAAATTTCAGATTTTGGATTGCCATTGGCTGTTCGATCAGTTGTAGCCCTTCGCGGGCGGTGGTAGCATCAATCTGGTAGTGCCCACCACACATCACTTCCCCATAAGCTTGATAAGCCCGCAGGAATAATACCAACTCCCGGAGTAAATAACGTAGCTCCAAATTGTTACTACTATTCCAAGCCTCTTCACACCAGCTAATAATATCTTTGCCAGAGTTGAGTTTCGATACTGGTATCGGAGGAAGTCCTGCTGCTGTCGTGCGTTTATGGGCTTCTCCTAGCATGAAGCGTAGACACTCATGTACCCCTTCGTGAGAAAGATACTCTACAGTGAAATTACTTAATTGGGTAGTTGCAAAGTCGTCTTGCGGGATGATGTGTATTGCGGTAACATTACCTGTAGTAGGGTTTTCACTGACTGGTAAAGCATCTGCATATCCGATTAGACTGCCTAAAAGTAAAGTTTTCCCACTACTGAATTCCCCCATCACCCCAATTTTGACAGGTGAAGTTGCCAGGTCTACAGTTTTCTGGGCCGCTGACCGCAAACGTAGGAGACAGTCATCAAGACTAGCTGGAACCCAATCTTCTTGTTTTGAAGGGTGCTGGGGCACAGAATCTATCTTTCGGAGGATGAATTCGCCGTACTCCTTAAAACGGCCCAGCTTATCTGGTTCCATAAAGTAGTTCCCGCCTAACATGAATTTCTGTGAGCTTTATAACATATAAAATAGGATCGCTAGCCATTGTTATAACGTGTTGATATCACATTTAGCATCTCTCTCATTTAATTTGCGATTTTGGAATGAAGCATTTTGAACGGTCAAGACAATTTTGAAAAATCGGGTTTTTCAGGGAAAGTTGAAAAGGAATTCAGAAGTCAGAACCCAGAAAACAGAATAAAATACGTAAATTTTTATACACAAAATGATTAGAAATTGCTTAGTATGGATGTGGACATTAAATCCTTTTAAACCAGTGATTTTAAGAGAATTCCTGAAAAACATTAGGTGAATATAATCCGCTACTACACAAGTAAAGTTTACCTATACGGAAGACATAAAAAATCAAAAATTTCAAATCTACGGAAGTCGCTTTTGTCTGTATAGTCTTCAAGACTCTAATTTATGCTGAATTCTTCTTGATAAAAAATCAATATTTATTTGATATGAAATTACCGATTATTATGAATTTCTGATAAAGATGTAATCGCCTCATAGCGACTTATATAGTTTTTGTGAAGCTCAATAAGGTTTTGAGCTATGTGATTACATAGCTTAGATGAATTTAAAGATAACTTTAAGAATAAACATAGTTAAATAATTTTCCTGACAGATGAATATTTTAAATTTCACCAAAAATCATGAAGTTAATCTTAATGATAACTTCAGCATTTTTTTAATTTATTTACAAGAGAAAAGCAATTGTTGGAGATATAAAAATAAATAAAGTATTAAGATAAAATAACAGGCCGCAATCAAGATGATATCCCTTTATTAACAAATTCTATTTTCAGACATATTACCTTAATAATTTAGGCAGAGCAGGCAGGCAAAAGTGTTTTCCAAAAAGGTGCAGAGCTACATTAACCAAATCATAGTTCAAGAGGAAGTAATACAACAGGATGAAAAAGTATTTTGCCAGCAGGCAGACACTTCTCCTCTGATGATTTGGATGGCTGGATGCAATGCACTTTATTGCTACTTAAATTCAAATTGGCTGGAATTTACTGGAACCCATCTAAGAAAAGGCGGGCCTGCATCTGCTCGGCGAGAAGAGATAAGCAATATCTGGGCTGGTAGCATCCATCCAGAAGATCGACAACGATGTAAAAATATATACTTAAAAGCATTTGCAACATATAATTCTTTCCAGAGGCAATATCGCCTGCGTCGGTCTGATGGCAAATATCGCTGGATTTTAGATACAGCTGCGCCACGATTTTCAGCAGATGGCAGCTTTGCGGGTTACATCGGTTATTGTGTGGATGTAACAGAAGTGCGACCTACCCTGAAAGAAGACTGCTCGGCATCTACAAATTCATCTCGTCGTCTCCGCAAATTAACAGAACAAAAACAGGCGGCAGAATTAAAAAAAGCACAAAAGCAACTACAAGCCGAAACTGCAAAACGCCAAGTAGTTGAATCACAGTTACGCCAAAAAACATCAGAATTTACAGCGATTTTGCAAGTACTTCCTGATTTGTACTTTCGTATCAATGCTGATGGAAGTATTCTGGATTACAAACCAGGAAAGATTGAGAACCTGTATATTTCAACAGAAGATTGTCAGGGCAAGAGTTTGCGAGAATGCCTACCGACTGCTATCTGCGATCGCTTCCAGCAAGCAATAACTCAAGTACTGGAAACTCAATCTTCAGTCAGTTTTGAATATACCTTACCGCTTCCACAAGAGAAGATTAATTTTGAAGCTAGGTTATTACCATTACCAGACCAGCAAATCATAGTTCTAGTCCGCGACACCAGCGACAAAGTACAAGCAGCATTAATAGAAAGCGATACCAAGTTTCGCACCATTATTGAAAATGCCAATAACATTATTTTTGCACTGACCCTTGAAGGGATATTTTCTTACGTTTCTCCTAACTGGACTGAAATTCTTGGGCATGAGGTTGCAGAAGTTGAAGGTCAATCCTTTATTCCCTTTGTACATCCTGACGATGTACCTATTTGTGTAGATTATTTCCAAAGAATTGCGACAACAACCCAAAAGCAAGACGCAATTGAATATCGAGTAAAACACAAAAATGGTAGTTGGCGATGGCATACAAGCAACTCATCTGCTATTAGAGATACTAATAGTAATGTTGTAAACTTCGTTGGTATTTGCTATGACACCACCGATCGCAAACAAGCAGAAGTTGCACTCAGAGAATGTGCCCAACGGGAAGCATTACTCAATCGTCTTTCTAACCAGATTCGAGCTTCCTTGGATCTCAATTACATTGTGGAAACCGCAGTGCGGGAGATCCGTGACTTATTCCAGATCGATCGCTGCGCCTTCTTTTGGTATCGGCAAGACACTGAAGTTACCCATTGGGAAAAAGTATACGAAGCGAAAAGTTCCTTTTTACCCTGTCTGCTTGACGATCAAGAAGCAACTAGTGCAGAAATCGAACTCATCGCAGCCAAAACCTTGAATAGAGAAATTATCCGTATTAATGATGTTGAGACTGTAAGCGATTGCACTGCACAACTATTTTTGCAGGATTTTGGTTTCACTGCCTTTATGTCACTACCTGTACACACCAAATCTGGCGAAATAGGCACATTTAGCTGTGGTTCTTGTGGTGGCTTCCGGCCTTGGCTAGACAACGAAGTAGAATTACTACAGGCAGTTACAGTGCAAATAGCGATCGCTATTGACCAAGCTAAACTCTACACCCAAAGTCGCATTGCCGCTCAAACAGCCCAAGATAAAGCCCAGCAACTAGAAGCAGCATTACTAGAACTTCAACACACTCAAGCGCAACTCATTCAAACCGAAAAAATGTCCAGTTTGGGACAATTGGTTGCAGGTATTGCCCACGAAATCAATAATCCCGTCAATTTTATCTACGGCAATATTAGCCACGCCCGTGAATATACCAAAGATTTATTGCACTTGGTAGAACTTTATCAACAGAGTTACTGCCCACCAACACCAGAAATTCACGAACAAATCTACAACATAGATTTAGACTTTCTCAAGCAAGATTTGCCTAAAATTCTGGATTCTATGAATATGGGAGCCGAACGCATTCGGCAGATAGTCCTATCTTTACGCAATTTTTCTCGCCTTGATGAAGACGGCACGAAAGCAGTAAATCTTCATGAAGGTATTGATAGCACCTTACTGCTGTTGCAAAATCGTCTGAAAGCCAAACCAGGATATCCCGAAATCCAAGTAATCCGAGACTATGGCAACCTACCACCAGTAGTCTGTCACGCTGGACAGATGAATCAGGTGTTTATGAATTTGCTGGCAAATGCGATCGATGTTTTAGAAGAGTCATTTGTCACTAGTCATTTGTCATTAGTAAATAACTCTAAACAAAGGACAAACGACCAAGGACAAATGACTTCTCCTCAGATTCGCATTCGTACCCTTATCAAAGAAGACCGTGTAATCATTGGCTTTGCCGACAATGGCCCAGGCATGACTGAAGAAGTACGCAAACGTTTATTTGACCCCTTCTTTACTACAAAACCCGTGGGTAAAGGCACGGGTATGGGATTATCAATTAGCTACCAAATTGTTGTCCAAAAACATGGCGGACAAATCCAGTGTATTTCAGCACCAGGAGAAGGTGCGGAGTTTATCATCATGATTCCACTACATGAGCAACCTTCAACATAAATACAACTTTAATCTTTTCTTAACCAAAAAGTTAACCTATTGGTTGTTAACTAAGATTAATTCACTTTTTGCTGCAACATTTGACCCCCCAAAAACCTAAAATTTACAGGAATTGGGGGGATTATTTGTACTATTATGGGGGGTTAGGGCTAGAAATATTACACTTTAATTACTCTGTAATGGTAGTACTATCTTTGCGTCGGCATAGCCCAACCCAGGCGATAGCACCTTTAAAAAAATCCCTGAATATAAGTAAAGTAGAAGGCTGGGATGATACAACCCCAAGGTCAAAATAGTATCACCTACACACGCGTTATTCATCTAAGTCACGTGATTGACATAGATATTCCCCAGTGGCCTGGAGATCCCACAGTAGAATTTGAAACTGTGGCTGAACTAAATAATGATGGCTATTACCTCCGACGTTTAGCCTTGGGGGAACATAGTGCTACCCATATCAACGCTCCTAACAGCTTCCATAGCTATAGTATGGGAATTGACCAATATCCCGCCCAATCTCTGGTTGTACCTGCGGTGGTCATAGATATTCGTCAAGCCACAGCCGTGAATTCTGATTATGCCCTGACTATTGCTGATATTGTGGCTTGGGAAGAAGAATACGGTGAGATTTCTCAAGGCTGCGTAGTTATACTGAATACTGGTTGGCAAAAAAAGTGGTTTGATAAAAGTGCATTTCTAAATCATGATGCTCAAGGTATTGCTCATTTTCCAGGGTTTGGTAGCGATGCAACTCAATTCTTACTGAAGGAACGGCAAATTGCTGGGGTAGGGATTGATACTCATGGTGTAGACCCAGGACAGGATAACACTTTTGCTACTAATCGTTTGGTATTGGAAAAACCGCGTATTGTTTTGGAAAATCTCACCAATTTGGATCAGTTACCACCCAAAGGTACTACTCTAGCGATCGGGATTCTGCGGTTGCGTGGTGGTTCTGGCTCTCCTGTGGGTGTCTTGGCGTTAGTGCCTTAATTTTTATATCGATATTTGCTTCTCACACCAATTTTTTAAACTTGAGGATAACCTAGAAAGCAAGCAAACTTAGTACAGCTTTGTGTCAAATCTTAGCGTTTTTTAACGCAGAGGAACGCAAAGTCAACGCAAAGGTACGCAGAGTCTTGCCAAATTTTCTTGGCTTATTGTTTCTTTCTTTGCGTCCTTTGCGTCCTTTGCGGTTCGTTTCTCATATAGAAGTGGTTATCAGTACACAAGTTTCACTCGATCATCAGCCGGGGATTTTTAAGATGACAACTCCGCTATCTTGCCGCAATTACATCGACGGTCAATGGTTGAATGCTATAGGGGAAGGAACTTTAGAAAGTCGCAACCCTGCGGACAAAACCGAAATCGTTGCCACATTTGTGCGATCGCAAGTTAATGATGTAGATACAGCAGTAGCCGCAGCCCGTAAAGCCTACCGCAGTTGGCGCACAGTCCCGGCCCCAGCTAGGGCTGAATACATCTTTCGCGTTGGGGAAATATTACTCCAGCATAAAGAAGAACTTGCCCAGTTAATCAGTCGGGAAATGGGTAAACCCCTGACAGAAGCTAGGGGAGATGTGCAAGAAGGTATTGACTGTGCCTTTTACAGTGCTGGCGAAGGACGGCGACTATTTGGGCAAACTACACCGTCGGAAATGTCTAATAAATTCGCTATGACTGTGCGAATGCCTATCGGAGTTTGTGCGTTAATTACTCCCTGGAATTTTCCTGTGGCAATTCCTTGCTGGAAAGCTATGCCAGCTTTGGTATGTGGTAATACAGTCATCCTTAAACCTGCCGAAGATACCTCCGCCTGTGCAACTAAATTGATTGAAATTTTCCAACAAGCAGGTTTGCCACCAGGAGTAATTAACTTGGTGCATGGTGTAGGAGAAGAAGCGGGGAAAGCTTTAGTTGAGCATCCCAATGTAGATTTGGTATCGTTTACCGGTTCTTCAGAAACAGGTGCTTTTGTTGGCGCTACTTGCGGACGCACTCACAAACGTGTCTGTCTGGAAATGGGTGGTAAAAATGCCCAAATAGTGATGGAAGATGCCGATTTGGAACTTGCCTTAGATGGTGCGGTGTGGGGTGCTTTTGGAACAACCGGTCAACGGTGTACGGCTACTAGTCGCCTGATTTTGCATCGTGATATCAAAGAAAAATTTACCGCCATGCTTTACGAGCGTACTAGTAAGTTACGCTTGGGTGCTGGCACTGATACCGACACAGATATTGGCCCGATTATCAATGAAAAACAACTCCAACAGGTAAGCAAGTATTTGGATATCGCCCGTGAGGAAGGAGCAAAGGTTTTAATTGGTGGAAAAATTGCCAATGAAGGCTCATTGAAAAACGGTTACTTCTTTCAACCAACTATTTTGGATGATGTAACTCCCGATATGCGAGTTGCCCGTGAAGAAATATTTGGGCCAGTGGTGGCATTAATTGAGGTTAGTTCCTTTGAGGAAGCGATCGCAATTCTCAATGATAGCAATTACGGTCTTTCTTCTTCAGTTTACACCCGCGACATCAACCGGGCTTTTACTGCTATGCGCGACATCGAGGCAGGTATCACCTATATTAACGGCCCTACTATCGGCGCAGAGGTACATTTGCCCTTTGGGGGTGTGAAACAAACCGGTAACGGACACCGCGAAGCTGGAACTACTGCAATGGATGTTTTCACAGAATGGAAAAGTGTTTATGTTGACTTTTCTGGAAGTTTGCAACGCGCTCAGATAGATAACCGCAGTTAATTTAGTAATACAGCGATTTTCAGTTGAGTAGAAAAAAGACCTAACCCCCAGCCCCTTCCCTTGTAGGGAAGGGGAGTAAGGCTTTTAGAAGAGAGAATCTAAATAGCACGCATTGGATTGCAAAATTTGTAGTATCCCCTTGACATTATGTAGAGCCTGTATTACATTTGTAGTATGAAAAGAAAAGCCTCCTCAAAGGCAAAACTAAAACCTATCAGAAGCTAGACAATTGCATAGATGCTACTGTTTGGGGCCGCGATTGGTGTTCGACTGCTCCGAAGCCAACAAACGGACGGTTGCAGGATTCGGGTTCAATTCCCGACGGCTCCATTTGCCTTGACTTTGATTGAAGTTGCGATCACCTCAATCAAGCCATTGCAATTATTCAAACTTGGGTCTGTAGCTCTAACGGTAGAGATCCCGGATGTCACTTGTGCCCTAACAGAAAAAGCTTACATACTTGCTCAATGGTAGAGCGATCGTCTCTAAAACGATAAGTTGCAGGTTCAATTCCTGCGGTGTTACCACAGCTTTTTCAACTTGCATGAGGTGTGAGTGTAACTCTCACAGGGAGGGTATCGGTTCAATCCCGATCAGATCCACTAATACGAATTCGTAATACTCGCCAAAAGCGAGAAGCAAGCTACGTAATTCGTAATTCATAATTAAAACAAGAGGTGATTGGAATGGTTCATATTCGATTTGAAGGACGTTCTGTTGATATCCCAAAAACCCAATTGGGAATTGCAGCAGGGATGAATGATGTGGCGGTGAAGGAGCGCGTTGCTCGGCATTTAGATGTGAATAGCGATCGCCTTTCTGCTTACGTAATCGATCGCCGTCCTAGTGGTGATTTGATCGTCCGCCCTGAAGCTGTCTATGGTTGAATTTCCTAGTCATCCGTGCCCTAACAGAAGAAGCATACATACACATTGATAACGGCTCTAAGGTAGTAAAGTTCGAGCGATCGAATAAGCGAAGCATGATTTCTAAGTCTCTCGCAGATTTAGCGTGCGTGCCCACTGCCAATATTTGGTAAGAGCGGCCGTAGCTGTAAAAAGCTTTTTGAACTTGCACGGAATGATTTAAGACTTAATTTCGCGCCCTAACTTGTGAAGTCTACACACACTCCGGCAACGGAATGCAGGTTCGACTCCTGCCGCTCCCGCTAATGGGAGCGTAGCCAAACTGGTAAAGGCAATCGTGAAAACTGCTTTGCTAACTTGCGCGGAATTTCAATTATTTAAATCGTATTTATTTATAATCTTTACCCAATACGGAGGTGAGTTCAATGATGTTAGCTAACTCATGTTTAATAACAACTCAATTAGAACAACTGAATTTAAACAACGTGAGATATGAGCGAACATCGTTTGAGCGAGATTGTGATTGAGCGTCCTCGCGGTGGGAGGAGAATTAGCCTCAAAAAAGTGACTGGCTTTAAGAAGCAATTAAACAAAATCACCCACGATGCAATTCAGGATGGATTGTTGAATCCCTACCTGATTAAACCAATAAATAAATCTAAGTATCTTTCAGATCATCTCGGCCCTCTGCGTCGGTTTTTGCGATCGCAAGTTGGACAGCCTTGGAATGAGGTTTACAGCCAACTGTGTCAAAGATTAGATCCTAGCACAATGGCAGGACAGCATGTTATCGATCATGTGTGGGACTACGTTGAACGGTATGTGGAAATAATTGATGGTGGTTTTTACAGCAAGCCTTACCAAGGGTATGGAATGCAGCTAAATACAAACCACCGCGATCGCTTCTATATCCATCCTGAAACCGGAATTCTTTGTGCAGTCGAGAAAATACCTCGAAAGCAGAAGCAAAAGCCGGAACAAACCGATATTCTCATCATTGATAATTATCATCAATACCAAAAGCTAAACGAGATTTGGTATTTAATTACCTTTGAAGATTTGCCATTGCCACCCACTCATTATGTGACGGATGCTGTCAAAGGTATAATTCATAGTTCTGTGGCATATAGAGGTCAAACGATTTACGCTGTTAGTAAAAAGCAGTGTAATAAGAAAGAAATTCGATTTATTTTAAATCAACTTTCTAAAAACTAAAATTTTCACTTCGTGCCCTAACTGAAAAAGCTTACATACTAGCCGAATGGTAAGGCACTTGACTTAAGATCAAGCAACTACGGGTTCAAATCCCGTGTGTGAACCAACAGCTTTTTCGACTTGCATGAGGTGATTTTATTTCATTTCAATATGGAGGTGAGAACGATGAAAAAGATTAATTCTTTCAACATCGAGCCTGAAGATTTCGACGATTTCTGCTTTTGAACCCTTGAGCAAACGTCGTCGTGGCTACCCATCTGAAAAAGCTGTTAAACGTGGCCATCGCCTTGTTCATGGTGACAAGGAACTACAGGAAAAGCTTGGTAACAATGACCTTTGTCTTTGCGGTTCTGGTCGCTGCTTTCAAGAAGTGCTGTCGCAATAGCGGCAGATATGATGGCAGCTTACGCAGCTACTACTTTTAGCAGGGCAAACGCATCTAAAGTATAAGAATCCTTTAATAGCAAGGGTTTTGGCGTTTTTTAATTTAGCCTATTTTTTCATCAAGATCCTTGCCCAGCAAGGGTTTCAGAAATCCCGTGCGTTCGCCCTGCTACTTTTAGGGAGTAGTACTAACGATTTCGATTTACATCAAAACTGGCAGTTGTTGCCGCGCCCCGATCGCAGAAGCTTACATAATTTTGCACAAGTTATACACAATGCTTCTACAACTTGCGCGGTGACTTTATCGCCCCGCGTGCAACATCTGCCTCCTGCAATTTTGGATTTTAGGTTGCAATCTAAAATCCAAAATCTAAAATCCAAAATTCTTAGAGGAGGTTTATAATGAATACCGCAGAACGTGACCTGCGTTTGGAAATGCTCAACAGTTTGCTGACAACTCCTCACCGCAAGCTTGAGCAAGTCGCAGAAATTCATCAGTTAATTGTTGAACTCGATCCCATCTTCTACGGACATTTGGCAGTCTGGTATCAGCGTCATGGTGATGTCCGCGACCATAAAGAAGTATTCCTAGCTTATTTACTAACCAGCAATTTAATTGAACACCGAGATGCTGGATTTATGATGCTGCAAGAGTTTCCACCCTATCAGGTGGCTCGTGTGGTGGACTTCATGAAGCAGCAGCAGAATAAACTGCCTCGTTCCGCCCGGACTGCGGTACGACGTTACTTGAAGACACGGGAGAGCAATCCGGCTCTGTTCGATCGCGCCGCGCTGAGAGGTCGTAAAGCAATGAAGCACTTATATGCTTCACTGCACATCAAGCCAAATGAGCGGGCAAATGCGATTCTGTTTTGCGATAGTCCTCCAGAGGGTTCCTTAGCAAATGTGCTGAAGCAGCTGGCTAAGGCAACAAATGCCGTAGAACAGGCACGGCTGATTGTGGAGTTCAAAATTCCATACACGATCGCAATTGGTGCAATCAAGCAACTTACACCAGTTGTATTGGTGGCGTTAATCAACAGCATGACTCCTCAAGAAGCGATCAACAACCTCAAGTCTCTCCAGGCTAGAGGTGCAATGGATCATCCACAAGTTAAGAAGCTGATTGATTCCAAGCTGGAAGCAGCGTCTAAGAGTGGGCGTGTCTCAGCATTCAAAGCACAGATTGCCGCAGACGCAGGAGATTTTGACGCAGACACCGTTGCCCAACTGGAAAAGGTGACGAACGAACAGGTGAAGCGGCATGGTGTGATCGCTCGTCCAACTGCTTTATTGGTGGATAAGTCTGGTTCAATGGAAAATGCGATCGCGATCGGTAAACAACTCGCTGCCCTAATTTCTGGTATCACAAAGGCAGAACTGTTTGTCTACGCCTTCGACACCATTCCTTACGCTGTTACAGCAAAAGGCAAGGAGTTGACCGACTGGGAGCGTGCCTTCCAGCACATCAATGCAGGCGGTAGTACTAGCATCGGCTGTGCATTGGAAGCAATGCGGCGGAAAAAGCAGGTGGTTGACCAGATTATCATAGTGACGGATGAGGGCGAAAATGCTGCTCCTTACTTCGGTGAAGTTTACAAGAACTACTGCCGTGAGTTGGCGATAATGCCCAATGTGGTGATTGTCCGCGTAGGTACTCATTACGACTGGGTGGAGACTCAACTGAAGCAGCAGCAAGCACCTGTAGATACATTCACTTTTGCGGGTGATTACTACAGCTTGCCGAATCTCGTCCCACTTTTAACGCGCCCCTCTCGTCTGGATTTGCTGATGGAGATTCTGGATATGCCGTTGCCTGTAAGAGAGGATAAGTAGGGTTAGAATGTGGCATGAATCATAGCTCTACTGAGTCATGCCTTTTCTACTCTACTGCGTTGACTTTGAGCCTCGTTTCTGAAGCTGAACTAGCATAGAAAATATTATGGACATGGAACTTCCATCCTGGTTAAAAAGCCATTCTGAATCTGAAAAAAACTTAGTTGATAGCTCAGTCCAAAAATCAGCTAATACGATGAAAGGGGCTTCAGAAGCGGCACGATTGTTTGG
This sequence comes from Nostoc sp. C057, assembly GCF_013393925.1. Lineage (NCBI taxonomy): Bacteria > Bacillati > Cyanobacteriota > Cyanophyceae > Nostocales > Nostocaceae > Nostoc > Nostoc sp. C057. Next base: position 7,182,356 of record NZ_CP040281.1, on the reverse strand, counting down.
AGTAAATGTTAGCCTAATCAAGAAATGGGGAACGGAATTTGCAGATTTCTTGAGTGTTTCAGCAAATCCTTCTAAAGGAAAAACTCGTTGGTACAGCGAGTCCGATATTAAAGTTTTCGCTTTAGTTTCTTGCTATTGGAAAGATGATCTAGACTACGAGTACATACATTCCTTGCTTAATCAAGGTTGCCATCATGATGATTTGTTTCGTGAGTTCGCTTACTTGAATACGCCAATCTTTCAAGATGTGCCCGAAGAAATAGACGAAACTTGGACACATGGGGTATTAGTTAGAGGTATGGCACAGCCTGACCCTGTGCAAGTTGCGAGGGCTTATAAAGCTGCTGGTGATGCTTTGATGGAGCAAGCCTTGAAAAGCTCTGAACCTCATGAGCTAGGTTATCCAATTTTATTTAGTTACCGACATGCAATTGAATCTTATCTAAAAGTAGTAACTGAGTATGAATTGGAACGAGGAGATAATGCTGCTCATAGTATTCTTGATCTATTAAAAAACTTTGAAGCTAAATATGGCAATGCGCTACCAGATTGGGCAAAAAATCGGTTAATTGATTTTCACAACGCCGATCCAAGATCAACTTCATTTAGATATGCAGATACAATAGTTTTCAGTACTGAAGGTAATGAGAAATGGATTAACTTTTATCAATTGAAAACAATATTGAATGGCCTTTGTAATTTATTTGAACAGATAATCACCACAAGATTAAATACAAGACTGCCTTGACTGATATGAGCAAGTAGATCGCTCAACCCAAGCAGGTGATAAAGCGACATGAAGAAGGCGTATGAAGTAATAGCGATCGCTCAACTTCACAATCTCTCTTTCCATCTCTTCCAATTCTGTGTAGTATATTGTATTATATTAACATCCTGCATGCCCCAACTCTTGGAGCCTACATACTAGTACGAGAGGAAAGGTAACACTGCCAAATGCAGTGGGCGTGTGTGAACGGGGAGTGCGAAGAACCTGGGAGGTAGGCTCAAAAGTAGCCATCCTTGAAAGAGTGTGTAACAACTCACCAGAGGAGTCCCTCTAGTAACTGAGAACACGCAATGCTCCACTAACTTGCACGCAGAATTATATTAATTCGTAATTCGTAATTCGTAATTCGTAATTAATAAAGTCAGATTTTATAGGGTTGCATTGGTAGCCTTATTTTTGAAAATTGGTATTAGTTATGACTAACATATTTAAGCTAATCAACCAAATTGCGATCGCAGAAGCACAATTGTCTACAACCCAATTCCTTGCGCCCTGTGTCAAAAGTGGACGAGTTCGCACACGGGTAGCTGGGATGATCTACACTTTCACGCCAAAGCCTAATAAATTTGAAGGTTGGGGCATCTTTCAGGCTGTGAATGAAAAAACAGCAACGGTTGTAGAAGAAGCAGACTTACCCCAGATTGCGGAATACTTGCAACACTTTCCCCAAATACGGCTACGGTTAGCACATCAACTGCAAAAACAAACTTGGTTAGCATACCCTGTAAATGAAGCAGATATGCGTCAACGGTTGAAATTAGTTAAGCCGATCGCAGTCCACTTAGTTACTGAGGGCGTTACCTTTGAGCAAATCATTGCCCGTTGGAATGGACATTCATGCTGGTTTGAGGAAATCGATCGCCGTACCGATCCGGTAATTGTTGAAACTCTGCAATCTGCCCTCAAGAAACTCATTCCTGCTGAGGAATTACAGTTTAAGGGGATGACTCCAGAAATTCGCACAGTGTATGAATTAGCAACTCGGCGCATTGAGGGATTTACTCAACCCCAACAGGATGAAAAGCGACTGAGAAAGGCATTGCAAATGGGTGGCGGTACCTTAAATCAATTCCACGATCGCAGCGATTATTGGACAGTCGATTGGACAACTGCTGATGGAGTTCGCCATAGTAGTGCGATCGCTAAAACTGATTTGACTGTTGTCAGTTCTGGCATTTGCCTAAGTGGACGCGATCGCGATTTTGACTTGCAATCCTTAGTGGGTGTCATGGAACAACAAGAGTATTAATTACGAATTACGAATTACGAATTACGAATTATTATGAGTATCTTTTTTCACGAACAGCTTTACCGCACCAATGCTGTGATGGCAAAGTTGAAAAACTATCCTGTAACTATTTGTGGCGCTGGAGCATTAGGAGCTAACATAGCGGAAAACTTAGCTCGCTCTGGTTTTGATAAACTTACAGTGATTGATCGCGATCGCATTGAGGAGCGTAATCTTTCGACTCAGCCTTACTACCGTTCTGATGTTGGAGCGTTCAAGGCGAAGATTTTAGCGAATAATTTATATCGAGCAATTGGTACTAAAGTTGATGCGAAGACAAAGGAGTTGACATCAGCAAATACAACTCAATTACTCAAAGACAGCCAGCTAATTATCGATGTCTTTGATAATAGTGTGGCACGTCAAGCAGTGAAAAATTATGCTGAACAATTAAAAATTCCTTGTCTTCATGCTGGGCTATCGGCTGATTATGCAGAAGTGATTTGGAATGGCGTTTATCGCGTTCCTTCTGAGGTTAATGATGATGTCTGTGATTATCCGTTGGCACGAAACCTGGTGATGTTAACCGTTGCAGTGGCCTGTGAAGCGATCGTTTCATTCATTGCGACAGCAGAACAACATAACTTCAGCATTACCCAGAAGGATCTGACTATTCAATCTCTGTTTTTGTAGATTGCTTAGACGCTCTTAGCCGCTTGTCGCAGGCATCGCACATCAGGATTTATCGAACTCTGCGGATTGAAGTAAAGAGCAAATAACAAAACATTCGGCTTACGAATTAACTAGCTAGATAGCTGTGTATCTTATCCTTATGTCTTCTTAGACTACCCAAAGCTTGTTGCTCTATCTGTCGCACTCGCTCTCGACTAATACCCATCCGTTGACCAATCTCTGCTAAAGAAAGTTCATTTCCATCTGTTAAACCAAAACGGAAAGTTAATATTTGTCGCTGCTGGGGATTTAATTTTGACAATAAATTTTGAATATTTTGTTGGAGAAACTTATGGTCAGCGTATAATTCTGGGGAAAGTCCATTATCCTCCAACATATCTTGTAATTCTATATCTTTGTCTGAGCCAACTCGTAATTCTAGAGAGACAGGTTGACGTGCTAAAAGTAAATAATCTCGAATTTGTTTTGGATCTAAAGATAGTTCTTCGGCGATATCAACTGTGGTAGGAGTACGACCTAATTTTTGAGTTAGTTCACGTTGAATCCGCTTAATTTTGTTCAGCTTTTCTGTAATATGAATAGGCAAGCGGATAGTACGTCCTTGTTCGGCGATCGCTCGTGTAATTGCCTGGCGAATCCACCAATAGCCATAAGTTGAAAACTTGTACCCTTTAGTTGGGTCAAATTTCTCAACTCCTCGCTCTAAGCCTAAACTTCCTTCTTGAATTAAATCGAGAAAATCTAGGTTATGTCTTTGATATTTCTTAGCAATAGATACTACAAGTCGCAGGTTTGCCTGAATCATTTTCTGCTTGGCTTGTTGCCCTTGATGTAGCTGTTGTAGCAGTGATTTTTCACCAATATTTATATTTTCAACCCACTCTTGTTGGGTTGGTTGACGTTTTAATTGAATAGCTAATTTTTCTTTTGTAGCTAGTAAAGCCATCATTTTTTGAACTTGCTTGGCGAAATTAATCTCCTGCTCATAAGTTAATAAAGGTATCCGTCCAATCTCGCGAAGATAAGTACGCACTGTATCAGCAGTATATAAAAGTTTCTCCTTTTTATTACTTTCTTCTAGATACTTGTAAGATAGATTATTCATAGTTATTTGAACCTTCAAAAATATTTGTTGGTTTAGAGGATGTTTAAAAAATCCTCTTGGCAGTAGCAAAACTTTTGTATTCCCTTAAATCCAGGCTACTTGCTTCGCCTTTGTCCTAATTTTACTTTTTACTCAGCACTCAGTACTGAGTAACTTAAAAGTCAAGAAATTTGAAATATTTTTTAGTTAGTTGCTACGGATCGTTATTTTGTTAAAAGCAATATTTTTTAAGTTAATAGCTTGATGTTACAGGAGCTTGTCAAAGAATTGAAAAAGTTATGTCTGTCCAAATTCTAGTCCGTTCTGAAGCAGGAGCAATAACTCTGGAAGTGCTTCTACAATTAGTTTTACAGCACTGGAGACAATGGATTATAGTTTGATTTCACTATTTGCGATCGCAGTGGAACTGACTTGATATCTTAAAAGACTGCGATCGCTTTTGATTAATCCTTACACAGATTTTGACCTTTTTCTACTAAACAAACTAGTCATACTTAATCCAGTAACCAACAACCCTAATAGCCCTAGTCCGTTCAAAATCGGGTAAATTCCCTGTAAACCCAAGATTTCACCACGATGAATCGAAAGTAGTAGACTACGTGGAACTCCAATGTTAGCTGACCACTCACCTACCAGGGTAGCTGCAATACCGGTTAACAATGTTACAGCAAGCGGTAAAGCCAAAATAATCGCCAGAGTCCGGTGATATTTGCGAAATGAACGCATTATCCAAAATCTCCAGTGGAAACTATCGCAGTTTGCAACTTGATAAACTACAGAACTATTTGTCTCAAAGCCAGATATAAAGACTTTTTTTGGTGTCTCTTGTCTTTTAACTCCTGCTCTATGTTAGTTTTACCTCACTTAGAAACAGTGGCGATGTTTGTCTCAAGTGTTTGTAACCCTTTAAGAGATTTCGCTTTATCTTTTGCTTTTAGCGAACCCTTCACCTGGGTCGCAGCATCTTCGATGACATTATAGGTTTTTGAAGATTTAGTTTTGACACCATCCTCAACTTTAGACCAAGAATTTTCAAACTTATTAAATTCCTGTTGAGCTTTGTCAAAGTTTCCGGCTTGCACCGCAGTTTTTGTATTTGTAACGACACCGGCCAAAGTATCAAAACCTCCCTGCGTAGCACTAGGGGTTTTAGATCCTGTTGTCGCCTTAGTGGTTTCTGTGGTAGCAGGAGTTTGGGTGGTGGATTTTTGATCGCTGTTGCATCCTACCAATGTCAGTAAGCTAATTGCAGTAACAGGGATGATGTAGATTAAGCGTTTCATAAGACCTCTTGAATAATGATAAGTCGCCAAGTAATGACGGTATCCGCTACTATATCAGCTAAAGTTGCTGGAGATGTAGGAAGATTGTATGCTAGCTTTCTCTCTGTAAATGCTAAAGTTTTTTATACAATTTTTTATTGGTACGATTGTATCAAGGCTGTTTTTCTATATTAATTTGGAATTAATACCTCATTATTTTTGATAAGTAAGTTAGGTGTTATTTGTTACTTTATTTATAATTAAAAAGAATGTAGAATTAAAAATTAATTTAGTGTAGGACTTAAACTCACATATTTATCGGCTACTCGTACAGAATTCAGACTGAACTCTTTCTTGTTAAAAAGTCTTGCATAGAGTTGACAAATTCTTTTAACTCTAAAACTAAGTTAGTAGCATCTCTAAGCTCTTGCTCGTAAGCTAACTTTTCTAGTTTGTCAGCTGCTAGATACATAGCTGTGGCTCCAACATTGGCACTAGCACCTTTAAGGTGATGAGCTTCTCGCGCAATTTGCCCAAAGTCATCAGATGCGATCGCTGCACTCATTATCTCTAAACGGGGTTCAACATCTTTAAGGTATATTTGCAATAGATTTAATTCAAATTCTCCATCATTTTCCGATATCCGATGCAAGTGTTCCCAATCAATTGCTAGGTTAATTGTGTCGTTGTTTGTGGTGGAAACTGTCTGTTCTTCAACAACTGGCTCTTGTTTTGAGAGGATAACGCCTGTCCAATGCTCTAGAGTGGTAGCCAATTTTTCTTTAAACACTGGCTTACTCAGATAGTCATCCATTCCTGCATTGAGACACATTTGTTTATCTTCTTTCATCGCATTGGCCGTCATCGCAATCACCACAGGACGACGACGCAGAGCAAAAGCGTCTTCTTGCCAACGATGAATTTCTTTTGTGGTTTCTAAACCGTCAAGAATTGGCATTTGGCAATCCATTAGAATCAAATCATAAGGAATTTTTTCTAATAGCTGCAAAACTTCCTCTCCATTGGCAGCAACATCGGCTTTGTAGCCTAAACTCTGAAGTTGCTTCAGAGCGACTTTTTGATTCACCAAATTATCTTCAGCTAAGAGAATTCTTAACTGGAATTGAGTAGAGGGGTTAGGTGCAGAGGAAGTAAGAATGCTGGAAGTTTCTGTACTTGAGATTTTTGTGGTAGCCTCTAGCCTTCTTCCTTTAGCCCCTTCTTCTGGTTGAGGCTGAGTTTTTAGAATAGTCATAATGGTATCAAGGAGTCGAGACGGCTTAACGGGTTTGACTAAATAAGCAGCAAATCCTATTTTGAGCGCTCGTTGCAATTGGGTGCGTTGATTAATAGAGGTGAGTATAATCAAAGGTATCTTAGCAATTGCAGAATTGGCTTTAATTTGTTCTTCTAAAGTTATGCCAGAAGTTTGAGCCATTTGCATATCAACCAAGACGACATCATAAGAATTACCACGCTCACAAGCTTCCTGAATAGCTTCGAGGGCAGCAGCAATACTGTCAGCTTGATCTACCTGCATTCCCCAACCGGTAGCTTGATGATAGATAATTTTGCAATTAGTAGCATTACTATCTACCACTAACAAGCGGCGATTGTTCAAAAATCCGCTTTCGCTCTTGACCTTCGTGTAACGTGTTGCAGGCAAGAAGCTATCGGAGTTTGGCAAAACAGGTTCAAGTTGTTTGACAAAAGGCACCTCAAACCAAAACTTAGATCCTTTCCCCCTCTGACTTTCCACACCAATGACTCCTCCCATCAAAGTCACCAGTTGTTTGCAGATGGCTAATCCTAAACCGGTACCACCATACTTGCGAGTGGTAGAAGCATCCACTTGGGTAAATGGCGTAAAGATTTTGTGTTGGTGTTCAGGGCTAATGCCAAGACCTGTATCTGTAATGGCAAAATGGATAGTGGTTGTTGTGGAGGAAAGCGATGGCTTTGCCAAAGGCGATCGCAATTCTACTTGCACTACGACTTCACCAACGTTAGTGAACTTAATAGCGTTGCTAATTAGGTTCATCAGAATTTGCCGTAACCTACTAGCATCGCCTTTGAGGTGGGTAGGGACGTTGCTATAAAGTAGTGCAGCAATTTCTAACCCCTTACTATGGGCTGATGGAGCCAATAATTCCACCACCTCTTCAACACAAGTGGATAGGTTAAAATCTAGAGCTTCGAGAACCATTTCTCCGGCCTCAAGTTTGGAAAGATCCAAAATCTCATTGATTAAACTTAAAAGGGCATCTCCACTAATCCGAATTGTTTCAATAAAATCTCGTTGTTCTGGATTTAAGGGAGTATCTAAAACCAAACTGGTCATTCCCAAGACAGCATTCATGGGAGTGCGAATTTCATGACTCATATTTGCCAAAAAAGCACTTTTAGTCTGAGAAGCTAATTCCGCTTGGTGACGGGCAATTTCAAGTTCTTCTCGCTGACGAGTTTCTGCTTTTAAAAGTTGAGCTTGGGTTAAAGCAATGCCTACTTGGTCAGCTATTTGCCGCAAGAGATGAGTTTCAAAACTAGACCATTGGTGAGAATCATCACACTGATGGACTATGAGCAAACCGCGAAGTTCTTCTTTGACTAAAATAGGTACAACAAAGTTGACTTTGACCCCAAACTGTTGGATTAATCTGAGGTCACTTTGTTGGACTTCGAGTAAATCTAACTCAGCCAGTCCTAAAATCTCTCCTTGACGGTACTTTTGTAGATAGTACTGTTGCAGGTATTCTGCTCGTAAATAAGGGGCGGTGATATTTTGCTCTTTGATTTCTGGTAAGCCAGAAATTACTGCTTCAACAACGGAGGTTGCAGACTCATCTGGTAAAAGCTGATAGATTAAAACTCGGTCAGTTTGGAGAATCTTTTGCACTTCCTTGACAGTGATTTCGAGAATTTCTTCGATTTGCAAAGACTGGCGAATTTTGAGGGTGATTTCGGTAAAAAGTTGCGATCGCAAGTTTTGGCGTTGTAATTCCTCTTCAGCCCGCTTACGCTGAATAAATTGGCCCACTTGCTCACCAATAGAATTCATCGTGTTGACTAAATCTTGGTCATGAGGTTTGATTTCACGATTGAAGCAAGTAATCACGCCCAGAATTTTGTTACCAGTCCGAATTGGAAAACCGAAAGCTGAGTGTAGTCCTAATTGAGCCGCGATTTTAAAATAAGGAAAATTCAGATCCGTGACGACATCAGTAAGCCAAACAGCTTCAGAACTAGCCCAAACACGCCCAGGTAGTCCAATTCCTTCTATAAAAGTGGTTTGCCGCTTCAGTGCTTCAAATTCTTGCACTTCAAGGGATGCTTTATGCCAGATGGAAAGAAAACGCAGTACATTTGCTTGCCGATCGACCATCCAAATTTCACCTAAATCCCATCCTAAACTCTCGCAGATTCCTTGCAGGATTCGGGGGTTAGCCTCGTTGATTGTGGTAGACTCTGCCAAAACGCGGGTTACAGTATATTGTGCAGTTAAATGCTGTTGTACTCGTTTGCTATCAGTGATGTCAGTGCCAGTACCAACAATGTATTCCACCAATCCTTCATAGTCTTTTAAGAAGGTATTCGACCAAGCAATCAGTCGGCGACTGCCATCCTTCATTACCCAATGGTTCTCATGCTCCAGAAAGCCTCTACCAGTTAGCAATTCCTCAAAAACTGCTTTAACTGAATCCACTTCTTCAGGAAGTAGGAACAAGTTCCAGAAATACCTACCCCTCACCTCATCGAAGGAATAACCTGTTATTTGCTCACAAGCTTGATTGAAACGAACAATTTGCCCTTGAGAATCGAGAACTATTACTAATGCGCTGGCTGTATCAACAACTGCTGAGATAAAGTTGCGTTCTTGATTTAAGGTTTCTTCTGTCCTTTTGCGCTCTGTTACCTCATGATAAATGAAGTAGTAAACTACAGTCAGAACAATAAAACTTAGGCAAATAGCGATCGCAATTGTCACAGTTGTTTTGCGAGTCCAAGCTTTTGCTGTTTGTGAAAGTTGCTGATGCCGCTCCCTTTCCTCGTTCTCTATCTCATTGATCTCCTTGCGGATATCATCCATAAGATTTTGACTTTTATTTGTCAGTACTACCTGCAACGCCGCCTCTGCTCCCTTTTTTTGGCGTAAGTTGATAGTCTGGTTTAGTTCAATAAGTTTATCTGCAATTAGAATTTCAAGCGTTGCAATTTGTTTTTGTTGGTTTGGTTGCTCTGTGCTTAAATTCTTTAGTTTGGCAATTTCTTGCTCGACATTGGCAAGTGATTCTTGATAGGGTTTTAGATAAGTTTGCTTTCCAGTAATAATGTAACTACGTTGCCTAGTCTCCGCATCCTTTATTTGAGACAGTAGTTCTTCTAAACTGTTGAGTTTTTGAGAAGTATTTTTTAATATACTGCGATTAATAGTAGATACTGTTGTATTTTGATAGGAAACTACACCAATCAAAACTAAAATTACCGACGCGATACCAAAACCTGCTGCAATCTTTTTAAAAAATTGTTTGCTTACCTTCTGCGTCTGTTTGTTTTTCTTGGTAACAAGTACCAAACTTGCTAAATTTCGGCGCAATTCCAGTTGCTTGATGACTTGACGACCTAATATTCGTAATGCCTCTATCTGCTCTGGAGTAAGTTCTCGTGGTACATAATCAATTACACACAGGGTTCCTAGAGTATATCCTTCAGGGTTAGTCAGAGGTACACCAGCATAAAATCTAATATTTGGGTCAGATATAACCAGTGGGTTGGTAGCAAACCTTTTGTCATCTGTTGCATCAGGCACAACAAAAACGTCAGGCTGTAAAATAGCATGGCTACAGAATGCAAAATCTCGATGTGTTTTTAAGACATCTAAACCGACTTTTGACTTGAACCACTGGCGATTTGTATCAATTAAGCTAATTAAGGCAATAGGAGTCTGACAAATATACGAGGCTAAACGGGTGAGGTCATCAAAGGCAGCTTCAGATGGTGTGTCGAGAATTTTATACTCCAAAAGTGTCTCAATTCTCTGTATTTCGTTATTAGGTAATGGTGCTTTCATCCTTAAGCCTTATCTACATTCTGGGGGCTGGGGAAGAAGCAGGGAAATGAGGGAGATTAAAGGGGAGACAAGGAGATTGCCCACCATGCCTAATACCTAATATCCAATGCCAATGCCCAGGTCAATAAACTTACTTCAATTAATGACAATAGTTTAGTTAAAAGCGTTAGCGTAATTTCACTGAGTTCTAGCTGATGGATAAATTTGTCAAATGATTAAGTCTCTGCTGTATTTTTTGTGGGCTGGTTTATTTGAAATTGGAGGAGGCTACCTAATCTGGTTGTGGCTGCGCGAAGGTAAGCCGTTCTGGTGGGGCATATTGGGGGGAATTGCTTTAACTTTCTATGGGATTATTGCAACTCTTCAATCGGCAAATTTTGGCAGAGTGTATGCTGCTTACGGTGGTGTGTTTATCGCAATAGCAATGTTTTGGGGTTGGAAGGTAGACGGTGTAACTCCAGACCGCTACGACCTCATAGGAGCATGTTTAGCTTTAGTGAGTGTTCTCATTATCATGTTTGCACCCAGACCTTAAGTAGAACTTCTAGATTAATAAATTTTCTAATAAGTAGGTGGGTGGGAAAAAACCCAACTATATTAAGATAAATAAATACGGAAAATGTACTTACAGAGGTAACAAATGTTATGGGCGCTCGCTTAAGGGTATTCCTCACGCGTGAGCAAGACCAAACCCTGTTAAACCTGAGAACTGTGGATGTACCACAGAAAGTTAAAGATCGAGCAGAGGCAATCAGATTAAACGCGCATGGTTGGTACGTAGAAAAAATAGCTGCTCACTTTGACTGGAGTGTTCAAACAGTAAGAGAAGTCTTACATAAATGGCAGAAGTTAGGTATAGAAGGGCTTTGGGAATTACCAGGTCGAGGAGGAAAACCGAAGTGGAAGGAGGAGGACATAGTATTGTTGGAAAAATGCCTCAGAGAAGAACCACGTACATACAATAGTTTTCAACTCTCCCGGAAATTAGAAAGCGAGCGCCACATAAAATTGAGTCCCGACAGATTAAGACGGGTACTCAAAAAAAGGGGGTCTATTGGAAGCGAGCCAAGAAGAGCCACAAGAGAAAACAAGACCCCGTAGTCAGAGCGAAGAAACAAGCAGACCTAGATATGTTGGAATTATCCGCAGCTACCGGAGAAATAGACCTAAAGTATCTAGATGAATCAGGATTCTGTGTGTGGAGTGAACCAGGTTACACCTATTACTTTAGAGGTGAGCAAAAACGCTTAGAGCAAACCAAGCGTCGTGGTCGGAGATTAAGTATTATCGGGTTTCTTCAACCTTTAATCAGCTTTATTTACGGTCTAGTTATTGGTGGTGTTAGTCGTAAATCTTACATTCAAATGATGGAAATTGAAGCGACGGAAGCTCAAAAAACCGGGCGCACTAGGGTAATTGTGCAGGATAACGGACCGATACACCGATGTCTTGAAGTGCAAAAACTATGGTTAAAGTGGGAACAGATGGGTTTGTACATCTTCTTTTTGCCTGCATACTGCTCCGAGATGAATCCAATTGAATTGGAGTGGCAGCACCTGAAAAAAGATGAATTATGTGGGCAAATATTTGATGATGAGTTAGACCTTGCTTACGCGGTGATTGATGGCGTTAAAGCTAGGGGAGAAAAAGGCAACCACAGTACAAAACGTATTAAATTTGGCTCTAATGGCTCTGGTTAAACTTTCGTTACATAGTTGTAAATTTTCCCACCTACCTACTTACCCGCTTTTCAGAGACTGACAAAAAATAAATTATCCAAAATTATTTATACATTTGTTTGGATAGCACATCTGTGCTATCTAGAGATGGGATGTTTCTTTTGCTGGAATTCCCTAAACACATAATAAGCTGACAAAAAATCGCCAAGGTTTTTAATAACCAGCCGAAGATAAGCAACAATCTGTATATCTCCCGCGTAAATGCGTAGAGATAAAGAGAATTCATGATAAATTTGTACAAATTTTCTGAAAATTGATAATAATTATCAATTTTTACAAGTATCTTGTTTTGTAACAGTAAGTAACTAAAAATTTGGAGTTTTGTAGCGCTTGCATAAAATGCTATCCTGCACAAAAAGATGCAATCATTGCATCGTTACACTCTTGTTTCTATTTTGGCAACTACAATCAGGATTATATTTTTGTTAACATTTCCAGAAAATAAAAGTTAAGTAACTTTTAAGACAAAAATGTGTAGCCAAAAGTAATCAAATGTAGTTAAGGATACAAATCGTTGGTGCTTAGGAAGAAAAAGAAGTGTTGAAGAAAGTTGTGATGATTGGGGCTATCACCCTACTGTTTTTGGCAGGGCCGCTAATGGGTAATGCTTTTGCCCAAACACCAGTTGCTGCCCCGCCTGCTGCTGATACTGGAGACACGGCATTTATGCTGATTTCAGCAGCATTGGTGCTGCTAATGACACCAGGATTGGCGTTTTTCTATGGTGGATTTGTGCGATCGCGCAATATCCTAAACACATTGATGATGAGCTTTGTCTTGATGGCGATCGTGGGAGTTACCTGGATTCTCTGGGGTTATAGTCTTTCTTTCGCACCAGGGTTGCCTTTCATCGGTGGATTGCAATGGTTTGGGTTGAACGGTGTCGGTTTAGAGACTCAAGGCTACTTGCCGCACCTGCCTTATGAAGATGCGCTCAAAGCAGCAGACCCCAAATATGCTGATGTAGTCTCTTATGCCGGAACGATTCCCCACCAGGCATTCACGATTTATCAAGCCATGTTTGCCATTATCACCCCAGCTTTAATTTCTGGGGCGCTCGTTGAGCGGATGAGTTTCCGCGCCTATTCGCTGTTTGTACTGCTGTGGTCAACCTTTGTTTACGCCCCTCTAGCCCACATGGTATGGGCGAAAGGTGGATTCTTGGGTTTAGCTGGTGGATTAGGTGCCCTCGACTTTGCAGGTGGCACAGTGGTTCATATTAGTTCTGGGGTTTCTGCTCTAGTAGCAGCGATCGTCCTTGGCCCTCGGAAAACCCATCCCGATCGCCTTAGTCCGCCGCACAATGTTCCTTTCATTTTGCTGGGTGCTGGCTTGCTCTGGTTTGGTTGGTTCGGTTTCAACGCTGGGAGTGCCCTAAGTGTTGCTAGTGGAACTTCTGGTAACTTAACAACAAATTTAGCAACAACAGCCTTTGTTGCCACCAATACGGCGGCGGCGGCAGCAGCTTTAATGTGGCTAATTATGGAAGCAGTTTTACGAGGTAAACCGACAGCCGTAGGAGCGGCTACAGGAGCCGTTGCTGGTTTAGTAGGGATCACTCCCGCCGCCGGATTTGTGACACCGCTATCAGCGATTTTAATTGGTTTCATTACCGCCTTTGTTTGCTTCTATGCTGTGAGTTTCAAGCATAAGCTGCAAATTGATGATGCTTTAGATACCTATCCTGTGCATGGCGTTGGTGGTACAGTGGGGGCAATTTTAACGGCCATCTTTGCCACAACTCAAGTCAACGGCGGAGGTAAAGACGGAGTGCTACGTGGTAATTTTGGTGAATTGGGAATTGAACTAGTAGCAATTGCCATTGCTTACGCGATCGCAGGTGTTGGTACGTGGATTATTCTCAAGATTATCGATGCTACAGTCGGTCTGCGTGTCAAAGAAGAAGCAGAATTGCAAGGTTTGGATATCAACGAACACGGCGAAGAGGGTTACAACTCCGAATTTGGCGATCGTCCGACTTAGTTTAGTGGGAATAAGGAATAGGGAAGAGGACAAGGGGACAAGGAGAATTGGGGACAAGGGGAAAGACTTGTTTCAAATTCTCACCTCTTGTCCCCTTGTCTCCCTCTGCTCCCCATTCCCCACTCCCGAATTTAAGATTGTGTAATTTGCGATCGCTAGCGTTAAAATTTGATTCAAATAATTGGTAAATTTCGCTAGTCGTGTCTACTTCTGCAAAAACCTTTCCTATCTGGGCATTTTTCTCGCTGTTAACCAACGGCATCCTAATGTTGGCGGTCATTCTGCTAATTTGGCAACAGCAGAAATTGGCCGCTTTTTTTGGGATAGTTACATCCCCAGAACAAATTAACCTGAACAACTCAACCCAAATTGCTACACCTGATTTGGGTCGCCGTCATCAACTCACTTACCAAGAGTGGGTAGAAATTCTCAAGCAAGAAGCCAAGGTCGCTGCTGACCAACGTCCTCCGCATTTAACTATCCTGGCGGGTGATTCTCTGAGTTTATGGTTTCCCCCTGAGTTATTACCCGAAGGTAAAACTTGGCTCAATCAAGGGATTTCTGGCGAAACCAGTAATGGACTCTTAAACAGGTTGAAAATATTTGACCGCAGCAAACCAGAAGTCATTTTTGTGATGATTGGCATTAATGACCTAATTCGTGGAGTGAGCAACGAGGAAATTTTAGATAATCAGCGGCAAATTATCAATTACCTCCGAAAGAGGCATCCCAACGCGCAAATTGTTGTGCAATCGATTTTGCCACATGGGGCAGAGGAAGCAACCTGGAAAGGACGAGATAAACTTCTAGCTGTTGCCAATAGTCGCATTCAGGGGTTGAATCAGCAACTGCAAAGTATTTCTACCAAAAAAGGTGTCAAATATCTTGACTTATATCCCCTGTTTACCAATAAGGAAGGAAATCTCCGCCGGGAATTTACTACTGATGGCTTACATTTAAGTCCCGAAGGCTATATAGTTTGGCGTTCTGCATTGCAGATTTATGGCGAAATCGAATTAAAATCCCAGCAAGAAGAAGAGGGGAAAAGGTTAAAGGGTAAAGGGTAAAGGTATTAAATCCTTTTACCTCTTATCCTTTTCCCTTTCCCCCTCTCTGATAATATTTTTGAATACAACTGTGTATAAATCTCGTCTGGGCGCGAGAAAATAAAAAATAGTGGTTGAAGTAGACAAATCTAATGGATACAAAAGCTTTTAAGCGCAGCCTGCAACATTCAGAAAATTACAATCGCAAGGGCTTTGGTCATCAAGCAGAAGTTGCTACCCAGTTGCAATCTGAATATCAGAGTAACTTGATTCAAGAAATTCGCGATCGCAATTACATCCTGCAACGGGGTGATGTGACGATCAGACTAGCACAAGCCTTCGGTTTTTGCTGGGGTGTAGAACGGGCTGTGGCCATGGCCTACGAAACTCGTCAGCACTTTCCCACAGAACACATCTGGATTACTAACGAGATTATCCATAACCCTTCTGTAAATCAGCGAATGCAGGAGATGGAAGTAGAATTCATCCCCATTGAAGGAAAGAATAAAGACTTTTCTGTTGTTGGCACTGGTGATGTAGTGATACTACCCGCTTTTGGGGCTAGCGTTCAAGAAATGCAGATCCTTCACGATAAAGGCTGCAAAATTGTTGATACAACTTGTCCTTGGGTATCTAAAGTTTGGAATACAGTAGAAAAACACAAAAAAATCGATTATACATCAATAATTCACGGTAAATATAAGCACGAAGAAACAGTCGCTACTAGTTCCTTTGCTGGCAAGTATTTGATTGTTTTGAATTTGCAAGAAGCACAATATGTTGCTGACTATATTATCAATGGTGGCAACCGTGAAGAATTTCTGACAAAATTTGCTAAAGCTTGTTCAGCAGGATTTGACCCCGATCAAGATTTAGCAAGAGTTGGGATTGCTAACCAAACTACGATGCTTAAAGACGAAACTGAGCAAATTGGGAAGCTTTTTGAGCGGACTATGTTGCAGAAGTATGGCCCCATAGAGTTAAATCAGCATTTCCAAAGCTTCAATACTATTTGTGATGCCACCCAAGAACGCCAAGATGCAATGTTGGAATTGGTGGAACATAACTTGGATTTAATGGTAGTAATTGGTGGGTTTAATTCATCCAATACTACTCAATTGCAACAAATTGCTTTTGAGCGAGGAATACCTTCTTATCACATTGATACTGTTGATCGGATTAAATCAGGAGATTCTATAGAACATCGACAACTAAATGGACAGTTAATCAGTACAAAAAACTGGTTGCCAGATGGTGAAATTGTCGTGGGAATCACTTCTGGTGCTTCCACGCCAGATAAGGTTGTAGAAGATGTGATTGAGAAGATTTTTGCTGTGAAAGCAACAGCAGCGCTCGTTTAACAGTGATCAAGTAAGCAAGTTATTAGTAAGGAATTGAGTGCTGAAAAATAAAGACTGAAGTCCTTACTACTAACCCTCAAAAGTAGCTTAAGAAAGTAGTAGTGTTCACTATTTTTAAAATTTATGAGAAATTCAATAAATCGATAAAGGATTAATCATGAATTAGTATGGCAGAGAAATGGCTTTCTATCGTCGGCATTGGGGAAGATGGATTACAGGGGTTAAGCGCGATCGCTCGTTCTCTAGTCGATCAAGCTAAAGTAATCGTCGGAGGCGATCGCCATTTATCCATGCTCCCTACAGACGATGAGCGTGAGAAACTAGTCTGGACATCTCCCATTAGCACTTCTGTAGAAGAAATCATCCAGCGTCGGGGTCAATCAATCTGCGTACTCGCAAGCGGCGATCCGATGTGTTACGGCATTGGTATCACCTTGATGCAGCGAATTCCCATTTCTGAAATGTCGATTATCCCCGCATCTTCAGCTTTTAGCCTTGCTTGTGCCAGGATGGGATGGTCTTTAACTGAGGTAGAAACCTTGAGTTTGAATGGTCGTCCATCCTCCCTACTCCAGTCTTACATTTACCCAAAAGCGCGACTATTGATTTTGAGCGAAGGGAAGGACACACCCGCCATTGTTGCGAAAATTTTGACAAATCGCGGCTATGGTGGCAGCAAAATTACCGTCTTGGAGCGTATGGGCGGCAATCATGAAAGAATTGTAGAAGGTACGGCTGCATCTTGGAGTGAAACTGAAATTGCTGCGTTGAATGCGATCGCAGTTTATTGTATTGCTGATGCTGGGGTTATTCCTTTACCAAGATTACCAGGATTACCAGATAACGCCTACCACCACGATGGACAGTTAACAAAGCGTGAAGTTAGGGCAATTACCCTAGCAGCTTTAGCACCCACACCGGGAGCGTTGTTGTGGGATGTTGGCGCGGGTTGTGGCTCAATTTCTATTGAATGGATGAGGAGTAATGCTCGATGTCGGGCGATCGCGATCGAGCAAAATTCATCTAGACTACTCTATATTGCCGATAATGCCGCCACTCTTGGTACTCCAAATCTGCAAATCATTGAAGGGAAAGCGCCCCATGCCCTGAAAGACTTGCCAGCACCAGATGCCATTTTTATTGGTGGTGGAGTGACAGCAACGGGACTTTTTGATATTTGCTGGGAAGCACTGCGGCCAGGTGGGCGTTTGGTGGCAAATGTGGTGACGGTAGAGGGTGAGCAAACTTTATTTCAATGGCATAAACAAGTCGGTGGCGATTTAACTCGTGTTGCTATTCAACGGGCAGAACCTATTGGGAAATTTTTGGGCTGGCGGGCAATGGCACCTGTCACGCAATGGGTAGTTGTAAAATAATATGATTTGTGCGGAATCTGAAAATGTGCCAGCTAAATCTTTAACTGCTTACTTTGTTTTGTACCCTTCTTATTGCGGAGAAGATAGGCCAAGGGCAAAAGCAATAACATATCAACAGTAATTAACCGGACATCATAAGCTAAAAAACATCTAATTTGCATCATCGAATTAAATATAACTCTTGTGGGGTGGGCATCCTGCCCGCCCAGTATATGCAATTTAAATGTGGAACAGCTTATCAAAGATAAATCTGATTATTGTTTTCACACATGAGCAAATGCTTTTGTCAAGATTATTTTAGATGTGCTTAACCTACTTTATCTTTGATTTATAAATATTCCATTATCTTAAAGTTTTGAAAAGTAGATAGATATTCTAAGTTTTTTAGGGAACTATTAGATACGCAGAACAAATAATATATCCGTTTATGAACTTAAATTTACAGACATCAAGCAAAACAACTCAGTCAAACAATAACTGGCATGATTTTGATAATTCCTCGATGAATTTCAGCTATCAATCCGCAGTAAATGCACTTGGGCAAAAAGCACTGTCAGGACTAGAATTATCATATTTGTTCCAAGATACAGTTAGTTTAGTTGCTCAAATACTCAATGTTAAATACAGTAGAATCTGGCAAGTACTTTCAGATAGTAATGCTTTGCGTCAAGTAGCTAGTGTTGGGGAGAAACCTTTAGAAACAGACTCTGCTGATATTAATGTCACAACTAATCAGCAAGTACAAAAATTATTGGATAATACTCAGCTAGTTGTTAATTGTAACACACCCAATTGTCAGATCGATGATTTAACTATTCCTTCTCCGCCAGATAGCGTTACTGGTTTGAGTGTGCTAATTCCGGGTGAGAGTAAGCCTTTAGGTTTGCTAGAAGTCTATGCTACTGAGTCCAGAACTTTTTCTTCAGATGATGTTCATTTTTTACAATCTATAACCCATATTTTAGCAACAGCGATTGAACGCAAGCGTTCAGAAGCGTTAGTTTACACTCAAAGCCAAGTTTTAGAACAAGTTGCGTTTGGAGTCAACCTATATGAAATTTTTAACAATCTTTGTATCTTGCTAGAGCAACAATTACCTGGGGCATATTGCTCCATTTTAGTTGTAGATGAAGACAAGCGGCAGTTACGGGGAGGAGCAGCACCTACTCTCCCAGAAGAATTTGCTAAGGGTGTTGATGGTTTGATGATTGGTGAATGTTGTGGTTCTTGTGGTACTGCTGCTCATAGAGGAGATTCAGTATTTGCTACCGATATTGCTAATGATCCTTTATGGGCTGATTTCCGAGATTTCGCTTTGAGTTATAACATCAGAGCTTGTTGGTCATCACCTTTTACTTCGCAAACTGGTGAAGTTTTAGGGACATTTGCTATATCTCATAAATTTCCTTGTCATCCAACTCAGCATCATCTAGAAATTCTGAAAACTGCCACCCATATTGCCAGTATTGCTACAGAAACCTACAGAGCCGCAGCAGCGTTACAAAAGGCTAACAATGAGTTAGAACGAAAGGTTTTAGAACGAACATCGGAATTAAGAAAGGCTTTGCTAGACTTACAAAAAACACAAGCTCAACTGGTTCATAGTGAAAAAATGTCAAGTCTAGGACAAATGGTAGCAGGCATTGCCCATGAGATTAACAATCCAGTGAGTTTTATTGCTGGTAATCTCAGATATGCAAATCAGTATATCAATGATTTACTAGATTTAATTGCGGTTTTTCAAGAGCAGTATCCCCAAATAAATCCCACCATAGAAACCAAAATAAAATCTATCGAACTAGAGTATTTGTGTGACGATTTGCCTAAGTTAATGGCATCTATGAGTACAGGTAGTGAGCGAATTACAGATATTGTTCTGGGCTTACGCAACTTCTCACGACTAGATGAAGCAAAAATTAAATCTGTAGATATTCATGAAGGCATAGATAATACATTGATGATTCTAAATCATCAGTTGACGCTACCAAATAAATTACCTGATATTCAGATAGTTAAAGAATATGGTCAACTGCCTAAGATTAGTTGTTATGCCAACCAGTTGAATCAGGTTTTTATGAATATTATCAATAATGCAATTTATGCCTTAAAGGATAATATGCAATTTTGGCAGTCTGCAAATAAGATACCAACTATTCAAATAAAAACTTTAGTTGTAGACAACGAGAGGCTTTTAATTAGTATCAAAGATAATGGCCCTGGTATGAAGTCAGAGATTCAGGAACAGATTTTTAATCCCTTTTTCACTACTAAACCTGTTGGTCAAGGAACTGGTTTAGGGTTATCAATCAGTCATCAGATTATTGTCGAAAAGCACCAGGGAAAACTAAATTGTATCTCTGCATTAGGTAAGGGAACTGAATTTCAAATTGAAATTCCTATTCAGAATTTTCAGCAGTCAGGAATAACATCAACTGACTCTTTACCTTAAAGTTGGGTTGTATCTCTTGTATAACTACCGATGTTCTTTCGGTGTGCTGGAGTTATTGCAGCGATGATTGGGCAAATGGTGGTAGGAGAGAGATGGACATCGCCCTAACATAATTCCCCAGTGTTAAGCAGGGGAATTTAGTTTACGCCTATATTATTTCATGAGCAACTTCAACCCTAGAAGCGGCTTGCTGTAGGCTAATCCAGAGGACATAGAAAGCTTAGAGCCAATCAATCTTGCAACATTATTACCAGAAACTGGTATAGTCTAAGCTTAATGTGCATGATTCAAAAGTCTTACTATCATCACAGCTAATAAATAGCTAGTTGCTGTATAATTTATTTTGTGTTCCCTTTTAGACTCACTCATCGTTCACAATAATTGCGGCAATTTCTTCATTGAAGCGATCTTTGTTGTGATTATCGTTGCTAAAAGTCACTTATTGGGGGTGAAGTAATGGACGAGTCTAATATTAACGACAAAAACAAATTTCTTTACCTTCGTAGTCGCTATTATGGTCAAGTTAAGCCAGAGAATTTAGTATTTAATGCCAACCTTCAAGAATTTGCTCACAAAGTTAGGGATTTGCAAGAAAATAAGATACCAATTAAACGGGGAAAATTGTGATATCCCATTTAGGTAGAGTTTCGGAAGGTTGCCAGAAGGTTTGGTAGTGTTCTAACTCTTGTGAGAGAACCTTGATTCCTTTTTCATAGGTTGCTTCAACACGGTGAACAATGGGTGCAATCCCTTTCCAAGTCATATTGGAAGCCCACTTGATGGCAACTTCAATCGAATCCAGAATTGCGCCATTCCAATAGTTCTCTAGGGCTGCCCAACACCTCTCTATGGGATTGTACTTGCTATGGTACGGAGGATAGTAAATCAGTCGGATTCTTAAATTAATTGCTTGAGACAGTTCAACCATACGTTTGATAAACTGTGTGCGGTTACTGCGAGTTGCTGCACCACCATCAAGGTCAATCACCCATTCATCATAATCTTGGTAATCCTGTTGATTCTCATACCACCAAGCAGTTAAACAATCGACAATAAAATCACTGGTTTCAGCCGACTGACCTAAGTAAATCGTAAGCTTTTCACTGTGTGTGTTGAGAATGCCAAAAGGAACTAAGACTGCCTCCCACTGTGTATCGTGGTCATCCGCAGCTTTTGCTTCCAGTGTCCGAGCTTTACCACCTCTGGAAAGATTGCCAATCTTCACCTTGGCTTTAGTATCGATAGAGACTCGCAACGATTTGGGATTCTCATCCGATGCCTGATTTTCCTGAAACACATTGTCGAAAATGGCATCTGTTTGCGGAATCTTTTTCAAGGGCTTTGTTTTTTGTGTTTTTTTAGGCGATACCCCAAGCTATTAAGAATCTTCCCCAGAGTTTGACGAGACGGCAATTGACTGTGGTCATAACCTATTTCACTGATTAATGCTTCTCGTACCGCTCTGGCACTGATACGAGCATATAGAAAGGTCGATTGAAATTTTGGATCTGCTTGGGCTTGAGCATCTACCAAAGAACAAATATCTGCTTCTAAATTGGGCAGAATCTCAACACTATTATGTCGTCCCCTTGCATGATAGTTATCCACACAGACTATCCCTGTCCGCCGTTCATGCAAGCCAAGTTGTACACAGGAGCGATTCCATCCTAAAACTGTTTCTGCAATGCGTGCTGAACTATCGAAGTAATCTTCAGTAACTTTTGCCATGAAGTCTCTTTTACAGCTGCCAGTTAGTTTCTTGGCTGCATCTTTGAAGGTAGATTTTATGGTGTCGGTAAGCATGAACCCTGTGATTCCAATTCTAGAAATTCAGAGCAAACGCGGGCAGATCCGCGCCTCCTATTCTTCTAGAATGACTGGTATTTTATTTTCTTGCAAGCCCCTTAGCTATATTACCAGTCTAGAAACATCTGGAAAGCTTGAACCAGAAGATGCTTACAAACAAATTAAAGCACTTTGGAAACAGTTGAAGCACAGTAAAAAAGCATTGTTCATTGGTGAGGAACCACCAGAGAAATCCTGAAATTACTCATAAAGGTAATACCAGATGCTGCTTGTTATGTGGTGAACTTTCCATTATTCTAACAGCGCAGCATCTACTGTATAACAGGTTGCCAATATACACCTGGTTTTAGGTGGTTGGTGTGGGCGATCGCATGATCGCTCCTTTCAAATTTTCATGCTTCAATTACAATGTAATGATTAAAAATCATTCATTTTCCATCCTCCAATATCAATGTAGACTCAGCAGTACGCCCAAATTCTTCTGGTGCATATTGCAGGTGAACTTCTGCACCAGGCCAGGAAAATGTACCAGGGGTGACAGAACGGACTAAGTAATGCAGGCTATAAACTCCTGGTTCCAGGTGGTCAGCATAGGCGATAATGCGATCGCGGTACACATTCTTAAACCCAAGTTCCCAGCTATCGGCTTTTGCTTGTAATGCAGCCGTAGTAGTTTGGAAACTTGCATCCACCGCCTCAAAACCTGCTGGTAAAGGATCTTTAATTACTATATGATCCACGCTGCGATCGGCGATGATTTCTAAACCAATATCAAACACCTGTCCAGAAGCTAAAGTCAAGGGTTTATCGAAAGCGTAAATCCCCGTTTTTTGTAAAACTTTCTCTTCATTTACTTGACTAATTCCTCGCGTTATGCGTAACCCGTTAAATCTGCCTGGTTGATTTCCCTGCAAGCGATAATTATAAGCAACCAGATAGTGTAAAGTGCCATTACCTGTTTTTTGCAGCGTTAAATCATTACGACCACGAGGTAATAGATTCATCGGCACAATTAGTTGTAAGCTAGGATTTTTGTAGCCATCAAAGCGATTTTCTCCTAACTTATTACTTGCTAATTGCACAGTGGCAACAAAATTCGGCGGTGTGGGTTGCAGTTGACTATAATCTACCAAAGCTGTTAATGCTTGGGCATTGTTATAGTTAGTTTGCCATGTACCATCCCGGCGCAATGCGAGAAGACTTTGGAATAACTTATCTATAACTTCGGGTTTACTTTTCTTGGCAATAAATAAGCGTAAAGCTTGCGCTTGCGTCGTCGTAGATGAACTCATCCATCCCCAACTGCTGGGTAAACTCACAACTGCTGTGCGGCCAGTTTCAGAGATATTCTGTTGCAGCTTGTTTACTAATTGTTGAGATTCATCTTGCCATTCTGGGAATTGAGATAAATATCGCGCTAGTTTAATTTGAGTTACTAAATCAAAATTATTGCGCTGTTCATAAATATCTGCGAGAAAAGTATTGCGTTTATCTCCTAAATCTGATAAGGCGATTAAAGCATTAATTTGCAGTTGCCTTTTACAGAGTAGTTGTTTGCAAAAATCGTATTCTCCAGGATTCGCTAGAACTTTTTGCAGATAAGTTTTGAGGCGAGACAGCATTCCAGAATCGACTAAATTAGGAAACACCTGACTGGCTTTAGCCAAAGATTCACCCGCATAAGCAGAAACCCAAGGGTCAGATTTTTCTTGTCCGGGGAAAGCAGCAAAACCACCATCGGCTATTTGGAGTTTTTGTAATTGTTCGATTGCTAAATTAGCTTGTTGGCTAGGATTAAATTCTGCGAAAGTTTGGCCATATTTTTGGGCGATAGTTTGCAAATTAGCCGCAATTATTAATTGACTTGCAGCAGGTTCTGTAAACGGCAAATCATTATCCTTTAAAACCTGCTTTGCTGGTGCTTGAATCTCCGGTATTAAAGTACTCGCCAACTGAATATCTAAACCTCCCGCATCAGGGAAGGTATTTTTATCAACATTCAGAGGAATTTTCACCTCTTTTTCGGTGACACCAGTTTCAACGACTTGTTCTGTAATTTCAACTGGCTTAATTTCTAAAGGAACTTCAAAAGCATCTGCAGCTGTACCATTTAGCTGAGTGGTAAAGCGAACCTTACCAACTCCGACGCTATCCGCCACCATTGGAAAGCGATAAGCATGAGTTGCAGATTCAGCTTTGGTTTGCAATGCAGTCGTTGTGGGGTTTTTGTCAGCAAACTTCACCGTACCGCTAAGTTCGCCATTAATTGAGAGATTTCCTGTATTCCCGGTGTTGTTGGTGACAGATAAACCAGCGAGAATGCGATCGCCTGGACGGGCAAACTGTGGCAAGATGGCATTAGTTAACAGTGGCTTGGTTGTGATAAACGTCGCGTCCCCATTGCCAAAACGCAGATTTCCATCAGTGGCTACAGCCATCACCCGCCATGTAGTTAAGTCATCCGGGAGTTTAAAAGTTATCTGTGCATTACCATTTGCATCGGCGAGAACAGAAGCGTTGTAGTAAGCTAAGGCTTTAAAATCGGTGCGAGTGCGAGTATTCGCTGCACCAGTAGAGAAACCACCGCCATAACCCCAACCTTTTGGTTTAGCTACATCTTGCGGTTGTAATATAACATCCGCGCGATTATCGTTAAAGCGGGTAGATATTGTCTGTTCTGCATAAACTGTATCCACCAAATTTGGCGGACGATAACCAGAAAGTTGTAACACCGCTTCATTTACCACCATGACTGTAAACTGTCCTTTGGTGGGATTTCCTTGATTATCCTTCAGTTCCAGTTGTACTGTTTCTTCTGCACCAGGTTCTAATGATGCTTGCACTGGCTTAACTTGCAGTTTTAAATACTTATCTTCTAAGTTAACTTTAAAAGGTGCAAAACCAATCTTCACCAAGTTATCTAAAGTTCCTACTTCTACTTGGCTGATGGGTTTACCTTGTCTTACTAATACAGCTTCAATGGCAGCATTGGGCAGCATTTCTGGTGTAACTTTAAACTGAATTTGTGGTGCGCTTCCTTGAACCTTGGTAATTTGTTGATAAAGGGGTTTGTCTTTAATCACCGCAAAGTACAATTCTGCATCTGGATAGGGAGATTGAATTAGTACAGTAGCAGTTTCACCAGGTTTAAACTCTTGTTTATCTAATTTAAGTTCTAAGACATCTTTTTCTTTCGAACCCCAAAATACAGGATTTTCTCCAGTTGCCCAAATTTGTAAATCTGTGGCACTTAATTCGGATTTTGCATCGCTAAAATTAACTCTAATCCGGTATGAACCAGATTCCGGTGCTGTCAAATTTACCGATTGGGGATTACTAGCAGATGTAATTTCTGCTTGTCCGACAGTTTTATATTCAACTTGATTTTTTGCCGTTCGGCTACCTTCAACTAATTGAGTGACACTGCTGTATTTAATCTCTTGTAGTTCCAGGCGTACTCGTTGACCTGTTATCGGTTTTCCTGTAGGGTCGGTAACAACCACATCAATAGGAAAAGCCTTACCAGCATCAGTAATAAAATTACTTTTTAACCCAATTAGACGATTACTCGGTAAGGCTGTAAAAGTTTTGGAATTCGCTACAGACAGATTAGAAACATCTGCAACTTGCACATCTACTTGGTAAGTCATGGGATATGGCAAATCTTTAGCCACACTCACCGTTTGACTACTTTTACCATTAGCATCTAGTTGGGTATTATTTTGCAACACATCACTAGAGACACTAGGAGATTCTTCTGGCCATAACCACTGCCGACCAAAAGTAAATTCGTCCCAACCTTTGGGTATAAAATTAGTCTGTTGACGAGTAATAAAATATTTTGCTTCTCCACCTTCTACAGGCGCACCAAATAAATAATTACTGGTAGCATTAATATCAACTTTATCGTCAATATAAGCAAATTCTTTATCTAAGTTCAGTTCGACTTTAAAATTTGGTGGCTTAAACTCAGCCACTCGAAATTCACCAGAAAGTTCTTGTCCATTTTTACCCTTCGCTTGGATTGTATGGTAGCCTAAGCGCTGAGTAGTTTTGATTGGCAATTCCAGAGAAAATGTACCAAATTCATTTGTAGTTTGTGTACCTAAGCTGGTCTTTTGTCCATCAGGATTTACTAAAGTCAATTGGTAAATGGCATTTTTATCTTGTTGAATTGTGCCATTTTGCAAGAAGCCAGCAAAACCAGTAAACCAAGCTTTTTCGCCTGCTTGATATAACTGCCTATCTGAGAAAATTACCCCGCGTGATTCTGGCTTACTATCTTGCCAACCTGCATCAATACCGTAGCCATAAACGCCGCTATACTCTTCCGTTCTAGCGAATGCCCAATCTTGGTTTTCACGGGCAATTACTAATAATTGTGGTGATTTGCTAGAACTTTCATTGCCAGAATAACATGGCTGTAATCCTTCACGAACAATTCTAAAAATTCCATTTTCATCAGTTTTACCAGTTGCACAAGGTACTGGTTCTGGGCGAGATTTTGCTTGTAATTTTGATTGATAAATTTCCACAGCCGCCGCTTGAACTGGCGAACCATCTGTCAGATGATTGACGCGAATTAAGCCTGAATCAGGGAACCACTGAGTAAATACGCCCAAATTCGTCAATTCAACTAAGCCATAAGTGGTAGGTTCTCGCCACAGTTCCTTACCATTTTCCTGATATTTATTAGTGCGGGCTTGCACTCCATAAGCTAACATTCCTGTAGCTGCACTTATTTTTTCCCGCAGAGGAACAGCAATATCAACTGATTGATTCTTCTTACCCGATACCTTAAAGCTTTGCCAATCAGATGGTTGTGGTAATAAATCACTACTATTATTAAAATAAACTAAATCTGTCGGTTTAACTGCTCGATAAGCTGCTTTATATTTAGATTCTGGCAGATTTCCGGTAGTAATATTTAACTGTAAATTTTTATCTGTGGGGAAAATATTCAAATCTGATGGTACCCAGATATCCCCGGCTAAATCTCCAGTATCATATTTAAGTGTTACAGGTTTACCCAAAGTCTGCCCAAACTTATCTTTGAGATTTTCGCTGATAGTAATTGTATAAGTTTTAGCTGGTTCTAGCGCATAAGGATTGATGCCGACAATTTTATCTTCATCATTTATTTGGATGATTCTCGAAATGTCTTTTGGTGCTGGATTAATAGTAATACTTTCTTTAGCTGAATCGGCCAATAAGACATTATTAAATTCTAGCTGGGGACTGCCTTTAATAAATCGTCCGAATGTTCCACCTGAATCTGGCTGTCCGTAAAAGTTAATTTTCTGAAATGCTAAAGGTGAATAAGTGACTAACTTACTGGCAAATTCTTTCTCTGTAGGGAGATTGCCATAAGCAGGACGTATTCCGGGAGAAAAGACTAGGCGATAAGGGGTTGCCTTTTCGAGATTTTGCTGTGGAATAAGATTATAAATCCAATTGCGGGCTGAAGGGTCAAATTTTTCTAAAGGATCTTCTTCATTTTTTACTGGTTTTTCTTCTTTATTTAATTCGACTTTGAAGCCTACACCCTTATTTTTCCCTTCGGGAATTAACTGTAATTTTTCTTGTACAGAAGCTAAATTTAATTCTACGTTGGAAGTAAACTGTAGCTTTGGTTGTAAATCAATGGGTTCAATATCAGCCTTCTCAATGGGATTGACACCGGGTAAATTAGTCAGGTTGATAGATTCAGTATTAAAAGTCCAAGGTAAATCTTTATCTAGGCGATGATTTTTTAAATCAGCTAAACCTGCTTTGAGAGTGACTTGAAATCTTGTCGCTATTGGCAATGCTTTCTCAGCTTGAAAACCTACCATACGCGGTGTTAAAAAGCGAAATTGACCGGGTAAAGGCGGCCAAAGGGCAAATTTTTCTAATATTTTCTGTTGTTCTTGACTATCAAGACTTTCAACTGGAATTAAAGCTTCTTTAAAACGGATGCGAATTTGGTTGAGAGGTTTTGCATTGCCAATAGGACTAATTTGTTCAATCCAGTCTGGTAATTTTGGTGGTGTAAGTGGGGATACTGCTGGGAGTTGTTCTTTACTTGAGTTGATACCAAAAAAATTACACCCTGTCATCGCTAGCATGAATGTAAAGAGAAGAAGAAACTGTATCCTTCTCTTCTGGCGTGAGGAATGGCTAATTTTTTTTAACGTAGACGCTTCTCTACGAGACGCTACGCGAACGGCTTGCCGCAGGCTACCGCCAAGTACGCCAAGGACGCTAAGGAAGAAATAGACAATTTTATAGTGCAAACGGAGTAAAAATCTGATAATCATATTTTTTAGTAATTTAAAATAAAAAATTCACAAGTTATAGCTAACAAAACTTTGCATATCTTCTTGAGTTGGCAATGCCAAGACAAATAAAGGATGCTATATGACTATTTTTTACCTAGAGTTTGGATTTAACTATGTTTATTTACATAGATAACTAATTCTGTGTGATTGTTCCGAAAAATCACTACAATTCTTAACTATGAATCAGTATTTAACTTCTGCAAATATTAATTTACATCTGCTAAGTGATTTCAAATAAATTATTAAGGATTTGACATATTTACTGATATAGATGTAATCGCTGCGTCAAAATTAAGGTAGGTTTTCTTGACAGGGATTCCCTGATGAAACTAATTTTACGATCGCTACTCCAAATTAAGCACAGTAGCAAATTTATCCTAGCTGTGCTGGTAATCTGCCTGATTATACGCTTATTACCCTATTTTGCGCCCGTTCGAGCCGCAGATATTGCCCAAAATCAACTGGCAATGCAATTTAGCGATCGCAATGGTTTACCATTAGGAACATTGCTCACCCGTGACCAAGAACATACATCAGTTGTACCGCTAAATCAAGTTTCGCCCCAGTTTATCCATGCTATTTTAGCCGCCGAGGATGGCAGCTTTTACCATCACGGCGCGTTGGATATGAAAGCTGTTATCCGCGCCAGCAAAGAAGCCATCCACGCGAAACGAATTGTTTCCGGCGCTTCCACTATTACTATGCAACTGTCGCGGATGTTAGATCCCGTCCCCCGCAGCTTTTCTGGTAAACTGCAAGAGATTTGGCTATCTTGGCGGTTAACAGCAGGGATGAATAAAGATGAAATTCTCTCTGCATATATTAATCGGCTACCAATGGGCGGGAATATATATGGTGTAGAAGCAGCCGCACAGACTTATTTTTCCATCCCAGCGAGTGAGTTAAATCTTGCTCAAGCCAGTTTGTTGGCCGCTATCCCCAATAATCCCACATACTTTAACCCTTATGAACATTGGGAACGGTTAAAGCAGCGACAAAAATACGTCCTTAATCGTATGGTAGAGGAAAAATATATTAGTGGTGCGATGGCTGCGCCAACGTCTTCGACGAACACAGACCGAACACAAACCGAAAAAGTTGTGTTTCAATCTCGCCCACGGGGAATTATCGCCGCACCACACTTTTTATTTTGGTTAGCCAATCAAATCTCTCCAACTCCCCTTGAAAAGCAGGGCTTAATCCCCCCCTTATTAAGGGGGGTTAGGGCGGATCAATCCGTTATTCGCACAACTATAAATCGGCCTTTACAGCAGTTTGTCGAAGCACAGGTGCAGCAGGTGATTTCTTCTCTCGCCGCTAATAATGTTCATGATGCAGCTGCGTTGGTGATTGACAACCACACTGGTGAAGTTTTGGCTTATGTCGGTTCACCTGATTACTTTAATCAAGCAAAACTAGGACGCAATGATGGAGTGCAAGCGCTACGTCAACCTGGTTCTACCCTCAAGCCTTTTGTCTATGAATTAGCTTTAGAAAAAGGTTTAATTCGCCCAAATACCATTTTGGCAGATGTCCCCGCCCGTTATGCAATTCCCGGCGCGAGACTTTATAGCCCAACCGACTACACCGAACGCTTTCTTGGCCCTGTGCGGGTGCGAATCGCTTTAGCAAATTCGTTAAATGTACCCGCAGTCAGGGTTTTAGAAAAAGTAGGTGTGCAAACTTTTTTAGAACGATTGCATCAACTTGGGTTTGAAAATCTCAATCAAACCCCAGAACATTACGGTTTAGGGTTAACTCTCGGTAGCGGCGAAGTCAGTTTATGGGAATTAGCTAGAGCTTACGTTACTATGGCACGACTTGGAGAGTCTATCCCTTTAGTAAGCACATTTTCCGATTCTCCAATCCAAAATCAAAGTTGCGCTGAAAGCGCACCAAATATGCGATGTAACATCCAAAATTCAACTACGATATGGCAATTAATTACTAATATCCTCAGTGATAATCATGCTCGTGCAACAGCATTTGGTGTAAACTCTGTGTTAAATTTACCCTTTCCTGTTGCTGTTAAAACTGGCACTTCTTCCAATTTTCGTGATACTTGGACAGTTGGCTTCACTACTGATTACACCGTCGCTACTTGGGTAGGCAATTTCAACGGGGAACCGATGCGACAAGTTTCAGGTGTGACAGGCGCTGCACCTTTGTGGAATCGGATTATGCTACACCTGCACGAACATCAAGAACCAGCAGCTTTTCCGCCTCCAGAAGGTTTAGTGCAATTACCTATTTGTGCAATTTCGGGATTACGACCAACACCAGATTGTACTTCAGTGGTGCAAGAATATTTCTATCCAGAAGATAAAATTGCCTACGAAAGTGACAAGCAATTTAACTTACCACCAGAGTATAACGAGTGGTTGGCAAAACAACAGCAATCGAGTCTTGTTTCTACCAATTTGAGAATTTTGTCCCCGCATCATGGCGATTTATTTTTAGTCTATCCAGGTGAAGAAACGAAGCAAAAACTCGAATTTAAGCTAGCGGGAAATAAATCTGCGTCTGTTGAATGGTGGCTAAATGGGGAAAAATTAGATACAAATTCAGCTAATTCTTTATTTTGGAATTTGCGCCCTGGAAAGTGGGATTTGGAAGCGAGAAGTGGTGAAATGACTGATAAGGTAAGTTTTAAGGTGGAATTAGCTAATATTAAACCTACCCGTCGAGGATTTTCTATCAGTAATTCTCAGGTAAAGGGAAATCGCCCATAATTAAAGAGTAAGCTAACGCGCCTACATATTGCAATATTTTCCGTGTAGACCGTCATTAGTCATTAGTCATTTGTCATTTGTCATTTGTCAAAAGTGTTTACCAAGGACAAAGGACAACCTCACCAGTTGATGTGCAATCTTATTTGCGTAACAGCTTAATGCCTTACCTTGCTAGAAGGCATTGATTAAAAAAGGCAGGAATTACCTGCCTAGTTCCGTTAAACAGTTTAATGAGTGAATTATTGCAGAGCATATTGACAAAACCATTGCGAGATTATGTCAAAGATATGACTATAAATTAATACGCTTGGGTTAGCCCTAAAAACCTAGAAAATCCCAAATGAGTTTATATTTCCTTACTGCATCTGCTTGATGGGAATCTCAATTACAAATTCTGTACCCTTCCCAGGTGCAGAAATGCAGCTGATTTTTCCCTTATGCTTCTCTACTATAATTTGGTAACTAATAGATAATCCTAAGCCAGTACCTTTACCTACAGGTTTAGTAGTAAAAAAAGGGTCAAACAATCTAGTCTTAACTTTCTCTGATATTCCTATCCCATTGTCTTTAATACTAATAATTACAAAATCTTCATCTTTAACTTTAGTATGGATAATAATAGAATTCAGATGTTTTGTAACATCTTTTTTTAAATAGTCTTCTTGCTGTTCATATAAAGCGTCAATAGCATTACTTAAGATATTCATAAATACCTGATTTAATCCTCCTGCATAACATTCAATAAGAGGCAAATCACCATAATTTTTAATTATTGCAATTTCTTGCTGCTTATGATTTTCTTTAAGGCGATGCTCTAAAATTACTAGCGTGCTATTAATTCCTTCATGAATATCAACAGGTTTCATTTCTGCTTCATCAAGACGCGAGAAGTTCCGCAAAGTTAGCACAATCTCACAAATGCGCTCAGTACCAATTTCCATTGAGGATAATATTTTTGGCAAATCATCAAGAATAAACTCTAAATCTATCTTGTTAATCAAACTAGTTATTTCTGGATTATAATTACAATTTTCTTGCTGATACAGGTTAATTAAAGTTAGTAATTGCTGACTATATTTTCTAATATGTATTAGATTTCCATAAATGAAATTAACTGGATTATTGATTTCATGAGCAACACCAGCAACTAACTGACCTAATGAGGACATTTTTTCGGTTTGAACAAGTTGTACTTGAGTGTATTGTAATTCTTGTAGTGTCTGTTCTAGTTGAATATTTTTGTGTTCTAATTTTGCCGTTCTCTCCGCCACTTGCATTTCCAAGCTACAATTTGTTTCTTCTAAGGCGGCTTGAGCAATTTTTTTATCTTTTAAATATTGCTGCAATAAATTCAATACTAAAAGCCATGCTGGAATCAGTAGTGCTAAACTTATAACAGATTCTAAAACTGCCCAAAATATTCTTTTATAATATTCATCAACCTTCTGCTGTAACTGAACTAATATATTACTATTTCTTTTGGCAACACCATCAGCATAAATGTGTTTCTGAGTTTCATATTCTCGGCTAGAAAGTAGTAGTTGTGCTGTCTCTTTTTGATTTTTGTTAACTAACTCAAAAGATTTATATTCCATTGTGACCAAAAGTTGATTAGCAACATCAATTTTTTGGGCATCCTCATTTTGATATGCTTTAGGAGCCAGTTTGATAGATTCTTTAATAGCAATATCGAGTTTAGGCTCAAATTGGCGATATCGTTTTTCCCAGATAGAGTTTCCTGTAGCAGCATTCATCCGAGCTGACATCGTTAATACTTCATCAAGATAAGTAATTTCATCACTTAGCGTTTGTAGTTTAAATTCATGTTTAATAATACTATTGAAGTTATAGTATACTTGCCAGTTAAGCCAAATTTGAGGAATAAACAAGAGTAATGTCAGCAGTACTGTTACAGTTACTAGTTGAGAAGAAACAAATCTCAGTTTGTAAGGCAGGCGCATTTTTATATTGTTTTTTTAGAGAGATTATAATTGTGTATTAACTAAAATTAACACTTCCCATAAGCCTTTTTTTCAGTATTAATACCGAATAAATAGTTGGAAAAACTTTTTCAGGCAGCATTAAGAGAGTATTAAAATAATGTATTAACAAAGTTTCAAAATCATTTTTTGGCTAATTAGGTAAACTAAATTCTCATAAGTTTGCTGTTGAAAAATATTTGATTATTAGAATTACTATTAGATTTTTGAACATAATTAGGTATTGTAGAGTGTGTTTGAAGGAAGTTTGTAACGCATCATTATCGAGGCTTGCGTGTGCTACACAATTGTTAATACAGCCTACGTATCTTTTCATAAATCAAACCGAATTTCTATATATCTCTTTGAAAATATTCATCTAAATTAAGAGCCAAATGAAGAATCATCGGCTGATACAGATTGCTGAAATAGCTTTATCATGCTTCAGTTAATGGGCTTTTTATCACAGCCCTAAATTTGATGAATACGTTACTTGATTTTGGCAACTAGCTAGATACCAAAAAGTGGCAAACTAAAATAAAGTTTATAGAAAAACCGCAAACTCAAACTATGACTCAGCAACCAAGCGATCTAGACAATAAGGCTGTATTTGAAAAGTTGTGGGGAATTACAAAAGAACTCCACCAAAAACTAGAGGCTCGTTTCCATTTACATCCAGACCCTTCTGTAGAAGATTTACAGCAATACAGCAGTCTCGATGGCAATATGAAGGGTTCACTGACTGCTTTTTCTGGGGAAGAAATTGACTGGCTGGTGCATTCGTGGCTAGGAAACCCGGAAAAATCAAACTTTAGCACTATGCGTCTCACCACTTGGTTGAAGTCGCATATTCAGGTTCCTCATTTGGCTTTTGAGTTTGGCACACTTCCAAATGGAAATATATTATTTTATATAGATTACATTGCTCGAACTGAGCTTTTAACCGATTTGGCATATCTCGATCGCTACTATGAGCCAGTTAATCAAACATTCTTAAAGTTACAGGAAGATTCGCGCCTCAAGGTATTTACCAGCAAAAGTCTGTATCTTCGATTATTTCAATCGCCTGTTAAATTGTGCTACTCAGGCGCACCCACCTTGGGAACCCTCGAACTAACTCGCACACTTGCACACGAAACCCTCGATCGCTGGCTAACTTGGATAGATACAGCTGAACCCTTACCAGAAGATGCACGCAACGCTTTGGCAACTCGTGATTTGTTGGTAAGGCGTACCAGTGCTGAACGCGATCCAGGCAATAAATTTGTCGCACAGATGTTTGGTTCTGAGTTGGCAGATAAACTTGTGCGATCGCTCTGGGGAGGTGTAATCGTTAAGAAAATTTAGACACAGCAGGGCAGATAATATTGATAATCTCAACTCATTCCGGATCTTGGCACTGCAAGTTACCTCTCACCTAGCTTAATCAGTTGCTCTGAGCAACTTGTTAAAGGTAAGCAAACTTTTGCCACAGTGTACTAATGCGATCGCAGACTCTCATAGGTGAGTTCCGCATTTGACCAGTGAGTTTCTGCCAAAAATTCACTAAATGTTGTTAGAAGTCCAGGAAACTCTTCTCGTAAACGCTGGACATCGGCTTGATAACCTTTTTTGCGATACCACTGAATCAAATCGAACAGTTCTTTTTGCAGCAGGAGTAAGAAAATCCAAGCAGGTGTCTCTTTATGGACAACTTTTATCCCCTGCGCTTGAGAGAATGCCTCTGCCATTTGCTTTGGAGTCAACACATCACCAGCTAGCTCAATTTCTTGACCAATATACTTGGTAGGATGTTTGATTACATAGGCAGCAACGCGGCCCATATCCTTAGTTGTAATTAGATGAAGGGGTTTGTCTGGCTGAATTGAAAACGGAAAACTACCTTTGAGAATAGAAGGTCGCGTGTACTTCTTCCAAAACTCCTCCATAAACAAGCAAGCTCGCAACATGGTAGTCGGTAAGCCCGCTTCTTTGAGAATTTTCTCTACTTGATACTTTTGTTCAATGCGAGGGATTCCTGAATTTCTATCCGCCCCACCTGCGGAATTGTAGACAAAGTGCTTAATTTCAGCTTGCTTGGCAGCTTGTGCAACTCGCCTTGCTCTCTCTACCTCTAGCGGGTCAATTTTAGCGGAGTCCGCAGAAGTGGCGTGGCAGTAAACAGCCGAAATTCCTGCAAAGGCTGCTATGAGAGAAGTTTCATCGTCGAGGTTGGCTTTTACCAGTTCAACTCCGGCATCATTGAGCTTTGCAAGAGTTGGACGATTAAAGTCAATTTCTCTAGTGATGACTCGCAGGTTGGTAACTCCCTGCTCGAGAAATCCCTTGACGACATTTCCACCTGTGCCGCCAGTAACTCCGATGAGTAAAACTTTATCGGTGTTTGACTCTGTGCGATCGCGGAAATTTGACATTCTCTCTTCTACCTGGAGTTTTTTGTTTAAATTAAGTTTATCCAAAGACAGGAGAAGCAAACAATAATTCCACGCCATTTTACAGTTGTTCTGGCTCAGTGAAAGAATTCTGGCAGAAGCTAGATGCTGGTTTTTTGCTTTTATATTATGTTTGTTTGCATTCTTATCTAAAAGGGTACAAACAATGCTTGAGCAGCAAATTAATGTAGACAATACAGCCTTATTTGAGCAGTTGTGGGGTTGGACAAATGAACTCCGTGAGAAAATAGACGCTTTTTTTGAATTACATTCAGATCCGTCTACCGAAAACTTTCAAAAGTACTCTGCCTTGATTGGAGAAGCGCACGGCTCACTCAATACCTTCTCTGGCCCAGAAATTGATTGGCTTGTGCATTCATGGTTGCGCGAACCTAAATCTGGCTTTTGCAATATGCACCTAACTGTTTGGCTCAAGTCGCAGATTCGTGTTCCTCATTTGGCTATTGTCTTTGCCACGGTTCCAGAACTGTTCTTTTTTATAGATTACGTCCCTCGCACTGATCTATTCACTGACCTCGACTATTTGGATCGTTACTACGAACCTGTGAACCAGACATATTTGGCGTTCCTGAAAGATTCACGTTTTCAGCAGTATATTAGCAAAACGCTGTATATCCGTCAGGTACAATCTCATACTAGTTTGTGTTACACCAGTCCAGTTACAGAAGAGACACTTGCTCGTGTCCACACGGTAGCGCATGAGATGATAGATCGTTGGCTAGGTTGGGTAGATGAAGCTGAACTAGTAGCAGAATCAGAACGGACTGCTTTATCTGAGCGTGACTTATTTGTGCGCCGTACTGTTGCAGAACGCGACCCAGACAACCAAATTGCTGTGCGGCTATTTGGGGCAGAAATGACGGATAAATTAGTGCGATCGCTCTGGGGTGGCGAGCGTATTCTATAAGGTAGTAAAAAAATTTGGATACAGCATGGCAGATAATACTGATAATCTCAACTCATTCCGGGCTTTGGCGCTGCAAGTTACCTGTCATGCAGTCAATCAAACAAGCGATCGCCACGAAGCGCGATCACTCATGCAAAACACTATCAACCGCCTAGCTCAACAAATTGCTGCCAGTATCGCTTTCATTGGCTTTGATTGTCGTTTAATTGTACTGCCAGAATATTTCCTCACAGGTTTTCCAATGGGAGATAGTCTCGGAGGATGGGCAGAAAAAGCCTGTATAGAAATGGCTGGTGCAGAGTATGAGGCGCTGGGTAAAATTGCCCAAAAGCATAAAATATTTTTAGCTGGTAACGCCTACGAAGTTGATCCCAACTTTCCTGGATTGTACTTCCAAACCTGCTTTATTCTTGACCCCTCCGGCTCAATCGTCTTGCGATATCGGCGGCTAAATTCCTTATTTGCTCCCACTCCTCATGATGTTTGGGATAAATATCTTGACTGTTATGGTTTAGAGGGAGTTTTCCCAGTAGCCAAAACTGCGATCGGTAATTTAGCAGCTTTAGCATCAGAAGAAATTTTATATCCAGAAGTGGCAAGATGTCTGGCGATGCGAGGAGCAGAGATTTTTGTCCATTCCACTTCGGAAGTATACAACAAAAACCTCACTCCCAAAGACGCGGCAAAAATCACTCGCGCCGTCGAAAATATGGCTTACGTGGTTTCAGCCAATACCGCAGGTATCGCTAATATTGCCATCCCCATAGCTTCGGCTGATGGTGGTTCTAAAATCATCGATCATCGCGGAATCGTTTTAGCCGAGACAGGTGCAGGTGAGAGCATGGCAGCGTTTGCCGAGATTGATTTAGGAGCCTTACGCCGCGATCGCCGCCGACCGGGGTTACATAATTTACTTGCTCGCCAACGCTTTGAACTATACGCCGAAAGTTATCACCAATCACACTTTTACCCAGCTAATACTATGCTGGAGGGAGAAATAGACCGCAAACACTTTTTGCAAACCCAGCAAGCCACAATTGATCGGTTAGCCCAACTGGGGATAATTTGAATTGGGGAATGGGGAATGGGGAATAGGGAATAGGGAATGGGGAAGGAGAATTATTGATTAATGCCCAATGCCCAATGACCAATGACAAATGACCAATGACAAATGACCAATGACAAATGACCAATGACAAAACCAATAGAAGTTCGCAATCCCCGAAATGGCAAATTTGATTACGTAATTATCCCGCCACCCCCAAGGTTGCTAGCACAGCAATGCAAGCGATCGCGGCGGGCACAAGTTAACTGGCAAAAGCTGGGTTTAGAGGGGAGAATTGAAGCTTTACAGCAGTGGAAGGCAGCGATAGTATCAGAGCGCGATCGCTTAACGGAAGCTCTGGTAAATGATACGGGAAGATTATCAACCTCAATATTAGAAATAGACTCTTTCCTCTCTAGCATTGATCGGTGGTGTAGGTTAGCACCAGAATTGCTGCAAGACTCTGCAAAAAACACAGCAATTCCATTTATCGCCTTGCAACAAACATCCGTTCCTTACCCCCTAGTGGGGATCATTAGCCCGTGGAATTTTCCTCTGTTGCTCTCAACTATTGATACCATTCCGGCGTTGTTGGCGGGTTGTGCTGTCATTGTTAAACCCAGTGAAATCGCTCCCCGCTTCGTTGCACCACTGACAACAGCACTCAACGCCGTCCCTAAATTGCGCGATGTCTTAACTTTTGTTGAAGGAGCAGGTGCAACCGGATCTATTTTAATTGACAATGTAGACTTAGTGTGCTTTACAGGCAGTGTAGCCACAGGGCGAAAAGTGGCAGAAGCGGCTGCTAAACGGTTTATTCCAGCTTTTTTGGAATTAGGAGGAAAAGATCCTGCGATCGTTTTAGAATCAGCCAATTTAGAATTAGCAACCTCAGCAATCTTGTGGGGTTCCGTCGTCAACACTGGACAGTCGTGCTTATCAATTGAGCGGATTTATGTTGCTGAATCCATATTTGAAAAGTTTTACCATCAATTAGTAGCCAAAGCACATCGCCTTGGGCTAGCCTACCCCACTGTCGAAAGTGGAGAAATTGGCCCCATCATCGCCGAAAGACAAGCCGCAATTATTAGCGATCATCTCCTAGATGCAGTAGAAAATGGGGCAGTCATTCACTGCGGCGGCGTAATTGAAGACTTGGGTGGGGGTTGGTGGTGTCGTCCAACAGTGCTTACCCAGGTTAATCATTCCATGAAAGTGATGACCGAAGAGACTTTTGGCCCCATTATGCCAATAATGCCTTTTTCCACAGTTGAGGAAGCGGTGTCTTTAGCAAATGATTCAATTTATGGATTAAGTGCTGCTGTTTTTGCCTCGGAAGCTGAAGCCTTAGAAATTGCCCAGCAGATAGAAGCAGGTGCTATTAGTATCAACGATGCTGCACTCACTGCCATCATGCACGAGGGAGAGAAAAACGCCTTTAAATTCTCCGGGATGGGAGGATCGCGCATGGGTGCAGCAGCGCTAAAACGGTTCATGCGAAAAAAAGCTATTTTAATTAAAACTAATGCGACTAATGACCCTTGGTGGTTTGATAATGAATCATAAATATTGTCAACAACTAATGGTTAATGCACGTTACGAAAACTCATAGACCAATACGGTTCATTTAACGATAGCTTTTACTTTCTTACGGAAGGCTTTAAAGTTACCCACTGATGGAGTGCTTCTAAATTTTCCGTTGCTCTGAACTCTAAGGTTCCAGCCGAGGAAGTCAAAACCATCTGTCGTAGCGGTTATTTTGGTTTTCTTTTGGCTTACTTGCATTCCGCGTTTGCGGAGAAACCGCGCTTTCCGCTTGTCTCCAACTTGAACCGCTTTAAATACGCGCTTTTGAAGGCGGAAAAGATTTCGGCGGAATTTCTTCCACGGTAAGGCTTTCCAAGATTCACTAGTTTGGTAACTGTGTCTAATCATTTTCTCTTCTCTAGTTTGTATTTTCTGAACACCTCAGTCTAATTACGGACTGTCCTACCCTAACTGTGGGGATTCCTCCGCTCGTCTGGTCTACCTGAGATTCGACTGTCTCAAGACCCACAATTAGTTTTTATTCGTTCCCTCGGAGAGATTGATTGTTCCGTTAGGTGTAGCCATTTCAACTATTGGATTCCCTAGACTCTTGCCGCTATCACCTCTAGAATGCGGCGGGATTTTCCAATGAAGTTAGGGTTTTTATGTTGCGCCCTATTCCTGGCTAAGTTGCTTTTCTAGGCTCTGTTTCACCTTGGGAACTCCCTGTTAGCACCAGTGTCAACCCGCAACGGTCGTCTGATTGCACCCTGTTCCCAGCTTCACTCTACAAGAACCGAGCTTATTCGGTGTGGGCAGATAAGGAGTCAATTCTGAGTCTGAATGGCAAGACTTACACTTGCATCTGACCGAGAGTTCAGCCTTTAGTGACAAGAACTCTTGCATAAATATTTTGTGGTATAATTAAGGGTTATTTTTATTTTCAATTTAGGGACATTAAAATAGTAAGAGATTATGATTTTCTTCTAACAAGTATTATCTGGCGATAAGCCTACGGCATGGCTTTGCTTACCGCTAGTCAAGAAGATGGCAGTAAACATCACTTCAGTTATTGATTAATACTGAAGTTATTGGATTAATTCGATTTTTTTATCCAATTTATATCCGATTTATATGGCTAATTCGTGATTATAAATTCCCGCAATTAAATTCGATCTTAACCCAAAA
Organism: Nostoc sp. C057; assembly: GCF_013393925.1. Lineage (NCBI taxonomy): Bacteria > Bacillati > Cyanobacteriota > Cyanophyceae > Nostocales > Nostocaceae > Nostoc > Nostoc sp. C057. The sequence goes on along the minus strand of NZ_CP040281.1, from coordinate 7,142,302 downwards.
CGTCGATGACGATTTCGATATCTATCAGACAAAATTTTAAATATCTTTAAACGACGATTTACGTGTTCAACAACAATTCTTAATCGATTGAGTTCCCGATTGTATTTTTTCTGTTCTTTCGTCAACTTTTTTCCTTTCGGTTTTTTAATTGGTGTTTCACTTAATTGATGAATTTTAGCAATTCCTTGATAGCCTTTATCCGCTATTACCTTAACTAATTCTCCAAATTTTATTCCACTATTTTTAAATAAGCGAAAATCATGGATTTTTCCCTTATCATGCCCCAAACAGATGATTTGGCTGCTTTTTTGGTAGATTACTACCTGCGTTTTTAAAGTATGTTCTCCCTGTTTTCCGCTAAAAATCCTTTTTGACCTTTCTGAGGTTTTTCAATTGGACTCTCGGTAACATCCATTACGACTAAACCTTCCTCAGATGATATTTTCCATAATTGTTTTTTCCCTGGTAGACTAAACTTTCTGGACTTAATTAAAATATTTTCGATTTTAAAAACTATTCGGCAAACCGCAGATTCTGAAAGCTCAAAATCTAATCCAATATGATAGTAAGTGCGGTACTCTCTCCAATATTGGATGACCATTAAAACTTGGTCTTCAATAATTAATTTAGGACGGCGACCAGGCTTCTTCTTCTTTTGAACATCAGCTTTAACTACATCAACCATTAATTCAAAGGTTTTACGGCTCACTCCAGTCATTCGCTTAAATTTTTTTGCAGTAAGCTGCTTGGCTTTCTCTATTTTCACTGCTCCTCAAAGTCCTAATCACAAATTGCCAAACCCCTAATTATACCACAAAACACTTTTGCAAGAGTTCTTTGGTTTCGTCATCTAGCAATAGGATTGTGCGATGGCGTACCCGCCCGCCGGATACTGTTGGCGAAACATTACTTAACATAAAAACGCTGATTTTACCATGTATTACATGGCGAGACTAGGCAACCTGCCCGTGTAATATACGGTAAGAAAAAATTTAAGTTAGCTGCATCAATTATCAATAAACTAGAAGAAATACTTGTGGAGGTAGTATATGTGCTTACATCCTGAAGAAATTCCTCCTATTCCCGATGAAACGGTACGTGTAGCTAAGACCGCATTTCCAAAAAGTAATTTATATATGCGCCTGCGCGACGAACTGGGAATCTTGTTTCAGGATGAAGACAATAATCTGTATATCCTCTAAGGGGGCAGTCAGCACAAGCACCTTGGCGACTAGCAATGATACTGTTAATGCAATTCTTAGAAAACCTGTCTGATAGACAAGCAGCTTCTTCAGTACGAGCAAGGATTGATTGGAAATATGCTTTATCGTTAGAATTAACGGACTCAGGCTTTGATTTTAGTGTTTTAAGTGAATTCCGCGACCGACTAATCTGTGGGGGTATCGAGCAGCAAATACTAGATAAAATGCTCACGAGATTTCAAGACATGAAACTGCTTTCAGCAAGGGGAAAACAACGCACCGACTCTACCCATGTTGTGGCAGCAGTCAGAGCGTCGAACCGATTAGAACATTTAGGTGAAACCCTACGTTATGCACTTAATGCGGTGGCAGAAGCTGACCCAAGTTGGCTAAAATTCATCGCTCCTATTGAGTGGTATGACCGATATACAAAACGTTTTGAAGAATATCGACTGCCAAAAACCGCACCAGAGAGAGAAGCATTGGCTACTCTAATGGGGGCTGATGGCTTTCGTTTACTTGATGCCATTTATACAGAAACATCCCCACAGTTTCTCAGAAAGCTGCCAGCAATAGAAGTCCTACGTCTTGTTTGGTTACAACAATATCATGCGCCCACGGATAAAATCGAGTTACGCAATGAACAAGATGGTCCACCCTCATCTGTGAGAATTTGGTCGGCTTATGATTTAGATGTACGTAATAGCACTAAACGCGCTACTAACTGGACAGGGTATAAAGTGCATCTGACAGAAAGTTGTGATGAAGATGGGCCACAAATCATCACTCATGTAGTCACAACTACCGCTACTAGTCCAGACCAAACAGTGATACCCTCAATCCATCAAGCTCTCGCAGAGAAAGAACTTTTACCTGAGCAACATTTAGTAGATCAAGGATACACTAGTGGACAGTTGCTTTCTCATTCCCAACAGGACTATGACATTGATCTGTTGGGTCCAGTACCTGTTGATGTCGGATGGCAATCAAAAGCAGGTTTGGGATTTGATTTATCCCATTTTCAAATCAACTGGAACCAAGAAACTGCCTATTGTCCTCAAGGCAAGAGGAGTAGCCGTTGGAAACAAACTCAAAACGCTGATGGCAACCCAATAATTCGTGTTAGCTTTCGTACCACAGATTGTTTAGTTTGTCCTGTGCGCTCCCAGTGTACTCGTGCAAAAACTCAGGCACGAGGCTTAACAATACAGGTGCAATGTGATTACGAAGCTCTCCAGAAAGCTAGAGAGCGGCAAAAAACTAAACAGTTTCAACAACAGTATGCACTGCGCTCCGGCATTGAAGGAACTATCTCTCAAGGAGTCCGAGCAAATGAAGCTGCGCGATTCTCGTTACATTGGGCTAGCGAAAACTCATCTACAGCATATTCTCACAGATGCTGCTATTAATCTAAGTCGAGTTTTTGCGTGGTTGGAGAAGATACCAAGGGCTAAAACTCGCTCCTCACACTTTGCAAGGCTGGCAGACGCTACTGTGTGCTAGGCATACCCGTGATTACTTGTTGCTCAAACGTCAAGAAAAATGTCTCTTCTTCCGTGTAATACATGGTTAATTATCGCCTTTCTCGGTTAAACTTACGATGTAATACACGGTAAAGTTGATGTTCAAACGGGATATTCAAGGAAAGTTTGCGCTTAAGAATGATGACTATCGTGAAGTGCGCTCTTTGCGACTAACAGATGATACTTGGAAAGCTATTGGTATTGCTTCTGAATGTTTTGGCTTAACCCGTGCTGATTATTTAGAACACATTGTTAGGCATAATACTCTACCAAGTATTACACGGGAAAATTCAGAATTTTTAGCTGACACTCCACCAGAAACCGAACCCCAACCGAGTATTACACCGCAGAGTGAGTTTCATCGGACATCTGATAAGTCAGCACAACAGTTTGTTGGGTTAGCGATAGAGGAACTTGAAATTTTACGTGATCGCATTTTGTCCCAACTGAAGTTAGGTAAGCAAGCTACTGGGTATAAAACTGCTCAGAAGGCTCTCAATCGTTTCATTATTGAACTAATCGGTTCAGTTTAGCCGTTTGGGGAATTCGCCAACGGTATCCCGCCGGAGGTGATCGCTCTTGAAGCCTCTCCAGAGCGAGGAGGAACGACGACGCAATCGCTTTAACCAGGGGATTATGTGATTACTTCGCTCCGTTATCACTGCGCTTGTAATGACAATTTAAGGGGTCTATAACGCCTGAAACCCTTTCAGATAGTACTTGTGTGTACACCGTAGCCTTAATAAAGGGGGGAACCGGAAAAACATCTATCAAAGTCCCTCTTTTTAAGGGGGATTTAGGGGCATCAAGATATGTGCAACTTCATATTAAATTGGTATAAACCACAAAAGTTTGATGAAATTTGGTTATGCAAATTAGAGGTGTTTTCGCTTAATGCTGTAGCTCACAGAATTAAACAATCCGGTTGACAATTGTCCACACTTCTAAATCAGAGCGGACATAAGGAACGGAGATTGTTTTGAACCCAGTAATGAAAGGCTTGTAATAAATCTGCCAATACATTGGACTCAGTTCATTGGCACAAGCCTTAAGAAAACGGACTTCTGCCGCCAATTCTCCAGCCAGTTGATTAATGCGTTGAGCATGAACCTGTGCCACTTCTTTCGCTTCTTCTAGCTGCTGTTGTTGGGTAAGTTGTTTTGATTCAACTTGCCAACGCACTAATTTATTTTGTTTTTGTTTGATTTGGACTTCCAAAGCTGCGATCGCAGCATCAATGCCCTGGAGTTCAACTGATAACTGGGCATTTTCCCTGGCTTGACGGCGATATGCTTCAACCATTGCCTGGGGTGAATCATTCTCGCTAGAGATGACATTATTAATAGTGAGTGCAGCGCGTTCTTCTAAAAGAATTTCAATTTGAGAGTTAAGCGCCGCCATTTCAGCCTGAATTTGCTCCATAAATCGAGTTTTAAGTGCTGAGTTTTAAGTGCTGAATAAAATCTTAAAAGCTTTTTGCGCCTTGGGTATCGAGAGATAGCGATCGCACCTCGGCTGTAATTCCTTCTTCTTGCCAAGCAGCTAACATCGCCGCCTCCACAGCCTTTGAGTGTAATTTATCCGCCAAAGCTAACAGTGTCGGCCCCGCACCACTAATTACCATACCATAAGCACCAGCACTAACAGCGGCAATGTTGACAGCATCATAACCAGGAATCAAAGCTTTCCGATAGGGCTGATGCAGCTTATCTTGCAAAGCTGTTTTTAACCATTGTCCGTTACCAGTTTCCAAGCCACGCAACAGTAACCCCAAATGTGCCGTATTGAAAATTGCATCAGCGCGACTCACCTCAGTTGGCAAAACGCCCCGCGCCTCTGAAGTGGAAAGTTCAAAATTAGGAATACCTACAACTGGTACAACATCTTTATGCCAAGGAACATCACAAATTTCCCAAGCTGTGCCACTGGTAGCAGCCAGACGACATCCTCCCAACAAAGCTGGCACTACATTATCAGGATGCCCTTCCATTGCGATCGCTAACTCCATCACCTGCGACTGAGAAAGAGTAGCACCCTCAAGTTGATTTGCAGCAACTAATCCGCCCACAATCGCTGTCGCCGAACTACCCAAACCCCTCGCCAGTGGGACACCTAACTTAATCTCTATTTTCACAGTTGGCGGCGTTTGCTCTATATGTTGATAGAATTTGACAAACGCCTGGTAAAGGAGATTGCTTTCATCAGTTTGGACTCGTTCAGCTTCTGTACCAGTGACATGAATAATTAGCCCACCTTCTTCTAGGCGAGTGAATTTGAACTCGTTGTACAGCTTTAAAGCTGCACCGATGCAATCAAAACCAGGCCCCAAATTAGCAGTTGTGGCGGGAACAGTAACAGTGATGGCAGAAACAACAGACATTGGCAAAACTCACTAATCATCAATCAGCATCTCACATAACCTTGATTTCTCACAAGTGAGAAATCAAGGGGTGTGGGAGGTGTGGGAAGAAGTCTTACCCCCCACACTCCCCACACTCCCCACACTCCTCTTCTCCCTCTGCCTACACTATGCGTAAGAAATCCGGGATAAGTGGTTGAATTCCACCCCTATAAAGTGTGAGTGCGTCAAACAGGTAAAATGATTTCAAGAAAACTCTTCAGCAGAACTACAACGCTGAGAGTTAGCCTAAAAATATTTTATGGTGCGATCGCAGGAGGCAAAAAATGGGCTTGGCTGGATTAAGAATTGTGTTGGTAGAACCAGCTGGGCCGATAAATATCGGGGCGATCGCCAGGGTAATGAAAAATTTCGGGTTATATAATTTAGTATTAGTGAACCCCCAATGCGATCCGCTCTCGACGGAAGCTTTGATGATGGCTGTTCACGCTCAGGAAATTATAGAATCTGCCGTATTAGTGGCAACCCTACCAGAAGCATTGCATGGATGTGTACGAGCGATCGCTACAACCGGTCGCGTTCGCAGTTTAGAAACACCTTTAGAAAACCCCCGCACTGCACTACCCTGGTTACTAGAGGAACCAGAAAAGCCCACAGCCCTGATTTTTGGCAGGGAAGACCGGGGATTAAGCAATGAAGAATTAAATTATGCCCAGAGGTTTGTTGGTATTCCCACTAGTCAAGATTATGTAGCCCTAAATTTAGCTACTGCTGTGGCAATCTGTTGTTATGAATTGTCACAATCTGCCCAACAATTTGACACTCAGACCATAACCCAAACGGAACTTGCACCCTTAGATGTTTTAGAGGGATACTACCAACAATTAGAATCACTATTACTGAAAATTGGTTATGTATATCCCCATACAGCAGCTAGTCGCATGGGAAAATTTCGCCAACTATATAATCGCGCTCACCTGAAAACTAGGGAAGTAGCTATGCTGCGAGGAATTTTGCAGCAGGTAGAATGGGCTTTGAAAAACCAGAGGGATGGTGAAAACTTATAATTATTCGTTTAATATATACGCAATCACCCCCCCAAATATTTAATATGGCTTAAACTAAACACAAAAATGCTACTTAGTGGCAAAGTGGAATTTGAGTATTAATATTGCTTAAAGATTAAGTTTTGGGTCAGGAGTCTGCAAGAAAACAGTCAAGTCGGTCACAAGGAGTAACTGTGTCAGAGTCAAGTGACGAACTAACAGCTTTCTCGCGGCGACAACCCCTAAATCGCCGCCAACGTCCACAAAAAGTTCAAAAAGTGGCGCAAAAGAAAGTTAAAGCTAATAGCCAGCAGCAAGCTGCCAATGGACGAGAAGCGGCGCTAGCACGCTCCAAAAATCGCGTTGCTCCCCCCCCAACCCCTGGTGCTACACGTAGGGTAAAATCGGGATTAGTCATGCCAACGGCAGTAAAACCAATACCAACTGTAAAGGGGAAAATTCCTCCCTTTCGACCAGGTGCTGTAATGGTGAAAACAGTGCGGATGGAAAAGCCAAAAAGAGGCCTGCGTTCATCGCGGAAAACGCGATTAAAGCCAATGGCCAAAACTATGTTGTATGTTGTGCGCTTGTTGATAGTGGGTGTTGGAATGGGTGCAATTGTGGGCACGGTGTTGTCAGTATTAGACCCAGCTAATCGCATCAGTACAACTTCTACACCTCAATCTAATAGTAATGTAGCGCGATCGCAGCCACAACCTACCCAAGCTCCCCCAACTGCATCTTCCGGCCTATACCTATCCCAGGAAATTATCTCCTTGAAAAATGCCGTGCAAAATTTGGCAGCGAACTACCCAAATCTTGCACCCGGTGTTTTCTTGGTAGATTTGGACACTGGTAATTACGTGGATGTTAACGGCTCTACCAGTTTTCCAGCAGCTAGCACAATTAAAGTGCCGATTCTACTTGCCTTTTTCCAGGATGTGGATGCGGGGAAAATTCGCCTTGATGAAATGCTGACCATGCAACAGGATATGGTAGCTGGCGGTTCTGGAGATATGGGGTCAAAACCAGCCGGAACCAAGTACAATGCCCTGGAAGTCGTCACTAAAATGATTACAATCAGCGACAACACGGCGACAAATATGCTGATTGCTCGGCTAGGAGGGATGGAGGCGTTAAACCAGCGTTTCCGCACTTGGGGATTGACAACCACAACAATTCGTAATATTCTCCCAGATTTGCAAGGAACAAATACTACTAGTCCCAAAGAATTGGCGAATTTGATGGCTATTGTGAGTCAGGGAAATTTAGTCAGTATGCCATCACGCGATCTCATGCTCGATATCTTGCGTCGCACCCAAAGGGACACTCTACTACCATCGGGTTTGGGAACAGGCGCAAGAGCATTCCATAAAACGGGCGATATCGGGACTATGCTGGCAGATACAGGTTTAATTGTTGTTCCCACTGGCAAGCGCTATATAGCTACCGTCATGGTACAACGCCCCGAAAACGACCCTCGCGCCGAAAAACTGATTAGCTCAATTTCTCGTGCTGCCTACCAAGAGTTTAGCCAAAATGCTGTTACACCCAACAGTACCACAAGCACTATACCCGCAAATGGTTATCAACCCCAGATTGGGAATCCTGCTTTACCCAACAGTACCACAGGTACTGTACCCATGAGTGGTTATCAGCCCCCTGTTATCAGTCCTGTACCTAATGGGATAGGAAGTACTGTACCGGCAAATGGTTATCAGTCTCCAGTTATGAATCCTCAGTATTACCCTCAAAGATAAGTAGGTCGGCGTATCGTTGGGATAACATACGGGGCTGGGAGAACTAGCGGTATGCAGGCGTTGCACTGAATTAAAACCACAAAGTATAGTCCGTAGAGGCTGGCGATCGCAATTGAAGTGACAATTTCTGTTTGCAAATCAAATAGGATTGCTATACCCGAAACTATCAACCAAATAGTCATTGCTCAAATTCAAACACTAATTGTCAAAATTCAAACGTTTGCAACAAATATTCTTCCATATATAAGAAACGCTTAAGTATTTCTTGCAAAGGTATAATCAGTTGTAGCAAATGCTTAATACTTTGCAACAAATACTCTTCCATGTATAAGAAACGTTTAAATCATTGCAACAATTGTTCTTATGAACTTATGAATTGATTAGTTATTGGTCATTAGACTTCGGCATTGCTGATGCGGCAGGAAACCATGATACTTATCTCTATAGTTCTGACTGATGGGAATTCTTTTTTTACGTTGCTGATTTAGATTATGAATATTGTCTCGTTTAATCTCTTTTCTCTGCGTTCTCTGCGCCTCTGTGGTTGAATAAATGATTTATAAACCGCAGAGGCACAGAGGACACGGAGGAAGAAGTTAAATTTAAATTAATAGAATTGCCTAAAGGTTGGGTGTGGACAAAATTAGGAAATTTTAACTCTTAACTTTTTTGATACCGCATCCCTGGTAATTGCGAAACTAAACCCATAAGTTCCAACTGCAACAAAGCACCGGAAACTGAGCCAGCAGCCATGCCGGTTTGTTGGACAATAAAATCAAAGGGTAAAGCATCACTTGTAAACGCATCCATTACCGTTTGCAATTCTGGCGATAAAGTTGGCATTAACTTTTCTGGCGCTGTGGAAGCCTCGACTGCATCAATTTGTGGTATTGCTCCCAGCATTGTTAACAGTTCATCCAATTCCTTGACAATCAAAGAAGCTCCCTGACTCAGTAACTTTAAGCAGCCTTGAGATGGATGATCGTCCACTCTTCCAGGTAAGGCATAGACATCTCTGCCAAATTCATTTGCGTAGGTTGCAGTAATTAACGCACCAGATTTTAATGGCGCTTCCATTACCAAGATAGCGCGGCTTAAACCTGCAATAATCCGGTTGCGGCGGGGAAAGTGCGTGCGATCGGGTGGGGTTTTTGTGGGGTACTCACTCACAACTAAACCAGCCGTCAAAATTTGCTTGTACAAATCCCGATTTTTATGTGGATAGATCACATCTACACCAGTTCCCAAAACTGCGATCGTGCGTCCACCTGCTTTCATTGCAGCACTGTGGCTTTCTGTGTCAATTCCCTCTGCCATCCCAGAAACAACTGTAAAGCCATTTTTAGCTAAAGCTGTACTAATTTGGCGAGTCCAACGGATACCATATTCTGAAGGTTGGCGTGTGCCGACAATCCCAACCATCGGTTTTTGTCCGAGATTTTCTTGAAGTTCGACTTCACCGCGATAGTACAAAATCGGCGGTGGACTGGGAGTTTCCAGCAGTAAGCGGGGATAATCTGCATCTGCTGGTGTCCAGAAATGGGAATTTTCCTGCTGATGCTTGGTGAATAGTTGTTCTGGGTGCAAACGCGATCGCTGTTGTACTACTTTTTCTAGTGTCTGAAAACCAAAACCCTCCACTTCTCCTAACTCTACCTTGGTAGCGTTCCAAGCTGTTGCCAGCGTGCCAAAATGCTGTTGCAGCCGTCGCAATAATACCGGGCCAATTCCCGAAATTTGCGCCCAAGCTATCCAATATGCGCCTTCTTCCACCACCGTTCTGTCCTCACGCCCACTGGATTGAGTATTCCCAAATTGGGCTTGGCTGTTGAGGGAGATGAGGGAGCAGGGGAAGAATTAATGACAAATGACTAACCCCTTGACTTTTGACTCTTGACTCTTGACTATTAACTATTGACTATCTATCTTCTGATCTTCTGTGATGAAATATTTTTATCGTCTTTTAATAAGCCTATCTGGGTGCTTAATATTTTTACTGGTGCATAGTGGCCTTGGTTTATTGCCTAGTTTGGCAGCCGAGAAAGTTACTGTCAGATACGGGTTGTTTGAGCAATCAATCCCGGTGGCAGATATACGCAACTATGGCGAGAAACAAAAGGCTTCTAGCGATTTGCAATCTTTCTTAGATTACCTCAGCGCTAAAGAGAAAGAGAAGTTTCAAGAAGCCCTTCAAGTGAAAATGTCGCTTGATATTGTGGCTTTAGATAAGCTGATAAATACAGGAATGGGCAAGCAAATTTTATCTTTTGCTTCTGGTGCGATCGCTCGTCGCGATCAAGCCAGTACACAAGCCCTACGTTCTGCCCTCATCATCGGAGCAAAATCACCAGAAGGTCTAGGATTAATCAGCTTTTTAGAAGCATATCCTAGTAATCAACTAGTTGTTGATGTGTCAAAAATTTCTAAGCTAGTTGGACTGGCAAATTCCTCTTCTAATTCTGCTGATGCACTACCAAAAGATAATGTAAGTTCTTCACCTTTTGGGAAAATTGCACTGCAATATCAAATACTCGCCGCCCAAGATAAACAGTTTTCAGGTTGTTTATTTGGCGATTCTATTTCGGCGGGGCTTGGTAATACCCTTGGGAGTGGCACTTTTAATTTTGGGTTAAATGGCTTAAGCACAATCTCTTTACTGGAACAATTGAAAAGTTTAATTCCTACTAAAGTTAAATGCGAAAAAGCTATTATTGCCGTAGGTGGGAATGATGCTTGGTATGGAATTAGTGATGAATTGTTTAGCAAAAATCTCCAAGAAGCGATCGCACTTGTTAGAACAATGGGAAATAAAGAGATTTTTCTGATTCCGGCTTTTTATTCAACAGTTGCAGCCAGCTTAGATCCAACTGTATCAGCCCCACTTCCTAAAGTTGAACAAATTAATGTTCTGATTAATCAAGTTGCTGAAAAAGAAAAAGTGCCAGTTGCAGCAGCAGGGCTAGCACCATTGTATGAGAATAATGTTCTTAAAGAGAATTTGACGAGCGATGGCGACCATCTCAATGCTGAGGGTCTAAAAATTTATCGACAAGCATTATTACAAATCCTGGAAAAATAATATAATGTCGTCTAATTTTCCATAGTAAAACCACCTACCAAAGTTACGTTTATCTAAACATAATTCGTAGTTTGTAACTCGAAATTACGAATTACGAATTACGAATTATCACCTTTAGGCTTTCCAATTCAAAAATCGCGCGTAAATATAAGCGATGCCTTCATCAAGAATTGTCCGCACACCTTGGCTAGAAACCCACCATTTGTTTGGATCGTAATCATGAGTTCTAGCTGCGATCGCACCAACTTGGACTTGAGGTGTAAGTATTTTTCTGAATAGGAACCAACTTCTACGGGTGTGAACATCCAAAGAAAAAACATTAATTGATTTTAGCTTTAAATTGGAATGGGATAGCCAGCGATCAAATTCAGCAGCAGATGCATAACTACGATCCTTTATTACGTTTGGTGTCGGAACAGCTACTACCTTCTCCGATTCTAAACCGAGTTTCTCAAAGGTAGCGGCTGATACTTCTGCAAAGCTTTTGTATTCGCTAAGATAATTTCCTTTTTCTATCGATCCTCCTGTAGTAATTACTAGATTATAAGAACCGTTTTTAAATTCAGTTAAAGCTTGTTGTATGGCATAATCTGGTAGCCATCCTTCAACAACTAATACTTCTGCTGATTTGATAGGGGAAGTCACGGCGAGAAATGAGTGTACATGAGTAATAACGAAAAATATTAAATAAGCAATCAAAGCGATCGCAATCGCCCACCCCTGAGCCGTAAGTGTCCACATTTCTTGGCGTTTTATTAGTTTGATTTTTGGAAAATTTTTACGCCGACGGTTTTTTGCCTGCATTAAATTTTAGCTAGACGTTGTTCTTCCAAGTAAGTAAATACAGATTTATCTCCAATATCAGCAGGAATTGCTTGCACTGTCTTTCGCAGGGCAAATACCAAAAACAACGTTGCCCAAATTCCTAATAAAACACTTTCGCCCTGAGTTGGTAAAATTCCCACCAAATGTCCTAATAACAGTAGCGGTACTATTAGGGTTAATACTTTAGTTTCTAAACGATTGAAGCAAAAAGCCTCTTTAAAATAAATCCCTGTCAAAGCAACGAAAATAAAACCAACCCCAAATAAGGTAAGAGGCTGATTGTAAACAGTCAGAGCTAAAGGTTCAGTACTAGAGATTGCCAGAATAACTGATGCCATACTACCGATCGCCCAAAAAATTTGCAACATTCGATGCAGTGATGCCATGTAGATATGAATGGTAAATAAACTTACACCAAGAGCGAGACTAAAACAAGCATATAAAGGTGTAAGTGCAGTTACAACAGTCGGGTTATTGTTGAACAAAATCAAAGCGCTGCCTATCGCAAAGCTGACTGCTGCTACCATTAAGCCAGCACGGTAGATAATTACGCCAGTGCGATCGCTCTGAGTAATTGTAAATTCCCCAAACTGACCTTGATAAACTTCTGGTGGAGGTAGTGTTTGCGTAGTCATAGTTAAAATATTGTTACGATTTACTAATAGAGTACAATGGGAAATTGCTGAAGGGTTACTTTTATTATCGATAATGAAACCAACTTTGTGGCACAATCACAAAGTTTTAAGCAATTTTTGTCGTATTAGTATAGCTAAAAGTGAGATGAGCGATCGCATTACAGAATACTTTCCACTTAAGTCCATAGCGATTGCCTACGGCACACTACGTGATCGCAATCATTAAATTGTATGATTTGACTCAAAAATATACTTGAGAATGAGGGAAGGCAATGGATATGGACAGGATTGATATCAAGTATAGAATCGGAAATTTATACTAAAGTCCATAAGGATTTGATACAGACAAATTGTATCCTGTGTCTTAGCATTATGCTGTAGTTAGGCTATTGATGGAGGAAAGTTGAGATGAGCAATGTCCAAAGACAAGCCACTTTGCGTCCCGGTACGGCTGGACATCAGAAAGCAAATACATCCACTTTTCTGAATCCATCCCTTCCCTCACCAAGTATTCCAACGCTGGCGAACCCGATACGCGGCTTTGGCTCCCAAACAATAAGTAAGTCATCAACAGACCTTCAAGAGGTGCAGTCTGCTGATGAGCAACAAATAAAATCTGAACCAATCAAACAATCGCCTCTGAGTCATGACATTAGTCGTATGTCATTGCGTCCACAAAAAGCATTCACCGAAGGCGTGATTAATAGATTAGAAAATGCAGTTATCCAGGGAAGTGGTATAAAAAACGCCTCTTATGGAGCCGACGTTGTGACTCCTAGTGGTGGACAAAATCTTCCAGAACCTGTCCTAGCAAAGATGCAGACAGCATTTAATGCAGATTTATCAGATGTAAAAATTCATACAGATGGTCAAGCAGAAAAGCTAGGTTCTCAGGCTTTCGCATCTGGTAATAATTTACATTTTGCTCAGGGAAAGTACGATCCGGAAAGTCAATCTGGTCAAGCTCTAATTGGACATGAATTAAGCCATGTAGTACAACAACGACAGGGACGGGTTAATATCCCAAAACTACCTGGAGAAGGGAATTCCATAGTTGTGCAAGACCAAGCTTTGGAAGCAGAAGCTGATGTACTAGGTAATAAGGCAGCAGCAAGCCCTGATGCAATCACGAAACAGTCTATTCAAACCAAGAAAATAGACGGAACTGTAAGCAAGGCAGTTCAGCAAAAGCCAATTGTACAAAATGCTCTACCAGTAATTGGTGCGATCGGTGCTTGGGGTGCTAGTCTGGCAACTGAATCAGGAGCAGCAGCAGCAACCATAGCAGCAGCAACCATTCAAGCAGGACAAGCTGCTGCACAGGTAGGAAGTGCGCTTGCTCCTGGACAAAGCGGTGTTCAAAGCGTTCAACTAGATAATGGATATATGTCACCTGTAGACAAACAAAAACTACAGTTGATTACCCAATATCGTTTAATTAATGCTTATGTGAGTCACTGGAAACGACAGCATCCTGATGTACCCCTAGCTCCACCGACCCAAGGAACTGCCCCAGCTCCAACCCCAGCCCCAGCTCCAACGCCAGCTCCAACCCCAACCCCAGCAGCTCCAGCACCAACTGCATCAGATTCACCTAATCAATCTGGTGGCACTTTGGATTTAGCCATTTTGGAAGCTGTAAAGGCAGAAGTTCAGTTGCAGATTGAAACACTACTTAATACAAACCAAAAAACAACAGACAATGTAGAATTTATTTGGTCAGACAGTGGAGATCACACCGCAGATACAATTGGTACTGTTGGAGCAGTTGGGTTTAGCAATATTAGAGGAACTTTTATCAAGGAAACTCTGCAATTAAGTAGTGATGCAGCTCAAATCCCGAACTTAGATCCGCCTAGTAGGGGTCAAGAGATGGATGTTAGACAATTCCGAGGTGGAAGTATGCGTCGGGGTTCTTCAATGTCCATTGGCTACGGTGATTCGTTATCCATCAATTTGACAGGTAGCGGCCCGACAATTAACCATGCGGGCAACAATGGTCATGGAGAACACATTTACTCTACTGACTGGAATTGGGATGGCAATACAACACAAGGAGATTTTCCTCTGTATATTCTAGTCGATGGAACACCTGTATTTAATATTGCAAAATGGAACGGTACGCCGGACGATAATTCCTATTTTTAGGTTTGACTTTACCTAGCAGAAAAGTTCCTAAAACGCTCAAAATAATTGCTAAATAGTGAAGAAGGAATTTTCATTGACAGTCACAGATTTCCGACTTTTTTGAGAAGTTGGGATCTGTAACTTTCACAAATGATTATGATGCTATGTGATGGTCACTTGATTGCAGCTTATTAAAGCCATCTAAGCTTCACGTATGGAAGAGATAATTTCCACTTAAGTCCATAGCGATCGCAATCAGATAAATTTTATGATGTGTGTTATCAATATGCCTTGGTTGAACCATAAATGAAGGAAGGGTGATATGAGCAATGACGGACAACAAGCTTCTGGGCATCTACGCATAGTTCAGCGCCAAAAAGCAGGTATATCCACTGTTCTAAATCCGTCCCTTGCCTTATCAACTATTCCCACACTGGCTTCTCCAATGCGTGGCTTTGGTTTACAAACAAATAATCCTCCAATCCAAAGACTAACTGAGGCATCAACAGAGCTTCAAGAAGTGCAGTCTGCTGATGAGCAATTCTTGGAACCAGAAGCCGTCAAACAGCCCCTTAGTCATGATATTAGTCGCATATCTTTGCATCGTCCCCAGGCAAAACTCACGGTTGGTGCGCCAGACGACCATTATGAGCAGGAAGCCGATCAAGTTGCCGATCAGGTTATGCGAATGGCTGAACCAGAGCCAATAGGTTTGCAGGATACACAGACTCAAGACCAAGTGCAAACTAAGCCTCTAGCCTCTGCCATAACTCCCTTAGTGCAACGGGAGGCAATGCCAGAAGAGGAAGAGGAACTACAAACGAAACTTATTAATGCACCTATCCAAAGAGAGATTTTACCAGAAGAAGAATTACAAACTAAGCGATCGCTACAACTCGCTACCAATGACAGCTTCCAAACTGGGGACAACTTTGAGAGTCGGCTAAACAGCAGTGAAGGTGGAGGAAGCCCGTTACCAGATACAGTGCGTTCTTTCATGGAACCACGTTTTGGTACAGATTTTAGTCAAGTACGGGTACATACAGGCACTCAATCGGTGCAAATGAATCAGGATTTAAATGCCCAGGCATTTACCCACCAGCAAAACATTTTCTTTGGTGCGGGTAAGTCACCAGGTAATGATGCATTAACCGCCCATGAACTGACTCATGTGGTGCAGCAGACAGGGACAGCCCAGAGAAAATTGATTCAACGGGCAATTAACCCCACATTCGACCTGACGCACGGTATTTTTGAAGTAAATGCCACACCAAATGGCGCGAGTCTACCGATTACTATTCGTTTTAAACCCAAAACCACCGCTCCCTACTCTAACCAGATTGGACTGATTCAGATTGTGCGTCTGACAAATGCTACAGGTACAAATGTCGAACCTCAGTCTTTACCTGCTGCTAGTGGTGCTAGCCTCCGTACCACTGCTGATGCCACCACGGGAGTTGAGGGCGGATATTTTACTGATGCGCTGCATAATGATGCACCTGCCCACGGTGGTACAGGAACCAATGCCGCAGCCGGAAGTGCATTACCTGCCCAGTACCCCTTTGGTAACGACCCAGCCCAACCCAATCCCGCAACCCCTGGACTTTCACGACCCTCTTCTAGTGGTGCAAGTGGAGCCACTATTGGTTACAAACGCTCCGATGACCCCACTGATATCAAAGCAGCAGAACTAACCGATGCTCCCGGAGGGGCTGGTGAGTTCAACTTCGACTTTCAGACGGTGGCTAAGGGAGAAGACACCATGACAACTTACGGAGCGCTTCATTGGGGCTTCCAAATCCGTGCTGGCAAAGTTGAGAACGATCATGCATCAGCACAGGATGCTCAATCTGCTACCTTCGATGCAGCTTTGCAGAAGCATCAAGATTTTTACGTACACGAACCAGTCATTTTTTACTTTGATTTCGACAGCGACCAACTGAGTTCCAGCGAAACAGGTAAGATTGATACATTCTTAGATTACCTGCGGCGATTCCCTGATGTAAAAGTAACTCCTGAAGGCTTCGCTGACAGGCGCGGCGGCGCATCTGGGCATAATCTGGATCTATCTTTACGCAGAGCGCAGGCAGTGGGAGCAGCCCTGCGTGCTAAGGGTGTAGCTGAAGCTCAAATTAGTGCTGTTACTATTGGCTCTGGTTCAACCGAAGACTTTACCCCTGATGCCACTACTAACCAAGATACAGAAGCGAATCGTCGGGGCAATCGCCGAGTTGTCTTGAGCTTTCAGCATGTGCCAGCAGCAGCACCAGCAGCACCAGCAGGGGGAGGAGGGACACCTTGATCTTGAGAACAATAGGAATATTCGTGATAGTTGTGATGCTGGCCATCGGAGGAAATTTGTATATGAATAATCAAGACGCTACCGCGACACCTATGGAGCAGATCAAAACACGTCTCTACTCCACAGATCAAGACACCAGCGCTTTAGCACTAGGTGAATTGATCCGTTTAGGCAAAAAAGCTACCCCGATTTTGTTGGAAGCCTTGACTAATCCCAACCCCCGTACCCGTCGGCTTGCAGCCGAGGGACTGAGCGAAATTGCCGATCCCGCTAGTGCCGATGCTTTGTTCCAAGCCACCCATGACACTAATCCAGAAGTGCGTGCCCGTGCTGCCACTGCCCTACACCAATTAGGAGATAAACGCTCATTGCCCGCTTTGGTCGCTACCCTTGATGATTACCCTGACATTCTGCACAATCCCTACACAGCTTCGATGTATCCTTTAATGCGAGGCGGGAAAGAAGTTTTACCTTTGGTAATTCCTCTTTTACAAGCACCAAACGATCTCACTCGTGAGCGGGCTTTTTTGATTGTTAAGGCTGTAGTGAGTAAGCTACCCCAAGGGCAAGACTGGAATCAGTTATGGCAGAGTTTGGGAAGTTATGATCCCGCAGGCCAAAAAGCAGAACGTGACAAGGCTGCTCAAAAATGGCAGGAATGGTTGAGCAAATAATTACTAATTAGTCACAAAAAACTAAGTCTGCTACGAAACGTAAATAGGCTTAAAACCCTTACTAATGACCAATGACAAATGACAGCCTTAGCCAGTTAGCTTTAATTTCGCCGACCTACTTTACCCATTAGTAGCGGAGTTACCTAACCGTATTATCGATTCCCTCTACGATTCTTGAACCCAAACAAAGCGCGATGGTGAGCGATGTTGCTGCTGCTAGCGCCGCTACTGTCCGAATGTGATTCCAGATTGTCCAGTTGGTCAGGTAGCTAGACCATAGGCTCGCACCTTCAGTACTATCCGGCTCGACTTTCGCCAGGGCTTCGTTGAGCGGTACATTGAAAACTATTGTCACGCCTAATGTACCAACGAGGTAGAGCAAGCTGCCGAGAAGCAAGTAGGCGGCACCGGGTTGATGCCACTTTAATAGCGAGGAGATTAAAAGAAAGATACAAGCCGCAGCCGTTCCCAAAAACGCTGTCATAAAAAATGGATTGATTACCGTGATATTGATGGATTGCATAGCGGCAATGCCCTGTGGCGGTTTCAGCCGAGCAAGGGCGTTCATCACGAAAGTCGAGAAGCCGAAGAAAACTCCGGCTATCAGCCCGCAGCCCAGTGCCGAGAAAAGCTTTAATGCGAAATAATATTGTTGAGTTATCAGATGTTGCAGCATCGCCTCACCGAAAAAATGGGTATGAAGCCCCGTCCTTGCAGGACGATCACCTGTTCTATCTGTATGGGAAACGAGTGCCTTTGCTCCACACTTACTAATGATAATGTAAAAAAAGATAGCCCTAATATTGGTTTGCTAACCAGGCTAGTAGTTCGCCAAGTGAACTTGGCGGGGTAAAGGGAAAGGGGAAGGGGGAAAGGTTTCAAATCCCTTACCCCTTACCCCTTACCCTTTCCCCAGGCATCACGCAGCATTTTTGGGTTGGCAGACTACTAGAAAAAAATCTATCCAGTCCATAAGTTTTTTTACCTCATTAAAACATCACTTTCCCTACTTATCCATTGAAATTCTGAGTTGAGAATTTCTTCAACTGTAATGTTGGGAATTTGAGTTACCCATCTCACCCAGTTGTCGGGTGCAAGGCTAATTAAGCGTTTGGTGCTGACATCTGCGGGTTTTGTCATCGTCAAAAAATCATACTACAATATCCAGATCCCCAGAACCTTCTCAGTGCATGAATTGAAAATAAGCTAGTAGTGATGCAATACTTTTCGGTTAAGGGGGAAAGGGAAAGGGTTTGAATTTCCCTTTCCCCATTGCCCTTTAACCCTTCCCCAGACCAAAAGAGAGATTATTGGGTTTAACCGAAAAGTATTGAGTAGTGATGAACAATCTCCTATCAGCATTATTTGCACTTTTCTGTATATGTAGGACATTCATCTCCAATTAAAATAGGCGGAGACTTTAAAGAGGACATTTAAAAGAGTGCTGATTTTAAATCTTACCTACAATGGCTAAGTATTGAGTAGTAAAGCTTAAAAAACTTTTAATTTGGATAAAAATATGGTGATGAAAAGTTTGAAAGAACATCAAGTTTATGGGCATTTAGCAGTGGAAAAGAAGCTCGGTATTCTTGTTGTCGATGACCATCAATTAATTTTGACTGGTACTCTTGATGTCTTAAATCGAAAGTATCCTGAAGCTACTATTATCAAGGCTCAGACGGCAAAAGATACACTTTCTCAAGTGCAATGTTACCAGTTTGACTTGATTGTGATGGATTTATCAATTCCCGATCGCCAAGGGGAGACAGCAGAAATTGATACCGGAATTAAGCTGTTGCAAACTTTACTTAAAGAATATCCCCATCAGAATTTCATAGTGCAAACTAGTTATGTGAAGGCGTTAATCAGAATTAAACACGAGATTGATAATCATCAAGGTGGGTTTGCGATCGCAGATAAAGGATTACCCGAAGATGAAATGCTCATGCGGGTTAATTTAGCACTTCAGGGTGCAACTCACACAAAAGACATCAAAACAGGAATCGAACTCAAGCCGGAATGGTTGGATGTATTGCGTTTGGCCTTTGAAGAGAGTTTGACAGATAAGGCGATCGCAGACAGAATGTATAAATCGGAACGAGCAGTACGTACTTACTGGACGAAGATTCAGGATGTTTTGGGGGTGTATCCTGAAGACTGCAAACAAAGTGGTAAGAATATGCGAATCCTCACCGAAATTCGTTCCCGTGAAGAAGGTTTAATTGATTAATTACAGCTATTTTCACCTAAATAGACCACACGCTAGAGGCATAGCAATACGGTTCGCTTAAAGGGGAAAGGTTTTGAATACATCCTTAAATATGCTGTAAATATAGGGAAAAGAAATCCTAAATTAAATGAGAAGGGGAATCTGGAATCGTATTTGCCAAGAATTTGGGTTGTGGTCGCTGGCTGCACCTCCAGGGATTATAGTTCTATTTGTGGTGATGTTGATCCGAATAGCTGGGGGAATGCAATCTTGGGAATGGATGCTTCTCGATACCATGTTGCGTCTACGTCCGCTAGAAAAACGAGATGAACATATAGTAATTGTGGGTATTGACGAAAAGGATATTGCATGGGTTAAGCAGTATCCAATTCCAGATGAGAAGATTGCAGAGTTGCTTACCAAGCTGGAAACTTATAAACCCCTAGCTATTGGTTTGGATATCTTCAAAAATGTTCCTGTTGAACCTGGTGGCGAACAACTAGCGCAGGTATTACGGTCAAATTCTAATATTATTGGCATTGAAAAAATTTTACCACCCGGAGAAACTTCACCACCCCAGAGCTTGCCACCTGAAAGAGTTGGGTTTATTGATTTACCTAATGATGAGGATAGCAAAAATCGACGCTATTTGTTGTATACGCCGAATCCTAAAAATATCAACGAAGATAAATATTCTTTAGCATTGCGGTTAGTTACTAAGTATTTAGATGCAAAAGAAATTGAGTTACAAACGGGAAAAAATGACCCGAATACAATCAAATTCCGTGGGATTGAATTACCCCGAATTACCCATAATTTTGGCGGATACGTCAGGGTCGATGATGGGGGATTGTCAATTTTAATGAACTTTCGCAACAATGAGCAACCTTTTAATGTTGTGTCGCTATGCGATATTCTCAATGGTCAAGTTGATGCAGAATTGCTGCGCGATCGCATTGTGTTAATTGGCAACCGCAATCTGAGTACAGGGGATGCTATTTATACATCTGCCTTGCCTGGATTGAAATTAAGCGGTCAAATTTATGGCATTGACTATCACGCTCATGCGATCAGTCAAATTTTGAGTACTGTAATGGATGGTCGCCCAATGTTGCATAGTTGGGGAGATATTGGAGAGTATACATGGATATTGATTTGGGGGTTTTTGCCGATTATGATCGGACGGCTGACCCAATCTGTTTGGAAAAATATACTGAGTGTGAGTGTAGCGGCATTTTGTCTGTTTAGCTGCGGGTATATGATGTTGTGGGTGTGGGGTGTATGGATTCCTGTAACACCGGGTTTGCTTGTATTAGCCGTGAATGGCGTAGGTTTGAGTGCTTTTGCATTTTACCAGCATGATAAATTCTTGCGATCGCAAATTCACGAACGTCAAAACACCATTCAACACACTTTTACCGTAATTCATAATGGCCCTTTGCAAACCCTCGCTTATGGATTAAAGCATCTACGTGCTAAAGATATCTCTTACGAGCAATTGCTGGGACAATTTGAAAAACTCGATCGGGAGATTAGAGAGATTGGCGAATTTCTCAAACTCGAAGCATTAACCACAGAAGAGAGTTTACGTTTAGGTAGCGGATTAATTCTTGAATTGAATCGACCACTTCACGATTTGTTATATGAAGTTTATTCTAGTACCTTAGAACGGAAGGATTTTGAAAATTTTAAAACATTAAAAGTTAAAATTCGCAATTTTGACCCAATTGATGATAAATATTTAAGTATGGAAGACAAACGGGGAGTTTGTCTTTTTTTGGAAGAAGCTTTGTGTAATGTTGGCAAACATGCTCAAGGAGTCAAGCGTGTAGAAGCATCAGGTGTTTGTAGTTTAAATAACTATAAATTGTCCGTCAAAGATAATGGTTCGGGAATCACATCAAAACTAGAAAATAAAGGCACAAAGCATTCTAAAATACTTGCTCAACAATTAAGAGGAGAGTTTCTACGCGAATCACTTTCTCCTCGCGGAACTATCTGTGAACTTAGTTGGAAACTTAAGAGAGAATTTGAGTTTTAAAACTTTATATTCATGATTCGGCTCAGAGAATGTTTGAAAAGCACCAGATTCTATCACTATCTCTCCTATATCCCTCACTCAAAGTCCTACTTTTTAAGGAGGATTTAGGAGGATCTAAAAATATTTGATACATAACTAGCAACTTTTAAAACAATCTCTCATAGAAATGGTAAAAAATTAAGAATTTCAAAAGTTTCAGATAACCCTACAATCAACAACATCTACCATGAGTCATCAACATATTGGATTTTGGCGAAATAACCGCAGACTTACAAGCTTAGTTGTGGGCATGGTTTTTCTAATGACAGCATTCCCAGCATTTGCTGAGTTTAAACCACGCGATCGCAAACCAGCTAGCGGACATTCCCGTGCGGGTGGTTCCCGTGGATGTGCAAGTAACGGCAGTATCCCTCTGACACCGCTTGCACCTCAAACATATATCGGTAAAACCACTTCCACTCGTCCAATGTTAGCTTGGTATATGTCAAGTTCCCAAAATGTGCGATTCCGATTGGCTGAATTTGATTCAGACAACAACCCTAAACAAATTGGCAAAGTTCAAGAAATACCCACAATAGTCGGGATTAACAAGCTAGAACTTCCCCACGACTACCCCGAACTCACAGTGGGCAAAACATATTTATGGCAAATCTCAATTGACTGCGAAAATAGCCCGATTGTTAGACGTGCAGAATTTACCGTTATCCAGCCTCAATTACTTGCTAAAAACCAATTTACTAGCATTTCCGAAAGCGTAAATTATTATGCTGAAAACGATCTATGGTATGAAGCGCTCCAAGAAGCATTGAAAGGAACTGATAATGGTAAACTAGGGGAGAGTGGGGCAACTTTAGTTAAAAACCTTGCAGAGTCAGAAATATTGATAGGTAACGACGTAGAACAGAAAAATACTCAACAACGCATCGAATACCTCCAGAAGATTGCTAGCGATCGCTAACTGAAAAAATCCGGCGAATAGAAATGATGATTTAGATCCCCAACTTCGTAAAAGTTTTTGGGGATCTGGGCAGTAATAGAAAAATAGGGCGATCGAAATTATGAAAATTTTGCGGTTTAGCGTCGCAGGATGGTTGGGGTGCGTGGGAGCAGTTTCTATTCATCCTGCTTTTGCTCAGTTAACTCCCGATGACAGCCTGGGGAAAGAGCGATCGCAAGTCATTACTTTTAATCAAAATAATGACATTATCGATGGCGGTGCGGCTCGTGGCACTAATCTATTTCACAGCTTTCAAGATTTTAACGTCGGCGTTGGTCGAGGCGTTTATTTCGCCAATCCAGAAGGGATAACAAATATCTTTTCTCGCGTTACTGGTGGTAACTCATCGAATATTTTCGGGAGATTGGGAGTATTAGGTAGTGCAAATTTATTTTTGCTAAATCCTAATGGCATTTTATTTGGAAAAAATGCCAGTTTGGATATACAAGGTTCTTTTTTGGGGACAACAGCAAATAGTTTAGTCTTTCCCAATGGGGTAGAATTTAGTGCTACAAATCCCCAAGCACCGCCGTTATTGGCTATCAATGTACCTGTTGGTTTACAGTTTGGTTCGCAAGCTGGAAGTATTACTAGTCAAACAGTGATTCGGGATTCACAGGGAAATGCTGTTGATGCTTTACGTGTTGGCTCTGGTAGCACACTAGCACTTATGGGAGGTGAAATCACCTTGGATGGTAGTTATTTGTTCAGTCAAAATGGACAAGTTAAATTGGGAGCAATCAGTGGGGATACAACTGTTGGGTTAAATGTCAATGGCTCTTCATTGGATTTTAAGTTCCCAGAAAATTTCGGACGCGCACCCATCAACTTAACGAATAGTAGCTTCATCATTGCAAGTGGCAATAGTGCAATTGAACTATTTGGGGGCGAGATTGGACTAAACGGTTCGTTTATTTCTGGTAGCAATGGCGGCTCAATTTTTGTTGATGCAACTCAACTTAATTTAGATAACGGCGCTGGAATTCAGAATGCTACTTCTGGTGTAGCGAAAGGTGGTGATATTCAAATTCAAGCTAGCGATGCAGTAACTCTTGCTAACAGCAGTCTGATTTTATCTGCTAGCAGCGCTTCAGCCACAGGTTCGGGCGGGGATATTACTATCAATGCTGGGAAAATTACAATTACCGGAGATGGAATAGCAGAAAATAGCGGTATTCTCTCTGCATTGAGTTTTGGTCAAGGCAGTGGAGGGAACCTGACTTTAAATGCTACGGACTCGGTTAATATCAATGGTGGCTTTGTCTCTGTTGGGTCTGGAGGTGCAGGTAATGCAGGAAACTTGACTGTGCGATCAACAGATGCTGTCAATATCACTGATAAAGGCTCTTTAAGACTCGGAAGCTTAAGTTCGGGTTCAACAGGTAATCTGCGGATTGAAACAGGCACTTTGCGACTTCAAAATAATTTATTAGGGGAGGGAGTAACAGCAACTGGATCTGGTGGTGGAAATGTCGGTTCTATTTTCATTCAGGCTCGGAATGCCGTTGAGGTGACTAAAAGTAATATATCTACAGGTATTGCTACACCATTTGGAAGTACAACTCAATCAACAGCAGGGGATATTACCATTGAAACCCAGCGACTCAATCTCAGAGATGCGGGTTATATCAGTACAGATACTTCTAGCAGTGCAAATGCAGCTAACATTTTTATTAAAGCTAGTGAATACGTAGAGATTAGCGGTTTCTCTAGCAATGTATCAAGCAGTACATCTTCTGGCTCAGGAAATGGAGGTAATGTAGCGATTGAAACACCGCGAGTCACTGTCAGGCAAGGAGGAAATATAAGCAGCACATCCACTAGAAGCAGTGGTAATGCCGGGAATATTACTATCCGCTCCAAAGATGTAGAATTGGATGGGTTTATTTTCGTACCTAAAGAACAGTTGTTGGCTAGACTAGACCAAGCTGCTGCGGAAGAATTTTTGTCTGAGCCTCTAACACAAGAAATTCTGTCTCGGTTCGGGGGTTTTTATGAGATAAGTAACTTATCCTCGAATGTTACTGGAAGTAATACCGATGTCCGAGGTGGCACAATAACTATTGACACAGAAAGGTTGCAATTGAGTAATGGTGGAAATATATCAACCTCAGTGTTATTGGGACAGGGACAAGGGGGTAATTTGGTGGTTCATGCCACTGATTCTATTGATATTAGTGGGGTTGGTGGAGAAGGATTAAATGGTTCAGCACCATCAGGTTTATTTGCCGAATTACAAACGCGAGGAATTGGTTCTGGGGGAAACATTGACGTTATAACAGGACGCTTAAACCTCAGCAATAACGGACAAATTTCTGCCTCTACATTCGGTCAAGGTAATGCGGGAAATATTGGGATTAATGCTAATCTTATTGATTTACGTGGAAGTAGCAGTGTCAGAACTCAGGTTGACAGTGAAGCTAAAGGCAATGCAGGCAATATCAGCATCAAAACTCAACTATTAAATGTACAAGAAGAATCACAGATATCATCAGCAACTCAGGGAAATGGAAACGCGGGGAATTTAACAGTACAAGCTGATAACATTATCCTGACTGGTTCAGATAGTGAGTTTGCAGATGGATTACTATCATCAGTTGACGAAGGGGCTAATGGTAAAGGTGGCGATATAGATATTACTACCAATCGCCTGATTGTACGTGATGATGCTGAAATTGTCTCCGGCAGCATCGGTACGGGTGACGCTGGAAATATTAAAATTAAGGCTAATTTTCTGGAAATTATTGGTAAAGGTAGCGGTATTGCTTCTTTCACGAATGCAGGTAATGGTGGTAACATCAACCTCGATATCGCTGATTTATTATTTTTGCGCGATCGCGGTTTAATTTCCACCACCGCAGGTAGGAGCCAAGCTGGTGGAAATGGCGGTAACATCAATATCAACTCTAAATTTATCGTCGCCATCCCCGAAGAAAACAGCGACATCAGCGCCAATGCATACACTGGTTCCGGTGGAAGAGTTCAAATTAACTCGCAAGGTATATTCGGTATTGAGTCACGAACAAAGCCAAGCGATAAAAGCGATATTACTGCAAGTTCCGAATTAGGTATTTCAGGGATCACAGATATTAACGCACCTGATACCAATTCCATTCAAAATAGCTTCACTGGAGCATCTCCAAACGTCATCGATACCAATGCACTCATCGCCAATAGTTGCATTTCACGCAGCAGTTCCAAGCAAGGTGGTACATTCTTCATAACTGGTTCTGGCGCTTTACGTAATAGTCCAGGGAATGGATTAATTTCAGTATATTCCACTGGTAAAGTGCGTAATATTGAACCAATATCACGTGCTTGGAAAAAAGGCGACCCTATTATCGAAGCAGAAGGGCTTTATCGACTAGCTAATGGAAAGTTGCTACTCAGTCGAGGATGTCGGTGAAGAAGTCAGGAATTTATCTGTTGCTGTCAACCCCATCTAAATCCCAATGCTTATTTTGGATAAGGTTGAGCTTATATCATTTATTGATAAACAAATGCACAGCCAATCAAAACAACTCAACATACTCACTCCATCTAGAGAGTTACCTCTATATGGCAAGAGAATTTTAGTAACAGCACCGAGAAATTATGCTTATAGGTTATCTGAACAAATTATCAAACAAGGTGGTTTACCTGTTCTCATGCCTACTATCGAAACCTGCTATTTATCAAACTACACTAAGTTAGATACTGCTCTCAACCACATAGCTGAATTTGATTGGATTATCTTCACAAGTAGAAATGGCATCACTGCATTTTTTCACCGGATGAATGATTTAAATATTCCTGTATCTGTGGTAGAAAAATGTCAATTATGTGCTTTGGGAAAAGATGCAGAAAGCCTATTGTCTTTTTGTGGCAAGGTAGATTTAATTCCAACAGAATCTAGTCCAGCCGGAATTATGGCGGAATTAGCGAAAATTCCGCAAATTCATGACAAAAAAGTGCTGATACCTGCACCAGAAGTTGTTGGTTTGCCTGAGCCTGATGTTGTACCCAATTTAATTACGGATTTGCAGCAATTGGGCACAGAAGTAATTCGCGTACCCACATATATTACACAGGGCTTAGACACAAGTATCTACAGTATTGAATTAAACCTGATAAATCAAGGAATGATTGATGTCATTGCCTTTAGTAGCACGGCGGAAGTAGAAAGCTTTTTGACAATGGTCAACTCGCAAAGTGACTATGAAGGTTGCATTATTGCATGTTTTGGCCCTTATACAACTGCTAATGCGCGGAAGTTGGGTGTGAATGTCTCCATCGTGTCTAGGGATTATAGTTCATTTGAGGGATTTGCTGAAGCGATCGCAGAATTTTTTACTCTCACTTCCAATTCACCCTAAGCACTTCAGGATGTAGAGTAATCAACCACATTTAACTCTAGACTAGCAGCACATAAACCCGTAGGATCAACAATGTAGTTCACATTTAGCTAGGGATTGTTACATGGCAACTTATAAAGTCACATTAAAGACTCCAGATGAAGAAAAAACAATTGAGGTTTCTGAAGATGATTACATCTTAGAGATCGCTAACGAAGAAAATGACATGGACTTGCCTTATTCTTGTAATGCTGGTTCTTGCTCAACCTGCGCTGGTAAGCTGATTTCAGGTACAGTTGACCAATCAGATCAGAACTTTTTAGACGACGATCAAATAGACGCAGGATGGGTTCTCACCTGCGTTGCCAAGCCAACTTCTGACTGTGTAATCCTAACCAATCAAGAAGATGAGCTTAACGGTTAACTAAGGAATGTAGATTTAATCAAGAGCAAATATTGTAGGGTGCGTTAGAACATTCGTCCTAGCGCACCTAAAATCTGATGTGATCTCGTACTCTTGGCGATAACACACTCTACAAGATTTAGAATTTTGCACTTTCCTAAAAAATCTATATAGCCTGAGTCATTCACACTAAAAAGCGCTCTCTAAAAAGGGAGCGCTTTTTATTTAGTTTAATAAATAGCTAGCAGATATAAAGCAGAAATTAGCCAGATGATGCTAGATTAACTTTGACGACTTTGTTCTTTTCTTCTTCAGCTTTGGGTAGCGTCAGGTTCAAGATGCCATCTTTATAATCTGCCTTGACGTTAGTATTTTGAATCCGAGTAGGTAAAGGAATTACACGTTGGAATTTACCGTAGTGAAATTCGCTCTTGATTACACCTTTCTCTTCAGATTTAGCTTCAGACTTCCGCTCGCCACTGAGGTATACAGCATTTTCTGTAACTTGCAAATCCAGGTCTTTAGCCTCAATTCCCGGAAGTTCAAATTTTAGATTAATTGCATCTTCAGTTTCTTTTAACTCAGCAGCAGGAACTCTAGAGTAGCCTCTCTCTAAAAAGGCAGATGGCAAAGTTTCTTCATCAAATAAATGATTGATTTGACGTTGTATTGTGTTCAATTCTTGCCAAGGGTTCCAACGTACTAATGTCATCTTTCTACCTCGTATAATCAGTATGTTTGCTGTTCGACTAATTGAGGATTTATTTCCTTGCTTTTCATAATATTTAAAAATAAAAGTGGTGTAAATTCGGTTTTTATCACATGATTTATGATGATTACCGAACCACAATAAATGTAGGGTAATCTGAACTTGTGAGGTTCGGTAAACTTGACAATAGAGACTTGAATTTAAAAATTCTCTAATTTATAATTTCTATAATATGCCTGTAAGCTAATATTAAATACATAGATACCTAGCTTATTTGAGAAGCCAGGCATCGGAATTACTAAACTATTTATCAGGAACAATAATATATCGATTACATTTTAGATTTTTTCTGAATAAGGTGATTTTGCCGCAATTTTGAACCAGATTATTCTGTGCAGTTTCACAAATAATTGCCATTAGGGTATTTGCTCAATCACTAATATCAATTAAAAGTGTTGTATTTTCTTGTTTTCATAGAGATAATAAAAGACTGCTAATAAACCGCTCATAAAAGACATGTCAACAAGTTGGATTTATCTCATCGCAGCAATACTTTTTGAGGTTTCAGGCACAACTTGCATGAAGTTATCAGAAGGATTTACTAAATTAGTCCCTTCAGTATTAATATTTGTTTTTTATGGACTTTGTTTTAGTTTTTTAACTCTTGCTCTCAAGAGACTTGAAGTAAGCGTGGCTTATTCTGTCTGGGCTGGGTTGGGAACTGTCCTAATTGCAATCATTGGTATTATTTGGTTTCGTGAATCTGCTACATTTATCAAACTTTTGTCGATCGCCCTCATAATTTTGGGTGTAATTGGTATAAATGCAAGTGAATAAATAAAAATACCTCGTCTATTTTAAAATAGACGAGGTAAAGAAACCAAAACTGATCATTCTGCTTGTTGCTGTTGTAGTGAATACACCAGCAATTTTTATTATTCCGTTAGCAAAGCAAAATGAGCGGACTTAGTTAAATGCTTTTAAAAGTATAGTAAACCTCGGTAAATATAGCCCACAAGTAATTTACTTTTAATACTTTACCAGAGACAACCAAACTCATATAGCCAATTTGGCAGGTTTTTTATACACTGAGCCTTAAAGAATATTATTTTATAGCGCAAGGCCTTGCGCCCCTACCGCAATACTTCTCGGTTAAGGGGATAAAGGGGAAAGGGAAAAGGGAAAGAAAAAACCCTTAACCCTTACCCTTTAAGCTTTTCCCCAAACCCGATTCCGAGTTAAAAATTCAAAAACCGAGCAGTATTGACCCCTACCGCGTGGTCTATTTACCTGAAAATAGCTGTAAACTAAAAAACAATTTTGGCTTTAATCCAAGCGGATTAGCTCAAAATTTATTAAACCCAGCAGAACGACGATAAAGTAACCAGATAAATAGCGGTGAACCCAGCAACGCGGTGACAGAACCTACTGGTAGTTCTACCGCTCCTAATCTAGAGAGTAAATCTGCAAAAGTCAGTAACCATGCACCTGCAAGGGCGGAAAGCGGTAAAACAAAGCGATGATCTGTACCAACAATGAGGCGGACACCGTGAGGGACAACAAGACCAACAAATCCAATCAAACCACTGATGCTGACTGCACCTGCGGCTAAGAGAGTGGCGACACCACCAATTAACAAACGCGATCGCGTCAACGAAACCCCCAAACCCACAGCCAAATAATCGCCCAAAGCCAGCACATTTACCGATCGCGCCAGCAAACATCCCCCAATCAATGCAACGATGATATACGGGCCAGCCGTCGAAATTTCTTGCCAACCGCGTCCATTAAGACTACCAACCAACCAACTGAGCGCAATTTGAATTTGACCGTCTTCAGCTAAAAGCAGCAATGTACTTTGTACAGCACCAAATAAAGAACTTACCGCCACACCGCCTAAAATTAACCTTTCAACCGAAATTCCCGACCCCGCACGACCGAGTAAAATAACGATCGCAGAAGTCAAAATTGCCCCTATCCACGCTGCTAAAGGAATTGCGATCGGGAATATTTGCCACACAATCATCACAATCACAATTAATCCAGCACCCGCAGAAATGCCCAAAATAAATGGATCGGCAAGACTATTGCGTAACATCCCTTGCAGTAATGCTCCTGACATTCCCAAAGCCGCGCCGACAATGAGAGCAGCCGTAATGCGCGGGAGACGTAAATCCCAAAGAATTGTCTGTTTAACCGGATCGCCTTTGTGGAGTATGGCTTGCCAAAATTCCGACATACTTAAAGGTACTGCTCCTTGAGAAAGCGACAGCACTAGCGTTATCATCAGTGCTGCACTCAGGAGTAAAACAGCCCAAAGTACGCGGTGTTCAGTAAAAATTGTCTTAAATGGTTTAGTCAAATTTCGGTCTAGTATTTTCATTAAATGTAATCTGTCCCAAACAAAGCTGCATTTACATATAGTTTTTCTTCGATGAGTGAGCGGGAGAGTAAAATTTGAGCCTCAGAAGGTGAACGTTGAGCCTCAGAAGGTAGACGTTGACCCTCAGAAGGTAAACATTGAACCTCAGAAGGTGGACGTTGAACCTCAGAAGGTGGACGTTGAACCTCAGAAGGTGAACGTTGAGCCTCAGAAGGTAGACGTTGAGCCTCAGAAGGTAGACGTTGACCCTCAAAAGGTGGACGTTGACCCTCAAAAGGTGGACGTTGACCCTCAAAAGGTGGACGTTGACCCTCAAAAGGTGGACGTTGACCCTCAGAAGGTGGACGTTGATCTTCTGAGGCTAAATTTTTTATGCCCAATGCCCAATTCCCAATTCCCTACGTTAATTCCAGCCCACCTTGATAACCAGTGACAATGCGGCCACCATCCTTGAGGATGTGGACTTCTATTTGATCGCTAGCCCAAGTAATCTGGTCTTCGAAAGCCGGATTTAAGACACGAACCCGTTGATTACTAGAAGAAACTGGAGAGTTAGGAGAATTAATTGCCAGAGATTGGACAAAAGGCCCGTCAATCAAGATATCAAGTTGTTCTAACAATTCTTGGGAACCTGGAGGTGCAGATTGAGACTGTAGTTGCTTGAGAGTGAACCCAGAAAAAGACATTACATTTAACCCAGCAGCTTTTACTTTACGAGCTAAAGACGCTAGTGCAGTTGCTTGCCAAAATGGTTCTCCACCAGAGAATGTTACACCCATATTGTGGGGATTGCTGAGAATATTCTCGGCAAGGGTATCAACAGCAATCAATTGGTTAGCCTCAAATGACCAAGAGTTAGTATTAAAGCAGCCAGGACACTCACGAAGACAACCTTGTACCCAGACGACTGCACGACAACCAGGGCCATTAACTTCTGATTGATCGACGTAACCCATAATGTTGAGATAGCCAGGGGGAATTTCCATGAGTGCTAGCGATGGGTCAGTTGGCTTAATTTCCATCTCTTTAACTCCTTTTAGCCGTTGCCTGTTAACCGTTAAATATAGCGAATCGACCGTTAGATAACTGTGACCATTAATGATTAATTTCTCAAAAACTTGATGTGATTTTGAAAAGTCCGCTTTAACTGACTAGACTGAAGTTAGTTGCCCAGCTTGTATTGATCCTTTTATAGATAAAATCGATGACTGAACAAAGTTCTAGAATTTGTATCCTTGGCGGAGGCTTTGGTGGTCTCTACACAGCCTTACGCTTAAGCCAGTTACCTTGGGAATCTACGCAAAAACCCGAAATTGTTTTGGTAGATCAAAGCGATCGCTTCCTATTCTCCCCTTTACTTTACGAATTACTCACTGGCGAACTGCAAACCTGGGAAATTGCCCCACCCTTTGAAGAACTTTTACAAGGCACAGGGGTGCGTTTTTATCAAGGAGTTGTGTCTGGAATTGACATCGACCAGCAACGGGTAAATATACATGAAGGGCCAGAAATCCCTTACGATCGCTTAGTGCTGGCACTAGGAGGTGAGACACCGCTAGATTTAGTCCCCGGTGCGGCAACCTACGGCTACCCATTCCGCACCATCTCTGATGCCTATCGCTTGGAAGAACGCCTGCGATTTTTAGAAGAATCGGATGCTGATAAAATTCGGGTGGCAATTATTGGAGCTGGCTACAGTGGTGTAGAGTTAGCCTGTAAGTTAGCCGACAGACTCGGTGAAAGAGGACGCTTTCGGATCGTTGAAATCGCCGATCAAATTTTGCGTACTTCTCCAGAATTTAACCGCGAAGCAGCAAAAAAAGCTCTAGAAGCTCGTGGCGTATTTCTAGATTTAGAAACCAAAGTCGAATTAATAGAGCAAAATAGCATCACCCTAGAGTACAAAAACCAGTTAGACACGATTCCCGTAGATTTGGTTATTTGGACTGTGGGAAATAAGGTTGCGCCCGTAGTGAAATCTCTTCCCCTCAAGCAAAATCAGCGCGGTCAAATCAGCACTACATCTAATTTACAAGTGATTGATCATCCAGAAATCTTTGCCTTGGGAGATTTAGCAGACTCTCATGATGTTGAAGGACAGCAAGTCCCCGCCACTGCACAAGCAGCTTTTCAACAAGCTGATTATACTGCTTGGAATATTTGGGCAAGTCTCACTAATCGTCCTCTCCTTCCCTTCCACTACCAACAGTTAGGAGAAATGATGACATTGGGTAAAAACAACGCCACCCTTACTGGTTTGGGAATTAAACTAGATGGCCCCTTGGCATCCGTCGCCCGTCGGATTGCCTATTTATATAGGTTGCCAACTTTAGACCATCAACTCAAAGTTGGTTTTAATTGGCTAGTGCGTCCAATCATCGAGACACTTTCTAAGTAACTTAATTGGGAATTGGGAATTGGGAATTGGGAATGGGGAATTGGAAATAGGGGATGGAGACTAATGACCAATGACAAATGACAAATGACAAATGACAATGATTTACTTTATTTTCGTCAAGCTACTTAGCAGATGCTAGACTCTACCCACAGAACCTCTCTAACGAGCCAAAATCTAACATTCAAAATCTTCAAACTTCGATGGAACAACCGAAAGTTATTTTTTTAGATGCTGTGGGTACACTCTTCGATGTTAAAGGCAGTGTGGGTAAAGTTTATAGTCAGATAGCCGAGGAATTTGGTGTGACGGTTCCAGCCGAAACATTAAATACAGCCTTCATCAAAAGCTTTAAAGCAGCCCCGCCGCCGATATTTCCAGATGCAGAACTCCAAGATATTCCCCAACGCGAGTTTGATTGGTGGCGGATAATTGCCCTGAACACTTTTGAAAGTGCAGGTGTTCTCAAGGAATTTTCTGACTTTTCGGCTTTTTTTAGCGAACTTTACATTCACTTTGGCACTGGCGAACCGTGGTTTGTCTATCCCGATGTCTTACCAGCTTTAATCAACTGGCGGCGGTTGGGAGTTACCTTGGGGGTGCTATCCAATTTTGATTCCCGGATTTATTCAGTATTGCAAAGTTTGGGATTGAGAGAGTTTTTTACCTCCGTCACCATTGCTACCCAGGTACGTGCAGCTAAACCCGATCCTCAAATTTTTGCTATTGCCTTAGATAAACATAAATGTTCCCCTTCAGCAGCATGGCATATTGGCGATAGCGTTGTAGAAGACTACTACGCCGCTAAAGCAGCAGGACTCAGAGGTGTTTGGATCAATCGTGGTTAATTAAGGAGATACTTTAGCGATCGCACTATTTTTTATCGCCCCTAAAATGGACGCGATGCCTGCGGTTCGTATTCTTCACAAATTATTAGAGCAAGTTATAGGTCTTGATCTAGTAAATGATGATCGGATATATCAGGTAATACTAATTTTATGTCACCACACCAAACGGCTTAAAAGGTTATTGAATTGTCGCCCAAACACCCCGAAATTTTTTGCTCTTCAGATTCGGCAACCGTTAGCAGTCACTGCTAACGGTTAAGCAATAAGTGTTTTTGGCTGATTACACCCCATCACGAGCTTGTTGATCGCCTTCAAGCATCACGCTCATGAGTATTGTGTAAACTGATTTCCATGCTGCTTCGACTTTATCTGTCCAGCGTTGCGGCCCTAGCGTCTGCTCCAGCGCCCAAAGTAAGCTTGCTCCCACCGTCGAGTAGTGTTCGGGGAGGATGCTGTAGGAGACGTGCCGCCGTCCCAGTTCGCGCACCGTGTCGGTAATCTCGTCAAGAACATCAAGTTTAGACACTGCAACATCAAGCATGTGCGTCAGCAGCGCGGACTGCTGCTCCATATCAGTGCGAATGAACAGTACTGCCGCCGATTCATCCGTCCACAGCAGGCGTGCATACATTTGCTTGGCTACCTGTTCCCGGTGGCGGCTAGCAAATTCCCATGAGTCGCGGACATAGAAAACCATCTCTTCCCGCGACAAATGCAATTTGTCAGTGTTAGTTTTGTTTACCATCTCGTCCGTACCGCTCACTTCAGGTTCTACCGGAGTCGAGAGATCAACACCGCGTGCAGCGAGAACTTCTTCAAGATTCATTTTGTCCCACCGAGCAACAAGAAACTCCGTTGTTTCCTCAGACAAATCAAAGCTGTGAGCGAGGCGTTGCAGCAGTCGCGCCTGCTCACTCACCTTTGCACCTGTGCGCGACAGCAGCAGCAACGCGCCCTCAAACAGCAGTTCACCAGCTCTCGTATCTAAGCGATCGCGTGCTTTGGCTATCTCCTCGCACAACTCATCAATCGCAGTCACAGAATTGGAAAATACGGCAGAGGCGGTCAGTTCGTCTCGTGTGAGGAAACCGCACATACACCCAGCGTAGATTGTTTGCACCCGACGAACACCTGCCTCATCTAAGCCGCCGCAGGTCAATGCTACCGCAGCCAGCGATCGCACAAACAGGGCGTGCAGCTTTTGCATCTCGATATCCCCCAGATCGGCAGCCCAACGGATCAACCGGCTATTATTTTGGGGCGAACCAACGCGGGTTGGATCTTTCTTGAAGCCGTTGAATCCGCCACTGATATTATCAAAGGTATGAAAGGTAAAGTTAGCTACAAGTTTACGGAAGAACTCCACGCCGCGCACCGAATTGCCAAAGGCATCCAGTCGGGGTGAAAACGTAGCGAAGCCGCCGAAATTGGGTATCACGACCATCACCACGCCGCTCACGCCACTCTTAGCAGGGATGCCGATGTGGTAAAAGAATTCGCCCGCGTTGTTATACATACCACTGCTAGCCATGAGCGACAGTACAGACTTAACAACCTCAGCACTGAAAACGCGCTCTCCTGTGATTGGGCAAACACCGCCGTTAGCTAGCGTTGAGGCTGCGACTGCCATTGAATCGCAGGTTAACTCTAACGAACACAATCCGAAGTAGATATCGAGCGTGTTTTCCAGTGGTGCGGGCAGCCCTTTACGCCCACGCATCAGGTAGGCTAAAGCAAAATTGTTATCGGCAGTTGCTTTTTCCGAAAGCATCGTCTCTTCAGATAACCGCACTAAGGAGCCGCACATCCGCTCCCAAATGCTAGCGACATAATCAATGATTTCCCTGGGTAAGACACCTTCAAATGCTGAAGCGAGTACCGAGCAGCTCATGATTGCGCCAGCGTTGACCATCGGATTGTAAGGTCGCTGATCTGGCAGTAGTTCGGGGTGGTTAAAGGGTCGTCCGCTTGGCTCCATGCCAATCCATTCATGAGTGCGGACAGAACCAATTTCCCTCAGTGCTAAACCGTAGGTGATTGGTTTAGAGGTACTTTGAATAGAAAAAAAATCATTGACGTGACCGCGTGCATATCGCTGTCCGTCTACCGAGCAAAAGGCAACTCCCCACCGCTCTGGATCAGCGTCACGCAGCACGGGAATGTAATCGGCATTAGCACCGGAGTGATTTGGCTCAACTAGCTCATAGAGGCTATCCAAGTCTCTACGGAATTCATCAAAATCGGGTACGGCTAGATCGCGACGGAGAATGCGGCTGATCAGAAAAACATTCGATGCTACTAGTGCGAGAAAGCGAGACGGAGAGAGCCGTTCGTCAAGGTCGCCATTAACCAATCGGGTGCCGAGGTCGCCAAGACGTGGGTCATCGGGGCGAATTCCGACAGCTTCTATGGCTTGGCGAATTTGGTGGGGGGTGACAAATAGTGAGTCTGGCTGTCCGCCAACTGTATCAAATATCTCTTTGAGAATTGGGTCAACCCCCACCGCGCGACTGGTGATGCGATCGGCAATGCGTTCGAAACGCTCAAAGGAGAGTGGGTCACTGGGTGTCTTACAGTCGAAGTCTGTAAACGTGCAGGGAAGGTCAAGCACGGCACGAACAATACGACCCGCAGCTTCCCCGCTCAAAAAGCCGTCTCGTCCGTAAAGCTCATATCCACCTTGCCACTGCTTGCAAAGAATTTTCTCAGCATTTGTCATCTGCGATACTCGGTTAAGAAATTTGGAGTTTCAGGGATAAAATTACCACTTTTAACTAACTATTTCGCCCTAAGCCTCACTGAATTCGGTAATCAGAATTAGTGTAGGGCCATTTTTTTAAACTAACTTTATTGCCTGACATCGCTCCACCCTCAATTAAGGGCTTAATTTCTAAGGCAAACTTAGCAATGTGTTCCAGCCTAGTATGGGCTGATAGTTATTTATTCCTTTAGCTTGTCTTGCGATTCATCTCCTTCTTGTCTTCACCATTTCTCCATGCTGCCCCAAGACTCGTATGATCAACATATCAGGAAAACATAACAGCCAGATTTTTACCGCAAAACATGGGCAGTATTTGGGAAATCGATTTTTACTCCCGTCCGATTTTGGACGATAATCAGAAAAAAATTTGGGAAGTCTTAGTCTGCGAAAGCCCCTTGGATATTGACACAAAACCAGATTCTTTGTTTCGCTATGCTCAATATTGTCCCAGTACCCAGGTAAACTCGGGCTGGTTGCGGACAGCATTGCAAGAGGCTATTAACCAAGCTGGAAAAGCACCAATTAAAATCCGCTTTTTCCGCCGCCAAATGAACAACATGATTACAAAAGCCTGTCAAGATATAAGCATTCCCGCCCAGCCTAGCCGCCGCACTCTGGTTCTTAACCAATGGCTAGAAGAGCGGATGAAGGAAGTGTATCCTCAAGAACCGGGGTATCAAGGGGGGACTAATCCCTCAGTCCGCTTGGAGAAACCTTTGCCGCAACGTTTACCAGATGCTTTGGAAGGGCAACAGTGGGTATTTGTTACCTTGGATGCTGCGGATTTGGCTGAAATGCCAGAGTGGGAAATTGGCTTTGGTGAAGCTTTCCCTTTAGAATTGGCAAAAGTTTCACCCGAAGCCCGTATTCCTGGTATTTTGGTTTTCTCACCGAGAGCCTTACCCTTGGCTGGCTGGATGTCTGGTTTGGAGTTAGCTTTCTTAAGATTTGACACCAGTGAAGAGCCGAGATTGCTTTTAGAAACGGGTGTTAATGAAAGCTGGATTGTGGCAAATATCAAAAAACCTCAAGTCTTGGCAGAGGCTAAAGGTTTTGAAGAAGCCAAGCAAAAAGCTAACGGAGTGCATTTTATTGGTATACAGTCTGATCCCAAAGCAGAATCTTTTGCTGGTTTTTGGCTTTTGCAAGAGGTTAATCTTTGAAGATGGGGATTGGGAATGGGTGATTGGGAATTGGAAATTGGGGACTAATGACAAATGACAAATGACAAATGACTAGATCCGTTGAGACATGACAATGATTTGGGATAATTAACTGCGTCCATCAGTTTTGATCTGCGGTTCCAAATCGTAACTGTAAGGAAACGCTGATGATTTTTGGATAGTTATCTGCGTCCATTGGCAGAAAGCCCGATCGTTGGTTTTTAGCGATCGCACTTTCTCCAAGGTGCGTTGATATGCGGTTCAAAATCCACAATTCACTAAGGGTCATGGGTTCTGAAAATTTGTCACAAGATACACTAGCCGAACAGTTGCTGGAACTAGCTATAAAATCTGGAGCAGAAGCTGCTGAGGTGTATCAGTCGCGATCGCTTTCTCGTCCAGTGTTTTTTGAGGCAAACCGACTCAAACAGCTAGAAACCAACCAATCTGAAGGTACAGCACTACGGCTTTGGCGAAACGGTCGTCCGGGGCTGACGGTGGCTTACGGTTCTGTCTTAGCCGAAGTGATGGTGGAAAAAGCTCTGGCATTAAGCCATCTGAATGAACCGGAAACTGTAGAATTAGGCTCTAACTTTCAGCCCTCCTACCCAGATTTAGGAGAAAGTGTACCGATAGAGATTTTGGTAGACTGGGGCAAAGAAGCGATCGCACTCATCCGCGATGTCTATCCCGATGTTGTGTGCAATGGTGACTGGGAATGTGATATTGAAACTACCAGAATAGTCAACACTAAAGGTTTAGATTGTTACTACACTGATACTACCCTCAACTGCTATGTATCAGCAGAATGGGTACGTGGCGATGATTTTTTAAGTGTTGCTGATGGTCAAACCAAGCGGGGAGAACTTCACCCTGAGAGATTAGCTAACCAAATTTTACAACGGTTAATTTGGGCCAGAGAAAATGTCTCGCCCCCTACTGGTCGTGTCCCAATTTTGTTCACTTCTAAAGCTGCTGATATGCTTTGGGGTACTGTGCAAGCCGCTTTGAATGGTAAGCAAGTCTTAGAAGTATCTTCACCTTGGGCAGAACGTTTAGGGAACCCAGTTGTTGCCCCCAGTCTCACTCTCTACCAAGATCCAGAAGCTGGCCCTTACAGTTGCCCTTTTGATGATGAAGGTACTCCGACTCAATCTTTAGTATTTATCCAAAATGGGATTTTACAGCATTTCTATGGCGATCGCACCACCGGCCGCCAACTGGGTACTGACACTACTGGAAATGGTTTTCGCCCTGGTTTAGGCAGCTATCCCACCCCTGGTTTATTTAATTTTCTCATCCAGCCAGGTTCGGCATCACTACCAGATTTGATTCAACAACTAGATGATGGCTTGATTGTGGATCAAATGCTGGGTGATGGTGGCAGTATTTCTGGAGATTTTTCGATCAATGTCGATTTAGGCTACCGCGTCCAAAATGGTCAAGTAATTGGGCGCGTTAAGGATACTATGGTTGCAGGTAATGTTTACACAGCCCTGAGGCAATTGGTTGCACTGGGCAATGATGGTGACTGGAATGGTTCTTGTTATACTCCATCTCTGATAGTAGAAGGGCTATCCACCACGGGGAGAAGCAATTAAATAATTCGTAATTCGTAATTGGGGAGAGTGCTTTTGTATAGCGATCCTAAATTATTTGTGAATAACAATATCCCCGACTTCTTAAAGAAGTCGGAGATATGAGCCTTGAGATAAACTTTTAAACCATCCTCTAAGATTCCACTAAACAGCTTTTTAGGAAAGATTTGTAATCCAAGATTTAAAATCCAAAATTGGTATGAATCAGCGTTTTCGCACCTGGTGGCAGCCTAGAAGAGGTTTAGCGATCGCCGAAGCTTGTGTTATCGGTTTGGTTGCTGCCCTATCTGCGGTGTTCCTAAAAGTAGGATCGGGATGGCTGGGGACATGGCGAGTGCATACAACCCACCTTTTTCCGGCATGGCTGGTATTACCTGTAATTGGTCTTGTCCTGGGATTTCTCGCTGGATGGATGGTGGATAGATTGGCACCAGAGGCTGCTGGTAGCGGTATTCCGCAAGTCAAAGCAAGTCTAGCCAATGTGCCTGTGAATTTATCCTGGCGGGTAGCAGGTGTAAAGTTACTCAGTGCTATCATCGCCATCGGTTCGGGCATGACTCTCGGACGGCAAGGCCCTACTGTCCAAGTAGGGGCAGGTTTGGCAGCAGGGATGAGTCGTTGGGTTCCCACTTCGCCCGATCATCGACGGCAAATGATTGCAGCCGGTGCGGGTGCGGGTTTGGCTGCTGCTTTCAATGCTCCGATCGCAGGTGTATTATTTATCGTTGAAGAGTTACTCCAAGATTTATCAGGATTAACTCTGGGAACTGCCATTATCGCCTCCTTTATTGGTGGAGTTATATCCCGACTCTTAGGTGGTGGCTCTTTTGACCTTAACCTGCAATTAACGCAATCTTCCAGCCAATTTTCTATCCCAGAAATACCCTTTTTCGTACTGTTAGGGATCTTGGCAGGGTTGTTGGGTGCATTCTTTCATAGTGGCTTAATATTTAGTATTAAATTTTATAGAAGATTACACATCAGCTTACCCCTGCGGGTAGCTTTAGCTGGATTTATCTCTGGTGTTGTCGTGGCTATGCTCCCTGCATCCTTCCGTGATAATACAGGATTACGGGAGTCCTTCATTACTGGAGATTCACAACCTACAGTAGCAGCGATCGCCTTTACCGCCCAATTCATCCTCACACTCATAGCATTTGGTTCGGGAGCGCCGGGGGGATTATTCGCTCCCAGTTTGATTTTGGGTTCTTGTTTAGGACATATCATCGGTGTAGCTGAGTTATATATCACTGGAGTTGGTTCTCCAACTACTTACGCCCTAGCGGGGATGGGGGGATTTTTTAGCGCCGTTTCCAAAGTGCCAATCACAGCAATTGTGATTGTGTTTGAAATGACTACAGATTTCAATCTGGTACTACCTTTAATGATTGTTTCTGTAGCAGCTTATCTGGTTGCGGATAAGGTAGTACCTGGTTCGCTTTATGAGAAACTTTTGGAGTTAAAAGGTATTACTCTCACCAAACAACTTCCAATGGAGGGAGCATTAACTAAGTTAACTGCAAAAGATGTGATGCAAGAACGAGTGGAAACTCTGGATGCAGAGATGAGCTTAGAAGAAGCCATGCAGTCCTTTGCTCGTTCCCATCATCGCGGTTTTCCTGTGGTAGAAGATAGCAAGTTAGTAGGGATTGTGACGCAATCAGATTTGCTGAAAATTCGTGAGAGTGCAAAGCACACGCTCCGCGATCGCAATTTAGCCGATATTTTCTTAAAAGAAATTATGACACCTGTCCCGATGACGGTAACACCGACTCACACTCTGGCCAATGTGTTGTATTTACTCGATCGCTATCAAATCAGTCGCTTACCAGTGGTGAATGGACGGAAACTGATCGGGATTATTACCCGTGCAGATATTATTCGGGCGGAAGTAGATCATCTCAATTGTGGAAATGGAACTCCTAAGCTGCAACCAGAACCTTCATACATAGTTTACCAAACGCGATCGCCTAGCACCGGTAGCGGTAGATTATTAGTACCAGTAGCTAATCCCGAAACCGCAGGTATTTTATTACAAATGGCAGCAGCTATTGCCCGCGATCGCCATTATGAAATAGATTGCGTGCAAGTTATGCTCATACCCCGCCACAGTTCCCCATCAGAAACACAGGTAAGAACGGCAAAAAGTCGCCGCTTGCTAAGACAGGCAGAAGTTTTAGCAAAAAAGTGGAAAATCCCCTTGCACACGCAGATTCGAGTTACCCACGATGTCGCCCAAGCAATTTTAGAAACAATCAACGAACAACACATCGACCTAATTCTAATGGGATGGAAAGGTAACACATCTACCCCTGGTCGGATTTTTGGCAGCGTTGTCGACAACATAATTCGCCAAGCCACCTGCGAAGTCGTGTTAGTAAAATTAGGCACAACTGGGCACTCCCTAATTTCCAGCCCCCAGTTCAATCGCTGGTTAGTACCAATGGCTGGTGGCCCCAATTCTCCGCTAGCAATTAAGTTATTACCTGCTTTAATTACATTGGGGAATGAACCGCAAATTCACTTGACACAGGTGTTTAAGGCATTTGAATTCAAGCCGGATATGTCAATTTCAGAACAAGCTATTCGCCATTTGATGCGACGGCAAAAATTA
This sequence comes from Nostoc sp. C057, assembly GCF_013393925.1. Classification (NCBI taxonomy): domain Bacteria; kingdom Bacillati; phylum Cyanobacteriota; class Cyanophyceae; order Nostocales; family Nostocaceae; genus Nostoc; species Nostoc sp. C057. Next base: position 7,100,315 of record NZ_CP040281.1, on the reverse strand, counting down.
TCTAGTACTGTAGTTGCGCTCCCAGTGCAAGCTGATTCAGTAGCGGAAGGTGTGATTAACCTAGTGAAAACCGAAGGTTACGATGTTGTAGTTTTGGGAGCATCACGCGAGGGATTATTGCAGCAGGCAATTCAAGGTAATATTCCCGAAGCGATCGCCTCTGGTGTAGAAAGTACAGTGATTTTGGTCAGGGGTGCAATTCACAAGTGAACTACTTAGGCTTACCTGCGGTTGACATAAATATTACGATAGAATTACTGTTTTTACCTATAATAAAGAACACCAATAATCAAAGTAAAAATTATTGGAATTAAGATTGGAATAGCAACTATCAGTCCCCATTTTCCAAACTTAATTTCTTCACCCTCAGATTTTAGAAACGCAATCCAACCTACAACTCCCATCAAAACCCAAATAAACCCAAAGGAAAGAAATATAATAAATACTGAGTCTTCCATTTTTATTTAAATTATAACTAATGACCATTAACTAACTTTACTAAGTTTGCACGAAACTGATTAAAATCAAAAGCGTCAATAGTTTTTTGTTGCAAGTATTTTGGTTGGTAAATTACTGGATTAGAACAATCGCCTTGTAGGATTTTTATTAAATTATAGGCTATTTCTTCAACGTTATCAGGATCAACCAAACATCCCAACTTCCCTTCAGCCAAGGGATCTATAGAACCATCTTGATTACCTGCCAATACAGGTTTACCACAAGCTAAAGCTTCTAGATAAACAATTCCAAATCCCTCTCCTTTACTAGGCAAAGCAAAAACATCGCAGAGATTGTAATGAGCGCACAATTCTTCATCTGGGACAAATCCCGCAATAGTCACACAATCTTGGAGATTTAACTTAGCAACTAAAGCTTTTATTCTAGGTATATCATCTCCCTTACCTGCGAGAATGAAATGAACATCAGGAACACACAACCGTACTTTAACTAAAGCATGAAGCATTTGGTCATAACCCTTGTATTTTGCCATACGTCCCATGCGCGTTACTGTTAGAATTACAGGCTGTTCATTTGTTAAGTTATATCGCTTGAGTAAGTAACTAGGTTTAGGATTTATTTTAAATTGATTAGCATCAAACGTATTAGGTAAAACAAATAGTTTCTCTGAATCAATATTTTTGCCTTCAAGCAAACGCTGGCGGGTATAATTACTAACACTAATAATTTTATCTGCTTTTTGTAATGCTAGTTTTATAAAATTGTTTTCTATTTCCCAAACTTCTAAGCCATGAGCAACTACCCAATAAGGAATCCCAGTTAGAAGTTTTAAAATATAACAAGCAGTAGCGTAGTTAACGTGAGTTGATATAACTACAGTCGGGCGTTGGAAAATAGCCAAGATAATTATTTTAGCAGCAAATAAAATTGTTTGCAATAATTTTGGCAAGTTTCCAAAATAATGAAATTTTGTTGAACTTAAAAATTGTAAGTTTTGCTGGGTTTTTAAATTCTGCTTATCATACTTGAGAAATACATCATAATCAGCTTCAGGATATACATCTTGTAACGCTTTGAGCAAAAACATTGAGTAAACTTGAATACCTCCCTTAAAATCAAATATATTCGGAAATATTAAGTAAAAATGACCTTTATTTATTGCAGATGTTTTGAACATAGTAAATAATCTCAGCTTATCATTGCATGACAACATCTTTCCGAGAATTGATAGCTACTGCCAGAAAATAAAACTCAATAGTTGTGAAAGTATAGTCTTCAACAAAAACATCTGGCAATTGAGATGCTAAAAACATAATAATCGGAATGATAATTACGGGATTAGCATATTTAACTTTATATGTTATTTGTACTAAAAAGTTTATAAATAGGAATAATCCAGTAACGCCTTGTTCTACTAACACATTTAAAAATATATTATGGGCGTGATAACCTTTCACTCCAAAAACTTTTACTCCTATATGTTCTGCAAAAACTCCTACACCTATACCAATTATCGGTCTTTTAATAGTTTCAATAATAGCTGCGTGCCAAAGCGCGAACCTTGATAAGGCTGTACCTACAGGGCTAGGAAGCACTATTTCGCTGGGATTGGTTGAAAATAAATTAATTAAGGGAAATATTTTACTATTTCCTAAACCAATTCTATATGTAGATACCGGTATGGATATAATACATAAAAGCCAGACGCTCAAGATCGCAATCATTTGTCTAATACTAATAATTTTATATATTAATAAAAGAAACATTCCGAGAATAAAAACTAACCAAGAATTTCTACTAGCAGACAGAGCTAGGGAAATAAAAAAAATAAATTCGCTTATATATAATTCCAGTTTAGCTATATTTTTCTGTTTTTCTAAAATCAGGCTTAAACATAATCCCACAGATATTATTACCCCAAACTGATTAGGATTTTGCATGATTGAACCAATTTGAGGATAATAACTTGGAAATTTTAATAATTTAAAAATCCAACTATCGGGAGATAAAGCTTCTAAAAAACCAAAGACCCCAATTATTTGTAAGAGATACAATATACAACGATAATAAAATATTAAAAATGGTTTTTGTGATTGTTTAAAAGTTAAAACTAAAAAAGCAAAAAATATTATGAAGTAAGTAGTATATTTTATACTATAAGCAATAGCGGTATTTGGAAATGGGCTAATCAATGAGGATACCCACATTCCACAATAAATTAAAGCCATAGATATCAAAATGATTCTATGCTTTTTTAAAACTTCGGGGATTGATTTTACAGATAAAGTAATTACACCAAGGCTAAATGCAGGAAGTAATAAATAATGAATACCAATATTGAGTCCAGGAAATTTAATTCGTCCTAAAAGTGAAGAGAATAGTATGAGCAGGAAAAATATATTAATCATAACTTTGTAGTTAGGGACAGTTGTTTGACAACAGAAAACCTAGATTAAACCCACAATCTGAGGTCTAAGCAGAGATTTTGATATTTTTTCCAGCTAAAATTATAAACACATAAAAAATATTATCATAATTACTGTCGTTGACAATATTATGTCTTAAAGCTATGAGTAAGCTGAGATTTCAGCCAACCAAAATGTGCTATTTACAGCAGTTTTCTTTTGCATGAGGTACAAAGTCACTGGTTTTGAGGCAGGAGGCAGGAGGCAGGAGGCAGAAGGCAGGAGGCAGGAGGGAGAAGAATAATTTGATTTTTGAATCCTTGCTTCTGTACCTCATTTAGTTGCAAAGTGCTGTATATAAAACAGGAGTCAAAATTCAGAATGGGCTTCGCCCCGCTACGCTAAAAAAATGCAGAATACTCTACCCATAAAGGGATAGAGTTTAAAAGCAAGAATATTTTAGTTTTTTTCGCTTGACTACGGGCGAAAGCGCGTAGCGGGACGAAGTACGGTTTTAACCAATATTCAGACGCTCTCTACGAGACGCTAAAAGCGTAGTTTGCTTCCCCGTAGGGGTACGCAGGCTATGCTTGCCGCCGAAGCTATCATCTACTCGTACAGAATTCAATTCTGTTAGCGGATAGCTAAGGTTTAGCCCATTCTGACTCCTGAGTTCTGAATTCTTCTTATAAACATATAAACAAAGCCTGCATCAGCAGGCTTTACCCGTAATAATTTTTAAGACTTATGCAAAATTAGAATGCAACTTATTATTAATAGTTAGAACGGGAGCCAGGGGTACCTACCACATTAGGATCACGATAAGCTACATTATCATCAGCTTTGCGGTTCTTGCGACCCAATAAACCAAATAAACCGAGCAAGCCCAACAAACCCCAATCCCCATCTCGATAATTTCGATCGGTAGCAGCACGGTCTGTAGTAGTATTTGTAGCAGTACCATCAGGAGCTGCTGTTGTCTGAGCAGAAGCAGGTATAACTGTGGGTAAAGTAGCCAAACTTAGAGCTAGAACAGTACTTCCTATAATTTTAGAGACATTAAAGCGTTTCACGATCACATTCCTCAATTGAATTTCTACAACTAATAGTTAAAGCATATTAATTTTTGACAACGCCAGCATCAATCTTTAGCTGCAAATATAAATCAGCTTAAAGTTGCATTTGCGATTTATTAAATAAGCATTTTGGTATAGGTTATATTACCGAGACTATTAAATTAGACAATAATAAAGTCAGCGATCGCATTAAAACTAGCTCGATTACAGAAGAAAAAATTACCTCTTCAGCTATGACAGATGTTGATATTAAAGGCAGAAAATACAGTAATTCTGGTCAGTGGTGGGCTTAATAAATAAATGGGTGATGATTTTATAGATTTTACTTGGCATTTTTGTGTGGGAATTTGATGTGGCAAATGTGCATACCCATAATTAATATTTATACTAAAACTTGTATTGCGTTATCTATCAATTGCTCTACAAATCATTGCATTTTTCAGTGAATCGGCTGCCAAATCTTGAGAATATTTTCACCACTCCCACCACCAGCAATAGTTTCTCCATCGGGGCTGATGGCGATCGCATAAATATATCCAGAACCTGTATCTAGAGTGCGAATTTCCTTACCTGTTAAAGGATTCCACAGTTTAATTGTCTTGTCACTACTACCACTGACAAGGGTAAGGCCATTTTGAGTTCCACTGGGCAAAAAGGCAACAGAATTAACCTTATCTTTATGTCCCTTTAAAGTGCGGATTTCTTTTCCTGTATTTAGATTCCACAATTTAATTGTTTTGTCTTTACTGCCACTAGCAAGGGTTTTGCCATCAGGTGCAAAAGCGACTGAAAGAATCGACTCTGCATTTCCTTTTAAAGTGCGGATTTCCTTTCCTGTATTGAGATTCCACAATTTAATTGTCTTATCCCAGCTACCACTAGCTAGGGTTTTGCCATCAGGACTAAAAGCCACAGATGGAACACCATCAGTATGTCCATCTAAAGTGCGGATTAACTTTCCTGTCTCCAGATTCCACAGTTTGATTTTTATATCCTTACTAGCAGTACCACTGGCGAGAGTTTTGCCATCAGGACTGAAAGCTACAGAAGTAACTCCGTCGGTATTTCCCTCTAGGGTGCGGACTAACTTTCCTGTCTCCACATTCCACAGTTTGATTGTCTTGTCTGCACTACCACTGGCAAGGGTTTTACTATCGGGACTAAAGGCCACAGTCCAAATCCAATTGGAATGTCCTTCTAAAGTGTGGATTTCCTCTCCACTGGCCAGATTCCATAGCTTGATTGTCTTATCATCACTGGCACTACCAAGAGTTGTGCCATCAGGACTAAAAGCTACAGAATTCACATCGCTGGAATGCCCTTTGAAGGCTTTGGGTAGAAAATCGCTTTTTGAGGGCAAAGAAATAGGCAAAGAAGTAGGCGGAGAATTAGACGGAGAATATTCGCTCATTGTATGGGGGCGAGTCTGGAAATACCAAACTCCCCCCAATCCGAATACCAAAATGCTAGAAATTAACAGCAGTTGACTTTTTAACGTGTTATTTAGTTTTGGTGAAACTGGCCTTTTGTTTGCTGGAGTAGATGCAAATGTTGGTGTAAGTAGAGTTACGGGCAGTGATGAAAATGATGATAGCCCAGGTGTCAAGTCAGCGATGACTTCATCAGCCGATTGGTAACGCTTTTGGATATCTAGTTGCAACAGCTTATCCAAAACTTCACCCAACTCTATAGACACAGAAACCCCATCCCTACCTGGACTGATTACATATTGTCGCCAAGACCCAACCCAACTATAGCCTTGTTGTATCCACAGTTGAGATGGGCGAACCCCAGTCAGTAGATGAAAACAAGTCGCCCCCAAACTGAATAAATCACTGGCTGGGTAAGCTTTGCCATCTTGCATCTGTTCAAGTGCAGTGTAACCGTGTGAGCCAATAACAGTACCCATTTTAGTCTGTACTGTTGCTGTCAGCTGCTTAGAGGCTCCAAAATCAATTAGCACTAATCGCCCGTCACTTTGACGACGAATAATATTTTGTGGTTTGATATCCCGATGAATCACTCCCCGAAGATGGATAAACTTCAGTACGGGCAGTAAATCTAGCAAAAGTTCGCGAATCTCTGTTTCATTATAGTTTCCGCGCCTTTCCCATTCCTTAAGCAAGTTTTGCCCATCGATAAATTGCTGTACTAAAAACAGATAGCCATTTTGCTCAAAATAAGCCAATAAAGTTGGAATTTGTGGATGTTCGGCGAGTTCTTGGAGCCGGCTTGCTTCTTGTTTAAATAGTTCAATTGCCTTTGTTAGTGGCCCAGTTCCCTGAAGTTTTGGGGCAAATTGCTTAACAACACAGCATTCATTCAGCTTGTGTACATCTTCTGCCAAATAGGTTCTACCAAATCCGCCCTCATCTGATAACACCTGAGTGGGACGATAGCGACCTCCCAGCAGGGGTATTAATTCTGCTCTACAACTATGGCAATAGTTGTTTTTATCAGGATTTAGGGGTTTTTGGCAATCGGGATTCACGCAACAGAGCATACTGGGAATCCATTTGAATGGGAGTATATATTCATCTTAAGTCATGCAGTATTATCTCTGTTCTTAGTTAATCTCACTAAGAACCTATACATATCCCCAATTTCCTTACCTCATCAGGTATTGAAGAATTTAAATAATTTGAAAAAAGTTGTGCTTAAGCGATACCTTTTGAAGAATTTATTTGCATAAAATAAACAATAATATAATACTTACGCATTGATAGGAAATACCAAATATGGATGATTTTTAAAATCATATTTGTCGTCAGGGCAATCGGTAAGCCCTACGCGCAGGGGTATGCTAATGTCAGTTCCTTGATGCCAAAGAACCCGTTCACCTAAATGGCTCACCCCTTTGCATCTACATGAATTACCTCTAGCGCCTGAGTGTATTTCCTATCAAAAAATATGCCGTGTGCAACTTTCTCTCAGACCTAACCCCCAACCCCTTCCCTACAAGGAAGGGGAGCAATAATCAAAGCCTATCGACCTTTCGGGGAGAGGTTTGGAGAGGGGTTTTAAAAAAATGAACTAGGCTAAAAGCCTTATACTTATTGCCTATTGCCTTATCCCAACGACAATTATTTACGCCCACTTCCTTATACACAACATGATTCTTTTGTAAAGTGCGTAAACTAAACTTTGACTTTCTGATATAAATTTTAAGGTGTCGCTGAATTCAGCTATCGTGGAAAGTAGTAATAATTTTTGGGAAAGCATCAAATACCTTCGTTGATGCGGTAAGGTTGGCTTTGCAGATAGTTTGGCTGCCAAGGAATGATCTGGAAATGGGGCTTTAGACTATTAATTTTATTCTTGGGGCTGGGGTTACTGTTGGATCTCGGTTCCCGCGTCGGGGCAGAGATTTTTTGGTTTCAGGAAGTCGGCTACCTGCAAGTATTTTTGTTGAGGGTGATGACTCGTGGTGTTTTGTGGGTAGCAGTCGCTGGGATAACTGCTGTCTATCTACTGCTAAATCTGGGTTTAGCACAACGGCTCAAATATTCCCAGTCTCTGAAGATTGAGGAAGTTAGGCGTGAAGAAGCAAAACTCACAAGTGAATTAACCAATTTTCTCAGCCCTCATTATTCAAGACGCGACGAAACCCGGATACTTACACCGCAACGCTTTAAAAAATTGAGATTGCGCGGGTTATTACCCCTAACCCTGATATTAAGCTTGTTGATCGGGGTGATGTTGGTTCACTATGGTCAAATTGCTTTTTCTTACTGGAATTCTCCAGTTAATCAAGCTAGTCTACCCATTCCCGCCCTATTTCGGCCAGAGACAATCTGGCAACTCTTGAGGCAGATTTTATCTCAAGTTTGGTATCTCGGTTTAATGGGGGGAGTAGCGATCGCAATCTTAATCTATCCCCAATTTTTATTAACTGCGATCGCGCTTATACTCAGCCCCATTTTTGCATTCATCCTATTCCAACACTGGCCAAAGGTGCTGCAATATTTCCACCCCACCCCTTTCAACAGCACTGACCCTTTATTTGGTCGAGATATCAGCTTTTACATATTTTCTTTACCCCTTTGGGAACTGCTAGAACTGTGGCTGATGGGATTATGTTTGTATGGTTTCGTCGCCGTTACCCTTACTTATCTTTTGTCGGCGGATAGTTTAAGTCAGGGGATTTTTCCTGGTTTTTCGCCCCAGCAGCAGCGTCATTTATTCGGTATGGGTGGTTTATTAATGCTGGTAGTGGCTCTGAGTTATTGGCAAAGTCGCTATGAACTTGTGTATTCTACCCGTGGTGTAAGTTATGGTGCTAGCTATACAGATGTGACAGCCCAGTTGCCAGCTTATACCTTTTTATGTGTTGTGGCTGTAGCGATCGCATTTTATCTACTTTGGCGAACGCTTTTCTGGAAACCCAAATCTCGGTATCGTTCCTTGGTATTTTACGGGTTGGGGATTTATTTAATATTAGTCGTAGCGGCTGACGTTGTTTTACCAACGATAGTCCAATATTTAATTGTCCAACCTAATGAGTTGCAGCGAGAGCAACCCTACATTCAGCGGACTATCGCCTTGACTCGTCAAGCATTCGATTTAGAAGCGATCGATTCTAGAGGCTTCAACCCTCAAGGAACACTGACTGAAGCTGATATTCAAAAGAATGACTTGACAATTCGGAATATCCGCCTTTGGGATCAGCGACCTCTGTTACAAACTAACCGTCAGCTGCAACAAATTCGGCCATATTATCGGTTCCCCGATGCCGATATTGATCGGTATACTCTAAAAACAGATGTAACTTCACGGCGACCATCAGCGCCGCAAAACCCACCAGAACCTAAGCAGGAAGCGGATGAAGCAACAGAACGGCGGCAGGTACTGATTGCCGCACGAGAATTAGACTACACTGGCGTACCACAGGAAGCTCAAACATGGGTTAACCGTCATTTAATTTATACCCACGGTTTCGGGTTTACTGTTAGCCCAGTTAATACAGTTGGGCCGGGTGGTCTACCAGAATATTTTGTCAAAGATATTAGTGGTAATAGTAGCGCCCTCACAACTTCCAGTCCAGCCATTCGGGAAAGTATTCCCATTGGGCAACCCCGAATCTATTATGGTGAAATAGACAATACTTATGTAATGACTGGCACAAGAGTTAGAGAGTTAGATTACCCTAGTGGTAGTGATAATGTTTACAACTCTTACGAGGGTCTAGGTGGGATTGAAATCGGTTCAGCATGGCGACGGTGGTTATTTGCCATGCATTTGAAAGATTGGCAGATGGTGCTGACGCAGGACTTTTTACCAGAGACAAAATTGCTACTGCGGCGAAATGTCAAGCAAAGAATTCAAGCGATCGCACCTTTTTTGAAATTTGACAGCGATCCCTATTTAGTAGCTGCTGCTGCTAATGAAGATTTCCCCAGTAATCCCAGTTATCTTTACTGGATTATTGATGCCTACACGACGAGCGATCACTATCCTTACTCAGATACTGGTAGCGATGGGATCAACTACATTCGCAATTCTATCAAAGTAGTAATTGATGCCTACAACGGTACTGTCAATTTTTATATTGCCGATCCAAGCGATCCAATCATTGCCACTTGGTCGGGGATATTTCCCCAAATGTTTAAACCGCTCAGTACAATGCCTGTTAATCTCCGCAGTCATACCCGCTATCCGGTGGATTTTTTCAAAATTCAATCTGAGCGGTTGATGACCTATCACATGACCGATCCCCAGGTATTTTACAATCGGGAAGACCAGTGGCAGATTCCTAATGAAATCTATGGCAGTGAAACTCGTCCGGTAGAGCCATACTATTTGATTACTAGTCTACCCACTGCACCTGTTGTTGGCGCAACCTCTCGTACAGAAGAGTTTATTCTGTTTCTACCCTATACTCCTAGGCAACGGACTAATTTAATCGCTTGGTTAGCGGCGCGATCGGATGGTGTTAATTACGGTAAGTTATTGTTATATACTTTTCCAAAAGAAAGGCTGGTCTACGGTACAGAGCAAATCGAGGCGCGGATCAACCAAGACCCGGTAATTTCTCAGCAAATTTCCCTGTGGAATCGCCAAGGATCGAAAGCCATTCAAGGCAATCTATTAGTAATTCCCATTGAGCAATCGCTGCTTTATGTTGAGCCAATCTATCTAGAAGCCACACAGAATAGTCTACCAACTCTGGTGCGGGTAGTTGTGGCTTACGAAAACCGGATTGTCATGGCCCAAACCTTAGAACAAGCCTTACAGGGAATTTTTAAACCAGAAGTTACACCAGCCCCTGCAATTATTCGTCCCTTTGAAGAAGCAGCCCCTCCTGGTTAAGAGGTTATTTATAAAGTAAAAATAATTACATAGCAGGGGATAGACAGCGATCGCCATTAACAAAATTTATTGCAACAGACATAGTTTAATGGTTCAACATAATGTAATAGACACTAAAAGTTAATGGACATGCTACAAAATAACCAACTAGAAATCCGCCACATTAGTCCTGAAGTGAGGCAGTTGATTAAAATGTATGCGGATGTTAATAACTGTACGCAGTCTGAAATGTTAGAACGGATTATTTTGGAGTGGGATGCCCAACAAAGCGAGAGCGAAAGACCGCCAGGAGACGAAGATGAATAGCTTTCTGCTACAATTTTTAGTCTACTTATAGCGATCGCCTTTGATTAATTTGGCTCTCTAGCTCAAGAAAAATTTTTCAGAGATTGGGTCTTTTTTGAGGGATTCAATAAAATCCCTCAAATTCATCATGCTGCCCGTTAAGGTGAATTTGGGAGTACCATTTGGAGCAACGATTCTCACTTCGCCGTCTTGGATCTGAATCTTATTTTTAATGCTATCCCATAGAGTATCAAAGCTCTCATCATCCTTGCAACCATTGGCTTCAAGGAATCTTCGGTGTACTTCTGTTTTTAATGCGAGTGCTTCTGCTGCTTGAGTCCGCGCCTCAAAGTGCTTAACTACATCTTCATAAGCACTTTCCCTGAGAATTTTGTTTTCAGCCTGAATTTGCTCTAACTGAGTTTTTATGGTTTGCAGTTGGGACGCTAATGCGGCTGATTTATGATATTCAAGTTTTAAGGCTTGCTTTGCATTGGCTAACAAGGTTTTATAATCTAGCTGATCTGGATCTTGATTTTTTTCAGATTGCATTTTTATCTCTACGATCAACAGATTTTGGGTGAAAAACCCTCGTCAGTTATATTATAAAAACTGGCGAGAGTTTAGTAAATATTATGTGGATTATCTAAGTATTAGTTATTTCACCAATAATGGTGTTTCAGAGGTAGGATTTTCTTGAATACTACTCAAACAAGAACTAATGTGCAAGCGGATAGCACGTTCATAAACACTAGTTTGCTGAGTGCGTACACCTACAGCCTGGTATATTAAGCTTACTTCTGGGAATTCAGACCAATACATCAAAAAAATGTCTTTAGCTGGAGTAATAATTTCATAATTATTCTCTTGTCTTTTTTTTCTGAGTTTACAATTATTTAGTTGTAATTTTTGTCTGAATAGTTGTTCAAATTCTGAAATTAAATCTGAAGTAGTTTTCATGTGTTATACACGTTAAAACGTGTTAAGGATGCAAAGACTATCTGATGATATTACTAAGTATGACACTTCAGATACCTCTTACAATATAGTGTATCAGTTATCGAGTCTTTGAGAATTTGAGGTTACTTATCCGTTCTCATGATTTAGATAAGAGGTTTAGGGGGGACTGGGGACTGGGGACTGGGAAAATAGTTAGTAGAGACACCCTGATAATGACACCGCTAAACCTGGATTTCTCACTTGTGAGAAATGAGCGTGAGTGTGGGGGGTGTGGGGAGTGCGGGGAGAAAGAGGAGGAATTGAATAACTGCACATCAATGAACGCTGCATTGCCTCCCACACCTCCCACCCGAACCACACAATACGTGAGAAATTCGGGTAAATACCTACAGGCTACAGCCTGGAACTTCAAGACCTTCTGCAAAACTGATTAATTCCAAATACTCTGGATTTTCTACAAACTTTTTAGCAGCTAGCAATCCAGCAATGCTCCAAGTTTGATAAATTCTGGCTTCTTTGCCAATTAAACGGCCATTGTTGCCATCGTAGTATTCAGGGAATTTATCCTTCAATAAACGCCTTTCGGCAATAGCGATCGCAGCTTGAGCAAGTTCTGTTCGACCTGCTTTCTGCGCCGCCGACGCAAATAACCACAGTAAAACTGGCCAGTTGCCACCGTTGTGATAAGACCAAGCCCTGTTTTTAGAGTCACATCCTGTAACAATTCTCCACTCTAACCCTTCTAAAGCGGGAAAGCAAATTTTAACAGGCATATAGCCGATCAAGTCTTGCCAACGTTGGGCGAATAAATTCATAATGCTTTGAGATTCTTTTTCGCTTGCTAAGGAAGTTAAGATTGCCATCAGATTTCCCAGAGCAAAAAAGCGAAAATCAATCCGTCCCGGCCCCAGATTTCCCGCTAAATATCCTCCCGTTTCTGGCAACCACTCGGTCAACCAACCAGGAATTGATTCTGAATTGATGTTGAATTTATTAACAATTTCTTTACCAAATTCGTTATCTTTGTAACGATAGATTTCCCCCAATCGCTTCAAGTCTAGCCAATAATAGTTGCGGATATGATATTTCAAAGATCCCAATCGCCTATTGACTTTGCTAAGGTAGCTATCGCCATCTCCATCTGGTAAAAGCAATTCACTAGCAGCCCTCAAGGACGCATAAAATAACACCTGAATTTCTAGAGGATGTTCGTAGACTCCCATCCGACGGTCAATCATAAACGCGCCATCGGGAACTAACATTGTTGGGTACATGGAAAACCGATGTACTAAGCAAAGATCCAAAATTAGTTTGATTCCGGCTTGAAAATCTGGCTGACGCGCTAGTGACAAATCGCCTGTAGCTTTTTCATAAGCTCGTAGCAAGAGAATCCACCACATACAAGAATCAATTGGGGGAACACGAGCGATCGCCAATTCACCAAAATCAGCGACCAAAAATTCCTCATTCCCCCTAGAATGTACTTTGAAACTGGCAGGCATTAATCCCGCTCCCGGTTCAAAGCAGTCTATCTGCTTTTCATGACTTTGTAATTTCAGTGTTTCTACTAAGAAGTTACGCACAATCTCTGGTTTCCCATACATGAGAAACACTAAGGCAGAAGGGACAAAATCGCGGAGAAAGCACTGGTCATAATTGAGTGCATCTGCCTCTGGATCGTGAGCGGCTACAGTCCCAATGGGTTTTCCCTGGTAATAAATTATCGACTCTTCCAATAATTCCCAAGCTTCTGCTTCCAGTTGACTGTTCTTATCGATGGCGCTAGTCATGGGTATTTAATTCCACTAATGGTATGTATCGGCTTAATTGTGGAAAGCACGCGCCAGCCTAACCTCAAGCTGACCAAGTTTCCCGGAAGTCAGCATATAGAGTCAATCCGCCATCTACAAATAGCGTTTGTCCAGTGATGTAGGCGGCTTCATCCGAAGCTAAAAAAGCTGCTGCGGCTGCCATCTCCTCTGAAGAGCCGGCACGTCCCATTGGGATGTGACTTTCCACAATCGCCTTTTTTTCAGGGTTATCTATCCAGTCTTGATTTATTGGTGTGATTGTTGCTCCGGGGGCAATAGCATTGACACGAATACCTCGGTTGGCATATTCCAAAGCTAAGGTTTTAGTCAGGTTTTCCATACCGCCTTTGCTAATGGAATAACTGATATACATCGGTCGCGGAATAATTTCGTGAACGCTGGAAATATTAATAATCACCCCCGAACGATTTAGAGATAGGAGGTGTTTAATAGTTTCACGGGCGCAGAGATAAGCACCCCGGAGATTGACTGCAATTACTCGGTCAAAGTCTGCTGTCGTAACTTCGTGAGATGGACTTTCTATTTGAATGCCAGCATTGTTAATTAGAATATCTAAACTGCCAAATTCCTTTACTACGGTGTTGACCATCTCGATAATGTCTGATTCTTGGGAGACATCACCCTGAAGTAGTAGTGACTTCACACCACAATTTTCGATATTTCCGCAGGCTTTTTGCAATGCCATTTCTTCTGTGTCTACCGCCGCTTCTGGGCTTTTGCGGTAATTGATGGCGATGTTGCACCCTTCTTGAGCGAGTCTGATAGCGATCGCCTGACCAATTCCTGAAGTTGCACCTGTAATTAAAGCATTCTTTCCCTTTAACCCTATCATATTTCCTGACCTTGCTTGAATTTGAACTTAGTCAAACAATTTTGAATTTTAGATTATTCTTTTAAATATCTAAAATTGTTTTGTCAACCCCTAATGGAGGTAATTTAAAGTTAAAAAAATTTGAATTTATCGAAACAGAATTCAGGAGTCAGGAGCCAGAATTCAGTTGGGTATTCTGTACGACTGGTGGATAACGCAGCGTAAACCCTGCGGCATAGCAACGCTATTAGCAAGGAACGAGCGTCTTGGTTCTGACTCCTGAATTCTGACTTCTGAATTCTGAATTCTTCTTCAAGAAATCAATTCTTAAAAATTAGGCTACAGATCCAAGAAATAGAAACTCAACTTGAATCTGATGCCTCTTAATCACGAATTACGAATTCGTTAGTTCCTATCGCAAATTCGCTGGTACTTGTTCAGGAACTACCCAGTAATAAATAGTTTTTCCCTCTACATTTAGAGTCTGCTGTGGTTTCCAATCGCCCATATCGAAGGCGTGGGAGACAATGCGACTACCAGGTTTGAGTTCTTTCAACAGCTTCGGACGGAGTTTAGCATTAACCTCTGGCAGTAAGTAAAGTGTAACTACTGTTGCTTCACTAAAATCAGTGGTGAACAAGTCTTGTTGCACAAACTTGACGCGATCGGTTACTCCTGCTTTCTGAGCATTATCATTAGCTTCTTTAATGCGTTCAGGATTGATATCTATGCCAACACCACGCGTACCAAACTTTTGTGCCGCAGTGTTGACAATTCTTCCGTCACCACTACCAAGGTCATAAAGCACATCATTCTTACCCACTTTTGCCACTTGCAACATTGCATCTACTACTGGTTGTGGTGTAGGTACATAAGGAACATCGCCGGGGCGTTCTTGTGGTTGAGTTGTAGGAGTTGTTGCAGATGGTGTTTCAGTTTCGGTCTGACCCGTTAAAGTAGAAGGTTGTATCCCAGCTTCCAAATCTTGCTGTGTTGGCGTACACCCAGCAATTCCCAAACTGCTGATACTAACGCCTGTAACCAGTAAAACCAGAATTTTTTTGAAGTTCATAAGTTTTTTCCTTGATTCAGTAGTTGTAGTTAGTAAAACAACTCACATCAGATTTAGGTTGCAAAATCGAAAATCCAAGTTGCGCTGGAAGCACACCAAAGTGCGACCCAAAATCCAAAATTGTATTAAGTCCTACCTTGGCGATAGTTATTCCAGAACAACAGGGGGATACCTGCTGCGACAACTAAAACACCTGCAATTGCTCCCACGCCTGTATAAACCAAGCTGGAATAAAGCAAGTAACCGCAGACGGCACAAAAGAGCAATGGTGTAAAAGGATAAAATGGCACACGGAATGGTCGTGCTATGTGGGGTTCACGGATTCGCAACACCAGCAGAGATATGCCAGAAAGCAAGAAAAAGAACCAAAATATTGGGGCGGTATAATCCACCATTGTTTGAAAACCTTTGCGGGTGAGCGTGCCTAAAAGAACCAGTGCTAAAGCGATCGCTGCTTGCAAGAATAAGGCATAGGTGGGACTACTTGGACGCTGTTTCCAGTGTCCCATAAAAGCAAATAGCGAAAAATCCTGTCCCAGTGCGTAGTTGGTACGCGCTCCGGTAAAGATTGTGGCGTTGGTTGCTCCTAAAGTAGCGATCGCAATCAATACACTAATAAACAAGGCTCCCGGTGCGCCCCAAAGAGAGCGCATTAAATCTGCGGCTACTGCTTCCGACTGGGCCATGTTTGCTAATCCTAGTCCCCGTAGGTAAGCCAGATTGATTAGCAAATAAATGGCTGTGATGATCCCAATACTCCACATTAGCGATCGCACAATGTTACGTCGTCCATCTTGAATTTCTGCCGAGATGTAAGCCGCTTCATTCCAACCGCCGTAAGACAACAACACAAACACCATCGCTAATCCCCAGGTTCCTGATGATGCAGATTCTACAGGGGGAACAGAATTAGGAATGGCGGTAAGCCCAAGAATCACTACCAGCAACAAACCCAGAACTTTTGCTGCACTTAGCAAGTTTTGCGTCCACTTCCCCTGCTGCAAACCGATGATGTTCAAAGCAGTTAAAAGTGCGATCGCGATGGCTGCATAAATAGAAGACGAAAACGTTCCTAGCCGCCATATCTGAGAAACATAATCGCCAAAAACAAATGCCAACAGAGCAATGGAACCAGTTTGAATTACTGTCATCCGCGCCCAGGCAAATAAAAAGGCAACTCCCCGCCCGAATGCACGTTTCAAATAATAGTAAGTACCACCAACATCGGGATAGACAGTTGCCAACTCTGCATAGCACAGCGCTCCTACCAGAGATACCACACCGCCAATTAGCCAAAAAAGCAGTACAGCAATATTACTACCTGCTTGATTTGCCACTAAAGCCGGGGTTTCAAAAATCCCTGCCCCGATGACAATACCGACAATCAGAGCCACTGCATCTGGTAATGTCAACGATGGCTTGGGTGTTGCTACTTCAGTTGTTGCTGTCTGCTGAAGCAAACTGTAGTCTTTACGTCTACTCACGTCACTTCCTTACTAGTGTTGAGTGGGAACTCTCCGCTTTGTTTCATCTTTTTTTGCACTGTTTTACCTATATCTCTATGGTTAAAAACAAATGTGACTCAAAAATGACAATCATCAGTGATATGTCTTCAAGCGGTAATATCCATCTCGCCACATTCAGATCAATATACCTACAGCGATCGCTTCAATTTTGCTTTTCATAGCAAGGTGGGGAGAATGTCAAATTAATCTAGAGAATGATTGACTAATAGTGGTTAATCATGCCTTGCTTCGATAAGCAGGTAGATGATCTAGTAATCACCTAAAATTTGAGATTAGTAGGGATTAGCGAGAAATAAATCATAAAAATATTTTTTTACTCTTAATTTTTTAGTATCTACTACTGGGAAAAAGTAGAATATCGATTAATTCACCTATAACCAAACCTAATACTGCTATAACTGTTAAAATCCAGAAAGAATCTAGCTTGTTAAAGCCAGAAAAGCGCATTTCCAAATCAGCTAAAATAGTAGTTGCTAAAGGTATGAGAAAAAGCCTTAATAATAGTGACCAAGTTGCTACAAAAGCAATTGATATACTTAAAAATAATATGACAGCTAAAGTTTGAGATCCAAATTCAACTAAACGCTCTAACCAAGAAGTACTCTTTCGCACAATAACTATAACCATAGCAGCCACAAAAGCTCCTACTAACCAAACAATATGATTAGCAGCAAGATACCATCCCAGGAGAGTGTAAGCTAGCCATAGTAATACTAAAGGCATAAAAGGAATCCTGTTAAAAAATTCCACATTCATACTGTCAAGGCTTATAAAAATACCAAGTTAATATCTTAATTGTAGTCAAAGATACGCTTTTTTTCTCCTCTTGATGTATTGGGAAGGGGGAAAATTCAAAGTCTCTCTCCTAAGAGGAGAGAGGTTTTCCAGATGCCGTGAAAAGTCAGGATATGATGCGATCGCTTCTAGCTTAAAGTTCAGATAATCAAGCTTATCCAGCAATAAGAATATCTTGATATACGTATGCCTTTTAAATACAAGTTATATTTAAGACAAAAAATTGAATAGTCTAAGAACAACAGTACTATATTTTAAAAATACTAACGATATATAAGTAAATGGACTTTGACTCTCAGCTATTTGCGATGAAATTTCATAGAGAGGTAGTTACGATTCACTGTGTACAACTTTGATAACTGTCCACAATACAGTTGCATGTCTCAAGCTCATGGTAATATTATTTTACTGTCAGGAGATATTATTTATACATCAACTTACGACCATGCTGAAACAGCTAGTCAGGCGTGCTACCTCCAAAAAACAAAAAGTTATTCAACCCAGCAAGGAAATCACCAAAAGCATCAATGTGCAAAGCACAGAGCTTTTGAAACTCTGCTTATATAAGATACTAAAGAGCTAAAAAAGCCCTTTTTTAGGAATCATGATAGCCAGTGAAGAAGGCATAAAAACCTCTTAGCATCGGCAAAAATTTAGACAACAGTAAATATAAAAGTGTTGACGCAATGTCAAGGGTTTTTTGTATACGTAAAAGTAACAGAAAGCAAATTTTTTGTTGCCAAGAAAACATTAAGATTGTGTCTTTTCTTTAGATACTGATTATCTTTGTGTTTAGTTACCTATATATAAAATTCCTATTTGACTGGTGAAAACTTAAGCGACCTCGATCAAATGAAGCAAACACTTAAATTTAACAAATGGTTTAGGACTGCTAAATCAATCCTGATTTAGTAACGACTTGATTATTGACAACGTAAGTAAAAGTAACAGGTAAAACATGAATATCATTGTTCGTTTGATTGGAGCGATCGCTCTCCAAGCGTCTGTATTGGCTGCAATGTCTAGCATGGCAATGTCTGCTGACAAGCCCCTGCGCCTCCGTATCCAGGAGGCTGCTGCTGTGTCTCAACGGAAAACAACACAGAGGATTTGCTCTTTAGATCCCATTGAAGATTTATTACCTCCACCACAGACTAAGGGCAATAATTCTTTGCTTTCTTACCTTGCTGAACAAGGTTTTACCCAAAATAAAGAGGGTTCTTGGGTCTGTTATGCGAACGATCCGAAAAAAGAAGGGCGTTACTTTACTCTGTTTAAGGTTAAACGAGTTGATAACAGGCTCATAGCAAGTTCCTTTCTAGATGAGGGCAGTCTGATTGAGGGGCAAGAAAATCGTAGCTTGAACTTCTTTATGATGCTGATCGAGCATCATTTGAATACGACTCAAGAGAACCGCAAAGGTATACGTAGATATTTAGAAGCCTTCGTTTCCTTAGTAAAGCAAGGGAAGATCAAACCTACACGTCGTGCGTTTCTTTTCGATCAACCAAATCGGGGAATGGTCTTATATCACACACTCTCATCAGGAAATCTCAAAGGTACCGGAATCACGATCAACATTTATTTACCTAAGAGTTGAATTCGGGTGTGGGGATTCGTGACTTAGGGTTGGGGACTGGAGATTGGGGAGAAGAACCAATACCGAATTCTCAACCCAATTAAATTGCTGTGTTTACTGGAGGTGCATCTTGCCTAAATCAATTTTTCAAAGAATTGCAATATCGAAAGCGGTTCGTTTTGCAACGATCGCATTCTCATCTCTTGCAGTAGGACTCACTACGTGTCAGTCTGCTTTTGGACAACTCAATATTGGACGCTATGGTATCCAACAAGGATTGGAGCCTGAGTATCTCCAGTACCAAATCAATAACCAGAATTTGAACCAGATGCGAGTCATTCCTGGATGTGAGGTGGGATTTGGTCTGACCTGCAATAAAACTGGATCGGTAATCCAACGATTAGTGGAATTAAATGGTGGGAGTACTTATCAAAACCTCCTGATCCGAGCAGCCGGTGGGGAGAAAAATTTCCAGAATTTCGCTAGTTTTTACGGTAACAATCCCAATCTCTCTGCGGTACCTTTCGCCTCTTTTTGGAGAAACGAATCCCCCGCAATCATGGATAGCTCTCAATACCTTCTTGGACAACATTTTGGTCGCAATCCAGTAGAAGGACTCGGACTGGTAACAAACCAGTTCTACTGGTCTCCATACTCAGGAGGCAATAACTCGGTCAGCCTCCGTGATGGACTACTAGACTTGAAATTCTCATACGGACGACTGCTGTTTGAAGAAGCCTCAAAAATTTCCAACATTAAGGAGCAAATTCAATCTTTAGGTCTGTCGCCAGAGATGACGAATTTTTATATAAATAAAATCTCTACAGGCTTAGATGCGTTGAATTCTGGAGATCCAAACCAACTCGAAAAGAGGGTTTTTGAGCTACTATCCTACCCATACTCCGAAGATGGTGGGGAACTCGGACGACCCAACAACGCGATTCCAGAAGAATTTAATCAGCTTTTGGGAGAAGATATCCCAGGAGATATGTTGGTTAGTGACAGTCCAGTACCGTTGGATGGAGAAACAATAGCCTTTGATATCCCTGGCTCTGAGGGAGAAGTCTTCGTAGCAGACAGCCCTGATTCCTTTCCACTCTGGCCACTAGGAATTGGAGCTCTTGTTATAGCGATGATTCTATTAATGGGCGATACTTCTTCAGGCGAAACATCTATTCCTCCAGAAAATACACCTATACCTACACTTACACCTCCACCTACACCTTTGTCTCTCACCAGCAAAGGCGAATGCGATCTGACTCCTAGTGGTAGTGGCTCCGATCACACACAGATCATTGAGATTCCGTGTAATGTTACTCCTAAACCCCCTACGGAAGTGAAGAAGGTAGTGGAGCCATCAATGATCAAAGCGCTTGTATTGCTAATCGTTCTACTATACATAGTTCGTTCTAAACATCGGTCTTTAAAAATCCGTAATTCATAATTAGACATCTGTAAAAAAGAATGTATAGGGGTAGCAGCGCTATGAATAAAGCTACCTCTAGAGGTAGCTTTATAAAGATTTCTATAAGCGGTTTGATATCCTTGATGGTATTGCTAACGAGGTTGTTGTGATGAAAGTTGCCATCGCCTGTTAATCTGCGGCCAATTCACAACATTCCACCAATTATTCAAATACTCAGCCCGACGGTTGCGATATTTAAGGTAATAAGCATGTTCCCATAGATCGTTACCCATAATCGGATAGAAACCATCCATTATTGGGTTATCCTGATTTGCTGTAGTAACAATCTGGAGTTGATTTTGAGGATTGCGTACTAGCCAAACCCAACCACTACCAAAGCGAGCGGCACCTGCTGCGTTAAACTGTTTTTTAAAGGCATCAAAACTGCCAAAAGTTTGGTTAATTTCTTGAGCGATCGCTCCCGTTGGTTGTCCACCACTGTCGGGACTCATCAGTTGCCAAAAAATCGTGTGGTTGAGATGACCACCACCGTTATTACGTACTTTTGTCCGAATATCTTCAGGTACACTATTCAAATCCACTAATAAAGCTTCAACACTTCTTTTTTGCAAATCTGGGTACTGCTTTAATGCATCATTTAAGTTCTTGACGTAGCTAGCGTGGTGTGCATCATGATGCAATTTCATCGTTTCAGTATCAATAGCTTTTCCTAATGCCCCATAACCATAAGGCAATGGTGGTAGCTGTGCAGGAAAAGCGCTTAGTGACCTATTAGGATAAGCTACAGGGGGAAATGACCTAGCAGGCGTTGGTGTTGGTGTAGAAGATTGTGCCTCAGCTATTAGTACTGGTTGATGAGAAATTAGCAGAATTGCCAGCACAATTGTTGTGAAGAAAAAAACTATTTTTTTTCGCAAAAATCTTATCATAAATTGTAGCCTCAAAATCAATATTATTGGCTTGCAATCTGATGAGAGGCTATTCTTTAATAGCCCACTTAACCCAGATACATATACTACTTTATCAGGTAATTAGAGCAAAAAATTATCAAAATAATAGAATTAATTACTACAAGTGTATAGGGCTATTTAACACAACTCAAAATCTCCATTGCCAGCGAAAATTATTTAATAAATAAATTTCTAATACAACCATCATTGCATTCAAGATTTTTATAAAAAAATAACTGGAAAGTGATATAGCTTTAATGTCTAGAAAATTTTAAGAGTATTTTTATATTTATCTTAACATAGAAATATCCAGTTATAAGTCCATTCTCTAATTTATTCCCTTGGGTATATAACTTAAAATAACAAGCAAAACTCTTGGCAGATATAGGCGAAGTCTTATTTTGCTACACCTATAATTAAACCATTGTAAACATTAAAATATGTGCTACTGACAGTTGTGTAGTGGTTGTTAGTTAATTAAAATACACATTAAACAATCTAATCCATAAATACCCTTATTGTTCAAAGATTTTTGATATCTACATATCTAATATGAACAAATATGGATAATTTTTAAGTTTGTTATGGTTCTAAATTTCTAGTTAGCCGACTATCAAAAATCAAGTTAGTAAATACATATAGGAAAAGGTAAATAATATGTATCACGATCTAATTTTGCAAAAAACTGTAGTAGCCAATAGTAATTTACATCAAAGAAACTTGAGTGAAGCAAGAAATGAGCAAGCACAAACGCATGAATTAAGCATCCCCGATCTAGCGATATCCTTATCTCCTGTTGGCTTTCTAATTGGTTGGGTAGTTTTTTTTCTAATATTGCAAAAAATCCGGGCATTTTTAGATGAAAAAATGGTTATATCTATTAACGGGTTACACAAACTTCCCTGTAAAAAGTGTCGATTTTATTCAAATAATCATTATCTAAAATGTGCAGTCAATCCTTCTGTTGTTCTTACCGGAGAAGCCATGAATTGTTCTGAATACTCACCCAATAGCAAAAAAGGTTCCTCCAAAAATCCTTTTGACTAGATATAATTTTGTAGTAACAATCTTCGTAATCTACCGCAACACTTTAAGATGGTATGTTACGAATTTTCTATTATTCAGTTTATTTTGATGCCTTTAATCTGTCTGTAGATAGATGCAATATTGTGAGCATCATCAATGCCGCGATGATGTGTACCTTTCAATTCTATCCCTAGCTCATTGAGAGCTTGTGCCATACCAAATTTTTTAGATACGCCAAGATATTCTGAAAATTCCTCTTTGATATTTATGTGTTCTGAAGTAAAAGGATAAGGGAAATTATGAAACGCGCAATCTTGAATAAATTGCTTTTTGTCATAATTACCCCAAGAACAAAAAATATGATTGGGAAATGAATAAATCCATTCTTTAAATCGAGAAATTGCCTCAATGAATTTTGGTGCTTCATCAACATCTTGCTGCCGAATACTAGTCAGTTCGGTACAAAAATCTGTCAGTTGTGGATGTCTCACAGGTTGGATGAATTGCTGAAACTCAGAATCAATTTCCCATGTTGCTCGATTGAGCATCACCGCACCGATTTCAATGATTTCCATTTCGTGACGAGGAATAGTCTTCTTGTCACAGCACGTAGCCTCCAGATCGACTATCAAATAATAGTGGGATATTTGAGTTTGCATATTAAGTAACAAATTCGGGGAATATTAGTAATTATTTATACTTGTTTTTGAAAAATGACACAATTAGTACTTGTGATCTAATTGTATTAAGTATACTACAAAAGCGTAATGCTTCCAGCTTTTTATCTATTTGCGCCACAATCCCTTGTACAGGGCAAACGCATCTTATTTACTAATAAAAACTAAGGGAGATTCCAAAATGACATAGATAATTGCAAAAATCGGTGAAATGATAAATAAAATAAATCAAATATTTTTCAAAATTTGAATTAGCTTATCTTCAACTGAATGACTAATCGTCAATACTAAAATAATTCAATTATGAGCTACATAAGAATATATTTACTTAGAGAATAAATAAAACTTTTATGTAAAACATTCAACTCAAGTTTTGATGTACTATTTTAAGCTAACGCTAAAATACTTAGTAAGTATTTGTTATCCATCGCCGCGAGAAACTGTTTATTTTTGATTCCACGTTTGACACGCTTCTCTTGACT
Organism: Nostoc sp. C057; assembly: GCF_013393925.1. Taxonomy (NCBI): domain Bacteria; kingdom Bacillati; phylum Cyanobacteriota; class Cyanophyceae; order Nostocales; family Nostocaceae; genus Nostoc; species Nostoc sp. C057. The sequence goes on along the minus strand of NZ_CP040281.1, from coordinate 7,076,645 downwards.
TAAAAGATTGACTGCAAGATGTCTGAGAATTGCAAAATTATGTGGGGCATTATCTTTTCTAATTCGACAGTCATCTTCTCTTAAGGCAACATCCAATAGCCAATGCAATGAATTTTCAATTCCCCAATGACTGCGAATAGAATTACCAAACTGTTTAGCATCTGACTCAAGGCTACTGATAAAATACCGAGTTTCAACCGTTGTTTCACCATTGAATGAACGGACAGATTCTACCATGCCAACACTATTAAAATTTGACCAAATTGAATCTGGGTTAAGCCGAGATTCAATTTGAGAGAACATTACGTAATTGCGGATTTCATGACGACCATGCCCTGTTTCTTCTGTTTTATACGTGCTATGTGCAATCCCCTCAAATCCTGTAGCTATGCCTGAAGAGAATAGTTTTTCTACTTCATCATAAAGATTTCCTTGATTCTTCTTTAACCCAATTACATAATCTGCATTTTGCTGTGTGATTAGCTTCACAATCTCCTTCTGGCAGCCAATTGCATCAATGGTCACAATACATCCTGACAGTTCTAATACCTTTAATAATTCTGGAATTGCTGTAATTTCATTTGATTTTTGATCTACTTTTACTTGTCCCAGCACTAATTTATTTGTAGTTGCCCAGGCACTTACCATTATAATTGCGCTTTGGTCACTACTTGTATCATAAGAACCACGTAAAGTTTTCCCATCAAGCGCGACAACTTCACCATCAGTTATCTTCTGTATTGATTTCATCCAGCTCAGAAAACATTCCTGGAACTGTTGAGGATTTATTTGTGCAAATACTCTTGCAAATGTATCGTGGGACGGAATCCCATTTGGTAATTCTAAAAATGTTTTTAACCATTCATACTTTGCACAACCATAAGTCTCTACGGCTACCCAACCATCCGCACCACAAATCACAGCACATACGGCAATGGTCATGATATCGATTAATTTATGTCGTTTGGTGCGATCTACTCGTGGATCTTGTATCACCGCAAAATGGTCAGCAATCGTAATTTTGGGTTTCAGCTTCATAGAGAGGAGAATAAGAACGTAATTCTTCTTTCTGATAAATGTGAGAATACCACGTTCAATGAAGGCCAGCCGTCCTCACTTTCACAGCATCTGTAAAAGTCACTTTGATCGGAAGGGCGATGGTGTAACCGTCCTTCCCGGCGGCGATCGCATAAATTGAGCTTTTCTTTGTGCTGATCTTCTCATAATTCCTAGTCATTAATCTAAAACTATTGAGAATCAGACTGTGAGAAAACCTACGCTAGAAGAGTGGAGAACTGACCGTGAAAGCTCAGGCAGCCGTCGGCTGCCTCTAACTCCCCCCTCGTAATGATTATCATTTTTATAACGAGTGAGATTTAATTTCCTCAAAGCCTTATGTAGTTTGAGTCTTGGTGTATTTCGCCCTGATTCAGGCTCGTCAATATTTAGATGCGTTTGCCCTGATCCCTTGTAGGATTTCACATCTATATGCGACTACTATACTTAGAGAAAGGAAATTTAGATTGATGAAAAAGGTTTAACCCAACGGAGTTTAATCGCAAGATCAAGAGCGATCGCAGCAAATGCAAACCACAATAAACTTTCTGCCGCTAATACCAAAAAAGACCAAATTGTGATGTCTAAATTCAACCCAAGCTCTATCTGAGTCAATCCACGCACCAAACCAAAGGCCAGAACCCCACCAGCTTTAAGTTGGGGATTTTTATCTGAGCGGATGATATAGCGGTAGGTGACACCAAATAGTAAGCCACTAAAAGTTGCGATTGCACCACTCACCCACAAGTGCCAGTTAATATCACTGTGCAGACTTGCAAGGATCTGAAAATACTTTGCTAGTACAAAAGTATTCAAAAGACTGACAAGTACAAAAGCAAAACACACAGAGAAACCTCCCAGTATTCCAGCTTTGAGGGATTCTATGCGTTCTGCCATTAATTGAGGATCTAAAATTGGATTCACTCTATATATAAATTAGTGATTAGGTATTGGAGAAATTTTTCCTTGTCTCCAGTATGATAAATGCTAGAGCAACTTTGTAATTAATTAAATGTTTCTATTCTATGGGAATTTTGATGATAAATTCGGTTCCCTTACCTGGTTGAGAATTTACATCTAATACACCTTTGTGTTTTTCTACAACTATTTCATAAGCGATCGACAAGCCAAGTCCAGTGCCTTTCCCAACGGTTTTTGTGGTAAACAACGGCTCAAACAAGCGTTGTTTAAGCCGTTCAGGAATACCAATCCCGTTATCAGCAATCCGAATTATAACCAATTGTTCAGAATCTATTTCTGTTGCAATTTTAATCTCAGGAATTAGATTGCTCATTTTGCCTTGCATTATAGCTTCATCAAGGGCATCAATTGCATTTGCCAGAATGTTCATAAATACTTGATTCATTTGACCTAAATAGCAGTGTACCTCTGGCAATACTCCATAACTTTTAATAACTTCAATACCGGGACGCTCGCCGTTAGCTTTGAGGCGGTGTTGTAAAATCATTAGTGTACTATCTAGTCCTTGGTGCAAATCAGCAGGTATTTTTATATCACTATCCGAGCGAGAGAAGTTGCGGAGTGAATTGGAAAGGTTTTGAATTCGTTCACTTCCTAGCTGGAGCGAGTTCACAATTTTTACCATATCTTCGAGAACGAAGTTCAAATCCAAGTTCTCAATCGCAGTGGTAATTTTAGCTGTTGGGTTAGGATACTCTTGTTCATACAGTAGGAGCAACTCGGTTACTCCTGCAATATATTCTTCCAAGGGTGGAATATTGCTGGAAATAAAATTGATGGGGTTGTTGATTTCATGGCCAATACCAGCGATTAACTCTCCGAGTGTTGATAGTTTTTCTTGCTGTACCAGTTGGACTTGAGCTTGTTGCAAAGCCTTGGTGCGATCGCTAACTTGTTGTTCCAAAGATTCAGTCAATTTTTTGAGTTGCAAATGTACGCGCACTCTAGCAATGACTTCCTCTTGTGCAAACGGTTTAGGGATATAATCTACTGCGCCAAGGGAAAATCCCTTCGTTTTGCTTTCCGTATCCGCTAAGGCAGTGGTGAAAATAATCGGAATGTTTTGGGTGGCAGGATTGGCTTTGAGACGACGACAAGTTTCAAATCCATCAATACCCGGCATTTGTACATCCAGCAAAATCAACTCTGGCTGATTGCGTTCAGCCTGAGCGATCGCAGTTTCTCCATCCACTGCAACACGGAAACGAAAACCCTCACTATTAAGCGCTGCACACAGGACAGATAAATTTGTGGGATTATCATCCACAATTAAAATAAATCCGTTATCTAGAAGTTTGATCATGATGAATTGGAAATTGGAATTTAACTGAAATTAAGTAAGTTGGTAGAAATAAACCAAATTATGTTAAAAAACGTAAATAGTCTGAAAGTTCTTACTAATGACCAATGACAAAGGACAAATGACAGCCCTTGCCAATTAGCTTTAATTGCGCCAACTTACTTAATTGATGTATTTTTCAATAAAAGTTTCCAAACGTTTGAGTTGGAAATTACTAGCAAGCTGCATGAGCTGCTGGGAAAACATGTTTAGCTTCTCATCAGATGCAGAAAGTTTTTCAGCCAGTTCTAAAATATTTTGAATGTCGCCGTCTTGTGATAGTTCGAGTAACTCTTGCAAAACATCTTTGCTAGGATGAATCATCTCATTTTGTTGATTAGAACCATCTTTAGAGATTTTTTTGATAGCATCTACCTTAGCGTCAAAAATCCATTCTAGTTGCAAAAACTGTCGTAGCATTTCCAGCAGATTTTCAGCTTCTACAGGCTTTGGTAAAAAGGCATCTGCACCTACATCAATACTCTTGTGCTGGTCTACTGCAAATACACTTGCTGAGGACGCGATGACAGGAATCTCTTTAAATGGCCCGGACTGGCGCAAACGACTAATTAACTCAAATCCATCCAATATCGGCATCACTAAGTCAGTGATAATCATATCCGGTTTGTGGGCTAGAGACTGTACCCATGCCTCCTGACCATTACTAGCTTCTACAACAGTAAACCCAACCGGCTCTAGTAAATTTACAATTACCGATCGGTTTTCCCATTTATCATCCGCAATCAAAATGGTGCGCCTTTGCCCTTGATAACCAATAATAGTTCCCTGCTCAACTACTCTAGAAACCTTTGCCCAGTCTTTAGATTCTGACAAGTTTGCCTCAAACCAAAAAGTGCTACCTTTGCCAAATTCACTTTGCACTTGAATTTGACCACCCATCAACAAAACAATTTTTTGACTGATTGCTAATCCTAAGCCTGTACCTTCAGATTGTCGTTTCTGACTTCCCGCTTGCTCAAAGGGCTGGAAGATTTTTTCGGCTTGTTCAGGGGTTATGCCAGTGCCAGTATCTACTACCTCAAAGCGAATTTTGTAGTTAGTTTTTCCATTAGTATTTGATTCTTGATTAATAACCTGAGTTTTGAAAGTGACACTGCCTTGATGAGTAAACTTCATGGCATTACTAAGCAAGTTAATCAATACTTGCCGCAAGCGTTTTTCATCAGCATGAATACCCGTTGGTAAATCAGGATCGATTTCAATGTGAAATGCGATGACTTTTTGTTCTGCCCTGATGCGGCAAATTTCAGTCACGCTATCTATAAAAGCAGGCAAATAGAAATCAACAGGATACAATTCCAACTTTCGGGCTTCGATCTTGGAGAGATCCAGGACATCATTAATTAAGGTTAAAAGATGAGAACCACATTGATAAATAACGCTGAGTCCTTTGCGTCCTTTTTCACTTAAAGATTCTGTGCGTTGGAGAATTTGTGTATAGCCCAGGATGCCGTTAAGAGGTGTGCGTAGTTCATGACTCATGTTGGCCAGAAATTCACTCTTAGCTTGGCTGGAGTTTTGAGCAACTTCTTCTGCTTGACGTAGTTCTTTCTCAATACGCTTGCGCTCGACAATTTCTGTTGAAAGGACTTGATTAATAGCCTCTAACTGGGCTGGGCTGGGTAGTGTCAGAGCTTGAGGCATGAGGTAAAATAACGCAAATGCCGTGTATATTGAAATAATAGCAGTTAAAGCTTTTAAACCACCTGCAATCCAATAGTCTGGATACCAAAGCGTCCAAATATCCATTAAGTGTCCAGTACCGCAGGCAATGATAAAAGCACCAAATAACAAAAAAACTCCATTAAAAGGAACGTCTTTGCGCTTGTAAATAAAGTAAATCAGTAGAAAGGGAATAGAATAATAAGCCAGAGCGATCGTGGCATCAGAAATAATGTGGAGCCAAACTAACCCACTTTGCCAGAGATAACAATGTCCGTGGGGAATAAAACCGTTGGATTGGAAAGAATAGTTGAAAAATGTCGGCATAATACTAGGGGTTGTTGGATTTGAAATATACCCGTAAACCTAGTATTCCCAAACCATCTAGTAGGAAAGCGCGATCGCTATTTTTTTACATTCGTCTTTATTAATGCTTGAAGTGCTAGCTTACCAAGAAAAATGGTGTATATTTTGCGTAGACGTAGCCCGTCGTAGACATCGACAGCCAAAGTTACAATGCCATTTATAAAAAAATCTCAGCCTGCCCAATCCCTGTATGATAAATATTAGAAACCTTTTGTAATTATTTGAAAAGCGGGACTATGGAGATTTTGACACTAGGTTGGGTATCACTGTTAGTTGTGTTCACTTGGTCAATTGCAATGGTAGTTTGGGGACGTAACGGACTGTAGAGGCATTGTGGAAAGTCCATTTTTGAGTATTTTAGCTTTAGTTGCCGTACTGCTGCTTGTAGTAGTCACCGGTGGTATTGGTTATTTAACCGTGGCAGATTGGCGCGATCGCCGTCGCCGAGATGAAGAGAAACGCACCAGCCGCAGCGCCACTCCCAAGCGGCGATAATTTTCTCGTGGTTGAAAAATGTTCTTGTAGGGACACGATAGTATCGTGTCCCTATATTGTTTTTTGGCATTCTCAGGAAAGAACTGTTACCTTTGCGATCGCAACGGGAATCATGAGATAGAAGACTTTCAATATTTAAAGTCCCACTGGGAATGGAAAACTCCTCTACTACTCAACCCATAGAACCAAATTCAGAACAGCAAGAGTCTCATTCAGATGTGACATACTCCTTGCGTCAGAATGAGCAACAAAAAGCCTTATCTGGAGTTATTGCCCGTATTCGGGAGTCTCTAGACATAGAAACTATCTTCAAAATTACAGTCACTGAAGTTCGCCAACTTCTAAAAAGCGATCGAGTTGGCGTGTTTCGTTTTTATCCTGATTTGGCATGGGAAGGGGAATTTATCTATGAAGATGTGGCAACAGAATGGGATTCGGCATTAGCAGCCAAACTGCGCGACCACTGCTTTAGTGAGGAGTTCGCAGAACTATATCAGCAAGGCCGGATTAAAGCAATGGCTGATATTTATCAAGTTAATGCCAGTGATTGCTACATCCAGATTCTAGAAAAATTCCAAGTACGTGCCAATATAACTGCCCCCTTGATCAAAGGTAAAGATTTATGGGGATTGTTGTGTATTCATCAGTGTGCTAGTCCTCGACAATGGGAAGCATCAGAAATTGAGTTTGTGCAATTAATCGCCGAACATCTAGGGGTTGCTTTACAGCAAGCAGACTACCTAGAACAAGTAAAACTACAATCAGCAGAACTAGCACAAGCAAAAGCCAGAGAAAAAGCAGCCCAATGGCAGAAAACCATAGCCATAACCATTGAGAAAATTCGTCAGTCTCTAGACTTAAAAAGCATTTTCCACACAAGCACCGCAGAACTTAGACAGTTGCTAAATGCTGATCGCGTGGCTATTTATCGCTTCAATCCCGATTGGAGTGGTGAATTCGTGTTTGAATCAGTGGCAGAGGGTTGGATTTCCCTCATTGATGAACAATTACAGCGACCGGAATTGAGTGAAAATGTCAGTGAATGTAGCGCCAAAGATTTAGCTAAACCTCCAGTCGCTGATACCTACTTGCAAGATACAGAGGGTGGTAGCTTCAGCCTCTGTGAAGTTTATCGTGTTTGTAATGATATTTATAATTCAGGCTTTAGTGACTGCTACATTAAAATCTTAGAGATATATCAAGCAAGAGCTTATGTGATTATTGCCATTTACCACGGTCAGAAGCTCTGGGGCTTGCTAGCAGCATACCAAAATGCCAGAATCCGTGATTGGCAAAAAGATGAGGTTTACTTGCTTACCCAAGTTGGCACTCAACTAGGTGTGGCTTTGCAGCAAGCAGAATTTATCCAACAAATGCAGATTCAAGCAGCAGATATCAGCAAAGCTGCTGAAAGGCAAAGGGCATTAGCAAACACCGTAGAAAAAATTCGTCAGTCTCTTGATATTGAAGCCATCTTTAAAACCACAACTCAAGAAGTTCGTCGGTTATTAGAAGTGGAACGAGTCGCAATTTACCGCTTCTATCCTGACTGGAGTGGCGAGTTTGTCGCTGATTCTATTGTTGATGGCTGGACACCAATGGTTAAGCCGCAGCCTGTGACAGAAGGCGTTCTTGTGCAAGGAAAGCAAGCGGGTAAGTATGCACGCAATGAAGTTTTTGTCCCAATTTCTCAGGGTGAGAAGCTGTGGGGATTGTTAGTAGCTTATCAAAACTCCCAGCCCCGTTATTGGCAAGATGAGGAAATCAACTTATTGGCACAAGTTGGCGCTCAATTGGGGGTAGCATTACAGCAAGCTGAGTCTTTGAAACAGATGCAGGTACAAGCCCAAAAACTGGCTAAAGCCGCCGAACGAGAACGGAAAGCAGCCGAAAGGGAAAAGGCCCTAGCTGCGACAGTGGAGAAAATTCGCCAGTCTCTTGATATTGATACCATCTTTGCCACCAGTGCAGAAGAAGTCCGACGGCTATTGGAAGTTGATCGAGTGACAATCTATCAATTCAGGACTGATTGGAGTGGCGAATTTGTTGCTGAGTCTTTAGCCCAAGGTTGGACACCAGTAAAGGAAATTTTACCTGTAGTTGCAGATGATTACTTGCAACAAACCCAAGGTGGAAATTTTGCTAATGGTGAAAGTATTGCTATTAAAGATATTTACAGCGCCAACTATTCTATCTGTCATATTACTCTGCTTGAGCTAATGGAGGCTAGGGCATATATAATTGTGCCGATTTTTCAGGGCGACAAACTTTGGGGATTACTAGCAGCTTATCAAAATCTCAAACCGCGTGATTGGCAAAAAGATGAGGTAGATTTGCTGATGCAAATTGGTACTCAATTAGGGGTAGGACTTCAGCAAGCGGAATTACTTGAACAAACTCAACGTCAAAAAGAAGAACTTACTCAGACTCTTAAAGAATTACAAAACACTCAGAGCCAATTGATTCAAAGTGAAAAAATGGCAGGTTTAGGGCAGTTAGTTGCTGGTATAGCACATGAAATTAACAACCCGATTAGTTTCATTTACGGCAATATAATCTATGTTACGGAACATGCCGAAAATTTATTTAAATTACTCCGTCTTTATCAGAAACAGTATCCTAAGGGAACAGGAGAAATTCAAAAGCAAGCAGCAGCAATGGATTTAGATTTTATTAGTGATGACTTGCCCAAAATTTTGACTTCCATGAAGATGGGGGCAGAGCGAATCTCTCAACTCGTCTTGTCGTTACGAATTTTTTCTCGACTTGACGAAACAGGAATAAAACCCGTTAACCTTCATGAAGGTATCGACAGTACTTTGCTAATTTTACAACATCGACTGCAACCACAGACTAATTCTTTTGCTATTGAGGTAATTAAGGAATATGGTGAATTGCCCCCAGTAGTCTGCTATGCAGCGCAGATGAATCAGGTGTTTATGAATATTCTCAACAATGCGATCGATGCACTAGAAAACTCAGCAACTTGTGGAAAAAAAATTGACAATCCTAAAATTTGGATTCGTACAGAAATAATCGAAGGGAATAGTATTCTGATTTGGATTGCCGACAATGGTTGTGGGATTCCAGAGATGATGCGATCGCGAATTTTTGAACCTTTCTTTACCACCAAACAACCTGGACAAGGGATCGGTTTGGGGTTATCTATTAGCTACCAAATTATTGTAGAAAAACACGGCGGTAATATCAAATGTGTTTCTGAACCTGGTAATGGCTGTGAGTTCTGGATAGAAATTCCGATTAAAGGGATAGTTAGTTAAGGAAAAAACCAGGCGATGTATTCTCTACGAGAGGCTACGCCAGAGGACATAGAGGAAGGAGAAAAAGGTGGGGATCGCACTGTGGAGCTTTAGCGATCGCTCTTTTTAACGAACCGCAGAGGCGCAGAGAACACAGAGTTAGAAGAGGGCGATGCCTGTGGCGGGCTTTACCTAAGCATTTCAATACAAAGTTAGTGATCGCTTTTTTATCTCACGAATAGGCGCACTCGATTAGGAACCGATTCTTGATCAGTTCAATACCATGTAAGCGGCGGGACGTTCTCAGTAAACTAAAATAGCTATTCACGCTAAAATATAATATAACTACCAGTGTTAAAACTGATTAATATTGACTCGTTATTTTTAAATTATCTACTTGCAAGGTATTTATGAACAATAATCAACCGCTCACAGCACAATCATCAACTACACCCCGCGCTGAACTATTATTAGAGATTCAACAAACTCCAGAAGAATATGTACCAGAATTACTACAAATTGTACGTCTATTTCGTCAAAGTGTAACGATGAAACAGACATCATTAAATAACTGGGAAAATGCTCTTAATGAAATTAATCAGAGTGATGCCGCCAAACAACAAGAAAGAAAAAAAAATATAAAAAAAATATTTGACTCATGGAATGAGTTAGATGAACAAGAAGAACAACAACAAACTTTAGAAATTATTGAATCTATGAAAGGTATTTCTATTTAAAATAGAATGAGTAAGGTTATTATCTTAGATTCTGCACCTGTGGGATTAATTACTAATCCAAAAGCAACGCCTCTAGCTGTGCAATGTCAAGAATGGTTTTATACGCTCTTTGAGAGAGGATATGAAGTAATTTTACCAGAAATTATAGATTATGAAATTAGACGGGAATTATTAAGGGCAAATAAATTATCAGGAATTAGAAAACTTAATCAACTAAAGTCAGAAATTCTCTATCTTCCTATTACAACAGAAGTGATGTTGAAAGCAGCAGAGTTATGGGCACAAGTCAGAAATCAAGGAAAATCTACAGCAGATAATAAAGCTTTAGATGGTGATGTAATTTTGGCATCTCAATCTATTTTAGTTGCTAATTATGGGCATGAGGTTATTATTGCCACAAGCAATAAAAAACATCTATCTATTTTTATTGATGCTAGAGAATGGCAAGAAATTTAGAAAATGAACCGAGCGATCGCTCTTTTTAACGAACCACAGAGGCGCAGAGAACACAGAGGAAAAAGAGGGCGATCGCACTGTGGAGTTTTAGCGAGCATTTTTTAAGGAACCACAAACTACACAAATAATTATTCTTCTGCTATTTTAGCGGCAATTGATCTACCAATATTATGGAAATATTCATTTGTTAAACCTCTACTTACAGGATGTTTAGCTATAACAAACACAGTCTGACTATTTTTACAAATTAAGAAACCTTCTGAACTTGGTGAAAACTCAACATCAGGTATTTTTTCAGTTATTCTTCTCCAAAAAGATTCATATCCTATACCATAGAAAACAACAGCTTTAGGTTGATGTTCTTTTATTCTTTGACTAATATGATTTATTCGCTTTTCAAGACAATACTTTTCATAAGTATCTCTATTAGATAAAAAAGTAAGCTTAGAATATTCACCATATATCCAATGTTTAAGAGATGGTGAGGGTAAAGGTAATAATTCTAATAAACAAGTCTCTTTATCTTTTCTACCTAGTTCCTCTATTTGATATTTACGAATATCTTCTAGGTCAATATTATCTTTTCCTTTAGCACTCAATATAATACGAATTAATGTCCTCCAGACTGGCACATCCAATTTTGCACCTGGTTTAAAACTCGCCCCATATCCGATAGCTTCATGATATTCTGCAATATCTTCTATTTCCTTCTGTTCTCTCTCTGACCATTTCTTTATTCTGTTATTAATTTCGTTAAAATCTCCTCCTGCTTCTTCCATACCAATAAACCAATAATTTCCTTGATAATTACCATATCCATAAAATGCATCAACTATTTTTTCTAGAAGCTCATCATTAAAAAAATCTTGACTGAACATAACTCTATTATTTTAATTAGAAAATTAAAACTTGTTCATCAAAAATAATTGAGCATACATGGAATGTCAAGTTAAATAACTAAAGTGAAAATTTTCAGACATTATCAATTCATAAATAAACTTTCTATTCTTTGCGCCTTTGTATGAGGCAATTTTCCCACTAAAAACTTGCCTCAGAAGCATCACACCCCCAAGGCAAGCCAACTCTCTAAATTCTTTACTCTGCGCTCTCTGCGCCTCTGCGGTTCGTTAAAGTTGCTTCACTTCCGAAACCAACTTCGCCACCATATCCTTCGCGCTACCAAAAAGCATCGTCGTTTTATCCTTGTAGAACAACTCATTGTCTACACCGGCAAAACCCGTACTCATCCCGCGCTTAATTACAATCGTCTGCTTCGCCCGATCTACTTCCAAAATCGGCATACCATAAATCGGGCTACTTGTATCACTCCGCGCCGCCGGATTTACAACATCATTTGCCCCAATTACTAAAGCCACATCCGCTTGATCAAACTGGGGATTAATATCATCCATGTCGTATAACTGCGTATAAGGCACATTTGCCTCTGCAAGTAACACATTCATGTGCCCCGGCATTCTCCCAGCAACGGGGTGAATGGCATACTTGACATCAACGCCCATTTTTTCTAACTGATCTGACAATTCCCGGACGCTATGTTGCGCTTGGGCAACTGCCATACCATAACCAGGCACAATTACCACAGAACGGGCATAACCCAACATCATCGCCCCTTCTTCAGGATCGATGCTGCGGACGCTTTGATCGGTTGCACCACCACTAGCACCACCACCACCAGAACTAGAACCTGTACCAAAAGCGCTGAACAGCACACTAAATAAGGAGCGGTTCATCGCTTTACACATAATCTCGGTGAGGATTAAGCCGGATGCTCCTACCAAAGCACCAGCGATGATTAACATATTGTTCATCACTACGAACCCAGCCGCCGCCGCCGCCACACCTGACAACGAGTTCAACAGCGAGATTACTACTGGCATATCGCCACCGCCAATGGGGATGACGAACATCACACCCAACACTAAAGAAACGCCAACCACTCCCAAGAATATGGGTAAGCTATCGGGTGTGATGATTAAGTAGGCACTACCTACTATATAAGCACCCAAAAGCAAGAGGTTAAATGGTTGCTGGAATGGAAATGTAATCGGGGAACCGCTAATTAAACCTTGCAATTTTGCAAAGGCTAAAAAGCTACCGGTGAATGTAACACCACCGATTAACACGTCCAATAACATGGAAATGTTTACATCTAGGGGTATCGGCTGAGAACTATCTAATAACCGCCAGAATTCGGCAACGGCTACTAATGCCGAAGCCGCACCACCCAAACCGTTGAGTAAACCCACCATTTGGGGCATTTCGGTCATTTGGACTTTGTAGGCAACGATCGCACCAATTCCCGATCCAATCGCCAAGCCCAACAATATCATCTCGTAATTCAACACATGTTGATCGAGCATTGTCGCCACAATTGCCAGGAGCATCCCCACAGCCGCTACGATATTACCATTTCTCGCTGTAGCAGGCGATCCCAGCTTTTTCAAGCCCAGAATGAATAACGATGCAGCGACTAAGTACGTCAGCTGAATGCCAGTTGGTAAAAAGTCGCTCACGCCTTAATCTCCTTCTTCTTGAACATTTGCAACATTCTGTCTGTCACTAAAAAACCACCCACAACGTTGATTGTTGCTAATACCACAGCAATCAAACCGAGAATTACTGACACACTCGTATCTCTCGCACCAGCAGCAACTATTGCTCCCAGTACCGCAATCCCAGAAATCGCGTTTGAACCTGACATTAAGGGCGTGTGTAGAGTCGGTGGGATTTTGTTGATGACTTCAAAGCCGATAAATGATGCCAACACAAATACAAACAAAGCAGCAAGTAATGCCTCTGTCATGAAATCAAAACTCCTTATGGTAATTTGGCTATTAACCTGCTCCAACGCCGCTCAAGGCTTGTAGCGCATCCCGCACTCGTTGATTGCGAATTTCACCAGCATGGGTAACGCAAGCTGCATCAACGATGTCGTCGCTAAAGTCCACCTGCAAAGCTTTGTCTTTAATTAGCAATTGCATCAACGAAGTTACGTTCTTGGCATACAATTGGCTGGCGTGAATTGGCATCGATGATGGGAGATTGATGGGGCCAATAATTGTTACGCCATTCCAGACAATATCTTTACCGGGTTCTGTACAGGCGCAGTTACCACCCTGTTCAGCAGCTAAATCCACAATCACTGAACCTGGTTTCATTTGTGCCACCATTTCTTCTGTGACGAGCCGTGGCGCTTGTCTCCCAGGCACTTGGGCGGTGGTAATTACGACATCAGAATTTTTAATGTGTTCGGCGACAACTTCTTGGGTACGTTGTTTGCTAGCCTCAGAGATTTCTTTGGCGTAACCACCTGCGGCGACGGTTTCTTCGTCTAATTTGACTTCAACGAATTTTGCCCCTAAGCTTTGCACTTCTTCTTTGACGGCGGGACGGATATCAAAGGCCTCTACTACTGCTCCCAAACGTCTGGCAGTAGCGATCGCTTGCAATCCGGCTACACCAGCGCCCATAATAAATACTTTCGCTGGAGCGATCGTACCTGCGGCTGTGGTTAACATCGGGAAATATTTCGGTAATGCAGCTGCCGCAATTAATACAGCCTTGTAACCTGCTAATGAAGCTTGCGAGGACAAAGCATCCATACTTTGCGCCCTGGTAGTACGGGGAATCATTTCCATACTCAAGGCTGTAATTTTCCGATTTGCTAGTTGCTGTGCTACAACAGGATTTCCTAAAGGATTGAGGAAACTGAGTAATACAGCCCCTTCCTTTAACAAATCAACTTCTGAGCGCCCATCTTCTCGTTCTTGTGGTGGGCTGACTTTCAAAAGAATATCTGTTTCGCCCCATAATTTGGCAGTATCGCCAATTATTGTAGCTCCTGCGGCTTCATAGTCAGTATCACTGAAAAAAGATCGCTCTCCTGCACCCTTTTCTACCCAGACTTCCAAACCTTGTTTTACCAATCGAGCAACGGTGTCAGGAATTAATGCCACACGACGTTCACAAACTTCAATTTCTTTAGCAACTGCTATTCTCATGAAATCTCCTGAAGATAAATACCTAATCTCTGCCCAGTAAGTGATTGTCTAGATGAGGGATATCCCGTATTCATAGTACTTAGGCAGGAACATCAGCTATGACTTTTACTTGTAGATTGAACCTTGAAACTTTCCTCTCCAACTCTTAGCTGTTCAGGCAATGCCTGACTTTGCCGTTCGCAGATGTCATATTTTCAGATAGTTGCAAACAGGGTTACGTATTGCACATCCTAAATTGATTCCCAAATTTTGCATCTTTATCTTCAGCTTATTTTCGGGATTGAGAAATTTTGGTATTTCTGTCTTATAGAGTAATATTGACCCAATTTTGAAGGCTTTATAATTTCCAAATCAAATTTTAATGATTACGACTTTGATTCCAATCCAACTTATTTTAATCAATTTAGCCCAACTTAACTGGCGATCGCTGATGGCACGCCTCAATTTTTATAACAAAATTCTCAAATTTAGATACACTTATACATATTTAGAAACACAATCCAATCCCAACGGTGTTTCTATTGAGTTAAAAATTTGACCAACCTAGTCATCAAATCATTACTCTATAAGGGTAATGAAGTAAGTTGGTTGCATGTAAAATTTATTGCTAAGTAATTTTACTGCCGTCTAAACATCAGGGAGGATGGCACTTTTTGTTGTTACTGAACGTCAATTGTCAGGAAGTGAGTAGTAAACTTTAGTAACGAATACTAACACACGGTTATTTTAGATAACAGATTTATTTTTTGGTAGAGGAAGCTCAATTATGCGACGTTTACTTTCCGCTTTAGCCGTGACTAGCTGTTTAGTGACTGGATTTCCAGCCCTGACTTGGGCACAAAGTTTACCTGGATTTACGCTGTTTAGCGGCGTTAAAGCCGAAAATCAACTGCCCTTCCGATTAGATTTTGGTGGACAAGCCAATGGTTGGGATCGATATATATTAAGGATTCCAGCCCAAAGAATGAAATTGGCTGTTGGTCAATTTGCCATTACCTACCCTGAATATTACAAAGGAACTTTTGACCAGAACAAAATTGAAGTTCGAGTCAAAGGCAAAGCAGTTCCCCTTTCTGAGGTGAAGTGGGACAAAGAAGGTAAGCTAATTAATATTTTTCCCCAAGAGCCAGTACCAGCAGGTAGTGCAGTTGAGGTAGTCTTATCTAACGTGAAAAACCCATCCTTTGGCGGAGTTTACTACTTTAACTGTCAAGTGCTTTCCCCTGGTGATGTGCCATTATTGCGCTACATGGGAACATGGATTTTGAGCATCAATTAAGAGTGCTGATTGGGTGTAACCAATGCCCAGTTCCCAATTCACTAAAAAAGTGATACAATTAGAGATTGTGAGTTTTTATAAAAATCACCTAAGAGGAGAACAGTATGAAAAGAACACTAGGCGGTACTAGCCGTAAGAGAAAAAGAACCTCTGGTTTTCGCGCCAGAATGCGGACACCAGATGGTAGAAACGTGATTAGAGCTAGGAGAAAAAAGGGCCGTCACCGTTTGAGCGTTTAGGGCATATTTAAGCTAAAAGAGTATCTGTGGCTTTGCCTAAAGCAAATCGGCTAAAATCCCGCAAGGATTTTCAGGCAGTTTTCCGGGAAGGAATTCGGCGTAATGGCTCTTATTTAACATTGAGAGCCTTAAAGCCGTTGTCTTCAAGAAAACCTTCTTTGGACACTGCCACTCAGACTACACAACCAATTGACTCACTGCATATTTCCAGCATACGCATTGGCATTTCTATAAGCACAAAAGTCAGCAAAAGGGCAGTGGTTCGCAACCGAATCAAACGGCAAATTACTTCTGCTTTATATAGTTTGCTGCCCAAATTATCACCAGGGTGGCGATTAGTGTTCATTGTCAAACCTACAGCAGCAGAATCTAAGTGCGTAAGCCCACAATTTCTGCAAGAATTAGAGCAGTTGTTGGCACAAGCTGAGGTGTTCGATGGGAATTCGTGAAGATGTTTATTATGAAGGTGGCCCCCATATTGGGGATTTAATTGTCAACGTGCTAATTGGGCTAACCATTGTCGGGATACCATTAACAGTCGGGGCAATTGTCAGAGCATTGTGGCTGCGTTTCCGCATCACCGATCGCCGAGTTACCGTGATTGGAGGTTGGCAGGGGCGCGATCGCACTGACATAATTTACTCAGAAATTGTCAAAGTTGTCACAATCCCGCGTGGCATTGGCTTGTGGGGAGATATGGTACTAACCCTAAAAAACGGCAGTCGTCTCGAATTGCGTGCAATTCCCAAATTTCGGGAAGTCTATGACTACATTAACGAAAGAATTGCTGCGAAAAATCCCGAATATACGGTAGCTGCTAATAAGTGATGGGAGTAGGGAATAGGGAATGCAGAATTTGCTCAGATAAAATACAAAATTCAGAACTTCGCACTTACCAAAAAATACATACCACTCCCTACTCCCCTACTTTTGGCATGTGCGGCTATCCGTAGCGAAGGGTAGTCGCACATAATTTATGATTTAGATAAATTAGATTCAGTCAGTTTACAGTACCTCAGGTTGAATTCAGAATAATGGATTTTGGTATCGGCTTTCTCTCGAACAACGTGATGCTGCCAATCATAGATTTCTTCTATGGTATAGTGCCTAGCTACGGATTGGCGATCGTTGCTTTGACATTGATAGTCCGCTTCGCGCTCTATCCCCTGAGTGCTGGCTCAATTCGCAACATGCGGAAGATGCGAATTGTACAACCTCTGATGCAGAAGCGGATGGCAGAAATTAAAGAGCGTTATAAGGATGAACCGCAAAAGCAGCAAGAGGAAATGGTCAATGTCCAAAAAGAATTTGGCAACCCCTTAGCAGGCTGTTTTCCGTTATTAGTGCAAATGCCGGTCTTATTAGCGCTGTTTGCCACTTTGCGGGGTTCGCCTTTTGCAAGCGCAAACTACAGCGTTAACCTGCAAATCGTTCCCGCAGAACAAATCGAGCAGATTCAACCGCAAGCCTTTGCTACTGCTCCTCAAAATATTTATGTTGCAGATGGGGAACACGTTAAAGTAGCTGCAATCCTTCCCAGTGGTAACAAACTAGCTGTGGGAGAACAAACTAAGATCCAATATCAGACTGTTGAGGGCAAACCATTTCAGGTACTTTTAGCAGAACACCCAGAAAATAAGCTAACTCCTGATTGGAAAATAACCAAAGGCGAAGATCGGATAAAAATTGATGCTGATGGCAATGTAGAAGCCTTGCAGCCAGGAGAAGTTAGCATTCAAGGAACAATTCCCGGACTAGCAGCAGAAAAAGGCTTTCTATTCATTGATGCTTTAGGCAGAGTTGGCGCACAAGATGCAGATGGCACAATCCACTGGGATATTGTCGCCATGATAGTCTTCTTTGGAATCAGCCTTTATGTTAGCCAAATGCTTTCTGGGCAGAATTCCAGTGGTGGCAATCCGCAGCAAGATACAGTTAACAAAATCACTCCAGTCATATTTTCTGGGATGTTTTTGTTCTTCCCCCTACCAGCCGGGGTGTTGATGTATATGGTGATTGGTAACATTTTCCAAACTGCACAAACTTATCTTCTTTCCCGCGAACCTCTACCAGAAGAACTGCAAAAAATTGTAGAAACCCAAGAGAAAGAAGCAACAGTCATCGAACAAAAAGCATTGCCTTTTGAACCGAAAAGTTCTAAGAAAAAGGCTACAGGGGGATCATGAGCAATATTTCGATGCAGCGAGGTCAGCAGTGGTTAAAAACCCTGCTGGAACTCACTGGAGTACCTGCTGAGATTCAGGGTCATTTAGAAACTCCCCAATCTCAAGACAGCGAGTCCCCAGAACCAGATAATTACTGGTTGACAATCGATCAAACAAATTTGACGACAGAACAAATCCAGATATTAATTGGTACTGATGGTTCTGTGCTAGATGCGATTCAGTATCTAGCAAATTCGGTTTTAAACCTGAGCCAGCCCCCAGAGGAACAAGCCTCTTACACTATTGAGTTGAATGGCTACCGGGTCAAAAGAGAAGCTGAAATTCGCGCATTAGCAGAAGCAGCAGCCGATGAAGTGCGCTTTTCTGGTAGAGAAGTGGAAATCAAATCTCTCAGTTCTGCTGAAAGGCGACAAATCCATACCTTCTTGAAGGAATTTGGAGATTTGGAAACCTTCAGTCGCGGTAAAGAGCCGCATCGTCATCTGGTTGTGCGACCAGCTTCGCTGGAAGAAGTTAGGGGTTAGGAGAGACGTAATTAAGCTGTCGCGTATTTAATTTGCACAACCAGGGCGGGCAAGATTGCCCACCCCACAAAAGATTCATTTTTTTGAGGATGCAAATTAAAATATTTTTAGCTTAATCGCGTCTCTACAGGAGTTAGGAGTTAATTGAAAGCTCAATATAATTTCAAAATTTCTCTTGTTCCTAAAAGCTAAAATAAAGATGTAGTATCAGTATTATTGCTGGTAATCACCATTAATTTTCGTGAGGATGTCTCACAAATCCTATGGACGCAATTTATATTCCGCAGCTAACTAAAGCCCCGGAGCGGACAGAGGAAGTTCAAGTTGAGGAATTTCTGCCTGGTCTGGAAACGTTAACACCAGTTCGCGGTCATGTGCGCGTGCAGCATCATGGCAGTTACCTGGAAGTATCTGCTCAGGCAGAAACAATTATTACTTGTACCTGCAATCGCTGCTTGCAGCAATACAATCGCCGCTTAGGGCTTGATACCAAAGAAATCATCTGGTTAGATGAAACTGCAAATCAAGTAAATGACTTGCCTCTAGAAAGGGAAGTGATTATGGAAGAGTTGCTTGAAACCCTGCCACCCGATGGTCATTTTTATCCCAACGAATGGCTGTATGAGCAGATGTGTTTGGCAGTACCTCAGCGCCAATTGTGCGATCGCAATTGTCCAGGTATTCCTGTAAGTAGTACTGTTGATACTCCTGATAGTCCTGAAACTCCAGTTGATAACCGTTGGGCTTCTCTAGAAGCACTGAAAAAGCAACTTCCAGGGTAGTAATTCGGTAATTCCTCAGACTGAAGTCTGCGCTTACACTAACTAGGCCTGTCTACACAGGCTTATTGTTTTATATTTTATTAAATACTTCTGGTATGAGTTGATAATCATAATTTCTATCTGAAATATATCAAAAATTCTTGTATTTTATCAATTACTAAAACTAATTAAAGATATTAAATAATCTATTTTTCAAGCATTATGTAATAAAAAATATCGATTGTTTTTATAAATTAATAGTTTTTTAACTTATGTTTAATTTTCAACATCAAAATTTATAAGTTAATGCTATTAAAGCTTGCTTTGTTAAACTGCTGATTAGTTAACTTTCAATAAGAAATCATATAATGAAGACTTTTGACTGGGAAAGTCGTATTAGAGAATGGAGCCGTCAACGAATAGAAGCACTTGAAGAGTATGAGCAAGAAAAATTGCCTTCAGAAGTTATTGAATCTGGATATTTAGGCTATCCAGGCGCAACTGAAGAGCAAATTTCTGCTGCTGAAGCTAGATTAGGTGTAACCTTTCCGTCTTCTTACAGAGAGTTTCTCAAAGTTTCCAATGGGTTGCATTCTACTTCAGAGTATGGCTTCAGATTTTATTCGGTTGAAGAGATTGAGTGGTATATTATAGGCGAAGAAAGCTCTATAGATAATTTGATAGAACTGTACCAAGATTTTGAACCAGTACCAGACGAAGAATATTTTATTTACGGTAATGAACAATCTCATATTCGTGTAGAACATCTACAAACGTGTTTGGAAATTAGTACTGAAGACTATCGGATGAGTGTTTTACTTAATCCTCAAGTTATTAAAAGTGATGGTGAATGGGAAGCTTGGTACTTTGATTCTAAATATGGAGATGCGACAAGATATTCATCATTTTGTGAAATGATGGAGGAAATATTAAACGACCCAGAATTTTTAGCATAAATTACGCGAAACCTAACCCACAAGAGGAGAGTTTTTTCAGATACCGTGAAAAGTCAGACCTGTTATTCAGGTTGCTTAATTTCTTCTTTCATTTGTTCTAATAATGGACGAAATGAAGAATACGAAGTATAACCATTTATATTTACCCCTCTTTTTTCTAACATCATAAGAATTTTCAAACGAGTGTGAAATTCTGCTGTTTGGTCTACATATATTAAGGCATTAATTATATTTTTATTCCATTCAGGAAGATTTTTAAAAGCGTTAACACACAAGTTGTGAGTATATTCATCTGAACTTTTATATATTAAATCAATTAAAGCATTAACAGCGTCTTTATTACCTTTTGCAATAATTCCTAAACTATAAGCAACATACTGGCGAGTATGTTCTTCTTCAGTTATTTGTGCCAAACTTATTACATTAGTAATTGCATATTGATTACCAACAGCAATTTTTGCCAAATTCTGAGCTGCTATCCTGCGGGTAGGTATACGAGCAGTGTTGAGTTGCTCAATCAGAGTTTGGATAACATCATTATTATCAGTACCAATTTCGCTCAAACTTTGAATTACTGCCCAGCGTGTTGGTTCATCAATTGTGGTACGTACTACATGGATCAAGGCAGCTATTACATCCGGGTTATTAGCACCAATAAACCCCAAATGTTTAGCAGTCTGTTTGAGAATAGCGTTATCTTGACTTGTGCATAGTTGCTGAACGAGAAAAGCAATATTGTATTGTTCTTGCTGGTTACTCATTGGCTTTCTGAACCAAGAAAGTTGTACATTGCGTTCAAGAGAAACTAACCAATAACAGCTATATATGAACTTCCGTGAAGAGTTTAAACTGCTGCTACGCGCCCGTTACCCCTTAATTTATATTCCCACTTATGAGGAGGAGCGGGTAGAAGCAGCTATCCGGGAAGAAGCAACCAATCAGGGCAATCGCCCAGTGTATACCTGGGATTTTGTCGATGGCTACCAGGGAAACCCCAATGATGTTGGGTTTGGGCGGCGTAACCCGTTGCAAGCTTTAGAATTTATCGAAAAATTACCAGCTTCCGCACCTGCGGTATTAATTCTCCGAGATTATCATCGCTTTTTAGATGATGTAGCGATCGCTCGCAAACTCCGCAACCTCGCCCGACTCCTCAAGTCGCAACCAAAAAATATTGTCCTATTGTCGCCACGCATCGCCATTCCTGACGATTTAACCGAAGTTTTGACAGTCGTCGAGTTTCCCTTACCTGCCGCCCCAGAAATTAAAACTGAGATAGAACGCTTACTACAAAGTACTGGTAACTCACTTTCTGGCAAAGTTTTAGATGACTTGGTGCGTTCTTGTCAAGGGCTTTCGATGGAACGGATTCGTCGGGTTTTGGCAAAAGCGATCGCTACCCACGGCGAATTGCAACCAGAAGACGTGGATCTGGTTTTGGAAGAAAAGCGCCAAACTATCCGCCAAACCCAAATCTTGGACTTCTACCCCGCCACTGAGCAAATTTCTGATATCGGTGGACTCGATAACTTGAAAGACTGGCTGATTCGTCGGGGAGGCTCATTTACAGATAAGGCGCGACAGTACGGATTACCGCACCCCCGTGGTTTAATGTTGGTGGGTATTCAGGGAACTGGTAAATCGTTAACGGCAAAAGCGATCGCTCATCACTGGCATTTACCCTTGCTACGTTTGGATGTGGGCAGGTTATTTGGTGGTTTAGTAGGTGAATCAGAATCTCGGACTCGGCAAATGATCCAAGTAGCTGAAGCCCTTGCTCCCTGTATTTTGTGGATTGATGAAATAGATAAAGCCTTTGCCGGAATTGGTAGCAAAGGTGATGCAGGGACAGCCAGCCGTGTGTTTGGTACTTTTATTAACTGGCTAGCCGAAAAAAGCTCACCCGTTTTTGTCGTTGCCACTGCCAACGATATCCAAGCCCTACCGCCGGAAATGCTGCGTAAAGGGCGTTTTGATGAAATTTTCTTTGTGGGATTGCCCACCCAAGAAGAGAGAAAAGCAATTTATGATGTTCATTTATCCCGATTGCGCCCCCATAACTTGAAAAGTTATGACATCGAAAGGTTAGCTTATGAAACGCCTGATTTTTCTGGGGCAGAAATTGAGCAAACTTTAATTGAAGCGATGCATATTGGATTTAGCCAAAACCGCGACTTTGCTACTGACGATATTTTAGAAGCCGCGAGTCAGATTGTACCCTTGGCGCGAACTGCTGTAGAGCAAATTCAGCAACTTCAAGAATGGGCGGCGGCTGGGAGAGCGCGTTTAGCGTCGAAACATAATCCTTTAAGCGAACGCCTCCGGCGCACTACGTGAACGCTTTAACAGTAGCTACAATAATTGATCAGTTAATAATTGCTGAGTCAATAGTCAACAGTTAATCATGAATTACTATTGACTATTGACTATTTACCACTGGCGATCGGGTTTTAACTATGTTGTCTGGCTTAACAAAATTTATACTTGGGATTTTCTTAGCGATCGCTGTGCTAATAGGTGGCGGCGCTGCAATTGCACTCTATTTTATGAATCGCACCGGCATACCCCCTGCCAAACCTGTTTATTCCAACGATAGTCCCTCGGTGAAAGCCCAAGCTCCAAAAGGAACTGAGCCTGGAGGAGCTAAACCCAGCCTGACACCTGGGACATCTACTAAATCGTCTCCAAAATCAAGTCCTACTCCCACAGAATCACCAAAGGCTACCCCATCACCAAAAGCATTGCCATCGGGAGCTTACCGAGGGCGTGTTAGTTGGGCTGAAGGCTTGAGTTTGCGATCGCAACCAAATCAAGAGGCTGAGAAAATTGGTGGGGTTGCTTTTAATCAAAAAATTATTATTTTGGAAGAAAGCGAGGACAAAGGTTGGCAAAAGATCCGTTTGGAAGATAGCGAACAAGAAGGTTGGGTGAAAGCAGGTAATACTGAAAAAGTTGATGAACAAAAGCCTGAAAAACCAGAGGATACACAAAAAACAGAGCAATAAAAATTCCATAAATTTTGTTGCTCTGGAACCGTGATGGCTCTATTAATTCTTTCTCCCTTGTTCAGAGCAGTTCCCCTACCTCCTGCTTCTTCTGAAAAATTACTTGTAAATAATCATACAAATAACAAACATGACACAGAGAAAGCAGTATAATCTTGTATGGTCATAACTTGAAAAAAAGCAAGTGAAAACAGGGGTAGATAGCTATTTAACCAAGCTTGCCTCAGTCTATGAGGCATCTGAAAGCGTCAAGGTTGTTCCTACCGTAGCTAATTTCAAATTTTTGAATTGGAAAAAGTTATCTAGCGGTGCGACGATGCGTCTTTTGTCTGCGGCAATAATTACGGGGCTTCTGAGTATTGCAGGGCAATCTTTGGCACTTCAAAAAATCGGAAGTAATGGGCCGGAAGTAACCAGTAGCCAGAGGTGTTTAAAAAAGTTAGGCTACTTTAACGGCCCAGTAAGTGGTAATTTTGCTAGTTTGACTCAAAACGCTGTCATTAAATTTCAGCAAGCGAACAGAATACCTGCTGATGGGGTTGTAGGTATTAATACGCAACAAGCATTACAACGAGCATGTCAAAGTAGGAATACTAGTAGCGCATCGCGTAGGCGCAGCCCAACCCAGGCATCGCCAAGTGGTCAATATCCTGTTCTCTCTCAAGGCAAGACTGGTGCAGCCGTCACAAAGCTACAACAGCGTCTGCGGCAGTTAGGCTACTTGAATGCTAATGCCACTGGGACTTTTGGCCCAATGACCAGAGATGCTGTGATCAAATTCCAGCGAAATTATCGCATAGCTGCGAACGGAATTGTAAATAGACAAACTTGGAACGCACTACTAGGTTCGTCTCCGACTCAGGCTAGATCGAGTCTCTCGACTCAACAAGTGAGAGAACTACAAGGGCGTTTGCAGCAGCTAGGTTATTTTAATACTAGTCCTACTGGCAAGATTGGCCCAATAACTAGAGATGCTGTAATCAAATTCCAGCGAAATTATCGTCTACCTGTTGATGGCATTGCCAATGCTCAAGTTTTAGATGCAGTGCGTAGAGTCTCAACTGGTGGATCTATTACTCAACAACCGAGCAGAGATTATCTGACTGTAGGGGATCGCGGAGATAATGTCGCATTAGTTCAAGAGCGTTTATCGCAGTTGGGTTTCTCTAATACCAATCCTGATGGCTTTTTCAGCAATTCTACCAAAGAAACCGTGATTGCATTCCAGCAATATTCTCGAATTAATGCTACCGGAAATGTAGATTGGCAAACTTGGCAAGCATTAGGGTTGGATAGCTCAACTAGGGGTAATTATACTGAAGCTAATGGCTCTGTATTACCTGAAACTCGCTATCTAGTACCTGTTAATACTGGCTATGCTACACCTGAAAATAATCGCTATGTATTACCTCCTGCTACTGGCTATGCTGTACCTGGGACTAATGGCAACACATTAGTTGCTAGTAATCCTTATAGAGTAATAATACCAATTTCGAATAACGATACTCTAAGTAAGGTGCAACAATATATACCCAATGCGGTTACAGAGCAATCCCATCTAGGGGATTATGTGAATGCTGGGGCATTTAGCGATCGCGCTCAAGCAGAAACCCTAACGAAAATGCTTCGCTCCTATGGTCTGGATGCACGGGTAAAATTCAATTAAATTGACAAACTCAACTGCGAACCTTCTTGAGTTTTATTCACCTCAATCCTGGCTTGGAAAGCTTCTTTGAGGTGGGGCATGTGGGTGACAGTAAGGATGCAAGCAAAATCGGAAGCGATCGCATTAATCGCTGCAATCAAGCGATCGCATCCTTCGGCATCTTGTGTACCAAAACCTTCATCCACAATCAACAATTGCAAAGCTGCTCCTGCCCGTTGCGCTAATAATTTTGCTAGAGCTAAACGGATGGCAAAGTTAATTCTAAAAGCTTCTCCACCAGAGTAAGTTTCATAAGATCGCGTTCCTCTAGAATCGGCGATTAAAATATCTAGGGTGTCTATCAGCTTGGCATTTTTCTTGGTAGACTTAGCACTACGTCCAGCTTTTTGAGTAATAAATTGGACATGAAACTGATTACCACTCAGCCGCGAAAGCAATTGATTTGTCTCGGCTTCCAGTTGCGGTAACACATTCTCAATCATCAGTGCTTGGATACCATTTTTACCAAAAGCTTGCGCTAATTCCTGATAAACACGATATTCCTGCTTGCAAGATTGTAATTGCTGCTGCTGTTGTTCATACTGAATTTGCAGCGTTTCCAGTTGAAGCGCCAACTGTTCCAAACGCCCCAACTTGGCTATTTGCTCATCGAGTTGCCGTCTGCGGATTGCTAACTGCTGCTCTAAAGCTTGAATTTGGGCAGATGGGTTAGCTGTTGCTTGTAGTTGCTGGATAATGCTTTCGATTTGTCCGCCGAGTTTTTGCCGCTCCGTTACTCTGGCGCTTCTGGATTCCTCTAACTCTTGCAATCTCGTCTGGAGTTGGGGATACTGCTGCTGGGCTGACAGCAGTTGTTGATACCGCAAATGCCAAGATTGAGCTTGGCGAACAGCCAGACGTAAATTATTGTGCTGCTCGGAACTGTAGCCAATTTCGGTAATGTGACGTTCAAGAGCCGCAATTTGTTTAGCACATTCAGAATCTGTCTGATCCTGCTGGATTCTGACTTGTAATTGAGCAATTTGGGATTGTAATTCTGGTTTTCGGGCTAATAGTTGCGCTTGCCGCTTAGTAGCATCTTTAATCTGCCCTTGTTTAATTTCTGCCCATCGCCACCGCTCAACTTCGCTCCGGGCGAGGGCATGGTCTTTTTCATTATAATTAGCTTGTTGCAGATATTGGTCTAACTGTCGGAGTTCGGCTTGTTTATCGGGAGCATAATCACCAGCTTGGAGCGATCGCTCTAAATGTTGCTTTTCCGCAGCAATTTGTTGTAACTGTTGTTGGACATCAGTTGTAGCTTCTAACTGGGCTGCTAACTGTCCCCGTTGTTCGCGTAAACCATCGTAGCCCGCCAATTGTTGAGATATTTCCCGATATTCCTGCCTAAGTACCTGAATTTCTCTGTCAGACACAGCCATTTGTTCTCGGACTACCCAAAACTGCCCTTGGGTATCCTCTAACTCAGTCTGGGTTTTTTCCACCACTCGGCTCCAGTGATGTTCGTCTAAAGGACGCTCACATAATGGACAAAGAGCTTCAGGATTTTGCAGCATTTGTAATTTCTGCTCTAATTCTCCCAATAGCTTTTCATAGTCACGTTGATGAGCTTGCAGACGTTCAATAAAGTGTCGCCTTTCATGCCCTTTTTCCTGGACTCGTTGCAGATAAACCCGCTTTTTATCCAGTTCCTCAATCTGTATTGCCACATCCATTACCGCTTGTTGTAGTTGCGGTTGGCGGTGCTGCTGGCGTTGCAATTGGTTCTCAGTACTTTGGAGTTGTTCGAGTCGCGCGACTAAACCAGCATGAGTGCGATCCAGTTGGCTTTGTAAAGTTGATCGTTGTTGCAACAACGGAGTCACTTGCATTTGCAGTTCATCTAAGCGAGCAACATGGTGACGAGCTGCGGTTAATTGTGCCAAAGCAGCTTCGACTTCACCTGATTTAGTTAGAGTTTGTTGAATATCTCGCTCTTGTTGCTGCAAAGCTTCTAACTGCGCTTGGGCTTGTTGCAGTTGCCGTTCGATTTCGTGAATTTGTTTGGTAAGCTGTTGTTGTTTTTGTTGGCGAGTCTGCCCAGCGCGGGTGTATTCTTCAAATTTGGTAGCAAAGGCTTCTTCTTGAGATTGGAGACTTTGATATTGGGCATACCCAGCTTTAATCTCAGCTTCTTGGTGTAATATTTTTTCTAAATCTGATAGCTGAGAGCCAATAGCTGATTGTTCTTGTTGGAGGCGATCGCAATCTTGGGTAAGATTTTGGTATTGCTGCTTTACAAAACTAAGTTGTTGTTCCCAATTTTGGCGCTGATGCTGGACAACTTGCAAACTTTGTAATTGAATATTATCAAAGGCTTGCACCTGTTGCAGTTGGTTGAGTTCAGCTTCTAACTCGACTCTTTGCGCTTGGGTTGTCTCGCGTTGTTGCAACTGAATTTTGATCGACTCCAAAGAACGCTCTAACTCTACTGCCTGTGCTTTGAACTGACGAGAAGATTCCTTTGCCCGTTCTTCCAAATCATCGTACTGATTGAGTTTCAATAACTCCGCTAAAATTTCTTTACGTTCTGTCGGGCGTTTGAGCATGAATTCATCGGCACGGCCTTGACGTAAGTAAGCAGAATTAATAAATGTATCGTAATCGAGCTTGATATGTTCTAAAATCAAATCTTGGGTTGCTCTTACCCCTTTGCCAGTAAGTGAGCGAAACCCAGATGGAATTTCTATTTGAAATTCAAGAACGCTAGTACCTCCCCGAATTCGGGTACGAATCACCCGATATTTTTGCTGGTTACTTTGAAAAGTAAAATCAACCCGAACTTCTTTCGCGCCAGAATAGATGACATCATCTTCAGCAGTGGCACGGCTTTCACCCCAAATTGCCCAAGTGATTGCTTCCAGAAGCGAAGATTTACCCGCACCATTGGAACCCGAAATACAAGCCGTATGCAAACCACGAAAATCTAAAGTTGCATCACGGTAACTAAGAAAGTTTTTGAGGATAAGTTGTACTGGGATCATTCACCCTATAGCGCCACATCTACTTTTAATAATTAACAGTACAGATGCACTGTTTGTTAGTTTAGCTATCTAGATATCAGGTTTCTAGTCTTGAAGACATCAATTTTACAAAAATTAATAATAAAATGAGCAAATTTCTCTTGTTGGATGAAAAATTTTTGCTATTTCCGGAGAAAAATGAAACTTCCGTGGAGAGCGATCGTTATTTCTCCCTGTCGTCTGCGGTGAAAACATTATCAGGACTGTGGCTAATTTTCGAAAGACGATGAGCGATCGCACCAAAAACAATCTTAAGCATCAAGTCTCATTTTGACTTATTTACAAGCTAAAGGGAATGTACGCAAAAGAGGAACTTCTAACCTGCCTGAAAAATATTGGCTGCTCAGACCTTACTATTAAGAACATAAATTTACCAATCAACTGATGATCGAGGAACGAGAAAGAGCCGATAACGATTCGCCGTGGAAAGAAATCTTAGAAGCCTACTTTCCCCAAGCAATGCAGTTTTTCTTCCCCCAAACAGCAGCATTAATTAATTGGGAACGTCCCCATGAGTTTCTCGATAAGGAATTTCAACAAATAGCACGGGACGCTGAACTTGGTAGAAGATATGCAGATAAGTTAGTCAAAGTCTGGCAAATTCAAGGAGAGGAAATTTGGCTGTTGATTCATGTCGAAGTTCAGGCCAAATCGGAAGATGACTTTGCTCAAAGGATGTTTTCTTACAACCTGCGAATTTTTGACAAATTTGCTCAACCAGCCATTAGCCTAGCAATTTTGTGTGATGCTGACTCTACTTGGAGACCAAATCAATACAGCTACAATTATCCCGATTGTGGTCTGAATTTTAGATTTGGAACTATCAAACTGCTGGATTATCAACAACAATGGACAGAGTTAGAGAATAGCGATAATCCGTTTGCAACGGTGGTAATGGCACATTTGAAAACCCAGCAAACTAGTAAACAGCCAGGAGAACGGAAAAATTGGAAATTTAGCTTAATTCGGCGACTATATGAACAAGGGCTGCAAGAAAGGGATATTCGCAACCTCTATCGTTTTATCGATTGGGTTATGATTTTACCAAAAGCGTTAGAAGCAGAATTTTGGCAAGAATTTAAGTTATTCGAGCAGGAGCGTACCATGAGTTACATTACTACAGGCGAGCGCATTGGCTACGAGCGAGGAAAGGAAGAAGGAAAACAGGAAGGAAAACAGGAAGGAAAACAGGAAGGAAAACAGGAAGGAAAACGGGAAGGTGAGCAAGCACTTGTCTTACGACAGCTACAAAAACGGGTAGGAGAGTTACCCGACGAAGTTCGGGAACGAATTCAAAGTCTTTCTCTTGAACAGTTGGAAGCACTGGGTGAGGCTTTGTTAGATTTTAGTGCGATCGCTGATTTGCTTAATTGGCTACAAGCTCATTAAACAGTTTAGTGCGTGCGATCGCATCTTTCATTAATTTATGAAGATTAGCCCACACTACTCCCCACATCATGAGTGGGGTTCTCCAAGCAATACAATTGAGCATTTCAATTCTCGAATTAACTGCGTTGTCACTTCGCTGACGGCTAATCCGCCGGCTGTGCGATAACGAACGGAACGCAACACCGCTAAATCAAACGCCTGAGCCTCCCGAATTATCACTCTAGCAATATCATCACCCCTGATTGTTTGGATATTTGTATTCACCTCTAATTGGCTTTTAGAGGTAATATCAGACAATTGAGATACAAAATTTTCTACTCGAATCTGAGGTGTTTTGCGATCGCATACGTGTAACAGCACAACTTCAGCCTGATTAACGTCAGCCAAAATTTGGGCCAACCGTAAAGCACCAATGGTTTGGCGTGTTAAGTCTCCAACTGGTACAAGAATTCTTTGGATTGTTTTAGGACTGCTCAAGAGGCGTGTTACTGCTACTGGACAGTGAGAAGACCAGAAAACGCTATCAATTACACTACCAAATAAGCGGGCACGCAAACCTGTTGTCCGTGACCAACCCATCACTACTAAGCTAGCGTTTTGTTCTCGACTGGTACGGCTAATTCCCAATGCTGCATCATCATCAATCCGAATTGCTGGTGATACTTCTACCTCAAATTCTTGACTAATTTCTTTAGCTAAATTCAATCTTTCTCGACTTTGGTCGAGTGCAGTTACTAATTGCGGATCATCCATCTGAATATGCGCTCTAGTAATAGCCAATGGCACAATTTTTCCAGATTCATGACTAGCCAGTAGTGCTGCCATTTCTATTAGATAGCGCTGGGTTTGAGGGTTGTATATTGGCACTACTACAGTAAATGGATACTGATTTTTTTCTACTTGCTCATCTTCATTACCTTGCCACCAAGTTGTCAAACTATCTGTTTCAAAATCTGTCTGAGAAAGCTGTAGGGAAGGAGCAAATCGTGATGTGATCACTGGGCCTAAAATAGCAGTCACCAGCATGAGGACAATCACACTGTTTAAGACACCTTCACTGATTAAGCGCTCACCAGCAGGATTTACCGTTTGATATGCAACTAAGGCTGCTGCTAGTGTGGCTGCTACCTGTGGTAGCGACAATGACCACATCGTTAGCAATTCCGCCGTGTTGTAGCGATACAGTAATTTGGCTAAGAATGCTGCTATAAATTTGCTGCCAATCAAAGCTACTACAATTACCAGAGTCAGCCAAATTGAACTGAGGGTTTTGATAAATGCAGGAATATTGATCAATAATCCCATGTCCACAAAGAAACAAGGGATAAATAAAACACTACCAATAAACTCGATTTTTTCTCTGACTGGGCTACGTCCTAGAACATCGTTGACAGCTAAACCTGCTAAAAAAGCACCAACAATTTTCTCAACTCCAATTACCTGCGCTCCGACAGATGCCAAAAATAATGCTAGCAATATAAATAAAAACTGGTTACTTTGTTCATCCCCAGAGCGGCGAAAAAACTCTTTTCCTGCCCAGTCAAAGCCAAACAGGACAACAGCAGTGTAAATTGCTAATCCTCCCAATAAAATCGCTAAACTCATGGCGGAGAATTCTCCTCCGTGAATTCCAACACAAATTGCTAATACTAGCAAAGCACCTGTGTCAGTAAAAATTGTGGCACCAATCGTGACGGTTACAGCTTCATTCGTGACCACTCCCAAACGACTCACAATTGGATATGCTAAGAGAGTATGAGAAGCCAGTAAAGAACCAATGAGGACGGAAGTATTCCAACCAAAATTGAATAATCGTCCTGTAGCAATACCAGCAATCATTGGAACTAAAAATGTTAAAATGCCAAACCCAATTGAGCGATTTCTAGTTTTACGAAACTGCTCTAAGTCAATTTCTAAACCTGCCACGAACATCAAATAAAGTTTGCCGATATCCGAGAGCAGATTGATAGTTTCAGATTCAGGGTTTAACAACTTTAGTCCATTTTGTCCTAATAATATACCTGCGACTAACAACCCCACTAATCCAGGTAGTCTTAGTCGCTCAAATATAGGGGGTACAGTAAAGATTACTGTTAGGAGAATTGTAAATGCAACAATAGGGCTGTCTGTTAACGAGTTCAGTGCCATGTCTAAAATAATTAAGACTAAATAGAAAACATACAATAGCTCTAAGAAAATTTACTTAAAACTTTTCTATGATTCAGTTTTATTGGTTACAAAAAGCTAAATCGTTAACAGCATAAATGTTGCGATCGCAATCACGACTCTACCTAAAGAAGGGGTTGTCTACATCTACAGGTTGAAATAAGAATGAAATTTATAGTAAAGAAAAGAATGAATGTTTAAATAGTAGTAAATGGTGTTAATGAGTCATAAAACGGTAATATTTACTCAAATATAGCAGTTCTCGTTTAAATGATTAGAGGCGCACATATTTGTGTCCCTACTTTTCTGCACCATATCTAGAAAAATCTGGAAGACCGTACTTATGAGTTCCTATCAATGATAATTTTAAGCATTGGGAACCCCTAAAAATCAGAGTTTATGAACGCAGCCGACGATAAAACGATTGTTCGTGAGTATTTCAATTCCACAGGGTTTGACCGTTGGAAGCGAATCTACGGCGATGGCGAAGTCAACAAAGTCCAATTAGACATTCGCAATGGACACCAGCAAACCGTAGATACAGTTATCAGCTGGTTAAAGGCTGATAACAATTTACCAGAGCTATCAATCTGCGATGCTGGGTGTGGTGTCGGTAGTCTCAGCATCCCTTTAGCAGTAGATGGAGCCAAAGTCTATGCCACCGATATCTCTGAAAAAATGGTGGAAGAAGGCAAGGATAGAGCCAAGCAAACCTTGGGAAATGAGGAAAATCCCACTTTTGCCGTGCAGGATTTGGAATCGTTGAGCGGTAGTTACCATACCGTTATTTGCTTGGATGTTCTCATTCACTATCCCCAAGAAAAAGCCGATGAGATGATATCTCATCTCTGTTCTTTAACACAGTCACGGATAATTCTCAGCTTTGCGCCAAAGACCTGTGCCCTGACTATACTCAAGAAAATTGGCAGTTTCTTTCCTGGGCCAAGTAAAGCGACTCGTGCATATTTGCATCGTGAAGCTGATGTGGTGAGAATCTTGGAAAGCAATGGTTTTTCATTGCAACGAAAGGCGATGACGAAGACTCGCTTCTATTTTTCTCGCCTACTAGAAGCTACACGCAAGTAAGATAAATATTATTAGTCTGTCAAATTTAATTTGATAGTTTCGTAGTTTGCACTTAGCAAAGACAGCGCAAACTACGAACAAGCCGTATCTTTCGGTTGTTTCTTGACAGGCTACCACTAGCAAGGTATGCAAAAATTCCCTTACAAAAGCTAAAAAACCATCGCCGGGAGTAGATTTATATAGTAGAACCTTTACGAAAGTCAGGTTAAAATCGCTAGCAAAGTTCAAATTTGAAGTGGAACTATGAAAACTGCTGAAAAATTGGCTGCCGGTTGGCTACTGACATTTGGATTTATGTTTGTAATGCTATCAGCAGCAGAGGTATTTAATAAAACGACTATGGAAAAATCAATTACCCTACCCTTATCCTGGGATGGCTCGATTGAGTTCGTAGCACCAACAGATACCCCTGTAATTGATAATACTGCGGTAGAACGTCTAATTTTTGGTGTTCCTAGCCTAACGCTGGGCACATGGTTAGCATTGGGATTATATCGTCAAAGTCGGCAAGAAAAAAAGGCGCTTAATCAACAAGTTAGCGATCGCCTGCAATCGATTTTTTATGGGATGCTACAAGAAAATCATGGGCGTGTAACTGTTTTAGGCTTTGCAATGAAGTCACAACTACCCGCAGCCCATGCTAGGCAGTATTTAGACGAAAAAGCTAAAGAATTCAATGCAAACTTTAAGGTGAACGAAGAAGGGGCAGTATCATATCATTTTGATGTCTAATTGTCATTTGTCAATAGTCCTTTGTTATTTGTCCTTTGTTATTCACCAATGACTAATGACCAATGACTATTTTACCAACTTACGGCTAGGTCTAATGACGCAGATTTTTTTGAGCATAGCTGCCATTTTAGGCGGTTTGTCAGTTGCTGCTGGTGCTTTTGCTTCTCATGCCTTGCGGGAAAAAATTAGTGAGCGATCGCTAGAAATTTTTGAAACTGGCGCTCGTTACCAAATGTATCATGCTCTAGCACTTTTTCTAGTAGCAATACTAATTAGTCGTGCTGAGTCCCCTCAACCCACTCTCATCGCTAGTGGATGGCTGTTTCTCGCTGGCATTGCTATTTTCTCAGGTAGCTTGTATGCCATTAGCTTAACTGGTATTAAGTCCTTGGGAGCGATCGCACCACTAGGCGGGGCAGCCTTTCTCGCTGGTTGGGGTACCTTAGCTTTTGCTGCTTGGAATTTGAAGTTGTAAAAAAGTTAGAAATTAATAGTTAAGGGAATACCAAAAAATAAATTATCCGATATTTGTAGGGTGCTTTTAGTTTACATATCGCGGTGTATTACCTCGTTCTATCTAACGCATCCTACAAATTGGATATTTTTTTAGTTGGAAGTCTTGAAAGCAAGAAGAATATTTTTAAACAGGATTTACAAATAAAACTTATTTCTGTAATTTTACATTAGTTCTCAGACGTACTAGCAAATTATGTAAAGCCGCATTCGCTGAAGGCACTTCAGGTAATAGGCTGGATTCGTACGCTTCCTGCAATTTATGACGCAGACGTTCATATTCTATTTGATGAAAATCTACATTAACATTTGACACAACAGACTTTTCTTTTCCTGCTAGCTTTTGGTTAATTAAATCATGAATATATGGTAAATTGAAAACCTCATTTAATTTCATTAGATTAGCTTCAACTATACCTGTTTGCATCAAATAAATTCCTGTCAATAAAACTCGATAAACATAAAGTAAAGGCTTTAAGCGATACGTGTGTTCTTTTTCAAAAAGCTTCCATTGTGTTGCAGCAAAACCAATATAATGGTAATAATGGTGACGAGTAATGCAACCTTTGGCAATAAATTTTAATTCCTCGGCTTCGGGTGAAGTTGTTAATACTAAAGGTGAGTATAGTTGTTCTAATACGCAGGGCAAACGCATCTAAAGTATAAGAATCCTTTAATAGCAAGGGTTTTGGCGTTTTTTAATTTAGCCTATTTTTTCATCAAGATCCTTGCCCAGCAAGGGTTTCAGAAATCCCGTGCGTTCGCCCTGTTCTAATACGTAACCATTTTTTTTAAGCAGCATTAAAAAGAATTTTTTGACATCATGAGTTACTAAATCAATTTCTAAAGCTTCGCGAATTTCTGAAACTTCAATAGTTTCATTCCCAGTTTCTAATCCTACAACTTTTTCAACTGGTAAAATATGCACCCCACGCAAGTCATAATCAGAATCAGGTGACGGAAAACCATATAAGTGGGAACCACTAATGATGGCGAATAAAAGCGGGTAAGGCTGTTGCCCAATAATTGTGTTAATAGAAGGTGGAATATTCATCATGTGCCGTTTACTTGCTTACCTTGGTTCGCCTGTTTCTTTAGAGCATCTTTTGTATAAACCAGAACACTCACTCATAGTTCAGGGTTATAAACCCCGCGAAATGACTTCTGGGGTAGTAAATGCAGATGGTTTTGGTGTGGGTTGGTATCATAGCCAAAAAGATATCGAACCATTTACCTACAAAAATACCCTACCTATTTGGAATGATATAAACTTACCCAGTCTCAGCCGTTACATTGAATCCAAGTGTGTGCTTGCTTATGTCCGCAGTGCTACATCCGAACAAGCCGTAGATTTTGCTAATTGTCAGCCCTTTAAACATCAACAACAGCTATTTATTCACAATGGAAGGATTGAAAATTTCCACAAAACATTACACAGAAAAATCCGCAGCACTTTGACTCAAGATTTTTACGAAAAAATTAATGGTAATACTGACTCTGAACACATTTTTGCATTGTTACTTTCACAAAGTCAAATTAACAAACATCGGCCTCCAGAGTATGCTTTACGTACTACATTATTAACACTATTAGAGATGGCAAAGCGCTATCAAGTAGAAGCCTCAATCAATGTAATCTTTAGTGACGGGCATCGCCTAATAGCTTCTCGATTTGCTACAACTTCTCCGGCTCCATCTCTTTATTGGATTCGAGACGATCCGACTTTTTCAAATTCTGTAATTATTGCGTCTGAACCTCTATTTATAGGTAACTGGAATGCTTTTCCAGAAAATAGCATAATTACTGTGGGAGCAGACTGTGAGATCCAAATCGAGCAAATTTAGTATAAAAGAAGCTATTTTTCAAACCTTATCTAGGCTATCCATGCAATACTAGCTGATTGATGCGTATGCAGATATGTTGGAAAGTAGGGTATGCCTAACATATATAGCGGTTCTCAGTTGAGTTCAATATAGACCATAGCCCCAACCTTGTTATGTTGAGGGATAACACTCAAATCTTCTCTTCTTTTAGAAGAGGGAAATGGAAGTGTAGTCAGGGTATATTGCATACAAACGAGAACCGCTATTGATGAGATGCTTCTCACCCCAGCAAAAGAGAACAATTAGAATCTCTGTTGCTGGAGTCATATTTTCACTCAATAAATTTGAACGTCCTGTAAATATTAGCCGTTGATTATTGCTGCATCGAAGGTGTGGGAAAAATTCTGCTGAATATAGGAAGCCGTGGCTTTGGCTTCGTTGCAGCTATATTTGCATTA
The DNA here is from genome assembly GCF_013393925.1 of Nostoc sp. C057. Taxonomy (NCBI): domain Bacteria; kingdom Bacillati; phylum Cyanobacteriota; class Cyanophyceae; order Nostocales; family Nostocaceae; genus Nostoc; species Nostoc sp. C057. The sequence continues at coordinate 7,040,405 of NZ_CP040281.1, read as the reverse complement.
ACAGCAGAAGAGTTATTGCTTACCTCAGAGAGAATAGTTGGTTTGTTATTAGTAGAATTGGGAGAATCACTCAATGGAATAGCCAAAGGTGAATTTGAAGATACAGAACTAATATTCTCAGTATTTTGATTGTTGGGCTTTACCGGAGTTTGACCTTGACATGGAGTAATCATCAAAGTCGAAGTTGTTCCTAATGCCAGTATGAGTAAATGAGAAAAATATTGTTGCATGGAGATTTGCAAAATGGGTTGGTAAATATTAAAATTTTCAAGGAGTTGTGCTTGCTCCTAGTTATAAATAAACCGTAGCTATAGGATGTAAATCATGGAAATGTTGTCCTATAAAACCTGATTTTGGGGTTTCATAAGTGAATGAGTACTAGCACTTACTAGCAAATTAATTATCTGAAAAAGCTTAAGCGTACCGAGTTAAATACCCTATAAATTAAGGGTGATGTAGATTTCTCTTTAATAAAAAGAGAATGGCTATTTCAAGACTGCTGAATCAGTCTGTTAGAGAGATAGCAAATAGATACACCTGAAATAGCTGACGTTTTTGTTCATCAACTAAGCCAGCACAACCATTTATACTTTAGTTGTATTTCACCTATTAATAAAAGAGGAATACTACTGATTTTTTAATAAAGCTAGTTTATAGGAGATCAACTCTTAACTCGCATATTTAAGTAACTAAAGCAGAAAGTATATGAACTTTTAATAAAACCTGAGCTTTATGAAGTAGCTTATGTAAATAAATACGTGTATACGTTCAGTAATAGATACTATTTGTTTATCTCCATACACCCTAAAGACGCATCCCGTTCACCAGCCAACAATCAAGTGAGATTTTTTTGAGCTTATGTCGATATTTTAAGCTTTACGATCCCATCTGAAACTTTCAGAGCATCTGGGGATTCTTACAAGTTAGACTAGACTTCTCTAGTTAGGAATAGCAATACCCACGCCCCTATTTTTCTGAAAATATATGAAATTTAGAACCTTCAAATATCCTTTCGCACTCATGCTAGTCAGCTTCAGTTTTTTGCAGACAGCTGATGCTCAAACTCCTGTAGCTGAAATTTCCAAGCTATCTCAAGAAGTTTCTGTACTTCGGAAACAAGGCCCAAGCGGGTTACAACTATTTCTCAAATCTCATGCGAATAAGTTAAATATTAATTCTTCAGATGCGGTTCTACCTTCATCTGCACTCCGGGTAGCTTTAGATGAACTCTGTCAACAACGAGATTGTTATGCCTCTCGTCTGTACTGGTACACTGATATAGAACAAGCCAAAGCTGCTGCTAGAACTAGTGGTAAACCTATTTTATCTCTGCGGTTGCTGGGCAGACTGGATCAGGATTTGAGTTGTGCCAATAGTAGGTTTTTCAGGGTAGCACTGTATCCTAATAGTGAAATTTCTAAGCTGCTTCAAGACCACTTTATCTTGCACTGGCAATCGGTGCGCCCTGTACCTAAAGTAACTATTGATTTTGGCGATGGACGCAAGTTGGAGCGGACAATTACAGGCAATAGCATTCACTATATATTAGATGCATCGGGTCGTCCAATCGACGCAATTCCAGGATTATATAGTCCCAAAGCATTTTTACTTCAGTTAAAGCAGGCTGAAGTAGCGGTAAAAGATTATAGTAAACTTGCAAAAAGCGATCGCGAGGCTTTTTTAAGAAAATACCACAGCGAGCGTCTAAACTCTATCCAAGCCCAATGGGTTGCAGATTTATCTCGCCTGGGTATTAAGTCTCCCCCTAAGTTGGTGAAAGTTCCGAGCAATCCCAGTCAGCCACCTACAGCAGAAAGAGCAAGTTCTCTAGCAGTTTCTAAGATGAGAGTTGAAACGCCAATGCTGATTGCTTTTCAGTCTGATGTTGAACGGAATCAAAATGCTTTAGCTGAAATTACCGACCAGGAAGTTTGGAACAAAATTGCTCAACTCTATGCCACCGATGTCAAGCTAGATCAAAATAGCATCTCTTTAATCAGAGCTAAAAAGTCTCAGCCTGTCAACACGAAAGAAGATAATTTGCCGATAATAGTGAAAAAATTTGAAACCACGATGGCTTTAGATACAGTCAGAAATGAATATATGCTACACAGCCAAATTCATCAATGGTTTATGCAAGCAAAGCAAACAAGCAGTGTGGAAGCCCTAAATGAGCAAGTATACGCCCAACTTTTTTTAACTCCTAGTTCTGACCCCTGGTTAGGGCTTTTCCCCAGCGATAGCTACAGCGCTATTGATAATGATGGCATCCGTTAAGTTAATACAGCATATTTTAGGTATTTACACCACAACTGAGACGAGGAGTTGAGAATCGGACAGTGCAGTTCAATTACTTGAAAAGCGCTGTAAATTGAAGCAAATAAAAGGGAGTGACGAGATTTTATAGTATTGACACCTCACCCATCACTCCTCATAACTTGCGCGTTGATTAGCTGTTACGCATTGTTAAATTACATCAGCTGACAGCTTCATTTATCCTCTAACTAAAGAGGCGGATAATTGTTAAGTTGTTATGTGATTTCCTATACGCCTATTTTTAATTTACCAAACAGAATTAAGTAATTAGAATTCCGTTTGGTATTTTATATGACTGGCAAACTTCAGTTTTCCTTTGCCCTGTGCTAAAGAATTCTATAATTGATTTTAAGATCGAAAGACTTTGATTCCCTACTTTTTACAGAAGTTGGAAATCTTGTTGTGAAATTTGTTATCAATAAATGTATTTATAAGCACAAACAAACTTAACTTAGATTATATGTCTTTGGTAGTAGTAGCTTGATTCTTGTGATGGAAGTTGGGGAAAATATTATCAGTTATTCTAGGTAATATTGAAAACAATTATCATTAACACTAAATCATTCATTGGGGGAATGACAAAGTGGCTTAAACAATAGTGAAAAATTCAGTTTGAGAACGGGGTTTTTCTGGTTATGCTGTCTTATCTAAGTTTGTATACTAGTCCTAATTTTTACTGGCTTATTAGCTTGATTATAAATGAGCCTAATTTGAGGTCAGCAAGTTAGGCTCTCTTATTGGATGATTTTACCGAATTGTCCCACCAAAGGTAGACGTAATAACTAGCAAAATACCGTAAGCTTAATTGTATCAAAGTATTCAAATGTTTGCAAGTATCAATAGACACTCTATAATTTCTTACTAATAGATTTTTTTTGCTCAACCTCTGCAAATAAGTAGCGGCAATTTAAGGTGAACATAGAAAAATTTATCCAACGTACAGAAATATTGCACAAGCGTTTAGCAGATTTATACCAAACTGCTAGTGTATTACCTTGGATTCCAACGGATCTACTGCCGCAAGCTTTAAAGGAACTCTATAACACCTTAAAGATAGTACAGTTAGCGGCACAAGAACTGTATCAGCAAAATGAGGAACTATTAGAAACACGAAATAGGCTAGAAGCAGAACGCCAACATTATCAAGACTTATTTGAGTTTGCGCCGGACGGCTATTTAGTAACTAATACAGAAGGAATGATTCAAGAAGCTAACCATACCGCAGCGAGGTTGCTCAATGTTTCAAAGCATTTTTTGGTGGGTAAACCAATGATGAACTTTGTTCCTCTAGGAGAACGTCAACAGGTTCGCTGCGAACTCATCCAGTTATCTGAATCAGACAGAGTTAAAGAGTTATTGGTACGCTTGCAAAAACGTCATGGTGAGTTTTTTGATGCAGCTTTGACAGTGACAGTTGTCCGCAATCAGCAAGGTAAGGCAATCTCTCTGCGTTGGATAATGCGTAATATTAGTGACCGTCAGTATTTAGAATCAGGAATAGTCAATAATGACGGCGATTTGTTCAACGATCGTCAAGTGCATAAACATTCCAAAGGAGAAACTATTCCACTCAATCCACTAGTAATTTGGTATGTTTCTCAGGGTTTGGTCAAACTCAATACTTACTGTGAAACGGGTGAAGAAGTGTTGATAGGATTGGCAACAGCAGGAATGGTTTTTGGCTCTAGTTTGACTTCTTTAAATATCTACCAAGCAACAGCTTTATCTGATGTAAAATTAGTATCAATTTATGCGGCAGAGATAGAGGCTTCTCCAAATCTGAGCCATACGCTTTTACCAAAAATCAATCAGAGGTTACGGCAAACAGAATCTTTTTTAGCTATTTCTGGAAGGCGACGAGTACAAGAGCGCTTGCACTATCTATTAGAACTTTTGAAACGAGAAGTGGGTGAAACTGTGCCGGAGGGAACTCGCCTAAGTGTTCGCTTTACTCACGAAGATATTGCTAGCACCTGTTGTACTACCAGGGTAACAATTACACGATTGATGGGCAAATTACAAGAAGAAGGTATTATCAGTTTTGATTCAAAAAAACACATTATCTTGAGAGATTTCCATTAATTACAGATGGGGATCTGGTGAGAAAAGATGACCTAAATGTACACAAAATAATGTATATGTGATTTAATACGCATTTCTAAAATCACTATGCCTAGGTTGGGCTACACCTACGCAGTATGTCAAAGCAGCTATGCACACACTTGGCAACACAACTTTATCATCGGGCTACATCTTAGCACTGGACTTAGGTACAACAGGCAACCGCGCCTTTGTGTTTAACGCAGACGGTAAGATTGTTGGGCAGGCATACAAAGAACTAACTCAGTATTATCCTCAGCCTGGATGGTTAGAACATGACCCTCAACAAATTTGGCAAGATACCTGTTGGGTGATAGAAACCGCCATTAAGAATGCCCAGATTTCTCCATCTACGATCGCAGCATTAGGACTAACTGTACAGCGTGAAACCTGCTTGATTTGGGACAAAACTACTGGTAAACCACTCCATAGAGCGATCGTTTGGCAAGATCGTCGCACTGCTCCCCTTTGTCACGAGTTAAAAGAGCAAGGCTATGCTGATGAAATTTACGATCGCACCGGATTAATCATTGATGCCTATTTTTCTGCTACAAAACTTAGGTGGCTATTAGATAAGTTTACGGATGTTGATCTAAACAATGTCTTAGCAGGCACTATTGATACCTGGGTACTATGGAACCTCACAGGCGGGAAAGTCCATGCTACTGACCACAGCAACGCCAGCCGGACAATGTTGATGAATCTCAAAACCTGTGATTGGGATGAAAATCTACTAAATCTGTTTCAAATTCCGGCTCATATTTTGCCCCAGATTCAGCCGAGTTTAGGAGTATTTGGAGTTACTGATGCAACTTTGTTGGGCGCTGAAATTCCGATTACTGCGATATTGGGGGATCAACAAGCGGCTTTATTTGGTCATGGTTGCGATCGCCCCGGTTTGATGAAATGTACTTACGGAACTGGTAGCTTTTTGGTAGCTCACACAGGCAATCGAATTGTGCGATCGCACGATCAACTTATTTCTACGGTGGCATGGACACAAGCAAATCCAAGCGGAGCATTGGATGTAGGTTATGCCTTAGAAGGTAGTATGTTTACCAGTGGAGCTTGTATTCAATGGTTGCGCGATCGCCTCAAGCTGATTAAAACTGCTGCTGAAAGTGAAACGATGGCAAATCAGGTGAAAGATAATGGCGGAGTCTACTTTGTGCCTGCATTTAGTGGACTGGGCGCACCATATTGGGATATGAGTGCTAGGGGAGCTTTTTTCGGCATTACCGCCAGTGTTCAACCAGAGCATCTAGTACGCGCCGTGTTGGAAGCGATCGCATATCAAGTTCTGGAAGTAGTACAGGCGATTAATTCATCTAGCAGTACTCCCGTTGGTCGATTAACCGTAGATGGTGGTGCTTGCGAGAATAATTTCTTGATGCAATTCCAGGCTGATGTATTAGGTATTCCAGTTGAACGGCCGATAATGCGCGATACGACCGTTCAGGGTGCAGCATTTGCAGCAGGTTTAGCTATAGGATTTTGGGAGAGCTACGAAGCGCTGGTGCAGCAACGGCAAATTGAGCGTGTGTTTGAACCGAGGAGCGATAAGCCATTATCTAACTTTGATACTTGGCAAAAAGCAGTGAAACGCACTCTGGCTTGGGAGGAGTAAATGCTTACTGCTCAGGCAAAACTTCAACTGAATGGTTATTAAAATTTTGTTCCAGATAACGTGGATCGCGCACTCCTACGTGCAAAACTAGTGCTGTAACTAATCCACCTATAGCTGCCACCAAGAAAGCAGTTCTATAGTCAATATTATCCACTATCCATCCACCTAAAAGGGGAGCAAGCATTGTAGCAGGGGCAACAAGGGTATTACCAAGACCAATATAGGCTGGTCGTTGACGCTGATTACCAAACTCTAAGGTCATTACCGCAGCAATATTTTGCAGAGCGCTCATACCTATTCCCGCTCCTATAAATACCAAGTAAAAACAGTTTACATTTGTTGCTAGCCCAGCTAGAATCGCGCTGAAAGCACAAACAACAGAACCAACTTCCAAGACCAACTTGTTACCCCAGCGATCGCCTACCCAACCCAAAACCAATCCAGCAATAGTTTGCGTTCCCATCAGCACGCCAGTAATTAACCCAATAGATGCTTCTCCCATACCTTGATGGTGTACGGCATAAAGTGTATAAAAGGGAAGTGGCATTAGGGCTAATTGTGAAAGCATACGTGCGATCGCAAAGTAACGGAAATTCTTATCGCACCGGAGAATCACATTAAGACTGTCCCAAAATTCACGTCTAGTTTCAATGGTCGATAATGAGTTGTTTACTGGCTCTCGCGTCCTAGACATAAAAAACCAAGATAGAGCCATCGCAACGCTGGCACACAAAAAACAGAGAACAAAGTTAAATGGCTGGGCAATTTGCTTGAGTAGTAAACCAGCACTCAAAGCACCAATGATACTCATCAGATTAGCAGCCGCAGCTAAAGCACCGTAAAAAATGCCAAGCCTTCCCGATGGAACAATTTTAGCAACCATACTTTGCCAAGCAGGAGCGCTAAATCCGCTACCTAGTCCCTGCCAAATGAGGATGGCGAATGTCAAATATAAGATAGTTTGGTGATTGAGTTGTAGCTCTAATAAAGCAACTAGTGCTAATCCTAAAAAAGGAAGTTTTTGGTGAATTGTCAACCACATTACAGTTGGTTTGTAATACTGTAATCGAGCTATTCTATCAGCTGTTAATAGCTGAGGTAGTTGCCAACCTAAACGCGGAATAGCTGGGATCAGACCGATGAGCAATGCAGAATTTGTAAAACCACTAACAAATAGAGGGATAATCGTGATATAGGAGGCAAAACCAGCTCCTAAACCAAAAAATGCACTTTCAACAACATTGACGGTCAAGTTATGACGAAGGTCTTTTTGAATTTTAGAGTTAGGCATTTTTATAGATACTGCAAGTGTAGGTAAGTTTTTATTCCATACCAAAATCCGGCTTGAAAAATCCGCATTTAGAGTGTTAAAAATTGGGAAAATAAAGCTATGAGAAATCTATATCTCAGTTGAAAGAGCGATAAATACCTGTGTTATTTATTACTGTTTTAGTTCAGATTATTTCGGGTATTGTTTCTCTAAAATAGGATAAATACTTTTAAATTTTCTAGTTTTTTACTCACGGGTGATTTTGGTAAACTGGGACAGTATTTTAAACAGGTTTATGTTCTTTTCTTAAGCGCTTAGTAAGTGCTAAGTACCGAACAAAAATCTGAGTTCCATAGATTGTTCCCAGATGCCGCACTTAAATCATCAATTGGAAAATATTTTTGTAAAAAATCTCAAGTTATGAATCTGCAAGGTTTTTAGCAATTTACACTCCAACAATTTGGAATAAATACTGTAAACCGCGATTGTACTGAGAGATGGGGAGAATAAGTCAGGTATTGTCCAGGTGTATTTAGCAGTAGGATGAGGGCAAAGTAGAACTTGGAAACAGATCATCAAAGGGTTGAATGGCACGCTTGGTAAGCTGAAAGCCTTGCATTAACAAGGCTTTTGGGAAATTATTCCTGGTGAAGATGAAGAATACGCCAAGTTGAGGTGGTACTCATACGTGCGATCGCAAAAGATAGAAAGCGATAAAATACTGGTGTAAAGCCCAAGTATGGGAAGAAAGTGTGACTTCTTAATGCCAAGTCTGCGGAGTTTTTCAGTCGGTAATTATCTAATTTTTTACCACTTTATAAATTAAAGGATTGAAACCATCCGTTTTCTGCATAGGAGAAGAGACATTTAAAGCCTTTTTGAAGATCCTTCAGAAAGTGCAGAGTAAACAGTTGCGAGTCAGAGTTCCCCAGAACTATTGCGTGGTAAGTTTGATTTGGGGTGTAAATTCCCATCTTAAACTTTGATAACTAATAGCTGTTTTAAAATACTACTGACATCTAAGGATACTCCCCGCATGATTACTAAACCTAAGATTTTCATTGATGGCGAATCAGGAACCACAGGCTTACAAATTTATTCACGTCTTAATCAACGGGATGATATCGAGTTAGTTAGCATTGAGACATCTAAACGTAAAGATGCAAATGAGCGAGCTAAACTAATCAATGCCGTTGATGTTATTATTCTCTGCCTACCTGATGATGCAGCCCGCGAAGCTGTTAGCTTAGTAAGTAGTACTACGGTTAAAATCCTTGATGCTAGTAGTGCCCATCGGACAGCTAATGGCTGGATATATGGGTTCCCCGAACTCAATCCAGGACAGCGAGAGAAAATCGCCAGCGCTCAGTTTGTCAGCAATCCAGGTTGTTATCCCACAGGATTTTTAGCCTGTATCCGTCCGTTGATTGCTAAGGGACTTTTAAAAAATAATTTTCCCATCACCGTGAATGCAGTATCAGGTTACTCAGGTGGCGGAAAGAATCTTATCAAACAATACCATACCTTCCATGAACAGCAAGCCGGGGGTGAGTCACTATATCCTTATGGAATCTACGGTTTGCAGTTTGGACATAAGCACGTCAAGGAAATGCATTATTATTCAGGGTTAGCATCGCCGCCACTATTTGTCCCTTCAGTAGGGGATTTTGAGCAAGGGATGCTAGTTCAAGTGCCTTTGCCGTTAGGAACTTTGGATAATCCACCATCAGGTGAGGTAATCTATGAAGCGATCGCTGATTACTACCAAGGTGAAAAGTTTGTGCAGGTTGCTCCATTCCAAGATTCTACTCTGCTGCGAGACGGAATATTTTTGGATGCGATTGCAGTGAACGGCACTAATATTGTTCAGGTTTTTGTATTCGCCAATGACACCACCAAAGAAGCATTGCTAGTTGCTCGTCTCGACAACTTGGGCAAAGGCGCATCAGGAGCCGCAATCCAAAACCTAAACATCATGCTGGGCTTTCCTGAAGAATTGGGATTGTGATGAAAAAGCATTAGGGAATGGGGAAGAAGCAGGGGAGCAGGGGGAGCAGGGGTAGAATTCGTAACTCCTAACTCTTCACGGGCTAAACGCCCCGCTATCGCTAACGGAACTGTTTTGCCCAATGTCCAATTCCCAATTCCCAATTCCCAATTCCCAATGCCCAATGCCCATTATTTTGATTCTTCTTTGAGTGCCTCAAGTAATTCAATTACATGATGCTCAAAGTCTCTATTTCGATCTTGAACTGACTCAATTAAAGGTTTATCAAAAAGATTAATGACAGTATTACCTAATTGAATACCTAAAGGTTTTAAATGCCCACCGTCTAAAGTTTCGATAAATTTTTGAGGCGGTCTTTTCAAAATATCAGTAAACCATTCACAGGTTAACTTAGCAATATTATCAGACTTAAAACAGACTAAACCCATGATATTAAATAACCCACTATCCTTGATTAAATTCTTGGTTTCTTCAGGGTTTGGTTTCACACCCCAACCAAGATTATCGATGATATCGGCTAAAAATTGAGGGCGAATTGCGCTGGCTGTATCGCTAATATCAGGAGCTAAGAGGATAGAAACTTGCCCTCTAATAAAGACACTATTAATTTTAATTTCCCGACCTACGTAACTATAAATTAGTTTCTGATCTTCTATAATTTTTCGTTTAAGTTCCTCAACGAGAATGTTAATATCTTTAATTACACTTTCTATTTGGGACTTATCTGAAGTATGAGATAGCAGATTCCGAATAAAAGTTTCTCTTTTTTTAATATCATCTGGCAGAGCAGTAAATCCTTCTAAGAGGGAAATATATTTACAGCCAAGGCTATGTCCAATCCAAGAAAAGTTTTTATCATCTAGATAGGCTTCATAATCATATCTCTCAACACTTGCCATCCTTACAAGCTCTGGCAAAATCTCATACTGCTCTCTCATCAAAAAACCAGCTTCTACATAATGGTTGAAAGTAAAATTAAACGGCAGAAGAATAATCGTGTATCCCTGATTAAATAAAGACTGAAGTAGATAGCGATAAAAAAGCATGGGGCCAAATGTACCAAAGAAAGCCCCTGCAATAAATTGAATTACTCCTTTAGGCTGTGGATGCAGAGCAACCCAACTGTGAGAAACGGGTTTAAATCTCAGTTTTAAATTTGTATTAACCATGACTTAGCAACGAGTTCATCTCATTTTGATAGGTGTATATATGACTCATATCTGATTTTTGAACAAGATTTCAGATAAAACCCTGATAAAATAGGCTTTTCAGTCTCAGGATGTTTTCAGAAATCAAATCGGAGTCCTATACTTAATCTCCAAACTGATGTTGCTGCTTTTCGGATTCTTTAAAAAATATTTTCCCAAAACTGAGATACTCGGCTCAATAACATAGTAAAGGTTTGTACCTCTCAAACCATTTATGAAAGAGAGATATTACGATTCTCTAATAAAATTTACTTATAAGACTTCAAGGAGTTGATATCTTCATAGCCAGTATAAATATTGATATTGCCAAATTTAGATGATGCCACCTGGTCTACAAGCTGATGTGGCTATTACCTTAGCTAAGATTTTAAATTTGAATATTCCCCATCAAGGAGAACTTATAGGTCTTGTTTCAATACAGTTCGGATAAGCATTTTTCACTTTCCTTGTGGTCTGGGTAAAAGGGAAAGGATGTATTCAAAACCTTTTCCCTTTACCCTTTAACCGAACCGTATTGGGTCGTGTTTTACATGAATCTTTGGTCAAAGGAGTCAAAAAAGTTACTTTTAAATCTAATACTTTGACATCCCAACCAAGCACTAATGGATTAAAAATGATCCTGAAGTATCAAGCTGTTGGCTCAAATCGATATTTTGACGTTGCTGGTTTTCCTGGTTGGATGCTTGGTTTAGCAAAATAGTACGCCATTGCTATATTTAACTCTTGGAAACTCTCAAAATTATTTCATTCCCAGAAACTAAAGAAAATGTAGCAATCAACATCAGTAAGTATCTTTTTGAGAGCTTCTCAATAACACTAACTTTCCCCTACAGTCTGATTCTTCAAAGCTAGTTACAAAGCGCTTTGAAGTGATTAGCATCACCATTTTTTTGTTCATACTGTTGACATAGTTGATGACTAAAGGTTATAAAACTTTAAGAAAAATAAATCAGTCTGCCTAATCCACTATATTCCCAACAAACATTTGTAAAGGGTAAACCGGAGCGGAGGAACCAAACCTGGGGCGTATTTTGAAGAAAGTTAATAGTTAATAGTAAGGAGTTAAAAGTTACTAAACTCACAACTCATAACTTTCTTAAGAAGGACATCTCTCAGTCCTAGCCCGTCAGCTAACTTCGTCGGCATTGAGAAGAGACTGAACGAGCAGCATTCTTAACAAGTAATGCCTTGTTCTCGTCAGTGTCCTTTGGCTGGTAACTTTGCGGTTCGTTGTGCCTGCCCTCGGCCTTGAGAGAGGATAATAATATCTTGATTTCTGGCGTTTGAGGCAGGATTATTTGCCTTGAGGTGAAAATCAGCTATGTTCCAGAATAAGAAACATCGCATTGCCCTAATTTCTGTTGATGGCGACCCTGCTGTTGAAATTGGTCAAGAAGAAGCTGGGGGTCAAAATGTTTATGTGCGTCAAGTAGGTTATGCCTTAGCCCAGCAGGGTTGGCAAGTGGATATGTTCACTCGTCGTAGTAATCCTGAACAATCTGCGATCGCTCAACATAGCCCAAACTGTCGTACTATTCGGTTAAAAGCTGGCCCAGCTGAGTTTATCGGGCGAGATAACTTGTTCGACCATTTACCTGAATTCATCGAAGAATTCCAGAAATTTCAGCAGCGCCAAGGGTTTCATTACTCCTTAATTCATACCAACTACTGGTTATCATCTTGGGTGGGTATGGAATTGAAAAAGCAGCAACCCCTGATTCAGGTACATACTTACCACTCTTTAGGAGCCGTTAAATACAGAAGTATTGGTGATGTTCCCGTAATTGCAGCCCAGCGATTAGCTGTAGAAAAAGCCTGCTTGGAAACTATAGACTGTGTAGTTGCAACCAGTCCGCAAGAGCAGAAACACATGCGGGTACTTGTTTCTAGCAAGGGAAACATTGAAATGATTCCCTGTGGCACCGATACTGACAAATTTGGGGGAATTCAGCGAACTGCGGCGCGAGAAAAGTTGGGAATTGGCCCAGATGCCAAAATGGTTCTCTATGTTGGTCGTTTTGACCGCCGCAAAGGAATTGAAACCTTAGTAAGAGCCGTTGCCAAGTCTAGTTTAAGAGGTGAAGCTAACCTCCAGCTAGTTATTGGTGGTGGTAGCCGTCCCGGTCAGAGTGATGGAATAGAACGCGATCGCATTGCTAGCATCGTGACTGAACTCGGATTAGAAAATTGTACAACCTTTGCCGGTCGCCTAGATGAAACTGCTCTCCCCTTCTACTACGCCGCCGCTGATGTCTGCGTAGTCCCTAGCCACTATGAACCTTTTGGTTTAGTTGCTATTGAGGCAATGGCTAGTCAGACACCAGTCGTAGCTAGTGATGTTGGTGGGCTACAGTTTACTGTTGTACCAGAAGTTACAGGATTACTTGCACCTCCTAAAGATGAAGTAGCTTTTGCTGCTGCTATAGACCGCATTCTTGTCAACCCAGCTTGGCGAGACCAATTAGGTGAAGCGGCTCGACAACGGACAGAAATTGCCTTTAGTTGGTACAGTGTCGGATTCCGACTGACTCAGCTTTACACTCGTTTGTTGGCTCAAACTGCACCCAATACCCAACTCCGAATTGCAGCTTAATTTTTACAGCTTTGTGCGCGGAACTAATATCATCAGAGTGATTTTGCCGCGCCCAAATAGCCAACGACAAACTACTCAACCTAGTTAATTAGGAAGTCAGAATTATGTTGCATATCGGGGATTATGCTTTGCATCAAAGAACAGGGCAAATTGGTCAAGTTTTCGGTTATGGGCATGAGGTAATGGATGGAGTGTACATAACTACCCTCAAAGTCAGAGTGAGCAAGCATAAAGGAACTCGTCGTCAAAGCAGATTTCTCGAAGATGCTTACTCCAGATGGATACTGGCAGAGGCAGAATAAGGGACTTACAGCGAAAAAACATCCCATCTCCGAATATCACAACTGTGCGTACATACAAATAATTTGGGATAATTTATTTTTTGGAAGTCCCTAAACAAATAGATTTGTTTTTCTATTAAACGCAGAAAAACAAATCTAGTTGTCTATCGCAAAAGTTTTGATAGGTTTGTAGTAAGCACTTTAGTGCTTGAATATTTGAGGACTAAAGTCCTCACTACAAACGTATTTACCACTCATAACTAATGCGATAGACAAGTAGTAGCATTGTCAATTTAATTGGCTGCGGTTTTGGCAGTATTTTGAAGATAGCGGGAAAAGTTTAGTGAACTTTTCCCGCTTCAGTTTAGCTAAAGACTTTTTTTGTCACATTAACTCGATCGGTAAATCAAAACAAGCATTGCCCGATTTAGACATTGCAGGCAGCGATTTGTGCGTAATAAAGCTTGTACAATTATCAAGGCGGTTTTTACTGCCAGAATACTTCTCAGGTGTAAAATTTATCGACAGCAAAATTTTTCTACTTTGTATTTTTTCATGCTTCACTTGTGGCAAAAATTACCCAAGTTAGGCACTCATATCTTGCAATAGATAACTTTTACCCTTATGACTGGAGAGCAAAATCTTGGGAATAGAACTACGCAGTTTCGTATTTCTCGACAACCTGCAACCTCAACATGCAGCATATATGGGAACAGTAGCCCAAGGCTTCTTACCATTACCAGGGGATACATCACTGTGGATTGAAATCTCTCCTGGTATCGAAATCAATAAGATTACGGATATAGCCCTGAAATCTGCCTCTGTCCGTCCGGGAGTACAGGTAGTTGAACGACTATACGGACTATTGGAAGTTCATTCTAGCTCCCAAGGTGAAACGCGAGCTGCTGGTCAAGCAATTTTGGCGGCACTAGGAGTCAAAAGAGAGGAATGTCTGAAACCGCGTGTTATTTCTAGTCAGATTATCCGCAACATCGATGCTTATCAAACACAACTGATTAATCGCACGCGCCGGGGACAGCTACTACTAGCAGGACAAACACTATATGTATTAGAAGTGGAACCTGCTGCTTACGCCGCACTAGCTGCCAATGAAGCGGAGAAAGCGGCGAGGATTAACATTCTTGAAGTTCAAGCTGTAGGTAGCTTTGGACGACTTTACTTAGGTGGGCAAGAACAGGATATTCTAGCAGGTGCGGCGGGAGCTTTAACGGCCATTGAAAGTGTAGCTGGCCGAGCAAATCCTCTAGGTGGTCGTCAGGAGTAAAGGAGAGAAAATGGCAAATCGAGAGCATCTAGCTTTACTCAAAGCAGGTGCAGTGACATGGATTGAATGGAGAAAGAGAAATCCTCAGATTGAACCAGACCTCAGTGCTGCAAATCTGCAAGGGCATAACCTCAGAGGCGCAAACCTCCAGGGGGTAAATTTGAGAAAGGTAGATTTAGGTAATGCTTTACTGGTGCGAGCAAACCTCAGTGGTGCTGACCTCAGTAGTGCCAACCTCAGCAAAGCGTTTCTCATTGAAGCTAACTTGAGTGATGCTAGCTTGAGTGTTGCTAACTTGAGTGGTGCTATACTTACGCAGGCAGATTTGAGCCAGGCTAATTTGATTGGAGCCGATTTGAGTGAGGCGAATTTGAGAGGCGCTGCGATCGCTCATGCTAATCTAATTGGAACTGACCTAAAAGGCGCTAACTTGAGAGATGCTGATTTAGGTGCAGCGAAGCTAATACGGGCGAATCTATCTTTTGCCAACCTGATTGAAGCTAACTTGATTGAGGCTGACCTCAGCGAAGCAAGCTTGTACGAAGCGGAAGTATTGGGGGCTTATCTTTATAAAACTGACTTATACAAAGCTAATTTGAATAAGGCTCGCTTCAGTGGTGCTTACCTGTTGCGGGCTAACTTAAGTCAAGCTGACTTGAGTCAAGCTGACTTGAGTTGGACTAACCTGAGAGGCGCAAATTTGGCAGGGGCAAATCTCAGAGGAGCCAACCTGAGAGGAGCCGACATAAGGGGAGCTAACCTCAGTGGCGTAAATCTTCAGGAGGCAATTATGCCTGACGCTTCAAAGCACGATTAGTTAGGAACAAAAGGTAATTGTGTTGATTGTTACAAGGTTGGCGGTAAGCGTAAAGCTCAGTCACTTCAGTACTGAGATATAAGCGACGTGAGCAGTAATAAAGGCAAATGAAAAATCCGGTTCCTTCCCCTTTACAAAGGGTTTGAGGCTCTATTGGGCGTAAGTCCTACTTATTGAAGAAATCGCCTCTGTGAAAAGTCTCTTAGGGACTTCCAAATAAAACAATATCCCAAAACTAACGCAAATAATTCTCTCTATCTCTTCTCCCTCTGTGTTGCGCCAGTTGCTTCAAGTCGGGGAACCCGCCCAACGCACTGGCTTCTCTGTGTCTCTGTGGTTCGTTTATTTGGATAATTTATTTCTTGGAAGTCTCTTACCAGGAAATTTGCGATCGCTCTTGCACAACTCGCTGATATACTTCTTGAGTTTGCCTAGCTAATTTCGGCCAGCTAAACCGCCGCTCTAAATCCTCATAAGCGTTATCCACCAGCCATTGTCGATAACCTGGATTTTTCAACACTTCCAAAATTCCCCAAGCTAAAGAGTCGGAATTGTTCACCCAAGTAACAATGCCTGTTTTGGTATGTTGCACTACTTCGGGAAAACCACCTGTATCGGAAACCACTACAGGCACGCGAGAAGCAAAGCTTTCTAAAGCTACAATTCCAAAGGGTTCGTAAAGACTAGGAAAAACGGCACAGTCAGCAACAGTTTGGAATTTATCTAAGTAATCATCAGAGAGAAAACCTGTAAAATAGCAATGATGCCAAATTCCCAAATCCCAGGTTTGGCGCTTGAGATGGTCAGTATTGCCGCCACCAACGATGACAAATTTAACGTTACCTCCCATTTCCGAAAGGATTTTGGGTGCAGCATTAAGTAATATCGGTACACCTTTTTCGTAGGTCATGCGACCGAGGTAGTAAACGATTTTCTCATTGTCTGTAGCAAATTGGCGGCGAAAATCTAGTGCATGAAAATCTACGTGATGCTGTTTCTTTTCGGCTCTGATACCGTTATAGATAACATCGATTTTGTCCCAAGGACTGTACAATGCTCGTTCTACCTCTTGGCGCATATAGTCGCTACAAACAATAATTCGCCAAGCATTATAAGCTAGCAAGGTTTCTTTGCCATTTATATAGCCTTGAACCTCTGTGTGAATACCGTTATAGCGTCCGTATTCTGTAGCATGAATTGTGGCAATTAGTGGTATTTTAAAATTATGCTTGAGAGCGATCGCAGCATCTCCAACTAACCAATCGTGAGCATGAATTAAATCAAAGGGCCCTTCCTCCAAGATCAACTTACCACCGTGATCTCCCATACTCAAGTTGAGATTCACTACCCAGTGGAAAAAGTCGTTACTATGTGCCACTGGCACCCGATGTACCTTTACTCCTTCAACCACCTCATACATCGATGCGTGACCAAACTCCGCCGTAATCAGATGGACTTCATGTCCTAGCTTTACCAGTTCCGGGTACAATTCCGCTACATGTCGCGCAATTCCCCCAACAATCCTTGGCGGAAACTCCCAACTCAATACCAATATCTTCATCTGTTAGACTCCCCGACACTTTACAAATATCTAAACAACTACATTTACCTAAAAATACAAGTCTGGCGAATGCAGTGAGTACTTTTACTAAATTTTTAGATTTTTTAACAGTTATTTTGTTAAAGCTTATCAAAGGTTATCAACTGTGTGCTATCGATAGGAAGCAATGTATGATGCTAATTCGTAATTTAAAACACTTGAGTGCCCGTTTTGTAACTCAGGCTTTAAGAAGGGGTAACGACGCAAACAGTATGAACTCGATCGCGTCCTTGCTGTTTGGCTATATAGAGTGATTTGTCCGCAGCATTAATCAAGTCTTGCGGCGAAGTTTCGGAATTTGGCACAATGCTGGCAACACCTAGACTGACAGTAACGTGATCGCACACACTAGATTGAGCATGGGGAATGGTCAAGTCATAGACTGCTTGTCGAATAGTTTGAGCTACAGAAATTGCTCCTTCAATCTCTGTATTAGGCAGAATCACAGCAAATTCTTCGCCGCCATAACGAGCTACTAAATCGGCTGGACGCTTAATAACACTTTTAAGCGCACTCCCCAATTGCCGCAAACAATCATCTCCTGCTAAATGCCCGTAAGTATCGTTGTAGCGTTTAAAAAAATCGACATCGAACAAGATTAAAGACAACGGCATTTGCTCGCGTTTGAGTCGATGCCACTCATTCTCAAGATACTGATCGAATCGACGACGATTGGCTATTTGAGTCAAGCCATCTAACGTGGCCAATCTTTGCAGTTCTTCATTGGCAGCTTGTAATTGCTGGTAGAGTACTGATTGATGAATAGCGATCGCTACCTGACTGGCTAACTGCTGCAACAAATTAACTTCAAATGCTTGCCAGTAACGAGGTGCGCTACACTGATGAGCAATGAGTAAACCCCACAGATGCTCCCCATTCAAAATCGGTACTACCATCGCAGCCTTGATTTGATAGAGTTGTAATAACTCAAAAACATCGGCTGAAAGATCAGACTCCTGAATATTATGCAGGACTGTGGGTAATCCCTGATAATAGTAGCTAAAATCTCGTGTTCTCGAAAATGGGTGCAGTGTCTGCTCTAATCTCTGCGGGTAGTCATCACTCAGCGATTCTGCCGCAAAATAGCCATTTCCGTCAGATTCCAACTGGTAGATTGCTACGGAATCTGAACCCAAACACTCTCGAATACTGTTGACTGTTGTATTCAGAACCTCCTCCAAATTCAGTGATTGCCGAATCTGTTGAGTTACTTCAGTAATTAGCCGTTCCCCCTCTGCCTGTTGTCGCAGCAATTTTTCAGCTTGTTTGCGAGTGCTAATGTCTTCTACCGAGCCAAGAATCTGTATTGGAGTGCCGCTAGCATCTCTGGCAAATACGACTTCTCGTGTATTCAGCCAAAGCCACTCCCCATTTTTGTGTCGGAATCGGTATTCGGTGGAAAGAACTTCGTTGTCGCTAAGGTTGACGAAGCGACTTGGTACGTCATAGCAGAGGTGTTGGTCGTCTGGATGAAAGCAATTTAGGAACCACTGCGGATCTGCGTTACAAAATTCCTCTGGAGAGTAGCCTAAAATACTAAGACTTTTTTGGTTAAGATAAATGCTTGTTCCTTTTAAGAGGTCAAATAAATACAAAATATGCGGTACGGTATTAGCAACCTTTTGGAGAAAGTCTTGACTTGAGCGCAATGCCTCTTCAGCTTTTTGACGTTCGCACAGCGCGGCTTGATATTCACTAATATCTCGTCCCTCAGAAATAAGTAATGTTACACACCCTGTTTCATCGAATATGGGACGTAGTGAAAAATCAATTGCGATCGCTCCATCGTCTCGATCCAAAACGTCAACTTCATAGCGAATAGATTCACCATTAGCAGCAGCTGCGATCGCAGTTTTTAATTGTGCTTGTGTCTCTGAAGAAATTGTCCACCATTTTGCTTCCCAAAATGGCTTCCCGACTACTTCTTCTCGAGTAATCCCAGCAAAGTCCAGTGCTGTTTGGTTAGCTTCTAATACAATTCCATTGGGCTGAAGCAATCCGATAAACTGATTGGTTTGATTGAAAATCGCTCGGAATTTTTGCTCATTTTCACTTAATGCTTCTTCTACCTGTTTGCGGTCAGTAATATCTCGCCCAACAGATTGAAGTTCTACAAGAGTACCCTGATCATCAAATATGCCTCGAATAATCCAATGCGTCCACCGCACGCCAAGGCTTGCTATGGCCCGATTTTCAATGGCAATCACGGGATTTTCGGAACTAATGGAATTTACCAGACTAAACACACGTTCCCGGTCTTCCTCAAAGACAACAGGTTCGTAGTGTTGGGCAATAATCTCTTCTCGCTTCAGCCCAAAAAATCGACAGAAAGCTTCATTAACAAAGGTAACAATACCATCTGGTGAGCCTCTAGCAATCAGTTCCGTTTGATCTTCGAGGATGGCACGATAACGCGCTTCGCTCTCTTGCAATGCGGCTTCTGCCTGTTTGCGTTCGCTAATATCGAACACTAAACCCTGAAGTACCTGAGTTTGTCCATCCGCACAGAGAACAAGATTAGCTTGATCCCGCACCCAAATTGTTCTACCATCGCGCCTCATCATTCGATACTCGACCCTCAAAGGCTCTCCGGTGGTGATTGTCGTGTTTACAGCTTGCCAATAGCGATCGCGATCGTCTGGATGAGTGTAATTTAACCAACTGTTAAAAAAACCGTGATGCCAATCTTCGGGAGCAATGCCTAACAATTGTTGCAGTTGCGGACTAATATAAGCTTCTTGAGCAGTGCTATTAATCGGTAAAATATAAACAACGCCCGGAATTTGTTCTACCAGAGTGCGGTATTTTTGCTCTGCCTCAGAGAGTTCTTCTTGGGCTTGCTTGCGACTCATGATGTTTTGAATTTCTACAATAAATATATATTTTGCTGTTAGAAATCCTGCATTAGAGGCACGCTCAAGGATTTTTGAGCCAATGGCTAGTTAGTCTCTGGCTTTCTGAAAGCTAAACCTACCAGCAGCAGGCTGAAACTCTTACGCTTGAGGCTGCTGTTGACAGCCTTTGTAATTAAAATTAACAGATATTGAAAAAGAATTCAGAATTCAGAATTCAGAATAAAAAATTTTGGTGGGGGACTGAAAATAGTAGATTCAGACACTTTTGCTAGCTTGCTGCTTTGCAGGAGTATGCGGACTCGCTTTGCGTAGCGATATCCGCCATTAGGACTCAAATTCATTCTGACTTCTGACTTCTGACTCCTGACTCCTGAATTCTATTAGCTTTGATCCAAGCGCAGTACTGCCATAAAAGCTTCCTGCGGTACATCTACAGTACCTACAGATTTCATCCGCTTTTTACCTTTTGCTTGCTTCTGTAAGAGTTTCTTCTTCCGGCTGATGTCACCACCGTAGCATTTGGCTAGCACATCTTTCCGCAAGGCGGGGATGTGTTCGCTGGCAATAACTTTACTGCCAATAGATGCCTGAATTGGGACTTTGAATTGATGGCGAGGAATTAATTCTTTGAGTTTTTCTGCCATTGCCCGCCCAACGTTGTAAGCTTTGTCTCGATGCACAATCATCGCCAAGGAATCCACAGGATCGCCGTTAATCATGATATCTAGCTTCACCAGAGGGTTCTCACGGTAGCCAATGAGGTGATATTCCATACTAGCATAACCGCGCGATCGCGATTTCATCTGATCGAAAAAGTCAGTTACAACTTCCGCCAAGGGGAGTTCGTAAGTCAGGGTGGTTCGTCCTTGGGCGAGATATTTCATATCTTTGAAGATGCCCCGGCGATTTTGTGACAACTCCATCAAGCTGCCGACATAAGTTTCCGGCGTAATCATCTCTACTTGGACGTATGGTTCTTCAATTCTTTGGCGATCGTTGGGAGAAGGCAAACGGCTAGGATTATCGATGTACAGTTCCTCTCCTTTGAGAGTAATCACTTTATAAACCACCGAGGGGGCTGTAATGATTAAATCGAGATTATACTCCCGCTCTAGGCGTTCCTGGACGATTTCCATGTGCAGCAAGCCTAAAAACCCGCAACGGAAGCCAAACCCCATCGCGCTCGAAGTTTCTGGTTCGTAATGCAGGGCTGCGTCGTTAAGTTCCAGCTTTTCTAATGCTTCCCGCAAGTCTTCAAATTGGTCAGCATCAATGGGGAACATCCCACAATAAACCATTGGGTTCGCTTCTGCATACCCTGGTAAGGGTGACTCAGCTTTTGCCTTACTAAGGGTAATTGTGTCACCCACCCGTGCATCAGCTACTGCTCTAATTGCAGCTCCCAAATAGCCTACTTCCCCAGCGTGGAGTTCTTCAACTTGCTTTTGAGTGGGAGAAAGCACACCTAACTCATCAATTTCAAATTCTTTACCGG
Source organism: Nostoc sp. C057 (assembly GCF_013393925.1). Taxonomy (NCBI): domain Bacteria; kingdom Bacillati; phylum Cyanobacteriota; class Cyanophyceae; order Nostocales; family Nostocaceae; genus Nostoc; species Nostoc sp. C057. Next base: position 7,018,950 of record NZ_CP040281.1, on the reverse strand, counting down.
ATGCCATTAAATGAATGCGATCGCCTTTTCTGACAGTGCCATCCATCACCCGGAAATACACAATTACTCCTCGGTAACTGTCGTAATAGCTATCAAATATTAACGCTCGTAATCGTTCATTTATGGTATTGGGCGGTGGCGGTATCCGCTCGACAACTGCTTCTAAAATCTCATCAATACCAAGTCCTTCTTTCGCAGAAGCCAGAATCGCACCACTGCAATCTAGACCGATAATTTCTTCAATTTCGCCAATTACCCGTTCTGGTTCTGCCCCAGGCAAATCAATTTTATTCAAAACCGGAATAATTTCCAGGTTATTCTCTAAGGCTAAATAGACATTTGCCAAAGTTTGCGCCTCCACACCTTGGGAAGCATCTACTACCAATAGCGCTCCTTCACAAGCAACAAGAGAGCGGGAGACTTCATAAGAAAAATCCACGTGTCCAGGAGTATCAATTAAGTTCAGCACATACTGCTGACCATCCTTAGCTGTGTAGTTCATCCGGGCAGCTTGCAGCTTAATCGTAATGCCGCGCTCCCGTTCCAGATCCATGTTGTCGAGAAACTGTTCCTTCATCTTTCGGTCTTCAACAGTGCCAGTTGCTTGTAGCAAGCGATCGGCGAGGGTTGATTTCCCGTGGTCGATGTGAGCAATAATACAAAAATTGCGAATGCGAACTGCGGGAACGTCAGTCATATACTATCTTTGCCTTAGCAGCAACCAAAGTTAAAAGAGCAATTTACTTAATGTATTTTAATGCTTTCTTAGCCAAGACGCTCCGTTTTTAGTGCTGAGTTCCAAGTGCTGTTAGCGGATAGCTAGGGTTTAGCCCGTGCTGAGTTAGGAGTCAAAAGTTAAGAGTTAAAAGTTAGGAGTTATTATTCTTTCCCTGCTCCCCTGCTCCCCTGCCCCCCTGCCCCCTGCTCCCCTGCTCTCTTCACCCCATCTTTAACTTTCGATCTAAATAGGTGGACTTTTAAGAATATTATGAAAGTCTATTTGTCGCTGCTAGTATTCAACAGCTAGGAGCGTACAATAAATGTAAATAAGTACATGTAGGGATCATGTAGTGATCTTGGGCAATTACGACCCGTAATTACTCATAATCACTGATTTATCGGCAAAACTTCTAGAGCCATTGTCTAGTCAGTTATATGAAAAATGCGATTTGAAACTTAAAGCTGTTACTTTGGTGCTATTTCGGGGAACTATGTAAATGTCCCCTTGAAGATTTTTCAGTGAATTAGCCCAAATGATGAATATAACTACTTTACAAAGCTTTAGACAAAACCAATTCAGAGTATATCAAACCTATGAATATGCAAGAGAAAACTACCGAAGCGGAAAACACACGAGCCGATAAGGTAGAAATTGCCGTCCGCCTGGACTCCGAGTTACTAGAGCAAATTCAGCATCTCACCAATGACCCAAGTAAAGTGATTGAGGTAGCAATTCGCCAGTGGTTGCGTGGTGAAATCCTCAGAGATGACGAACTGACGCGCACCCCTGTGCGTACCCCCGTCCCTCCTCGCGGTGAATGGAACGATTAATGCCATCAGTCATCTGTTAATGCAAGTTAAAAAAGGTGAAGTTTGCCAAGCTGGATTTCAGAACACCAAGAAATACCCAATAAAAGCAAAAAAGCTGTAAAAAATTATGTATAAATTTTAGCAGCTTTAGTAAAATTACGGTCGGATATCCTTTGTCTATCCAACTCAATTAATGACTATTACTGCCAATTCCCAATTGCCGAATGTATTTTCCCAAAATCTGGAATCTATTGCCAGTAAAACTGATGGCTCATTACCAACTCTAGGAGCCGAGTTGGTGTATACACAAGATGGGGCAGGGCGCTATCTGACCTTTCATTGGCAGCACAGCGAACTCCTGGGGTTAAATACCGAAAAAATAGTTGACGAGCTGAACCAGACGCAAACCTTTGCCCCTGTGGATAAGGTTAATTATGTGGAACGATTGCACCGAATTTTGACAAGTTTGGTGCCAGAAAGGTTTCAGTGTTGGTTTAGCTACCATCAGGAATTATTTGAGTTGGACTTAGTGATTAGTCCGATTATGCCGAGTCTGGGAACAACTGCCACTACAGTTTTAGTTATGGGACGCTTAGTGCAAGCGACACTCAACAAAAAACAAGCGCGTGTGGCATCCAAAACGCCCACACAAATAGAGTTGGCTTTACGTTCACAGCAACATCAAAAACTGGTAAATCGGATTACCAGAAATATTCGTCGGACATTGGATTTAGATATTATTTGGCAGCAAACAGTTGACAGTTTAGGAAAAGCACTGCGGCTAGAGCGCTGTATTATTTGTCCTTATCAGCCCTCTAGCTCAAAAGTAAAAGTGAAGGCTGAGTATCGCCAGCCAGAACTCAGATCAATGCTAGGCTCAGAAATAGATGTAGCTTCTGAGCCTGCCTTTGCTCAGGCTTTGACAACCCTAGAACCAGTTGTGATGGAAGTGCCTGGATGCACAGAGTCTGGGCGGCAGAAAACTTTGGTGGTTGCGACTTGCTATCAAGACCAAGCCAATGGATTGGTTGCCTTGAATTGGCAGGATGAATGCTATACATTAACAGAATCGGAATTAGAGCTAGCAAAAGAAGCAGCAGATCAATTGGGAACTGCGATCGCACATGCTACTTTATATGAAGAATTAGAAGTAGCGCGTCAAAAAGCCGAAGAAGCTTCCCGTCTCAAAAGCGAGTTTCTGGCTAATGTATCCCATGAAATTCGTACCCCCCTCAATGGCATGATTGGCTTCTTAAAGCTAATTTTGGAAGGGATGGCAGATGACCCAGAAGAACAAAACCAATTTTTGGCAGAAGCTCACAACTTATCGATACATCTACTAAATATCATCAACGACATTTTGGACATTGCCAAAATCGAAGCTGGTAAAATGGAGCTAGCTTACGCTCCAGTCAAGCTAAATGAGCTATTTAGTGATGTAGAAAGTTTCATGCGTCCCCAAGCAGAAATGAGAAACCTCAGCTTTCGGATGCAAATGCCTGCTACCTCGGATGAAATCATTGTCCAAAGCAACTACCAACGCTTGCTCCAAGTGATGCTCAATTTGCTAGGTAATGCCATCAAATTTACTCATGAAGGCGGTGTCACCGTCAGCGCCGATTTAGTACTCAAAAAATCGAAGCTTCAAGGCCAGCAATTTCCTGGCATGGTAAGAGTCCGTGTGGCAGACACAGGCATCGGTGTTTCCCTAGACAAACAAGATAAACTGTTTCAATTATTTTCTCAGGTGGATGGCTCACGCACTCGCCAGTATGGTGGCACAGGTTTAGGACTGGCAATATCTCAGAAGCTAGTGGAAGCAATGGGCGGCGAGGTACATTTTTATAGTCTGGGTGAAGGACTTGGTTCAACAGTGACATTTACAGTGCCACTATATCAACAGCCAGTCATGGTTTCGTCTACTGATAGCGATTCAACAGACAGTGCTGTTAGCGATAGCGGGGCATTTAGCCCGTTATGAGTTTGTCATTGGTCATCTGGAACATTACCAATACTGGGTTTGAAGTTTTATAATTTAAATTTTCTTAGTAATTATTATTCAATAAATAACAAAATTGGGCATGGAAGATTGGAAATAATTCCGTCTCTAGACCACAAAATTGTATAATTATGGGCTGGGTTGAAGAACAGAACACAACAAACGCCTAAATGTTGACTTTTGCTCCGCTTTACTCAAAATTTACAAAAAATAGATTTTTGACTCCTTTTTACGGTGACGTGTACTTGGAGAATTAAATCCTGTCTTCCGTCTGACTGCAAAGCAGAACCTAAAAGCTAAAGTAAAGTAGGAGGCTCACACGAAAACTTTGTTCAGACAACATGGAAAATAAGATTTTGGATAATAGTTAACGAGTAATAGCGCATCTGGCACAGGAATCATTATTATTCAATGTCCCATGCCACATGCCCCATGCCCCATTCCCAATGCCCACCATTAACTTAGCAGGTCTAAAACTATGGAACTCACAATTGACAACGTTGAAACAGTCTTAGATGAAATGCGCCCTTATCTCATGTCTGATGGCGGCAATGTGGAACTTGTAGAACTCGATGGGCCTGTTGTAAAGCTGCGCCTGCAAGGTGCTTGTGGTTCTTGTCCCAGTTCTGCAATGACCCTGAGAATGGGTATTGAGCGCCGCCTAAAAGAAATGATTCCTGAAATTGCGGAAATTGAACAAGTGGTGTAAAAGTTAGGAGTTAGGAGTTAGGAGTTATGAGTTTTGAATCAACTCCTAACTCCTCATTCTTAACTCCTAACTATTCCTATGTCCCATCCTCTCTACATCGCTTTTATCTGGCATCAACATCAGCCTCTGTACAAATCTCCTGGTAGTGCCCTATCTCCCAGTCAGCAGTACCGCCTACCTTGGGTACGTTTACATGGGACTAAAGATTATTTGGATTTGGTATTGCTCTTAGAGCGGTATCCTAAGTTACACCAAACGGTGAATTTAGTTCCATCGCTGATATTACAACTTGAAGATTATATTGCTGGGACTGCTTTTGACCCTTACCTCACAGCCTGCTTGACACCGGATGAACAACTCAGCCAGGAACAGAGGGAATTCGTTATCCAACACTTTTTCGATGCCAATCACCATACGCTGATTGACCCCCATCCCCGCTATAGCGAGTTGTATCAGCAAAGGCAGGAGAAGGGGCAAGCCTGGTGTTTAGCAAATTGGGAATTGCCTGATTATGGTGATTTGCTAGCTTGGCACAATTTAGCTTGGATCGATCCACTGTTTTGGGATGACCCGGAAATTGCTACTTGGTTAAAACAGGGTCGGAATTTTACTTTAAGCGATCGCCAGCGCATTTATTCCAAACAACGAGAAATCCTCAGCCGCATCATCCCCCAACATCGCAAAATGCAGGAGGCTGGGCAGCTAGAAATTACCACTACGCCCTACACTCACCCGATTTTACCCTTACTCGCTGATACTAACTCCGGTCGGGTAGCTGTGCCCAATATGACACTACCTAAGCAGCGCTTTCAGTGGGAAGAAGATATTCCTCGTCACTTACGGAAAGCTTGGAACTTTTATAAAGACCGCTTTGGACAAATACCTCGTGGTTTGTGGCCTTCAGAACAGTCAGTCAGTCCGGCAACACTTCCACACATTATTAACCAAGGATTTAAGTGGATATGCTCAGATGAAGCTGTCTTGGGATGGACGCTGAAACACTTTTTTCATCGGGATGGGGCGGGGAATGTGCAGCAACCAGAACTGTTGTACCGACCCTATCGGTTGCAAACCGCAGAGGGTGATTTGTCAATTGTGTTTCGTGACCACAGATTATCAGATTTGATTGGCTTTACCTACAGTGCGATGCCAGCAAAAAAGGCAGCAGCAGACTTAGTGGGACATTTGCAAGCGATCGCAAAAATGCAAAGAGATAGTCAAAGTGAGCAACCTTGGCTAGTTACCATCGCCTTGGATGGGGAGAATTGTTGGGAATTTTATCCCGAAGATGGCAAACCCTTCTTAGAAGCTTTGTATCAAAGTTTGAGTGATGAACCCCACCTCAAACTCGTCACTGTCTCCGAATTTCTCGAAGAATTCCCCGCCACAGCCACCATTCCCGGAGGACAACTACATAGTGGTTCTTGGGTAGATGGCAGCTTCACCACCTGGATCGGCGATCGCGCCAAAAATCGGGCTTGGGATTACTTAACAGAAGCAAGAGAAATGCTCGCAAGTCATCCCGAAGCAACGGAAGAAAACAACCCAGAAGCATGGGAAGCATTGTATGCCGCAGAGGGTTCAGATTGGTTTTGGTGGTTTGGTGCAGGACATTCTTCAAATCAAGATGCCATATTTGATCAGTTATTTCGAGAACACCTGTTTGGCATTTACAAGGCGTTAAATGAACCTGTACCGCCCTATCTCAAGCAACCAGTGGAAATCCACGAAGCACAGGGAAGCCACACCCCACAAGGATTTATCCATCCTGTTATCGATGGTAAGGGTGATGAGCAAGATTGGGACAAAGCTGGACGCATAGAAATCGGCGGGGCGCGGGGGACGATGCACAATAGCAGTGTCATCCAGCGACTTTGGTATGGCGTAGATCACCTCAATTTCTATGTGCGGCTGGACTTTAAAGGTGGCGTTGCACCAGGGAGGGATTTTCCTACAGAGTTGAATTTGCTGTGGTTTTACCCAGAAAAAACAATGGTTAATAGCCCAGTTCCCTTGGCAGATGTACCAGATGCAGCCCCGCTTAATTATCTTTTCCACCATCTTCTAGAAGTTAACTTACTGACGCAATCGATTCAGTTTCGGGAAGCTGGAGACAATTATCAATGGCAGCCCCGTTTCAGTCGCGCTCAAGTAGCAATAAATAGTTGTTTAGAGTTGGCAGTACCGTGGGCAGATTTGCAGGTTCCGCCAGATTATCCCCTGCGTCTGATTTTGGTGCTTGCAGATGAAGGGCGTTTTTGCAACTACTTGCCAGAAAATGCTTTGATTCCTATTGAAGTGCCTTAGAACTCAATACCCTTGGTTTTATAGCCATTCTCATTTGAATGAATAGTGGCGTACATCTGTACGCCACTACGAGGATATATCTTTCATCTATGGTTAATTATTTTTATGTGCCTATAGAACTAATATAGGAATCCGCTTTGGTTTTTGTATCCCTCACGGGAGCGTAGCCATACTTACTTGCGTGGGAAGGCAAGAGGCAATAGGCTAGGACCTTAGTGGTGCAGAAAAGTCCTGAAGGCTTGATATATGGGGAATTTTACTAAGACAAGGGTGACAGAGAGGGGGAAGACATGGGATGCTCAAGTTTCCACACAAAAACTACTCCATGTCAGTCCCCCATCTTTATCGTCAACTGCAAGTTCAACTAAGTCAATGGATTTGTCCCCAAGATCAACGACATCTGCAAGTCTTTTGTGAGAATGTCGCCGCCATTTTGCAAGCTCAAAGCGCCTGTCTGAGCCACTGGTTGCCCTATCTGAGTCATAGGGAGTGCAAAGCTCGCAGCCACATGGAGCGCTTAAACTACTTTGTCCATAATCCCAAAATCACTGCCGAAACCTTCTATTTTCCTATGTTGCAGCAGTTCTTGAACTCCTGGGAGGGCATGGCGATGACACTAACACTTGATACCAGTATGTTATGGGATCAATATTGCTTAATTGAGATCTGTTTAGTTTGGGGTGGACGCTCTATTCCACTTGGTCAAACGGTATTGGAGCATGGCAGTGCCACCGTGGGCTTTGAGGACTACTGCCCCGTGTTAGAAACGACGTTAAGGCTGCTGCTTAGAAGCAGAATGTCATGTGACGTTGTTAGCGGATCGAGGATTTGAACATGGTGCGTTGATCCGGTGGTTACGGGAGCATCAATGGTCGTGGTCTATTCGGGCGAAATCGGACTTGAACATTACCCTCTCCAATGGTCAAACGGCTGCGGTTGCAAACTTGCTTCCCCAAGAGGGCGAAGCTTATCTGTTTCGAAAAGTCAAAGTTTTGCAGGACATTGAGTGTCATCTCGCCACCGCTCATTTAGCTCTGGCAAGTGAGGCTTGGGCTGTCCTCTCCGATGTGCCGCCGTCCTTGCAGACTTTTGAGGTTTATGGTCAGCGATTTGGCGGCATTGAGCCACATTTTAAGGATTATAAGTCCGCCGCTTTTGAACTCATCCGCTCCCACTTGCGCGACCCTCAAGCGCTGAATTGTTTGTTGATGTTGCTAGCGCCTGCCACCTTAATTGCTATTGCTGTTGCGGTGGTGGTGGTCGGTGAAGGTCGGCGCAAAATGCTGGATTGGCACAGCCAGAGGGGATTGAGTTTCTTACAATTAGGATTACGCGAAATTGAACGGTTGTGTTATCAACGCCTCCCAATTCCTCTATTAGCTACCTTACCTCGGAAGAGTCCCCCATCTGCCACTGCTTCACTTAAAAAACGAACGCAGATAGAGCAACAAATTGAGTTCTCCCGTGTCACTGTGTTCTCAACTTGAGACTTCGGAAAGTTTTCTGCACCACTAAGGGCTAGGACTTACGCACGAGTTACAGAATAACGAACCGCAGAGGCACAGAGGGCACGGAGAAATCAGAGTTTGAGAGATAATTTGCGTAAGTCCTATAGGCAATAGAAAAGAAGGCTTTTTGAGTTGTACGGAGTTTTTTCACGCAATCAAATAGAATTTCTATATATTGACTATTTTGTCTGCATCTTAGCCCTTTTTGTCCACCTCCAAGGTTGCCAATATTTGGCGATTGAATTCCTCTTGATCGGCAAAGATTTGAAAAATTCTATCTACTTTAGTAAGTTGAAACAACATCCTGACTTGCTCGCTGATAGAACAGATAAAAAGTTTACCATTAGCACTTTGCACTATTTGCATTACTGAGATTAAAGCACCTAAACCAGAGCTATCAATAAGCTTTATCTCTTTCATATCAAGCAAAAAAGTATTGGCTCCTCCTGTGATAAGTCCACTAACTTGACGACGTAGTTCATTACCTCTGACATTATCTAAAATTCCTGACAATTGTAGTACTATTATGCTCACTTTCATGTTTTTTCAATATTATTTTGATTGAAATAATTTAGGAGTTTTGGAATAAGGCTGACCGTCAAATTTGCCATAAAGGAGCGATAGTTCTCAAATGATATATCTGCTTGTTTTTGAGACTATTTAGCCCATTTAAGCCCCAGGGCAAACGCATCTAAATATCAGGGCAAACGCATCTAAATATTGACGAGCCTGAATCAGGGCGAAATACACCAAGACTCAAACTACATAAGGCTTTGAGGAAATTAAATCTCACTCGTTATAAAAATGATAATCATTACGAGGGGGGAGTTAGAGGCAGCCGACGGCTGCCTGAGCTTTCACGGTCAGTTCTCCACTCTTCTAGCGTAGGTTTTCTCACAGTCTGATTCTCAATAGTTTTAGATTAATGACTAGGAATTATGAGAAGATCAGCACAAAGAAAAGCTCAATTTATGCGATCGCCGCCGGGAAGGACGGTTACACCATCGCCCTTCCGATCAAAGTGACTTTTACAGATGCTGTGAAAGTGAGGACGGCTGGCCTTCATTGAACGTGGTATTCTCACATTTATCAGAAAGAAGAATTACGTTCTTATTCTCCTCTCTATGAAGCTGAAACCCAAAATTACGATTGCTGACCATTTTGCGGTGATACAAGATCCACGAGTAGATCGCACCAAACGACATAAATTAATCGATATCATGACCATTGCCGTATGTGCTGTGATTTGTGGTGCGGATGGTTGGGTAGCCGTAGAGACTTATGGTTGTGCAAAGTATGAATGGTTAAAAACATTTTTAGAATTACCAAATGGGATTCCGTCCCACGATACATTTGCAAGAGTATTTGCACAAATAAATCCTCAACAGTTCCAGGAATGTTTTCTGAGCTGGATGAAATCAATACAGAAGATAACTGATGGTGAAGTTGTCGCGCTTGATGGGAAAACTTTACGTGGTTCTTATGATACAAGTAGTGACCAAAGCGCAATTATAATGGTAAGTGCCTGGGCAACTACAAATAAATTAGTGCTGGGACAAGTAAAAGTAGATCAAAAATCAAATGAAATTACAGCAATTCCAGAATTATTAAAGGTATTAGAACTGTCAGGATGTATTGTGACCATTGATGCAATTGGCTGCCAGAAGGAGATTGTGAAGCTAATCACACAGCAAAATGCAGATTATGTAATTGGGTTAAAGAAGAATCAAGGAAATCTTTATGATGAAGTAGAAAAACTATTCTCTTCAGGCATAGCTACAGGATTTGAGGGGATTGCACATAGCACGTATAAAACAGAAGAAACAGGGCATGGTCGTCATGAAATCCGCAATTACGTAATGTTCTCTCAAATTGAATCTCGGCTTAACCCAGATTCAATTTGGTCAAATTTTAATAGTGTTGGCATGGTAGAATCTGTCCGTTCATTCAATGGTGAAACAACGGTTGAAACTCGGTATTTTATCAGTAGCCTTGAGTCAGATGCTAAACAGTTTGGTAATTCTATTCGCAGTCATTGGGGAATTGAAAATTCATTGCATTGGCTATTGGATGTTGCCTTAAGAGAAGATGACTGTCGAATTAGAAAAGATAATGCCCCACATAATTTTGCAATTCTCAGACATCTTGCAGTCAATCTTTTAAGTCAAGAGAAGCGTGTCAAACGTGGAATCAAAAATAAACAGTTTCTCGCGGCGATGGATAACAAATACTTACTAAGTATTTTAGCGTTAGCTTAAAATAGTACATCAAAACTTGAGTTGAATGTTTTACATAAAAGTTTTATTTATTCTCTAAGTAAATATATTCTTATGTAGCTCATAATTGAATTATTTTAGTATTGACGATTAGTCATTCAGTTGAAGATAAGCTAATTCAAATTTTGAAAAATATTTGATTTATTTTATTTATCATTTCACCGATTTTTGCAATTATCTATGTCATTTTGGAATCTCCCTTAGTTTTTATTAGTAAATAAGATGCGTTTGCCCTGATTTAAGCCCTAGTTAGCTGCTGCAAGGCTAACGCGCTTATCCACATTAACAGCCATAACAAAGACTCGCAAGACTAACCCCAAAATATCGACCGTCAACGAAGAGAGCAGGGGAAGCAGTTTTTCTTTCTCCTCCTGCCTTCTTCGGTCATAAATCGCTATCAAGAAATGTAGGGGGATTCATGTAGACGCATTCGCGGAGCGTCTCGTAGAGAAGCGGCTACTCTCACTATGAGTTCTCCAGAGGAGTACCGTAGATACTGTGTGTACTTTTGCGTAAGTCATAAGAAGAATAATGATGATTTAGCAAAGTTCCAGTAATATTACTGTTATTAAGGAATATTTGTCGTAGGATTAGAGACATTTTAGAGCAGATATTCTATACTAATGAATCGCTTTTCTCAGAAAATAACGAATTCTCAAGAGAGCATTTCACAGCAAACTCAACTTGGTCAGATGTGTGCTTCCAAGAAGCTATTCCGCGATCGCTATCAAATATTGCAAGTTCTAGGTAAAGGTGGTTTTGGCATCACTTTTTTAGCCAAAAATGCCGTATTACCTGGGCATCCTCTATGCGTCATTAAACAGCTTTGCCCGAAAGTGACTAGTCCCCAAAGTTGGCAAAAGGCATGTGCGCGTTTTGAAAAAGAAGCAAGAACTTTAGGTCAACTTGGTAGTCATTCGCAAATTCCCATGCTGCTAGACTACTTTCAGGCGAATGAGGAGTTTTTTTTAATTCAAGAATACGTACCGGGTTTGACTTTAGCCCAAGAAGTGCGGCGAGGTGGGCCCAAAAGTGAAGCCTCGGTGAAACAGTTCTTACAGGAATTATTACCAGTATTACAGTATCTTCATAAACATCATGTGATTCATCGGGATATTAAGCCCCAGAATTTATTGCGGTGTGAGTATGACAAGCGGGTAGTGCTGATTGATTTTGGTGCAGTGAAAGAGCAAGTAGTTGATGCTTGTGAAAACTCTACCAATCAAGCTGTGAATACCAACTTTATTGGAACTAGGGGATTTGCGCCACCAGAACAGTATTCTCTTCGCCCAGTTTATGCCAGTGATATTTATGCACTGGGTGTAACTTGTATTTATATGTTGACTGGTAAAAGTCCTTTAGAATTTGATTACCACCCAAATACTGGTGAGATATGCTGGCAAAAAGAAGTAAATATTACCGATAGTTTCGCCAAAACTTTAGGCAAAATGGTGAAGATTACATTAGACGATCGGTTTAAGAATGTCGATGAAGTAATAAAAGCTTTAAGTTATGAAAGCTATTTGCCTACCTTAGCTAACTGTCTAACTACCCAAAAATTAAATAATAAAAGTATTACACAATACGAAAACTTTAACGAAACTCCAGATGTCTACATGCCACCAGTTACCAGAACTGCTAATGCTATTCGGAAATGGAGAGCGAGACTTAAGTAAACAAGGTAGCAAAATTAAGTTAAAAGTTATTTGTGATGTATCAAATAATTGTAGATTATCCTAAATCTCCATCAAAAAGGGGGATTAGGGGAATTTGAAAGTGTCTAAAATCACAGCAAAATCCTTTTCAAATAACCTTTTATTGCCTAAAGTATCAAATTAACAATTATCATGGGCAATTGAAAATATCAAAAACAAATCTAGTAACCATTGCGACTACATTTCATCGTCAGTGATGGTTAATTAATCAGGGTTTTACTTAATACTTAGTCAATTTGTGCTTGTCAATATACAAGCACAATTACTAGGGGTAGCAGTTTAGAGAAATATTTCTATTCAGATTATTATATAATCGGAAGAATAATTAATTTTATGGCTCTCGTAGTTTTCCACAGAAAAGGAAGACTGACTACTATTTACAAACGCTAACTATATTAAGTAATTCCCCAATCCCCAAAACAGGGTTTTCTACCACAAGTAAGCGAGAGTCAATTTTCTTCAGGGACAGTTCGGGGCAAACTTAGCCTAAGTTGTTATGCAGTCGCGCCTGTCAGATCATGATCTGCTGCTTAAATCCCGATTGCCTAAATCCCCTGAATTCCAATGGAAAGAAGTTTTGCCAAAGTTGTAGCACCCCGTTGGTGTCACTTTTAAGAAATCGCTTCCGTGTCATCCGAGTCCTTTCAGATGAGGGGGGATTTGGCAGAACCTATCTATCAGAAGATGTCGATAAACTCAATGAACGCTGTGTTATCAAGCAATTAGCTCCAAAGTTCCAAGGAACTTGGTCGCAAAAAAAGGCGATGGAATTGTTTGCCGAAGAAGCGCAGCGACTACAAGACCTTGGGGAACATCCCCAAATTCCAACTTTAATAGCTTACTTTGAGCAAGATGGCTGCCTATATTTAGTGCAGCAGTTTATCAATGGCGATAATTTGTTAAAGGAGTTGCAACAGCGCAAGGGTTATAACGCTAGGGATATTCAATCTATTTTGCTAGATTTATTGCCCATCCTGAAATTTATCCACGATCGCAAAGTCATTCATCGGGATATCAAGCCAGAAAATATTATCCGTCATAAAAGTGATGGGCGATTAAGTCTGATTGATTTTGGTTCCTCAAAGCAATTCACCGCCAAAGTTCAGCACAAGTCTGGCACATCCATTGGTTCACATGGTTATTCTCCCTTAGAACAAATTAGAGATGGTAAAGCTTTTCCTGCCAGTGACTTGTTCGGTTTAGGCGCTACCTGCTTTCATCTACTAACGGGAACTTCCCCCTTTCAGTTGTGGATGGAATCGGGGTACGCGTGGGTGAGTAATTGGCGGGAATATTTGCGGAGTCCATTAAATACCGAGTTGGATTTTGTCATCGACAAACTTTTAAAAAAAGATATCCATGAACGTTACCAGTCAGCCGATGAAGTTCTTAAGGACTTAACCCCAAAACAACTCCTCGCCCTACCACCAGCCGGTAAGTCATCTGGAAAAATCCCCGCAACTCAAGCCCCATCTTTGCCAAAAAGTTATCCCTTACTGAGAACTTTAATTTTGGTAAGTGCTTTTATTCTATTGTTCGGATTCCAGGAATCTTGGTATAAACATTTTCGTCGGATTCAAACCAGTTTAGTTTCTAGGCTGAGTCAGCATAATAATTCTGGCAAAGATGACGTGCTTTTAGGTCAACCACCAAAGATTACTTTGGGTAGGGTTTCCTTAGCTAACACCATCCAAGGATATGAAAACTCGGTTTTATCCGTCGCCATCAGCCCTGATGGTAAAACCATTGCTAGCAGTGGCGGCGATGGCACAATCAAACTTTGGAATCTCGCCACCGGGAAAGAAATTTCTTCACTAAACGCCTATTCTCAGCAGGTGAATACCTTAGTAATTAGCCCAGATGGGAAAACTTTGGTAAGTGCCAGTGATGACAGCACCATCAAAATTTGGAATTTAGCAACAGGAAAACAAATTCGCACTCTTACAGGGCATTCTGACTCTGTTCGGGCCCTAGCGATCAGCGCTGATAGCGAGACTTTGGTGAGTGGTAGTGATGACAACACCATCAAAATTTGGGATTTAGCCACAGGAGAGCAAATTCGGACATTGGTCGGGCATACATTTTGGGTGCGATCGCTAGCCATCAGTCCCGATAGCGTGATTCTTGCTAGTGGCAGTTTTGACAAGACGATCAAAATCTGGAATCTCACAAAAGGGTACTCAATCCGCACACTAGAGGGAAATTATCAAACAGTAACAGCTGTAGCTATTAGCCCAGATGGGAAAATTTTAGCCAGTGCTAGCCGCGATCGCACCATTAAACTTTGGGATCTACTGACGGGAAAAGAAATTCGCACACTGGCAGGACACGCCAACACAGTCACAACCGTAGCCTTCAGCGCCGATGGTAAAATTATTGCCAGTGGTAGCCGCGATCGCGCCATCAAACTCTGGAATTCGGCCACAGGAGAAGAAATTCTCACATTAACAGGGCATACCAACACCGTTACATCCGTAGCCTTCAGTCCTGATAGTAAAACCCTTGTCAGTGGTAGTGAAGACAACACCATTAAGATTTGGCGGTTGTCTCAGTAAAAATTTCTCCCCCCGGATTTCTCACGCATAGTTTAGGCAGAGGGAGAAGAGGAGTGTGGGGAGTGTGGGGGATAAGACTTCTTCCCCATCCTCCCACACCTCCCACACCTCCCACACTCCTTGATTTCTCACAAGTGAGAAATCAAGGATTTTGCGTATTAAAATCAGGCAGAGGTTTTCATACAACCTAAATTATCAGAAGATAGTCAATCTATATTTACCGCGTTCCTGTGGATTTTTGGAACTGACAACTACATAGTAAGTGTCATCTTCAGGCAACCTAGCTCGGTCAATTAAAGCGCTGTAGGTGCCAGCTTTATCTTTATCCTTATCTATAGCGATCGTCTGTCCTTTTGAATTTAGCAAAGCTACGTAAGGAGAAAATTCTTCATCAACACTATCTACACGAATACTTACAAGCTGATTTTTTCTTCCTTGGAAATTAGATACATTGTAAGCGCCTCCATTTTGTTTCAAGGTTGAGCTATTGGCGCTTAGTTGTCCTGCTTCATCTAAGGTATAGCTAGCTCTGTCATTCCTCAAAGCCAAACTATAGCGACCGATCTCACCAGAATCTCGGCTAGTAACTGCAATTTTGTAAGTGCCATTCTTAGGCAATCGCGCAAAAATGAAGGCATCATCGCCATCACTGCTTTTTTCCAAAGTGCCTTTTTTGACGATGATATTATCATCAGGATCGTGCAGAAATAACAAAGGATTTAAACTCAAGTTATTTGATCTGCGTGTATCTTTACTACCAACAAGCCTAATTTGAACTAGTTGATTTTCTCTACCTTCAAACTCATAGAAATGAAAATATCTACCTTGAGATTGAAAGTCACTCTTACTCAAAATACCCAATGCGACATCTACAAAGTTAATCTCTTTATAAGTAGGTGTTGCAGGTGCAGAAACTGCCGGACGATCGATATTTTGGTTGCCACTTCTAGCTACATTAGAACTTGGCTTGCGAACTCTCCCAGAACCATTTGAATTAGAAGCCCTACCTCCAGACGATCTAGATGCACTACTATTGGAACGATTAGAATTTGAGTTAGAAGTCCTACGTCTAGATGATCTAGAAGTAGAGTCATCATTTGAAGCGTCCGAGGTTGGCTGGGAAGTTTCTGTATTAGAAGATATAGGACGAGTCTGGATTGGCGACTCAACAGAAGATGTCTTCTTTCTTGGAGATATTGATGCTTGAGAAGCAGGAAGCTGCTCAATTCCTTTTTTTACTGCTTCTGGTTGTCTCTCATCTGGTGATTTAGCAATTATGAAGCCTTGAGAATGTTGAGGTTTCCCCAAAGCATTTATAGGTAGCACATTGCTCGCGATCAACAAACTACTACCCAAGGAACAAATTAAAATGCGGCTTAATTTGTGGCGATAGTTTTTGGTTTCTAGTAGCATAATTACGCTCCTAATTTTGCGGATAATTTCGTATTTAACAGATAGACAAATTTGAAGTCAAAAAATTATATTCCTATTGAAACTCATAATACACTGTGGTGGAAGTTTGCCTACCATATCAAACAAGAGGATTTTGCTCTAAGAGGTTGTTTGAAAAGTGTTTTGCTGTGACTTTAGGCACTTTGAGATCCCCCCTAACCCCCCTTAAAAAGCAGGGTGGATTAATTGTCTAGAGAGAAAAATTAAAACCCTCATTCTTGCGTTCATAAATCCAGTTCCCCTGTTAGCAGGCTGACGAGGTTACGGGGATTACAAATTTTCTCTCCGCACAATTAATCCACCCTGCCTAACCCCCCTTAAAAAGGGGGGGAACCGGAATCAAAGTCCCCCTTAAAAAGGGGGATTTAGGGGGATCTAAAATTTTTGATCCCGACAAGAGGACTTTTCAAATATCCTCTAAGTCTTGTTTGATATGGTAGCAGCTGTACTAGAGTGAATATTAATTTTGTAAGTATATACTGAGCTACAAGCTGAAATTGCTGCTTTTCGGATTTTTGCCGAGATATTTTTGTTAAACTGAGCCAGATGCTACTAAGTAAGTGGGCGTAAATAATTATCGGCGGGATAAGGAAATAGGCAATAAGGGTTTTAGCCTAGTTTGATTTTATTGTGCCAACTTACTTAGACTACTGAATCAAGAAGGCATATTTGTGGGCAAAATTAGTGGAAGAGTTGATATATAAGGTTTTTCCCTTTTAAACTTTTCCCTTTCCCCCAAAACCCGACCAGTATTGATATTTGTGCCCCTTGAGAAAAATCGCACATCGCGCTAGTCTTCATGGACGTAACTGCACGCTGTAACATTAGGCGATGACAAATCAACTCTCTCCGAAAATTCCCTCTTGTACTTGGAGCCGTCCCATCGGTTTAGGCTGGGACAAACCTTATACTGTCCGCTACGCAAGTAATATCGATGATGGCCCTTGGCATGGTATGCCTTTAGGTGGCTTTGGTGCAGGTTGCATCGGTCGTTCTTCACGGGGAGATTTTAACCTGTGGCACATCGACGGCGGTGAGCATACCTTCAAAAACGTCCCCGCTTGTCAATTCAGTGTATTTGAATCTAATGGCACATCTACCCAAGCCTACGCTTTATCCACCCAAGGGCCCGATGATGGCACTCTCAAAGCTTGGCAGTGGTATCCAACGCTTCCCAGTACTGAGGGGACGGGTAATTATCACGCCCTATACCCACGTAGCTGGTTTGTGTACGAAAATGTATTCCAAGCACAGTTGACTTGTGAGCAATTTTCCCCAGTTTGGGCAGGTAATTATCAAGAAACTAGCTACCCTGTAGCAATATTCCTTTGGAATGCCCACAACCCCACAAATGCACCAATCACTCTCAGCATTATGCTCACTTGGCAAAATATGGTGGGCTGGTTTACAAATGCCCTCAAATCTCCCGAAGTGCGGGTGCGTGATGATGGTAGTCCGGTTTACGAATACCAACCACGTTGGGGCGAAAGTCAAGGAAACTATAATCAAATAGTTGAAAATCCACAACAGTTTGGCTGTCTTTTAAGTCGGGTTGGTAGTGATGCTTTGCAAGAAGGTGATGGAACTTGGTGTATTGCGACGCTGAAGCATCCTCAAGTGGAAGTATTTCACCACACTCGCTGGAATGCTGAAGGAACTGGTGATGAGGTGTGGCAAAGCTTTGCCAAAGATGGTTCTTTGTCCAATTATATAGATGCTAATCCAGTCGGAGAAGGTGAACAGTTAGGGGCTGCGATGGCTACGCCGGCCGCAGGCATCGCACTCCGTTTCACTCTCCAACCAGGCGAAACTCTTGAAATCCCCTTTGTCCTCGCTTGGGATTTGCCCATTACAGAATTTGCCGCCGGAGTCAACTATTATCGCAGATATACAGACTTTTTTGATAGAAGTGGAAATAATGCTTGGGCGATCGCATCCACTGCCCTCCAAGAATACCAAACCTGGCGATCGCAAATTCAAAGTTGGCAACAACCCATTCTCGACCGGGAAGATTTACCTAACTGGTTTAAAATGGCTCTATTTAATGAGCTTTATGACCTCACTAGCGGCGGTACTCTCTGGAGTGCAGCATCAGAACTTGACCCCATCGGTCAGTTTTCGGTGCTGGAGTGTCTAGATTATCGTTGGTATGAAAGTCTAGATGTGCGATTATATGGCTCTTTTGCCTTGTTGATGCTGTTTCCCGAACTGGAGAAGTCGGTGATGCGGGCATTTGCACGGGCGATTCCTCAAGGTGATGATACACCCCGAATCATCGGCTATTACATGACAATCAAAGCTGAAAGCCCAATTGCAGTTCGCAAAGTCGTCGGTGCAACACCCCACGATTTAGGCGCACCCAATGAACACGTTTGGCAGAAAACCAATTACACCAGCTATCAAGACTGCAATTTGTGGAAAGATTTGGGTAGTGATTTTGTCTTGCAAGTATACCGGGATTTTCTGCTTACGGGTGCTGACGATGTAGAATTCTTGGCAGATTGCTGGCCTGCGATCGTTCAAACCCTCGACTATCTGAAAACCTTTGACCTTGATGGTGATGGGATTCCCGAAAATTCTGGTGCGCCTGACCAAACCTTTGATGATTGGCGGTTACAGGGTGTCAGCGCCTATTGTGGTGGGTTGTGGTTAGCAGCGCTAGAGGCTGCGATCGCAATTAGCGATATTTTATTAACTTACCAGACAGGTAACACAGCAGAGTTGGCGGCGCAAAAGTCCACTTATGAAGCTTGGTTGGCACAATCTCTTCCTATTTACCAAGAAAAACTTTGGAATGGGCAATATTACCAACTTGATAGTCAAAGTGGTTCCAATGTGGTGATGGCAGATCAGTTGTGTGGACAATTCTACGCCCGACTATTGGACTTACCAGATATTGTACCGAGCGATCGCGCCCTTTCTGCCCTAAAAACTGTTTATGATGCGTGCTTTTTGAAATTCTGCAATGGAGAGTTTGGTGCTGCGAATGGTGTTCGTCCTGACGGTTCACCAGAAAACCCTAAAGCTACTCATCCCCTAGAAGTTTGGACTGGGATAAACTTTGGGCTAGCGGCTTTTCTTGTGCAAATGGGAATGAAAGATGAAGCGTTGAGGTTAACACAGGCTGTAGTAGAGCAAATTTATGAAAATGGGCTGCAATTTCGCACCCCTGAAGCTATCACCGCAGCTGGTACTTTCCGCGCTAGCACCTACTTACGGGCAATGGCAATCTGGGGCATTTACTTAGTTATTAATTGATTAGCTATCAAAACGGTTCTCATACCCTGCGGATTCGCTGAAAGCGTTCTCGTAAGAGTAGCCGCTACGCGTCTATGGATGCAATATACTTTGACCTCTCTCCAAACCTCTTTATTAAAAGGAGAGAGGCTTTGAATCTTACTCCCCTTCCCTTCAAGGAGAAGCAGGGTGGTTTCATACAACCAGAGAAAAACTAAAATCGGATTTTAAAGCCTCTTGACCTTTCGGGGAGAGGTTTGGAGAGGGGTAAAAAGCCATGCCACAAAACAAGAAATAAAAACTTATGTATTTTTCTTTTTTCGTATGAAACCACCCTGCCTTCCCTTCAAGGAGAAGGGACTGGGGCTTAGGTCTGTATTCGATGCAATTGAGAACCGCTATAGTATATACGTTGCCAGGATTAGCCTGTCTTTATCTGAGAAAGCAGAGTTTAAATTTGTGATTTTATTTTCCGACTGTTTCCGGAAGCAAAGGAAAATTTCAGTAATGGTAAGAGTTGAAGTAGTGAGAACTCTAGACTACCCTATGCCGACTATATCTTTGTTCTAGACCGAGGTATTATTGTTGAGCAAAGCACTCATCACAAACTCATGGCAATTGATGGTTTTTACTAGCATTTAGCCCAAGTGTCACAGCATCCGTAATCTCTACTTGAGAAATTTTTTAAAGATAAAGACTTAGAGAAGTTACTGTTGAATAAAATTGACAATATTATACTTTCTAATATTTTACATATTTAACCTAATACATATTTTTATTTAAAGCATCTTACTACAGATATTTTGCATTATTCAATTGATAATAATTAAAACTATAGCAATCCGCTTTGATTTTTGTTCGCGCAGCATGGCGTAGTCATATTTCCTTGCATGGTTAGGCAAGAAGTAATAGGAAAGAGTTTTTCAAAAATAAAATATGGGTGCTATAGGCTAGCTGTTATTAATAGCTAATAATCATGAAATATTCACGATTGGTTTACAGCGATTTTATTTAGATACATTAAATCTCTAGTTCTTGTAAATCAAGAACCATCAGAATAATAAATATCATTAACTAATTGAACTTATTAAGAAAATAGGCTCAAGGCTATGGCTGCGAATGTTTTTATTCTTTAGCAGTTACTATTTTTAGAAGTTGTTTTACATCATAGTTAATGGTAGTATTTTCTAGAGACTCGACAATAATAAAGGGTTTAAATTGAGATTGTGTGGGGGGTCAGACCCCTCATAAATTAGCAAAGGAGGACAAAATTAAAAGTTGCACAATAGGCAAGTACGTATCGAAATACATTCAGTAAATTTAACTTAAAAATCTACTAACTTAGTAGATGACATTAACGACAAAAAATAGTATATATACGAATGACGTTGTTAAAGCTCTAGGATAAATAAATTTTTTCCACTACTCAAAAAAATATGAAAACTTGCCGGAAATTGCTTAATTAACCAGTAGTAAGAAATACAGGCGTTTTAACAGAGAAAATTGATTGAATTAAAAGTCGATAAAGTTTCAGAGGATAAAACTGCATCTACCCAGAGCTACGCCTAGACTTTTGTCCTACCAGTCAAATGAGAAGACAAAAGATAAATTTTTCCCTTTCAGTTACTAACAAGTAAAAGCTACAGTTTCCTCAATTCATCGGATGGAATCTGGATAATTAGGAATGAGCAGCCAACAAACTTGCTTAAAAACTTGATTGTTTTTAATCAAAGGTTAGTTCATGAAAATAATCATCAGGTCAAATGCAGTCGAAACCTCAAGCCAAGGGGACAGTTCAGCAATGAATCTATATAATTTGTATCCCTACTACAAGCTAGCTCTTGCTCAAACTAGTTTACTAGGGGAGTTATCAGCCAAAATTACTAAAACTCTGCTTAATAGCGCCAAGGTAAAGCTCAAACAGCAGAGAACTTTCAGTCTGTATCTTTACCGCTCAAAGCTGCGGGAGCTAATCAGAGCTTGGGAAAGTTATGTACGCATCTGTTGATAGATGGATTTTTAGCCTTCGTCAACATCCAACACCGCCAAATTGCTGATAATTTCCCGAAAGCGATTTAACAACTGCAAAAAGATTAATGCAGTTTGTAAACCTCAATTGAAACGACAACAATCGCAGAAACTGAACTAGTTTACTTCATCCAAAATAATTAAACACTATGATGAATCAAGACATTGCTGGTATTAGTAGTAATTTAGATACAACAGTAAAGGCTCAACAATTTGATAAAGTAGTTGAAGCAATTATTGCTGGAAAGTACTCCTGGGCATGTGTTTTAATGCTACGTTTTGCTGGTTATAATCCTCTCCATTACATTCCGTACCGTACCTACAACCGATTACTGAAAGAAAACTCTCAAACCAACAGAACAAAACAACAGCAAAGTGAAAATCTAAAAATGCTGAAACATTCTAATGATTCAAGGCCTGCTTATCTTGAAGTAGTTGGAAAGCAAAAAACAGAAATCCGCGGCGTTAGTTTAGACCAGAAATTGGGATAGAAAATTAACAAACATTAATCAAGGAAATCGCCATTAACTCAAGATATATCCTTGAAAGGCTGTGGAGCCAATTAAAAAATAATTTGGAATCAAGAAATTCTGCCCTAGAGTTGATTGAGTATCTGAAAGCCTGCCATGCTAATTTAAAATTGATTGCATGGTAGGTTTTCTATCGCAGTGATTAATTTGATATTTTTTTGCAAAAATCTGCCAAAATGGCAAATATATACTGACGACATTGGTAAACTAATAACAACGGCAATTTCAACCACAATAGAGGTGATTGGCAGCAAGCAAGTTAATTTAAAAACATAAAATCAATGATTAGTTCTGACTATGAAATAAATCAAACTGATTACAAAAGTAGTCAGCATTTCATGGAGTAAATAACTCCTATCCCAAGGCAAATGATGCAACCGTTGCTAATGGTGGTTCTTGTTCTGAGGAAGTCTGAGCGAAAAGAATTTGAGGAGGTGGATTCCCCCAATCCAAATTTTACACAACTTTCATTGACTGCAGACGATGTGAGTAATGCTTAGAAAACTTTCTATCTTGTGATTGGTGTTGCTTTATTTAATAAAGCAAACGCTTAACACCAATAACAGGGACAGAAACAGGAAAGTTATGGTGAAATCGTTGTCTTGGCTGGTGGAACTAGTAGGTCATACGCTTCTCTTTCAACTATTTTAATCCTAGTCCTCCCAACCTGGATTATCTCTGCTTTCTAAATTTTCAATTTATATACTAAATACTGGAAGTTCAAAACTTGAAGAGCTTTCAGTATTTTTATGTGTAAATAAAAATAGGGTGAGCAATTTGCCCACCCTATTTTTTGTAGAGAATGGTTAATCCAGCAATGAATTAAACCTTAGCTAATTCTGGGGTAGGACGCTTGCTGTTGCGAATTGATGTAATAGCCTCAGCATAATCTTTAGCATTAAATACAGCTGAACCGGCGACAACTGCATTAGCTCCTGCTTCTAAAACTTGCCAAGTATTATTTGCCTTCAGCCCTCCATCCACTTCAATCCAAGGGTCAAGACCGCGTTCATCACACATTTGACGCAGCTTGCGGATTTTGGGTAACACACCAGGGATAAAGCTTTGACCACCAAAACCAGGGTTGACGCTCATAATCAGTACTAAATCGCACAAATCTAGAACGTATTCAATTAGCTCTAGAGGACTACCAGGATTAAGTACAACTCCAGCTTTCTTACCAAGCTCTTTAATTTGCCCCAAGGTACGGTGCAGATGTGGAGAAGCATTATGTTCGCAGTGTACGGAGATAATATCAGCACCCGCTTTAGCGAATCCTTCTACGTACTTTTCTGGCTCCACAATCATCAAGTGGACATCCAGGGGCTTGGTTGTAACCGGACGAATCGCCTCCACAATCAGAGGGCCTATCGTAATATTAGGTACAAAACGACCGTCCATTACATCAACATGAATCCAATCTGCTCCGGCTGCGTCTACGGCGCGAATTTCGTCACCCAGACGGCTAAAATCGGCTGATAGGATAGATGGAGAAATTACAATGGGCTTTTGAGATAGGTTTTGGGTCATGGCTAGTGGGTTTTTAAGCGTCCTCGTCTGTAAGCATTGTAACAAAACATTGAGCAAGACTCATAACTTTGATCCCGGCTTTTTTGGAAGATAGGGAATAGGGTACAGGTTACAGGGTACAGATTCCCTATCACCTGCTACCTGTAACCTCTCCCCTAATTTCATTACCAATGACAAATGACAAATAACAAATGACTAAAAAACTAACCTGGATAATTTGGGGATTAAGTGCTTCTTGTCTGAGTGCGCCAGTAATTGCTTCGGCTTTAGAATCTGCTTTGGGAACTAACGGTATTGATGCTTTGAAGCTGCACCAAGCTCCTTATAATTTAATCGGTCGTAAGATTGCTATTGGTCAAGTGGAAATTGGTCGGCCGGGAATGTTTGGGTGGGATAAGGCGGTGTCTAAAAATCGCGCCATATCTTTAGCGGGAGTATTCTTACGCAATGGGCCAGCTAAGTCTAATAGCGGTGTTGACCCTCACGCCTACAATGTTGCTGGTGTAATGGTAAGTAAAGACAAAGCTTTGCCGGGAATTGCTCCGGGAGCGAGATTGTATTCGTCTGCGGTGGGTTCTACTAAAAGCATGGGTCAGCCAGAAGAGTGTTTATCGGCCCAGCACATAGCGCTACAAAATGGTGGCGATGTCCGTGCCATTAATTTTAGCTTTGGTGAACCTCTCAGTCGTGACCCTAGACCAGAGGCTATTTTAGACGGCAATGCTTTACTAACTTTATGTGTTGACTGGTCTAGCCGTGTTCATGATGTTTTGTATGCGATCGCAGGTAATCAAGGTAAAGGTGGTATTCCTATTCCTACAGATAATTTTAACGGAATGAATGTGGCTTTTTCATCCCGTCGTGGGGGAGTTTTTAACAAAGTAGATGTGGCTAATCTGGCGGGTGCTAACCAAGGAGTGAGTGGCAGGCTAGCTGGAAGAGAATTTAATCTTGGTGGCCGCCGCGCTATCAGTTTAGTTGCTCCTGGGAATAATATTCCTTTACTCAATCCAGATGGCAAATTGAACAAGGTTACAGGTACTAGTTTTGCCGCACCTCAAGTTACGGCTACTGTTGCTCTATTACAAGAATTTGCTGACCGACAGATACGTACAAAACAACCCCACTGGAGCATTGATTCTCGGCATCATCAAGTAATGAAAGCTGTATTGCTGAATTCAGCAGACAAAATCCAAGATAGTGGCGATGGCTTGCGGTTGGGAATGAGCCGGACACTAATTGATAAACAAAATCAAAACTGGCTAGATTCTGATGCTTATAAAGATCCAAAGATTCCCTTGGATGCTCAAATGGGAGCAGGTCACTTAAATACATTTCGCGCTTATCAGCAATTGAGTGCTGGCCAATGGCAGCCATCAGCTGCGGTGCCGGCTATTGGTTGGGATTATCGCAAAGTGGATGTTGGAGCATCTGTTGACTATGTGTTAGCAAAACCGTTAAAGCAGGGAAGTTTTGTTGCTGTCACCCTAAGCTGGGATCGATTGGTAGAACTCAACGATAAAAATACAAATCAACAATATGATGTGGGCGAAAATTTTCGCGATCGCGGTTTGAATAATCTCGACCTATACTTAGTAAAAGCTGATGCCCAATCAGATGCTGGTGCTGTTTGCTCTTCAATCAGCCAAATCGATGGTGTAGAACATATTTTCTGCCCCATTCCTGATACTGGCAATTACAAAATCCGCGTCCAGTTTCGTCAAAAGCTTAATGAAGCAACTCAACCCTATAGTTTAGCTTGGTGGAGTGTACCTATCAATTAAAATAGGTCAGCATAATTTTCATCTATTTGAACAATACTCTCCTATCGGGGCGCATAGACGTGCGTCCCTATGAAAGTTCTGTATTTCATGCAACTAAAAATGTTATTCTATCTCAGGACTTGCAAAACAATAGCCGAAAAGAAAAATTTTCTGTTAGGGGTATTTGATGAATTACCTCTAACTCCTGTAGTTTGGCGTAAATCCTATATCTATAAAAACCCAATAGAAGTGGTTATTTTATGTTAGGTAGTCTACAATACTGTTATTGATAAATAGAAAAGTTCCTCAAAATTGAGATTTTTCATAATTCGTCTGCATAGCCGCCTCAAGTAAGAATTAGCAGCTTTAATGAGTTGTGTTTTATTCCTCTGAACTATTAACTTGCTGTTACAAAAACTGTAACAGTCTTATTTTCTATTGGATCAAATGCAATAGTAAATCATTGACACAGTGTCTGCGTCAACCATAAGCACAGATCGGGAATCTTTGGCAAGTGAGGTAGCAGAATGAATCGGCAAAAGTTTAGTGATGCAAAAGAAAATTTTCTGCAAAGACGTTATGGTGTGAGTCTGGGCAGACGTTATGCTTTGGCAGCTGCAAGTGTTGTTCTATTCAGTGTATTAGGTTGTTCTCAAGTCGAGAGTAACAAAAGTGCCCTCGCCCAATCTAGTTTACCTCAGCCAGAAACTCCATTGCAAAAAAAAACAGTCAACACTGATACAAGAATAGTTGAGTCTAGCAATAAGTTTGGCTTCAAACTATTTTCAGAAGTTCTGAAAGATAATAAAGGTGAGAATAATATTTTTATCTCACCTTCGAGTGTCGCGATCGCTCTAGCCATGACCTACAACGGCGCTAGTGGCTCAACTCAACAAGCAATGGCAAAAACCCTGGAATTACAGGGAATGAATCTACCAGAAATCAACTCTTCTTACGCGGCGGTATTAAAGCAGCTTTTAGAAAATCCAGATGCGAAAGTCCAACTGAGTATTGCTAACTCGCTTTGGGCAAATCAAGATGTTAGCTTTGCACCAGACTTTCTCAAGAGAACCCAGGATTTCTATCAAGCTAAGGTCAGCAATTTAAACTTTAAAGATGCCGCCGCATCTAATATTATAAATAACTGGGTAAAAGAAAATACTAAGGGCAAAATTACTAAAATAGTTGAAACGATTGAACCAAATCAAGTGTTGTTTCTGATTAATGCCATATATTTTAAAGGTAATTGGAGTAACGAATTTGACAAAAGTCAAACTGCTCAATACCCTTTTTACATTACATCTGGTAAGCGAAAGCAACACCCAATGATGTCACAACAAGGTGACTATAGGTACTATGAAAGCGAACAATTTCAGGCGGTTAGTTTACCTTACGGTAAAGATGGGAAAATCAGTTTTTATATCTTTCTACCCAAACAGAACTCTAACCTCAAAGCCTTTTATCAGAACTTGAATGTTGAAAACTGGGAAAAATGGATGACTCAGTTCAACAAACAAAAAGGGTTTATTCGTCTACCTCGCTTCAAAACAGATTATGAAGTTACACTCAATGATGCCTTGAAAAGTTTAGGCATGGAAGAGGCTTTCAGTAACAAAGCCAATTTTTCTGGCATGGGTAAAAATTTTGCCATTAGCCAAGTTAAGCATAAAACTTTTGTCGAAGTAAACGAAGAAGGAACCGAAGCGGCTGCGGCTACTTCAGTGGGAATAGTCGCAACATCTTTGAGAGATGAACCAGAACCATTCCGAATGATTGTTGACCGTCCCTTCTTCTGCACTATTAGGGATAATCAGACGGGAAACGTTTTGTTTATGGGTTCCATCATTGAGCCACAATGAGGAGGCAGAAAACCTCCTGCCTCCTTAAGGTAATGTCGCTTCAGAAATACTCAGAGTGTTGTTAGCGGTTGCTTTCGAGGACTCGTTTGCTGCAACGGGTGCAGTTACTTCCCCCGTGCCGCTATCATTTGTCTCGCCACCAAGACGCAAGGCACTTAAAGCGGTTTTAATGACAACAGCGGTGGGTACTGCCACAATTACACCCAACAGTCCGCCAATTCTTGCCCCTGTTAAAACTGAAATTAAAATCCAAACTGGATTTAAACCCGTAAAACTGCCTAAAATTCGGGGGGCAATTAAGTTTTCGAGAATTTGCTGTACGATTACTGCTGCTATCAAAACTCTCACACCCATTGAGAAATCTTGCAGTGCTACCAATAGTGTAGTCAGAGCAATGCCCACAGAACCACCAAAGGGGACGAGAGCCATTAGACCAATAGTTAGCCCAAATAGCAGTCCAAATGGTACTTTCAGCCACAAAAAGGTAGGAATGAGGGCTGAGGCCATACAGGTAGATAAAATCAACTGGGTGATGAAGAAATTTTGAAAGCTTAGGCGGACTGTTTGAGAGAAAGGAGCGCGAAATTTAGAGGGTAGCCATTCTACTAAACTTTCCCAGAGTTCACTCCCATGCTGTAAAAGGTAGAAAGTCAAAACCATCGTCAAGAGGATATCTAGCAGACTAGTGACTGTAACTACCGCCAGATTTAAAACTTGCCCAGCGATCGCTTGTAATTGTCCTTTGACGCGATCGTTGATTTGTACTACCAGAGCATCGAGATTAATCGGTAAGCCAAAAGTCTCCGCTTTTTCGTTTAATATCATTAGCTGAGAGCGTCCAGAGTCGATCAACTCTGGCAACCGAGCCACCAGTTGTTGAGCTTGGGTAAGGGCTAACGGAACAAGCGTCACACCCAACGCCAATAAAATCGATAAAGCCAAGAGAAACACTAGGATAGCAACTTGCTCTCGTTTAGCACCATGATGTTCCATCCAACTCACGGGGTAGTTGAGCAGAAATGCTAAGACTGAGGCTCCGACTAAAATGACTATGAGAGAATGGAAATAATTGAAAAATACCGAAAGTGCCCAACCATTTAGAACTAGCAGTGGAACGAATAACGCGATCGCCCCGATTCGCGCTATTGGTGTGAATGTTTGCCACCAGTCGAGTAGCTTGCGTGTCTGCATTTTGAGCTAATTGCGGGATAGAACTAAGTTAAATCTTTCTTTACAGCTTATTATCTCTAACTATATGAGTCTTATTCATCCTTCTAGTTTAGGAGTTATACTAACCCCAATGGAGAATTTTGAATCAAAAGAGAACAGGGAGTGGGGAGCAGGGGAGCAGGTGGAGAATAATAATGCCCAATGCCCCATGACGGCAGTTGCTCCACTTGAGGAAACCCCAAGACCGCACTGCCTCCCCAATGCCCCATGCCCAATCCCCAAAACCCAGTTGCTTTTATATTTGATTCCGATTATCGGCTTTTTTCCATCTTTGTGGACTCTCTATGGGGGACAGGCCAGCCGGGAACAACTTGCTGTTAGCCGTCTGTCTATCACTTTGGCACTTACTTGGCTGTTGGGATATTTATTATTAAGTACCGGAGCCACAACTTCAGATTTTTTTTCGCTACGTCTATTTATCCTGAATAGTTTTCTCACGTCGGGTTATTTTATAGTGAGTGTCTGGTTGATGTTGCGCTTAATGCAGGGCAAATCTGGACGTTTACCAGGCTTTAGTACTTTAGCAGAACGAGTGTTTAGTAAGTACTTATCTTAATTTTTTAGGATGGAGATTTTTCAGTAGTTTTACCTATTTCCTAAAAAATTATGGTTGATTTCTCTATATATCTAGTCAAATCCAGTTTATTATTGCCATACTTCAGTAAAACATCTCTAGGTTGACCCAAAAGCAGAAAAAATGCTGCTATAAGTGTTGTGGTTGACACTACATTAAAAAAGTTAGCACTGATAATTAAGAGTTAGCTATTATGGGTTGATTTGTTTGGATATTTTTAGTCTGCAAATTTACCAAATTTGATTATTGAGTAAGTGTGAGGAAGTCTGTGACCATTCAAAGAAGTTCGGCGGAAGAAAACCAGTCGGGAAAAGCCTCAAAGTCCAATAAAAAAATTTCTCAGAACTCGAAATCTGGGCGTTGGCTGTGGTTTTGGGTAGGGATGAGTGGGATTGCAATGGTGTCAGCAACAGCAGGGGCACTTTTGGCGGTGTCTTTAACCAGTACACCTTTGCAACAAGCCCAGCTAAGTCCACAGGAGGAGGCAGCCTTTGATGGCGATCGCATTTCTGGAGGTGTGATGCGATTCTCACAATTAACTCGCCCAGTGAATCTCTTGGTTATGGGGATGAGCGTACTTCCCCCGGATATCCAAAACCCTCCCCAAGACACCAAAAACCTCAAATACCTGCCCCAGGTAAACTCCTTTGATGGTCTTTCGGATGTAATGCTCTTACTCAAATTTGATCCAGAGACGAAAAAAATAATCATGCTCTCCATTCCCAGAGATACCCGCACAGAAATAGAGGGGTATGGAGTGAAAAAAATTAATTCTGCTAATGTTGAAGGTGGGCCAGCTTTGACTGCCAGAACCGTCAGTAATCTCTTAGGTGGGGCGGGAATTGATCGCTATATCCGAATTAACGTTTTAGGAGTTGCCAAGCTAATTGATGCTTTGGGTGGCGTAACAGTTTATGTCCCCAAAAATATGAAGTATCAAGATGATTCTCAACATTTGTACATCAATTTGAAGGCGGGTAAGCAGCATTTAAACGGTGAGCAGGCATTGCAATTACTGCGGTTTCGCCATGACGAACTCGGTGATATTGGTCGGATTCAACGCCAGCAAATGGTCATTCGGGCCTTGATGGATCAAACACTCAATCCAGCTACTGTTGCTCAATTACCTAAAGTTCTGGATGTAGTTAAAGACCACATCGATACCAATTTGACGGTTGAAGAGTTAGTGGCGCTAATGGGTTTTGGCGTGCGGACTAATCGTTCTAATATGCAAATGTTAATGTTGCCAGGTCGCTTTAGCGAGAAAGGCGAGTTTGATGCTAGCTATTGGTTGCCCAGTAAAAATGGTATTGCTAAACTGATGGCTCAACATTTTGGCTTGGAATCAGAGCAGGAACAGCAGGCAACCGATCCACGTTCTTTACGTGTAGCAATTCAAGATAGTACAGGTGGCGATCGCTCTAATCTCCAACCATTAATTAGAGCCTTGGAAAAATCTGGATATCGCAACATTTATATAGCTAAAGCATGGGGTGAACCTTTAGAGGTAACTCACATCGTCGCCCAGCAAGGAGATGGTGACAGCGCCGAATCAATTCGTGAAACTTTGGGATTTGGCGAAGTGCGTGTGGAAAGTACTGGCAACCTTGGCTCGGATGTCAGTATTCAAGTAGGTCAAGATTGGTTACAACAAAAATCTATTTTGGAGAAGTCGCTGAGTAAATAACTCGTAATTTGTAATTAATTACACTGTTATAAATGCTGCTGAAAGGGAATTTACTGACTGGCTGAGTTCTTGGAGTTTAGCTGCTACTGCACCATTGGTTAATAATTCCTCTGCTTTAGCTAAACCCTCTGGCATATCTGAACAAATACCACTCCGCCATAAGTAAAATCCACCATTCCACAAGGCTGTTTGCATTAGTTCGCCTGGTTTACCTGCTAAAACATCCTGAATATCTGCCACCAATTCTTCAGTAGTTCCAAGGGATACGTTCTTGGTAGTAAACCCGTAATCACGCGGTACGAGGTGCAATCTTTCTACCTCTTGGGATGCTAGGGATGGAGATAAGCTGATAATTGCAGTGCGATCGCGCGGTAAGTCGCAACTACCTTCCAGTCCTTTTACTAATGTAAATTTCGTTATACCCCGCAGCCCCAGAGCTATCTTAAACATCCCTTCTGTTGGCGGATGCACAAATCCAGCAATGACATGAGCATTCCCAGCATAAGGACACCAAATTAGCTCCATTGTCGCTAAGGGTGGGCGTTTGCCAAGTTGGTCGCGGTATTCCCAAATACTTGTAGTTAAGGGAAAATGCTGTGGTAAATAAATAAAGCCAATTCCCGTTTGCTCAAAAACTTGCTGGGTTTTTGCCAGTGGTAGGTTAGTCCAATCGACTCCTAAACCTTGCCAAATATCTATTAGGGGTAAGCCGTACTTTGTTGGCAGGCGATCGCCTCCGTGCATGATCACTGGTTGTCCAACTGCGGCGAGTATTAAAGCTGTTACCGGGCTAATTGGTGCTGTGCGGGTTCTGCCATCATAAGGGATGCCAAGAGCGATCGCTGGTCGTTCAGAGTCGAATGGTTGCAGCTTTGGCCCCAATTCATCATAAGCATCCAACATTCCCGCTAACTCTTCCCCCGTAGGACGCTTGATTCGATGAGCAATCAAAAACGCTCCGATTTGGGCTGGTGTAGCTTCACCCAGCAGCATCATTTTAGTGGTGCTGGCTGCTTCGGCGCGAGTTAAGTTTTCGCCTGTGTGGTTTCCGCTACCTACTTTTTTCAGTAATTCCCTAAATACATTGCTCATTTGTCCTTTGTCCTTTGTCTACTGTCATTTGTCCATTGTCCTTTCTGAAAATGACTAATGACCAATGACTAATAACTAATGACACTCAAGAAGCCGATCGCTGCTGGTCAATTTGTAATGGGATATTTTCCCGCACGAGTTGCCAAAAGTACTTAATGGGGGGAATTTGTAGTCGGTCTTGAGTTGTCACCATAACTACCCGCCGAGTCAAACTTGAACCATCTGTTAAACCACTAATATTATTGTTCTCTAAGGAACGAACCGCTAAAGTAGGGTCAAGACGTGCTTCCAGTAATGCTGATTGAGGTAGCAAAGCGATTAATTCTCCTTGGCGCACCACTCCCCGAAAAGCATCTAGGGTATTTACCTCTAAAGCCGCCTGGAGTGTAGCTTCCATTCGCTCAAATCTATCTTGTATTAAGCGCTGCATCCCATAACCATCTTTAAAAACCACTTGGGGATAAAGAATTAGCTCCGACCAAGGGACACATTCATATTGTGCCAGGGGATGATTAGCTGCGGTGAGAACTTCTATCGGTTCATCATAAAGTACTTCTACCACCATTTCCCTAGCAGTGGTTAAAAAGCGATTATTCATCACAATTGCTAAATCTACCAATCCATCTTTGAGGACTTTCAGGGCGCGATCGCTTCCTAATGAAGTCACGCGCAATTGTACATCTGGATATGCATGACAAAATTTTTGCAACACTGGCGGTAAGTAAGATCCACATAATGAGTGAATCACGGCAATGCAAAGTTCTGGTTGCTTTCCGGCGATTAAATCAGCTAATTCTTGTGTAGCTGTCTCCCATTCTTGGCAAATTTTACGGACACGGGGTAGTAAACATTCACCTCCCAGCGTTAATTTGGCGTGAGTAGTTCTATGAAAAAGTTCAACACCCAAATCTGCTTCTAATGCCTGGATTTGGCGGCTAATCGTCGATTGGGTAACACCAGATGTTCGCGCTGCTTGTTGAAAGCTGCCGGTTTGTGCGATCGCTAGAAAGGCTTGCAACTGCTCTAGGCGCATTTTTATGTAGCCTGAATTACATTTATCAGTTTCATTAAGTTAACGGTTTTTTATCAGCAATTTAGTATAGTTTGTTACAGTATTTTTTATCTAATTTACATGTCTTCATCTTCTAGAAGCATCTCAATCACTTCGCGTAGATTTTCCTGTAACTCATCTAAGGTTTCTCCTTGAGAATGCGCTCCGGGAAATCCAGGCACATAACCAACGTAGAGATTAGTATCAGAATCTCGCTCAATTATTGCAGTAAAGGTTTTCATAAAGTTGGTCAGTGGCAATATGCTTTAGATCATAGCCGGACAATCACTTGTTAATAGTAGAGGAATCTGACCTCCAATTTGACGAAATTACCACTCAGCTAAAGCGATCGCTATTCCTTGTTGCAAATCTGGTGTGAGTGCAGCGTTATTTGCTAACTGCTGCAATTTTTGATGTGCAACTTCCCCATCCAAATTTTTGAGTGCAGCGATCGCGTGTAGTCTCACCGATACATTAGAATCAGCTAGCAGTGAAATCAATGGTTCAACTGCTTGTATTTCGCCTAGCTGTCCTAAAGACAAGGCGATCGCACTTTTTACATTAGCAATCTCTATGGCTGGATGTTGCGAGCGTAATATTTGCAATAATATTTCTGCTGCTTGTGTAGTTTGCGGCTTTTGGACTCGCCCCAAAACAGTGACAATTTCTTGCCAAAGTGTCTCTGAAGTGATTTGATTAAATGCTGTTTGCAAATATTCCAAACTAGATGGTGTACCCACCCAACTTAAAGCGCGGATGGTTTCTAATTGCAGCTTTGTTGGTGTCTGAGGTGAAATCAACAAATCAAATAAATGTTTTGCAGCGTCATTACCACCCATCCGAGAAAGGGAAACTGCGGCTGCACAACAAACATCAAGATTAAAGTCGTAAAGCTTGGGTTGCAGTCTCGTCACTAAATCTAATGCTTCGCGCAAATCGGGGCGAAAACCTAAACCAAGCACTGCTGCACGCCTAACTTTAGCAGCAATATCATCCAAAGCATTTAACAAGATTGGTGGTATACGTTCGTCATGAAAACTGCTGAGGGCTTCAATTGCAGCAGTGCGGATTGTGGCTTGTGGATCTTGTACTACACTCAATAGCGGTGCAATGGTTTCTGTTTGGGGAATACAGGAAAGCGATCGCACTGCTAAAAGTCGTGTATCTTCATCTGCTAGAAGTTCAGTTAGTGAAGTAATAGCAACAGTACCCATTTGTCCTAGTGCTGTGGCTGCGATCGCTTTGAGTTCTTCATCCTCATCAGTTTTCAACAATTCAACTAAGGGTGCGATCGCTTCTGGGTGCTGAAATTCGCCCAAGGTTCGCGCTGCATACCAGCGTAATTCTTCCTCTGCATCTTCATCTTCTAAGATGTCAATGAGTGGTGGGATAGCAATATTTCCCAAGTGAGTCAAAACTTTGGTGATTTCCCAGCGTTGTTGAAAATCTCCCATCTCTAACATTGAAATTGCTAATGTCAGCAGATATTCTCGATTTTTAACTACCTCTGGATGTTGTGAGTCTGACCCTAAAATTAATTGTTGTAAATATTGAATCAGTGATGACCAATCAGCTGCATTATATGCTGTCTGGGCTTGCACCAAAAGCTGGTTGATATTACTCACCATACCCTGAATTATATTGTTTAAGTTGGCTTGACTACAACTGAATTACCTTCAATTTTGGCGGCGTAAGTTTTAAGCGCTTCTGTCGCTGGCCCTTTTAGCACCTTACCATCAACCCCATATTCTGAGCCATGACAGGGACAAGCGAATTTTTTTGCCTCAGCTTTCCATGCTACGGTGCAACCTGCGTGAGTACAGGTAGGGTTGACAGCTGTTATTGCGGCTTTAGATGTGCCGACTACCAACACAGGCCCAGCAGGTGAGTTTTTAGCCAACAATTGACCAGTTTTATCTAATTCTGCCGAAGTGCCTACTGTTTGCCAATCTCCAGTTGCAGAAGGTGTTTGAGAAGAACAAGCTGCGATCGCTACAGGTAGAGAACTCGCTATCAAACCCAAACCTACCCAATTAATAAAATCACGACGTTTCATAATTGCCACTCAATTTTGGATTTTGGATTTTGGATTAATTTATGGCAATCCAAAACCACTTGGATCATGTCAAACACTCTTTATCAAGCGCTTTAAGTGGCTCATTAGCCGACATTGATGCAAAAAATGCATATTACGTATCCATTTTCAGCAATTTTACTAAAAAATCGTAACAATTTATACGATTTTAACAGAAATCTCGTCTTAAGTTATGAGTATCGAAATTGTTACATGAACATTATCTAAACCTGCTTGACAATTTCCAAGATGTATATGGAGACAAGTTTTCCTTAACTAACCACGGTTTTGAAGTTTCACGTTGGAATACTTTTGAGTAACAATAATCAGCCGTAATCGAATATTAAATTTTTATTCCCTAACCCTCGTAGATACACCACTTGATGGAACTACGGGTTGATTTATATAGGGCAATTAGCAGCACAAATTCTCACGAGAGTCAGCCTCATGACAGACACAACAACTACGACTACCAGCCTCAATAAATTCGAGAAATTCAAGGCGCAAAAAGATGGACTCGCCATCAGGGATGAGATAGAGAAATTTGCCGCCTTGGGCTGGGAAGCAATGGACGAAACAGATCGCGATCATCGGCTCAAGTGGGTAGGCGTGTTTTTCCGCCCAGTTACCCCAGGTAAGTTTATGATGCGGTTACGGATGCCTAATGGTATTCTCACCAGCAGTCAGATGAGTGTTTTAGCCCAAGTGGTGCAGCGTTACGGGGATGATGGGTGCGCCGATATTACCACCAGACAGAATATCCAATTACGGGGAATCAGAATTGAAGATTTACCAGATATCTTTAATAGATTTCACGCAGTTGGTTTAACCACTATCCAATCAGGGATGGATAACATCCGCAATATTACAGGCGATCCGGTGGCGGGTTTGGATGCAGATGAGTTGTACGACACGCGAGAGTTGATACAACAAATTCAAGATATGCTCACCAACAACGGTGAAGGAAACCCAGAGTTTAGCAACTTACCACGGAAATTTAACATTGCGATCGCAGGTGGAAGAGACAATTCAGTTCACGCTGAAATTAACGATTTAGCTTTTGTTCCAGCATTTAAGGAGGGGACAGCGGATAGGGGACAGGGGATAGGGCAAGAATTTGGTTTTAACATCCTTGTGGGTGGCTTTTTCTCAGCTAAACGTTGTGAGGCGGCGATTCCTCTAAATGCTTGGGTGGCTCCAGAAGATGTGGTAGCTGTATGTAGAGCAGTTTTGGAAGTCTTTCGTGATCATGGCCCGCGTGCTAATCGGCAAAAATCCCGCTTGATGTGGCTAATTGATGAATGGGGTGTAGATAAGTTTCGGACAGAAGTAGAAAGCCGTTTGGGTAAATCGTTATTACCCGCAGCCGCAAAAGATGAGATCGACTGGGAAAAACGCGACCACATCGGAGTATATAAACAAAAACAACCGGGGCTAAATTACGCAGGTTTAAATATTCCCGTCGGGCGACTGTATGCCGAAGATATGTTTGAGATTGCTCGTCTAGCGGAAGTTTTTGGCAGTGGTGAGATCCGCTTTACCGTTGAGCAGAACATCGTCATCCCCAACATTTCTGATTCGCGGTTAGCAACATTTTTAACAGAACCGTTGCTAGAAAGGTTTTCTATTGATCCAGGTTTGTTGGCGCGATCGCTAGTATCTTGCACAGGCGCACAATTTTGCAACTTCGCTCTCATCGAAACCAAAAACCGCGCCCTGGCAATGATTAAAGCCTTAGAAGAAGAGTTAACCTTCATCAATCCAGTCCGAATTCACTGGACAGGTTGCCCTAACTCTTGCGGCCAGCCCCAAGTTGCAGACATCGGCTTGATGGGAACCAAAACTCGTAAAAATGGCAAAACCTTGGAAGGTGTTGATATATATATGGGCGGTAAAGTCGGCAAAGATGCCCATTTGGGAACTTGCGTTATCAAAGGCATACCCTGCGAAGACTTACAGCCATTATTGCAAGATTTACTAATCAAAAACTTTGGGGCAAAACTCAAGCAAGAAGCCTTACTAGTTAGTAACTGCTAGTACTTATTGGTATGGGGCATTGAGCATTGGGCAAAATTCATACTTCAACCTTAAAGGTGCAACTTCCGAGTTAAAAGGTGCAACCTCCGAGATAAAAGGTGCAACCTCCGAGATAAAAGGTGCAACCTCCGAGATAAAAGGCTCAACCTTCAAGATAAAAGACTCAACCTCCGAGATAAAAGACTCAACCTCCGAGATAAAAGACTCAACCTCCGAGATAAAAGGCTCAACCTCCGAGATAAAAGGCTCAACCTCCGAGATAAAAGGCTCAACCTCCGAGATAAAAGGCTCATCTTCTCCGTAGTTTATTCAATTAGAAAGATTGGAATGCTTAAAAACTTATTTTCATTTAGCGATCGCTACCGCATCTTACATCAGACTTGGTTTGCTTTCTTTCTCACTTTTGTTTGTTGGTTTAACTTTGCCCCCTTCGCTACAACTATTGGCAAAGAACTACATTTAGCACCAGAGCAAATCAAAACTTTGGGTATCTGTAACCTTGCCCTTACAATCCCTGCACGGCTAATTATTGGGATGCTTCTGGATCGTTTTGGCCCTAGAATCACCTACTCAATCTTGTTGATGTTTGCGGTTGTTCCTTGTTTAGCAACAGCGCTAGCGCAAGATTTTAATCAACTAGTCATCAGTCGTTTGCTGATGGGAATTGTCGGATCTGGATTTGTTGTCGGTATCCGCATGGTGGCAGAATGGTTCCAGCCGAAGGAAATGGGAATTGCTCAAGGCATTTATGGCGGTTGGGGCAACTTCGGGGCTTTTGGCGCAGAGTTTGCCTTACCGATACTTGCAATTTCTACTAGCTTTTTCTCTGGTGGCGCTTCTAACTGGCGATTTGCGATCGCACTCACAGGTATCATTGCAGCTATCTATGGCGTAATTTATTACAACACTGTCCAAGATACGCCCATAGGCAAAGTCTACAATAAACCTAAAAAGAATGGTTCTCTGGAAGTGACGAGTATTAAAAGCTTCTGGGCGCTGATTTTCTCGAACTTTGGTTTGATTTTCGCCTTGGGTTTATTAGCTTGGCGCTTAGAACAAAAGAAAATTCACTTTTTAACTTTGAGTCAAATGTATTTGACTTGGTTGGTATTAGCAGGATTGTTTGCTTACCAAAGTTATAAAGCTTGGCAGGTAAACCGAGAACTTCTCACTGGCAAGAAAACTTACCCTGCATCTGAACGCTTTCAATTTGGTCAAGTAGCTTTACTCGAATTCACTTACATAACTAACTTTGGCAGCGAACTGGCAGCCGTTTCTATGCTCCCAGCATTTTTTGAGAAAACCTTTGGTTTAGAGCATGTTGTCGCTGGGATGATTGCCGCTACCTATCCCTTCTTAAACTTGGTTTCTCGTCCTAGTGGTGGCTTAATTTCTGATAAATTTAACTCACGTAAATGGACAATGACAATTATCAGCGTTGGTATCGGTGTTAGTTATTTGATGGCACATTTTATTAATAGTAGCTGGCCGATTCCGGTAGCGATCGCAGTTACAATGTTTGCCGCTTACTTTGCTCAAGCTGGTTGTGGTGCAACCTACAGCATCGTACCGATGATTAAGAAGGAAGCCACTGGACAAATTGCCGGTAATGTGGGAGCTTACGGTAATTTTGGTGGTGTGGTTTACCTAACAATTTTTAGCTTAACCGACGCTCCCACACTATTTAGCACAATGGGTATAGCTGCACTAATCTGTGCTTTTATGTGTGCCTTCTTCCTCAAAGAACCAAAAGGTTCCTTTGCCGCCGCTTATGAAGGTGAATTACCAGAAACCGCAACGAAAAACCCTATCTTCTTAACTGAAGAATAAACAGATGAAGGATGAAGTAGAAAATTCACTATCAAATCTGAACTAGGGAACTTTACACTTCATCCTTCTATAGCAATCCTAATTCATGAAAATCTCTTTTTCTTTTCTCTGCGCTCTCTGCGTCTCTGCGGTTCGATAAAAAGAAAAGCTTTTTGCATAACACACAAATATCTCAAACAGTCGCTAAATCTGAGGTTGCACAATTCAAATAACAAAATGGTACAACTGCCATGAGTGAATTTACCAAAACTCTTTGTCCTTACTGTGGTGTTGGCTGTGGACTAGAAGTTTCACCTCCAGCCCAACTTGGCAAAGCAACTAATCGAGATGGTCAAGGAAATCCCACTTGGCGAGTACGCGGCGATAAAGCCCATCCATCTAGCCAAGGAATGGTTTGTGTCAAAGGCGCAACGATCGCAGAATCTTTAGATAAAAATAGATTACATTACCCAATGGTGCGAGACTCTTTAGATCAAGAGTTTCGGCGCGTTAGTTGGGATGAAGCTTTTAGTCTTATCACGCAGCGTATTCAAACAGTCCGCTTCACTCAAGGGCCAGAAGCATTATGTATGTATGGTTCGGGTCAGTTTCAAACCGAAGACTACTACATAGCCCAGAAGCTCATGAAAGGCTGTCTGGGTACTAATAATTTTGATGCCAACTCACGTTTATGTATGTCTAGTGCTGTGGCTGGCTACATTCAAAGCTTTGGCGCAGATGGCCCGCCATGTTGCTACGAAGACCTAGAGTTAACTGACTGTGCATTTTTAATTGGCACTAATACAGCCGAATGTCATCCCATCGTTTTTAACCGACTGGAGAAATATCACAAAAAGAACCGCAAGGTCAAAATGATTGTGGTAGACCCCCGGCGTACACCAACCGCCGAAGCCGCCGACTTGCATTTAGCCATTCGTCCCGGTACAGATATCGATTTGTTAAACGGCATCGCCCACTTATTGATGCGCTGGAATTACATCGATACCATGTTCATGGACGACTGCACCAGCAACTTTCCGGCTTATGCTGAGGTGATTCGCCACTATCCCCCGGAAGTCGTGGCCCGTCAATGCGGAATCAGTATTGAAGATTTAGAAACAGCAGCACGCTACTGGGGTGAATCTCGGCGGGTACTGTCTTTGTGGTCAATGGGTGTGAATCAATCGTCAGAAGGGACGGCCAAGGTAAGAACTATCATCAACCTGCACCTGATGACTGGACAAATCGGCAAACCTGGGGCTGGCCCTTTTTCCCTCACCGGACAACCAAACGCGATGGGAGGAAGGGAAGCCGGAGGTTTGGCGCATTTATTACCAGGTTATCGGGTAGTGAAAAATCCCCAGCATCGGGCAGAAGTTGAGGAGTTTTGGGGACTCAAGCCAGGGCAGATTTCACCCAATCCCGGTTTGACTGCTTGGGATATGATTACTGGCTTGGAAAATGATGCTGTCGGGTTATTGTGGATTGCGGCTACTAATCCAGCTGTAAGTATGCCAGATTTGGAGCGAACTAAGAAGGCATTGTTGCGATCGCCTTTTACCATTTACCAAGATGCTTATTATCCCACAGAAACCTCTGCTTACGCCCACGTTTTGCTACCAGCAGCCCAGTGGGGTGAAAAAACTGGTGTGATGACAAACTCCGAACGGGTGGTAACTTTGTGTCAAGCATTCCGCCAACCGCCAAGAGAAGCTAAAGCAGATTGGGAAATTTTTGCCGAAGTTGGACGCAGATTAGGTTTTGAAAAAGAGTTCGCCTTTGCTAACTCGGCTGAGGTTTATGCTGAATTCGTCCAATTAACTCAAAATCGCCCCTGCGATATGACGGGTATCAGTCATGAGCAATTGACACAAGGCCCGACTCAATGGCCTTACCCAGCCAAGAAAGAAGAGTCAGTATTTATCGATACTGAAACAGGACTCTTAAGTTTTCAGCCAGAAGAAGAAGAAACTTTTTCTGACAAAGAAGCTGAGAAGAAGCGTAAGTACCATACGCTCAGAATGGGAAAACGGCTTTACACTGATTTACGCTTTCATACCCCTGATGGACGCGCTCAATTTGGGGCATATTACTCAAAGGGATTGGCAGAACCACCAGACCCAGATTATCCTTTTGTGCTAACTAATGGGAGACTTTACGGACATTGGCACACCCAGACACGCACCGGTCGCATTGAAAAAATTTGCAAAATGCACCCCGAACCGTTTATCGAAATTCATCCCCGTGATGCTGCGAAGTTAGGTATTTTAGATAATCAGTGTGTACAAGTGCGATCGCGTCGGGGTAAAGCTCAGTTTCCTGCTAAAGTTACAAAAGCGATCGCACCTGGTACAGTTTTTGTCCCCATGCACTGGGGTTCACTGTGGGCTGATAATGCCGAAGCTAACGCCCTCACCCATCCAGAATCTTGCCCCGATTCGCTGCAACCAGAATTAAAAGCCTGTGCTGTGCAGCTGATTCCAATTTCTGTAGAAGTTGCAGTCAAAGATTATCAATTCCAGTCATCACAATGGTAAGCTGCAAAGTGTATCTCTCAAGAGGTAATTAACAATCACTAATAAGTAATTTAGTCAATAATAAATAACCAATAGTTATTATCATTTTTTATGGCTCTCTACTCTTGACTCATAGCAATTACCATATATAAAGAGGCTAAATTGCTAGTAAGCAGAGGTTTGACTAGCGCCAAGTTAAGCTATGGGAAAGAATAAAAATCAGATAGTAAACTTACAAATCATCTTTTTTTAATCCTCTAGATTTATCTATGGGATTTTCTTTTATTTAAAAATCAGGTGCAACAAATGAAAAAGTTAATGAGGCGAATTCTCGGAGCTACCAAAGATGAGAACTTCATGCACATCATTGAAAATATAGAGGTGCTAGTTTCTAAAGTTCTATCTATTTTTATGGTAGTTGTAATTTTGGTTGCGATCGGAGACTTAGCAGCTTTTATTTTTAAAGAGTTATTAACAGCTCCTTACGCTAAGTTTAACACAACCTTGTATAAGATTTTCGGGTTATTTTTGAATATTCTAATCGCTTTAGAAATCTTAGAAAATATCACAGCTTATTTGCGAAAACACGTTTTTCAAGTTGAATTAGTTATTGTGACTTCTTTAATTGCTGTTGCCAGAAAAATTATCATTCTTGATTTAGAAAAAGTTTCAGGTATTGATATAATTGGTTTAGGAATTGCTATTCTCGCCCTCTCAATTAGTTACTTAATAATTCGTCTCAGTAATGACAGAAATACTCGTTAACAATAGAGCTTGATTAAGATGTTTTTGGGTATAATATTTAGGGAGATATAGTTTTGTCTAAATCTACCCAAAAATAATAGAGTATACTGGATAATTAAGAACAACCAAAACTCCATTTTGGATAAATTATTAGTGTGTGATCACTACTTAAGTCTTATTTTTAATTACCAATTTTTGTAACTGAAAATCTAAAAAATTATCGATGGTTTAAAATCGTTAATTTTAAATAATCGAATTTTGAATAATAGACTATGACATATTTTTTTCAATTTGAAGCAGACTTTGTTGATTCGCTGCGTTGTATCCCCATGCAGGTGCGCTGCAATTTAGATACTTGTGGCATTAAGCTAAAATTGTCTGATTGGAATCAAATGACTACAGCTGAGCGTCAAGCTTTAGTCGATTTACCTTGCACAACAGAAACGGAAATTCAGTCTTACCGCGAACATATCGAACAATTAATTTTACAACGCACAGGTATACCAGCTACAGAATTACCCATTGAGCTACATCCTGCATGGCTAGACTCTAGCACTGTACCAACTAGCCTCCAGGAAAAAGCTCAAGAAATAGGTGTAAACCTGACACAGCAACATTGGGAAGCTTTAACGCCCTTACAGCGTTTTGCCTTAATTAAACTCAGCCGCCCAGGACATGAAAGCAAAAACTTTCCCATAGCGATCGCAGAATTTAATCTGCTTTAATTAAAGAACAGATGTGTTCGGTGCATTACACTTTGTTAACTTGCCACCATGAAATGATACATTACCGCAGAATTATTGCTGTAATGTGTCAAAAATTCGTGGATCTGCTCACGCCTAATAGACTCAACTCTAAATTAATATTTATTTTATAAACAACTGATAAATATTGATTCTATACGTTTCTTTACCTACTCCGTGCTTCAAATAGACTGTGGCAAAAACAACTGACCTTCCAGGTGACGCTCCTACAAACGCTTGATTACTCGCTACCGCTTTGCTAAGGCCAGTTACTCATGGGGAAACTCCCTTCTTTGCAAGACGCTCTGCGTTCGCAAAGCGTTCCGTAAAGCCTGCGGCATAGCTCCGCTTAGGGCGCAGCCTCTCGTAGAGAAGAAAAAGCGCTAGCCGTCTCCCTTTGGAAGAAGAGCATACTAGCTCGCAACAGACCACCAGAAATTATATATTTTCTAAATGAAACTAAATGCAGTAAAAACTACTGTTTTTGGATAAATTGCTTTGGATGAAATTTACCGCTAGGATGTCAAAAGCAGACAAATCATATAGTCTGATTCATCCCCATGACAAGCTTATTTAGGACAAACTCTCAGTACATGGAATACTTATTAACATTAGGTGAAACAATTTGAAATTTCCCTTCTAGAATTTTAAATTTCTTAGCAGTAAGTGAAGCTATAGTGGATTTAGCAATGCTGCTGTTAATGTGGCTAAGGTTAGTCCTGCTGCCAAATTATATGAAGAAGAATTAGTTTAGAAACGCACACTAACTCGATGACAGGCAAAAACGCAAGACATAATGCATTTCTGCGGCTAGTGTCTGGTAATGGGGCAGCTTCTGGATCAGAATCTCGCTACTCCCTGCCCCCCAGCAAAGAGATGGTAATTGGACGCGACCCCAGCTGCCAAGTTGTCTTGGATGCCATGATGTACCGGATGGTATCTCGTCGTCATGCGGTGGTTCGTCCCCTCTCTTTATCGCCAGATAGCAAATTCAGCTGGGTGCTTTGTGATTTAAATAGTGCTAATGGTACTTATTTGAATGGACAACGCTTGT
Organism: Nostoc sp. C057; assembly: GCF_013393925.1. NCBI lineage: Bacteria > Bacillati > Cyanobacteriota > Cyanophyceae > Nostocales > Nostocaceae > Nostoc > Nostoc sp. C057. Next base: position 6,975,341 of record NZ_CP040281.1, on the reverse strand, counting down.
ATGAATGTCAGGAATTGCACCCAGGCGATCGCATTTCTCTAGGTGCTGATGGCCCGCAATACGTTTTTGAGTACGAATATACTTATCAAGCTCCGGCCACAACAGTTAACCAAGTTACACCATTACCTTCGGCAACAAATTACCACGGCCACACGCAATTAAAGCAGCCAGATTCTGTTAGCTTCACTCAGCTTTTCCCCATTATTTCCACTGGTAAAGATTTAACTCGGAAAGCTTACCTCGTACCGGGAATACTGACCGTAATCTTTGTAGTATTAATGTTTGCTACAGTCGGTCAGCCCCAAGCTAATCAAATTATCGTTGCAACTTATATCGCCTTCGCTGCCTACTATTTTGTTTACCAACTTTGCGGTAAACAAAAGCCTTGGTGGGTGCTAATGGCTGCGGCATTGAGTACAACGTTGATTTTACTCAGTCCACTATTGGATGTATTTATTTTCGTGTTTCGCGGTATTCTTCCGGGAAACTTGCCCTCACCCCAAGAATCGACCACCTTCACAGAGTTACTGGTACGGATGTTTTTTGGTGCTGGGTTGATGGAGGAATTACTTAAGGCATTACCTGTGTTAGGGGCATTTGCCATCGGTAGAATGTTATCTTCACCTTGGCGGGAAAAGATTGGCGTTTGGGAACCCCTAGATGGGATTCTCCTGGGAACGGCTTCTGCTGTGGGTTTCACTCTATTGGAAACTCTTGGACAATATGTGCCCGATATTGCACAACAAGTAGGCATAGGCGCTGCTGGTCAACTAGCGGGTTTACAACTGCTAATTCCGAGAATTTTAGGCTCTGTAGCAGGACACATGGCTTATAGTGGCTACCTGGGCTATTTTATCGGGTTGGCTGTTCTCAAGCCCAGTAGAAGTTGGCAAATTCTTTCTATTGGTTATCTTAGTGCTGCTGCGCTCCATGCTCTGTGGAATGCGACAGGATCTATTAATGCCTTGCTGTTGGTAGTTGTTGGGGTGTTATCTTACGCCTTTTTGATGGCGGCAATTCTCAAGGCACGGGCGCTATCACCTACGCGATCGCAAAATTTCGCTACCCGATTTCTAGGCCCAAAATAAGAGATGAAGAAGCTGGAATTAGGGAGCAGAGGAGCAAGGGAATAATTTGAATATTTATATCTTTGGATAGATGGCGTAGTTAGAAAATAAGCGTACTGTAAATTTATTCTGGGGTAACTATGCCTAAAAAATAAAAATCATTTAACTTCTTGCAAAAGTCTTGATTTTCGACTCTTTTTTTGCGCCTCTGCATAATGTAAATCAACATCTTTGCAAGAGATGACTCTAAACGTATAGCGATTACCAAGCGTGGGCTATGCGAACACAGCGCATGATGAAAATTTTGGCTTTCTCTACTTTTTCTATTGCCCGTTACCGATCAACTGTCACTGATTCCCGATTTTATAGTTCAGGCTGAGACTGGTTGAGTTGAGTAAAAGCATAAGAAGCGATCGCTAAAGTGACCTTTGCTTTCTCTACTTCTGATAAAGCTGTCCACTCGCTATTGTTAAGATTACTTATGGCAGATGCCGCGTTTTTCGATTCGCTACTTCGCATAGCGTAAGCAAAAGGACGAGCTAAAACTAAAAGATCCTCAGTTCCCCAAGTTGGCAGTACTGTCTGAACGCACTCAACTAGTTGTTCACCAATTGATTGCTGGGCAGCAAAAATCTCAGCAGCTTTCTGGGCGATGGTATTGAGCAATGTTTGGGGGACACATGCGGCAAAAGTAGTACGTAGTCTTTCTTGAAGATTCAGCACTAATACCTGTTGGTGATTGTCATTATAGCTTGACGTAAAGGAGACATTAGACCAAAGTGTATCCAGATTGCTATAAAAATCTTGCGATCGCGTCGTTAGTTCTTCCTCAAGTAAATCTTGCATTCCGAACTGTTGTTCTAATTCCTGAAAATAAGCTTCTGATTCTTCATCAGCTGGATTCCAGGGATAGGTAGCATCGTCTGGTTCTAGTAGCGCTTCTAATAAATCTAAATCCAGTTGAGATGGCAAAGAAGAGAAGGTATCTGAGCCATTAATTTTTTTAGCCATTTTTTATTTTCTCCGGATTATTTGGTGGTATTGACAACTACAATTCCTTACAAGAGATTTCCGCAAAAACAGATGATTTTTTCCAGAGAAAAAATAGATTTTAAAAGCTGATGTTAAACATGAAAATTCATTTCTGCAATAGCTATACTAGGAGTCTTCAATAATAAACTCCCAGGTTTCGCCTCTAGCACTTCCAAACTTTAACTGCATTCCCGATTTCAGGGGTACTTCCTCTCGGAGGATTTGTTGCCATCCATTAGGGCCTAAAAACCAGGTTGTACCGTATGTGGAAAAATCTTGCAAATAATAAGTTCGCACCAATGTAGCATCGGTAAGAGTATTACGGCAGAAGATTTCGGCGTGGCGTTTGGATACAGATGGTTCGGCGATGATAATATCATTATCTTTCGTCCGGCCAATGCGGGTGACTCCATAACGCAACAACCAGGTTTTACCTTTTGGAGTGAGCGATCGCAACGAAGCAGTCGGAAGCGGTGAACCGATATCAGGAATGGCTGTGTCTGGTAGTTCGGTAATCCCTTCATCTAGATTCTTAATGAGTTCACCATTAAAATCCGGATGCAGGTAGAGAACAGGCAAAGTCCAAGCTGGTTGATTAAATTTATACAGTGTTAATAACTCTTGCCTAGCCAGTGATACGGCTTCATCTATGGGTTTGTGCGATCGCAAAGCTTCGGTAAACGCTTGAATAAAACTGTGGCTTTCGTGATCGGCGATTTCATCGCGCATCCCCAAAACAGCAGGCACTCCATGACGAATCAGTACTTCGGCTAAACTACTGGCAGGTATGGCTTGATGATTAATAGCAGCTGGTTGTGCGCCCCAACAGGCGTTGAAAAGTGCTAGTTTCACACCAGTACGGGTCAATACTTGCGCCAATTCTATCCCATTCAGGGGCATATCTGGTCGCAAAAACAGTAATCCTCCGTCTGCTCCTGGCAAACCATGTCCAGCGTAAAAGAAAACGTTGTATGCTTTGGTTTCTAATTCTTGAATCAACTCTTGTGGAGTTGGTTGTATGAGTTTATTTACTATACAAGGTGCATATCTTTGAGAATTACCACCCACAGGTGTATCTACAAGACTTTGCTGTAAAATAGCCGCTTCTTGTTCTAGTTGCAGCTTTTCATCATGACCTAAAACCAGCAAAATACTTAAAGCTTGGTCAGTTCGCAAATACGGTAATGGGTCAACTTCACTGCTGGTACGACTAAATAGCAAATCTTGGGAGAGAGACATTGCCGATTGACCAGGCTCACGCTGCATAATTTCCCAAGGGAGAGCGATGAGATCCGGGTCACGAATTTCTAGCCGAAAGCGTAAACGTGTATGCTGACCCATAGCAATCCCACGACTGCGTTCTAGACTACCGAGAATTTGCCCGTCAAATACCCAGCGCCATAAATTCATTCCCAAGTATTGCATTAGACGACTGCTGTAAGGCCCAGTGGTTTGACCAGAAGAGGGCGAAATCCAATCTATGGAGAATTGCGACTTTTGAGATGTTGAGTTTGGGGAAATATCTAGCCGACTATGGCCAGCAAACATCTGCTGCCATTCTTGCCAAACTTGATTGAGTTCAACAGGCCATACACAGTCACGTAAAACGTAGCCACTGGGATAGGGAGCCTTGACCACCCAAATGGCGAAGTTATCAGTGCCAGTGTTTAAGAGACGGGCGATCGCCAAATTCAGGGATGGCATGGATTCATAAAACTCAAAGCTAAAAACAATGGAAGGAGGCAGGAGGTAGGATAGCGCCGGCGGCAAGCGAGTCCACGAACATCAGGTAGTTTTTCTCCAGGAAGAACTGCCCTCTGCGGCTCGACTGAGCGATCGCCGAACGTCCTCCTGCCTTTCTTGATAATTTAAAATAACAATTCTTCAAGGTGAAAATTTTCTATTTTTTGACCTTGTAAGTTTTTTACTTTGATTGTTACTTGTTATTATTCCAGGTTTTTACCAGTTTATCGAGTATTTAATTAAGTTGGACTGGTGCTAGCTGATGGAGTAGCTGGCGGTTGCGTAACGGTTGGACAGGGATTTGGTACATCTGATTGTAAAACAGATACACCAAAGCTTTTTAGTTGGGATAAGTCCAGCAATACTGTTTCCGGTAAAGCTTTCAAATTGGGTGGAACTGAGGAAGTTACTGCTGGTTTATTGGTATTAGCTGGAGTTGGCGTGTTCTTGCTTGGACAGACTCGCATAGAAACCGAAAGATTTCCAGAAGCAGGTTTGGGATTTGGATTTGTGTTGATAACTTGTAAAAATGCTCCAGGAGGAAGCGATGATTTATTTCTCAAGGGGATTTCCTTGGTGGTTTGAATTACCCAGCCAGGAGAAAGGTTATCAAGCGATCGCGCTACGGGTGTTGCTTGGGTGGTAGGCTTTTGAGTTGCTGTGGGATTGGGAAGAAATGGAAATAAGCCTGATGGCGATCGCAATTCCTTCACGAACAGTCCTAAAGAGCCTGCTATCACCACAAATATTAAAGGAACAATCCACTGTAGCGGTAATTGGCGATTTTTAGCAGGCTCAGTGTCGGGAATCACCTGAGTTTTGTGGTTTGGGCTACCTAAAAGGCTTGCATCTGTTGCCCTGGATGCAAAATCAACAGTTTTGGCAGAATAACTCTCTGGAATGAAGGCTTTGATCGTAATTTCTGGTTCCCAGTATTGGACTTGATAATGGACTAAAGCGATGGTGACATTATCGTGTCCGTTTTTAGTATTAGCAATTTCGATTAATCTATCGGCAACAGTGGCGATGTTTGCTTCCCCAAGTAGAATCGGCAAAATTTCTGTTTCCCAGTATTCCTCCACCCGATCAAAATCACTCAAACCATCGGATGTGAGCAGAAAAATCGCATCTTCGTCGAGCATAAACCGTGCCGAGGTGGGATGCAATGAAGTGCTGGGCCCCATACCCAAAGCCTGGACGAGAGAGCCAGCAGAACTTTGTTGTACAGCATCGCGGTAAATGGCATAGCCTAGCCGCACCTCACGGGAAGCGACATCATCATCAAGGGTAACTTGATAACAGCCTTGGCGGGTAATCCAGTAAGCACGACTATCACCTACATGGGTAATGTACATTTCGTGTGCAACAGGCAATGCCATGACTAAAGTCGTGCCCATACGCTGCCGCCCTTGGCGATTTTCACTGTCATTGCGCTGACTAATTTTGTCATTGGCAATTGCCACTGCTTTTTCTAGGTCATTCAGCAGTAGTGAGGGGTCTATGTGGTCGTAGGGAACTTTTGTTAATTGCTGTACCTGCTGCTGGATCGTTTCAATGGCTAAATTTGAGGCGACATTGCCACCTTCGTGACCACCGATGCCATCACAGACGATTGCTAAAGCTGTTGGCTGGGGTGGTTTGCTGATCAGAGTTCCACTGGGAGGGCTACAAGCATCTTCATTGCGTTGGCGACTTGGGCCAGTGTCGGTTTTGGTGATAATTTTGATCGTGGGTGTTTGCGATCGCCCTAATTGTGCCAGTCCCTGGTCTAAAACTGTAATCAATTGGTCAGTTGAGTTAATCTCTCCCTGAATTAAAGAAAGGCTAACCTGCTCAACAAATTCAGTGATGGCTGGTTTGCTATCACTAACCAACTGCTGCCAAAATTCACCTAACTGCGGCAATTCTGGTGATATTTCGCTGTCGAAACGCAAATCCAACAACCGGACTAACGAGCCTTCTACCCGTAATACAGATGAGTCAAGCAAGCTAGAAGCGACACCTTCACTTGCCAGAGGTTGCCACAGATGAGCTATTTGCCATAACCAATTGAGTTGGCGCATCGATGTTGCATCACGCCAAGCGGTGGTTAACTCGCTGCCCAAATACACTTGGATTGTGTCATCTACTAATAATGGCGGTTTAAATAGTGGCGGTTTTTCTAAGAGTAATATTTCTCTTTCATGGGAAGAACCGTCAGCTATAAAAATGACTCCATATACCTGTGGTACGTGTAAGCGATAGGGAATGAGTCTCAGGTAAGCTCTTAGAGGCTGTAAATTCTCTAACTCAGGTGTTAGCGCTAAGAAACCAGGTTTCGTGTCTAAAAGAATAAATTTATCAACGACTAAATAGCGATCGGCTAATATTTCTCCAGGGCTACCCACACTTGGGCCATCTACCACAGCCCAGAGATAATTTTTGGGTAAGGGCGTGGAACATCGCTGGCAAAACTTGTGAGTCAGGGGGTTGGCAGCCTGACAATTTTCGTTTGGACAGTAGAGCGTTGCCGCGTCATTTTCCATAGTTTTCGCACCGATCAGCGATTGGCAATTTCTTTAACAGCATTAGTAGGGACAATCTAGACCGCTCATCTTTCTTAAAATTGACATACCCAGACTTTAGATGATGATTTTAGCTGGCGGATATCAGCAGGTGCTAATACTTAACTTATCTAAAAAACACGCTCCTAAGTCAACCCTCCAGCCTCATCATAGCTTCTATTGCTCTGTGACTCTCAATCGCCAAAGCAACTAGCTCCAACCCTGTTAACAAAGCATAACCCAAGCATAACTGCACCCCAAGCTTTTGCTGAATTATCGCATCATCAAGAGGCAGAGAATATTGGGATTTATTTAGTTTATAAGTAGGATAGCAACAATTAACTTTAATTAAGAATTAAGAATAGCAAATATAATTTTGGCAAAAGTACCGGATGAATTCCCCCTTCCTACGTCGGGAAGGGGGATTTTCGTGGGATTTTGCTGATGAGTTGCTTGAATTGTCAGAAGGGTTCAGCCAGACTCCTAGCAACTTTTTAGCTTACTTGTTTGTCGTCAATTGCAACTTGGGGGACTCCCATGCTGTAGTTGGTAACGCGGGCAGACAGATTGTAGCTGATTTCGCCGAGTTGCAGGAGCGATCGCAGATAATGCTCTAAGTCTGACCCCACACGGCGCAAATTATAGTCCGTGAGGTCTGCGCCACTGGATGCTTCTACTAGTTCATCAAATTTTCGATAAACTTTTTGCAGCGCGTCTTCATTCCAGTTAAATTCGTTATCTGGGTCAATATCTAACGTTAAGACCTGTTGACTTGGAACTAGGTCGCCATCCCGGTCAATTTCGCCTGCAAAAATGCGGACATGACGGGTTGTGGACTTGAGCAGCATCGGGTTATCCATAAAAGGGTGTAAGATTTGGGTGGATTACACTGAAATTATTGTAAACGCTATATTCAAGCTTGAATGCTCTCAATTTACAAGCTTTGAACCCAGTTTCAAAAGGGTATATTGAATGGGCATAAGTAAAAATATCACCTGTACTGAATTAACTTACTCCTTCTGTTATGAGTTCAAGACACATTTAGCAGCTAGTACTGTCAGTAGTCCAATTATTTTTCTGTAAAAATTACTTTTTCATTTAGGGTATACAAACAAGTCAAAGTGGTGTGTGAATCTTAACTACTGCTAGGATTTTCTTACTTATAAAGCCTAAAACCCAGTAAGGTGAAGCACTCACAAGGAATAATTTGATCTGTGTACATTTTTTTATGGAGAACAAAAGTTTTTACCTTAATAATTCTGCTGACGAATTTCTTCGGAATTTTCTATTGCAAAAAACGTACATCAAGTAATTTCACTGAATAGTGCTACATCGACCTCTGGCTGTAATAAGTTCAAAAAAATTAAGCGATTTTACTTACGTATAAACACCAAAATTAAAGTAACAAGTCCAACTGTTATTGACGTTCACATAAAGTTGATGTAAAAAGCTTTAAAAAGGTTGAACAACTTCTTACAGAAACTTTATTGTGTAGAATCTTAAAAACTGAATAATAGTTATGGCTTACCATAAGCTACATCTGGCACAGGAACATCAAAATCTAGACAGTGAAAATTTAGCTTGTAAATAAAACACAGGAGAGTGAAATGGATTACAAAAGTGATTGATGAAGAAAAATTCTTAATTCAAGCACTTTGGATTCAAAAGAGATATAAAGAATTTTTGCTGGACATCTACCTCCTTACCCTCATGACAACCAAGTAAAGGAATCTCAATAGTTATGAACTCCAAAGCATTACCACGCCAGATAAATAATCTCGAAGTAGGTGTTTATGAGTGCGAAATCCATCTCAAGTTCCGGTTGATTGAGGAAAAGAGTCTATTGAGCGATCGCGAACAACTCTTACAAGTGCTACTTGATGCTTTAACCGAAGGTTCTGATGACTTTCTAGAGACGCTACAAGCGTCCGTTAAAGCACAGGAAGTGTCTGAGTTTAAAGCTTCACCTCAAATGCGCCGTCAGCTTATGCGCTTGCGTAATGCTGCTGAAAATCCACAAACTTAAAAGTGTAATTTAAGTAGTGAGAAGCATGAATTGGTCATCAAATCAAATGTTGATCCTATAGCCGCGTTGCAATAAAAACTAAGCAGCAAGTAGAATTCATCAAATATTGTGATTTCTACTTTGTGAAAGTCTTATTTAGCAGCACAAAGTCCCAGGAACAGTTTCCTCTATTAAAAAACTTTGTAGCAAAGGGTACTGGTAGAATCTGAGAGTCAACTCAACCGGGTGCATTTTACCGAGTTTTTATCAAAAAATTGCAGGAAGAAAAAACCTGTGTCTTTACAGATGGGGAATTGGACAACAGGCGCAAATCCAATGAAAACCTAAAAGACCAAAGTAAACATAAATAACCTTGCTTTTAGCTTTTAGCTTTTTACTTTAGCTAAGTGCCTGATTTGCCGAAATACTTATGTTTTATCTATTACCAGTATTAGGTTATGGTTTAGCAGCCAGTTACCTATTACTAATTACCTAGAGGCAGAGGGCAGGGAGCAGGGGAGCAGAGGGGAATGAGGTGGATGGAGAAAACAATATAATCAATGCCCCATGCCCCATGCCCAATGCTCCATGCCCAATGCCTATTTAGCCAGACCGTGTTCTAGAGCAAAACGAACTAACTCTGTACGGCTATTAGTGCCAGTTTTACTAAACAAACGACTGACGTACTTTTCTACATTGCGGACGCTGGTTTCCAAACGACGGGCGATTTCTTTATTCATCAACCCTTCAGCGACCAAGTTTAAAACACTTTGTTCTCTGGGAGTCAAATCAATTTTAAAAGGGGCTGGCGATTGGGAAATGGCATTTCTTTGGGTTAATAATGCTTTAATTTGGGCAATCTGATTGGCTAGTTCAGCAAGATCGGGGGTTTCAGCGTCATCTCCTGTAGTTTTAGCCTTAGCATCGCGGCGGGCTAGTAAATTTTCGACTATAGCCACTAACTCATCAGGATCGAAGGGTTTGGGTAAATAGGCATCAACACCAGCATGATAGCCTTGGATGCGATCGCCAGTCATACCCTTAGCAGTTAAAAATACTACCGGCAGTGCTTGGAAGCGTGGGTCTTCTCGCAGCTGCTTGAGGAACTGATAGCCATCTACTTGGGGCATCATGACATCGGATATCACTAAATCAGGTGTATTCATCTGCATCCATTCCCAACCTTCAAGGGCGTTACTGGCGACTTGAACGCTGAAACCGCTCTCTTGCAAATAGTCTTTCACGGCTTCCCGTATCCCTGGTTCATCATCCACCAGTAACAATTGTGCTGACATTTAAGATTTCCTTGAGTTTTCCTTTTTCCAATTTAGCGAAAGTTGACAGTCATTGAACATTCTGAATTTATCTCTACAGCCCCTAAAACTTCTAAAGTTGACATCTTGGCCGAATGGCACTAAGAAAAGCTGAAACTTCGTCAGGGCAGGGTGTGGGAGGTGTAGGAGGACGGGGAAGAAGTCTTACCCCCCACACTCCCCCCTCTCCCCACACTTCCCACACTCAAAAGCCAGTTAAATCATAGGTTTGCGCTTATCTTAGTGCCATTCCATCTTGGCCTCCTTCACCCCTTTAACCTTTGTAATCATCCTCCCTTCATAAGGACGGGCTGACTGCAAAGTTTAGCGACTTCCAAATAAAAAAATACAATTATTGATTGTGGGGTGGGCAACATGAGCGCCCAGTTAATGTGGCGCTCATGTTGCCCACCCCACAAGATTGGATAATTATGTGGAAAAAGTATTTGCCAAAAAGCCAGGGTTTTTGCCGGATAAAGAAAACCGAGTTCTTAATTTTGGATAAAGTCGAGCGAAGAAAGCGGGAACGACTGCGTGAGACATATTTATATTTTTGATGGGCAACCCTACAAAATACTACATACAGTTTTCTGCAAAATAGCAGGTACTATTATGCGATCGCACCATACAAATTAGGCATGTATATGTGCATAAATTGTGAATGCATTACCTAATCATTTCCCTTAATCTGAGTATTAAAGAAACGGTTCATAAATCGAAAAACACAAAAAGCATAAATTTATTAACCGTTTCTGATAAAAATTTTGTAATCTTTATTAACTCAGATGAAGAGGCTAATCATGTTTTCTAAGGTAGTTCGCAATACAGTTTTAGTAACAACTTTAGCATTCCCAATAGTACCATTAGCCAGTCAAAATGCTCTTGGAAATGATATCCGTGATTTCTTGGTCTACAACAACAATGAGTTAGAAATTACTCAACTATATGTATCATCAGCAAAATCTAGATATTGGGGTAATAATATTCTCAATTCAGATATTGTTAACGGTTCATTTGATATGATTACATTTGGCAATAGCAGCAATCAATGTACCTATGATGTTAAAGCCATTTATAGCGATGGCACTTATGATCTCATGCGTCAAGCTAATCTTTGCAGCACCTATGGAATAACTTTTTACGGTCATGGAGGCGACTATCAAGAATATTAGGAATTTCCCAATGGTATTTTGATGATTGCACTTTTATGCAATCATCAAGAAATCTATTATGGTATTTTAATTAAATAATAATATTCTCTTCCACGCTGAGGTCTGGGAACACAATTATAGAGGCTCTACTAGTATCATGTCTGCTTGATTACTTATTAAACAGAAGTCGGATATAGCACTAGACACGAATGGCACTAAGATAAGCGCAAACCTATGATTTAACTGGCTTTTGAGTGTGGGAAGTGTGGGGAGTGTGGGGGGTAAGACTTCTTCCCCCTCCTCCCACACCCTGCCCTGACGAAGTTTCAGCTTTTCTTAGTGCCATTCCACTAGACACTATCTTTTACAGATTATATAAACAATGGGTTCCTACCTTCGATTTCAAAAGCTTTTTTTCATATTATTTTCCTGCATAAACATCACTCCAATCGCAGTATTTGCCCAATCGACACCCCCATCTGGAATCACAATTCCCCCCGATATTCCAGGGAAAGTGGAAGAAACCATTCCTCAACCATCACCATCACCAAGTATTGCTCCCACTCCACCTGCACCAACTGTTCCTATACTCCCATTACGCCAGCAGGAAAATCAACCTAATAACACTTTTCCTAGCGGCGAAAGTTTCTTTGTCAAAGAAGTCCAAATTACAGGCTATTCTGTTTTAAAAGATGAAATCATCAAGTTAAAACAACCCTTAGAAAATACAAATATTACATTTGAGCAATTATTGCAACTGCGATCGCAAATCACCAAACTCTATGTTGATAATGGCTATATCAGCAGTGGTGCATTTATTCCCAACAATCAAGATATCGCTAGCGGTGTTGTGCAAATCCAAGTTGTAGAAGGCGAACTTGAAGGAATTTCCATTTTAGGGTTACAAAGATTGCAAACTGCATACGTGCATTCCCGGATTGCACGGCTGGCGGGTAAGCCTTTAAACCAAAAACGTCTCGAAGAAGCACTGCAATTATTACAACTTGACCCCGTAATTGAACGAGTCAATGCTGAGTTAACCGCAGGTAGCACCCCAGGTAGCAATATTTTACAGGTGACAATTACCGAATCCCCACCATTCCATGCTGGGGTGAACTTTGCAAATAATCAATCACCTAGCGTTGGTTCAGAACAAGGGAGTGTTTTTATTGCTCACGATAATTTCTTAGGGTTTGGAGATAAATTCAGTGCTGAATATGCTGCTAGTGAAGGGTTAGATATTTACAATATCAATTATTCTATTCCCTTTAACGCCCTAGATGGAACTATTGGTGTCCGCTATAGTAACAGTGCTAGCCGGATTATTGAAAGCGAATTTCGTGATTTAAATATTCGCAGCGAAGCCGAAACCCTTTCTTTTAACATCCGCCAACCGCTAACCCACACGCCAAACAACGAATTTGCTCTCTCGTTCGCATTCGATTTACGGCGCAGTCAAACCTACATCCTCAATGATATTCCCTTCTCGTTTACAGAAGGGCCCGAAGATGGGCAATCAAGAGTTACGGTAATTCGCTTTTCGCAAGATTGGTTACAACGTAATGCTAACAGTGTCTTAGCGGCGCGATCGCAATTTAGTTTTGGCATCGATGCTTTTGATCCAACTATCAACGATAGTGGTACTGATGGGCGTTTTTTCTCCTGGGTAGGACAATTTCAATGGGTGCAACGGCTATCTCCCCGCATTTTGATGTTGGCCAAAGTTAACACTCAACTTACTCCTGATTCCTTACTTTCGCTAGAAAAAATAAGTATTGGCGGAGTAGATACAGTGCGCGGCTATAGTCAAAATCAAATTGTTGCTGACAATGGGGTAGTTGGAGGTGTGGAAGTTCGGATTCCCCTAGCATCGAATGTGGAAACTTTACAGCTAATACCCTTTTTTGATATCGGCACAGCATGGAACAATCGCGGTATTAATGCCGACCCACAAACCATTGCTAGCCTGGGTTTAGGCTTAAACTGGCAACCTTTAAACGGTTTGGTATTGCGTGCAGACTATGGTATACCATTTATGGGCACAAGCGATCGCGGTACTTCACTGCAAGATAATGGCTTTAATTTTTCAGTCCGCTATCAACCATTTTGAACCACATCTACAGAAAAAGCGATCGCACTATAAATCAAGCTATTCTTCTGCTTCAAAAATAACACCTTCATACAGTGGTGCGATCGCCAACTCAAATTCGATGCTGGATAGGGTAATCATATCTCCCTCAGTGTAGGGATAATAAAGCCACATTTTGCCCTCTCCCCGACAGTAGCGTTCGACGGAAATTTTTTCCGAATCTATCAATAAATATTCTTGTAAAGAGGGAATTTTCAGGTAATTGGTGAATTTTTCGCCCCTATCTTTCTCGCTTGTACTGGGGGAGAGGACTTCGACAATAATTTTCGGGTTTTGAATAAATTTGCGGGCATTCAGGTCTTGAGGGTCACAGCTGACGATAACATCAGGATAATAATAAGGACTTTGAGGAGTAACTTGTACTTTCACATCCGACACATTTACTCGACAACCTCTAGCCCGTAAATGTGGGTATAAGGCTCTGTAAAAGTTAAGTGCAATATCATTGTGGGGAATTGTACCACCAGTCATTGCAAAAACTTCGCCGTTGACATATTCGTAACGAAGTTCTTGCTGGAGTTCCCATGCAAAATATTCCTCAATGGTCATTTTTGGAGGTTGCTGGGGGATGGCTACCATATTCAGATTTTTCCAGTTTGTTTTGATTTTAGCGAATCAACACTAATTAGAACATTCTCGACTCAATAGCAATTGTCCATTATTCAGCCGATATAATCCTTGTGGTTCGATAATTGCATCGCCTTTCTTCCAAGGACGGGATGTAGTTTCAACACCTCTCACCTCGCCAGTTGTGTAGTTAGAAACCAAAACCCCAGGACGATTAGGGGTCAAAGCACCAGAACCTGTGATGGTAAAAGAGTTTTCTTGTCGTTTAGTACCGCGTGAAATGCAACTATTGGCGATGAGTGCATTGGCTTAGTGGTGCAGAAAACTTTCCGAAGTCTCAAGTTGAGAACACAGTGACACGGGAGAACTCAATTTGTTGCTCTATCTGCGTTCGTTTTTTAAGTGAAGCAGTGGCAGATGGGGGACTCTTCCGAGGTAAGGTAGCTAATAGAGGAATTGGGAGGCGTTGATAACACAACCGTTCAATTTCGCGTAATCCTAATTGTAAGAAACTCAATCCCCTCTGGCTGTGCCAATCCAGCATTTTGCGCCGACCTTCACCGACCACCACCACCGCAACAGCAATAGCAATTAAGGTGGCAGGCGCTAGCAACATCAACAAACAATTCAGCGCTTGAGGGTCGCGCAAGTGGGAGCGGATGAGTTCAAAAGCGGCGGACTTATAATCCTTAAAATGTGGCTCAATGCCGCCAAATCGCTGACCATAAACCTCAAAAGTCTGCAAGGACGGCGGCACATCGGAGAGGACAGCCCAAGCCTCACTTGCCAGAGCTAAATGAGCGGTGGCGAGATGACACTCAATGTCCTGCAAAACTTTGACTTTTCGAAACAGATAAGCTTCGCCCTCTTGGGGAAGCAAGTTTGCAACCGCAGCCGTTTGACCATTGGAGAGGGTAATGTTCAAGTCCGATTTCGCCCGAATAGACCACGACCATTGATGCTCCCGTAACCACCGGATCAACGCACCATGTTCAAATCCTCGATCCGCTAACAACGTCACATGACATTCTGCCGGCAGCAGCCTTAACGTCGTTTCTAACACGGGGCAGTAGTCCTCAAAGCCCACGGTGGCACTGCCATGCTCCAATACCGTTTGACCAAGTGGAATAGAGCGTCCACCCCAAACTAAACAGATCTCAATTAAGCAATATTGATCCCATAACATACTGGTATCAAGTGTTAGTGTCATCGCCATGCCCTCCCAGGAGTTCAAGAACTGCTGCAACATAGGAAAATAGAAGGTTTCGGCAGTGATTTTGGGATTATGGACAAAGTAGTTTAAGCGCTCCATGTGGCTGCGAGCTTTGCACTCCCTATGACTCAGATAGGGCAACCAGTGGCTCAGACAGGCGCTTTGAGCTTGCAAAATGGCGGCGACATTCTCACAAAAGACTTGCAGATGTCGTTGATCTTGGGGACAAATCCATTGACTTAGTTGAACTTGCAGTTGACGATAAAGATGGGGGACTGACATGGAGTAGTTTTTGTGTGGAAACTTGAGCATCCCATGTCTTCCCCCTCTCTGTCACCCTTGTCTTAGTAAAATTCCCCATATATCAAGCCTTCAGGACTTTTCTGCACCACTAAGGGCACGGCTTGGGGATTTGTGGCACTAAAAACCCCTTGATTACCAAACTGCACACCGTTTGCAGTTGTCCCCACAAAGGAACCCTGTACATCTAAACTGGCATTTTTCCCAAACACAATGCCATTGGGATTTATCAAGAATAAATTCGGGCTAGAATTACTAAATATACCGAGTGTCCCCAAAATTTCTGAACGGTTACTACCTGTCACCCGTGCCAAAATATTCTGAATGTCTGCGCTGGGACTGAAAAAATAAGCCCCACGTCCCTCGCTGACATTAAATTCTCGAAAGCTTTGAAAAAGATTAATTCCGCGAGTTGCACCACCTGTAATTACTTCAGTCGGTTGTCCCTGTAAGTTCAAGTTGCCTATAACTTGAGAGGACTCAGCCCCAAGTGTGTTGTCAGGCACGATATTGCTTTGTTGTGCCTGGGTTTTGCTAGTGAGGAGACTTACACTTAAGCAGCCCAGCAACCCTGCTAATCCGAACTGCAAACACCTGTTTAATCCGTATTTGATCGTCATTGGGTGCTATTTATATAGATTATTTGAGTATCTAATAAAACTGCACCTTTGGATAATCAATAAGCGAATATTCGTTAATTATGCAGTTTTCTGCAATGGTGCGATCGCATTTCTGCATTCTTCAGGTATTAAAACTGCACACAAACAAGCAGAAAAAGTGGATGTGTAGCATGAAGATGTCGGATATTGTGTAACTCATCGGCAACAGTAAAACTACTGAACGCTAATTAGTCCCTTGCTTTTTAGGCTAAGTAATTACACAACTTAAAGTTTTTACAAGTTAATTGCATATTTTAGCCTGAATTATCAATTCATTAGTCACAACTTTCAGAAATATGGATACGCTTCGCTTAAGTAAAAACACTGCTGGTAAAACTGCATTTCCTTTTGTACACAATTCTGATGATGCTGTGCTTGTAGGCGATCGCTATCTCACTATCGAAGAAGTAATTAGTGTAGCGCGTTATGGGGCACAGGTACGTTTAACTGACAACCTCAAAAGTTTAGCCAATGTCCAAGCATCCTGTGATTTTATTCACGATGCGGTTGAATCTGGCGAGCCGATTTATGGGGTGACAACTGGTTTTGGTGGTATGGCTAACGTAGTGATTTCTCCTGAATCTGCGGCTTTGCTGCAAAATAATTTGATGTGGTATCACAAGGTGGGTGCAGGAAAAAAATTACCTCTGGCTGATGTCCGTGCTGCGATGCTTCTCCGTGCAAATTCCCATATTACTGGTGCATCGGGGATTCGTTTGGAACTCATCAAGCGGATGCTAGTATTTTTAAATGCTGGTGTTACGCCCCATGTCTGCGAATTTGGCTCAATCGGTGCGAGTGGTGATTTAACGCCTTTAGCATATATAACTGGGGCATTGATTGGTTTAAATTCTAACTACACCGTAGATTTTAACGGTGAAGAAATGGATGCACCAACAGCATTGAAAAAGTTGGGTTTAGAGCCATTGCAATTACTTCCAAAAGAAGGGTTAGCAATGATGAATGGGACTTCGGTAATCAGGGCGAACGCACGGGATTTCTGAAACCCTTGCTGGGCAAGGATCTTGATGAAAAAATAGGCTAAATTAAAAAACGCCAAAACCCTTGCTATTAAAGGATTCTTATACTTTAGATGCGTTTGCCCTGCTTCGGTAATGACTGGAATTGCAGCTAATTGTGTACAACAAACAAAAGTTTTATTAGCCTTAAGTATAGCTACCCATGCTTTAGCAATTCAAGGTTTATCAGCTACTAATCAATCGTTTCATCCATTCATTCACAAACTCAAACCTCATTCTGGGCAAGTTTGGACTGCTTCACAAATGCTAGATTTATTATTAGGTTCACATTTAATTCGTGATGAGTTAGATGGTTCCCATAATTATCGAGATGAGCATCCAATTCAAGACCGTTATTCCTTGCGTTGTTTAGCGCAGTATATGGGGCCAATTGTGGATGGGATTGAGGAAATTGCTAAACAGGTTGAGGTAGAAATCAACTCTGTGACTGACAATCCGTTGATTGATGTTGAGAATCAAGCGAGTTATCATGGCGGCAATTTTTTAGGGCAATATATTGGCGTAGGAATGGATCGACTGCGTTATTATATTGGGATGTTGGCGAAACATTTGGATGTGCAAATCGCTTATTTAGTCGCACCAGAGTTTAATAATGGACTGTCCCCGTCGTTAGTTGGGAATCAACAACGCCGTGTAAATATGGGTTTGAAGGGGTTACAAATTACTGGCAATTCAATTATGCCCCTATTAACTTTCTATGGAAATTCTATTGCTGATAGATATCCTACCCATGCGGAACAATACAACCAGAATATTAATAGTCAAGGGTTTGCTTCGGCGAATTTAGCGCGAACCAGTGTAGAAGTTTTTCAACAATATATGGCTGTGGCTTTGATGTTTGGGGTGCAATCAGTGGATTTGCGTACATACACGATCGCAGGACATTATGATGCGCGTGCAACTTTGTCTCCCGCAACTAGGGATTTATATATGGCGGTGCGGAATGTGGTGGGGCGATCGCCATCTAAGGAGCGTCCTTATGTATGGGATGACAACGAACAAGCTCTGGATTTACATATAAGTAAGATTGCGGTTGATATTGCGGCTGGTGGAGAAATTGTGACTGCTGTTAGTCGAGTTTTGTCTAGTTTGAAGAAATAAAGATAAACGAACCGCAGAGGACGCAAAGGAAGAAAGTTTAAGAGAGATTTTGCATTTTCTGAGTATCAAATTCCCAATTCCCCATTCCCTAGCTATGAATATCGCACATCACGTAGAACGCGGTCATCGGCTATATCCTAACAAGACCGCCATAGTTTACGAAGATAAGTCTTATACCTACAGGCAACTTGACCGTTTAGTGAATTGTACAGCCAATGCTTTGCGTGGATTGGGCATTGTAAAAGGCGATCGCGTGGCGTTGTTTTTACCCAATATACCGGAGTTTGCGATCGCTTATTTGGGGATTCTGAAAATTGGTGCGATCGCAGTTTCACTAAATGTCATGCTGAAGTCTGCTGAGGTTAGTTACATTCTCAATGATTGTGCTGCTAAAGCTATTGTCACCACAGAATCGGGTCGTTTGCAATTAACAGAGGCTGATTTACCCCATTTGCAACATATTCTCATTGCTGAGGGTGCAGTTAATAACGACATAGATTTTGCAGATTTGATTTCAAACGCTTCTCCCATCACTCGCGCTATGGAGATGGAATGGAACTCTCCAGCTAGTATTGTCTATACTTCTGGTACTACAGGCTTCCCCAAAGGTGCAACACTTTCCCACGGTAATATCATTTCTAATATCTCTGCACACAATCGTTGTTGCGAGATGAGTCGAACTGATAGATTGCTACTGTATGTACCACTGTTTCATTGCTTTGGTCAAAATGCGATTTTCAATGCTGGTTTAAATGTTTGTGCAACTATCATTTTGCAAAGGAGATTTGATTTAGATCAAGTCTTAGAAAGCATCGAAAAATATCAAGCCACTATGTTTTTTGGTGTACCGACTATATTTATTCGATTACTGAATCAAGACACCTCTAAATATAACTTTAACAGCCTGCGTTATTACTTTAGCGCTGCTGCCCCAATGCCTGTAGAAATTGCCAAAGCTTGGCAAGATAAGTATAAAAAGGTGATTCATGAAGGATATGGTTTAACCGAAGCTTCACCCTGCGCTAGCTATAACCACAATTTAAAATATAAGTTTGGTTCCATTGGTGTCCCAATTACAAATGTCCAAATGCGAATTGTAGATGCTAATGGTTATCAAGTATCAGCAGGAGAATTGGGTGAAATAGTAATCAAAGGTTCCAATGTGATGCTTGGTTATTGGAATCATCCTCAAGAAACGCAAAAAGTAATTAAAAATGGTTGGTTGCACAGTGGTGATATTGGTCGTATGGATGAAGAAGGCTTCTTCTACATCGCCGATCGATTAAAAGATATGATTAACGTCTGTGGATTTAAGGTATATCCAACAGAAGTAGAAAATATCATTTATAAACATCATGCTGTTGCTGAAGTTGCTATCTATGGACTTCCCGATCCCATAAAAGGAGAGATAGTCAAAGCCAATATTGTAGTTAAAAATGGTCACAAAATTACAGAAGAAGAAATCCTGAAATTCTGCTCTCAACAAATAGCAACTTACAAGATTCCCCAAACAATTAAATTTGTAAATTCACTGCCAAAAAATCCTACAGGCAAGGTGATGAAGCGATTTTTACGTGACGAAGAATTTACCAGTACATCCAATAAATTTCTAAGTTTTCCCACATAGTTAAGATAAATCTAGCAATTCTCAATTATTCACTGAAACCTCTCCTCATTCTTCTCTCTGCGTCGCTCCAGTTGCTTCAAGTCAGGGAACCCGCCCAATGCACTGGTTTATCTATACATCTGCGGTTCATTAAAAAACATCAGACAGGATTGCTACTTTACCTAAAACTCCAATTAACTCATCAAACACATCCAAAAATCATGAATACAACTACATCTATGACAATTCAAAAACCCAAAACTGACGAACTACTATTATGGAATCTTATTTTTGCAGATACAGGTCGTCAAGTATTGCTTGTTGCTTATGACATCAAACTATTCCCTCTCCTATCTCAAAAACCATGCACCTTAGCAGAAATTTGTCAGGAACTAAAAATTTTTCAACGTCCAGCAGAAGCTATTTTAGCAGTTCTCGCATCTATTCAATTAGTAGAAATAGAAAATAATTATTACTCACTTACTCCTCTTGCCAAAGACTATTTGGTCGAAAGTAGTCCCACCTATTTCGGTGCTTTATTAGAAATGATGATCTTTGATGAACGCAAGCATATATCCTCGTTTGATACTTTAAAAAAATCTTTATTTACCAATAATCTTCCTGGTAAAAAGGTGATGGAATCTTTGAGTAAAAATCATGATTTTATGCGTGCTATCACTTTTGGTAATAATGTTAAATTTATCCGTAGCTTTATCTCTAGTATGCATGGGCCAAGTATGGCGGCTGCATTAATTTGGCCAGAACTCATTCATTTATCTGAATATAAATTGTTTATTGATATTGGTGGAGGTTCGGCGGCTCATTCAATTGGTGCAACGTCAAAATGGCCGAATTTGCAAGCCATTGTTCTCGAACTACCTACAGTATGCGAAATAGCTCAGGAATTTATCATACATTATGGCTTGCAGAATCGGATTGCAACACAAGAATTTGATATGTGGAGTGATCCTTTTCCCGTAGGCGATCTTCATTTTTATAGTGCTATTTATCATCATTGGCAACAAGAGAAATGCCAAATCCTCACAAAAAAAAGCTTTAATAGCTTATTGAGTGGAGGGCGGATTATCCTCCATGAAATGCTATTTAACGAACAAAAAACAGGCCCTTTCCCAGTAGCAGTTAAAAACCTAAATATATCCTTAAAGCTGGGAGGTCAACAATATTCAGGCCAGGAATTATCAATGATGTTGGAACAAGCAGGTTTTATTGACATTGAAATTAAATCAGCTTCGAGTTACTGGAGCATCATTACTGGTCGTAAACCCTAATTTTGCTCAAGAAATCCTGCCCAACTTATACGCATCAAATTTACTTGTATGAACACAAAAACAGTTACAAATATATCTGGATCTTCCATTTTTTCACCACCTACAAACAGCAAACTGACCCAATTAACATCAACCGAACTCACCGTTGGAGAAACTGTAGTCAAGATGTTAGAAGATATGGGAGTCGAATCTGCATTCGGTGTTTCCGGTGGTGGAATTGGGCCACTGTGGGCATCCCTCAACCGTAGCAAAATTCAAGTTTTACACTTTCGCCACGAATCGGGAGCAGCCTTTGCAGCTTGTGAAGCCCACTTTGCTAGCGATCGCCCAGTGGTTGTGTTTGTCACTACTGGCCCCGGTATTACCAATGCCCTCACCGGATTGCTGGCTGCCAGAGGCGAAGGTGCAAAGGTAATTCTATTATCTGCAACCACCGCATCTGGAAATCGTGGACGCTGGGCTTGTCAAGAAACCAGCGCTCATACGTTGCCGATTTCAGGTATATTTACCCCAGGTGTATTATTCAATTACGCCACCATCGTCGAAACTGGCGAGGAAATCCCAGAAATTTCCCGCAGACTGGCGCAAGGATTATCCCAACCAGGCGGTTTTGTCGCCCATATCAGTATTCCTACCCCAATTCAAACCAAACCATGCACAGCGCGATCGCAATTTGGATTTACTCGTGCGGTGTCAGTTACCAGCGAAGAAGCGATCGCTGAATCAGTGCGGTTGCTTTCTCAAGAACCCTTTGCCATTTGGGTAGGTTTTGGTGCTAGAGAAGCCGCCGCCGAAGTTTGCCAATTAGCAGAACGCACCGGGGCTGCGGTGATGTGTTCGCCCCGCGCTAAGGGCATTTTTCCCGAAAATCATCCCCAGTTTATCGGCGTTACCGGGTTCAGTGGTCATGCTTCTGTCCTCAAATATATGCAGTCACAGCAACCTCATCGCATCCTAGTTTTGGGAACTCGTTTAGGTGAACCAACTTCTTTCTGGAATCCCTTGATGATTCCTTCTGGTGGCTTCATCCATGTAGATATAGATCCAGAAGTACCGGGAGTAGCCTATCCATCTGTACCAACTTTCGCAATTCAATCGGAAGTAAAAGCTTTCCTCAAGTCCCTACTAGCATACTTTCCCCAACGTCGAGGGAATTCCCCAATATTGCCCAATCCAGAGTTACAACCGCCTTCTCCCTATATAGATGGTTTAGTCAGACCAGAAGTTTTGATGGATGCAATTCAAAAAATCATTGTTGAAGATAGTAATGCTGTGATCCTAGCTGAGGCTGGTAATTCCTTCGCTTGGGCGACTAACAGACTGCGCTTTACTCAACCAGGACGCTACCGCATTAGTACTGGTGTGGGGGCGATGGGTCATGCTGTGACTGGAGTCGTGGGGGCGACTTGGGGAGGAAATGGTAAAGCGATCGCCATTGTGGGAGATGGCGCGATGTTAATGAATAGCGAAGTTAGCACCGCCGTTAAATTCGACATTCCCGCCGTTTGGATTGTACTGAATGACGGACGCTACAATATGTGTGCCCAAGGCATGAATTTACAAGGATTTCAAGGCGTAGATACGGAAATACCGAGTACCAATTTTGTCAAACTTGCCCAATCAATGGGTGCAGACGGTATCCGCGTTTCCACAGAATTGGAATTGGAAGCAGCGTTAATAAAAGCTTTGGCGGCTACTGTTCCCTTCGTTGTTGACATCAATTTAGACCCCAAACAACCTGCTCCCATTGGCGGTAGAATTCGCAGCCTCATTCAACAAGGAGCAATCGAATCTAAAGGAGAACAATCATGATTTTACAACCAGTTGGCATTCGAGCGATCGCCCTGAATTTTCCTCGCACCATCCGCACCAACGATTATTACAGAAATAATTTTCCCCAGATGGTGGCGGAAGCTGAACAAAAAACCTTGGCTAGGTTGTTTGTCACAGATAATTCTACAGATATCTGGTCACAGGAAGTAGCCCCTTATATGTCCGATCCCTTTCGCGGTACTGTTGAACGGCGAGTAGTCAGCCCAGATGAAACCTCTTTATCTCTAGAATATCAAGCAGCGATTGATGTTCTGCAAGCAGCAAAACTACAGCCCGAAGATATCGACTTGATGCTTGTAACTTCGTTGTTTCCCGAACAAGTCACACCAGGAAATGCAGCCTTTCTCGCCGGTAAATTAGGATTAACCAGCGCCGCCTGGAATATAGAATCAACCTGCACATCTGTATTAGTTTCCCTCCAAACAGCCTGTTCTTTAGTCCGAACGGGAGAGTATCGCAATGTATTAGTGGTTGTTTCCTCTACATATTCCCGTTATACCGATGAGAATGATACCCTCGCCTTCTTGTCAGGCGATGCAGCTGGAGCATTTATTGTGGGTGAACTCCAACCCAATCAAGGAATTTTGGGAACTAAAATTGCCAATACCGCCGCCACTTGTGGAGCCTTTTATAACGAATTCACCACCGATGAACAGGGGAACATCAGAATGTTCATCCGAGGAGGTAAGGGCGCAAGTAAGATGTTTAACGAGACAACCGTGAAATTTATTCGTCTATGTTGTCATGGAGCGATCGCAGCTGCTGATGTCAGCTTAGATCAAATTGACTTTTTTGCTTTTAACACACCCAGCGCTTGGTATTCGCAGGTTTGTACCCGTGCATTAGGGATTAATCCAGAACGGACTATTAACCTGAATCCCTTCTACGCCAATATCGGCCCTACTTTCCCCGTAGCCAATCTCTACCACGCCGCCCAAGCAGGTAAAATCCGTGAGAACGATTTAGTTCTCGTTTATACAATGGGTTCCTCATCCAATGCAGGTGCTAGCGTCATGCGTTGGGGCGATGTTGCTTTAGGAACTCCACCCGCTCCCCCCTTGAGCCTTTCCCTACACAATCAGAAAGTTCTCATTCCTAGTTAATTGAGATCCTCGACTTCTTCAAGAAGTCGGGGATCTGAGCGCCCTCATCTATCAGATACTCATCAAATTTGCGAGATTTTTATGAAATTCTGGAAAAAAATATCGGTTGTCTTTGTGATTGCGATCGCAATCTTCCTATTTCAAGGAACAATCAGCACATCTTCGGCTCAAGCTGCTACATACAAATTCACTTTCACTGGTGAAAAAGCCAACGGTTACTTTATTTATGATACTGCTGCCAAAGGTGAAACAAAATCGCCCTACATGACTCAATATTACGGTGGAGGGCGCGATTATAAAGTCGATTTAGGAGACAAAGGATTATTTCAAGGCACAGTTAGTAATGCCATTGTTTTTTTGCCCAGAGAGGAAGATAAAGTCTTAGCAAAAATCCGAGCGCAACACGATAAACAATATGGCAAAGATGACGAGTATAACGTTTTATTACCTGCCGATCTCTTTCTTTTACAAGTACGTAACTTTGAACGACAGCCAAAGTCAAGTTATTCCCTAGTTAGCTATTTTAAGTATCCTCAAGAAACTTTCAATGGCTCTACAAGACTACCAACAGAGGTTCCCCTAAATGCTGAAATAGAAGTATTTTCCAAAGTAGATTTTCCCAAAACATTAGGTAAAGCTTTGGTTAAAGCATCAGTACAAACCAAGATAGAAAAGATATCTGATTAAGATGTATAGACGTTGTATAGCAACGTCTTTACAAGCCGATAACTATTACTTGTAAAAAAAGACAAAATAATGAACTTTTGGAAGAAACTAATAATTATATCCATCTTGACTGTCGCAGTTTTTTTCACTCAGGGAATAATTGATCATCTCCCAGCCCATGCAGCCCTACATAAATTTAGTTTTAACGGCGAGCAAGCCAACGGCTATTTTATCTTTGATGATTCAATCCGAGGAGGCGCACCAATTCGTCCAGATATGTTGAGTGAGTACGACGGTTCTGTCGTTGAATATGCGGTAAATATTGGCGATGAAATATCAGAACAAGGTTCTCAAAGTCCTGAAAGAGCAACCCACGACGAAGCTCGAACTATTGTAACTTTACTCCGTCCTGAATTAGTCAAAGCTTCTCCCAATCTTCCGAAAGATTCTCCACAAGATGATGAGTTTATCCTTTTTGTACCCAAAGTTGCCCGTCAATCAAAATATGCGCTATCAGTGAGATTTCGCTATCCTGAAAACACCTTTCAAAATTCTGTAGCTCAACCAAAAAATGTGCCTAATCAGGCATTAATGTCTGTTCACCCCTACTGGAATTTTCCTATAACTATGGGGAAAGTCAAATTTGAACAACCTGTTAACACCTTAATTGAAGATATTTTTTAATTGCCAAAAAATCAATATGGTGGTGTTAGTGCAAGCAATTAGTAATTTTGCGACTCTCAGCTTAGGTGTTTTTTCTCGGCAGAAAATGTTAGTATACAACGCAGCTTAGATTTTACTACTCCTATTTACAAACAAGAAATTGGTATAATTAGCCGTTTAATTGCTCAATCTACGCCGATTGTAGATATTATGCTGGCTACACAAGCACGACGAGATGCGATCGCACGATTAGCAATTACCAGCAACAGATTAGCTCACTCACTACATTAAATACGTAAAATTATATATGAAGCAAAAATCAGATGTGCCTATTGATGCACTAAAGCGAATTTTGACAATGTTGCTAAAATACCCAGTAATGGTATTAGCTGCGATCGCTAGTTTATTAATGACGATAGTTGCTAATATCGCTGCACCTCAAATTATACGCTGGGGAATTGATGCTGGTATTGCCAAAAATAACTTACAAGTGATTTTGACTTGTGGGGGATTGATGGTTTTGGTGGCTTTAATTCGGGGATTATTCAATTTTGGACAAAGTTTTTTTTCAGAGATAGTATCTCAAAGTATCGCTTATGACATCAGGAATAAATTTTTTAGTCAAACCCAGCATTTAGATTTAAGCTACTACGATCGCACGCCCACATCACAACTGCTCACACGTATTAATAATGACATCGAACAAATTCGCGTTTTTATTGGCGCAACCTTGCTGCAAATTTTTGGTGCTGCGATCGTATTATTCAGTAGTGCGACAATTTTGCTACTCATGAATTGGAAGTTGGCACTTATAGCATTAGCAATTATCCCGATTTCCTTCATTTTATTAGGTGGATTTTTTCAAAAAAATACTTACTTGTTTACTCAAGCACAGAGGCAGCTAGATGATTTAAACGCAATTTTAAAAGAAAATTTACTCGGTGTGCGTGCAGTCAAAGCTTTTGTGCGTCAAAAAACAGAAATAAAACGCTATGCCGTTGCTAATGAAGATTTCCGCACAACAAGTATCAAAACAATTTATGCACTGCGAGATACATTTCCCATAATTTTTTTAGCGAGCAATTTACTTGCAGTTGCTATTTTTGGATACGGGGGTTTAGAGGTAATCAGCCACAGCTTTTCTATTGGCGAACTAGTTGCTTTTAATTCCTATTTAGCATTTATCATCCAACCAATTTTTCAGACGACTTTTGCATTTCAATCTGTTGCTCAAGCATCAGCATCAGCCACTAGAGTTTATCAGGTGATAGATGCAGAAATTGCCATCAAAGAATCTCCCAATGCAGTCTTTTTGCAAAGATGCGAAGGAAAAATTTCTTTTGAAAATGTTGATTTTCGCTACCCAGAAGTAAATGATAATACCTTAAATAGTATTTCATTTGAAATCCAGCCAGGGCAAACAGTGGCAATTTTAGGTACGACGGGAGCAGGTAAAAGTACACTTGCTAAATTAATTCCACGTTTTTATGATGCAACAAACGGAATAGTAAAGGTTGATGGGTATGATGTCCGCTCTTTAAATTTAGTCAGTTTACGTTCTCACATTGGTTTGATTTCTCAAGAAGCAAGTTTATTTTCTGGAACTATCCGTGAAAATATTGCTTATGGAATACCAGATGCACCTCTTTCAAAGGTGATTGAAGCAGCTAAGTTTGCTCAAATTCACGATTTTATTATTAGCCTCCCTGATAGTTACGATACTGTTATCGGCGAACGAGGAATCGGCTTATCGGGAGGGCAGAAGCAAAGAATTACTATTGCTCGGATATTGCTAAATGATTACAAAATTCTGATTGTAGATGATAGTCTTTCTGCTGTTGATGCGAAGACAGGAGCATTAATTCAAGAAGCCTTCAAAGCTCTGATGGAACAGCGTCAATTTACTATAATTTTTCTCACTCAACGGATTAATAATATGGTAAATGATGCTGACCAAATTTTCATAATTGATCGAGGTAAATTAGTTAAAATATCTTCTGGTGCAGAGCTGATTGAAAATGCCATCTTAAAAAACTAGTTAAGCTAATGAGCATTTAAGTTGCATAACACCAGGGATGAAGCTCTTACTACAAGCGAATCAGTCTGGAAAAATGAATGACGATTAGCTTATTTATAGAAATGCTATTTTTTGATCTCTATAAAATTATTTATATCTCAAATCAACCTTGCTAGACTCTCTAACATAAAATTGCCATCCATGAACAGAAAAATTAATATTTTTGAATCGGTATCACAAGTAAATGCACCATTACCAGGGCGAACGCACGGGATTTCTGAAACCCTTGCTGGGCAAGGATCTTGATGAAAAAATAGGCTAAATTAAAAAACGCCAAAACCCTTGCTATTAAAGGATTCTTATACTTTAGATGCGTTTGCCCTGGCACCATTACCTGTTATCCGCCGCTTCAGTCAATATTTTCGTCCATATATCAAAGAGATTCCCATCATTCTGGGAATAATTATTATTAGCTCTATTACCCAAACAATAGCACCTTTGCTTACTGGTTGGTCGATAGATAACTTGATACTTAAAGGCAATTGGTTAGGACTGTTATGGATGCTAGTTGTATTAACAATAGTATACCTTACGGGGTTTTTATCCAATCGGACTTTGATTGTTAAAGTTGGTGTAATTATGCAGCATTTACTCGCGCAATTACGCCAAGATATCATGAACAAATTACAAACATTACCCCTTAGCTTTTATGATAAAAGTAAAGTGGGTGATTTAATGAGTCGCCTGCTGAGTGATGTTAATACTTTAAATCAAGTATTTAGCCCTATGCTACCGCAAGTTATTGGAAGCTTTTTTGGCTTATTAGCAAGTGCAATATTCATGCTTTCCATCAACTTGCAATTGGGTTTAATTACTAACCTGATTGTGCCAATTATGTTCTTAACAACTGCGTTTTTTGCCAGATTAGCGAGGGTAAAGTTTCGCGTTACTAGACAAACAATTTCTCAACTTTCAATTAAATTAGAAGAAAATATTAGTAATATTCAAGAAGTTCAAGCATTTAACCGCGCAGAAATCAACATTCAAGAGTTTAAAAAACTTAATGCAGATAACCGAAATGCTAATATCCAAGCAACAGCAATTACTGCTGCTTTCCTGCCAACAATAGACTTATTTAATACACTTACTTGGGGGATTGTATTAGCTTATGGTGGCTTTCTCGTTTATAAAAATATCATGACTGTGGGAGCTGTTACCGCATTTTTGTTTTACGTCCAGCAATTTTTTCAACCCATCCAACTTATCACTAACTTCTATACTCAAGCACAATCTGGATTAGCCGGATTAGAAAGAATTTTTCTACTTTTGGATGAGCCAGTCCAACTTGAAGATACCACAGACGCGATCACCTCCGGTGGGCACAACGCCATCGCAATGCCACCAATTCAGGGTAAAGTTCAATTTGAATCTGTCAATTTTGAGTATAAACCTGGCCAAAAAGTTTTAGAAAATGTAACTTTTGACGCTGAACCAGGACAAGCGATCGCATTAGTTGGAGCTACTGGGGCAGGAAAAACTACTATAATTAGCCTACTATCCCGCTTCTATGATGTGTCAAGCGGTGCTATAAAAATTGACGATATAGATATCCGCAAAGTTACACAAGCAAGCCTACGTCGTCAAATTGGCGTTGTCTCACAAGACACTATGATT
The DNA here is from genome assembly GCF_013393925.1 of Nostoc sp. C057. NCBI lineage: Bacteria > Bacillati > Cyanobacteriota > Cyanophyceae > Nostocales > Nostocaceae > Nostoc > Nostoc sp. C057. The sequence goes on along the minus strand of NZ_CP040281.1, from coordinate 6,946,607 downwards.
TTTAGCTGTAGCGTTGCCGAAAATATTGCCTTTGGCAATCCCCAAGCAACAACGGCAGAAATTGAAGCGGCGGCAAAGATTGCAAATATTCATGACTTTATCTTGACCTTACCCCAAGGCTATGAAACGCAATTAGGAGAACGGGGGATAAATCTCAGCAAAGGACAACAACAGTTAATCAGCATCGCCCGCGCAGTTTTAGTAAACCCACGCATCTTGATTTTGGACGAAGCAACGAGTAACATTGATAGCCAAACAGAGAACTTAGTTCAACAAGCGATCGCTAATTTACTTCAAGGTCGCACCAGCTTTATCATCGCCCATCGTCTGGCTACAGTCACTAACGCAGACAAGGTATTAGTCATTGAGCAAGGACAAATCATCGCAGGGCGAACGCACGGGATTTCTGAAACCCTTGCTGGGCAAGGATCTTGATGAAAAAATAGGCTAAATTAAAAAACGCCAAAACCCTTGCTATTAAAGGATTCTTATACTTTAGATGCGTTTGCCCTGCAAATCATCGAACAAGGTACACATACACAATTGATGGAGCAAAGGGGAGTATATGCAAACCTTTATTCTCTACAACTAGTAAATAATATCAAAACTAGCTTGAAAATAGGTTCTAGGAATTAGTATTCAGTCAAGCTAGTTTCTAGATTTTGTACCAAACACTTAAGTGCTTAGAAAATAAGGACTAAAGCCCTTAAACATCTCATTTTTTCTCCAACTCTGTGTTCTCTGTGCGGCAGTCGCTCATGGGGGAAACCCCCAAGACCGCGCTGCCTTGCCTCTGTGGTTCGTTCCTTCACCCTTTAAACTAAACTTCGCCCTCATCTCCCCAATCCCCCCTGGTGTTCACAATGAAAACCTTTATGCTCCCAAGCTTGCATATCTACTTCAGCAAGCTTTGTCACATTTGAGCATTCCGGTTGAATAATTTGACTTAAAATTGCCCACAATAGGCTACGCGTTAAATCTAATCCAGTTTTGCCCCAAGATTCATTATTACCAGGAATGCCCGACTCCTCAACAATTTCAGGCTCTACCCAAATACCATGAGCGCCCAAGAGAATCTGTGCCATCCATTTAGCTCTGGGTAAGTGACTTGGCGAAGTAATCAACATGACTTTATGCACTCCCCAACGCCGGAAAATTGGAATACCATAATAAAAATTTTCAAAGGTAGAATTCGCGCACTTTTCTAACCAAACGTTTTGTAACTCTACTAATTGCGGCTGAAAAATTAACCATATACAAGGGTCTGGGGAACCATGAGAAATTAAAATTGGGGTTTGCGGGTATTGTTTTGCTAGTTGGGCCACATAAGTTTCTCGACGAATACTGCCACCAAGCACGAAGAAGGCATCTACTGGCTGTGAAGAAGCAAAAACTAAGGTTATAGTAGTAAAAATCAGCCAAGTGCCTAAGACAAAGTACAATACACCAGTTAGTTTTTGTAACAATTGCCACAGATTAGCAATTTTTTTTTTAATAGAAATTAACGATTTGATGGTAAATTTACGTTTCATGACTTCGGTAAGAAAACCTGATTTAATAGCTGTCTAACAAGGCTGCAATTAAGCGATCAAAGTGCTATCTTATAAAAGTAATGAATCAGTACAAACATGACGCTAATCAAAGTGTCACATCTTCAGTATAGCCTTCCGGAGACGGCTAAAAAGCTGAGAAATGGTTGTTAATAATGCAGTATTTTCGGCATCATTACAACGATAAAAATGATGAAGAAAGCATAGCTTAGTTTGGGGTATAAAAACTTAAAAATTTCTGGAAAGCCTGATTGCTAAACTGTCAACAACACAATTATTCCAGTTAATATACATGAACCAATCTGCGAAAAGTTACTCACCGCTCCAAGTAGCCTTGATTGGTGGAGCGATCGCTACGACTGCTACGATGTCTGTATTCGGCTCCGCTTGGACTCGTGGTGTCCGTGCCGCCTTAGCTCTACAAGACAGCCCGAAAATGATAGTTGACCAAGTTTGGCAACTGGTAAATCATGAATATGTTGATGGTAAATTTAATCAACAAGATTGGCAAGCAACTAGACAAAGCCTGTTGAGCAAAGACTATTCTTCCCGGGAAGAAGCATACACTGCCATCCGCGAAGCTTTACAAAAGTTGGGAGATCCTTACACTCGATTCATGGACCCCAAACAGTTTGAAGCCTTAACTAGCCAAACATCTGGGGAAGTCTCTGGTATTGGCGTTCGGATGGAAGTAAACGAAAAAACTCAGCGCCTAACTGTCGTCGAAGCCATAGAAAATTCTCCAGCACTGAAAGCTGGGATCAAAGGAGGCGATGAAATTTTGGCAATTGACGGCAAATCCACTCTCAAAATGAAAGTGGATGACGCTTCTAAGTTAATTCGTGGCAAAGCGGGTACTCCCATCAAACTACGGCTGGGACGAGCAGGGCAAAATGCCTTCGAGTTGAAACTGACAAGAGCAAGTATTGAAGTACCAACGGTACGTTATACCCTCAGACAAGAAGGAAATCGCCGCGTTGGTTATATCCGTTTGCGGGAATTTAGCGCCCACGCCGCAGAGCAAATGCAACGAGCCATCCGCGATTTGAACACTAAGAAAGTTGATTCTTATGTCTTAGATTTGCGGGGAAATCCTGGCGGGTTGTTACAAGCGAGTATTGAAATTGCTCGGATGTGGTATAATGACGGCGGAATTGTCAAAACAGTAGACCGTGTGGGCGGCACTGAAGAAACTAAAGCTAATCGTACTGCTTTAACAAATCGTCCCTTGGCAGTATTAGTGGATGGTAATTCAGCTAGTGCTAGTGAAATTCTCACAGGGGCACTCAAGGATAATAAGCGGGCGGTAGTCGTAGGTGGTCAAACCTTTGGTAAGGCCCTAGTCCAATCAGTTCATGAACTTGCAGATGGTTCCGGCTTGGCTGTCACCATTGCCCATTACTACACTCCGGCGGGAACAGATATTAACCATAAAGGGATTGCCCCAGATGTCAAACTAGACTTGACAGAGGCACAAGAGCGGCAGTTAGCTTCTAATCCAGATTTAATCGGGACTAAGAGCGATCCGCAATATGCCAGAGCGATCGCCATTTTATCAAATAACAACTTCGCCCAGCCGCCAGCAAATCAGCCCACTCGACCCATGAGCCGCGCCGATAACCTGAAATTTTAAATTGATGCAAATGATTTCTTCGCAGGTGTTTATATAGTAGTATTCCCAAATCCAGATTTTTGGAGTTACGAAAACTGCTTAATATACCGTTCTAGGATTTTGGTTTGGGAATACTAGTTAGTAATCCCATCTCTCAAATCTCAGATTTATGAATCATCAGCCAGTTGATGCAACCACCGCCACCAGCCCTTTACCAATGGTGTCGGTGGTTGTTCCTATTTATAACGGTGAGGCGGATTTACCAGAGTTAATCAATTGTCTGTTATCTCAAACTTACCCAAAAGACCGGGTAGAGTACTTATTGGTAGACAATAACAGTAGCGATCGCACTCTCACCATCCTCAAAACATCTGCCGTAAACTGCCCAATTACAATTCGCCCCTTGAGCGAAAACCAAATTCAAAGCTCTTATGCTGCTCGTAATACTGGGATTCGCGCTGCTGTGAGCGAAATTATAGTTTTTACCGATGCAGATTGTCGCCCACAACCTCAATGGTTAGACGCATTAATTCAGCCTTTCGTCAATAAAGAAGTAGTAATTGTCGCTGGTGAAATTTTGCCGCTACCAGGTACAACTCTACTAGAACAACACGCAGACCGTGAAGAAACTTTATCGCAAAAGCATACCCTTAACCATGCCTTTCGTCCTTATGGACAAACCGCTAATTTGGCGATTCGACGCATTGCCTTAGAAAAAGCGGGTTTATTTCGTCCTTATCTTACCACTGGTGGCGATGCCGATATTTGCTGGCGGATTTTGGGGGAAAACATCGGGCGTTTGGAATTTGCCCCAAATGCGATCGTTCAGCACCGCCACCGCGCCACACTTAAGGAACTGCAAAGTCAATGGCGGCGCTATGGACGCTCAAATCGCTATCTGCACGAACTACACGGCGTAGATTTGATGCGAGAAATTACACTTAAAGAATGTGGCTATCGTTTGGCACGTTGGTTATTGAAGGAAGTACCACGAGATATTAAAAAGGCCTTGGCGCAGCCCACCGCAGGCATCGCGAGTCAAGCCACCCTTGTAGATTTATTAAATACTCCCATTGGTTTGTTCACAGCGAGGGCACGTACTGCTGGGCAACAAGACTCCAAATTACCAGAAAATGCCAAGATAATTGATCGGCTGTAAAAATACTAGGGAGTTTGCCAGGATAACTGCAATTCTTTCCATATCTACATATCATATAGAAACCCGCTTTGATTTCTATTCGAGCAGCGTGGTGTAGCCATATTTACTTGGCTTAACAGAAAACGAGAAAGAAGGCTCATTGATTTGTACCTAGCTTCGCAAAAATCATCAATATAATATGAGATTGTTGGCAAATTTAGAGGTAGTCTAAACCATCATATCTAATCCATCTTAATTTCTTTCATTTCTGTGCGTTTCAACCCACTTGAGCTACTAACCCATAATTGATTGCAGCGCCGGAAAACATCACAAAATCAAGGTATTGCGGATGGGATGTTTCACTGATAAAGAAATGCTCCTCTCAGCCCAATAGCATTGGTTGAACCCTAAAAATTTACTAAGTTATCCAACTACTGAATCTATCTTAAGAAGTATATTAAAAAACACAGAAAGAAAATATGCTATTATGCATAAACTATTACCTGTAATAAATTGCATTTAAAAGCATGTTTAAAAAGTTTCAAAAAATATAATTTTGTAGTTCTGATTTGGCTTGACTGCAACAAAAAATCAAGATTTTACCTAGAACTGAGATACCTTTCTGTGCTAACTGTGGCAGCAAAAGACCTTTTTAAAACATCCTCTAATGAGCAATATGAACGTGGATGTATTTAGCCAACAGATAGAAAAATTGCATTCACAGATACAGAAACTATTGCAATGCAATACAACTAAGCCAAACTCAGAACAGGAGATCATAACAGAGGCTTTCGAGGAACTTAACACCGCAATAGAAGAATTATTGACAGCCTCAGAAGAATTAAAGGTAACACGAGCGGAAGTAGAGAAAGAGCGCCAGCGTTACCAAGATTTGTTTGAGTTCGCCCCAGATGGTTATTTGGTAACTAATATCGTAGGTACAATCCAAGAGGCTAACCATGCAGCAGCAACCTTACTGGGTGTCAATCAAAAGTATCTAGTAGGTAAACCATTAATTCTATTTATTGCTCAACAAGACCGTCAGTTCTTTTGCTCTCAGATGAACAATTTTCAAGAGCTACTGAATTGGGAACTTAACCTACAACCACGGGGCGGAAAGCCTTTCCCCGCGATGATTAAGGCATCTGCTGCGTACAAATTCCAAGGGAAGCAGGTTGGCTGGCGTTGGCTGTTGTGCAACATCAGTGAACGCAAAAAAACTGAAGAAATGTTGCATCAAGCTTACGATGAGTTAGAAATACGAGTAGCAGAACGGACAGCGGAACTGGTAAAAGCAAATCAGAAATTGCTAACTGAAATTACAGAGCGGAAACGAGCCGAGTCACAACTGCTGCACCTGGCGTTTCACGATATACTGACAGGTCTGGCAAACCGCGCTGCATTTATGAACCGCCTAAGCCATGCAATAAATTATTCAAAACGGCATTCAAATTATTTATTTGCTGTGCTATTTATCGACCTAGATCGATTTAAGGTGATCAATGACAGTCTTGGACACTTAAATGGAGATCAATTACTGCTTGCTACTGCAAGTAGGCTACAAGTATGTGTACGTTCTATAGATACAGCTGCACGCCTTGGAGGAGACGAATTTACAATTCTGCTTGAGGGAATCCAAGATGTGTCAGATGTCATCATAGTAGCTGAAAGGATTCAACAAGAGTTGGCATTACCCTTTGAGCTTGAAGGACAAGAAGTGTTCATAACAGCAAGTATTGGTATTGCCTTGAGTTCGACACTAGATTATAAACATCCAGAGGAAGTATTGAGGGATGCAGATACAGCAATGTACCAAGCTAAGATGCAAGGTAGAGCGCGTTATAAACTATTCAACTCAGATATGTATGCTAATGCTCTGGCGAAATTGCAGTTAGAAACTGATTTACGCCGAGCAATTGAACGCCTAGAGTTTCGAGTTTATTATCAACCGATTGTTTCGCTCACCAAAGGCTCTATTTTGGGTTTTGAGGCTCTGTTGCGCTGGCAGCATCCAGAGCGTGGTTTGCTTAATCCAGCAGATTTTATTTCCCTGGCAGAAGAAACTGGACTAATTTTCTACATTGGGAAATGGGTGTTGCATGAAGCCTGCCGCCAAATGCAAGCTTGGCGAATGTGCCATGATTCCAACTTGCTAGAAAAAATAAGTGTCAATCTCTCACTCAAGCAATTTTCCCAGCCAGATTTGATTGAGCAGATTGGGCAAATTTTACACTCAACTGGTCTTGATGCTGACACGCTAACACTAGAAATTACTGAAAACGTAATTGTGGCGAATGACGACAAGGTAACTGCTACATTTTTGCAACTTCGAGAGATGGGTATTAAGTTATCAATTGATGACTTTGGTACAGGGTACTCCTCATTAAGTCATCTTTATAACTTTCCAATTAGTGTGTTGAAGATTGATCGTTCTTTCATCAGCTTGATGAGCGCAAATAAAAAGAATATAGAAATTATTGAAATAATTGTCACGTTAGCGCACAAGTTGGGCGTGGATGTTCTAGCCGAAGGAGTAGAGACAAAAGAGCAACTAGCATTTTTAAGAAAGTTGAAATGTGAATATGGTCAGGGACATTTTTTCTCAGTTCCATTAAATAGTTCATCAGCAGAGGCATTAATAATAGCAAATCCTCATTGGTAACGGTTATTAAAGAAAATAAAATTGGTTGGCTTTTTGGGCGACTTATTCTACACTCCAAAAAAGGTTCAATAATCAGGTCGCCTTTTTTCCATTGAATTAAATTAAGTTTGAATCCCACATTCCGCAGGTTAGTTAAGAAAGAAGATAATATTTTCGACAAGGAGCGCCCAAAAACTGGAGAATCCATTGCCTTTCATGGGTTAAGTTGACGATTTGCTTGATTTGGGCGACGGTAACTAAATGAATTGACATAAAACATTGAAACACCCAACGCAAGGTGGGAGTAGAAGTTGGTTTACCCAACTGATTATCAATAGTTTTTTTTGCCCGTTCTAAGGCTTGACGTAAAGCTCTTTGACCCAGACTATAAACAAGCAAGCACAAACCCATAATCATTGCTAATGCAGCAACTCGCTCAGTCGAGTTGAGGAAGACACTGGAAGTAAAAAATAAAGGGTCTTTGAGAAATCGGAAACCACGCTCAGTAGACTGCTGTGCTTTATATTCACGTAAAACATCGTCATCGCTGAGTTCTTCAATATTGAGGACATTGGTAGCTAAAATAAATCTTCCAGCGCGTTTGGTTTCGATGTCGATAGCTATTTCCCTGGGTTCTAGCGTTGCATCAACTTGGTAGTAAAAAGTGGGGGAAGAATCAATACTAGGTCTACCACGTCCAGTATGTTTTTTTAACTCCTTAACCTGAATATTAGCCAGTTGATGTAAGGGTAATTTAGAACTGAGCCGTTGTGCAGCAATCAGAGCATCTTTTGAGCAAGCAAATTCTTGGTTTAATAACTGCCTAAGTTCAGATTGGGCAAGTGATAACTTTTTAATCAAACGTTTTTCCAACTGCTTGAGGTCAGATTCTTTTCTCGCTTGACTTTCAACAACTAACCAGGACTGTCGTACACCACCATATTCACTACAATTTGGTGCAATTCGATATCCAGGCATTGCGCTGTTATTAAATGCAACTTCTGGTATGTTTTCTAACAGCATTTTTGCAGCAGTTAGAGTAGCTGGGACTCTCGATACCCAACGCAATTGTTTCATTTGTCGCAAATTTTCTTCGGTGTAAAGTGCGGCATCTGCAACAAATAAAGCATCTATTTGCCATTGGCGTTTGAAGTCCGCGATTATGGTCGCAAACATCGCCGAGTCCGATTCATTACCGTTTCCGACTCTTAAGTACAAGGGAATATCTCCATCCCCACTGCACATCAAGTCTATGATAAATTGTTTCAGGTCTGGGCGGTGGTCTCTCGAATAGCCATAGGTAATTTCGATTCCTCCTGGTTCGGCCTTGTCTTGTGTTGCCTTGTTGATGTAATCACCATCAACGTGGAATGAACTTGAATCGAGGTGCAAACTGTCCATTTTTACCCCGAATTTACGTGCTGCACAAAGCGCAACTGTCACAAATACTTCAGTTAGTCCGACCTCATATAATTTGTCCAATACTCGACCCAAACGGTCATCGTTTAGGTGTTCTGGACGTATTCCTTCTCCTAACAGATGCTCTGTAGCTTTCCCAACAAAAAACTTTTCAAACAAATATAATGGCGCACTCACGAACCCTAATCCATTTAAAATCATTGCTTTGACAACTTGACCTGCACTAATGATTTCTTGAGAGTGAGTTCCCAACAGTCGGTTAATTTGTTCTACTAGATTCATCTCATCACAGATGCCTGCGACTATGCCGCAGTGGTCAATATCCTGTACCCTGATATCTAATGGTGATGCTGTCATGCTTCTAAAATGCAGCAAGCATTTAGGTCATTCTCAAAAATACCGCATTTATGAGCGCACCTGCGGAATCTGGGTTGAATAATAATTTAATAAGAATAGTAGATTAGCTTGAGCAATAGTAAAACCTGTAAAAGTCTGAATCTTATTGCTGTTTTAGATAAATTGCAGAAAACTGCACACTTTTAAAAAATTCAGTTTTTTCTGCTAATTTCTGGTAATTTAAACAATAAAAGCTAAATAAACATTTTATCTATGTGGAAAAATATGAAAGCTAAAAGTAAATATCTTAAAATATTATTCTCTGCGCGTTGGTGGATGCAGATGTTGCTGAAGGTTGGAAACTTCTGCAAAAGGCTAATTTATTTCTCTACTCAGCGACACCAAAAACCAAATCTGCATCATAGATTTATTAAAGTATTATTTTTGACAACTTTACTAACATATCTTTTGTTTGGACAAGTCGTATCTGCACAAACTCCAAATGTGACTGCATTAGTTGAACAAGGAATTAAAGACTATGATGCCGGAAATTTTCACACTGCGGTAAAACACTGGGAAGATGCATTAATTCAGTATAAAAATAATTCAGCAGCTGCGGCGGTTGTAAATGAAAATTTGGCGCGTGCTTACCAACAACTAGGAGAAAATAAAGCAGCGATCGCATCCTTATCAGCAGCAATTCGTGACTATGGTGCTGTAGCAAATATCCAGCAAGTGGGACGCATGAAGTCAGAACTAGCCCAAGTTTACAGCAATTTGGGACAACCCCGCAAAGCGATCGCACTTTTATGTGGTCAACTAGCCGATAAAAGTCAAAAAATAGAATGCACTTTAGACAGTGCTACACAAATCGCCACCAAATACAACGACAAAAGCGGTCAAGTTGCAGCTTTGGGGATTCTCGGTGAAGCATATCGCTTAATCGGCAATTATGACCAAGCAATTAAGTATTTGCACGTAGCACAACAACTTTATCCAGCTTATGACTTTTTGGTGTTAAATAGTTTGGGTAATGCTTACAAAAGTCGCGCTCAATTGCGAGAGTTACAAGCAGATTCTGCAAATAAAGCTGGTATTTATAGTAAAGAAAATGAATTTACTCAAAAGTCTATAGAAGACTATAACCAAGCTCATCAATATTTTCAGAAAAGTGCAAAACTCGCCAGCGACCAAAAACAAACTTTAGCAGAGATGCGAGGATTGTTAAATTTAATTCAGTTGGGTTCCCAGACAAATAAGAACAAAGTTATTAACGATCGGGAGTTTAACCAAACCGTTAACGATGCTTTGAAGGTTCTTGAACTCTTACCCGATTCAGCGACAAAAGTCTATGGAGCAATTGATTTAGCATACTTGCAATCAGATGCTAAAGGAACTTCACCTTTTACTTACTGTCCAAATAAATTTATTTTACCCAATGCAGATGTATTAAGCTTGCTACAAAAGTCAGTATCAGCAAGTCAAAATTTACAAGATAATCGTCTACTTTCTTATTCTAACGGCGCTTTGGGTCATTTCTGGGAGTGCCAATCAAAGCAAGAAACAGAAGCATTAAAATATACTCAAACTGCAATAGTAGCAGCAGATAATAAGTTGAATGCAAAAGATAGCTTGTATTTGTGGGAGTGGCAAGCGGGACGAATTTTAGATCGACAGAATCGAAAAGAAGAAGCGATCGCATCCTATCAACGAGCATTTGATACCCTCGAAGATATCCGCAGCGATATTTTAACCGCCGAACGAGATGTACAGTTTGACTTCCGCGATGTTGTGCGACCATTGTATCGTACCTTGGCACAGTCGCGGCTCGATTTGCTAGGAGTTGGTGCAATCGCCGATGAACGACGCGCCAAGGAATTATCAGAAGTAGTTAAAACCATCGATGCTTTGAAACTAGCAGAATTACAGAATTATTTTGGTAATGATTGCATTTTAAGTGCCTTGAATCCCAAACAGGTGGGAGAACTCCTCAAGGATAATAGTGTAGCCTTTAAGAATACTGGGTTTTTGAGTTCGATAATTTTAGAAGGCAAAACTGGGATGTTATTGCAATTACCCAATCAGGCCACTAAATTTAAGTGGATTGAAGACCCGAATCAACAAGGTATAACTAAAATAGTTAGCAGCAACACCCTACAGCAAAAAATTGCCGAGTTTCGCACAGGATTAGTTAAAGGACAAGAAGAATTTAACTACGATACAACAACGGCGGCACAGCTTTATGATTGGATAATTCGCCCCTTTGCTGAGGATATCAAACCGGAGAAAGTCAAAACCCTGGTATTTATTCAAGATGGATTTTTGCGTAGCGTTCCAATGGCAGCGCTTTACGACAGCCAACAACAGAAATATTTAGTCGAAACTTATGCAATTGCCACAACGCCTAGTTTACGACTTACCACACCCAAAACCCGCGATCGCAGTACACAAAAGGCGTTAATTTTGGGTTTAACTGAAAAAGCCACAATTGACGGGAAGACTTTTGATCAACTTTTTGCTGTTCCCAATGAAGTTAGCGCAGTTGAAAGTATATTTCCTAATCATACCGACCTTATTGATGAAAACTTTTCCCCTGAAAATTTTGAGAAAACACTTGATAAAACCACATATCCTATTGTCCACATAGCTAGCCATGCCCAATTTGGGATCATTCCTGAAGACACCTTCATTGTCACAGGCAAAAACGTCACAGGCAAAAACCAAAAACTTACCATTAGTCAATTAGAAAACTCACTGCGAAACCTCACCAGCAAATCGGATAGCGTCGAATTACTCACATTGACTGCCTGTGAAACCGCAGTTGGCGACGATCGGGCCACACTAGGATTAGCTGGAGTTGCATTGCAAGTTGGGGTTAAAAGTGCGATCGCATCTTTGTGGAGCGTCAGCGATCAATCAACATCCGAACTAGTCAAAACATTTTACAGCAACTATCGCAACGCTGGCATGAGTATTGCAGAAGCATTGCAACAAGCTCAAATTAGAATGATTCATGCTAAGAAATTATCATCTGAGGGGATGAATCCCAGCTATGACAATCCTGCGTATTGGGCACCAATGATTGCGATCGGTAATTGGCTTTGAAAGCCCAAATCACCAACTCCTTTGAGGATAAAGTTGGCGAATAGAGGATGCACTGCAACGATTCTAGATTTATTGCCGAATACTTGGAAAGTGAAACAAGAAGCGATCGCAAGTTTAAGAGAACCACATTTATGAAACCATCTCAAACTCTAATTGATGACTCTTAAAAAAATCATGAGTGAAATGATCCACCACATTTGTATCAGCTAATTCCAAATTATAAAAATCCACAGCTTCATGGTCAAAATGGGGGCCAGCGTGCCAAGTACCCTCATGTAGCTTGATAAAACAATTCCCCGGAATGCGAAAAGCAGCAATCTCTTCTAGTACTGGTTCATTCACATCATTATGAGGAGGACAAACAGCAATTAACCAATCCTTCCCTTCCAAAGAACCTAGACATTGAGTGCATTGTACATGGCGAGTAATTTTGTGAAACTTTCGCCCTCTCTTCTCCAACCGCATGATATAAAATCGTGGAATCCCATTTTGCAGGTTTAACTGGGCATCTTCCACATCGTAACTTTTGCCATCAAGACTAGCAAAAATTACTTGTCCATAACGCCGAAAGTTTTCAGAACTCACCCATTGCGCTTGCAATTCTTGCACTGTTTTTGATGTGCCCATATCAAATCTTTGATAGAGATTGCTTAGGTTTATTTTCCCCCAAAATGACCAAATTTTATTGCTCTAAATTGTGGAAAAATAACCTCAGCTAGCTAAATAACTACGTACTTGTTCCTTTTGTCGTCGGAGGAGACTGAGAGCTTTTTGCTCAATCTGACGTACCCGTTCTCGACTAATACCCATGCGATCGCCAATCTGTGCTAAAGAAAGTTCATAGCCATCAGTCAGACCAAATCGCAAGGTTAATATTTCTCGCTGTTGCGGAGACAACTTTGCCAACAAGTCTTGTAAGTCTTGGTGGAGAGATTCTTCAACTGCATAGTCTTCAGGAGAAGGGCCGTCATCCTCTAGGATATCCTGCAATTCTGTATCTTGTTGTTCACCAACTCGCGCCTCTAGCGAGAAAGGTTGACGAGCCAAGTATAAACACTCTCTAACTTGGCTAGGTGTCAAAGATAACGCATTAGCAATTTCAGCAGTAGTGGGAACGCGACCTAGCTGTTGAGATAATTCTCGCTGTACCCGTTTAATTTTGTTCAGTTTCTCAAAGACATGGATCGGTAAGCGAATTGTCCGTCCTTGTTGAGCGATCGCTCGCGTGATTCCTTGACGAATCCACCAGTAAGCGTAGGTAGAAAACTTATAGCCAAGAGCAGGATCAAATTTATCCACCCCTCGCTCTAAACCCAAAGTACCTTCTTGAATTAGATCCATAAATTCCAGATTGCGGTGCTGGTATTTCTTCGCCACTGCTACCACTAACCGGAGATTAGCTTGAATCATTTTCTGCTTGGCTTGGTGGCCCTGACTTAACTGTAGCTCTAGCACCTCAGCACCTAACTCCACTCGATCTGCCCATTCTTGCAGTGTGGGTTCGTGGTCTAATTTCACAGCTAATTCTTCTTTAGCAGCTAGTAAATTCATCATCAGCTGCACTTGTTGGGCAAAAATAACCTCTTGTTCGCGAGTCAACAAATCTACACGCCCGATCTCTTGCAGATAACTACGCACAATATCATCTGTAGCTCGAGGTTTTTTATCTGCGGCTAAACTTTTTTTCTTCGTTTTTTGAACTTCGGTAGGTGGAGATGTTAAGTTGCTCATGGTTATTTGCTCCTCTGTAACCTCATCAATTTAGTGGTATCAAGTCTAGATATTCAGACCCACAACCATTTCACACTGCTAATCAATCAATTGGCAATACTGATGAATTCTGGTCTATGATACATTACAAGTCAATTGTTGGAGATAATAAACCCAAAATCAACCCACCCCATAATACTAACATTATCACCAGTCACAAATCAATTACCCTAAAGTATTATCACTATATCTTTTGAAATAATCCCACTATTTTATTCTGAAAAATTGCATATTTTCAAACACAATTATGTCTACTTAAATTATCCAATGGAGTTAACGGAAAAATGAAACCTTGACCGAGCAACGATTTCATCCCCACAAGATAAATCACTAACAGTAAATACCAACACAATTTTGAATTATTAAATTACAAAGTTTTTAAAATTCTCATAGTCTGGATTTACATCTATGTAATTCCCATTAAGTGAAATTAATTAAATACAAAATATCCCTTTTTTACTTCTATTTTTTATTAGATAATAAAACCATCTCCAGCCGAGTACATAGCAGCCGATTTTGAAATATAAACGAATGCATTTATCCTGCTCAAGAACAGCTTCCTTTAGGAGTCAGGTTCAATATTTATAATTAGGGATTTAGGATGACGATGACGCAGGTATTTGTGACAATTGTACTTGTGTCATACTGCACGCAGACATCTGCATTGAATGCGGTATCATCAATTTGATTGCTCTTGGAGACATTTTTTGGAATAAAAGTAGTAACAGTGGTAACACTAGCACCAAGGATAGTACTTGGCAAGACAGTAGCACCTGCGATCGCTACTAATATCTTATTGAAACGAAAAGATTTACGTTTAGAGGTGGGTAGTTGATTCTTGCATAACATACTAAAACAACAAGATTCTCCACTTATCCAATCAGTCGGAAATCATCGAAGACTCTTAAGGAGAAAACATCTTGAAGCTTTCTAACCTCCTTGACACAATTACATATTCGTGTATCAAGATAGATGATTGACTTGTCGCAAAGATTTTCAGCAAAATAATACTAAGTTGCAATTTGAACCGAACTATTCAAACATCACTTAGTAGATATTGGTTAAGAAAAGTATTGACTTCATTGGCGCATAACCCGACATAGACTGTTTTACCTGCCTTCCTGAGAATGTCTAATCCTTGACCATTATTGCGAGGGTCTGGATCAACTATAGATACATATATTTCATGTATACGACAATCTTCTGCGATCGCTAAAGCACATGCAGGTGTGCGTCCATGAAAAGAACAAGGTTCAAGAGTTACATACATTTTCAAAAACTTGAAAGCTTTGCCTTGAATCTGTTTAAGTGCGTCAGCCTCAGCATGGTGTTTTCCTGGTATTTGCGTGTATCCTTGAGCTACTATCTCTTGGACATCTACGATTACACAACCTACTGGTGGGTTTGGCAAACATTGCGGCAAAGCTTTTCTGCTTTGAGCTAAAGCAGCCAACATAAATATATTATCCATGTTTTAGCGTAAATTATCTAGATAAATCACACTACCAAAAATTAGTTATCTCTGGCTCAAAAAATTCCTACATCAAAATTTAGTAACTGTCACACTAATTCCAGAATCTAGTTTAGGAACCTTAAAATACTCAATTGGTTCAGTAGTTTGAGAACTTTGGGTATTTGTTGGCTTCTGACATTCCTTAAAGAAAGCGTCTGGATTATTGATGAACTCAAGCGGACTCATCTTTTGGCATCCTCGTTCCTGCACTAGCGAAACTGATTCAGCAGTTTGTTTAGGATTATTGGTCTGTCCCGTAAAATTACTCCATGTAGTGGTAATCGTCGCTGGTTCCGTCAATAAAACTCCAGCCTGATTGCGATCGTGAAACGGCTCCTCTGGAGCATCAGCATCAACTGTTACAATTGGAACATTCTCTTGATTAGCATAGACACTCTGAGGTAGAAAGAGTGCGCTAATTACAACCACTAAGGTGATAAAAGAGGATTTCATAATTCAATCTCTTAATGTTCAGTCTAATAATTACAATTCGCTAGACACAAACACCCAAAAATAGCAGTCTAGTTTGAGTACTCCAGATTAACACAGGTACTATGGAGTATGGCTAAACTTCATTAAAAATATAGTGGAGTCTAAGTGTACATAGATTTTTATCCAGAAGAGGGTGGTTAAGCAATCCATCCTCCCTCTAACACATCTGAATTTGACACTACCGTGTTATCTATTTTCCGTTGTAACTGTACTAATTAATATTTCGTTACCCGTATTACTAGCCGTTTATCTCTATAGCGTGTTACCATACAGTTACACTGATAAGACAAAATCCAAACTATTAGATAAATCTTAGAAGGCGTATTTTGCATCAATAGCAGAATATAACCAAGGTGATTGCAAGTTTACAGTTAAATCTAAAATATTGGGATATAAACCCAAGGATGGGAACTGTGCTGTAATTTTCACACCTCAAGCCACATCAACAAAGCTTCATCAGTCTGGGCAAATTGAACATAAGTACGAGTTATTACAACTTCAATACTCAACTCACATAATCTTAGTATTGCCAGTCCTGGATAATTGCCAAAATTACTGTTATTCAGAGTAAGAATTAATTGTTGCTGAAAGCTTTTTAAAAGCTTACGTAAATATCCATACAATCTTTCCAATTGTCTCTTTTCACTACGAAAAGCCTACCTCTGAAGTCCTTACATTGCTTGTAGGCTGGGAAAATTGTATATTCCTTACCCTTAAGGTATTAATTCTTCTCATCTTTTTAAAATTAGCGAATGTGCAGGGAATATACTGGTATTTTATATAAATTTTTTGTAAAGTTCTTCAATTAAGTGTTCTTACATAATATGATATTGAATGTTAGATTACTAATCAATAATTACATCGGTATCAACACAAAAGTGAGTTAACCAAAAAAAAGAACACTAGCTAAATAAATTACGAAGAAAATTAGGAATTATCCTGTTGTTTTTCCCAGGATACTATAAATACCTGTAAGTTAAAATCGCTACTTATTAAGCTCTCTAATATATATGCAGCGAACAGGTTGTGCGTCGTTTAGTCAGAGTATATTCCGTAAGACAGTATATCCGACAATACTTTGGTTTTAAAACAATTGAACATTAACAAAATCATCAATATGATACAGCAAACATTAGCAAAACGAAGTAATCTATAGTACTAGTGCGCTAAAATACTGAGAAAAATCTACTACACATACAAATAGTCATTATTTTAAAACTTTTTTATTATGACGATGGAATCTTTACCACAGTTTGAAGAAGTAAATATTCAGAAATACTTAGAAGTTATTCAACGGCGTTGGCTACCTCTAGTCGGAATTTTTAGCATAGCTGTTACCTTGGGATGCTTGTATGCCTTTTCACTAAAACCCTCATACAAGGCAGAAGGAAGTTTGATGATTAAAACAAATCGCTCTTCCTCACTCACAGGTTTACCGGACGACATAGGACGCTTGGAAGCTTTGAATATAAACGACAATCCCCTGGAAACCCAGGTGAGAGTTATTGGCTCAAATCCAGTTATTGACAGAACAATTAATACCCTCAACCTCAAAGATAATAAAGGCAAAATGCTGTCGATTCGCGACTTAGCGACCCAACTAAAAATAGAAGGAATTAAAGGTACTGATGTTGTACAAATTTCTTATAAAAACAACGATCCTGAACTGGCTGCCAAAATCGTCAATGAAGTTATCAAAAGTTATATCGATTTAAATATCCAGGCTAATCAGGATGAAGCAAAGACAGCCAAAGGGGTTCTTGTAACAGAAGTACCCAAAGCTGAAGAAGTCGTCAGGAGAGCTGAATCAAAACTGCGGGTATTTAAAGAACAAAATAAAGTTGTTGTCCTGCAACAAGAAGCAACCGCAGCAGTCGATACAATTTCCAAGCTAGGAAATCAAATTTCTCAAGCTCAAGCTCAACTAGATGATGTCAAAGGTCGTTTACAACAGTTAGGCAGTGAAGCTCAGTTAGATTCACGGCAAGGTGTAATCGCATCTGACTTGAGTCAAGCACCTGGGGTTCAAAAAGTGCTTATCCAACTCCAAGAAACGGAAAGTCAACTAGCAATAGAGCGGACTCGTTTTTCACCTGAACACCCTACAATTACTAGCTTAGAAGAAAAAGTCGTAGCTCTTAAGAACTTGTTGAAAGAGCGGACAGGACAAGTTGCTGGGACAGCCCAGATAACAGAGGGAAGTTTACAGCTTGGGCAACTGCGCCAAAGCTTAATTGCAGATATTACTCGCGCTCAAGCAGAACGCGTTGGTCTAGAAAGACAAATTGCCACCCTCTTGCGACAGCAAGATGCTTACATCAAACGAGCAAATAATTTGCCAAGACTAGAACAGACTCAACGAGAGCTAGAACGAAAACTGCAAGCAGCTCAAACGACTTACGAAACCCTCTTAAAGAAACGCCAAGAAATTGATATTGCACAAAACCAAAAGATTCCTAATGCTCGTGTCATTTCTCTAGCTTTAGTCCCCGATAAAGCAGAAGGGCCTCGCAAAATCCTGTTTATTGTTGGTGGAGGAGCAGTTGGTCTTTTCTTGGGTATCATTGTCGCCTTTAGTTTAGACTTGATAGACCGCTCAGTGAAGACAGTTAAAGAGGCTAAAGAAGTCTTGAAATACACTGTTTTAGGAGTAATTCCTACACAGAGCAAAAATCCTAAAACTCATTCTTCCATAGCAGGAATTGATAGACCTATTCCCAAAATTATTGGCAGAGATATTCCTTATTTTCCTCTTGGTAACGCCTACCAAATACTCCAAGTAAACTTGAAGTTCCTCTGTTCTGATAAACCGCTCAAAAGCGTTGTAATCACCAGTTCTGTTGGTAAAGAAGGAAAGTCTGACGTATCTGCAAACTTAGCTGTGACAATGGCTCAAGCGGGTCGTCGAGTTTTATTAGTGGATGCAGATATGCGTAATCCCATACAGCATCATGTCTGGGGTCTAAACAATACAGTTGGACTAAGTAATGTCATTGTTGGTCAAGTTTCTTTAGATGCAGTTGTTCAAGAAGTGATGCCTAATCTAGAAGTTCTTACTTCTGGAGTTTTGCCTCCCAATCCAGTAGCGCTGCTAGATTCTCAACGGATGGCAACATTGATAAATAACTTTAGCAGAGATTACGACTTAGTTATTTTTGATACACCACCTCTGTCAGGAATAGCAGATGCAGCTGTTTTAAGCACCCTCACTGACGGTATCCTATTAGTCGTTCGCCCTGGAGTAGTTGACTTGAACAGTGCCAATGCAGCTAAAGAATTTTTAAATCAGTCAGGTCAGAAGGTGTTAGGGATAGTCATTAATGGTGTGAATATTAAAAATGAGTCTAATAATTATTTGCCTGAAAGCAAAAAACGACAAATTAAAGAAGATTTAGTATCTAGCAGTTTAACCAAATTTACCAAAGAGCATTAATCGTATAAGTGTCACTGCAAGTATCTTAATTTATTTTTTTTGCATTTGGGAGGCATTTTTATATGGATAAAAACAAAATCAAAACATCTTGTTTAATTAATAACTACAATTATGCTGAATTTGTTTCAGATGCAATTGATAGTGCTTTAAATCAAACGGTTAAATTTGATGAGATTATTGTTGTTGATGACGCATCAACAGATAATTCTGCGGAACTCCTTGCTAGATTTACTCAAATAGAGAATGTTAAATGTATCTTCAAAGAAAAAAATCAAGGACAATTATCATCCTTTAACGAAGGTTTTTTAGCTGCAACTGGAGAAATTATATTTTTTTTAGATGCCGATGATATTTATGAACCTCAATATTTAGAAACTGCCCTAAATTTTTATAAGAGACGTAGTGAATGTGACTTCCTCTTTTGTGCATATAAAAAATTTGGAGCAGAAGAAGGAACATTTCAAGCTGATGAAGTTGATTTAGATTTGGGTTATTCAGTAATCCGAACTTTATGCAATGGTGAATGGATTGGCTCCATAACTTCAACATTGTCAATACGCCGAGAAATAATTAGAAAATTTTTACCTATTCCAAAGACAGAAGATTGGCGTGTAAGAGCTGATGACTGCCTGGTATGGGGAGCCTCTTTGGTAGGGGCTAAAAAGTTTTATATGTCTAATCCTTTAGTGATGTATAGAATACATCAGAATAACCAGTATCATAATAAGAAATTTTTAGATATAGACAAAAACTATGAATATAAAAGATTTTGGAAACGCAATTCTTTATTTAATTACATCATTCAAACAAATCATTTTAGCCTACCATTATTATTGGCTTTTACCTCTCTTGATGAGCTAAAAACAATACCATGTCCGAAACTTACAGATTTTATTTCATATTTGAAAATAATATTTTTATTTGAGTCTAATATTTATTGGAAAATTAAGGGCATGATTTTGTTATTTAACTACTTTTTAAAAATCTTGATGGCTGGGAAATTAAAAAATAGTAGCCAATCAATGATTATGTAAAACACTAATTTAATTCAATCTATTTTGATGAATTTAGCAAGCTAGTAAAAATTTGCATATTGTTATAAATAGTGTCCCATGGTTAAAAAAAGTAATGCTAAGTAAATTAAGACTTAAAAGCTTCTCACAATTAAAATCTCGTTCTGGCTTACGTGCAATTATTGCTAATACAGGTTGGTTGTTTGCTGACCGCATTCTCCGTATGGGTGCAAGCTTGGTAGTAGGAGTATGGGTAGCACGCTATTTAGGGGTACAACAGTATGGTCTATTTAACTATGTTTTAGCCTTTGTTAGCTTATTTAGTCCGATTTTTACTCTTGGACTAGACGATGTAGTAGTTCGCCATATTGTCCGTCAATCATCAAGCAAAGAAGAAATTTTAGGAACCACTTTTTGGCTAAAGTTGCTCGGTGGAATTGCCTCTGTCTTATTGGCGGTTGGCAGTATGTTCTTCTTAGGTGAGCATGAAACACTGAAGATATGGCTAGTTGCAATTTTAGGAATGGCAGGGATTTTTAGGGCGGCTGATACTATTGAACTGTGGTTTCAATCACAGGTGCAGTCAAAATATAGTGTAATCGCTAAAAATATAGCTTTTCTGCTAAATACTCTCATAAAAATAGCACTAATTTTAACAAAAGCACCATTGTTAGCTTTTGCCTGGGTAACATTAGCAGAATTTGCAATGAGTGCAATTGGCTTGCTGATTGTTTACCAAGCCAGAGGTACCTCGGTGTTGTTATGGCGTTGGAACTTTACTGCTGCTAAAACTCTTTTAAAAGAGAGTTTACCTCTAATTTTTTCAGGGTTCGCCATCATGATTTTTATGAGAATCGATCAGGTAATGTTAGGTCAAATGATCGGAGATAAGGAGGTTGGAATTTATTCTGCTGCGGTTCGTGTTTCTGAAATTTGGTATTTTATTCCGGCGGCTATTGTCTCTTCGGTTGGTCCCTCAATTTACGCAGCTAAGGAAAAATCAGAAAGTCTTTATTATCAGCGAATAGGACAATTACTCCGTCTCCTCACATATATATCTTTTGCAATTGCTCTGCCAATGACATTTCTATCTGACAAGATAATTATGGTGATGTTTGGAAGTGGGTATGCACAAGCAGGGCCTATATTAGCAGTTCATATTTGGACATCTTTATTTGTATTTATGGGTCTTGCAACATCACCGTGGTTTATTGCTGAAAGTTTGAATCATGTTTCTTTAGGTAAAACTTTATTTGGGGCAATATTGAATATTATTCTTAATTTATTGTTAATTCCTAAATATGCAGGATTTGGTGCTGCGATCGCAACAATAATATCTCAAGCTTCTGCTGCTTTTATATGCAATGGGTTTGATAAAAGAACACAAAAAATATTCAAAATTCAGATGCGATCGCTACTTCCTTTTTATAAATTTTGATTATTATCTATCTTTAGCCTTTATCTATAAATTGACATTAGCAAAATTAATTTAATATGCAAACACCAATAACTTTTATTATTTTTAATCGCTCACAAAAAACAGAAAAAGTTTTTGAAGCTATTCGCCAAGCCAAGCCAAAAAAGCTTTTTGTCATTGCAGATGGCCCCCGCAGCAACCGCGAAGGTGAGGCAGAAAAGTGTGAAGAAACTAGGGCAATTATTGAGAGAGTTGATTGGGAATGTGAAGTTATTAAGAATTATGCTGATATCAACTTAGGTTGTGCGAAACGAGTATCTAGTGGTTTAGATTGGGTATTTAATAATGTTGAAGAAACAATTATTTTAGAAGATGATTGTATACCTCACCCGACTTTTTTCAGATTTAGTGAAGAACTACTGGAAAAATATAGGTATGATACTAGAATTGGCACCATATCTGCCCAAAATGTTCAATTTGGACGAAAACGTACAAATTACAGTTACTATTTTTCTCGTTATAACCACTGCTGGGGTTGGGCAAGTTGGAGACGTGCTTGGCAACATTATGATTTGACTATGAAACTCTGGAAAGAGGTGCAAGCAGAAAACCTTTTACACGACATTCTTATAGATACAAAAGCAGTAAATTATTGGCGACGAATATTTCAGTCTATTTATAACAATCCTACAGGTATAACTTGGGATTATCAATGGACTTTTGCTTGCTGGATGCAGGGTAGCTTAAGCATTATTCCCAATGTCAATTTAATTTCTAATGTTGGTGTTGGTGCAGACGCAACTCATTTCAATTCCAAGCAAGAATTTTCTTTCATTAATATGTCAATGGAAGCAATAGAGTTTCCTTTAAAGCATCCACCGTTTATTGTGAGGAATATAGAGGCAGATATTTTTACGCAGAAAACAGTCTATAAAGCAACTGCATTGGATATTTTCAAAGAAGAATTGAAGAAAAAATTAAATTATTCAACAATCAAAAAATAGTAACCCATCTAGTAAATTAATAGACAGATGAAATGTCAGAAATTAAGGTAAAATTAACAGAAAAAATACTAACTGTCTTACTATTACTCATTACTGTAGGGGCATTGACCATACACCCTGCACAAGAAATTTCTATATCTACCCTTGGAGGCGATAAGCTAGATACTATATTCAATATAGTTTCATATTTAATTCTGTTTTATTTCCTACTTTTATACTGGAAAGGTTTTCTTTATGTAACTACTAAAAGTCCATTACAGTTTCTTTTGATAACAATAGTTATATTTTCTCTTTTGTGGTCAGGAGACTTAAGTTCTAGTCTTACTTATATGAGAGGTTTAATCCGACTATATTTTCTGGCAATCTATTTGGCAATGCGTTATTCTCTCCGCGAACAAATGAGACTAATCGCTTGGGCGCTTGGTGTATCTGCATTATTATCTATGATATTTTCTGCATTCATACCAGGTTATATTCATCAATCACCAGAATTAGTAGGTATGTGGAGCGGAATTTATGGTCATAAAAATGAATTAGGATATATGATGGCTTGGAGTACAGGAGTTTTTTTGCACCTTGCTCTTAGTAGCAATCGATATCGTTGGTTGATGTGGGGAATATGTGGGATATCTATATGTCTAATTATCCTCTCACGTTCCACAACATCTTTGACGATTATATTAACAATGATATTACTTTTACCTGTCTATAAATCATTTCAAAAAACTAATTATAAATTACAAGTTATTCTAATTACTTCGACTTTAATGTTACTCATTATCGGTTTAATGTTACTTATCAATAATGCCGATACCGTAGTTGGTACTTCTGGCAAAGACCTTACCTTTAATGGACGTTCTGATCTCTGGGAGCTAGTGATGTCCAAGATTTGGGAAAGACCCTGGCTAGGTTATGGATTTTCTGGATTTTGGACTAGTACTTCTGCATCTAATCTAAGAGCTACTTATGATTGGGCAAGTAATGCTCACAATGGTTTTTTAGAACTATTGTTAGAATTAGGATTTTTAGGTTTTTTGACTTTTGCAGCAGGCTTTTTCCGGTTCTTTGTAATGGCATTAACTCGAATTATTTCTGTTGCTAAAAAGCCGGAAGATTATTGGCCAATGCAGATGCTAATTATCATTGTAATAGTAAATTTTTCAGAAGCAAGATTATTAACTCCCAGTTGGAATTGGTTAATGTATGTAACTACATCGCTATCTTTGACTCTTGAATATGAACGAAATCATAAAAATATTTTAGTTAGTAATTACGAAGTTAAAAAAAATGAAAGTTTTACATCTTAGTACTCACGATATTGGTGGAGGTGCTGCAAGGGCTGCCTATCGTTTGCACACAGGTTTGCAAGATATAGGACTACAGTCACAAATGCTAGTTCAGGAAAAATCTAGTAATGATAAAACAGTAATTGCCCCTAAAATTAGACTGTTTCAAGGTATCGCCAAAGCTAAATTGACATTTGAAAGCCTACCATTAAAGCTTTATACTCAAAAGAAAAATACTCCATTTTTTATTCAATGGTTGCCAGATAGAGTTATTCCTAAAGTTGCTCAGATTAATCCAGATATAATCAATTTGCATTGGATTAGCGGAGCTTTTATGCAAATAGAAACGTTCTCTAAGCTAAAGCGTCCTCTAGTTTGGACTCTCCATGATATGTGGGGGTTTACTGGAGGGTGCCACGTTATTGGAGAATGTGATCGCTACAAAGTATCCTGTGGAGCTTGCCCTCAACTCAACAGTATTAATGAGTGGGATTTATCCCGTTGGGTATGGCGGCGCAAAGTAAAAGCTTGGAAAAATATTAATTTAACTCTGGTTTCCCCAAGTTCTTGGTTAGCAGAGTGCGCTCGTTCCAGTTCTTTGTTCCAGAATTTGCAAATCGAGGTGATTCCTCACGGATTGGATACTCAAAAATATCGACCTATTAATCAACATTTTGCCCGAGAAACACTGAAGTTACCTCAAGATAAGAAGCTGATTCTCTTTGGAGCTATAGAAGCAACAAGCGATCGAAATAAAGGATTTCATTTGTTGCAGCCAGCTCTACAAGAATTGAGTAAGGCCGGATGGAAGGACAACTTTGAAGTGGTTATTTTTGGGGCATCTCAACCGGAAAACCCACCCGATTTAGGCTTTAAAACATACTATTTAGGGCATTTATATGATGATCTATCTTTAGCAACTATTTACTCGGCAGCTGATGTGATGCTTGTGCCATCTCTGCAAGAATCTTTTGGACAGACAGCTTCTGAATCACTTGCTTGTGGTACTCCAGTTGTTGCATTTAATTCTACTGGCTTAAAAGATATTGTCGATCATCAGCAAAATGGCTATTTAGCGAACCCTTATGAAGTTGACGATTTCGCCAAAGGAATTGCCTGGATACTTGAAAATGAGCAGAGGTTAGAAAAACTGTCATTCTATGCTCGCAAGAAAGCAGAACAAGAATTCACCCTAGAACTTCAAGCACGTCGTTATTCAGCTTTATTTGAGGAAATATTGATGGTAGCCAAAAAATCTCCATTTCCATTTAGTAACTAATTTTAGTAAATAAATAAATACTTCATAATATGTCAATACCTATAGCTTTTATAATTTGTACAGAACCTGGGCGCTTAGAAGCTCAGTCGTTAATGCTTGCAGAAAGTATTCGTAAGTTCTGTGGAGAATTGAAAGATACACCTATATATAGTTTTCATCCTAGAGTAGGTGAACCAATATCAAAGCAAACCCAAAAAGCATTTGAAGCGTTGCAGGTAAATCATCAACAAGTCCCTATCAATCAAGAATTCCATGAATATTATTTAGCAAATAAGCCCCTGGCGTGTGCCTATGCAGAACAAAATATTGATGCAGAAATATTAGTTTTTCTAGACAGTGACAAATGCTTTTTTTCTGCACCAAAAGAGTTTTTATTGCCTGTTAATTGCAACGTTCGTTTACGTCCTGAGTATGGTCAAGGAATTGGTTCTACAGGTTTTCGAGACTCTCAAGAATGGTACTGGCAAAAATTATATGAAGTGCTGGGGGTAAAACGTGAGGTATTTGTTGAAACACCAATTGGGAAAAAAAGGATTAGAGCTTACTGGAATTCTGGTTTGGTCGTTGTGAGAAGGAGTGCGGGTATATTTACAGCTTGGAAAGAGAACTTTGAAAAAGTCATGCGCCTTGATATTACTCCTCCCCAAGGTATTTATTTTGTTGAGCAGTCTGTTTTGTCTGTAACTTTATGTGCCTTGGAAGAAAACGTCGAACATCTTCCTGCTAATTATAGTTATCCATTACCTTTACATAACCGTTTATCAACAGAATTACAAATTAAACATTGGAATGATATTATATCGATTCATTATTTCAACCTATTCTTCTATAACGATTGGAATACACAAATCAAAAAATTGAGAAAGCTTAACATCAATTCTGAAAAATATCTATGGTTGTGTCAAGAGGTTGTCAGACTAAAAATGCCTCGTGTATCAGTTTTGCACAGATATATGTTGGTAGTTAGAAGAATGGAACAAAAATTACGAAACTTTAATTTAGATATTAATTTGAGTAGCTGGATAGAAAAAATGGCGAAACTTTAAACGTAATGGAAATAATTACGTATAGCTTTATTATTTGTATTGCTCATTTCCATATAAATTACGTGAGGTAAATAAGATGAAAAAAGCAAATATAGCTGTAGTTATGACCTGTCATAACAGGCGAAATACAACTCTTGCCTGTCTACATACTTTATATGAGCAAAAACATCATTGTGATGTTTACCTAACTGATGATGGTAGCTCTGACGGGACTGCACAAGCTATTAAAGCAGAATATCCAGACGTACATATTCTTCAGGGTAATGGTAATTTATTTTGGGTGGGAGGAATGCATCTTGCCTTTGATGAGGCGATAAAGAATCAATATGATTATTATCTATGGTTGAATGATGACACATTTCTAGAACCCAATGCTGTCAGCAAATTATTACAGATTCATCAAGATTTGACTGCACAAGGTTATCCAGACTCCATTGTAGTTGGTTCAACTAAAGACCCAATGACAGGAAAAGCAACCTATGGAGGAGCAGTAAAATCTAAAAAGTGGTATTCTAACAAATTTGAATTTTTAGAACCAAGTTCGGTTATTCAAAAATGCGATGCTATGTATGGTAACTGTGTACTAATCCCTAAAACTGTTGCTGTAAAAGTTGGCAATATTGATACAGCTTTTATTCACAGTTTAGGAGATTTAGATTATGCCCTCAGAGCGCGTAAATTGGGTTGTCAAATATGGGTAGCTCCTGGATATATTGGTACTTGTACTAAAAACTCTATCCGTAACAGTTGGGTAGATACTAATTTAAGTATATTACAGCGCTTACAAAAGGCGTTGCAAATTAAAGGATTTCCATTAAAACCCTGGACTATATTTTGTATCAGACACTCTGGGCCGTTATGGATATTTTATTGGTTTTTACCCTATATAAGAGCAATTATTGGTTACAAAAATTTGGCAATTTCTCCCACATTTTCTGAAGATATTAACCAAAGTAACTCAGAAGTTTGATTCTGTTGCCAGGATGATTAACTAATGATATTTGGATAATTCATAGCTATCTAAATAAGTGAAAAATGTATTTTCAACAATCAATTCTTTAAATATTCAAATCATCAATAGATTATGGGCAAACGTTTACTAATTGTCTCAACACTTGATTCTAGTCAACCATTTGGTGCATTTACTAGACCTTTTTATCTAGGACAATATCTAACTAGATATTTTGATGTTTTTCAGCTAGGATTAGATTGTTCATCTGTTAATTATGCACCTTCTATTTCTATTGGCTCAAGAAGCCTAAAGTCATATATTCAAACTATAGAAAAATGTATCGATGAGTTTTGTCCAGATATCGTTTATGCTCAAGAAACTTTACCTGGATTAGCTGCTTTGATTTCGTTGAGGCTTAGAAAACGCAGAAAATCCTCTCTTGTCTTAGATTTTCATACATTTTCAGCGTATGAATATTGGATGCGCTTGTTTTCGGTTGCCAATCCTTTCAAGGAGTTTGTACAATGTATTAAGACATATATTGCTCAGGGAATTCTGATATTTTCTGGTAGTCCAATTATTGCAGCAGGCGACTCAATTCCTAAACTAATTTACCAGTGGTATGGTAAAACTCCACAGCAGATTTATAGTATCGGGAATGGAGTTACTGAAGACTTACTAAATACTGAATTATTTTTGAGCCAAGACCCTTATCAAGCATTTAGACCAGCAAAGATAGTGGTTCTTATTGCTCCTAAAACATTTCAGTTTCCAAGTAATGATATGTCTGTGTCAATGACTATTCAGATTGCTAAACATATTGAAAATCATCAGGAGAAAATACATTTTGTTGTTATAGGTAGAGATAGCAGTGATATTTCAGAACCAATACCTTCTAATATTTCTTTTTTGGGATTTTTCCCTAAAAGAGAGGATTTTGTTAAACATGTTAAATATGCAGATATTGCTTTGCTGCCATTCTCTAAGCAAGCAGTAGCAGGTGGCGCTCGTAATAAAGCGTTAGATTATTTCGCTAGTAGAAAATTAGTTGTATCAACACCAGAAGGATTGCGAGGTTTAGAAGAATTCCGGCACTTAGAACATCTTTTAGTAACAGGATACTCTACTGAAGAAGTCGCTAATACAGTGCTAGATGCAGCTTCAAATTTTGATAAATATCAATCAATTGTAGATACAGCATATACCTTAATTACAGAGAAATATTCTTGGAATGCAAGAGCGCAGAACATCGCGCAAATTATCATGGAAGTAAGTTGTTCTTAGTTAAATTTATTTATTTCAAAGAATATATCCGTCTAAAAAATTTAAATTTAAGTTTTTTTAGTATTGAAGATTTGAAATATTTAAATAATCGCCTTTCTTCTGAAATTAACTCTCATAATTCTAAAAATAAAAATTTTTTAAGTCATGAAAAATCGATTTTCTTATAAACTTCTTGGTGTTAAAGTTGATGCACTCTCTATCCCAGAGTTAAATTTATTAATTGAAGAATCTATTGATAAAAACGAGAAATGGATTATTGCTAATCACAACTTGCATAGTCTTTATATCTTTCATAACGATCCAAAAATGCAAGCGTTTTATGCCAAGGCTGAATATATTCATATTGATGGTATGCCTTTATTGTTTATTGGAAAGTTGTTAGGTTTTCCAATGAAACGAGAACAAAGAGTAACCTATGCTGACTGGGTATGGCCTCTGATGGCAGAAGCCGCTAGTAAAGACTGGCGTGTATTCTATTTAGGTTCAAAGCCAGGAGTGGCGGAACAAGGAGCAAGTATTTTGCGCGAGAAATTTCCTGGTTTACAGATTGCTTGCGCTCATGGTTATATTGATATGGATAAAGATAGTGAAGAAAATCTCGCGACTCTGGCT
The DNA here is from genome assembly GCF_013393925.1 of Nostoc sp. C057. Taxonomy (NCBI): domain Bacteria; kingdom Bacillati; phylum Cyanobacteriota; class Cyanophyceae; order Nostocales; family Nostocaceae; genus Nostoc; species Nostoc sp. C057. The sequence goes on along the minus strand of NZ_CP040281.1, from coordinate 6,917,705 downwards.
GCAATTAATGCTTACAAACCTCATGTATTAATGGTGGGGATGGGTATGCCACGCCAAGAGCATTGGATTTCGGAAAATCTGGAATATATTCATGCCAACACTATTTTGACTAGTGGAGCCTGTATGGACTATGTAGCAGGAGCAGTACCTACTCCTCCTCGCTGGATGGGAAGGGTTGGCTTGGAATGGTTGTATCGCTTGTTATCTGAACCGAAAAGACTTTGGAGACGTTACTTGCTTGAGCCTTGGTTTGTAGCTACATTATTTTTGCGAGAAATTTGGAGTATGCCAAGCCAACAAAAAAAAAATAGAATGCTGCTATTTCTCACTACAAGATTCCACAAGTTTGTAGCCTGATTGAGTTTCGCCAAGCCTCACCAGTACGTCACTCAACTTGTCACGAATTTATGAAATACTGTATTAAGGCTTAATCATTAATTACTTCAAGACACTTTATATTTCATCATCGTAAATGATGAATAATATCTCCACATACTTCGTTGAGAATAACATTTAAAAGTGCTATTTACGTCTGGGTGAAGTATTAAGTTGCTTGCTGAAAAGCCTGGGCAATAGCGTTGCGAGCAAGTTTAGGTTGCAGGTTTTCATCGAAGGGAAGTGGACGCAGGAATTTCCAGAGACTTGGATTGTTTCTAAAGGTTTTTCCTGGCATCCAGTCGGGATGACGTATCCAGGTATGACGGTCGGTAATTCCCCATGTAATTACAGTATCAACTCCACCCGCAAAGCAGAGGTCAAGATATCGCTTGTAACTGTCGGCTACCATCTGGTCTAGCTTTTTGATACTATCAGGTAGTGGGGCATCAATGATAATATCTAATTCTGTGATTATTGGTTTAACTTGAAGATCATTAAGCCGTTTTAAGACAGAATTAAATCCTTTTTGGTCAAAACCATAGGCAGTAGAAAACCATAGATGTGATTGGATACCTGCGCCGTCAATTTTAACGCCACTATTCTTCAGATATTCGATCATTTTTAAGAAACGATCTGATTTCCATGTAGCGCCTTCGATGCCGAAATCGTTTAAGTAAAATTTCTTGGTGTTATCAATTGAAGCCGCAATTAAAAACAAATCTCGAATTAATTCTCGTTTTACCCCTTTACGCAAACCGTAGGTAGGATTATCAGTTTCATTTTCACTATCAGCTATAATTTCATTGGCAATATCCCAAGACTTTAAAACAGGGCTATTGCGATAATGTCCCATAACTCCTTTAACATGGCGTTCGAGCATTTTAAGAGTGGGGGGATAAGGTAGCCAGTCTGGTTTTCCCATGTGCCAGAAAAGGGTATGCCCATGCAATTGTATATTATGCTTTTGGCAGAAACCAGCGATCGCATCTGCTGACTCAAAAGTAAATTTTCCTGGCTGTGGTTCAGTGGCGTTCCATTTTAATTCACCATTTGGTGTCACTATCGAACATTCACGAGCAATTAGGTCAGCGTAACCCTTCTCTTGTAGCAAAAATTCACTAGAAACTGCTGCGCCATAACGCTTTCCTTTGGCTGCTGCTAATTGTCGAAGGGGAGAATTGACATTTGCGCTTGCACTTAGATAATTTGCCGTAGCAGCATTTGTGGTACCATCTTCCTTCTGCCTATCCTTTTGTAAAAACCCCATAGTCAATAAGGCAGAAAGGGTTGTGTATCCTGCTCTTTTTAAAAATTTTCTGCGATAAGGCATAAACGATATTTAATAAAAAGCACAATTTATTATATTACAGAATAATTTTTTATACTTTTTAAAGTATCGCACTTGCTCGACATTCCACCCTAAACTGAAGTGCAAGGCTAATAGCCAAAGTCCATTTAAGTGGACTGAAATCATCTAAATACTAGTCCTCTTTAGAAAAATGTCATATCCCCAGATGTGGGTAACGACAAGGCTTAAAAGGGTATTAAAACTTGAACTTAACCATATTGTGAGTGGTTTTGTTAAACTGGCGATCGCTTATAAACTACGTTCTTGAGTATAAACTGCTGAAGACAAAACTTTATTCAATTGTCAATCCTCCAAAAGATATAACATATATTATTGATGCTTACTTAATTCTGATTAATCAAATCAAAAGCTTACTCGTAGCCGTTTTCGCTCAACCACACTTAGTTAAGTCATGAAAATCTCATATTTGATAAATTAATATTAATATCATTAAAAAAACTGAGTATTAACAACTTCTACAAATCTTGATTAGACAGACTTGTCTTCTGAGCAAACATTTGAAACCACAGCTAAGGTAATTATTAATCAGTGATGTTATATTACCAATTGTTATTCCTAACTTATGATTTCTGAGTTATTGACAGAGTTATGCTGTTATATAGTAATAATTAATTGGAATTTTTTATTTTTACACCCTGAAATATCCTTTTTTGCTCTTCCTATTAAAGATAAATATCAAGTTTTTTTATAAAAATACAATGAAAGACCAACTACTAGATCGGATTTTCAACAAACCTTCATTACCAGATAAATTTGAACATTTGGAACTGGATGATCATTTTTGCATTATAAATAAATCAGAGCAAGTGCAACGGTTTGCAGATAGTCCTGAAGAGGTGATCCAGGGAAAAGATATCCGGCTAAGTTTTCCTGAGTTTATCGGACTTGAAAAGATTTTGCAAGCTATTTTGCGAGGAGAGCAGCAACTATTTGATTTAGAAGCAATTGGACGACGTTCAAATCAGAAATATATATACATGAATATATATATTCTCGGCAATCACAATGAAAATAAATTTAGAAATAAATTAATCGTTTTCATTGAAGATGTTACAAATAAATTTATTTTAAAGCAAAATTTAGCACAACAAACTTATGAAGAAAAACTGCGAAAGGATGCTTTAACAGCATACAATACTTATATGGAAAAAATTATTAATTCAATGCCAGATGCTTTGTTAATAACTAGTAGCAAAGGCAATATTAAAAAAGTAAATAATGCTGCTCAAGAATTATTTGGTTTTAGTGAAGAAGAATTAATTAATCGTCCACTATCTCTGATAATGGATGACGACCATTTTTTAATAGAATCAATTTTTAAAAATTATTATTTTCGGCAAAATTTTCAGAATTTAGAGGTAGTTTGTCGAACTAAAACTAGAGAAAAGCGGTTGATTGCTTTTTCTTGTTCAGTAATTCCGAAAAAAATACAAGGATTAGAAGATATTGTCTACATTGGTCGGGATATTACGGCTCGACAATACCGAGAACAGCGTACAAGTACCCAGTATGCTATCACTCGCATATTATCAGAATCCCAGAGTGTAAAGCAGGCAATTCCGCAAATTTTGCAGTCAATTTGTCAGAACTTGGGATGGCATTTAGGTGAACTTTGGGCACCAAGTCAATATATTGGCACTTCGGTACAGGGACACAGCATCAATGCAATATTAAGGTGTGTGGAAATTTGGTCAAGTCGAGTAATTTCTGTGCGAGAGTTTAAGGCAATCACCTGGCAAACTACCTATACTCCCGGTATTGGCTTACCTGGTCGAATTTGGATTAGACGTTTGCCCTTGTGGATTAAAGATATCACAGAAGATGGAGACACAAGGCGATCGCAACCTGCGGCTGAAGCTGGATTGCACGCAGCCTTTGGTTTCCCTATCTTAGACGATAGTGAAATCTTAGGAGTGATGGTTTTCTTTAGCCGTGAGGTACAACCAAAAGATAAAGACCTATTGAAAATGATGGGTTCTATTGGTAGCCAAATTGCCCAGTTTATCAAACGCAAACAAGCAGAAGATGCTCTGATAGAAAGCGAAGAACGCTATCGGGATTTATTTGAAAATGCTAATGACTTGATTCAATCTGTCAATGTCTATGGTCGTTTTTTGTATGTCAATCTTGCATGGCAAGAAACTTTAGGATATAGCGAAGCTGAAATTGCGAATATGACCATTTTCGATATTATACATCCAGAGTTTAAACAAGAATGTTGGCAAAGGTTTTATCGCGTACTGTCAGGAGAAAAGTTCGATCAAGTGAAAGCGGCATTCGTTACTAAAGATGGTCAAACAATTTTTTTAGAAGGTAATATTAACTGTAAATTTTCTGAAGGTCATCCAGTTGCAGTTCGTGGCATATTTCGCAATGTCACCCAGCGAATAGCAGCAGAAGAAGCGCTACGTCATCAGCAAGAAGAAACCGAACGTTTATTGCTGAATATTTTGCCAACTGCAATCTCCAAGGAACTGAAAGAAGAATCAGCTAACATTGCTGAAGAATTTACTGATGTCACAGTTTTATTTGCAGATATTATCGGCTTTACCGAAATTGCTGCTTCTATGAGTGCAATTCAAGTGGTAAACTTACTTAACTCGATTTTCTCAACTTTTGATCGCCTCACCGAACAATATGGTTTAGAGAGAATCAAGAACATTGGCGATGCTTATATAGTAGTTGGTGGCTTACCTACACGCCGCCCAGATCATGCTCAAGCGATCGCTCTTATGGCACTACATATCCAAACTGCGATCGCTCTATTTAATACTGAGAATAACCAAAACTTCAATATTCGTATTGGCATCCATAGTGGTTCCGTAGTAGCGGGAGTAATTGACCTCGACAAATTTACTTGCGATCTGTGGGGAGACACGGTAAACATCGCTAGCTGTATGGAATCTCAAGGTATTGCTGGTAAAATCCAGGTTACAGAAGATACTTATAAGTCCTTGTGTAATGAATTTTTATTTCAAAAGCGGGGCGAAATTGAAGTTAAAGGGAAAGGGAAAATGACAACTTATTTTTTGGTTGGACAAAAGGGATGAGGGGCATGGGGAAGAGGACAAGGGGACAAGGAGAATTGGGGACAAGGGGAAAGACTTGTTGCAAGTTGTCCCCTTGTCCCCTTATCCCCTCCCTTGTCTTCTTGTCCCCTACTCCCTACATATTGGGAATCAGCCGCCCACAGGGATAAGTCGCTGTTTGCTTTTGGGCACTTTCAGCCACTGCTGCGGGAACCTGATCCGATGGTTGGCTTTTGGCTGCTAGATAGTCTTTTTGCAGTTTATCCAAAATAGCTTCTCGCTTATCGTAAACACGCTTCAGGGGACGAGGCTGGCACTTATTCAAGACGTATGCTGTTACCAGTGGTAGAGCGATCGTACTATCGGTATAACAAACAATTGTGTTAGGTAACTCTTCCGGGTCAATCTTACCCCAGCTAACGGCTTCTGATGGGGTTGCTCCAGACAAACCGCCTGTATCTGGACGTGCATCGGTAAACTGCACAAAGTAATCGTGTCCTCGTTCTTCTAGGCCTAATACCTCATGAAGTTGCGGCTGAGTTTGTAGTAAAAAGTTCTTAGGACTACCGCCACCGAGAATTACAGCCGCACTTTTACCGCCTGACTCACGGGCATTATATGCGATCGCAGCCGTTTCATTTACGTCAATTGATGGATCTAACACCAACTGCGAACCTTCCAAAGCCAAAGCCGCCACGTTCATCCCAATAGAGCTATCTCCTGGAGAAGACGTATATATAGGCACGCCATACTCATAAGCTGTAGCCAGCAAGCAGGAATGCTGCACACCCAGTTGCTTTTCTACTTCCCGAACATACTTACCTAGTAAATGGTGAAACTCAGCAGTTCCCATCCGCTTCTGAAACGCTTCCCCTTGTAAAATCTTGCGGATGAACGCATCAGTTTCTAGTAGCACATCGTAACCAAAGATAATGTCATAAATGCGAATAGTCCCTTCCTGACGCAGTTTCACATCATCTAAAAAGGGATTACCAGCAAAGAGTTCAAAACCCAAACCGTAGTGCATATCATGGTAAAGATTTGCACCAGTGCTAATCATCCAATCAATAAAGCCATTACGAATTAAGGGTGCAAGCGCTGAAACCCCAAATCCTGCTGGTGTCATCGCACCGGAAAGGCTAACTCCGACAGTAACACCTTCGGTTAGCACATCACGACTCAGAAGTTGGCAGATTTCCCGCAACCGCGCTGAGTTGTAAGCAGTGAAATATTGATCGATCAAATCCACTACATTGATATCATTTGATATAGGTGTAGGTGCAATTTTTTGACCCAGCTGTTTAGACATTTTGGCACTCCCGAACAGTAAACACGCCGAATCTAATGTTATCTAGCTTTCAACCAAAGTGATAGCAATTTAAATAGTACAGCAGCAGGTAAATCTACCCACGGCACGAAGAAGTAGTTATTTCCCCCTTCCCCCTGCTTGTTCGTTGAGTTTCCGAAAATATTAAATTTAATGGAAGATTTAATAAATCGAGAGAGGTGTACGCTACCTAGATGTGAAGAATGCGTCAACAGAGGACTCAACCAATGGGATATGTAATTGCTACTGCAAACATGAAAGGTGGCGTTGGTAAAACCACCCTCACCGTCAACTTAGCTACCTGTTTAGCTAAAAATCATGGCAAGCGGGTACTTGTGCTTGATTTAGATAGCCAAATTAGTGCCACACTCAGTTTGATGTCGCCTTTAGATTTTGCCAAGCGTCGTAAACAAAGCAAGACATTTAGGTATCTGATTGATGAAGTTATAAATCCAGATCCACAAGCAAAACTCACAATTCAAGATATCATTCAATCCCAGGTTTGTAATCTTACCGGGCTGGATTTATTACCAGGAGATATAGACTTGTATGATGAATTTGTTGTATCAGAAATGCTACATCAACAAGCAACTGCGTTAGGAGAACAGGACTTTGAAACTATTTGGAATCGCTTTGAAAGAGTCCTGATTAATAACATTTTAAAACCAGTCCGTCAAGAATATGATTTTATCCTTCTCGATTGTGCCCCTGGATATAATTTATTGACTCGTAGCGCTTTAGCTGCCAGCGATTTCTACATACTTCCGGCAAAACCAGAACCCTTATCTGTGGTGGGTATTCAACTACTAGAAAGACGCATCGCCCAATTGAAAGATAGTCATGGACATGAAACCAAAATAGATATAAAAATGCTGGGAATTGTATTCAGTATGTCTACTGCTAATCTTCTCACTGGCAGATACTATAAACAAGTGATGCACCGCGTTGTCGAAGATTTCGGGGTAGAGAAAATTTGTAAAGTACAAATACCAGTTGATGTCAATGTTGCTAAGGCTGTTGATAGTTTTATGCCAGCTGTTTTAAATGCTCCCCAATCAGCTGGTTCAAAAGCGTTTTTTCAGTTAACTCAGGAGTTATTACAAAAGCTATAAAGACCTAAACAGTAAGCTAATGAGGGTAATATAGCAGTCCTAAATCATTCATTAAAGATTAGATCCCCGACTTCATAAAAGTTGCCGGGGATCTGGACAGCACGAATTTTCATAAATTAGATAGTATTGCTATAAGTAAGTTATCTTTTCTATAAGTTCAGCACTTATACGGAAGCTATATGCAGCGAGATTCGGCTATTGAGTGAAAAGGTCAGTAAATCTTACTAAGAAACAATGCTTACTCAAAATTCTATACCGACAGAGAAAAATCAGAACTTGGTAATACGTTTACCACGGACTCTGAGTTATCTCGAAACCTGGGGCTTTGGCTTAACGGGTCATGTGGGATGGATTGGTACTGCCCCTATTATTCATGCGGCGTTAGGGCCTAAAGCGATTTTAGTTTGGTTTGTTGGCACGATCATTTCCTTCTTACTGAACTTGCAGGTGCAAAGTCTAGGTAGACATTGGCCAGATGTCGCTGGAGGAACACCGAATTATACCACAAGGCTATTAAAAAATTTTCCTAGTTTAGGTCGTTACATAGCATTAGGATACTTTTTTAGCTGGGCAGCAGCACCGGCACTGTATGCGATTATTCTCACAGACTTAATTAAAGTCAATTTTGGAACATTAGGTATTTCTTGTCCAGAAACTTTATTAAAAGTTTTATTTACAGCGATTCCTTTTATTTTAGCGTTCAGTGGCACTCGTGCTTTAGCGCTCTTGCATTTATTTTTTGTATTTCCAGCAATTTTATTACTGCTTTTGTTTTCTATTGAAGGCGTTTTATGGTTAGTCTTCTCAAATGCTAGTTTTAAATTTATCCCAACTAGCACACATAGTCTGAGTTTTGAAGAATGGGCTAAGTGGTTTTTTCTGGCTAGCTATTCAATTTATGCTTGTGAAACCACTTCTTCTTTTGTAGCTGATAGCCATCATCCCTATAAAACTTTAAGCTTCTTAACCGTAGCTGCTTGGCTAATTCCTCCAGTCTTTTTAGGTGGTTCTTGGGTATTAATGTGTTCGGGTCAAAATCCTACAATAGGTGACGATGCGTTCTTAAATTTGGTAGCAGCGTCTAAGCCTTTTTGGGGTGAATCTGCCTCTTTTCTAGCAACACTTTTGATTACTGTATCTTGCCTTTTAAGTTCTGCTACGGCAGTTTCCAATTCTCCTCGGATATTATATCAACTTGCCTTGGACAGACAGATTTCTCCCATATTTGCATTAGTTTCCCGTCAAGGTGTCCTTGGACCTGCTATCTTCCTAACCTTTCTAATCAGTTTGCTGTGTCTAAATTTGGGAAATGTATCTCAACTTGTCACAGTAGCAGGCACCTGTTATTTAATGTCCATTATGGGATTACATCTGGGATTATGGCTGTGTCGAGGAAAACCCCATGTGTTATGGCCTTGGTGGTCACTTGGTTTTTTCTGTTTAGAAGCGGTAGTTCTAATAGTAGGAGGTTTAGCTTGGAATTGGAGAGATTTTTCAGTGGGATTATTATTACCCATTGTTCTGATGATAGGAGATGTCGGGCTACGTCGCTTAAGATTTGCGCCATTAGAGTTGGAATGGTGGACACAGCGTTACTATACTCGGTCTAGCACAAACAATTCAGACTTTCTGATACTACAGGTGATTGTCCTAGTATCATTAATTTGTATTACTGCTACAAGCAGTTGGGTTATCCGCGATTTATTAGGTAAAGTTTCTGATAATCCTCAAAATTCTTTACTAGCTATTCTGTTAGTAACCCTTTCTTTAATTGGAGTAGCGATCGCTTGCTGGACAACTCTACCACAAATCGTTGCTATTGATGAAGCACGCAAACAAGCAAAAAGCCTATTTATCACTACTCTCGATACCGTTCCAGATACTGTTTTAGTCTTAGATGAAAACGGTAAAATTTGTCAGACTAATGCTGCGGCTGAAGAATTATTTCAAACACACTCTCAAGAGTTGCTTGGGCAAAACTTGAATCAACTCTTGGTATGTTATCACGGCAAACCAAAGCAATGGTCTATCAGAACTGAGCAAACTTTAAAAATAAACCAAGGTCTAAGAATTGTTGAATCAACTATTTCACAGCCATTTAATTCTCAGCTACGGGAGTATGTTGTTATTATCCGTGACATCACTAAGCGGAAGTTAGTAGAGGAAGAATTAATCCAATATCGTTATCAGCTTGAGCAACTAGTTCTAGAACGTACTGTTGAACTTATCAGAGTAAATCAACAACTAGAACAAGACATTATCAAGCGCCAACAGGCACAAGAGCAATTACTTCACAATAGTCTTCATGACGGGCTAACTGGATTACCTAATCAACGATTATTTATGGAGCGAGTCCAGCAAGCAATAGAACGTACCAAACAACACAATAATTATTTATTTGCCGTACTCTTCTTAGACCTAGACCGCTTTAAAGTTGTTAACGACAGTCTGGGACATCTACTGGGAAATCAACTTTTGATTGCAATTTCCCATCGGCTAAAGTCAGTTCTGCGAGGCGGAGACATAGTTGCCCGTTTTGGTGGAGACGAGTTCACCATCTTAATTGAGGACATTGAGGATATTGACATCGCCATACAGGTAGCCGAGCGAATTAAAAAGGTGCTAGCTTTACCATTTCAATTAAATGAGCATCTGGTATTTACTAATGCTAGTATTGGCATCGCTTTAAGTAAGCCAGATTATGAACAATCAGCGCATATTCTCCGCGATGCCGATGTTGCAATGTACCGTGCCAAATCACTTGGTAAAGCACGCTATGAGGTCTTTGACCAAAAGATGTACGAGGGTGCATCTTTGCTATTAGAGTTAGAAACTGCTCTGCGAAATGCACTGCTCAAACAAGAAGAATTTCGCCTTGATTACCAGCCAATTATTTCACTTATAACTGGCAAAATTATTGGATTTGAGGCCCTGATACGTTGGTATCATCCAGAACGAGGTCTTATTTCCCCTCAAGAGTTTATTCCTCTGGCTGAGGAAACTGGAATGATTGTTAGTATTGGGCAATGGGTGCTTTCTGAAGCTTGTCAGCAAATGCACAGATGGCATCAACAATTTCCTAGCTCACTATCTCTGACAATTAGCGTAAATTTTTCTGGGAAACAAATAACGCAACCCGATGTGTTTAAACAAGTTAAACATATTTTGCAGGAAACTGGACTAGAGCCATGCAGTTTGAAGTTAGAGATTACTGAAACCCTGTTGATGGATAATTTTGAATTAGCTACCACCGTGCTTTCTCAGTTAACAGAGCTAAATGTCGAGATGCACATGGATGATTTTGGAACTGGTTATTCATCCTTGAGTTATCTACACCGCCTACCTATCAAAACCCTGAAGATTGACCGCTCTTTCGTCACTAATATAGGTAGTCGAGGAGAAAATTTAGAAATTGTCAGAGCGATTGTGACATTAGCTCATAATCTCAATATGTCTGTTACAGCAGAAGGCATAGAAACTGTAGAACAATTAGCACAATTGAAGGCGTTACAATGTGATTACGGACAAGGGTATTTTTTCTTACCACCGATGGAAAGCGCAGAAGTAGAAATGCTACTTGCGGCTAACTTGTGTTACAAAAACTTTTTAAAGAGATAAGTTGTTTGGTATCGAATTATGTTTGGAGAAACACTTTGTAAAATTGATAAAGCAATTATACTTGAGGATCTACATTAGTGTTGTAGTACTGGCTGTAGCTGAAAATCTTCTGCGTTATTAACTAACCCTTCTTCTAACAATAGTTCATTAATAAAAATATCAATTTTCTCCCGACCAATATTCTGCATGACTATCATGTGTGCCGAGTTTTCAAAAACTGCTAACTGCCACTTTTTAATTAACCTTTGAGAAGGTTTTTGAAAAACTACTGTGTTTGAAAAATTATTTAACATACATGGATATTCTCTGATTTGAAGTTGTTGGAAAAGATATTGAGCATTATGAATACAGGTCTTAGCCTCTTTAGCTAATCCATCATAACCTCTTGTTTGTACTGCATACCAGAGAATTAGGGGAGTATGACCATTTCTAGATCCCAGAATAGTTGTATCTTTTGAACCAATATATTCAATTTCTGTTTCAACTTTTTCTACCCATTTTTTCTTAGTTAAAACTACACCACAAGGTAAGGGAGAACCAATGAATTTAGCAGAAATAGCTACACTATCTATGGGTTTTTGAAAATTCACTTGCGGAGCGCCATCTAGAAACGGTAATATTAACCCTGAAAGCGCAGCATCACAATGAATGTAGTAATCTTTAATCTGATTGCGCTCTAAAATTTCTAGAACTTTGTCTAAGTTATCAATTGCACCTTTGACAGTAGTGCCAATATTTAAATTTATGATGGCTGGATAACGACGATTTTCGCTAAGTTGTTGTTCAAAATGGTCATAATTCATTTCTCCATTAATTTGCGAATTCACAACATTATGTTGAATGCGGAATAATTTCGCGGCTTTGGGAATTGAGTAATGAGAGTCTTGTGATGAGTAAAGAATCCCATTAGGGTAGATTTCTCTTGCTAAGAACATTCCATATAAATTACCTTCAGTTCCACCAGCTGTAACATAACCCCAAAACTGATTTTCTGGAATTTTATAGAGTTGAGCAAAAAAAGATAATACTTCTTGCTCAAACTTACGGGAATGGAGACCAAAATCTGGCTCAATATATGGGTCTCCAGCATTATTTAACAGATGATTGAAAAATTTCCCGATCGCACTGTAATCACAACTTAAATTATAGGGATAGCCTGCATGAAACTGCGATCGCTGTTCTATTTGCAGCAAAAAATCTGCCAACTCTTTAGCAACTTTACTTGACATATCTTTGTATCTCTTGAATTTTGATTAAGTTAATGGATGTTTTAATCGAAAATTTACGTATTAATCCATACCTTTATGTTTTCTTCACAATACTGTAATTCGGCTCTATACATGAAAAGGATATGGTGAAAGTACTTAGCAGGCTTCAGTAAAAACACCTGAGTTTTTGCTTACAAGTATATTACCCTTAGAAATTACTTACTTTACAAAATAGCTATAATGTGTATTACGTAAAATATCTTTTTCAGGCGGTGACTACAACCTGATTTAGCGTGAATTATACGGATGAGATAGTGTCTATATAATTACCTAAAAGAAAAGACCTCTCTCTGGTTTAGTACACAAAATTTTCCCTCTCAGAGTTGGAGAGGGAAAGGCTTGAACTTTATTTCAAGGTAGAGAGAGGTTCGTTGAACTCAAGTATATTTACTAGAACTCTCCGGCTAAGGCTGCAACACATCGTTCGCAAATTAACGGATGTTCTGCTGATTCTCCCACATGGGTGGAGTAGTTCCAACAGCGATCGCACTTTTGCCCTTCTGCGTTTACTACACCAATTCCCCAGTCTTCTGTCTGCGCCGTATATTTTAATCCTTGCAAACCCTCAGCAGAATCTAATAATTCCACTTGGGAAGTCAGCAATAGATACCGCAGTTCATCAATACCGTTACCCTTAACCGGGTTAAAGGCTTTGATAGCATCGCCTAACTGTTTATGAGGGATATGAATCAAAGCTTTCGCTTCCAGGGAAGAACCAATGAGTTTTTCTATCCTGGCTTGTTCTAACACCTTATTAACATCGGTGCGGAGTTGTCGTAGTGCTTCCCAAAATTCTGCCAATTCAGGATTACGCCATTTTTCTTCAACCTTTACCCAACCGGCTTCAAACACTGATTTGTAAGGTGTTTTATAGGGGAGATATTGCCAGATATCTTCGGCGGTGTGGCATAACACTGGTGCGATCGCTCGTGCTAAATTATCTAAAGCTATTTTCAGCACCGTTTGACAACTGCGACGGCGGAAAGCATCCTTTGCACTGATGTACAGCCTATCTTTGGCAACATCCAAATAAAAGTTGGATAAATCCACCACGCAGAAATTCTGCACAGTTTGGAAAAAGCGGAAGAACTGGAAACTATCAAAGGCTTCCGTTACTTCCTCAAATACCTCGGTGATGCGGTGCAGCATATAACGGTCAAGTTCTGGCAATTCCTCAAAGGGAACTGTATCTTTTTCTGGGTCAAAATCATCCAAGCTACCCAGCAAAAACCGCGCTGTATTGCGAATTTTGCCTCTGACATCATTCATCTGCTTGATGATGTTTTTGCCAATTCGGACATCGCCGGAGTAGTCAACCGATGATACCCACAATCGCAAGACATCTGCACCGTAAGCCGGTTCTACTTTTTGATTTTTCCCACCTTCAATGATTGTATTTGGGTCAACTACATTTCCTTCTGACTTGCTCATCTTCCGGCCCTGTTCGTCCAAAGCGAAGCCGTGAGTTAGCACAGTTTTGTAAGGTGCAATGTCATTCACTGCTACACTGGTCAGCAAGCTTGACTGGAACCAACCGCGATGTTGGTCGGAACCTTCCAAATATATATCAGCCGGGTAGCGTAACTCTGGACGCTGTTGGACGACAGCTGCCCAAGATGAGCCAGAATCAAACCATACGTCCATTGTGTCTGTACCTCTGCGGTAAGACTTGCCATTATTACGATAGGATTCGGGTAATAACTCCTCAACTGATAATTCCCACCAAGCATCGGAACCTTTTTCAGCGATAATTGCTTGAGCGTGGTTGATAATTTCCTCATTCAGCAGTACTTCTCCGGTGGCTTCATCGTAGAAAACGGGAATGGGTACACCCCAAGCGCGTTGACGAGAGATACACCAATCGGAACGTTCCGCCACCATTGGCGTGATGCGATTTTCACCTTGGGCTGGAATCCATTTTACCGTTGCGATCGCTTTTAGTGCTTCTTCTCTAAATCCTTCTACGGAAGCAAACCATTGTTCAGTAGCGCGGAAAATCGTCGGTTTCTTTGTCCGCCAATCATAAGGATATTTGTGGGGATATGCTTCTTCTTTCAACAAAGAACCAGCCGCAGCCAGTGCATCAATCACCGCCTGATTCCCATCACCCAGAACATTTAACCCCGCAAATTCTCCCGCTTCTTCAGTAAAATTGCCATTGTCATCCACTGGTGCAAGAATGGGTAAGCCATAGCGCTGACCAACAATGTAATCTTCTTGACCATGACCGGGTGCGGTATGTACCAACCCAGTACCAGATTCAGTAGTGATATAATCACCGCCGACAACAATTGGGCTTTCGCGGTCAAACAGAGGATGACGGTAAGTAGTATGTTCTAAGTCATTCCCCTTAAAGGTGGCTTTGAGAGTTAACTCAACTCCCAAGGTTGAAGATAAACGTTCTACTAAATCAGCAGCAACGATTAGGTATTTGAAATTACTCTGCGCCTCTGACTGGGAAACTTCCACCACTGCATAGTTCAAATCTGCATTCACCGCGACCGCCAAATTCCCCGGAATTGTCCAAGGTGTAGTTGTCCAAACAGCCACACCCAAATCTGACTGATATTCCGCCAACAGTGGTTTTACAGCTTCGGACAAACTTGTGATTGCAAAAGCTGCATAGATACTGCGGGAAACGTGACCTTCAGGATATTCCAACTCAGCTTCAGCCAAAGCGGTTTTAGAACTCGGACTCCAGTGAACCGGCTTTAAACCGCGATAGATGTATCCTTTCAAGAACATCTGACCAAATACGCCAATTTGAGCCGCTTCATATTCCGGCTTCAGAGTTAGATAAGGGTTGTCCCAATCACCCCAAATACCGTAGCGTTTAAAATTTTGGCGCTGGTTATCTACCGTAGCTAGGGCAAATTCTTTCGCTTTTTGCCGCAGTTGTAAAGGCGTTAAATTTTGCCGTTCTGCTGACTTCATATTCTGCAAAACTTTCAACTCAATTGGCAAACCGTGACAATCCCAACCAGGAACGTAGCGAACTTTACGCCCTCGTAACATTTGGTAGCGATTAATAATATCTTTGAGAATTTTATTTAAGGCATGACCAATATGGAGTGAGCCATTAGCGTAGGGAGGCCCATCGTGCAGTATAAATAATTCGCCGGGGTTATTTTCAAAAAGGCGATCGTAAATTTTATTTTCTTCCCAAAATTTTTGGATTTCAGGCTCGCGCTTGATGGCGTTTGCCCGCATATCAAAGCTAGTCTTGGGTAGGTTTACAGTATCTTTGTAACTTCCTGATTCGGTCACAGTCTCATGCCTAGAATTAGGTGTGCAGGTTTTATTAATTATAGGAGATGCCAGGAAAACCAAAATTCGCTTTTTGAACGCGAGTTTGATAGACCTCTCCCTACCTTGAATTTTCGTTAATAAAGTTGCAAATATAAAGATAGGACTTTTCCACAAGAGCGTAGGCGTAGACATCGCCACTTTAAAATTCAGATGGATTAAACGCAGGTTGGATTGATGTAACGAAAGCCAACCTACATTTAATGCACAATTTTAAGCTTGACACGGCACTAGATTTATGCAATCAAGCGGATTATTGCAGCAAAGGAGTTGTGCTTTTACCGTTAGTTGACGCATTCGCAATTGCAGCTTGAGCCGGTTGAGTAGCAAGAACCGCTACAAGTGGAGCAACTTTTGAACTAGATTTTTTATTTCTTTTTCCATTAGAGCCGCCAGCTTTGGAATACTCTATACTGTTTCTGCCATAGATAGTTGCAACTCCACTTAGCATTCGTTCAGACATTTCAGAGAGGGCTTTATCCATCTGGGTTACTGTCTTACGCGATTCTTCAAGATTGGACACAAGCGTGTTGTGAGCTTCTACCGTCGCACGGGTAGTATTAACCAGGTGGTTGTAGGCTTCAATGGTTAATCCATGTCCTAAATCCAGATTCTCATCAATGGATTTAAGCAAGGCGAGACGAAGTTGGGCTTTGTCAACAGCAGCAGAACCACGAGTTCTTAAAGACATGAGATATCCTTTTTTTTAAGAATTCCTTTTTCAACATAGTGGAGTATCCTTTTGCCTGAGATGGGTAGTTTTGTGGATTTATTTAGTTGAACTTTTAATGAAATAATTACGAGTTTGTCTGTATTTTTACTCATTTTCATATCGATTTGTTGTTTGAGAATAAGTGCAATCAGCAAATGCGAATGCCGAATCAACAAATGCGAACTCCGAATCAACAAATGCGATCGCCATATCAGCAAATGCGAACTCCGAATCAACAAATGCGAACCCCATATCAGCAAATGCGATCGCCATATCAACAAATGCGAACCCCATATCAGCAAATGCGAACTCCGAATCAACAAATGCGAACTCCGAATCAACAAATGCGAACCCCATATCAGCAAATGCGAACTCCGAATCAACAAATGCGAACGCCAAATTAACCTTAGAAAGGGAAAGCTAGAACATCTAATTCCCTCCCCTTTATAAGCTACGGTGTACACACAAGTCGAATTACCCCCCTTAATCCCCCCTTAGAAAGGGGGGAAAAGAAATCTATCTAGTTCCCTCCCCTTTATAAGGGGAGGGTTAGGGTGGGGTAACTTCCCTCAAGCAACAAATAACTTCCCTAATCTTCTCCACCACACCATCAATATCTTGATAAACCTCTTGATTTGTAAATCTCAAAAACCTCGTACCTTTTGATTCTAAAAAAGCTTGGCGATCGCGGTCATATTCTGGAACTCCATCTTGATAGTGACTATCACCATCAATTTCTATGGCAAGTCTCAATTCTGAAGAATAAAAATCCACTACAAATCTGTCAATACTGTATTGTCTGCGAAATTTATAGCTTTCAATTTGTTGATTTCTAAGTTTTGCCCAAACTATTTTTTCACATGGGGGCATATTGTTTCTGAGAGTTTGCCGTTTTTGCTTTTCTGAGCTTTGGTTATACAGCTTTGTCATCAGCGTTTTCATATCCCTAGACTGCGCTTATTATTCCCAGGATTACCCCCCTTATAAAGAGCTACGGTGTACACACAAGTCGAATTACCCCCCTTAATCCCCCCTTAGAAAGGGGGGAAAAAGAAATCTATCTAGTTCCCTCCCCTTTACAAGGGGAGGGTTAGGGTGGGGTAATTCGAGGACTGGTAGTAATTCGACTTGCGTGTACACCGTAGCCTTTTTAAGAAGAATCTAAAACCTTTTACCCCTAATTTTTCCGAAATTGAGCATAATATTGTTGAAGCTTCATCAAGATGCGTCTAACTCACACTTGCTCATGAACGAACAGCGTTTACACGCTTATAATCAGCTAATTCAAACCCTGCTAGATTGCCCTAGCGGGAAAGAACCAGAGATATTAGCAGCGAATACAGAATTGCTAGATGCTGACTTTGTGCAGGTTGTTGTAGCAGCAGCAGAGCATTTTGCCCAGCAGGGAGAGGAAAATACTGCCGAGTGGTTGAGAAACTTAGCAACATATCTCACTACCGCAGAAACCACCCCCATCACTCAAGAAGATATAGAGATTTACAGGCAATTTTTAGGAGAGGTGCTGCTAGCAATACTAGAGAGCATAGAGAGCAACGGCGATGCTCAACTAATTTACCCATTGCTGGCAGCAAATACCGATAAACTCAATGAAATTTTTGCTCAATTATTGCGCCATTGGGCAGCAAATATGTTGAGAGAAGCGGAACCAGATAGAGCAGAAGACGTTGCTTACGTGATGCTTATATTGAGTAATCAGATTAGCAATTTTCCTTTGGGTAGCAAAGCCAACAAGATGGAAATTGCTATCACTTGTTACGAAATCGCTGTCACTCTCTATACCCGTAGCGCCTTTCCTGAACAATGGGCAATGGCGCAAAATAATCTGGGGATTGCTTACGTTGAGAGAATATTAGGAGACAGAGCCAAGAATATTGAATTAGCGATCGCTGCTTACTCTGCTGCACTAGAAGTTTATACCCGCAATGCCTTTCCTGAAAATTGGGCAATGGCGCAAAATAATCTGGGGAATGCTTACGTTGAGAGAATATTAGGAGACAGAGCCGAGAATATTGAATTGGCGATCGCTGCTTATTATGCTGCACTAGAAGTTTATATCCGCAATGCCTTTCCTGAAAATTGGGCAATGGCGCAAAATAATCTGGGGAATGCTTACAAGGACAGAATATTCGGAGACAGAGCCGAGAATATTGAATTAGCGATCACTGCTTACTCTGCTGCACTAGAAGTTTATACCCGCAATGCCTTTCCTGAAAATTGGGCAGGTTCGCAAAATAATCTGGGGATTGCTTACGTTAAGAGAATATTAGGAGACAGAGCCAAGAATATTGAATTAGCAATCGCTGCTTACTCTGCTGCACTAGAAGTTTATACCCGCAATGCCTTTCCTCTTGATTGGGCAGGTTCGCAAAATAATCTGGGGGCTGCTTACCGTGAGAGAATATTAGGAGACAAAGCCCAGAATATTGAATTAGCAATCGCTGCTTACTCTGCTGCACTAGAAGTTTATACCCGCAATGCCTTTCCTCTTGATTGGGCAAGGGCGCAAAATAATCTGGGGAATGCTTACCTTGAGAGAATATTAGGAGACAGAGCCGAAAATATTGAATTAGCAATCGCTGCTTACTCTGCTGCACTGGAAGTTAGAACCTCCAGCGCCTTTCCTAAAAATTGGGCAACGACGCAAAATAATCTGGGGAATGCTTACAAAGACAGAATTTTAGGAGAACGAGCCGAGAATATTGAATTGGCGATCGCTGCTTATTCTGCTGCTCTGGAAGTTACAACCAAGAGTGCCTTTCCCCAAAACCATGCAGAAACTTTGTTAAATCTCGGCAGGTTATACCAAGACGAAAAACAGTTTGACTCAGCTTACAATACCTTTGTTGCGGCAATAGAAACAGTAGAAGCTTTGCGCGGTGAAATTGTTTCTGGCGAAGAAGCCAAGCGCAAACAAGCAGAAGAATGGAATCAACTTTATCGATGCATGGTCAGGGCAAACGCATCTAAATATTGACGAGCCTGAATCAGGGCGAAATACACCAAGACTCAAACTACATAAGGCTTTGAGGAAATTAAATCTCACTCGTTATAAAAATGATAATCATTACGAGGGGGGAGTTAGAGGCAGCCGACGGCTGCCTGAGCTTTCACGGTCAGTTCTCCACTCTTCTAGCGTAGGTTTTCTCACAGTCTGATTCTCAATAGTTTTAGATTAATGACTAGGAATTATGAGAAGATCAGCACAAAGAAAAGCTCAATTTATGCGATCGCCGCCGGGAAGGACGGTTACACCATCGCCCTTCCGATCAAAGTGACTTTTACAGATGCTGTGAAAGTGAGGACGGCTGGCCTTCATTGAACGTGGTATTCTCACATTTATCAGAAAGAAGAATTACGTTCTTATTCTCCTCTCTATGAAGCTGAAACCCAAAATTACGATTGCTGACCATTTTGCGGTGATACAAGATCCACGAGTAGATCGCACCAAACGACATAAATTAATCGATATCATGACCATTGCCGTATGTGCTGTGATTTGTGGTGCGGATGGTTGGGTAGCCGTAGAGACTTATGGTTGTGCAAAGTATGAATGGTTAAAAACATTTTTAGAATTACCAAATGGGATTCCGTCCCACGATACATTTGCAAGAGTATTTGCACAAATAAATCCTCAACAGTTCCAGGAATGTTTTCTGAGCTGGATGAAATCAATACAGAAGATAACTGATGGTGAAGTTGTCGCGCTTGATGGGAAAACTTTACGTGGTTCTTATGATACAAGTAGTGACCAAAGCGCAATTATAATGGTAAGTGCCTGGGCAACTACAAATAAATTAGTGCTGGGACAAGTAAAAGTAGATCAAAAATCAAATGAAATTACAGCAATTCCAGAATTATTAAAGGTATTAGAACTGTCAGGATGTATTGTGACCATTGATGCAATTGGCTGCCAGAAGGAGATTGTGAAGCTAATCACACAGCAAAATGCAGATTATGTAATTGGGTTAAAGAAGAATCAAGGAAATCTTTATGATGAAGTAGAAAAACTATTCTCTTCAGGCATAGCTACAGGATTTGAGGGGATTGCACATAGCACGTATAAAACAGAAGAAACAGGGCATGGTCGTCATGAAATCCGCAATTACGTAATGTTCTCTCAAATTGAATCTCGGCTTAACCCAGATTCAATTTGGTCAAATTTTAATAGTGTTGGCATGGTAGAATCTGTCCGTTCATTCAATGGTGAAACAACGGTTGAAACTCGGTATTTTATCAGTAGCCTTGAGTCAGATGCTAAACAGTTTGGTAATTCTATTCGCAGTCATTGGGGAATTGAAAATTCATTGCATTGGCTATTGGATGTTGCCTTAAGAGAAGATGACTGTCGAATTAGAAAAGATAATGCCCCACATAATTTTGCAATTCTCAGACATCTTGCAGTCAATCTTTTAAGTCAAGAGAAGCGTGTCAAACGTGGAATCAAAAATAAACAGTTTCTCGCGGCGATGGATAACAAATACTTACTAAGTATTTTAGCGTTAGCTTAAAATAGTACATCAAAACTTGAGTTGAATGTTTTACATAAAAGTTTTATTTATTCTCTAAGTAAATATATTCTTATGTAGCTCATAATTGAATTATTTTAGTATTGACGATTAGTCATTCAGTTGAAGATAAGCTAATTCAAATTTTGAAAAATATTTGATTTATTTTATTTATCATTTCACCGATTTTTGCAATTATCTATGTCATTTTGGAATCTCCCTTAGTTTTTATTAGTAAATAAGATGCGTTTGCCCTGGAAGAATACCAGAACGGTTAATTGATGCTCAAGATTTAGATTTGGGTAGTCTCCCCACACCAGAAGGCTTTAAAATTAATGCTAATCTTCAGCCTTTCTTGCTTAACGATAGCTACGCAGTTGATTTAACTCTGGTTTCAGAATCACCAAATATTTCCATAGACATACCACA
This sequence comes from Nostoc sp. C057, assembly GCF_013393925.1. Taxonomy (NCBI): domain Bacteria; kingdom Bacillati; phylum Cyanobacteriota; class Cyanophyceae; order Nostocales; family Nostocaceae; genus Nostoc; species Nostoc sp. C057. The sequence continues at coordinate 6,896,631 of NZ_CP040281.1, read as the reverse complement.
ACTGCAACATTTTAAACCAAGTTCCCTACTACCATCTAATATTCAAGCATCTTTAGGACAAACATTATCGATTTATGGAGAAGTAGATCCAAGTGAAGATTGTGATACACTAGCTGAAAAATTAGCCATAGCCTTAGTAGCTGGCACAAATTTAAATCCTGTACAATCGCAACAAGGAGAACTGTTTGGTAGTCTTTTATTTGAATACCAAGCACTTGACCCAGGTGAACCAGATAATCCTGCCAAACAATGCCATATTTTAATAGTCATGAATAATAGTCAAGTTGCAACAGCAAGACTTGCAGCAGAAGCTTATGACTGGTTGCTAAATTTACTATGTAGCTACCATAAAATACTTTACATTTATCAACTAGCGCGTCAACGCTACCGAGAAGCGAGAACAATTTATAGTAATTTAGAAAATAAAATTCAAAAATTTAACAGCCTGATATCTGAAAATCAAACACAATTATCTGGCTTAAAAAGCTTAATGGGAGAAATCCCCAAAAAAAGCTTTGATTACACCAGATGCTTGCAAGATTTACAAACGCACCACACAACAATTACTACGAATATTACTAATTACACAACTTGTTTAGAAAAGATTCAAACTATTGATGGCGGAAATAGCCCCCAATCCTGGCAAGATTTTATTAAGAAAGACTGTAAAAAATGGCAAGAACAAATACAAACAGATATTAACTATCTGACTCCAGGTCAAGAATTGTTTGGGCAATTGGTTGATACTATTCGAGGTATAGTAGAAACAGAACAAACTGAGCGCGATCGCTCGTTAGAAAACACAATCCAGATATTAGGTATCGGCTTTGGCGGTGGTGCGATTGCCTCTGGCGTATTCACAACACACATTGATAAAATTAATCTACCGTTAGTACAAAAACATCCCCTTTACGCATCGTTAACTTTAAGCATCATTGCTACCGTGGTATTTATCGCTTTAGGTTGGCTAATTACCAAACGTAAATAAAGTAAATTTTTCGGAGAAACGATGCAAATCAAAGACATGACCACATAACAGTTACAAAACTTGATCTGTAATCCCCCGATAAATTGGGGGACTTTAAGAGCTTTTTGCCTGCTTTTTTAAGGGGGGTTGGGGGAATCAAAAGCCTGTGGCGCAACTCTAGAAGACTGGTGTGTACACCGTAGCCTTGATAAGGGGAGGGTTAGGGTGAGGTGATTCGATAACTTGTGTATAAGTAAGTCGGTGGGAATAAATCAAACTAGATTAAGTATATTGATATCAGTTCGTAGTGAGGGCTACCCTATGGGAACGCTCCGCGAACAGCCCTCATAAGAGGACTAAAGTCCTCACTACAAACCTTGAATTATTAACGCCGCTCTACTTACACCGTAGCTCCGACTCAGAGAGGGACGGTTTTGCCTGCCTAGTAAAACCAGGGAAAGGTTTTTAGGCGATTAGGAGACTAATCAGGAATTTTGCGGAGATTGAGAGTTAATCGACATAAAGTAGTATACTTTTCTGGGTTCGTCTAAAGCTATCAACAAATTTCGTCTAAAAACCAAAAATTTTGGGGTCGCTCTAATGCTAAGTCCTGTAATAACAGTCAGTATCTTTCAAAAACAACCCGATCCTAAAGCATTTTCAGCAGGTAAAGTAATCTTTGAAGAAGGACAGCCTGGTGATAGTATGTACGGCATTGTGGAAGGAGAGGTAGATATAGTAGTCAACGACAAGGTTGTAGAAACCATTGAGAAGGGCGAAGTTTTTGGTGCTGGAATACTTGTAGGAATAAAAAATAGAAATTACACAGCTATTGCCAAGGTGGATACTAAACTAGGTTTTCTTGATGAAGAAGGGTTTCTCTTTGCCGTTCAGGAAACACCTATGTTTGCCATACAGGTGATGAAAAGTTACTCAGAGCGTCTTAGTCGCTTACAACGTCTGGTCTAAAGAAGGCAGGGGGCAGAAGGCAGAAGTTTGGCTCTCATCGTAGGACTCTGCGTGAAGGGTCTTGTAAGGAAGAAATGCAGTATTCCAACTGAGCCTTCTGTCCTTACTATAGCTGCCTTTGGTGGTGAAAAGTGGAGAATTTACCGTAGGTAGTAATGGTGCGTAAACGGTTGATTATTGAGATGGGAATGGGAATAGATCAGCATGGACAAGAACCAACAGTAGCAGCATCTAGGGCAGTAAGGAATGCGATCGCTCACAATGCCTTACCTGGTGTTTGGGAAGTGGCAGGTTTAAGCCATCCCAATGAAATGATTATAGAAGTTCAGGTAGCAGTGCCATATCCAGAACAAGTTAGAGAAGAAGAGGTACTAGCTGTCCTACCATTTGGTCGGAAAACTCTTACCGTAGAATCTGGGGGGATGATAGTCCAAGGGCGGGCGATTCCCGAACTCAACGATAAAAATGATGAAATGTTGATTGCGATCGCAGCTGTTACAGTTTTGATCGAAAATGAGTAGTTGAGATAAAAACCGCAACGTTTATTTAATCAAATGACGATTAGCTGTGTTTAATTACTTGGTGATTATTAGCTATTGCATAAAAAAAGCTAGCATCTACACATTGTCGGGAAATTTCAAAAGCTTCAAAGTAACCATCTTTTTGACCTAACTCTCGTGCCCAAAAACGAGATAGAACCAGTATGGCATCAAGTTGCATAAATGCTTTGTTTACCTCTGATTCATAACAATTAATAGCTGCAACTTTTTCCTCAATTACAGAAGTAATATCCACAAAAAAGTTGGGTTCAAAACCACGCAAAAAAACAGGCGGGGCTGAATACCACAAAGTTATGTTTTTGCGCGTAGCAACATTAGAAACTGCTATTGCACATACTTCATGATCTCTATGTCCATATTTTTCAGGTTGTGGTGCATGAGTAATAATTAGATCCGGTTGCCAACGCCCAATAGCTTCTTCAGTAACTTTAATCACTGCTTGAGTTGAAAAATTATACTCCTCAAGTGCATAAAACTCGTAAGTTGCACCGATGATTTTACCTGCTGCATCCGCTTCTTGATGACGTGTACCCTTAATAGGCGAACTGGAAAGACTGCCATCAGTCAAAATTAAGCAACGAATATTCCATCCTGCTTTGGACATCAGACTGAGAGTACCAGCAGCAGGTAGAACTTCATCATCAGCATGAGCATAAATTGTTAAGACAGTTCGTTGACCAAAGTTTTTTGAGTCTGAATTAATGTTCATTAGTGTTTTCTTTTTACATTGAATTTATAAAGGAGTTAAGAGTTATTTTCCTTCTCCCTATGTCTCTCTTACGTTTCTTTTGGAGGTTGCCAAACGGATGCGCGGATGATAGCAGACAAAAGTAACAAATTATAGATAGCCCATGCACCATTGAGTAGGTGAACCAAAGGATTATTTAGATGACCAATTGCAAAGCGATAAAGACTCCATAATATTCCCAGAATAGTGAGGATAAAGATAACTAACTGTGGCCAAACCAGCCTGAGATAAATACCAGACTGCCTCTGCTTAGGTGTGACTTGAAAATTGAGTTTTTGTCCTGTGAATACACTCCATACAGCTTGGATTAGCAGGGGGAATAAAGCGATCGCATATTGTTCAGAACGCCAAATTTCTGTAGCTGGAATGCCCCAGGTAGCTGCTAAGAAGGTGAGACGGTTGATAATAAAAGCTGGGAAAAAGTGTATAGCAAAGTCAGATCCGTAGGTTTTAACTGGAACAATGTCCGTAAAAAAATAAATAATAGGACAAGAAATAAACACCAGAGTTGCAAAACCAGAGAAATAACTATACATCGTCTTAAAATATTGCAATCTTTGCCAAAATGTTAGCCCTGATTTTGTGAGTGGATTTTCCCTAACTAGCACTTGGATCGTTCCTTGTGCCCAGCGTAGTCGCTGCTTAAGAGTAGAACTCAGCTCATCTGGTGCTAAACCCTCTGCCAAAAGTTCATTGTGATAAATAGATTTCCAGCCAGCACTATGCAGACGCATAGCTGTATTCATATCTTCTGTAATACTATTACTCGATACCCCACCAACTAAATCAAATTCATCTAAACGTTTTTCATCTTTGGCAAATTCATCAGCAAAATTTTGCAGTCCTACACTAACAAGTGCTTCACGCCTCAATATCGCATTTGTGCCTGTATAGAAGGCAGCATTCATGCCATCTTTACCTTGTTGAAGTGGCCCATAAAATAAATTTGATCGATGTCCAAAAGGATCGCCTGGAGGAATATTGTAAAAATCCTGGCGAGTCTGTACAAAAGCAATTTGATTCTGGTCGTATCTTCCTGTTGAAAGATTATATGTATAGAAATAAGGTATAACTCGCCTCAGAAAATTTTGCTTGGGAATGTGGTCGGCATCTAGAGTAACAATAAAATTTCCTGCCGTTTGTCCAGAAAAAATTGCGTAATTAATGTTGCCTGCTTTAGCATGATGTGCTACACCAGGTGTCTTGGGACGAGCGATATACCGAAACCGAGAGAGTTCCAAAAGTTCAAGTTCTTTCTTACGAATAGTTTCCTCTAGGGCTTTCCGTTCGGTAGTGAGGCGATCGCGTAGCGTCTCTCCAGAAGAATTACTAATACTTTCATGAGCCGGAGATAACCAAAGAATAAATTGTCGCAGGCTTTGCACAAATTCCGTAGCCAACTGATTAACCACGGGTTCTGATGATGTTTGCAACCATTGTTCTGCGGCCTGAGTATTAGGTGTGAGATTTTCTAGTTCCTTTAGGCGCTGCAATAAAGAAGAGTGTTCTGCATCAATCCGATTTGCTTCTTGTTGTAGTTGTGGTGACTGCAAATCTTCAATACACAATCTTTCTGTCATAGCCCGCATATCAGCCGAGTTACCATCATCTAGAACATAAACTCGTAACTTTGTTGGCGGATAATCCATTGCCAGAGCAGCTTTGGCAGTTTCCTCTACAATTTTCGGCGGTTCGTTGTAGCAGGTTACAAAGACATCTACTGTTGGCCAGTTCGATCTGGGTAAAGGTGGGGTCATCTGGTCGAGAGACTTAACCTGTCGCACTAAAGGTCGCCATAACCCAATCACAAACATCACACCGCCGAAATAGCTATAAATTTCTGCTATCAACAAAGGAATAGAGATCCACAGTGCATCAAAATTGATGGAATGGGTGACGCGCCATTGCAAATACCAGATACCAAAAATTAAATTTATTTCTGCAAGATAGCGAAATAACAGCGTTCTTTTTTTGAGTAATGAGCGACTATTACCAGAAAACTTTGAGGAATTATCACTAATAGAAACTGAACTCATCTTAGTACTATTTTAGATTTTGGACTTGTCGTGAGCGTTCAGTCGAACGATTTTGGATTTTAGATTCGACTACGCTCAGTAACCATCAATAGACATCTTGCAAAAGTAACAAATGCCAAGATGTTGGGGTGCATGGTAAAGGTTACTGGGTTTGGGGAAATTCTATCCCTTTCCCTTTTACCCCTTACCCTTTACCCCACTTCTGCAAGAAGTCTAATGCCATAAGTGAGAACCAAGCTGATAGGTATATGTTGCAAGAAAAAGATTTGGGTCTTGGGATTCTGACAAGGGAGGAAAAGTTAGACCAATAGAACTAGGGAGTCCTGGAGGCTATTCCCGATGAAATGGGAAGCCCTGCCGTATAGACTAGACGGAGCTTCCCACTTTATCTGCATTCCTTCAGAATAAGTATTCCCTAGTTGAATTCATTACTAACAACCTATTACCAACCCAACATTACTGCTAGAGGACGCAGGCACGCATCTTTGCATTTCTGCGTCTGCTTATCTTAATGTCGATCGCTAGCTGAAACCCAGTAACTGCTAGAACTATCAGAAATTAACTTGGTTTGTTGTGTGGCAGTGTTGGGTAGACCTCGCCCAGAATTTCCCTTACTAACTTCTTGCCACCAGGGAGATTTCATGTCATTTGTCGGACGAATTAGAGGTTGTTGATTCATTACCTTGTACAGCAAGGATTGCAAAATCATACTGTTGGTGCTGCTGGTGAAACCAACTGCCGTTTTACCTGTGGCTTCATAGAAACCCTCATAAAATCCAGCTAATGGATTATATAAGTCAGTCGTTCCTTGGAGTAACTCTTGACTGTACTTGTTCTCTGGAAGCAGGGCATGATAGGCAAAAGCGACTGCTGTACTCACCAATCGCCCCTTTGGTACAGGTTGACCGTCATCTCCTAAAGCTACCCAAGACTCACCTTTTCCAGTAATTGTGCTGTGGACAGTGTAAGGCTTACGATCAATCAAGGTGGTAGCTGAGGCTGTGAGGTTGCCGGTGCGACGATAACGTTCAGCTTGTGCTTGAAAAATTGGTTCAAAGAGCGATCGCATTTTTGGATCTAGTCCAAACTCCAGTGCATAGAGTAAGAAAGGATTACTAACTGTATATTGGTTAACTTTTGAGTTGGTATCTATGCGTTGGCGTTGAATTGGCACTTTCACTCCCTCTACTGAGGCAGTTTGATATTCTCCCCCAACAGCAGAACCATTAACATTAAATCCCCATAATTGAAAAGCTCTAGCTGCATATTCTTCATATCCCAAGCGGGTTTCTGGGTTGACGCGGATCAGCGATCGCCCCTCTTGCTCTTTGATAACGGTAGCACTGGAGAGAATACCCTCGCGCACCACACGCAAGTATGACCAATCCAGCACAATTTTATCTACCGCAGCCGTGTATTCTGGATGACAAGTTTTTAAGTTGTAAAGTGCTGCCAGCATTCTACCTAAATCCAAAGCTGACCAGCCGTTTCCTTCTGGGGCTGGATTTCCACCGTAATCTACTGGTTGGAGCGATCGCGTATCATAACCCCGACCGGGTAACTCTCCAGCAAACAATGGTAACTTTGTCAGGGCTCCTAAAAGATGTCGGGTGCGCTGGTCAAATTCCTTGGGAGTAATTATATCGAGCGATCGCGCTGCATGGAGCGCTGCGAGGTAATCTCCTAGTCCCCAGAGGGTTGCACCTTTGAAATCACTGCGATCGTCAATCAGCCCATTTTTGGAGTGATAATTCGCTTGAAAGTATCGCCAAGCCGCTTCTGCATAACGCCGTTCAATCACCGACAGCGATCGATCTAGTTTGAGGTTAGATGATGATTGGGGACTATCCACTGGTGGAATAGGTGCAACGGTTACTTCTGTTGGTTTAGGAGTATTCGCAGGCGTTGCGATCGGAGGTGTAACAGTAGAATTAGGTTGATTTGAGGATGTTTTAGCCGAAGGCGTAACAGTAGAATTCTGTTGATTGTTTTCACTGGGTTTGCCAGTAGACACACTCGCAGAACCAGAAGCAATTAAAGGGTGATTTCCCTTAGCTTTGTAGTATAAAATCTCTAAAATCAGCCCATTAGTATTACCTGTCAAAGCTTTATTAGGCTGTTTGGATTCTTCATAGATACCAGCATAGTAACCACTATCATCAGGGCTGCGGAGATCCTTGACAGCATCAAAAACTTTTTGAGCATAAGCATTCTCTGGAAAAAGATAGCGCCAACCAAAAGCAGCTTTGGTGCTGATGCTACGAAACTGTGGATAAGGTTGATTAGCATCCGTGATTGTTGCCCAGTTTGCACCGTTGGCGTAGACGGTGTTGTAGAGAAAATAAGGCGCTTGATCTATATTATCTTCTGTAACCGCAGTCAACTGCCCTGTGGTATCGTAACGCCGTTTTTGTACATCTAAAACCCTGGCAGCAAAATCAGCTAATTCACCTTGCAAGCCAAACTCAATCCCTTCAAGGATATAAGACTCACTAACAACGTAATTATTAGCATTAGTGCTTTTAAAGTCACGGGTATCAACAGGAATTTGCACACCATTAATTTCGACTAACTTAAACGGTTCTAAAGAAATAGCCTTGGGTGCGGGGAAACCCCAAAGTCCATAACCTCTAGCGCCGTATTCTTCGTAGCCGAGTCGTCCTTCTTGCACCAACAACGTTTTGTTGTCTGGGAGAACAGTAGCGCCAAAAAGTTGTCCATCTTTGAGCGATCGCGCCACTTGCCACTTCGCGACAATTCCTTTAAGCCAATCATTATATTGCGGATGACAGGTACGGATGACATCAAACGCCGCCAGGATTCGCCCGACATCCAAAGCAGACCAACCAATACCTCGCTCCAGTGGATTATTTCCATAATCAACCATTTGTGCATTGGCTGCGTTATAGACTTTATTGGGCAAAGCATCTTCAAATAACTTTAAGCTGCTGAGAGTCGTTAAAAATTTGTTGAGACGAGCATCAAAATCTGCTTGATCAGTGAGATTCAACCACCGTGCAGCATTCAACGCCATCAGGTAGTTACCCATATCCCAGAGTGTACCAGAAGGATAACCCCCTGTAGAATTGGTAAATCCTGTTGCCGGCTGATAGTTTTTGACAAAATACTGCCAAGCACCACGAGCGTAAGTTTGTTCTTCAGGTATCAGAGGGGCTGTAATATTGCTACAGCTATTGGAATTTTGGGATAAGACTGGTGTCGGGATGTAAAACAACAATTGCAGAAATGTCCCAACTAGGAACAATGCAATCCATCTCAACAGCTTTTGTTGACGGAGTTTGTATATCATACGCAAAAAAGGAATTAGGAGTTAGGAGCGCATAGCGCGTCTTTACAGTTATATTCGTAAGGATGCAAATAACTACCGATTGGTGTTGTGTTCGTGAAGATACGCCAAATTGCAATTGAAACTTAAGCTAGCAACAAAGGAGTAAGTGATTGGAACCTATTTGCTACCTCTGTGGAGAACCGATTAAAGACAATAAAGGAACTTATTGGATTAAAGGGACAGGTGGTATTTTTTCGAGAGGTGTATATCCTAGTACAATAGTCTCTGCACATTGGGGAAAATGCGCGAATGTTGTAGGTAAGTACTTTGACCAATTTCCCCCAGATGAGAAGGGAGAATCCTGGTTTTGGAACCATTTACCCTTCTATACTCAATCCGATGAAAAAGTAACTAATTCAAATAGATTTATTTATGTTCTAAAGTCGACAGAATCTTACAAAATAGGTATTACTAAGGATGTCGCAAAAAGGATGCGAGAACTACAAACAGGCGATCCAGTTAAACATTTATTTGTTTGCTCTTCTTTTTTTGAAGATGCACCAAGATTTGAAAAGCTTTTACATGAAGCTTTCGCCGAATATCGAGTAGAAAACAGCGAGTGGTTTGAGTTACCACCTGAAAAGCTAGAAGAGCTAATTGAAATTTTAGAAAACAAGAATTTTATCGAGCAGGTTCCACCACTAAATAATGTAGTATACTATCCTCCCGGTACACGTGTTTTATGGCGTAATCAGCCCGGTATTGTACATAGTCTAGTTATTAAATCCTATAAATATGAGGTTGGCTACAATATAATACTTGACAGCCAAAATTATAGAGATGATCCAGAAGTAAGTAATTCAGGCTATGACGAGTTGATTTTAGAAGATGTTGGAATCCCAAGTAAAGAAGGTTATGAGGTTGAACCTATCAAGCCAAATATTTCTGAGGATGGCATAAGGTTTTTCAAGCTGGGAGAACTTATGGAGCTACATAGGTCACAACAATCTGATGGGCAAGGGGATGTAAGGTAGTATGAAGAAGTTGACTTGCCTGCAAAACAGCCCCAGAAGCATATTAAGATTGCTTGTTGATGTTAAAGTCGTTAAGTTTAGATTTTTGATAAACTTTATCAACTCAGAACCCATAAAATTGAACTAGGTCTATCACAAGAATGTGAGCAATTCTGCTATGAAAACCCTGGCTAAATGGTCTGTAGACGACTATCACCGTATGGTTGAGGCGGGCATTCTGCGTGGTCGTCATCTGGAATTGCTAGCAGGCGAAATTGTTGAGATGAGTCCAGAAACCCCAATTCACTACACCACAGCAAAACGAGGTGCAAAATATTTAGAAGAGTTGCTATTAGGTAAAGCTGATGTTCGTTTCAATGGGCCCATTACACTATCCGACTCTGAACCCGAACCTGATATTGCAATTGTTCGACTTCCAGAGTCATCTTACAGCGATCGCCATCCTGCTCCTCAAGATATCTTCTGGATTGTAGAAGTTGCTAAAACCAGCTTAAACAAGGACTTGGAGATCAAGGCTGCGATTTATGCTAAGGCTGCGATTCAAGAATATTGGGTTTTAAATTTATCTGCTAAACAGATGATTGTGTTCAGAAATCCTCAAAATGGTAAGTATGTTGAAGAATTTACTCTTACGCAAGGAACGGTTACACCATTAGCATTCGCAGATATTTCAGTGTCTGTTCAGAGACTTTTGCCATAAAGTGGCGTTACTTAATATTGCAAATTACCGTAGTTACACGGTATGGACATTGCACAGTAGATAACTTCTATCATGCAACGCCAATTTTTTCATGGTCTGATAATCTTAGCTGTAACTTGTGGTGTTCTGATAGCCCTTTTGATTGACTTCTGACTTTTAACTCCTGCCCAAACGGTAAGTGGTTGTCCAACTTGTTTATACAGCAAACTCTCTAAAATCACGCCATTATTGTTGGCAGTGAGAGTTTTATTTGGCTGACGCATAGACTCATAAAAGCCGTTGTACCAACCATCTTTAGAGTTAAGGTTAGCTTGGACGAAATTAAATAACTGCTGCGTGTAATCAGTATTATAAAGTACGTGCCAGCCGATCGCAGCTTTGGCACTGAGAAACCGCAAATCGTTGTGTTTTTGTTGGGTATCTGTGACGGTTGCCCAAGGTTCTCCGTTGACAAACAAGCTGCTGTAAACAAAGTATGGAGGACGATCTAAGTTGTCTTCGGTAACGGCGGTTAATTGTTTTGTCGCTTCATAACGCCCTGCTTGAGCAGCTAAAATCCGATCGGCGTATGCTTTAGGCAAAGCTTGAAACCCAGTTTCGATACCATCTAAAATATAGGGTTCGCTAAGAACGTAGTTATTGGCTCCAGAGTTTTTATAGTCGCGGCGATCATAAGGAATTCCCTGTCCGTAAAGATCAACAAAGGCAACATTGGACTGATAATCCAATGCTTGTGTAACATTCAAGCCCCAAAGCTTTAATCCGTAGGCAGCATAATTCTCATAGCCCAAGCGGCCTTCTTGATTGTATTGTTCTTTACCTTTAATAACCGCAGTCCCGTACATTTTTCCATTTTTGGTAATACGCTTGACTTGCCAATGTTTCCAAACGTCTGTAGAAAGCGATCGCATTTCTGGATACTTTGCCTCGACAATCTTCAACCAGATTGCCATCCTTCCCAAATCAATAGCTGACCAACCAATTTCTTCGCGTTTTTCTAGTTGACCATAATTGACGGGTACGAGGGTTTTGGCATTGTAAACCTTGTTGGGTAGTTCCCCTTTATATAAAGGCATTGATGCCAGTGTTTTCAACATTTTGCTCATTTTGGCTTCAAATTCAGCCGCAGGCACGATATTGAGTTCTTTAGCACTAACTAAGGCTGCGATCGCTGCTGTCTGATCCCACATACTGACGGAGGCAAAGCCATCAACGGAATTTACCAAACCAGTTTCATCATTCCAGTTGCGCTGGAAATATGACCAAGCAATACGTGCCGTTGTCATTTCCTGTGGAGTTAGTTTCCCAACTCCCGGAGCAATGTATGGAATTATCGCTACTGTGAGTTGGTTTTTAGGAATAGCTTGACCTAGTAAAACTACAGATTTAGCATCAAGACGGGCAATGATTTCAGCTGCTTCAGCAGCAGAGGCAGGGTTTTGGAGTTTCTTTGGTTGTACCAACTGGCGTGAAGCAGTTTCAGATGTTGAGATTTCCGGTTTTTCTATGGAAGCCTGGGAAAGTTGCTTAGACCAACTATTTAAAATTGCGATCGCTATTACAGCTGTAACTACCCCTCCTACAGAAGCTAGTATGGACAAGTTCTTAGGTGGCGGTTGAAAATCAGAACTCATACTGATTAAAGCCTTATTTTGTAAGTCAGCGTTGTTTACGTAGTTTCACCACATACATTCTTCCCAACTTTGAAATCTAACTAACACCCAGAAGCTCATCTGACTACTACAATAAAATAGTCACGCACCCGATCTCTGGAGTTCTAGCAGTGGGCTTATTTGATGATTTGAGTCGGTTTTTAGAAAACCGTTTAGAAGAATTCTTGCGTAACAATCCACATTTGGAGTTAGAGGCGCTGCTAGAACAGCTGCGTGAGCAAGAAGAAGACACATTAAAGCTGATCGCAGATTTACAATTGCAAGAGAAGCGATCGCAAGAAGAAATTCTCTCCACCGCTCAAGAAATTCAGCGTTGGCATATCCGTGTTCAAAAAGCCAAAAACGCCGGCAGAGAAGATTTAGCGACTGCGGCGGGTGAGCGAGAAGCAGCCCTGTTGCGCGAAGGAAATCAGCGCTGGGGACACATGCAAGGGCTGAAAGAACGCATTAACCAATCTCAAGAACTATTACGAAAAATCCAGCAACGGCGACAAGAGGTTCAAGCTAAAGCAGCCGAAGCACAAACAGCCCGTGATAAAGCACAAACTCAACAGCGTTTTGAAACCAGTGGCTGGTCAAATAAAACTAGCACTTATTCTAGTGGGTTTGATGACTTAGAAGAAAAGTTCCGTAGCTGGGAAACCCAAGATGAATTAGAACAAATGAAGCGCAATCTAGGGAAATAATCGCATCTGGTTGAAGAAGAATTCAGAAGTCAGAATTCAGGAGTCAGAATAAATCAGTCGGGGATTCAGACCCGCGACTGATTAAAGACCACCAAATCGTAGATTTAGTGGGGGTCTTAAACGCGGCTATTCAGACGCTCGTGGACTCGCTTTAAGCGAAGCCATGCCGTTGGCGCAGCCTCTCGTAGAGAAGGCTTTACGCTGCGCTATCCGCCACTCGCACAGAATTCATTCTGAATTCTGACTCCTGACTCCTGAATTCTGTTCGATAAAAAGGACACCTGAAATTTATAACGTAAATGTATAATTACTTGTTTTACAGTAATCATACATCGATTGAAATGGTATAACCAATCGCAGCGCTATATGAATGCCAATCATGTCTTTCTTTTTGTTTGCATTGAAATAACGCTGACAAGAGTTGATTTTTGAAGAAATAGACACCCGGATTTTTCAGTGGTAAAAAATCCGGGCAACGCATTGGCTTCCCTACAGTAATTTTGTTTTTACTTAATAAAGTATATCGACACTCCTTATAGCGTTTACTAAGCAACTGAGGTACACCCAAATCTTGGTTAGTAAGGTTAGTAGCTTTGAAAACGTACCTCACCAGATCGGTAAGCGCTATATTTTATAAATATTCTGTATTGCTCATAACAAATTTTGTTATTTATGTAATATTAAAAATCTTACATATTCATACTTACTACAATCATCAAACAATTAAAATTTGGAAATTGTATTTAATTTACTAATCAGGATTTATTTTTCTGATAAAGTTTACTAAAGTCAAGCCTTACCCCTCTTTACATTACGACCAAAACATCGTAATAATACCTAACTTTTCTTGACTAATTCCCAACAAGGAGAAGATAGAAACAATCTTATATTTTTCAAAGAGAGCGTGTAATTTAACACATTTTTATCTTTGCTATTTTGTGTTGTTGCCACAGTATTTTCTAAATCTTTTCCATGAGAACTGAGGCAGAGAGAATATATGTTTTTAGACATTTTAGCTAGCCTGCAACGGTTGTTTGTGGGTTACATTCCTGCCGCAGTGTTAGGTAGTTTTATCGGATACCTAATAGGCATAAATAGCATGGTTTATCAGTTATTTAGGCTGATATTCCAGATACCACATAGTATCCCTCCTATAGCTTTGCTACCTATTGCATTAATAGTGTTTCAAGAGAGCGACTCGGCTGCTACTACAGTAGTTTTTCTAGGAACTCTCTGGACGATGATTATTAATACGGCAATTGGTATGCAACATTTTCGTAGGCAGAATAATAACTTTCGAGTAGCTATATTCCATATATTTCATGCCTTGAAAGTTAGTATTTGGGTAGCCTGGTTTATAGTTATTTCTATAGAAATGTTAACAGGCCCAAAAGGACTTGGCTTTACTCTCTGGGAAGCTTATAAAGCTGGCAATGCTGATTATATGATCCAGGTGATACTCTACATTGGTATCATTGGCTTTTTGCTGGATCAGTTACTAGATTTTGCAGCTTATATTCTTTCGCAAATGGTTTCAGATGGGAAAAAATCTTCCTAAATTTTATCTAGGCTTGCGGATTGCACCCTGCCAGCTAATAGTTTGTTTGGCAGAACGTATTCCCAAGGAACGAGTTGCTACGACTTCAATATCAACGTTGACACCAGGACGTAAAGCTGAATCAGGAATTTTGAGCTTGCCTAAAGCTAGAGTAAAACGGTTGTAGTCACGAGTCACAAGTTCGTTGGGAATATCCCCTTCATATTCAGTTTTGTAGCCAGAAAAGCCGTACAAGTTATCCTGGGCGCGGAATTTGATGCGAAACTGAGTATTAATAGCATCAGATTTCGCTGCCAAATCAACTATTTTTAAGTTGAGGTTTTGTCCTGCTTCGGCAAACTCTGCTACAGCTAACCGGGTGACATCTTTTTTGGGAATGGCATGGTTAACGGTAAATGTTGTTAAATTAGCTTCATTCTTGATGCTACCATCAACCCATAAGTCCTCAGCAAAAGTAACTTCTACTTGTTTGTTGTCAGTTAAATTCAGTGTTACAGCTTGATTGCCAAAGCTAGTAATAGGTTGTTTTTCTTGCCAAACTATTTGAAAAGTTTCTTCTAGACGCTGTTCAAACTCAAGGTAATCATCTGCGATCGCAGAACCAGGCGCAAGTAGAGAAACTGCACCTTTGCGAAGATTCCATTTGTTCTTGGAAAGGTTTACCGGTTTGTTTGTCAGTTCCGAAATTGCTAGCTGCACCGTTGGATTATCACCTGCCAAAGCTTCCTTGCTATTTACAATACTTAAAGTTCCTAAGCGCCCTTGGCTACCGTCACTACCATCGCTGCCATCTCGCCCATCGCTACCGTCGCTACATCGATAAACCTTTTCAGTACACTTATAATCCGGGCTACCGGGAGTTCCTTTACAGGTTTTCACTTCCCAACTCCGCTTGTGACAGCGACAACCCTGCGTACCGTTGCCACCTCTACCGCCACGTCCACCTTGCCCACCAGTTGCCCGAACAGAAATGTTTCGTAAATCTGCTAAATTGCTGTAATACACTGTGAGGGAACCACCATTTCCCCCATCTCCTCCCTTACCGCCGTTACCGCCATTGCCACCATTTGCTGCATTTATATCATGGCTGACGTGATTGCGTTGATAACCACAGTCAGGGCGATCGCTATGTTCCCCATCTTCTCCATCTTCACCATCTTTACCAGACAAATCAAGATTAACGGGTGAACCATTAACAAAAATATTTTGGTTTTCACCGCTTCTACCCGATCGCCCATCGGTTCCTGTACGTCCATCTCTGCCATTATTTCTGGCTACTCTATAATATTCGTCAGAGGCAACAGCTGGGCATAAAACTGAACCAGAGGCAGGCAAAAAGCTCGTAAATAAGCAAAATGTCAGCAGTAGTGGTAGTTTACTCCTAAAACCATTGTGCATTTAGTTACACCTAAAACTTGAGTTAATTCAACTACTACTGACGCTGACTTTTAATAATTTGCTCCCTTGTCTCTAGTGCTGTGCCTTTTACTTGGCTGTTGGATCGTCGTTTACCTTAACAATCAGTTTGCCAAAATTATCACCTCGAAGTAAACCAATGAATGCATGAGGAGCATTTTCTAAACCCATAACTACATCTTCTTTATACTTAAGCTGACCAGACTGTAACCATCCAGAAACATCACGCAAAAAATCATTAAACCGATGTTGATAATCGGAAACTAAGAAACCTTTGATTAAAGCTCGTTTGATTAGTAATGACATTAAATTAGGCCCTGATGGAGTAGATGTAGCGTTATACTCCGAAATTAAACCTACTAGTGGAATTCTTGCCCCAAGGTTGATCTGCTGCAATACAGTTTCTAAAATCACACCTGCTGTATTGTCATAGTAAACATCAATTCCATTAGGTGCAGCTTCTTTGAGTGCTGAATCAAGTTCTTGGGTTTTGCGGTTAATGCCAACATCAAAGCCTAATTCTTTAACTATATAGTCCCGCTTATCGTCACTCCCAACAATTCCCACTACTCTAGCACCTTTAATTTTGGCAATTTGGCCTGCTACTGCACCGACAGCACCAGAGGCGGCTGAAACCACAACAGTTTCACCTTCTTTCGGTTGACCAATATCAAGCAAAGCAGCATAAGCAGTCAGACCAGGCATACCCAGTACACCTAAGCTATAAGATAAAGGTGCTTGAGTGGGATCAAGTTTACGCAGTGTCTCACCCTTAGATACAGCATAAGTTTGCCAACCGTTATTGCTCAGAACAAAATCCCCTACTTGAAATTGAGGATAATTTGATTTAATTACTTGGCTGACTGTACCACCCACGATCGCAGAATTCAATTCTACTGATGCAGCATAAGACTCACCTGCACTAAGACGACCACGCATATAAGGGTCGAGAGATAGATAAATGGTGCGGCTAAGAATTTCGCCTTCACCCGGTTCGGGAGTTGGTGTTTCTACTAAAGCAAAATCACTCTCTTTTGGTTCGCCGACTGGACGACTTTTGAGGATGATTTGTTTGTTCATTAAATCAGACATCAGTTATTTTCCTCTAAATCCTAAAATGTTGCAAAAAATTGTAGTGGTCTGTCTCATTAATTCTGAAGGGTTATAAAAGTTCGTAGTAAGGACTTTAGTCCTTGATTTGAGCGATAAATCGCTCACTACAAACCTAGCAAAATTAATGCGATAGACCAGTAGGTTGGGGAGCCACTGCGTTGCGCGGGTTTCCCGCGTTGTAGCAAGTGGCGTTGGAGGCTTTGCCAAACCCAACATTCTGATATATGTTGGGTTGCGCTCCGCTTCACCCAACCTACGTCTAATTCACTTGTGTGTACACCGTAGCCTAAAAGGAGAGAGATTTAGAGAGAGGTTTTCCAGATGCCGTGAAAAGTCAGGAAAGAGTAGGTCAAAAAATCTGGCGCAGCCTTACAAAAAAAGTTTGAATATACTTAAAACCTCTGACCTATGCCTAAATGCACTTTGCTTTCTCCCTGGTCATTAATGCCATAGTCAGCCCGAATTAAGCCTAGTGGTGAATTTAAGCGGACTCCAGCCCCATAACCAAAACCATAGCCGGGTTTGTCTCGCACACCCGCCGGATTTCCTAATACAGTATCACCTGAGCCTAAGTCTGAAGCAAAGTCGGCAAATAATACACCCCCTATGATTGGTAAAACTGGAAAACGATATTCTGCGGAAGCTAAGACATAACTACGACCACTTCCCACATCGCCGGAATCGTAACCGCGCACTGAGTTGGAACCACCTAAATTAAAGCTTTCATAAGGCGGTAAATTACCAATGACGGTACCAGCTTGCAGGTTTACAGCAAATACTTGTGGCTGTTTGGTGTTAAATAACTGGACTGGTAGATATTGGCTGTAATTGGCTTTGAGGCGATTTAGAGAAATATTACCTTGACCGATGGGCACAGATTGTTCTGTACTCAAACTCAAAACGGAACCTTGAGTTGGGTTGAGGGGATTATCTCGTTGGTCTTTGGTGGCGGTGAAGGATACCGTAGTTAGGTCGTCAACACCAGTTCCACTCGCAGAGAGAGGATTGCCTTGAGCATCAGTTGGGGTAATATTACCTTGGCGATCGCGAATACTAGTTCGGGTATAGTTTAATCCTAATGAGGTATTCCAGTTGTCAATTGGTCTCTGTAAGCTGACACTCCCACCAATTTGACCTTCCCGTACTTTGTCGCCGTTAGCTAGCTTAATCTTGTCATCAAAGGTTTCCGAAAGTTCCCGATTACGAAAACCATTCACAGTGTACCCCAAGCGATCGGGGTTTGTTGCCCGATAAGGACTGACAAATTTGCTATTAAATTGCAAGTCTCGGCTACTTACGCCAACATTCACACCTAATGTATCGTTAACACCGCCAACATTCTGATCTTGATAGCTGATTGTGCCTACTAAACCCTGATCTGCATTGTAACTACCACCCAAGTTAACACCACGCGCCCCAGTTTCTTTGAGTTGGTAGACTAAATCAAGTTTTGTCGCATCTCCTTCTAAGGCAACATTCACTGTTTCAAATAAACCAGTGCGATATAGCTGTTGGATGTCTTGCTTGACGACATTTTCTTGGAAGATTTGACCAGGTTTTAGCTTGAGTTGCTGTTGTAGATAATCTGGTTTGGTGCGTCCCCCGACGGGATTGCCTTTGCTATC
This sequence comes from Nostoc sp. C057, assembly GCF_013393925.1. Classification (NCBI taxonomy): domain Bacteria; kingdom Bacillati; phylum Cyanobacteriota; class Cyanophyceae; order Nostocales; family Nostocaceae; genus Nostoc; species Nostoc sp. C057. The sequence goes on along the minus strand of NZ_CP040281.1, from coordinate 6,878,257 downwards.
AAAGGTTTTACCCTCGTCGTTGACAAAGCGAAATTTGATATCACTCACCAAGCCTTCAGCAACATTCACAGTCAGAATGCCTTGAGAACTGGGTTTAATTGATAGCACCCGCGCTAAGTTATAACCATTGTCGGCGTACCACTTGTTAATTTGTGCTACTGCTTGCTGGAGTGCTACGGGACTGATGGTGGTTCCAATCTGAGATTGCAACTTTTGTTGAGCCACTTGGTAGGTGAGGACTTTAGCGCCAGATAATTGCAGCGATGCCTGCGGCGGGCTGCGCCTACGCACAATTACTGGTTGCACTTGATAAACTACATTCAATCCAGCCTGTGTGCTAAAGCTATTCACACTGACATTGCTAAATAAACCTGTATCCAATATTGCAGCGACATCTCTTTGTAGCTGACTTTGGCTGGTTTCTCCACCTACCTGGGTTTTAATGACTTTACGAATAATCTCCTGCAATTCTTGATTGGCTCCCACTACCTGTACGTCTGTAGCTGTGACTACCAAATTGCTCTCAGTAGCAGGGGTTTTGGGAGCAGGGGAGGCAGGGAGGATGGCTTGGGAAATTAATTCTTTCGCTGACTTTAAGACTACTGGAGAATTTTTGCTTGCACCTGTTTGTGCGGCGGCGGGATTTTGAGAAAATTGTTGTGCAACTATAGTTTCTGGAGAAGCAATTGTCTCTATCCGTGTGGGAGTGTCTTCAATTATCGGCACTACCAAGTTACCAGCTTTTGCCGTTGGAGTAACGGTTTTAGCGGATGCAGCCGTTGCTTGCTGAGTGACATTGGCAGCAGCTAAAGTAGCTAAAGTAAAAATTGCAGTAGCAGAAACTTGCATAATATTTAACCTAATTAACAGGGAGTTATAACAATTTTGGATTTTAGATTTTAGATTAAAAGACTTGATTAAAAAGCTTTTCCAATAATTTTAAACAACACATCCTTTGAGAATTTGGCATTAGTTGTAGGAAAGCAAAGAAATAGCGATAATACTAACTTCCAGCTTATTTGCCGATTTCCCCTATTTACACCTCTTACCCAAACGACAGTTAATTTTGATATTTTGTTTCTTATGAGTAATTCATCCCGCTTATCTGTAGCTTCTAACTCCCAACCTGCAACTTCTCCTTTACGATTACTTGTATTAAGTAATGGTCATGGGGAAGATGTAATTGCAGTTCGGATTTTGCAAGAACTCCAACAACAATCAAACCCACCAGAGATATTTGCTTTACCTCTGGTGGGTGAAGGACGTGCTTACCAACAGTTGGATATCCCTCTTATCGGTTCAGTTCGCACTATGCCTTCTGGTGGCTTTATTTATATGGATGGCCGCCAGTTGGCGCGGGATGTACGCGGTGGTTTATTACAACTTACCCTCAGCCAGATTAAAGCTGTCCGGCGATGGGTGAGTTCTCAAAAAAAATTAGGTAATAAAAGAGCGATTTTAGCTGTGGGAGATATTGTCCCCCTGTTGTTTGCAACTTTTAGTGGCGCTAATTATGCCTTTGTGGGTACGGCGAAATCTGAATATTATGTGCGCGATGAAGCTGGATTATTACCACGGAAATCCAAAGACGCGCGTTGGGAAAACTTTTCTGGTTCAGTCTACCATCCTTGGGAACGTTGGTTAATGAGTCGTCGCCGTTGTAAGGCAGTGTTTCCTAGAGATGTGCTGACGACGGAAACATTAAAACAATGGCCAATTCCCGCTTTTAATTTGGGTAATCCCATGATGGATGGTCTACAACCGACCTTTTCACGCCAACAATTTTATAGTCGGGATAGTCATCAGCAAGAAACGGTTAGACCTTTGATGGTGACTCTTCTTCCTGGTTCCCGTCCGCCAGAGGCATACACCAACTGGGAAAAAATTATGATTGCTGTATCTGCGCTGATGGCAAGTTTTCAGGAGCGAGATTCGGTGTTTTACACTTCTGGCACAGTGATATTTTTAGGTGCGATCGCTCCTGGTTTAGACTCTAATATTTTATCCCAAAGCGTGCAATCCCAAGGTTGGCGAGCGGAATCGGTATGTCCTATCCAACTTCCCGATCCAAATGTATTGGCATTTAAACAAAGAAATGCGTATCTTTTGCTGACTCAACAATCCTATAATGACTGCTTACATTTGGGAGATTTTGCGATCGCAATGGCAGGTACAGCCACAGAACAGTTTATCGGTTTAGGGAAACCTGCGATCGCTATTCCCGGCAATGGCCCCCAATATAACCCTACCTTTGCTGAAGCTCAAAGCCGTCATTTAGGATCATCTTTGATTTTAGTCGAGCAACCAGCTGAAGTGGCCGAGATCGTCCAGTCTCTATTCAAAGATCCTGATATTTTGCAAATTATTGCCGAAAATGGCCTGCGGCGTATGGGCAAACCAGGGGCCGCACTACGCATTGCAGAATGTTTACAGGAACGATTGAGTTGATGGGAATTGGGAATTGGGCATTGGTTATTAATTAATCTCCCTGATCTCCCTCGTTTCCAGTTCCTTATGCTACTAACCCAGAACGTAAGGCCCTGACGGCAGCTTGGGTACGATCATCAGCACATAATTTATTTAGAATATTACGAACATGAGTCTTTACAGTACCAACTGTAATATAGAGTTTCTCGGCAATTTGCCCATTGCTACATCCAGCTACAATCAATTCTAAAATTTCCAATTCCCGTTGAGTCAGGGGATATGTTTCTAAAACTTGCTCGTATTCTGACGCTAGCGCCTCAATTTTTACAGTCTTCGGCTTATCAGAACTTTGGCTTTCTCCAGGAATGCCTTGGCGCATTTTCCGCAATACCACATTGGCGATCGCCGGATCAATCCAAGAGTTACCGCCGTGAGTTGCTTGAATCGCCTCAGTTAATTTACTGATGCTTGTTTCTTTCATGTAATAAGAATCAGCACCTGCTGCAAAAGCTGCAAGTACAGCGTCTTCAGTGTGATCCATTGTTAGGATCAGAATTTTCGTTGTCGTCTGACCAGTTTCAGCTTGATGGCGTTTGAATTTACGGGTGAGTTCAATGCCATCCATGTCAGGTAAACCGATGTCTACAACAGCTACATCTGGCTTTGCCGTTTCCAAAAGTTTTAGTCCTTGAGTCGCATTTGCTGCTTCGCCTATTACTTTCAAGGCGCTGTGAGACTGTAATGCCGCTCTTAGCCCCATTCGTGTTAAGTCATGATCTTCAATTAAAATAATGCTAATTTCATTCATCGCTATACCCGCTCTTACGCTGTTTGCATCTTTCAAAGTATTACCTTTCGTTTAGCGCTTTCTCTTATTTCCCCAAACCAAAGATAGATGATATTTTAACCAGTCTGCATCCATCGCTAGAAATAATAAATTTTCTCTTTTTTTATATTTAGATAGAGGACATATCTAGCTGGAGATATATAGATACTTGCACAAAAAGTATGAAATATTGAGATGAATGCCAAATTGCTCTCTTTTGCTCAGAATTCAGCTTTTAGTTGCCATCTTTCATTAGTTATTTCCTATTATCTTGTACAAAGCTTTGAACAAAGCTTATAAAAATGGACGAAGTTCTGACTTTTAACGGGATCTGGAAAACCTCACTTCCATTCCTTTTTCCTTATAGGAAAGAGATTTTAAATTCTCCCCCAACCCTACAAGGTTTGAGGACTTGGGGTTTAGGTTTCGCCTCTTGTTTTCCCTATCACGTGAAAAGTCAGGCTCAATGGTGGACAATCTCAAAAGGAATTCAACTACAACTGCATGGGGTAATTACTCGTGCATCCAGATGGTGGGCGACTTATGGCTCAAAAGTTAAACCCTTCGCCAGTCAAAGTGGGCAAGTAATCTTTTTAATGCCAAAAGGCTTAGAAAGACTTGGTATTCTTCCTAAAGTTTGCGAGGAGGTTTTGGGAATTTTCCAAACTGTGAAAGTTTGCGATCGTTAAGAAAATTGTTGAAATTGCAGGAGGTAGGATTACTTGTGATTCACAAATAGGTATAGGAAGCACTTTCTTATTTACCTGGTCTAACCAAATCTAATGGTTAAAACTGCTCAAGCTTATGGTACACGATAATGGTATGCAACTCTCACCAATGGCTGACGACGGTCGCTTGCTCACTCATTTACAATTGGTTTAAGCTTGGTAAAGTATTTTATTTTACTTTATATCAGTTCTGTCTGTTGTGCCTAGAGCAATAGTTTTCGATTTGTTAATTGCTAGTTTTTTGAAAGCCATTGGTAGTTTGCTAGGAGTTTAATTTCAATAGTCTGGCAAACTAAACAGATTAAAAATACAACAGACTAAATTTAACCCAACAATTAGCTTTAAAAGCAACTCCTGTAATTGTAATGACAACCTCAAATCAAGATCAACACCGAGTGAAAGCTGATGACTTAAATCTAGCCAGACATATCCTCAAGCCTTTCATCTTGCCTAATGTCAAGATGATGGCAACGCAAAACAAGTATTGGATATTGTGCTAAACGCCTTAGTTAATCAAGTTACAGATTTTAAATCTCCGAAAATCTTATATTTTTTTTAATTGGATAATCTCAAAAGAGAAATGTTATACATCAACCTATGTTTGGCGGCAAAAATTAAAAACGATGGAAGAGACGCTGAAAATTTTGGTTGTAGACGATGACGAAGTAGACAGGATGGTAGTCCGTCAGGGCCTGACGATAGCAGGTATTCAGATGGAACTGTCTGAAGTCGGCAATGGCAATGATGCGTTTTCTGCCTTAAGCATTACTGCTTATGATTGTGTTTTCCTCGACTATGATTTACCAAACCAGGATGGACTAACCTTGATTCAACGGCTACGTTTTTCGGAAATTCAAGTTCCTATAGTAGTCTTGACTGGTCAAAAAGATGAACAAATGTCTGTTCAATTAATTAAAGCTGGTGCTACAGACTATCTCTCTAAGTCTAGGATATCATCAGAAAACTTGGCACAAGTTTTGCGGAGTGCAATTCGGATTTATCGGGCTGAAATGCAGGCAGCTTTGGCAAAAGAGCAGCTTAGAGAAAGTAATGAAAAACTCATTCGTAAGAACCAAGAATTGGAGAGACAACAAGAACAGATTCAAATACAAAACTTTAAGCTGTTGGAGGCATCACGGTTAAAATCACATTTTTTGGCCACTATGTCTCACGAACTCAGAACGCCGATGAATGCGATTATTGGTTTTTCGCAAATACTGCTGCGTCCTAAGTTCGGTCAACTAAGTAACCAGCAAGCAGATATGGTTGAGCGCATCTTAAATAATGGGAAGCATTTACTGATGCTACTCAATGAAGTTCTTGACTTTTCGAAGCTGGAGATAGGACGATTAGACTTAAAGGCGGAAATATTTGATGTATCAAAGGTCATAAATCTCGCTGTAGGTGAAATGCGTTCACTCGCTGATGCTAAAAAGCTGTCATTGTTACTGCAAACCGATTTGCAAAATCCTTTTATATTTAACGATCCTATTCGGATCAGACAAATTTTAACTAACCTACTCTCCAATGCGATTAAGTTCACAGAGTCTGGTGAGATTTTGGTTGAGGTTAAGGAACTACCTACAGATAAAGTGGTAATTATTGTTAGGGATACAGGTATTGGTATAGCATCCAGAGATTTTAAACGTATCTTTGAAGCATTTCGGCAAGTCGATCAAACTATTACTCGCAAATATCCAGGGACTGGTCTGGGTTTGGCAATTGTAGATTCATTGGTGCGAATGATGGGCGGCAAAATTTTTCTGGAGAGCAAATTGGGCATTGGTTCAATGTTTAAAATTGAATTGCCGCGTCAAATCACATTACAAAATGTGGCAGATGATCCTCCCAATTTACAATTAGACAGCGACGGAATTTTTGGTAGAGCAAAAAATCCCCATCAGTCATCTTCTCAAGCTAGGCAAGCACCGATAGGATATCCTAAATTTAAACTATAAATTACTTCCAAAAAACTGAGAAAAATTTATAAATTATGTCTGTAGTTGAAAATAATAAAATTTATCGTATTCTCGCAGTTGATGACACTCGAGATAATCTTATTTTGGTTCAAGCGATTTTAGAAAGTGAGGGATATGAAATTGATTTGGCTTCAGATGGAATAAAGGCTTTGAGACAAGTTGAAAAATCTCCACCCGATCTGATTTTGTTAGATGTAATGATGCCGGGGATGGATGGTTATGAAGTCACGCGTCGGATTCGGAATAACCCAGCAATTAGTTATATTCCAATTCTGCTGATTACTGCTTTTCATGAATCTAGCGTTGTCGAAGGTTTAGATGCTGGTGCTGACGATTTTATTCGTAAACCATTTGATACGGATGAACTACTGGCAAGAGTGCGATCGCTATTACGTCTCAAGCACAGTCTGGACGAACAACAAAAAATGACCCGCCAACGGGAAGACTTTGTTTCCCGTCTGACTCATGATTTGCGAACTCCTTTAGTTGCTGCCGATCGGATGTTGAGTTTGTTTGAAATGGAAACATTCTGCAAAATCTCGCCGGAAATGAAACAGGCGATCGCAGTTATGATTCGCAGTAACCAAAATTTGATGGACATGGTAAACACCCTCCTAGAAGTTTATCGCTTCGAGGCAGGTAAAAAAACGTTGAATTGGGAAGTATGTGATTTACGTGAGATATCTGAAGAAGTTGTGAGCGAACTAAGCCCTCTAACTAATGAAAAAGGTTTGACCCTGACAACAGACACCAGTAAATTAGATCCATTGGATAAAAATGCTGGGGTTATTATGGGCGATCGCTTAGAACTACGCCGAGTGCTAAACAATTTGATCGCCAATGCCATCAAATTTACGGATACAGGAGGGATCACAATCCGCATTTTTGAAACATCACCTCTTCCAGGAAATCAAGATTCGGTAACAATTGAGGTACAAGATACAGGATATGGAATTGCACCCGAAGATCAGGCAACAATTTTTGAGCGATTTCGCCAAGGCAAACATAAACGTTCAGGTAGTGGCTTAGGACTACATTTATCCCACAGGATTGTAGAAGGGCACGCAGGAACTATCCAGGTTGCTTCTGAAGTAGGTAAAGGTACTTTGTTCACTGTCCAACTACCCAAGAACATTTAACTTCTTTACAGGGACATTTTTCTGCTGGATTGCTAATCTTGACAAAGTTCAAAAGCTGAGTAAGGAGAGAATTTTCCTCCCAATACACGGCGAATTATAGCCTCTAAGTCCTCAATCATATAGGGTTTGCTGATATAATCATCAAATCCTGCCTTGAGGATACGCTCTCTATCCTCCGTGGTAGCTAAAGCCGTGACTGCGATCGCTGGAATTTTGGAAGTTAAGGGTTCTTGCTTTAGATGACGCACAACATCGATACCGCTAAGACCTGGTAACAAAATATCCAACAAAATTAAGTCCGGTTGATATTCTTTAGCCACCAGCACTGTTGCAGAACAATCTGTTTGACAAATAAATCTACAACCCATTAACTCAAGAGCATAACTAATCAGCAAAAGACTATCATCATGGTCTTCCACTGCCAAAATCAAAGGCTGGTGAGAGTTTTGCTGCTTTTCATCACTCATGAATGAATGTGCCAAATACATCTCTTCTCCAGAAGATTTTATTAGGATTCCTCGTCTGTCTCTATTAGGGAGATACAGACGAAGCTTCGCGCGAACTTATGGAATAGTACTCGGTCAGAATTAGCTAATGTGTTTTACTTTTGCCTATTTGATGATTCTTAACCACGCAAAAATTGCTGAGGTAAGAAAACCTCAAGCTGAGAGGTTTAGCGGATACTTTTCGATTATACGCAAAATTACAGAATATTTTCTTAATAAATTCACCATAACTTTATATAAAAAGATCAGATGATGATTTAAAACAGTATCGGCTTGAACTATGTATGCTTGGAGATTTTAAAGATACTAAATAAACAAGTAATTCAAGTTATTAACTGTTAAATTTTGTACTGAAGTTTACGTGCTTAATCTAATTTAGACACACTCTTTATTAGTTGTACAGACACGATTGTTTAGGTTAAACCAAGAGATTATTTTTGATATATTCCTGAAAAGAAGTAGCTTTTCATCTTTTGTCCAAGGCTATCTACTACTTTAGTATAGCGCGATGTCTATGACAGGCTACACCTATGCAGAAATTTGTTTCTAGATTATTTATTGAAGTTTAATGTCAATACGCTTGGGTTAAGGTTAAAAATTAAAACTGGCGTAGGTTGGCCCGTATTTCTCACAAAGTCTGATAGAAATCAGGTATAAAACTGCTAAAAGCTATATGTGACAAGCATTTGAGTAATTACAAAGTATAAACCACTACTAACATGTCAATGCTAAAACATTGGGTTCAAAAATATAGAAAGTCGTAAACAAAATTATTTTATGATTGCTCAACCCAACAAATTAAGCTTGCTGCGCTACTACTGGTCTATCGCATTAATTTTGCTAGGTTTGTAGTGAGCGATTTATCGCTCAAATCAAGGACTAAAGTCCTTACTACGAACTTTTATAAACCTTCAGAATTAATGAGACAGACCACTACTACTATTCTTCTTAACTGAAACGTATTCAGTTTAATACAACCAAAAGCTTGAGAATAATTTCATTTAAGCTTTGTTAAATTAGACCATTGATGCCTATTAATTTTATCTACGATCAATTTTATTTTTAATCACATCTATTAAAATATTTATCTATCTAAAGGGGGTTGAAATAATTTCTATGTTATCAATATATATCAGTACCAGATTTTATAATTATTGTACACATCCTAGAGGAAGATGACCAGAATTAAGAGTAGCTCTAAATTAATTTTGGTGTGTCGAATAACTGCTTTCAATGAAGGTTTAGCTGAGTGCTAAACCTTTTTTCATGCCTATCGTTAGAGTATGTCAACACACTCTAGACAGATGAACTGAAATCAAAGTAATTATAAATTAGCAAGGTATGGTAAACACTTGGTATATATAGGGCATGGCTTTTAGCCATGCCTTTTTTGTGACTGGCACTAACCAACTGAAACATACAGTTAATGAGGCAAAAAATAGCCCATATATGCTATCGCGTATCCTCTCTAAGGCATCGGCGAGGATCTACAAGTTCTTCAACGGAGTACTCGCAAGATATTGCCCCTAGATTTCGTACTTGATGTATGAGTATTAATCAAAAGTTACTTTCAAAATATCCTCTAACTTCCTAATAATAATATATCCATATCATATTAAACATTGTTTAACATGATCCTAAAGAAATAGAAAAGCTCATCAAAATATGCCTATTGGTGTTATTAAATACTATATATCAATAGAACAAGCAACAAAAAACCATCAATACCATATATAGATCAATATTCGTATCATTCTATAGATAGTAGAAATAACTATTTTACAAAGTTATTATTCAGCCTGTTAATGCCTGAAAAACGTGTATGCACCCTGGATATTCTTCCAGGGTCTTTTTTTGAAAAATTATAAGTAAAAGATAGACTTTCGTCAGATTAGAAGTAAATTGATGGGCGATATTTTTATACACTGGTTGAGCAGAAAAAATATAGAGGGGATATATCAGAATCTATCTTGGTGATTAGAGTCTTTAGCCTAATCCAGAAATCTTTAAACAGGATTAACTTTAGGTAGATTTTTTGTGTATTTTTTCAAAAAATTAGTTAAGATTTTTATCAAATTATGAAATACCAAATTTCTGAATATTTATACACATCCTCTAGGATGATGAACTGTAGTACAGAGTAGAACTAAATTAATTTTGTACGTTGTTAAGCACAGCAATTATTGAGGTTTGGTTCACAGCCAAACCTTTTTTTTACGAGTAACCAGGAAGTGTACTATCAGATTTCAGAATATTTGGATACAGTCTATAGGAAGATGAACTAAAGTAAGAGTCAGTCTAAATTAATCTTGGTGTAGTAAATGCTTGGTATATATAGAGGCTTGGTTTAACCAAGCCTTTTATTATGTACAAGTCTTCAAGAATTTTGGATACAGTCTATAGGAAGATGAACTGCTAAAAAAGTCAGTCTAAATTAATCTGAAATGTCTACTTAAGCACTAAATCTATAGGTTTAGCACTGAGCTAAACCTATTTTCTGATCGAGTGAAGAGAAAGGAGCGATGCCGATAGCGTACCCCTGCGGAGGCAGGCTACGCTGGGCAGTTTCATACGAAAAAAGAAAAATACATAAAGTATTTATTAGACATCTCCAGAAATTAAATATGCGTTATCCAGAATCCTTGTAGAGACGTAGCACTGCTACGTCTCTACACTCATTTTCGGAGAAGGGCTTTCTGGCTTATCCCAAGCGTATTGGGATAAAACTAAAACTGGATCTAACTTGTGTGTACACCGTAGCATTGATGACACTGGGTAAATTCCATCTAATTAATTGCAAAATAATCATCAATCTTATGCGTTAATTGCATTGGTACGGATTTATAATAGCTTCACAGATGCGATTCTAAATGTTAGGGAATAAAGATGGATACCCCTGGCGTTGACCAGGGGCTTTTTATTTAGGGGCTACGCTTTAAACGTCAATACCGGACTCAATCGCGCCACAACGTCCACCATTTCTGCCTCAACCTGCACATCAATTACAGACTGAATCGGTTTATAGGCGGCTGGTGCTTCTTCAATGCGGCGTTCTTCACGCAAGGTAATGCAGTCTATCCCGGTTAATCCCAGTTCTGCCTCATTTTGAGATGCACCTCTGCGATTGAGGTCGAAGCGAGAACGAATTCTTCCCGCGCCGTGTGAGGCCGAATTACAAAAGGCTGGATTGCCTTTACCCACCATCAGATAAGAATAAGCACCCATTGAACCAGGGATAATCACTGGTTGCCCTGCATGGGCTGGACAAGCGCCCTTGCGTGTTACCCATCCTTTACCTTCCGGCAAGGTGATATTATGCGGCAAATCATAAACTAGAGGTGCTTCCACATCTTTATATACTTCTCGCAAACGCAGACGTAGCAGTTCTGCTAATAGCAGGCGATTAATAAAAGCATAGTTAGCAGCAGTTGCCTCAGCTTGCAGGTAACTGGCGACTAATTCTGGGTGAGAATGGGTAGAGAGAGGAAAAATCTGAGAATCAGGGTACTTCAGACCTTTTTGCCAAGTCGCCTTAGCTTTATCTCGCCATATTCCCCCGATATACTTACCCACGTTTCGAGAACCAGAGTGAATCATAAAAGCCAGTTGTCCCTCGCGCACTCCCCAAGCGTGGGCAAGTGGGCGATTTTCAACTTTATCAACTCGCTGCACTTCTACAAAATGATTGCCGCCGCCAATGGTTGCCAGTCCGCCATCGCGTACCATTCCAGCATCGGGAACCAATTCTTCAGGTGCAAGTTTCCAGTCACCATCCATTGAACCACCTAAGAAGATGCGTTCGCCCCTGGCGTTGGCGGAGCCATCGCCCTCTTGGAGTAGTTGCTGCAAATCAGATTTGACTACACTTCCAGTAGGCCGATCTAGCATGGCATCCAGCCAACCGGGAATTCCGTATTGAAATAGCGATCGCATTGCCTCAGCAGTCATTGTCACATCACGCGTACCAAAGAAGTAATCCCCCTTCATTTTTTCGACGAATTGGTCGCGCTTTGCCATGAATTCGTCGATTGTCAAATCAGCAACGTGCAGGCGCATTCCACAATTGATGTCAGAACCGACAGCGCCAGGGATAACCTGACCCACAGTTTCGACAATTGAACCAATGGCAACACCCGCATCACCTGGGTGAAAGTCAGGGGTAGCACAGGCACGGCAAACGCATCCACCAGATGGGTGGCGGACGCTTGCCAAATTCGCTAGCTGCTTCAGTGCCTTAGCTTCTACGGGGAAGCCTTCTGGCAGTAGCACTTCTGCTACAGGGGCATCAGGAGAATTAACTAAACGGACAGAATAAGTGCGATTATCGTAAGTTACATCCAAACCCTGCCGCTCTAAAGCACGCAGGAGACGTTTTAAATTTTTTGGCTGCATGAAAACTCCAAATTGAGCCTTAAAAAAGACTCTTGGTTGTGAAGAGAGTAGGAGACTTGGGTTCAGCAGCCGCGTCTCAAGTGGTGCGGAGGGTTATTTCCCCAGAATTGTCGGGAAAACAACAGGTTATATAGCTTTGATAACACACACTTGCATTGGAAAACAAGTGTTTTGTAGTATTTTGTATTCTTTGCATTTTATATACTACATCTGTAAAGAAATTAGAACTTTAGCTAAAAACTTTTAAAATTCTCTAGACTCTCCAGCCGACTAGAGAGTCTAGTATGAATTCAAGGGGACTCTCAACCAGAAATTTCTGATTGTTGACGGTTATCCCTCAGTCATCCAACTTGGTTTGGCTAGGTTGTTTATTTTTATCCCGTAAATCTATGACTCTCCAACTCACAGTTCCCAATATGTCTTGTTCTGTTTGTGCAAGCACTATCACCAAAACACTTCAAGCAGTCGATGCCAATGCAAGCGTTCAGGCTGATCCAACAACCAAGCTTGTCAGTGTAGAAACTCAAGCATCAGAAACAGAAATTAAGGAAGCGTTGGCTGCTGCTGGCTATCCAGTTGCTTAATCTTTAAAGATCCTCCCACATCAATCACAGGGGTTCGGTTCATCTAGTTATGGATACTCTCACACTCAAACTTCGAGGTATGAGTTGCGCTGGTTGCGCCAACAACATCGAAAAGGCAATTCGCTCTGTTCCTGGGGTAATTGACTGCAACGTTAACTTTGGAGCAGAACAAGCCGCCATTAGGTACGATCGCTCTCTAGCAAATTTAGAGAAAATTCAAACTGCGATCGCAGCTGCGGGATATTCTTCTGACTCACTCCAGGAAGAATTGCTCTCTGAAGAAGATGATGCCGAAAAAGCGAGTAGACAAGCATTACAACGCGAACTTTTCCTCAAGGTAATTGTGGGAGGTGTAATTAGCATTTTCCTCTTTTTAGGGTCGTTGCCCATGATGACTGGGCTAAACTTCCCCTTAATTCCCAGCTTCTTGCAAAATCCTTGGGTACAGTTAGCGTTGACAACACCTGTCATCTTCTGGTGTGGTGGTTCTTTTTACCGCAATGGCTGGAAAACCCTCAAGCGCCATACGGCGACAATGGACACGCTGATTGCTTTGGGTACAAGTGCAGCGTATCTATATTCTTTGTTTGTGACTGTTTTCCCGAAATTTTTTATTGCCCAGGGCTTGATACCTCATGTTTATTATGAAGTTGCAGCCATTGTTATTACTTTAATTTTATTGGGGCGGTTATTGGAAAATCGCGCTAGGGGACAAACTTCTGAAGCCATCCGCAAACTGATCGGATTGCAAGCCAGAGATGCCAGAGTTATCCGTGATGGTGTGGAAATTGATGTTCCCATCGCCGAAGTCAGAATCAACGATGTGATTTTAGTACGTCCTGGTGAAAAGATTCCAGTCGATGGCGAGGTGATTGCAGGCGCTTCGACAGTAGATGAAGCGATGGTAACTGGTGAAAGTTTGCCAGTCAAAAAGCAGCCAGGAGATGAGGTGATTGGGGCGACGATTAACGGTGCAGGTGCGTTTCAGTTTCGGGTGACACGAGTCGGAAATGATACGTTTTTGGCTCAAATCGTCAAATTAGTGCAACAAGCCCAAGGCTCTAAAGCACCAATTCAACGTTTGGCAGATCAAGTTACAGGATGGTTTGTACCAGGCGTGATTGCGATCGCGATCGCCACTTTCGTCATTTGGTTTAATTTCACTGGCAACCTCACCCTCGCAACAATGACAACGGTGGGTGTACTAATTATCGCTTGTCCCTGTGCTTTAGGTTTAGCTACCCCCACATCTGTAATGGTGGGAACCGGCAAAGGTGCAGAAAATGGCATCTTGATTAAGGGTGCAGACAGCCTAGAACTAGCACACAAAATTCAAACCATCGTTCTAGATAAAACCGGCACTTTGACTCAGGGGAAACCAACAGTTACAGACTTTGTGACTGTTAACGGTACAGCTAATGGGAATGAAATCAAGCTTTTACAGTTAGCAGCAACGGTGGAACGGAATTCTGAGCATCCTTTAGCTGAAGCGGTGGTGAAATACGCCCAGTCTCAAGAGGTGAGTTTAACAGAGGCACAGAATTTTCAGGCTAATGCAGGTAGTGGTGTCCAAGGAGTTGTTTCAAGTCAGCTTGTGCAAATTGGTACACAACGCTGGTTAACAGAACTTGGAATTAACATTATTGCTCTTCAGCAGTATAAAGATGCCTGGGAAACTGCTGGTAAAACAGTAATTTTGATTGCTGTAGATGGGGAACTACAAGGAATAATGGGTATTGCCGATGCCCTGAAACCTTCATCAGCAGCAGTGGTGAAGGCATTACAGAAGTTAGGTTTAGAAGTAGTGATGCTTACTGGAGACAATCGGAAAACGGCTGATGCGATCGCAGCAGAAGTTGGCATTGAGCGAATCTTTGCCGAAGTGCGTCCAGATCAAAAGGCGGCGATTATCCAATCTCTACAAGGGGAGCAGAGGGGCAGGGGTGCAGAGGGGCAGAGGGGCAGAGGAGTAAGGGGAGAGAATTCTCGTAAATTCTCACTCAAAACTCAGCACTCAATTGTCGCAATGGTAGGCGATGGTATAAATGATGCACCAGCCCTAGCGCAGGCTGATGTGGGAATTGCTATTGGTACGGGAACAGATGTTGCGATCGCAGCTAGCGATATCACCCTAATTTCTGGAGATTTGCAAGGCATTGTCACAGCAATTCAACTCAGCCATGCCACCATCAACAATATCAAGCAAAATCTCTTCTTTGCCTTTATTTACAACGTCATTGGTATTCCCATTGCGGCTGGAATCTTGTTCCCGATATTTGGTTGGTTACTCAATCCAATTATCGCTGGGGCTGCGATGGCTCTTTCTTCACTCTCTGTTGTTAGCAATGCCCTCAGATTGCGTAACTTTCAACCAAAAGCTACTTCATAATTGCAGGTTAAATTAGGAAATGTTCAGTAAAAAAATGCTTTGGGGAAGCCTTACAGCTTTAGCGCTTCTCACCGGGACACCAAGTGTAACATTAGCAGAAATGCCAGCCCACTCGTCAGAGCAAACTACCCAGTTTAACCACATAGAACAACCTTTGGGCTTGAAAGTTGGTGTTGCGATCGCTGGTTTAGCCTTTATTGGACTAGAGTTGTGGTGGTTCCTTCTCTATAAAAGCCCTGATTCTTGAAATTCAGATAGCACTGCTATACGTCGGTAAACTAATTGTAAATGTACTTCCTTCCCCTAACTTTGATTGCACACTAACACTACCCCCCATACCTTCTACAAGTGTCTTGACAATAGATAAACCCAAACCACAACCCCCGGTAGTATGAGAGCGGGATTCATCTACGCGGTAAAATCTTTCAAATATCCGTGCTTGCTGTTGCAAAGGAATTCCATAGCCTCGATCGCAAACTTGAATAATTGCCCGATCTTCAAGTTGATTTAATTCCAAAAGTATCGGTGTATCAGCTTCAGAGTACTTAATAGCATTATCAATTAAGTTCAATAATACTTGTTTTAGCCGACTGTAATCTGCTTTCACCTCAATTCGATCAACGTTGGACTCAATTTTAATTATGTGATCGCTATATTTTTTTGCCATAACCACCACTTCTTCAACCAAGTCATTTAGCACATAAGATTTCATTTGAAAATATAAGTAACCATTATCTGCTCGTGCTAAATCAAGTAAATCTTGTAGCAGACGGATAGTGCGTTCAGCTTCCGATGCCGCAGTTTCTAAAGCTTCTTGTTGGGTTTGTGTTAAATTATTTTGCCTTCGCAAAACGCTTTGTAAGTAACCATGTACAATGGTTAAAGGTGTGCGTAATTCATGAGAAACATTACTCACAAATTCTCGTTCTTGCTTCCAAGATTGAGAGAGGCGCGATAACAGCATAGTTAAAGTTTGAGCTAATTCTTTAACTTCGCTGGGTGCATTTTCAACCGATAGCTGCGATTGTTCTAAATCTTCAGCCGAAATCACAGAAGCCATTTGATTTAGCTGGCGTAGAGGTTGCAGAGAACGCTGGATGTAAAATGCGATCGCAGCAGTTAAAATAATAATTGCCAAAACACTAATAATAGTTAAACTCTGCACCATTCCCAGAAACATTTTCTGTTCGCGGGTAATATCTTTGACTACAAATAACTCACCCAATAACTTACCCTGCACTTGTACAGAACTACCACATAAAACAAAATAGCTTTCGTTGACTTGATAAACTTGTGGTTTAATCGGCATCTTAGTCAAGGACATTAACTCAGCTACTTTAGTATCAGATACCAAATCTAAAGTGGCAGATTTTACTAAAATTTTATTATCAGGACTTTTTAACCATAATAATATGTTGGTATTTGCCAAGTTATTAATCGCCTTTTGCAACCCGGTTTCAGGTTGCATCATTTCACTATAAATTTGTACATCTTGCGGCAAGCGTTTGGCGATTTGTTCTATATTGTACTTATGACTATCAACTAAGATTTGCTGCATTTTCCAACTAGTCCATGTAGCAAGGCTACCTAATACCAAACCTGAGAATGCAGCAATACCAATTGTGAGGCGTGACTGTAAGGAAAATGGGTCTATATTTATCCAAACTTTTCTGATTTGCTTCACTTTTATGGGTACGTTTTAGGTGTTTAATAAAGATATTTTAATAAAAAAAATCAGAATGCTAAATGTAAAGTTGCTATTAACCGCTAAATTTTTAGTTACAGATGATTTTAACTTATCTTTGTTGTATACCTACAATGAAAAGTGCAGCCATTCCAGAAAAATTGCGAAAGATTTTTCTTTAATCGCCCTCTCAACCCTGCAAATCTTTCTCTAATAATAAATTAAATTAATTTACTGTTGATTAAATTAATTTAATATGAGAATTACCTTAAAATTTTGTACTTTTATATGTTTTTTCTTTGTATTCTTTTAAAAATACAATGACGGAAAGTAGCTCTTGCTGTTTAATAGACATAGGAGGTAAAAATTTTGATGCCAGTGGAGCTACAGAGTTTTTTCCCATAATAACAAGTTAGCTTTACATTCAGTTGAAGTATTATGAGATTTCTTTTTCCTAGTGACTACTTTAATCCCAAGAAAGCGGATGCAGCATACCTGGAACAAGTTGCTTGTATGCAAGATGCAGGATTTGCAACTTCTGTTGTTTCTTTAGAGTTGCTGGCATCTGGTTCATCAAAGATTATTCCAGTCCCCTATCCAGATTCAAAAGTGGTCTATCGGGGTTGGATAATCTCACCCTCTGATTATGAGTTATTAGTTGGGGTCGTGGGCAGCACCAGGGCGAACGCACGGGATTTCTGAAACCCTTGCTGGGCAAGGATCTTGATGAAAAAATAGGCTAAATTAAAAAACGCCAAAACCCTTGCTATTAAAGGATTCTTATACTTTAGATGCGTTTGCCCTGTGGGCAGCACGGGGGCAAGTCTCTTAACTTCTAAAGCTGAGTATTTAGCCACACACTATCTCCCTAACTGGTATCCTCTGATTGCTGATTTAACTCCAGAGACTAAATTTTATTCTGTTGATGATGATTTAGAGAATGAGTTGAACAGACTTGCTTGGAACGGATTTTTTATCAAAGATTATGTCAAATCTCTCAAAACCTCAGTTGGTTCCATAATTAATAAACCTTCGGAAATAGGAACAGTAGTGTCTGAAATGCAGAAGTTTCGAGGCAGTATTGAGGGAGGTATTTGTGTGCGGCGGATTGAAGATTTTGTGTCCGAAACGGAGAGGCGTTACTTTGTTGTATCTGGTAAAGCTTTTGCTGCTTTACCAGATGAAGAAGTTCCAGAGATTGTTGAAGAGTGTGCAAAGCGGATTGGAAGCCAATTTTTTTCTGTGGATGTAATAGAGCGTAGAGACGGTACTAAGAGGATCGTAGAAATTGGTGATGGGCAGGTATCAGATATTGTAGGATGGACGGCTGAACGTTTCGCTCAACTTTGGGTGGGGTGATGGATAAGCAGTCGATAGTTATTCCCTACATCAACTCTCTGTTGCAAACCAAGCGCGTAAAACCTCTGCTACTGTCCACGCTTGGGCAATACATCCCCGTGCAGTCATCGGGGCATCACCATCAAAAATTTCGCTGAGACTACCAAGACCGTGTGTAGTAAGATGATTAGCCATTGGTTCTAAAAATTGACGAGCCTGCTCAGGGTTTTTGTAGACGCGCAGGTGTGCTAGAACGAATGGCCCCAACAACCAACCCCAAACTGTGCCCTGGTGGTAAGCGCCATCACGTTGATACTGATTGCCACCGTATTTACCCTGATATTGGGGATGGTCAGGGGTAAGCGATCGCAATCCATGAGAAGTCAGCAGCGATCGCCCGCAAACTTCCACTACACTCTTTTGCTGGGCAAGTGTTAACGGGCTTTCTGGTAGCGAAACAGCAAATATTTGGTTAGGTCGCAACGCCGCATCATCACCATCAGGACTGTCTAGAACGTCATAGCAATAACCTGTCTCGTCATTCCAGAAGCGAGAAAATCTATACTTAGCCCGGTCTGCCATTGCCTCATATTCTTGGTGTGGTTTACCAAGGTGACGGGCAAACTTTGCCATTGTCCTTAAAGCATTATACCAGAGGGCATTAACTTCAATCGGTTTGCCAATTCGGGGCGTAACTACCCAATCATCAACTTTGGCATCCATCCAGGTCAGTTGTACACCTGCAACGCCTGCAAACAGTAAGCCATCGGCCGGATCGAGATGGATGTTGTAGCGTGTACCGCGACAGTGCCAATCAATGATGTCTGCAAGTATGGGAAAGAGTTCACCAAGCAAAGTATCATCGTCCGTAGCGCTGTAGTAGGCGCGGACTGCTTCAAAGTACCAGAGAGTGGCATCGACAGTATTATATTCTGGTTGATCGCCCGCATCGGGAAAGCGATTTGGCAACATTCCTTGGTCTACGTATCTGGCAAAAGTGCGAAGAATTGAGCGTGCTACCTCTGGGCGACCAGTGGAAATTGTCAAACCAGGTAGACTAATCATGGTGTCGCGTCCCCAGTCGCTAAACCAGTGATAACCAGCGATGATAGTCTTACCGTAGGGGTCTTCTGGCATTGGACGGTCAACAATAAACTGGTCAGCAGCCAGTATTAATTGCTTGATCCAGATAGGTGAGTCCTTCGTCTTGAGAGGTTGATTAGTTTTCCAAATTCCTGTTAGCTTCTGCTCTTGAGCGCGACGTAACTTAAGTGCAGCCTCGGCATTGAGATTTGCTTGCTTTTCTGTGCTGGCTACAAATGCAAGAGCTTCCCCAGGATTTAGTGTAACTTCAAAAGTCGCAGCGTGGAGATGGTCTTCTCTATCTCTCAATCCCCGATAGCGCTCAACAGCCAAGTCAAAGCCATAATACCAATTGTCGGCAACAGATGCACTACCACCATCGCTCAGTAAATACATTGGTACAGCACCCGGATAAGCAGTTACACAAATCCCTTGTTCGACTTCCTCAATAGACATCTTCCAGCCATTACTTTGGGTATCGCTGTGATAATCGCGGTAGTTGACCATTACTTTGAGGGTCAACTTCAGAGGTTGCGTGGCACGACGCAAAGTATATTGGACATAAGTTGTGTTAGCACCTTGTTGCATCCACACCCGTTTTTCTAACAAGGCATCGGCAACAGCAAAACGCCATAAGGGAATTGTACCTTCCAGAGAAAAACGTTCAATATTTTGATAACCGTGAGGGCTGACAGTCCCATCAGCCCAACGATTGGTGTCTAGAGAATAAGAGCGATTGTCATACAGGATAGTTTCATCTAGTTTTGCTAGCAGTAAGGTACGACCTAAAGGTGGTTTCAATGCTGCTACCAATAGTCCGTGATAGCGGCGCGTCAATAAACCAGCCACAGTTCCAGAAGCGTAACCACCAATACCGTTAGTAACTAACCATTCGCGTGACTCTGCCGTGTCAAGATTGCCGCAGATTTCCCGCCCAAATTCTATACACATAAGTCAACACTTTTTCTTGGGATCAATATTTGGATTATGGATTATGAATCCTCTAGTGTGCTGAGAATGGTATAAAGAGTTCTAAAATCTTAACTGGCGATCGCGGTTAAATAAAATACATTGTATTGGGTAATATTAAATACAGGTATTCTTGGTAAGACATTTCTGCAAGTAGAGGCTAAAATGCCTCTAAACGATTCTTTAACGTGATTGCGGAAGCACCCACCCTCAAGGAATTAGGGAGCGCAAACTATAATATTTTACTCATTGCCAGCGAATTTTCAAATCAAAAGAGGAAGAATAGAGTGTTGAAAGATGTTGAACGTTATATTCCTTCAGAGGAAAAATATTTAGAGGCATTCCACTCAATTTATGAAGAATTGACTCCTGGACACAAAGCTATCTTGAATAAGTTGTATCAGCATTGTTACTTTATGGAAGACAATCGCAGATTACGCACTTGGGAGTTATCTGAAGCGGCGGGATATGATGATGACTCTTCTGGTCAAATTGGTCACTTAGGTGAAAAGTTCAGCCAATTTTTTGGAGTAAAAGATGATGAATTTGGGCAACCAGCACTTGCAATAATTACAGGACTTACGCAACTGTCACAAGCAATGGCGCGGTGTAGCCGCGCCGTGCGCCAAACAACTAGGCAATAAACATGGGAACATTCGGACGTTTTAGTTGCTGAACTAAATAATTTGATAACAATCCATGCTTAATTTGATAGATTGTTTGACCAGTTTTATAAGCTAAATTTTTGAGCCTAAGCCAAACTAAAATAGCGCAGGCAATATGATTTCTTTGAATACGACCCTTACGACATTGGCATGATTCAATACCAGTCAATTGTTTTAATTCTCTATGAAACTCCTCAACCTTCCATCGTACCTTACACACTTTTTGTACAACGTCCGTAGAATCTTGAGATAAATCGTTTGTAGCGATAAAATCCGTTTTGTCGGTGGAGACAATTACCCGGAACAGTTTCACTTTTTTCGCTTGAGGAAACTTTTTTATTTTAACTATTTTACCTGATTTCAACTCCTCTTCATTCCAAGATAACAATTCAACTTTTTGATAATCTTCTTCACCTGCTGTATCATCAACAAGTCGATTACGTTTTAGAGGACAATAATAATATTTTCCTAATCCATCAATATATAACATCAATTTATTTGTCGCATACCAAGTGTCCATCAAGACAGCTTGAAATGGTAAAACCTTATTATACACAAGGTTTTGCAGCATCTCCATCACATGGTCTATCTTTGTTTTTCTTTTCTCGTTCTGGGTCATAAATGCGATAGTCAACTACCCAAAACTTTCCGAGTTCATGATTTACATATACACAATTTACTAGCCCAATCCCTTGAATTACACCATGCTCATTGCCACTATATTGGCGTTTACTTGACTCTATTTCAATAGCATATCGTTTATCAATTACTGTGTCATCAAAAACCAAGTAGGCGTTATCATTTATTTCTATTAAATCTTTCACGTTATCCCAAAGAATCCGAGGTGTTAATTTTTCGTTCTTTAAATAACGGTTGATTTTATCATGACTGATCTGCTCTAAATGCTCTGCCAAATTTGTCAGCGTATAATTAATCTGACTACTTAACAAGTACTGGCAATAGTTAAGTTTAGTAAATCTCATAAAGCTACAGGATTTATTTTATGCCTCCTCAGCTAATCTTCTCATGATTTGATGAATACTTAATACAGCCGATTACTGTTACTAATTTCAGCAATGTTCTCTGAGTACACCACCACCTTCTAGTACATAACTACTATAAAAATGCGATCACACTGTGCCAGTTGCGTAAGTCCTGAATTAGTTGGTTTGCAGATGAAATCAATGGGCATTGGTATATTGAGCTAATTCCAGAAGCAGCTAGAGCATTTAAGCGTTTTCATATTGAAAGATTAGCTTAGTTAGCGATCGCTCCTCTGAAACTTTCCAACATGTTTGGTGTCTAACTGCGATCGCTTGTAGTTATATTTCGCTTATACCTGCAAAGATACAGCAGACGGCGGAATAATTTCAAGACCATATTTTGAAGCAGCTGCCACCGCTTTTTCCATATCTGGGGGACTAACGCTAGGTAATTGCATTCTCTCTGAGGCTGGCACACCTACTTCCATAAAAAACTTCTCTAACCCTGCTGGTGTGAACCAACAAAGTAATTTTGCTGGCTTTGCACCAATATTTGAAAACCTATGGAGTTGACCTTTGGGAGAGTGAAGAAAAGTTCCAGGAGTTGCTAAGATAATTTGCTCATCAAGCTGAAATTCCAATTCTCCCTCTTGAATATAAAAAGCTTCGTCTTCGTGACTATGAATGTGGGGAGGTGTACCGTTTTGTGGTTGAACGGTAATCTCAACTAGAGCATAAGCTTGACCAGTTTCTTCACCCACTGCCTTAAAAGTATACAAATCCCCAAGCACCCAGTATGAAGAACCTTGTCCCGGTTGCTGTAATATTCCTTGTAGATTGACTGTCATAGTTATTCCCTTTTGAGATGTTTTCTATTACAAATTTCTCATAAAAATCTAATTTTCCAGTCTTTAAAGCTTTGACCCCGGCGACTGTTCGAGTTCTGTCTAGAAGATTGTTGTAGTGACCCATGCTACAAAGCGGTCTATAATGACCAAGGTTGGGACGGTCTACTACTATTTCTAAGATACAAGGTTGGGTGCAGCGATAGCATAACCCAACATAAATAAGGTGGTAATGTTGGGTTTCGTTCCTCAACCAAACCTACGCAGCTTAAGGTTTTATATCGCTAAGTGAACCGTATTGGGTTTTAAGACCATTTCGTGGTTGGAATTTCAACTGCGTTCATTCTCAAGATTAAATTCTGTCAACTAGTATATTTGCTTAGTCAATTTTGTCATACAGTAACCAAATAAATATACTTTCATTAATTAGATTATAAGTATATTTATTTAAGTAATGCTTATGTTTAAAACAGTACAACAATGAATTAAAAAATCAAACTTAAGTAATGACGATTATTGATTACAAGTACTAACCTGTGAATATAGAAATTTATGAAAATAGCAAAAAATAGGTAACATGGCTAAAATTATCGTTACTGGAGCAGCCGGCTTTATTGGTTCTCACCTTGTAGACATCTTGCTACAACAAGGGGAAGAAGTAATTGGGATTGATGAATTCAATGATTATTACGATCCCATGTTAAAGCGTAAGAATGTTGCACACTTACATAGCTCACCTAGTTTTACATTAATTGAAGCAGATATTCAGTTTTTAGATTGGCAGGAACTCTTAAAAGATGTTGATGTCGTTTACCATCAAGCAGCACAAGCAGGTGTTAGGGCAAGCTGGGGTAAGGCTTTTCGAGGTTACACAGAACGAAATATTAATGCTACGCAAGTTCTGCTAGAAGCGGCTAAAGATGCAAAACAATTGAAAAGATTAGTGTTTGCTTCTTCGTCAAGTGTATATGGTGATGCAGAGACTTTACCCACTCACGAAGGAATTTGTCCTGAACCTGTTTCTCCTTACGGCATTACTAAACTAGCGGCTGAAACTTTGTGCAGACTGTATTACAAAAACTTTGGTGTGCCATCTGTATCATTGCGGTATTTCACAGTCTATGGCCCTAAACAACGCCCAGATATGGCATTTCATAAGTTCTTTAAATCCATTTTGCAGGATGAAGCGATTCCTATTTACGGTGATGGACAGCAAACGCGGGAGTTTACATTTGTTGGTGATATCGTCGCCGCCAATTTAGCGGCTGCTTCCACACCCCAAGCAGTGGGAGAAATTTTTAATATCGGTGGTGGTAGCAGGGTGGTTTTAGCAGAAGTCTTAGATACGATTGAAGAAATCGTTGGGAAACCAATCAAAAGAAACCACATAGAAAAAGCGATGGGAGATGCACGCCACACTGCTGCTGATGTATCTAAAGCGCAGAAAATTCTGGGATATCAGCCACAAGTCTCTCTAAGAGAGGGTTTAACGCAGGAATGGCAGTGGATTAAGTCGTTGTATTAAAGGGTATGGGGGAATGGCACTAAGAAAAGCTGAAACCTGGTCAGGGCAGGGTGTGGGAGGTGTGGGAGGTGTGGGAGGTGTGGGAGGACGGGGAAGAAGTCTTACCCCCACACTCCCCACACTCAAAAAGCAAGTTATATCAGGGCTTTGCGATTAACTTAGTGCCATTCGGGTATGGGGCATTGGTTATTTTCCTTTAGGACTTACGTACAAAATATCCCCCAACCCTTTTAAAAAGGGTTAGGGGGATCTAAAAGTGCCTCAAGTCACAGCGAAACACTTATAGGACTTACGCAAAATATCTCTCAAACTCTTATTTCTCCGTGTCCTCTGCGCCTCTGTGGTTAGTTATTCCGTAACTCTTGCGTAAGTCCTAACTTATTCAAATGAACTCTTAAGCTTCTTGCTAACTTACAAGAAACCCATATTTTTTGAGTACTGTCTTGGCTTCACTGCCAGATAAAAATTGGATAAACTCTTTGGCTGCTGGAATATTTTTACTGCTTTTAATTACTGCCATTGGATAGACAATAGGTGAGTGAAACTTATCGTCAGCAGCAACTACGACTTTTACCTTGTTGGAAATTTTGGCATCAGTAGCATAAACTAAACCCGCTTCAGCGTTACCACTTTCTACTGCTGCCAAAACTTGACGCACGTTGTTAGCAAAGACTAATTTGGGCTTTACCTGATTATAAAGTTTCAATTTCTTTAAGACTTGCTCCCCATATTGACCGGCGGGTACACTTCTAGGTTCACCGATCGCAATTTTTTTAATCTTACTATCTGTTAAATTGTAGAAACTAGTGATGCCAAAAACATCCTGAGCCACAATCAAGACTAGACGGTTATTTGCCAAGTTAGCACGGCTACCTGTTACCAAAAGTCCTTTTTGTTCTAGGGCATCCACTTGCTTTTTGCCAGCAGAAATAAAGATATCTGCTGGGGCACCTTGCTCAATCTGTTGTTGCAAAGCACCAGAAGCCCCAAAATTATAATTAATGTTGACATCTGATTTACTTTGTTGGTACAAAGGCTTAATTTCTTCTAGTGCCTCTTTTAAGCTGGCGGCTGCGGAGACGAGGATAGTGCTGTTTGACTGTGCTATTACCGGAGAAGGATTAACTAACGGTAAACCAATTGCCAGGAGCAAACCAGCAACTGCTATACCCAATAAGCCAAAAATTTGTCTTCTTTTCATAGAAAAGGCGTTTGAGAAATTTCTTCCATAAAATTGATGCTAGGTAAAATAATACCAAACATACCAACTTATAACCAACTATATCGGTAATTGCTTTTTTCCTAAGCATTCTAGATGAATTAACTCATAAGCCAGAATCTGGCGACTCAAACGCATCCATAATTGCAAAGCTGCATTCTGAGAAAGGGCGAATCATACCCCTCTAGGAGGAATTTTATATTTTACAGTTAAAAACTGCTGAAAGATCGCGGTAAGCTAGTTGGAATTATCACTGAATTGTGTCAATAAATTGTCAAATTAACTGCTCAGTTTTCTGGGGTGAAATTTGCGATGACCGTAAATCTTAAGTCTTTAGAGAATCCAACTTATATAGCGGCCGATTCCAAAACCGCTTCTAACACTAAGAGAACCAGCTACGTTCCCTCGAACCATCGACGTATTCTTTGCATCTTTCCTAAGTACAGCCGCTCCTTTGGTACTTTTCATTACGCCTACCCACTGATGGGTAATGTCCGGGCTTTTATGCCACCCCAAGGTATTTTAATTGTGGCTGCCTACTTACCTCAAAAATGGGAAGTGCGGTTTATTGATGAGAATGTAAAATCAGCAACCAGGGCTGATTACCAATGGGCTGATGTGGTAATTGTGAGTGGAATGCATATCCAAAAACCACAGATTAATCAAATTAATGAACTTGCCCATCGAGCCGGTAAAATCACAGTGGTGGGTGGCCCTTCAGTATCTGGGTGTCCAGAATATTATCCTGAATTTGACATTTTACATTTGGGTGAGTTGGGAGATGCTAGCGATCGCATGATCGAGTATCTAGACCAAAACTTAGAACGTCCTCAAAGGCAAATCCGCTTTGAAACGAAGGAACGTTTACCTTTAACAGAGTTTCCAACTCCAGCTTATCATTTGCTGGATATCGATGATTATTTCTTAGCAAATGTGCAGTTTTCTAGTGGTTGCCCTTATCGCTGCGAGTTTTGTGATATTCCCGAACTCTATGGCAACAGTCCCCGGATGAAAACACCAGAGCAAGTGGTTGCCGAGCTAGATGCAATGCGACAATCTGGCAATTTGGGGGCAGTGTATTTTGTTGATGATAACTTTGTTGGCGATCGCCGCGCTGCCATGAAGTTACTTCCTCACCTGATTGACTGGCAAAAACGCAATGGCTACCCCATCCAGTTTGCATGTGAAGCAACTCTCAACCTAGCCCAAAGTCCAAAACTGCTGGAGATGATGCGCGAAGCCTATTTCTGCACGATCTTTTGCGGTATCGAAACACCTGAGCCAGATGCTCTCCATGCTATTTCCAAAGATCAAAATCTGAGTATGCCAATCTTAAAAGCAATTCAAGTTTTAAATAGCTATGGCATGGAAGTAGTATCAGGAATCATCATTGGGTTAGATACAGATACACCAGAAACAGCAGACCGAATTATTGAATTTATTCGGGCATCTCAAATTCCCATGTTGACAATTAATCTACTTCATGCTTTGCCGAGAACTCCGTTATGGCGGAGGTTAGAAGCAGAAGGACGACTCGTATTTGATGAAAACCGCGAATCAAATGTTGAGTTTTTGATGCCCTACGAGCAAGTTGTCGAGATGTGGCGGCGCTGCATCACAACTGCTTATGAGCCGGAATTTTTATATGAGCGGTTTGCTTACAATATGGAACACA
This sequence comes from Nostoc sp. C057, assembly GCF_013393925.1. Taxonomy (NCBI): domain Bacteria; kingdom Bacillati; phylum Cyanobacteriota; class Cyanophyceae; order Nostocales; family Nostocaceae; genus Nostoc; species Nostoc sp. C057. The sequence continues at coordinate 6,851,301 of NZ_CP040281.1, read as the reverse complement.
CCTATCCAAATCGCATCGAAGTACCTAACAGTCCTGCTCGCACTTCTGGGGCTAATATCCGTAAAGGTTTAACTTATTTAACTAATATTTTGCTGCGGATAGGCTTATTTAGTAACTATCGTCAGACTTTCTGGAAAATGGCCAAGCCAGCACTGAAAGCAGGTGATATTGAAAACTTGATTCACGTTGGACTTGTCGGGCATCATTTGATTAAGTTCGCACAAGATTGTTACAAAAACGAAGAATCGGCCTCGTTTTATTCGCAAAAAATCCTCACAAAAGTTCGTAGTTAAACCAATTCACAATTACGTTTTGTGACGTGGACTTAAACCATTGAGCTAGGTTAATAAACTAAAGTTTTTTAACGATAAATAATTCGTAATTCGACGCAATGTGCAACTTATTTTTAGAACCCCTCTCCAAACCTCTCCCCCACAGGGAGAGAGGCTTTGATTCTTTCTCCCCTTCCCTTGTAGGGAAGGGGTTGGGGGTTAGGTTTGAGAGAAAGTTGCACACGGCGTTAGCGAGTATTCGAGTGTCATTACGAATTACGAATTACGAATTACGAATTATTTTAACAGGGCATCAAAGTATTAAATCTCCCCAGTACAGCCATATCTTCTGCATCTAACTCCGTCGGAATGCCACTGCGAATCAATTCGGAAAAGTCTTCGTTGGGAACCATCACAGTCAACGTATACAAGCGAGTAGAACCAGTATTTTTAATCAAATGAGTCCCAGTCGGAGGCACTAATAAACTATCTCCAGCCTTGATCGTAGCACTTTTGCCGTCACACATAGCGATCGCTTCCCCTTTGAGGACAAAAAACATTTCCACCGCCCATTGATGGCGATTTGGCGGTGTTTGTCCACCGACATCAAAAATTTCTATACAGCAAGTTAAGGAAGTATTAGCATTTGTCGAATCGAAAATAATTGCTAATCGATTAGAGTCGTTGGGACTAATGCGATATACTTGGTAATCTTTGGGAGATTTAATAACCGGAATTACACAACGAGTAGCGTACATTTATTTATCCCCTCTAAAGTTATCGATGGGTATGAAAATTCCTAAAATCCAAGTCTTGAATATTAAGTTGTGAGTTGTCATAACTGACGCAAACAATAGCCAGTAAGAAAGATTTTCAGGTAGGAAAAATTCATGAATTAATTGCCCCTACCGCGTGGGTTAGGCGTAAGCTTTAAGTTGTATAAATGAAAAAATCACTAATTGTTAAACACCAAATACTCCTCATTCAACCAATTTTGAATTTTGGATTGAAGGAAAAATCTAAAATCTAATCACTCTTCACTTTTTTGCAGCGCTGTTAAAATCTCTTGGGAGTCAGTGACAAAACCGAAGCATTGTTTAACATTGTACAACGTTGCTAGCCAACAATATTCAGGCGAAGTAGTAGCGCTACAATCTTTAACTAACACACAGTCATATCCTAAGAAGTTGGCATCACATAAGGTAGCTAGCACGCACTGATCGGCATTAACACCAGCAAAAAATAATGTTGTGGTTCCCAGATTCCGCAATATACTATCTAATGGAGTGTCCCAAAACCCACTCATGCGATATTTGTCTACACGAATATCTTCAGGCATCTGTTCTAGTTCGTCTACTACTGCCGCAGCCCAACTACCCGCCATTAGGACTCTAGCACCATTACTTGGTAGTGGATCGCCTAATCCCACGCCTGCCCCCGTGGGGTTATAGACATGACGCGAACCAGCACTAATATTGAGCAAGTCGGGACGATTCCCCCAATTTATCCAAATGACTGGAACACCCACGTCACGAAGTTCTGGAAGTAGGTTATTCAAAGGTTTAATCGGCTGACGCGCTGGAGTTACATCCACACCAATATGCGCTAACCAGCCATCAGGGTGACAGAAGTCGTTTTGCATATCAATGACGAGGATAGCGGCTTTTGCCAAGTCTAAACGCAGGGTTTTAGTTTCTGTTGATAAAATAACGGGTTGTGGGGGTTTTTGAGGACGAGTGATATCTGCGATCGCATCATTCACTGTCCACGCATTTGGTGAGACTCCCAATGTCCGAAAAGGCAAATTCATAAAATTGTAATACCCTACACCATTTTCTATCTTGTAACTTGAAATTCAGTTGAAAATACAATTACTTAATTAAGGTTAAATATGGTAAATTTCACTATTCAGAATGTTTTAATTGCCGCCAGTGATGATTATGCGACGGTAGATGTACATATTGTAGATGGGGCGGTCGCAGCCATTGCCCCCAATCTACCAGTAATCGGCACTGTCATAGATGGCAAAAATAAACTGCTGCTACCTGGTTTTTTCAACGCCCACACCCACTCATCAGAGATGTGGCAACGGGGAATCATGTCAGTTTTTCCTTTAGAATTATGGTTGGCGGAACTGTATGATTTTGCACCCCTCGACACTGAACAGGTTTATCTCAGCGCCTTGGGTACTGCGGTAGAAACCTTACTTTCTGGTGGTACGAGTGTAGTAGATCACTTGGTGTTAATTCCAGGGCTTGAGTTAGAAACGATCGCCACTGCAACCCGCGCTTACAGAGAAGTTGGGATTCGCGCCTTTATCGCCCCCTTAATTCAAGATGAATCTCTTAGCGCAGGGATTCCATCTGGAGAATCAGTAAGAACTCATGAACCTTATCATCGCTCAACTGCGGCAACATTGGAAATTATCGAAGAGGCGGTGAGACAGTTTCATCGCCCAGATGAAGGTGTAAATATTTTGGTCGCACCAACGGGAATACAATTGTGTACTGACGCTTTATTTACGGGATGTATCGAGTTAAGCGATCGCTATCATCTTTGTCGTCACTCCCATTTACTCGAAACTAGGGCACAGGAAAAACTCGCTCAAGAAAAGTACGGTTGTACTGCTGTGGAACATTTGAAAAGAATCGGGTTTTTGAGCGATGCCTGCGGCGGGCTACGCCAACGCACAACTCTAGCTCATTGCGTCTGGTTAAATGATGCTGATATCGCCATCCTCGCCGAAACTCAATCTACAGTTGTTCATAATCCTTTAAGTAATTTACGTTTAGGTAGTGGCATCGCCCCTATTTTAAAATATCGCCAAGCTGGAGTAAATGTAACTTTTGGTTGCGATGGTGCTTCAAGTAATGACTCTCAAGATTTGCTAGAAGCCATTAAAATGGGTTCTATCTTACATAACGTTACAGACTCAGATTATCAACACTGGATTACACCCCGGCAAGCAGTAGAGATGGCATCTTTAGGAGGTGCAAAGGGACTGAATTTGGCAGACAAACTCGGTTCCCTTACTGTAGGAAAACAAGCAGATTTAGTACTTTATGACCTCACCAATTTATCATTGCTTCCGCGTACAGATCCTATTGGTTTATTAGTTTTAGGTCGTCCTAATAATGTTGTTGATAGTGTTTGGGTTAACGGCAAGCAAATTGTTGCCGATGGTAAAGTTACCACAATTAATGTTGATGAATTGCGGCAAGAACTATTTAACCGCAGTCAATGGGAGACAAAGCGCAAGTCTGAAACCGTCGCGCAAATTGAAGCGCATTATCGCACGGTTATGGGTTTGTGAAAGACAAATAAATGCAGAAATGCGGCAAAAAATTCGTACTTTTAGTAATTATTTTTTGTCCTTATATTGATAAAAAATGATGCTTTAGTATGGGTATATTTCAAGATTGGTTTTGGGAAATCAATGAGTGCGGCCAAGGGCCTCATTACTATTTCAACGCTACTTTTGCTCCATCTGATGCTGAACACCTTGCTGCTTTGGTGCGCCAGCATCCACTCTGTGGTTTTGAACACTGCCATTTTGTTGGCAAATTAATCAATGCACCATGTGGAGATGCCAATACTCCAGGTTCTTACGATTTGTATGTTGACCAGAGCAATTATGCTGAAGTTATGTCGGGTATACAAAGAGATGAACCTATAGTTACTGTTGCACAGTATACCTGGCAAATCATTGGTGTTTGCGATCGCAAATTTGGCATTGAGTGTGGTTATGGTGGGATAACTGGTACACATAATCAAGCTGACACCTCATTGATTATGGCGCTGGCGCAGTCACCAGAACTCATCTTAGTTGATTGGAGAGTCGTTTCTGGGGGAGACGGTTACTCATCGGTGTTTTTTAGAACTGGCACATCAGCCGCAGAACTGCTTGCTTACTTGCAGATGAGGCCGGAAAAGCCTGACTTTGTGCAAATAGAAAGAGAGTTACGTCTAGCTTTATCAGATCCAGCATTGTCTAAAATTTATCGCTTGGGCGAGTGCAAAATCAATGGCTGGCAGCTGGAAGTGTTAGTCTTGCATAATTTTGAAAAAATCACAAGCAGCTATGGTGGCGAAGGATGGGACATGACACCACACGTTACCAAGCTTGACAAAATCGCTCAAACTGTTAGCGATAAGTGCAAGGTTCCGAGTTGTGCTGGGGGTGCAGCACATGCGCCAAATGATTTCTACACACTCATTGGTAGTCATCTCAGCTTTGGCTACCCACGGAGAGTAGGGTAATTTTAGAGACAATTTGCAAAGCAATGTGAATAAATACTTGCAACCAATCAGGGTTTTCTCTAAGGCTTGGGAGATAATTTTGTAACAAAAGATGAATTTGCGATCGCTAATTTCTTGTTTACAGCATCAAAACTCTAGTCATTGACTACAAAGTCACAAAACTAGGCAGATTTTTGTGTATGCTTTGTGTCCAAGTGCCTTAGCGATACTTTTTTGGGAGTAAATATGGAACGCGCCATCTCTGCGTTAGGAATCTTAGTTTTTATCGGTATATCCTACGCTTTTTCGGTTAATCGTCAAGCGGTGCGTTGGCGCATAGTAGCATGGGGTTTGGGATTAGAATTTGTATTGGCGCTGGTGATTCTTAAAACTCCTTGGGGTTTGACTGTGTTTAAATTTCTGGGAGATTTTGTCAGCAAATTTTTAGCATTTTCTGATGTTGGTGCCAAATTTGTCTTTGGAGAAAATTTTAAGGATCATTTCTTTGCCTTCCAAGTGCTGCCGACAATTATCTTTTTCTCTGCCTTTATCAGTGTTTTATATTACTACGGCATTTTACAGCGAGTGGTAAATGTGATGGCGTGGGTAATGATGAAGACGTTGAAAACATCGGGTTCTGAATCTTTATCCTGTGCGGGTAACATCTTTTTAGGGCCAACAGAGTCAGCATTGATGGTTAAACCTTATATAGCGAAGATGACGCAATCAGAACTTCATGCCGTGATGACGGGTGGTTTTGCCACAATTGCAGGTGGAGTACTAGGGGCATATCTTTCTTTTGGGATACCAGCAGAACACCTAATTGCTGCTTTTTTTATGACTGCTCCCACATCATTGGTAGTATCAAAATTGCTGTATCCAGAAACAGAAGTATCAGAGACACTTGGTGAAGTAAAGGCAGATGTAAAAACCAATTATGTAAATGCAATTGATGCTGCTACAGCCGGAGCAATTGATGGCGTGAAGCTAGCGGTTAATGTTGGGGTAATAATTATCGCTTTTTTAGGATTATTGGCTGCTTTAAATGCACTGCTGGGATGGTTGGGCGCATTTGTGAGTTTACCGCAACTGTCATTACAGTTGATTTTGTCTATTTTTATGGCTCCTGTAGCGTGGTTAATGGGCGTACCTTGGGCTGATTGTCAGCAAGTGGGGGCTTTGTTGGGTACAAAGACAATTCTCAATGAGTTTATTGCTTTTTTGGATTTGAAGGCACTAATTGAAAGTGGCAAAATTTCCCAACGTGCAGTAATTATTGCGACTTATGCCTTATGTAACTTTGCAAATATAGGTTCAATTGGCATCACCATTGGCGGCATTACTGGGATAGCACCTAATCGCCAACATGATTTAGCTCGTATGGGAGTAAGATCAATGATTGGCGGATCATTGGCGGGTTTTATCACCGCTTGCATTGCTGGGATGCTGATTTGAAGAAGAAATTAGAGACCATTTATAAAGTAAATCTTTAGACGGCTAGACGACGTAACATAATACGAGTCATAACGGCATATATGGCAGCTTCACTCATTTCAGTCAGGCGTTCGTAATCTTTACTCAAACGATGGTACTGGTTAAACCAACCGAATGTTCTTTCTACTACCCAACGCTTGGGTAAAACTTCAAATTCTTTATTAGTACGGCGCATGACCTCAACATGAGCTTGAATCATCAACCAAACAGCCAGCGCAAACTTATCGCCGTCATACCCCGAGTCAACCCACATGACTTCAACTTTTTCCAATAATTCTGGGCGTTCTTCCACCAGTTCCATCAAGGCATACGCTGCAAGCACTCTTTCAGGAGCATTGCCTTCGCTCACAATCACTTTGAGCAATAGCCCAAGGCTATCAACGATTGTTTGGCGTTTTCTTCCTTTGACTAACTTGCCACCATCAAAGCCGTACACATCCCCCCTTTTTTCAGTCGTTTTTACCGACTGACTATCTGCTGCGATCGCACTTGGTTGTGTTGACCTACCTAATTTTATGCGAACTTGATCGCGCAGTGTATGGTTTAATTTTTCCCAAACTCCCTTGCGTTGCCATTTACGGTAATAGCTGTATACCGTTGAGCTTGGCGGGAAGTCCCCCGGAAGCATATTCCATTGACATCCAGTTTTCAAATGATAATAGATGGCATTGCATATTTCACGCATATCTGTTGTGCGTGGATGCCCTCCTTCTTTAGCTGGTGGAATCAAGGGAGCCAAGATTTCCCACTCTATATCAGTTAAATCTGTGGGGTAAGACTTTCGCGCCATACCGACTATCTATGTAAATACACTGCACATGAAGTATTTTATCGTTATCATAACTCCTTTCTCCTGGCTTTTAGATTTACTTTATAAATAGCCTCTTAGGAGTCAGACTAAAATCGATTCAAGCCAGTTTTAGCAACCCGCCAACCGTGGAAAATGGGCATAGTAAACAATCCCCACGCTAAACCCGTAATCAACCCAAAAGGCGTAACCAGATAATTATTAAAACTCCACAAACCGAAAATCTGTGCTGCCAATTCTAAAGGATAAGCCATCATCAGCACACTAGCGATCGCCATACCACTCCATCCATACTGGCTTAACCAGTAAAATCCTTTACCACCAGTTACCCCATACAGCAGGCGAGTAATCAGCAAACCCGTGACAGTGCCGTAACAGCGCATACACACAGCCATAATATATGGTGGTGCCAAATCTAACCCCATAGTTGGTTGCGGACACACATGATTACCCATGAAATAAATGATGTCCGCAATCCCAGGAAGCAAAGACACTCCAGACGCAGCCAAAAAGGGAGCAATTGGCGGGCCAAAAACCATCCCTACTAACAAGAAATCAGCAATTAAACTGATCCAATTAACCTGCAACTCCTCATTAAAAGCTACTCTTGTCATCTCCCTTTCTCTGCGTCCTCTGCGCCTCTGCGGTTCGTCTCTTAACCTACCTTATTAACATAGGGACTTGTCAACTTATCCAACTGCTGAATCAACAGACTCAGGAACAATCCCACATCCGTCACCACACCCACTGATTCTACAGAACCGCGATCGCTTAACTTAGTCACCACAGCTGGATTAATATCCACACACACCATCTTCACCCCCGCCGGAGTCATATTTCCCACGCCAATGGAGTGCAGCATTGATGACAGCATCAAAATCATTTCCGCACCTTCTAGGTGTTTAGCATATTCCTCCTGTGCCTGAATCAAATCCATTTGGGTATCAGGTAAAGGCCCATCATCCCGAATCGATCCCGCAAGCACAAAAGGTACATTATTGTGGACGCACTCATACATCACGCCACTCTTAATTGCCCCCGCCTGCACAGCTTTGGAAATGCTGCCATAACGACGGATACTATTAATTACCTTCAGGTGATGGCGGTGTCCACCACGAACGGCGATACCCCGCTTCATGTCCACACCCAAGGAAGTGCCCATGATATTTTGCTCGATGTCGTGAACTGCGATCGCATTTCCACCCAGCAGCGCTTGTACGTATCCTTCCCGAACCAGTTGGGCCAAGTGTTCGCCGCCACCAGTGTGAATCACCACGGGCCCAGCCGTGACAACTACCTTACCACCAGCATCGCGGATTTTACGTAATTCCCAAGCTACTTGTTCAACTACCAATTCCACGCGCCGTTCGCTGGAAACGCCCGCCGACATGAAGCTGAATTCTTGGGTACTGCGTTGTTCGCGCGATTCCGTTTTGCGAATAGTACGGATACCTAGTACATCTACAATTACTCGTTCGCCAACTTCTAAATCTCGTAGTATTTTACACCTAGCTACGAAGCCAGAGGGGGTTTGAGTAATTGCGATCGCGCCATCCATGCGCTGATTTTCTACCTTGATCCACTGCCCATTAATTCGGACTTCGGTAGGATAAATTGTACTGACGTAGAAATCATCAGGCGCTACACCATCTTGGATTACAGGTTCCAAGATCGCGTCTCGCTCATCATGGGGTAAATCTACTGCACCTAAATCAATCAATAGAGAGATGATTTCTTCCATCACCTCATGAGATGGTGCTGATACCTTCACTTCGGCGGCGGAGGTACTTTGCCGTTGTTCTCCCAAGTTGAAATTCAGAACTTGGAAACTTCCCCCGGCATCTATAATCAAATCCAAGGCGCGGTTAATTAAGCCAGCATCAAGTAAGTGTCCTTCCATACGAATGACACGGCTTTCTACCGAGACATTGGCATGAATTTCATCCCTAACTGGTTCCGTTACCCGCAAGGTTAAACATTTAGCTGCACCACCAGCTTTGAGAAATTCCGTCAGTGGTGTTTCCAGAACTTGGAAACCCACATCTGCAAGGCGGGTTTTCAAAGCTTCACTCGCTTTGTTCATGATCACAATGCTGTCCACATTCACTGTATTACAAGCGAAGTTAACTGCATCGGCTTCAGCAATTGCGATTCGCTTTTCTGGTGCGACTCGCATTTCAATTAAGCGGTTGGAGTAAGAATCAAAAGCGCCTGGATAGTACAGCAAATAGCCATTTGCTAACGGACAAAAACAGGTATCCAGGTGATAGAAACGTTCATCTATGAGTCGCAGAGAGAGAACCTCAATATCCAGCCATTTTGCTAGATAAGGGTGAGAATCTAATTCTGAACGGAAACCGTATCCCGCCCATAACCAGCGTCCTTCTCGATCTAGCAGTGCATCTCCTGCACCTTCAAAGGGCAAATCTTTAGGTAGTTCATTGACTGTATAACCATTTTGCTCAAACCATTCTTTGAAGAAAGGTTCCTCTCCCTGACGTTCTTTATGTAAAAAGCGACTGAGTACGACATTTTCCCCCAGTACCAAACCAGCGTTGGCGGTAAAAACTAAATCAGGCCAACCTTTTTGGGGTGGTACTAAGTCTACAATGGCGTGTTGTTTAAGGATCTGGTGTAATCCCTGCCACTGTTCCACGGCGCGATCGCGCGATGATTTGTGAATATTCCCTTCCATCCAGGGGTTAATCACATAGTCTACATCGTAGTGGTCAGGAGGACACATCAAAAAGCGAATACGGGAAGTCATAAAAATCTTACAAGCGTTTTATATGCTACTATACTAAGGGCCTATTTTGGGATGCAGATTTGGATTTCCTGACATTTGACCAAATCTTGCTACTACAGCTTCTATCTTTGTGATAGTTGATAGCTTTACAAAGGCTTCGTCCTTAATTCTATTACTGGAAGATGGTAATAAGTAGAGTCGGTGGCAAAATTAGGATAGTTTTGGCGGCCTTAAATGTTTCAGTAGTCCTGAGTGAGTATGTTTTTACCAAAGATGTGGAGGCTTTAAACAAACGTTAACCTACTCTTTGGTTTCAATCCTACTCAAAGGTGTATTTATAATATCTTAATATTAGCTTTATTAAATATTTTTATTTTTCATACAAGTATTTTACATCTACGCTACAAGTATCATGTAGGAATCCTATTTGATTTTTGCAAAGTAAAGTACAAGTTAAAGAGCCTTCTTTGCTCTTGCCTATTAACTCTTGCGCTGCGCTTCTCTACGAGAGGCTTGTCTGCGACACGCTCCGCCAACGCGAACGCACACCACGCAAATAAATTTCAAAAATCAAAGCAGACTGCTATATATGTATAGGGAGCATCCCAATTTTTTAAAAATTCACGAAACTGAGACACAAACCCTTTATAAATGTCTTCCCTTTGTGGAAATCCAGTTCTCTCCGAGACACTGAGCGTAGCTTGTTTCAACCTAGGAGTATGTAGTACGTTTATCCATTCTCTTATTCTTGTCCTAATGCAGCGCAATAGTAAATTTAAAAATCTATGATGCTCTGTATCCATATTTCTATATTATTTAATTTATACTATAAAACAAAAGATAACCAATTGCATTTGTTATGATATCTTGTTGCTAAAATCTGCCAAATTTTTAAAGTTCATTCTATGGATAGAGGATACTTTTAGCTTATATATTTATAAACAATTTGTTTGACACTAATTGAGTGTTAGTTTGTGAGAGGATATCTAGATATTTACTGTTGGTTTTATATCTAAGATGTTCAAAACAAATAGTAAAAAAGGAAAAATAAAATATTTGGCAGTTTTGTTATTAGTTTAATAGCTGAATATTAAACCTAGTCTACCTTAAGAAGCGTAGTTTTGTAGGTTGGGTACAGCGATAGCGTAACCCAACATAAATAAGGTGGTAATATTGGGTTGCGTTTCACTCCACCCAACCTACATAAATATATCTTTTAAAAAACTCTAGATTTCAACATAGATGGAACCTTTTATCGCGATAAGAATAAAATTTTATCCCCGTTCATTCATGCTTTGAGGAGATCGAGAACTACATGAGAAAGCAATTGTCAAAAAGCTGGCTAACTTCTCTATTTTGGTTACGTTTTTTAATCATAATCCTATTAGTAATAGGTGTATTTTTCCGTTTCGTCAATATTGACAAAAAAGTCTATTGGGGTGATGAAGTTTTCTCCTCATTACGTATATCGGGTTATATGCAGTCAGAAATGAATGAGCAGTTAAGTAATGGTAGTTTGCTTACTATAAAAGATTTGAGTAAATACCAATATCCCAATTCTGAAAAAAATACAATTGATACAATTAAAGGGATTATTGTAGAAGACTCACAGATTTTGCCGCTATACATTTTAATGACTAGGTTTTGGGTACAACACTTTGGTGATTCTGTAGCAGCAGTAAGAAGTTTTTCGGCATTCACTAGTTTGTTCGCTTTTCCTTTTATTTATTTGCTATGTGAAGAATTATTTGGGTCTTCACTAATCGGGTGGATGGCCATCGCTTTGGTAGCTGTTTCACCTGTTGAGGTCGTGTATGCACAAGAAGCACGAGCATACAGTTTATGGATAGTAGCCATCTTAATGTCGAGCTTCGCAATGCTGCGAGCCATGCGCCTTAAAACAAAGGTTAGTTGGTGGATTTATGCAGCAACATTAGTAGTAGGGTTTTATACTCATATATTTTTTACCTTGGTTGCTCTTGCACAGGGAATTTATGTAATTACAATCGAACGCTTTCGATGGAGTAAAACCACAATTGATTACCTAATTTCATTCTTTGCAGGGTTTATAACTTTTGTACCTTGGCTTTGGATTATTATTACCAACCCTCAGCCACAAGCAGTAGATTGGGCAAATGCTAAACAAACGTTATTTGGATCAGTTGCAAGATGGGCTGGTATCTTGAGCCGCACGTTTCTTGATTTGGGTATTAGTCCTAGTGATTCAGGAAAAATTAAGTTTGCATTAATTCCATTGATTATAATTATTTTTGCTCTAATTTTCTATTCAATTTATATTCTTTGTCGAAGCACACCTAAAAAAGTTTGGTTATTTGTCTTAACCTTGATTGGATCGCTAGGGCTTCCCCTATTCATATTGGATTTTGTCTTTCAAAAGCGTTACGCTACTACTCGATATACCCTTCCCTTAACTTTAGGTATACAATTAGCTGTTGCTTACTTACTTACTACTAAATTAACTTCTATTTCTCCTAAAGTTTGGCAAAGAAAGCTCTGGCTACTTGTTCTATTTATGATAATTACGAGCGGAGTGATATCTTGTAGTCTCAACTCGCAAGCTAAGATTTGGTGGAATCAATTCCCTGAAAGATACCAAGAATATCCGAAAACAGCTAACATTATTAGTCAAAGTAATCAACCGCTTTTAATTAGTGATGGTGGCATAATTCCACCAATTCAAATACTTGGTCATTTAGTTGATCCCAAGGTGCAGTTTCAAATTGTCAAAAAGAATAGCTTACCTGAAGTTACTAATGGTTTTACTGACATATTCTTGTTCAATTGCTCTGATTATTTAAAAGCGGGAATTGAGAAAATTTATAACTCAAAGTTACAGCAGATAAACCACTTACTATGGAAATTAACAAAATCCACCTAAACCAAGGAAACGATCGCACCTAGCCTGGATTTCTCACAAGTGAGAAATCCAAGGGGTGTGGGAGGTGTGGGAGGTGTGGGAGGATGGAGAAGAAGTCTTACCCCCCACACTCCCTACACTCCTCTTCTCCCTCTGCCTACACTATGCGTGAGAAATCCGGGCTAGGCTTTAAAAGCAGACAGTTAATTAGGTTGGTGCAATTAAAGCTAAGGGATCTGCGGGTTAATAGTATCCCAACTAGACGGGTTTCGACTGCGCTCAACCCTCAGCCATCGAGAGTTGAGCGCAGTCGAAACTCGGTTTACTGGTACTTTATTTTTACGCAAGTCCCTTAGTATTTGAATATCGTTAGTAGGTTAAAAGTTAACATCAATTAGCCTAAGAAGTGGCACAATTAGAACCAAAATATACTTTAATTAAAATCTACTGAAAGTATATACTGATACTGCTGCCGCTTATGTCATCGCCCCTTGAGCGCCCGCTAAAATTTGAAATTAGACTGCCATCGTCGCATCCTCAGTTACTAGAAGGACTAGATATATGGCTGCGTTTAGGTTTAATATCCGATACCCAAGTTAGGCAGCTATGCCAAGAGTTTCTGGTGTGTTCGGTGGTGTTGCCACCCCAGCCTGAAGCTAAAAAAAAGGTAGTTTTTTTAACTTCTGATCCCGTGCAGGAGTTACCCGTAGCAGCTTTACAATCTAGCCGCCGTAGACAACAACAAAAAACAGTCGAACCCAACTTTGTCAGTACAATGTTGCAGTCTTTGGGGGCAGAACTGAGTGTACGCTGGCTGCTTTTTCTAGGGGTATTTTTGGTAGTGGTATCCTCTGGGGTACTGGCTGCGAGTCAGTGGGAAAGGTTTCCTGCTTCTGGACAGTATGGAGTTTTGTTTGCTTATACTCTGAGTTTTTGGGGATTAAGCTTTTGGGCGACTAGGCAAAACAACCTGAGATTGACGGCTCAAACTTTGCTGATTGTCACCCTTTTGTTAGTTCCAGTGAACTTTTGGGCAATGGATAGCTTTCAATTGTGGCAAAATCCTGTGGATTTGGTTGCAGTTGCGATCGCCTGGCCTACCCTCACTGCTATAACTGTCTTACTCTCCAAAAATCGGACTATTTTTACTAATTTACGTACTGGCAAATTACCTTTAGTCAATATTCTAGGGCTGAGTTATCTGCATTGGGGTTGGCAATTGCCAGGATTCCCCTTAATTGCCGTCTATGTGGCAATGATTGGCACAACTATAATTACTATTTATCACAATTACCAACAGCCTAATATTGTCAGTGGGGAAGATAGAAGCGATGTATACGACGGGCTACGCCTACGCCGCAGCTTAAGTATTAGTTTACCTGCCGCCGTAATTATTTATGCTTTGATAGTGCTGCTAGTGCGGGCGATTTTTGTTGCTGGGGTAAATGTCACTCAGCTGGGATTAGCTATTGGCATTTGCGGCTGGCTAGTAACTTGGCTAGTACAGGAGAGAGGAGGCAGGGGGCAGGGGAGCAGGGGGGCAGGGGAAGCAGGGGAGCAGGGAGCAGGGGGAGCAGGGGGAGCAGAGGAAGTAACTGTAATATACCCCTCATCCTCATCTCCTCCATTCCCCTCATCTCTTTTCCTTTGGGAAAAACTTGGTGGGATTTTACTGTTTTTGGGTTGGCTGGTTTCGGTAGTAAATTATCCTTGGCAAGCAATAGCTGTAAGTGGTTTAGGTTTGTGGTTTGTGGGAAGTCGATTGCGGCGGCACAGTTTAAAGCTAGACTTCGCTGCGGTTTTCGTCATCGGTTTACAGACGATTTGGCTAGGTTGGCGATTAGTACCTGATAGCTTACAGAAATTAGCGATCGCAACTGGTACTCAACTCACTAATTCTCAAAATGAACCTTGGGCTTTGCTGGGTATAGCTTTATTTCCCTACATAATTTTGATGGTGGCGCTTACAGATAGCCTACATCGCACCGAAAAGCGAGAATTAGCTAAATTTGGCGAACTGCTCACCCTCTTACTGGGAGCCTTTTTAACAACGATCGCGATTGTCAATCCGGTATTGCGATCGCTAAATCTATTATTGTCTACCATCACTCTGGCATTCGTTACTCAACGCCGTTCCTTAGCATCCCTTCCCCTGGTATATCTAACTCACATCACCGGGGTGCTGACATTTTGCTCTACCATTCATTGGCTGGCACCAACCCTGAGTCAACAAGTCTGGGCAAGTATTTTATTAGCTCTGATGGTTGCAGAATGGCGATTTAGCGTAGAAGTAGGAGTATGGCAACGTAGTGCTTGGGATGTCGGTTTAGGGCTAGCCGCCGCTAGTTTTTTTCTATTGTGGATGAATGCAGAATCATCTTGGTATGGTGTCGCTGATAGCCAAGCTTATTTGGGAGCCTTATGGCTAGTTACGCCTATAGCTCTCACGGGTGTTGCAAATTGCACAACTACAGAACGTCGGACTACTACCCGTTACTTGAGCGTCTTGGCTGTGGGAGTTGCCCAGCTACTTACTCTACAGTTACCAGGAACCAGATTAATTGGTTTGGCAATAGGTACAGGACTAATGTTCGTAAATACGCGCTATTTACGAAACCAACTATCTGCGGTAATTACAGAAGGATTTGCTCTGAGTTTCATTGTGGCGCTGCTGTGGACGGGTGTACCTGGTTTACCTCACCTCGTTCTCGGAGGTTGGTTTCTCGTAGGCGCGATCGCAATCCTAATTCTATGGTTAGCCAGGACAGTTTTGAGCCGACGCGGAAATGAATTAGCACTTAATTATGCAGCCGCCAGTGATAAATGGGCGATCGCATTGTGTGGTTTTGAGTTGTTTAGTTTGACACTACACTCAGTGCTGATTTACTCAGGGTTTATCACTTCGGGATTTTTGTACTTAGCTGCTACTTTAATCACCTTGACAGCTATTGTTTATCGCAGTTGGCGAGAACCGACAAATTGGGCATTCTATGGCATCGGGTGGTCTTTAGAATTGTTAATTGCCCAAGTGTTGGGATTTGGGGAATACTCAACTGTTAAAATTGCGATGGCAAATATCGCTTTAGGTTTAATCACTCAACTTGTCGGCGAGTGGTGGCGGCGAAGACATCAATTAGAAAAACTTCCTAGCAGCCTTCACATTTTGCCCTTAATTTATGGTGCATTCAGTGTGTTGCTGCGTTTGAACACCTTTACCGAGTGGACTGGTTTATATTCCTTTGGTGTAGCTTTAATCATCATTGGCGTAGGGCGACGGCGCGAGAACTTTAAACCCCTGCTGTACTTGGGAATTATTGGCGTATCGATTTCTGCCTATGAACTTTTGTTCTATCAAATGTCACAAGCTTCAGGAGGAGCATTAGGTGATGGATTGATTGCCATGTCTGCCCTTGGTGCTAGTATCATGTATGCTTACCGTATTTTGTCACCTTGGCTGGTAAACTACTTACGCCTAACTCCCCAAGAATTGAAAAGAATTGCCCATATTCATTGGGCTTGGAGTAGCTGCTTATTAATGGCTGCCATTCCTCTTCCCATTGGAATTAATCGTTTGGTGGGATTAGCAACAGGGGTATTTTTGATTCGTTATGCCATCTTTCAAGGACGAAATTCGCGCACTTCCCCCAGTATTTTGGGAGGAATCACCATAGCCGAAATGTGGGTTTACCTTGGCTTATTAGAGGTAGCCGGTATGAGGGTTTATTGGCGCGAGACAGCAGTAGGAAAATTTTGGGCTGGGCCGTTAGTTCCTTGGAACGGTGCGATCGCCTGTGTGGTAGCCTATTTTCTGTACATCCTACCTTGGGAAAGTTGGGGTTGGTCTAAAAAACCTTGGCAGCAAGCCGCCTACATCATACCACTGATAATTTTATGGGAAACCAGGCTGCAAACTTACCCCATAACCTTGGTACTCGCAGCTGGATTCTACATCTTCCTCGCAAAGATTGGTAAGAACATCCGTTTTACTTATGTTAGTGTCGCGTTGATTGATTGGGCACTTTACCGATGGTTTGATTCCTTACGCCTGACTGATATTTTATGGTATGTAACGCCAATTGGATTATCACTGCTTTATATTGCTCAAGTAGATACCCAACTGAGGCTACCAGAGTACAAAGCACCTCGCCATATTTTGAGATTGCTAGGTAGTGGTTTAATTTGTGGATGGGCAATTTTATTTAATCAAAACACAGCCTGGATACCTGGAATTTTCAGCCTCATCGCCATTTTTGCCGGATTAGCTTTACGAGTGCGGGCTTTTCTCTACATTGGTACAGCCACTTTTTTAATTACTACAATCTATCAATCGGTAATTTTTAGTTTGCAGTATTCCTTTTTAAAATGGGTTGTAGGCTTACTAGTTGGCATCCTCCTGATTTACATTGCCGCCAACTTTGAAACCCGTCGCACTCAAATAACTTCCTTAATTCGTAGCGCCATTGATGAATTTCAAACATGGCAATAGAGAGAGGATTGATTCAATTTTTTGTGTGTTTTAAAGGATCAGATAACAAGTATCTAGTGGTCTGTCCCATTAAATTTGAGGGGTAAATACGCTTGTAGTGAGGACTTTAGTCCTCACTACAAGCACTAAAGTGCTTACTACAAACCTAGCAAAATTAATGGGACAGACTACTAGTGGGCTGTCCCATTAATTTTTAGGAATAAGAGACAATACGCTTGGGTTACAGCAGTTTTCATGTATTTGAAGCACATCTGTTGTAAGAGCAATTCATGAATTGCCCCTACAGCGTGGTCTATTTACCTTCGCCGAACTAACGTTTATTGAAATCTAAGAAGCTGTAGACTGTAACTTTTCTAATCGTGCCAGCACTTCTGAACTATGAACAGTTGGGTTGACTTTGACAAAAGTCTCGCGCAAAACACCTTGAGGATCAATGATAAAACTATGGCGCATCGATAAAAAGCCGAGCCACGAACCGTAAGCTTTACTCACTGAACCATCAGTGTCAGCTAAAAGTGGGAATTTTAGTCCCTCAGAATCACAAAATTTGGCGTGAGAATCAATATCATCAGCACTTACGCCAATAATCTGGGCATTTTTTTCGAGGTATTGGGGTAAGTCTTGCTGAAAACGGCGAGCCTCTATAGTACAACCAGAGGTGAAGTCTTTAGGATAAAAGTAGAGAACTAGCCACTTACCGCGCAAGTCAGAGAGGGAAATTTTGCCATCACCTGTGTTAGTTGGCAAAGTAAACTCTGGTGCGGGTTGATTAATTGCCGGAAGTTTACCACCAAGGGCATCAGCAGCAGGTATAAAGTTCAGCCAGCTGATGAAAGAAATACAGCTGGCAAATAATATGTTTAAAAAAGTGCGGCGGGAAATCATGGCGCAAACCAGAATTACAACTTTACACAAGTTTACAATTCTTAGTCGCTCCAAATATCACTTAGAGTCAGATTCGCTAGGTTTATCTATGCTTTCGATGTATTGACTATCTAAGAGAAAAGCTCCCTTAGTGAAGCGAATACCCCAATATCCACCAGGACGGCGGTCAAGGACTATACCCTCTTCCCCAATGTGAATAACATCAGGGGGACGCAGCATAGGCATAGGTTCAGCAGTTTTGACGAAGGGTGGTAGTGCCACAACACGGACTTTACTACCAATTGCAAATTCTTGAGACATCTTAATCAAGCTAGGAGTTTTGATTAACTCATAACTCATAACTATCTTGAAAGTCTAGTAAATCGGGCATCTTTCGTAGTGGCAAGCTTTACGGCTTCCTGTAGGGTATTGCCACTACGATGTAGTCTTTTCTGTCAATGCGTAAGTCTTAAAATAGGGAAAGGGAAAGGGGATGAAGTTTTTCCCCTTTCCGCATCTTCTGCAAGAAGCTTGTTAATTTTTGACTATGGAAAATAAGGACTGAACATTAGTCAACGGTAAGTGCCATAGTAATTCTGGTTGCCAAGTATCTGGGTTAAATTGAGAATTACAACCGCATTGGTACGCTTGCCAGAGTCTGGCCCAGCTAAATTGTTGTCGAGAACTTAGGTTTTTATGGATGACTCGCAACAGTCCTAATCCCAACATCAAATTAGTTATGCTAAATTTTGTTCCTAATAAAAATGCCTGTACTTCTGCTTCACCAATTAAGTCAGCACCATAGCCTGTAAGGACGTGAATCCCATCATGTAGTTGTTTACGACGGCTACCAGTTGTAAAGGGTTGAAAATTGTGTTCATTAAGAAAATTTGCCCAAGTTCTGCCAAAAGTGTCAGTAGGGAGGAAACGTAATTTTTCTATTTCCACAATTTGGGGAACATCTCGTCCTTGTGCTACAGCAATGCGATCGATTAAATCTAAAACGTGTTGCAGGTGAGGAGCGGGATTTGGAGAAGCGACCAAGGGTTGCATCATAATTTATTTTGGTTGAATGAGATGGGCAATGCTGTCCATCTCAAAATTATTATTTTTTAAAAGATTATTATTGAGGATTGCCTTGTTGACGACGAGAAGGAGCGTTTTGACGATATTGCTCTATTTTTTGGCGCTGTTCAGGGGTTAAGATTGCTTGAATCTGTTGTTTCTCAGACTCGCGGATTTGTCGCATTTGGGTTTTCTGTGCTTCAGTCAGATTTAAGTCACCATAACCACCCTTTCCTCGACGTTGACCTGGTTGGCGTTGACCTTGACCTGTTTGCCCCTGAGCCTTACGCGCTTGCCACTCAGCCCGACGCGCTTGTTTAGCTGCTTCTAATTTTGCCTTTTGTTCTGGGGTCAAAACTGCTTCAAATTTGGCGCGGCTATCGCGGCGAATTGCCTGAATTTGGGTTTTTTGGGTATCTGTCAAACCCAAGTCTTTCCAAGGGCCTCTTTCTTTTTGTGGAGTTTGTGCCAGTAACACGGGTGAAGGAGAGGCTGTTTGGGCATTAACAGCGAAGGAGGTTGCAGTTAAAGTTAGAGCGATCGCTCCAGCGACTAGCGAGAATGCTTTGAGTTTCATTTCTTGTGGGTTTTTCCTGGTTGGTTGTCACCATCATAAGAACTTATCTTTACTAGTTACATGAGGAGAAAGTCATGGTTCTACCCATGACTTTAGTCATGATTGAATTTTGACAAATTTGATTAACAATAAATAGTGAGGAGTTGGAAGTTAGGAGTTATATATTATAAATAATGAACATTTCTATGATGATTGATTTGCAAATCCTTATTTAGCTAATTGCATATTTTTACCTAGCCAACTTTTACTATCAATTTTTGACTTAACGAAAAGTTAAATCTGCGAAATCCACACTTAAATATTCAAAATTTTAATTCTTCCTTTTTAACTTCTACCTCCAAAATTATAATTTATCCATAACTTGAGGTAAACCACAATGAATTATCCAATTCAAATTAAAAAACATCCTTTTCCATCTCTACTTTATCTGGAGTGGATACTACTGGCAATCACTGCATTGACAGCAGTTATACCACCTCCCTTACGGAGATTTCGTCCTAAACTTCCAGAACTAACAATCTGTAGTTTATTTCCAGACTTGTCAATTTGTAATTTATTACCTGAACTATCGATTTATAGTTTGATTCTTTTTGCATTAATGGGCTTAAGATTACCCAGAAGTAGCCAGAATTATAAGGTGATATACACAGTTATTGAAATTTTATTAATTTTAATAACTGGGCTGTTTGGTGAAAGATTTGCTCGTCTTTTTCCTTTCCTTTATATAATTTTAGTTACTCGAAGTTGCCTAATCTTTAACTTGCCGGGGCGTTTATTTGTTACATCTCTATCCTTTGCATTATTTCTATTTACGACACAACTAAAATACCAACTGTTCAATTTACAAGCATCATCACAAGCACAAGAAAAATTTCGATTTCTTACCTTGAATTGGTCGCTAGTATTTGGCTTGAGTTTGGTTTTTGTGTTGTTAATGATGAATGCGGTATTATCTGAACGGCACAGTCGAGAAAAGCTAGCGATCGCTAATGAAAAACTCCGTGAATATGCGATGCGGATTGAAAATCAAGCTACCTTAGAAGAACGTAACCGCATTGCTCGTGAAATTCATGATTCATTAGGACATTCTCTCACTGCTTTAAATCTGCAATTAGAAACTGCTTTAAAACTATGGCAATCTAACCCAGGTAAGGCTGAAACATTTCTAGCAACAGCAAAGGAATTAGGTTCAAAAGCACTAAAAGATGTCCGCCAATCTGTTTCTACTATGCGTTCTAATCCTTTACAAGAGCAATCTTTAGAACGTGCGATCGCTAGCCTTGCAGAAAATTTTCATCGCTCCAATGGCATTTTACCAATTTGCCAAATCAACCTCGAATATCCTCTACCACCTGAAATCAACACTGCTATTTACCGAATTACTCAAGAATCTTTGACAAATATAACTAAATATGCTTATGCGACTGAGGTTAAACTGGAACTCGCTACGATCAGAGGAAATTTGCGATTGATAATTCAGGATAACGGTAGAGGTTTTGATTTAGGGCAAAATACTACTGGTTTTGGGCTTCATAGTATGCGCGATCGCACTTTAGCATTAGGGGGTGACTTTAATATTAATAGCACTCCTGGTTCTGGTTGCAAAATTACAGTTAATATTCCCTTAATGAGGTTGAGATGATGATTAAAGTATTGTTAGTAGATGACCAAGGTTTAATTCGTCAAGGATTAAGAGCGTTATTAGAATTAGAACCAGATTTAGAGATCGTGGGAGAAGCAGAAAATGGTGAACAGGCGATTAATTTGGTTGCAGAATTTCAACCAGATGTAGTATTGCTAGATATCAGAATGCCTATTATGGATGGAGTTGCAGCGACGAAAGAAATTCAAAAACGTTTTCCTAAAACTAAAATTTTAGTACTGACGACTTTTGATGATGATGAATATGTATCAGCAGCATTACAAAATGGGGCAATGGGTTATTTATTAAAAGATACGCCCTCAGAAGAATTAGCTGTTGCTATTCGTGCTGTTTATAAAGGATATACCCAATTAGGCCCAGGTATAGTTAAAAAGCTGTTAACTCAGTTTTCTAATGGTACACCAACCCATTCAACACCTGTACCATCTACTTTAACTGAACTTACTCCTAGAGAAAAAGAGGTTTTGCGGTTAATTGCTACAGGTGCTAGTAACCGAGAAATTGCTCAAGAACTCTATATTTCTGAGGGGACGGTAAAAAATCATGTGACAAATATTTTAAACACGTTAAATCTGCGCGATCGCACTCAAGCGGCGATTTGGGCAAATACATATTTATCCTATTTGAATTAGCCAACTTAAATAATTCGTAATTTGTGATTGGCTTCTAATACAATAGCTACTGGATAATCTATTGTTTGGAATTACCTTACTTTTTAATTAAAAAATATGCTGTAGCATAGTCAGGCAATTGGCTGATTTTCTGACCAAATTCTTTTTTATTATTAAATACACCTGCCAAAAAATCTAGCTGATAAAGATTGGGTAAAAAGGCTCCCCCTGTATCGGCAATGACTCCCATTCGCAGATGTTTGCGACCACCTTGAGTATGCTCAATCACAACCACTTTACCTAAACCAATATTCAAAACATCTCCAGCAAAAGTAACTCCGGGTTTGATAGAGATTTTTGCATCTATTTTATATCCATAGCCTTTAATAGCATCAACTTCTCTAAAATACCAATAACGTTTTTGTGCTGTTGCTTTCAATCCGCGAATATAAGACATTCCATTATTTCTGTCTACATTAAAAAATGCCTTATAACCATCTGTAAAATTAATTAATATTGTTCCTTCCATAATTGCTTCTTCTAAACCATTTCTGGTTAGATAAGCGAGACTGGTAACTTTTCCAAATTCTTTACCACCTGGTTCATAAATACCTGATAAAACATCCTGCTTGGTGTATTTTGTATAGAATTTGTCGTTATTAGCGTTGTCTTTTAAGCTATAAATTGGTGTATTAAAAGTAGAGGTTTTCTTCCGAGAACCGGGATGAGTAAAGACAGCATATTTGGTAATTCGTAATTGTTTTTGCTGTTTATTCTTTGGGTTATAAGGAGACCATTTAATAACTCGAAAATTGGTATTGATAAAGTTAGGATCTTGCAACCGAGTAGCTCGATTATTAGCGATATCCTCCTTTAAGACAGCAATCATGAAATTCAAAGTGTTGAGAACATCTGGTATAGTTACTCCTTGAGTCGCAAGCATTCCTGTACGGAGAATATCTGGGTCTTCTGAAGAGTAATCTTGAAAATATTTTCTAGTATTAACTAGAACAGTTAATAAATCTCCTTGGTTGAAGTTAACCTTACTACTTGGCAGTTTTCCTGGGGTAACAACTTGGCTGCCATTAATACTAAATTTATATTTTTTGAACTCATCGACAACTGGATAGGGTGCAGATGCAGCTAGCAAATTTTGCTGAGAGAAAAAAGCCTTTTGCTTATCGATAACTTCATCAGATATTTGTTGAGCAACAAAAGGATTTTGAAAATTTGCAGTGAGAGAAATCTGTGATGGAACTGGGGCAGAATTTTCTTGCTGAGTAAAGGGCTGATTTTGTTGGGCTAGCTGTTTATTTTTTGACTGACTATATAGATGGCTACTAGCTAAACTGACAAATAATAAGGCAGCACAACCTACTATGAAGCGAAATTTTGGGCTGGATAAGATATTCATAACTTGGAAATTAAATTTCTAATACTAAATAATCGACGTTATGTTTCCACCACCTCACGCACTAATTGCGCCAATTTTTCGGCACTATCGGGAACTGCGATCGCATGAGCGTTTTCACCCATCTTTGCTAACTCTTGCGGTGACTGCAACAAATTCAACACATTACTTTGCAATACTTGCGCCGTCAACTGCGATTGTTTCAGTGTCAACGCCGCACCAGCTTTGGTAAATACGTCTGCATTGTAAGATTGATGGTCTTCTGCGGCAAAGGGGTAGGGAATCAAAATCGCTGGTGTTCCACACACTGCTAATTCTGTCAAGCTACCGGCACCAGAACGACTAATGGCAAGAGTTGCTCGTTGCAGCAACGCCGCCATATTGTTGTAAAAAGGTAAGGCTACATACTGTGGATGTTTGAGACTATCTGCTTCGGGATCGCGATCGCCAGTTAAATGTACTACATAAGCACCAGCATCAAGCCAAGCCTTTGCAGATTCGCGCACCAACTTATTAACCGCAACTGCACCTTGGCTACCACCAAAGACGACAATTAAGGGAACACCATCAGGAATGGCTAAATCCAGAGGTGAATTAATTTCCCCATTGAGAAATTGCGATCGCACAGGAGTACCAACACAGACATTTTTGGCACGAGGCAAATACTTAGCAGCTACTTCAAATCCCAAGGCTACCGCACTACACCAAGGGCCAAAAAAGCGAGTTACTTTACCTGGTAAGGCGTTAGATTCGTGGAAAACCACGGGTAAACCGAGAGAACGTGCCGCAATGACGGCTGGCCCGGCAATGTAACCCCCGGTAGTAAACACCCCTTGAAAATTTCCCTGTTTGAGAATTCGTCTGACTTCTATAATCGAACCAGCGAGTTTAGCCAGAATGCGAATGGAGGAGAGTCCAAACCCTTGCTGAAACCCTTCAACTGCAATAGTATTCAAGGGATACTCTTTAGGGACAAGTTGAGTTTCTAGCCGATTGGGTACTCCCAGCCATTCGATTTGATAATCTGGAAGTTTTTCTGCCAGTGCGATCGCTGGAAACAGGTGTCCACCAGTGCCACTGGCAGCTATTAATAATCGTATCGGTGCGTTTGCCATCAAACCTCTACCGTTTAGCGTCTAGCTTAACTAAGATAAAACAATTTCCTGACTTTCTCTCATCAAATCAGTAAACTCTTGCAAATGACTAAAATTATTACTGCTTTCGTAAAACAACAACTCAAATTTCCAGCCAAATACTGGCTGGTTTCGTTCCTGCTAACCCTTGGTTTAACAAGTGGTTGGCAACGCACTCAAGCGACGACACCACAGCAATTAGCCCAAACTGGTACAGTTCAAAATGCACCAACAGATTTAAAAAACCTTTTGACACAAGTCGATGCAGCTGCCAGCAAGGGTGATGTCAAAGGGGTGTTGCAGTTCTACAGCCCCTCTTTCACTCATGGGGATGGATTAAACCTCCAAACCCTAGAAAAGTCTTTGGTTTCACTTTGGCAACGATATCCTAAATTACAATACAGTACTAAACTGCTATCTTCAAAATCTGAAGGCAATGGGATTATTGCCGAAACAGAGACGAAAATAACTGGATTACCCTCCGGTAGCGGGAATAATTTGGCTCTCGATGCCACAATTAAATCGCGTCAGCGCATTGAAAGCGGTAAAATCGTCCGCCAAGACATTTTGGCAGAACGTACCCTACTTACCTCTGGCAGCAAGCCACCCAAAATTGATATTAAATTACCAGAACAGGTACTGGTTGGTCAGAAGTATAATTTTGATGCGATCGTCCAAGAGCCACTTGGCGATGATTTTCTACTAGGAACGGCGCTAGAGGAAACCATCCAACCAGAGAAATTTCTCAACCCCACACCCGTAGATTTGCAATTATTAACATCCGGTGGATTGTTTAAAACGGGACAAGCACCATCCACCCCTGGTAGCCAATGGGTTTCTGCTGTCATCCTGCGAGGTAATGGGATGACGATGGTAACTCAGCGTCTACAAGTGGTGAAGAAATAGTTAGGAGACGCGATTAATCTCGTCTGTACAGGAGTTAGGAGTTAGGAGCGACTGGTGATAAATTATGAACTATGAAACTTGTGCTAATTCATAATTCATAACTATTAACTCCTCACTCCTAACTATCCTAATGACTTCTCTACAAAATCAAATCATTTTAATCACTGGCGCAAGTAGTGGTATTGGTACTGCTTGTGCAAGAATCTTCGCTGGTGCGGGTGCAAAACTAATCCTAGCAGCACGACGGTTAGAACGTTTGCAGCAGCTAGCAGATGCTCTCGTTAAAGAATTTGGTATTGAAATTCATTTATTACAGCTAGATGTGCGCGATCGCAATGCTGTCGAATCTGCCATTTCTACTCTACCGCCTGCCTGGTCTGACATCGACATTCTGATTAACAATGCTGGTCTAAGTCGTGGTTTAGACAAGTTGCACGAAGCCAGCTTTCAAGACTGGGAAGACATGATTGATACTAACGTTAAGGGTTTACTTTATGTTTCCCGTTATGTTGTTCCGGGAATGGTGAGTCGCGATCGCGGCCATGTGGTAAATTTAGGTTCTATTGCCGGACATCAAACTTATCCCGGTGGCAATGTCTACTGTGCAACTAAAGCTGCTGTGAGAGCAATTTCTGAAGGTTTAAAACAAGACTTGTTGGGAACGCGAGTACGTGTAACTTCCGTTGACCCTGGTATGGTGGAAACGGAATTTAGCGAAGTGCGGTTTCACGGAAATACTGAACGCGCTAAAACAGTCTATCAGGGAGTTACCCCACTGACAGCAGATGATGTGGCTGATGTGATATTTTTCTGTGTGACGCGATCGCCCCATGTCAATATTAACGAAGTTGTGCTGATGCCTGTTGACCAAGCTAGCGCTACGTTGGTTAATCGGCGAACAGAAAAGTAATTCATTTTAAGAAGGTTAAACATATTTTGAAAATTGTAATACGGTCATTTCCAAAAAACCGTTGGTTAGATTTGGAATATTTTGATGTTACTAAAAATACTTTATTAAATGTATTTTTCTTTTTTCGTATGAAATTACCCTGCTAAATCCCCCTTAAAAAGCAATACGGTTTAAAGCGCTACTTGTACAAAATCGTGGGTTTTTGAGACGCGATAAATCGCTGTCTCTACAAGTGTTTTGCTCTTATGTGAACTGTATTGTCTTAAAAAGGGGAGCCAGCGCCAAGGGGTCTCGCAAACTGGAGCGGCTGGCGTGGGTTAGGGGGGATCAATAAGAGCCTGGAATAACAAGCAACTACTTTTCAAACATCCTTTAAGGCTAGTTGGAAAATCTGAGAAAATACGGGAAATTACAATTTCCTCAAAAACTTATAGCTTTTGGCTGTAGATGATTGCGGAAATTGTTTTAATTGTCTTGTAGTTATATAGTTTCTGCTTATTAAAAAATAAAATAAGCATCTATCCTAAGATATATTTTTTATGGTTAATCTTTCTGTATGCATTTTTTAGAACTAGATTATGCAAAAATGATTTTTACTCCTACATAAAATTCATATATGTTATCCAAAGGAAAGTGCTGACTATACATAATCAAAATAAAAGTGCTGTAGTGAATGCAGGATGAGTTAAAAAAGCCTGAACTACTTCTGCTTCAGACACTTAAAACTTTCTGAAGTTTAATTTCTTAAGTAAATTTTATAGTTTTGACAATAAAAGGAATATTTTATTGTTTAACAAAATATCATATCTTCAATATTTTCTTTCTCTTCCCGTTAAACCTTCTCTGCGAACCGTTCTGATTATTCCCTTTATTCTGCAAATCTTAGCGGTGGTGAGTTTAACGGGTTATCTCTCATTCAAAAATGGGCAAAAAGCAGTAAATAATATTGCCACACGGCTACTAAGTGAAATTAGCCAGCGTGTTCAGCAGAATCTGCATACTTTTCTTGAAACTCCCCAGCAAATTAATCAGAATAATGCTAATACTATTAAAATTGGCCAATTAAACATACAAGATTTTCCTATCTTAGAAAAATATTTTCTTGAGCAATTAAAAATATTTAATCAAGTAAGTCTAATTGGGTTTGCCAATAAAAACAAAGAGTTTATTTCAGCAGAAATATTTCCTGATGGCTCTTTGACAATCAGAGCATCTGGTAAATCAACTAAATATAATTTACGGACTTATACTACTAATAAACAAGGCACACGCACGGGAATAAAGGATTTTGGTAAACCTTATGATACTCAAAGACGTGATTGGTATAACAAACCGATAGCAGAAAAAAGACCAATTTGGAGTAAAATTTATCCTCATAATTCTGGAATTGCTTTGTACATCGCTGCTAGTCAGCCTGCTTACGATAAACAGGGAAATTTGCAAGGTGTATTACTCTCAAATTTAAACTTATCCAAAATTGGCACTTTTCTGCAAAATTTAAAAATTGGTAAAACAGGAATAAGTTTTATTGTTGAGCGTCAGTCTGGAAAATTGGTAGCAACTTCAACTAATGAAAAGCCCTTCCGCTCAAATAATTTAGAAACACAATTAGCAGAAAATAGAATTAAGCCATTTTTGGCTATAGATAGTAATGATAAAAAAACACAATTTACTAGTAAATATTTAAAAAATAAATTTAATGAATTTAAGTCAATTAATAGCTCAAAGCAATTATATTTTTCGATAGATGGTAAGCGGCAGTTTATTCAAGTTGTACCCTTCCAAGATAATCGAGGGCTTGACTGGTTAATTGTGGTAGTAGTCCCAGAAGATGACTTCATGCAGGAAATTAATGCTAACACTCGCACAACTATTTTCTTGTGCATTGTTGCTTTGATAGTGGCTGTAGCTGTCGGTGTTTTAATTTTACGGTGGATTACTCAACCAGTTCTAGCTTTAAAAAAATCAGCTTTAGCGCTTGCTCAAGGTGAATGGGAAAAAAGAATAGAAATAGAGCGTTCCGATGAATTGGGGGAATTAGCCAAGTCATTTAATAGTATGGCGGATCAACTCCAAGAAAAATTTTCGGAAATGCAGGATTTAAACAAAGCTTTATTGCAAAGTGAAACCCGCCTGAAACAATTTCTTGACGCTATACCTGTGAGTGTTTCGATAGATGATAGTAGTGGGCGACTCTACTATACTAATCGAGCTTCACAACAGTTAGTCAACGTAGAGTTATTACCATCTATCCAATACGAAAAAATAGCAGAATATTATCAAATTTATCTAGCGGGAACTGACCAGTTATGCCCTGCGGATGAACTGCCAATTGTATATTCTTTAGCTGGTAAAACTGTCCATGTTGATAATCTTGAGTTTCGCCACCCGAATAAAACTATCCCTGTAGAAGTTTTAAGCACCCCAATTTTTGATGAATCAGGGAAAGTAATATATGCGCTTACCGTTTGTATTGATATTACCGAACGCAAAAAAGCAGAGAAGATTCTAGCTGATTATAATTCGATTTTAGAACAACAGGTTACTGAACGTACTCTGGAACTACAACGGGAAATAGCTGAACGCAAGCAGGCAGAAGTAGCGCTTTTAGAAAGCGAGACGCGATTTCGGCTATTGGCAGAGGCAACATTTGAAGCGATCGCTATTACCGAGCAAGGCATACTTTTAGATACTAACCAAACCTGTGCTGAGATGTTTGGTTATGAACTTTCTGAGTTAGTTGGTATGCGTGTCATGGATTTTACTGCTCCTGAATACCGGGAACAGGTGATGCAGAAGATTCGCTCAGGAGATGAAGGAATTTATGAAACCGTTTGTCTGCGTAAGGATGGAAGCACGTTTCCGGCTGAGATCAAAGCCAGAGTCATGTCATATCGTGGGCGTACCATCAGGATGGCTGCAATACAGGATATCACTAGTCGCAAGCAGGCTGAAGAAGCAACCGTATTGGCAGAACGTAACCGCTTGGCACAGGAAATTCACGATACTTTAGCACAAGCCTTCACCGTTGTTATTGTCCACTTAGACACCGCCTCACGAAAACTGACAACAGATATAGAACTAGCACAGAAATTAATCAAAGCAGGGCGAGACTTAGCTCATTCTGGGCTAACTGAAGCACGCCGTTCGATAAAAGCAATGCGATCGCAATTATTGGAGGACGGCGACATTTTTAATGCTCTCAATCGCTTCGCCACACAGATGTTTTCCTCTACCAATACACATATTGTCTGCCAATTAATAGGCGAGATATACCCCTTGTCTCCAGATGTTGAAAATAACCTACTCCGCATTGGACAAGAAGCATTAACCAATGCCTTCAAGTATGCCCAAGCTGGAGAAATCCAAATTGAACTGGCGTATCAAGAAAGCCAGTGCAGCTTGCGGATCAAAGATGATGGACAAGGGTTTGACATGGGCAGTGTAGCTGTTATCAACAGCTTTGGTCTTTTAATTATGAGCGAACGGGCTGAACGCATTGGGGCAAAACTAACAATTCAGAGTTCGCCAGGACAGGGAACAGAAGTTTCAGTGTTAGTCTACCGAGAGTAAATGATTATGAGCCAATCCAATGTCATTCGCATCCTGCTTGCTGACGATCATCCCATCTTGGGACAAGCTTTAACAATGTTTCTTCAATGTGAGCCAGACATGACTGTAATCGGCCATGCTGGCGACGGGCGAGAAGCGTTAGAACTTTTCCACCAACATCAACCTGATGTAGCGCTAATGGATTTGCGAATGCCAAAGATGGAAGGTGCTGATGCGATCGCAGCCATCTGTGCTAAGTTTAAACACGCTCGGATCGTTGTATTGACTACCTTTGATGGTGATGAAGATATCTATCGGGGATTACGGGCGGGTGCAAAGGGCTATCTCCTCAAGGGCGCTGAACCGAACGAACTCTTGGATGCGATTCGCACTGTTTATAAAGGACAAAGGTATATTCCGCCCACTATAGCAGCCAAGCTAGCCGAGCGGATGGGTAGTGAGGAATTGAGCGATCGTGAGTTGGAAGTGCTGCGCCTGATTGCCAAGGGCAAGAATAACCAGCAGATTAGTAATGTCCTTAATATTGCTGAGAGTACCGTCAGATTTCATACCAATAATATTTTCGGCAAGTTGAACGTTAGCGATCGGACTCAAGCCCTAGTCACCGCCCTGAATCGGGGGATTGTCAGGCTGTAGTTTGCAGCTTCTCGACCTCACATTTTGATAGGTTTAAAACCCAACATTTCGCTAGTGACAAAGTTGAGATAGTTTTCTATGCTCAGAATATTCACTTAGTTTTGATTGGCATACCTGTGAGGAGTGGCATCGATCACTCTATTTAGGCTGGATTAATTTGGCGTGATGGTAAATCTTATTTTTTGCCTTATTAGCCAGAATAAAATAATAAATTATAACAAAATTTAGAATTATGAATTTTATTTAATAAAAATTATAGTAAACGCTAATAATTGTGTAAAATAATGCAAATAATCGGTGAGCTACACGACCATTTTCAAGACAATCTTTAAAGTTGAGCATAGTTAATTTTTTTCTTAGTTTGAGTTATTCTATGTCAAACTCTTCCTCTCCTACTCCACCCAATAATCCTTTTGATATAAAAAACTTATTCAAAAAGTTTATCATACTGATAACTAGTGATAAACTTGCCAATCTCGTAACGATTTCTCCCTTGGTTTTCAACCTTGTATTCATCTTAACACCATTAGCATCTCTTACATTGGTCATTATTCGACAAGTGTCTTCAGATACTTTAAACGCTCAAGATATGAACGAAGATTTCAAAATGAAAGTCTGTGGGAATTATCAAAAATTGGTACTGGAGAGGTTAAAAATCGAAGGGGATGAAAATGAAACAATAAGCAAGATAGCTCCCATAGACAATAAGAATAATAGCAGCATAAGTCAGTTACCATTTTCTTGTGATTACACAGTAATAGAAGGTACTAAAAACTTAGGTTCCAAAGAAATTTCTATAGAGCTTAACCCTTTATTTCCTGATTTAACTAATGATATTAATAAGGAGTTTGAAGAAAAAATTAATTTAGAAGATGTATGTACTCATGAAACAATTATTAAACAAATGCAAGAACACGGAAGAAGTGAAGGAAACTATCAAAAAGGTGATGAGATCATACCAAAAGCTCCGAAGCTTCTTGAAAATAAAAAGGACGTTTACCCTGTATTTCGATGGGTATGTTCTTACGAAATCCTAAAAAAGGGAGGTAACTCTCAAACTTTTCAAGGAAGAAATCAATATACCATAGACATTAAATTAGAACCCTATTGCGAGAGCAAAGCGAAACAAAAAAAGACAAACAGAATAAAACCAACTCATCACAATTATAAAGATCCTTATTCCTTATATTGTGTTGATCCTCATTCTAAAAAGTAATAAAGCTGCTTTTTTCAGCAAGTTAGCAGAAACCTCATTTAGAACCTGCTTAGTGATAATTATTTCTTCATTTGATGTAATTGAAATAGCAATATTACGCTTTCTGTCTCTTTCTGGCACTTCTATATTTTTGCCATCAAATAAAAGGTAGAGCCAAACATTTGTATCAAGAAAATATGTATTATCAGTCATAACTAGCGAATGTAAATTTTTTCATGGTAAGTATAGCATTCACTTGAACGGAATTTTCAGCCAACTCATCAATTATGTTCTTTTTTGGAAATGATTTTTTCTTTACCAAAGCAATTACTTTAATATCATCTCCTTCTCCAAATTCTTGTTTGTACTCATCAAGAATCTGAATTAACCCATTTTGAATCTTTGCTTAAAACTCTACTGCATTCAACATCTTTAAATTCTCTTATCTAGCTATATAAATCAATCGTAGCTCTATTCCCCAGTTCTCTGATCGGGTTTCCCAAAATCTAAATTGCATTTCTACAGGTTATTTCATTTCCTAATCAAGGCGATCGCAAAACGCATAATTACGGTTTCTCGCTGCCAAAATTGCTATATACATAACTCTCGTAGAGGCGATATCTCTTGATTCACCGCTTTATGTCACGCACTACTGGTGATAGGGTTAAAGCAGGCGATCTCGCCTCCCGAATATTCATAGCTGTGGTAAAGGCGATTGTCTAAGACGAGCTACGCCTAAGCTTCTCACTCTTCTTCTGCACTTACACTTAATGAGGCAGAATGTCATCTAAGCGAAGTTGAAGACTAGGCAAAAGCGGCGAGTTACCTTACTCAACCCCCGACATGAACGCCAGGACGTTTGTGGGGATCTTTTTCAGCCCGACGGAGTACTTCACGGGTAACTACAGCAATATCGCCCTCTCCAAACAAGATAAAACGCAGTAAGTATTGTATGGGGTTGCCCTCAACCCAACCGAAGTAGGCATGGGGAATCTTACCTGTTTGGTCACGAATATAGAGTAGTAAAGCTGCGATCGCATTGGGAACTGCTGCACTCTCAGCCCGCAAGATGCGATAGTCACCAACTTGCACTCCTCTTACTTTGATGATATCTGCAAATTCTGAAGCATCTGATACCTGAATCTCTAGAAAAAGGATTGGATCGTTGGGGGGAATATGGTTATCTTCGCGTACCTCTTTCTCTTTCATAAAATACTCTAGGACATCACCCGTATTCAACCGATTTGCAATCAGTCGGATTGCTCCTTGGCTCTCTTCAGCAAGGAATTGGGCAGCAAGTTCGTCAACTTCGATCCGCTCTGCTCGCAGTTCCGTTGAACGCCAAACACGAGAAACCAGCGAGGTAAAAATGATTGCACCGATGAAAAACCCAGCGATCCTAATCCCCTCTGGCCTTTCGATGATGTTAACAATAGTGGTATATAAAAATAACAGTGTAATAGTAGCAAAAACCAGTTTTGCCCGCTTCTCTCTGTGACGGTGGGCTGATAAGGTGACAGCAAAGGCTGCTGAGGTAATTAATACAAGCACACCAGTTGCATAAGCCCCACCTTGGGCTTCCACATTTGCCCTGAAGATAATTGTGACAACAAATGCGATCGCTGTGTAGACTAACACCAAAGGTCGCGTTACCCGTGCCCAATTGGGAGCCATGCCATAGCGTGGTAGGTAGCGAGGCACAATATTCAGCAGTCCCGCCATTGCAGATGCACCTGCAAACCACAAAATAGAAATAGTACTTAGATCGTAAATCGTGCCAAAGGCGTTGCCTAGATACAAATGTGCTAAATAAGCAAGAGCCCGTCCGTTAGCTTTGCCCCCAGATGCAAATTCTGCGACTGGAATCAGTAGAGTGGTTATAAAGCTAGTGGTGAGCAAAAAGAAGCTCATAATTAGAGCAGCACTGGTGAGCAGCTTGCGTGTATTCCTAATCCGCCCTTTGGAATATTTGAGAGTGTCACTGCTGTTACCTTTGACAAGAGGCATCACGGTTACGCCAGTCTCAAAGCCTGATAATCCCAGTGCTAGCTTGGGAAATATCAAAAGAGCTATACCGATTAACATAAAAGGATTGGAATGGCGGGCAAAAAGTGCAGTCTGCCAGTTAGCGATCGCTCCTGGGTGAGTTAAAATCTGGAACACACCGACGCTAACGACAATGAAGTTTAACAGCAGATAAACTGCCACCAAAACTACTGCAATCCCAATCGCTTCTCGGAAACCTCTCAAGAAAACTGCGCCTAGTAATGCAACTAATATTAAAGTAATTGCGATCGTCTGCTCGTGAAACCAATGTGGAGTAAGCGGATTTTCGATAATATGGGCTGTAGCATCAGCAGCCGACAGCGTAATGGTAATAATAAAGTCGGTTGCCACAAAGCCGAGTAAACATAGCACAAGTAATTTGCCTTGCCACCAAGGGAGCAAACGCTCTAACATTGCGATCGACCCTTCACCATGAGGGCTTTCGGCAGCAATCCGCCGATAGATTGGCAATGCTCCAAAGAGCGTCAGCAAAACTAGAATCAGGGTAGCGATAGGAGAAAGAGCGCCAGCCGCCAGTGCTGCAATCCCAGGTTGATAGCCAAGGGTGGAGAAATAATCTACACCAGTCAAGCACATTACCTGCCACCAAGGATGCTGGCGATGTGCTTCTTCCTTGCGGTAAGGCCCTTCCTTCTCTCGTCGATCTTCTTCAAGCAACCAGAGGATTAACTGACTGCCGAGCCGTTTTGTTGAAACAATTGATTTACTCATCAAATATGCTTGTTTTGCAAAAGTCCGGCTTTGTGATTTTTAAGCCTTCGTGGTTTATTAAAATTTTTAACTACAAATATATAGCATTATTATTGTAGGTTAAGCATCCTGTCCGATTTACAAAATATATAAGTTGTCTAGTGGATGAAGATCGAGTTTAGCTTCCGGTATTGGGAAAAATTAATATCGTATGCGGACATTTTGGAATTAAAGTTTTCGTACCCTTAGCATTTTTGATCTGCATCAGTTCTAAAAAAGGGTGCTGATGGATTTACGAATACCGAAGATAGAAAGTACTGAGGCGCTAGCCTCAGTGTAATTACGGCTTTTTAGCGCCCAAATTGCTATATTCATACTCTTGTAAAGGTGATGTCTTTTTCTCTACTTAACGCTTTACGAGGCAAAATTTCATCTGAGCAAAGGTGGATACTGTACCAATACTTATCGGGTTTTTGGGAAAAAAACCTTTAAAATCTCTAGCAGATGATTAGGTAGATGGTATGAGTGAAACTACAGAAACGATTTTCAGCAAAATCATTCGTCGGGAAATCCCCGTTGATATTGTTTATGAGGATAATTTAGCCCTGGCCTTCAAAGACATCCACCCCCAAGCGCCTGTACACATTCTCGTCATTCCTAAAAAACCCATTCCCACACTAGCTGATGCTGAATCTCAGGATCATGCTCTGTTGGGGCATCTTTTATTAACAGCCAAACGTGTTGCAGAAGAAGCTGGGCTGAAAAACGGTTATCGAGTTGTCATCAATACTGGCGATAATGGTGGTCAGACTGTCTATCACTTACATTTGCATATTTTGGGAGGACGGCAATTAGACTGGCCCCCTGGTTAATCAAACCTGAATGCTTATCTATAAATCAAAGACACTCTCCTGAAAGAGCTACGGTGTATACACAAATCTTTTAGAGTTGTCCCACATTAGATCCTCCTAAATCCACGCCACTTGCTCATGGGGGAACCTGCTTGGTGCTAGCCTCTCCCTTTGGGCTACGGTGTACACACAAGTCTTTTAAAGTTGTCCCACAACAATGTTAGATCCCCCTAACCCCCTTTTTAAGGTGGATTTAGGAGGATCTAACATTGTTGTGTATCTCGTATAGAGATGCGTGTACACCGTAGTCCGAAAGGGAGCATTTTTGCGTTGAGTTTATTGGTATGTTAAGCACTTAAGCAATAATTATCAAAAAGTAAATTTTACGAGTAATAATTGCTAGCAGCGCAGATAATTGCCTCAAAGCTCAAGTATAGGGAGAAGCCAAGAATGATTTTAAACCGTGGGCGTAGGGTGGTAGCTGCTTTATTGCTGTCAGTGGTACTACTGACAACAGCCTGTAGCCCAAAAGCACCTGGACGTTTTGACCAGGCGCAAAAAGAAAGCACTCAACAAAAAAACGTTGCGGTGGCTAAGAATGCAACTCAGGGTAGCGAGTTTAATAAACTTTTCCCTAGTGCAGGTGATGGCTACCAGCGTGTCTTTACCCAAGAGAAAAAAGGCTTTGCAGAAGCGAAGTTGAAAAAAGGTGGTAAAGATGTAGCATTGCTGTCTATTTCTGATACTACCAGCACACCTAGTACAGCAGCAAAGTTCTCGAAAAGCACCAAGAAAATTGGCGGTTATCCCGCAGTAGAAGTTGGTAAGACGCAAACTGCAATTTTGGTAGGTAAGTACCAAGTAAAAGTACTTTCCCGCGATTCGTCATTTACAGCTAGCGATCGCGCAGATTGGCTAGAGAAGTTTAATCTTAATGGTCTGGCTAAACTGAAATAAGCCGGATTGCCAAGATTGAAGATAACAAAACCTAAGTAAGGAGATTTTTGTGAGCAAATCGATTGTTGATTTAGTCGATCAATTGCCAACCGGTGGCTTGACTATTTCTATGTTGAAGTCCCTCGATTTTGTTGCTCCTGGGGAGTGGCAAAATACCGTCGGCTTTGTCAACACCATTAAAACCGTCACTGGCGAAGACGACGAAGATTTAATTCAACAAATTGGTGAAAGAGCGATTTATCTATTCAATGACAAATCCCAAGGATACCAAACAGCTTTGTGGTTATATCAAACCGTTGATGGTACAGATAAAGCCCTTGGTGCAGCCGCTTTAGCTAACAAAGTTGGCGAGAAAATTCCTTTATTGGGTTTTTTAAACTCTGTCACTCCCAAACCAGACAAAGCCCAAACTATCGATTTGACATTAAAGTTAGTGGCTGAGTTAGTAGCTTTCTGTCAAATTAACGGCATTCCTGGAGACAGCATTGGCGATTTTGTCGCCTCTTTAGGTGAGTATAGTGGTGAGTCACTCATCCGCATGGTGGCATTAGTTTGTGTTGATGGTTTAATACCTCTAGGTCCAGACTTCATCAGCAAAGCCATATCTGGGATTAATCAAACAAGTCCCAATGAATTAGAACAGAACTCAACTTTCCAAAATATCAAAGATGTGATTCCAGGCAACAATGCTGGTAGTAAACTCAACTTTATCGGCGAAAGTTTTGACTCAGTTAAAGGTTGGATGAGTGGTATTGTCAGTGCGAATAATTTAACGCCACACAAGGTAGTTAGCAACTTACACACTTTTGTCGATATTGCAGATGATAAGTTAGACTACCTGGCTGCATTCTTGGATGTATCTACAAATTATTATGAACACACTGGCACACAAACTTTAGCACGTCGCTTGATTGAACGGGCGGTGGCTGAGATTTAGGTTGATAGGGACTGGGGAATGGGCAGGGAGCAGGGGGCAGGGGGAGTAGGGCAGTAAGGAGGCATTTTTAGTACTTTTTACTACTGAAACAGATTGCTTATACATTTATTTCTTTCTCGTCTCCTGCCTCCCCTGCTTACCCATCTCACAAAATCGCATTGCTTCCCGCAAGGGAGAAGAGTTGTCCCCTCTGCTCTTTGCACCCTTCCCCTCTGCCTCTTTTCACCCCATGACCATTAGGGTAAACGCAGATCGGATGCGATCGCATATAAGTAAGGTTGAAAAATAGCCAAATTTTCCAGTTGCTCAAACTTACCTGTCTGCGTACCTGGATCAAATGCAGTGGTAATTACGTAAAGTTTACTGCCATCAAAGGCAACATGACCGATATGTTGCTCTTTTACTCCACCTTGTTCCTTGAGTCCAGCGAATCCATAGCGGATTCCCTGAAGCTTACCAATCGGTACTGGTTGGGGTGGGTAGGCTGAGAAAGTAATCTCTTTTCCATATTCACTCTGACGGTCTTTCGCAAATGCAGCGTAGTGGTCTGCAACCCAAGCCTTGAGTACTGGTAATACCTGGGTTTGGTATTGGGAACTTTGGTAGTCCACTTGAGAACCACTTGGAATACCAGCTGCTAAGAGTTTTTTTCGGAAATCCTCATTGTTTGTTAGTGGGTAAATGTTAATCTCAACTGTACCCAAACGTTTCCCTTTAGAGGAGATACACAACAGGGGTGCATTTCCCTCACAAGCGGCAACTTGCCAGTTAGTTGGAGCAGCAGTATTTCCCAGAATTTTCTGCCAGATATTACCCTCATTAGAGTTGGGAAGTTTTACAACAGCAGAGGACTTTACCTCTTTGGGTGGAGAAAATTGGGGAAGAACAAATTTTGCTCCCACTGGTATTGACACCAGCAAAATAGAACCTAGTAATAAATGATAAAGTCTTAACATTTTATTGATTATCCGGAGTCAAAGATGGCAGACTAACGATATCTACAATACGTTAAACAGGGGGAGGTCGCTTGTATTCCTCTATCTGTGTTTAGCTAACAGTTAGAGTCCGACGAAATTATTTGTTCTGGAAGTCTGCGCCTCCTTTTTTCTCTGCTTCAATTTCTTGACCTCAGACTTTTGTCAGTCAACCAGGCGTTAAATACCTGAAAGCAAGGTATTATAGAAAATCATACTAAGTAAAGTTAAGTAAAGTCTAATTATTTCATCTGAGTTGCAAATATGTTTAATCTTAGTAAATAGACTTTATTCAATCGGCGGGATTATCGATTCTAACTAAAATCGCCATGAACCCTAGTTTTTTGACTGCCCAGACTCCAACCACGATCGCTATTGTTGGTGGAGGTTTTAGCGGTTCTCTAGTTGCTACCCACTTATTGAAAACTGCCAGCCAACCTCTCATCATTAAGCTGATTGAGCGCAGTCATCAAATGGGGAAGGGAATTGCTTACAGCACCAATACCAACTGTCATTTGCTGAATGTATCGGCCGGAAACATGAGTGCATTTCCTGATGATCCCGGACATCTGCTGCGTTGGCTTCAGTACAATCGCAACGAATTAGCTGCATTTTTTCCTGAAGAAGTCAATGCTAGTACCTTCATTCCCCGCAAGGTCTATGGTTTGTACATTCAGTCGATTTTGGCAGAAGCAGAAGCCACAGCACCTAGTGATGTACGACTAGAACGTTTGACCGATGAAGTCGTGGGGATACAGCCTGAAGAAAAAGGGACGATCGTTTCTCTGCGTAGTGGTCGCTGTTTTGCCGCAGATAAAGTTGTGTTGGCGTTGGGAAACTCGCCTTCTACACCACCCGCAATCAAAAATGCAGACAGCAATAATGAAAGTTATCTGCGGAATGCCTGGTCAGCCGATGCCCTAGCAGACCTTAATCTTGATGCGCCCGTGCTGCTAATTGGTACAGGACTGACGATGGTGGATATGGTTTTATCTCTGCACGATCGCCAACATCGGGGCAAAATTTATGCTATATCTCGACGAGGATTATTTCCCCAAAAACATCAAGCAGCTAAACCTTATCCTAGCTTTGTGAACCCAGAGACTTCACCAAAAAGTGTGCGCGGCTGGTTGCATCGCCTGCGTGCCGAGGTGGAAGTTGCCGCTGCCCAAGGCTATGACTGGCGATCGGTAATTGATTCTCTGCGTCCCATAATTCAGAAAATTTGGCAAAAACTACCGACCAAGGAACAGCAGCGCTTTTTGCGTCATCTAACAGCCTATTGGGACGTACATCGTCACCGCATTGCCCCCAAAGTGGCAGATGTTCTCACTGAAATGTTGGATTCTGGTCAACTTAACATTTCCGCCGGACGGATTCGGGAATATCAAGCTTTGCCGGACGGTGTAGCCGTAACTGTATGCCAGCGCAAAACCCATGCTAATACTGTCTTACACGTCAACTGTGTAGTGAATTGTACCGGGGTAGCAGCAGATTATCGCCGATCGCCTCACCCCCTAATTGCTGATTTGCGATCGCAAGGATTAATTCGCCCCAATGCCATCGGCTTAGGATTAGATGCAGATCCCCACGGGGCTTTATATACGGCAGACAGTAATGTTTCGACGCTGCTTTATACCTTGGGAACTCCTCGCAAAGGCGACTTGTGGGAAACTGTTGCTGTTCCAGAATTACGGCTACAGGCGCAGGAATTATCTCAAGCGTTATTGCAGTCGCTGCCAGTACGTGTGCGTCCGATTCCCACGATGCTTTTGTTAAATAGGGAAACAGGCGATGGTGGCTCACAGATACCCCAGTCAAGCTTACTATTTCGGCAATTATTTGACCCTGAAACCAGTAGTTATACTTACCTGATTGGCGATCGACAGACAGGAGATGCTGTTCTAGTTGACCCTGTATTAGAGCAAGTTGACCGCGATTTGCAATCATTAGATGAACTAGGATTAAAGCTACGCTATTGTCTAGAAACTCATCTTCATGCCGATCACATCACAGGAGCAGGCAAACTTAGGCAACAAACAGGCTGTCAGGTGATCGTTCCCCAGAATGCTGCTGTCACGAAAGCCGATCGCTCTCTTGTCGGTGGCGAAATCATCGATGTGGGATCAGTAGCGATCGAAGCAATTTTCACACCAGGTCACAGTGCTAGTCACATAGCATATTTGGTAAACAAAACCCACTTATTAACTGGTGATGCCTTATTTATTCGTGGTTGTGGACGCACAGATTTTCAAGGTGGCGATCCTGGAATCCTATATGATGTGGTGACACAACGCTTATTCACCTTGCCAGATGATACCTTGGTATATCCCGCCCATGATTACAAAGGACGCACAGTTTCCAGCATTGGCGAAGAAAAGCGTTTTAATCCTAGATTTAGCGATCGCAGCCGTAGTCAATTCATTACAATCATGAATAATCTCAAATTAAGTTATCCCCAAAAGATGAATGCAACAGTACCGGCTAATGAATACTGTGGTGATTTTATCCCCCAAGATAGCTTAAACCCGGCCATGAGTCTAGCTACAGATGAAGAAAAGAAACAAATAGAAATCACAGTTATGACTAATACGGAAATCTACAATGATTACTTTGCTATGTATATCTAGAGCCGACAAGAGTTCTGTGAAGCTGGGATAAGGGTTTTTCAGCAGCTTGATGACTACAGGCTGTTGGTCAGTCTCTTTATATCCGCAATAAACCAGGTTTCTTGAACCGTTGTAAAGTTGTTCGCTAATCTGATATCCCGCTCATACTGACTTGAGTACTACCCATACCCATACTGCTGAATCTTTGAGGTTTCAGCTTTTAGTGAGGTATCCAGTAAATACCTCATCTGTCGCTAACTTAAATTAAAAGCGCCCTCCCGAAGTGGGAGAGCGCTTTCTTATTTAGCTAATAGAGTTAATGCTTGAGAATTAACCGTTGATAGCAGGAGCAGAAAGAGCAACAGGAGCAGATTCAGCAGATGCCAAATCTAAGGGGAAGTTGTGAGCGTTACGCTCGTGCATTACTTCCATACCCAGGTTAGCGCGGTTGATTACATCAGCCCAAGTTGCAATCACACGACCTTCAGAGTCAATGATTGATTGGTTGAAGTTGAAACCGTTCAAGTTGAACGCCATTGTGCTTACACCCAAGGCGGTGAACCAGATTCCGATTACAGGCCATGCTGCTAAGAAGAAGTGCAGTGAACGGCTGTTGTTGAAAGAAGCGTATTGGAAGATTAGACGACCGAAGTAGCCGTGAGCTGCAACGATGTTGTAGGTTTCTTCTTCTTGACCGAATTTGTAACCGTAGTTTTGTGATTCGGTTTCAGTTGTTTCACGAACTAGTGAAGATGTTACTAGTGAACCGTGCATTGCAGAGAACAAGCTTCCACCAAATACACCAGCTACACCTAGTTGGTGGAAGGGGTGCATCAAGATGTTGTGTTCTGCTTGGAACACGATCATGAAGTTGAATGTTCCTGAGATACCTAAAGGCATACCGTCAGAGAATGAACCTTGTCCGATGGGGTATACCAAGAAGACTGCGGTTGCTGCTGCGACTGGAGCAGAATATGCGATCGCAATCCAAGGACGCATACCTAAGCGGTAGGATAGTTCCCATTCACGACCTAAGTAGCAGAATACGCCAATCAGGAAGTGGAAAATTACCAATTGGTAAGGACCACCGTTGTACAACCACTCGTCTAAGGATGCTGCTTCCCAAATTGGGTAGAAGTGCAAGCCGATAGCGTTGGAGGAAGGTACTACTGCACCAGAGATGATGTTGTTTCCGTAGATCAAGGAACCTGCTACTGGTTCGCGGATACCATCGATGTCTACTGGAGGAGCAGCGATGAAAGCGATTACGAAGCAA
Organism: Nostoc sp. C057; assembly: GCF_013393925.1. Taxonomy (NCBI): domain Bacteria; kingdom Bacillati; phylum Cyanobacteriota; class Cyanophyceae; order Nostocales; family Nostocaceae; genus Nostoc; species Nostoc sp. C057. Next base: position 6,809,473 of record NZ_CP040281.1, on the reverse strand, counting down.
GCTGTGGCTGCTAGCAAGGTGGGGATCATTACTACGCCGAACCAACCGATATAGATGCGGTTGTTGGTGCTGGTGATCCATTCACAGAATCGATCCCATACGTTAGCGCTTGAGCGCTGTTGTAAGGTTGTTGTCATTGTTTTATAAGTGCGGTTAGTGATTTATGAATCAGGCTCGTTTGTCTTTGCCTGTGAATACACTTTACAATGCTTTACAATTTTTCATCAACTATTTCACTTTTGTAAACCTGATGGAACTCATCAGCTTTGCTTATCACAAATCCAAGTTACGAGCAAGCGAGAGGATTTTATATGAATTTCCGCGATCGCTTGCCTAAATCTGCAATATTGCGGTTACTTATACTATTTCTATATGAAGCTGCACAAAACCAACCTTGATATTTAGACATCTCCGAAACCTTTGTAGAGACGTTGCAATGCAACGTCTCTACAAAGGTTTCAGGTAAAGCATAATTAATTTCTGGAGATGTCTAATGTAAAGGGGCTGAAGCCGCTTATATAGCAATACGCTTGGGTTAAGACTAAAAACTAAAACTGGCGTATCTTGGGTTTCGTTCCTCAACTCAACCTTGTATCTTAGAATAAGTGGTAGACCGTCCCAAGGGTATTACAACCTTATATATAACGGCGTGGGGGACAAAAAATATTCCAAGCAATGCCCATAAAGGTTTTCAAGACAATCGCCACAATGATTTGCGCTTACCTAATGAAAAAGCTATGGGACTCCTATTTGATTTTTGAACAAGACTCAGTACAGATGTATCCCTCTTTTCTTCCCAATTCCCAATCCACGTAAGTAAATTCAGGAATCAAACCGGATTCCTATAAATGTGTTGTAGTTTATTTAAATAACTCCAAACATTCATTTTTTAAAATGCCTTTGGTGACTTTAATGCTTCTAAATGATTTAGCGATTACCTCTTCACAAGATAGATTAATTTGTGATTGATTTATCGAGATTAAGTCTTGAATTGAAGCACCATATACAATTTCTGATAAACCACTCCAAACACAAGCAGTTGCACACATGGGACAAGGTTCGCAAGTTGTATATATACTATAACCTTCTAAAAAATGGTTTTTAAGTTTAGCTGTTAAACTACGAATAACATTGATTTCAGCATGGGCTGATGGATCGTTGTCTCTGATAACAGTATTATGAGCTACGGCAACAACTTCGTTATCTTTAACAATCACAGCACCGTAAGGTGTATCTCCTTTTTTTGCTTGCGCCAAAGCTAAACGCATAAAATATTCTGGAATCATAGAAAGTGAGGTTAATATAAGGATAGTGATTAATAATATCGTATTTCTGATGCTATAACTGGGAATTAAGATTAGTTAATAGTCAAATATGTTATTGAGCAGACAAGAAACAGAATTCTACTTAAAAGACCTAGAAACACCAATAGGTAAGGCAATTAATTTAACACTTGCCGCTTTGGTACTATTATCATCAGGAATTTTTGTCGCAGAAACTTATAACATTCCTGATTATGTGCGATTTCAATTACATCTAGTCGATACTGCGATCGTCATCATATTCGCGGTGGAATATTTACTCCGTTTGTGGAGTGCAGAAAACAAAATTCAGTATGTTTTTAGCTTTTACTCGATTATTGACCTAATGGCAATTTTGCCATTTTTTATAGGGATGGTGGATATTAGCTTTATCCGGCTACTGCGATGGTTTCGGATTTTACGATTAATCAGGTTTATAGATAGAAGATTTTTATTCGCTACTATCAGCACTGAAGATGGCATGATCTTTGCGCGGATATTATTTACATTATTTGCAATTGTTTTTATTTATTCTGGCTTAATATATCAAGTAGAGCATCCGGTTAATCCTCAAAATTACGGGACATTTTTGGATGCATTCTATTTCTCTGTTGTCACAATGACAACTGTGGGATTTGGCGATGTTATTCCAATTTCTGAATTAGGACGTTTGCTAACGGTATTGATGATTTTCACAGGAATTGCACTGATTCCCTGGCAAGTGGGGGATTTAATTAAGCAAGTTGTGAAAACTGCTAATCAGGTAGAAATGGTTTGTTCCAACTGTGGATTGGCTTTTCATGATATAGATGCTGGGTTTTGTAAAAGGTGCGGGACTAAGTTACCTAGTCACAGAGTTGATTGAAATGCGATGCCTATGGCGGTATATAGTGCTAATTACCGGGTAGTTCGAGAATATAGTCAATGCCTAACGTCAACGTCATTTCGGAATATAAAAGCTTCGGTGGCAAACTCGGCTTTTACAGTCATTTCTCCTCAACCTGTAATGGTGAAATGCGTTTTGCTGTTTATCAACCACCACAAGCAAATCATAAACCTGTGCCAATTCTCTATTTTCTCTCTGGGTTGACTTGCACGGAAGAGAATTTCATGGTTAAGGCGGGGGGAGTGCAACGCTTGGCGGCTGAGTACGGCTTGATGCTGGTTGCGCCAGATACAAGTCCGCGTAATACTGGCATTGCAGGCGAGGATGATGACTGGGATTTTGGTACAGGTGCAGGCTTTTATGTTGATGCTACAGAAGAACCGTGGCGTAAAAACTACCAAATGTATAGTTATGTCGTCCACGAACTACCTGCTTTGATTAACGCAAATTTCCCCACCCAACCTGAAAAACAAGGTATTTTTGGTCATTCAATGGGGGGAAATGGGGCGCTTGTCTGTGCAATGAGAAACCCAAAACTTTACAAATCAGTATCAGCCTTTGCACCTATCACAGCACCTATGCGTTGTCCTTGGGGACAAAAGGCTTTTGGTGGTTATCTTGGCAAAAATCAAGAAAGTTGGCGTGCTTATGATGCTAGTGAATTAGTCAAACAAGTAGGATATCACAGTTCAATTCTTATTGATCAAGGGACTGCTGATAAATTTTTAGCAGAACAATTACTACCGGAAGTGTTTGAGAAAGCTTGTGCAGATGTTAAGCAGCCGCTAAACTTACGTTACCAAGAAGGCTATGATCACAGTTATTATTTCATCGCCAGTTTTATTGAAGATCATATTCGTCACCATGCGTTCGCTTTATTGATTACAGCAGTTTTTATCTATTTAAACCCCACGTTTCTATTTTGATTTTTGAACAAGAATACGAGAAAATGGGGAATCGAAATCAAAGTCCCTCAATTTATCGGGGGATTTAGGAGGATTTAGAGCTTTTGATACCGACAAGAGGACTTTTCAAACATCCTCTAAAAGAGCAGTTATGATTCCCACAATTATTGCACCCCATCTCTTAATCCTTCCTAGGATCAAGGGGTATTCTTGGCATTTAATAAGTAGTTAAGCGGCAATAATATTTAGTTAAACGGCGATACATGACAGATATATAATTAGTTGAGCTTTATTTTTGAGCAATAAATATGAATAATTTTGTGACTTCTCAGAGGAGAAAAGACTATATCATCCTCTTAATAATTTGGCTGATAGCATTAGCTATAGATAGAACTTGGTTTTTATTAGATGATTCGATTCCATCCTACGATCAAAGCGCACATTTAACGACAGCATTACATCATTATAGGATTTTTCAAAACTTTAATATCTTCTCAGGAAATTGGTGGTTATCTCTGTGGCAATTAACTCCAAGTTATCGCGCTCCTTTTTTATATATTTGCACCGTACCATTCTTGATGTTGTTTGGGCGTGGATATGATCAGGCAAGCTTGGTCAACTTATTATATACTGCAATGATTATACTTTCAGTTTATCATTTAGGTAACTTTTTATTTAAAAATCGAAAAACTAGCATAACTGCCAGCATATTTTGTCTGTTATTTCCTATTTTAGGAATGATCCGGACAGATTATTTATTAGATTATGGGCTAACAGCAATTGTTATAGTAACTTTCACAATTTTGACAATTTGGAAAGATAGTTATATTGGGTTTTTATCATGGGGATTAACTATCATATTGGGCATAGGTATAGGTTTAATATTGTTGACTAAACCTACAGGGTTTATTTTTATTTTAGTTCCTAGTATTTGGACATTAATTACCTTTATTAGAAAACGTAAATTTATCAAGCTAATACAAACTTGCTTATCTTTGATGATAGCTTGGTTAATTTGTGGTTCTTGGTATAGCTTAAATTGGTTAACAATTATTACATCGGCATTAAACGCTAACCAAGTCGGAAAAGGAGAAGGCGATCCTTCGGCCACAACTATTGCTGGATGGTTATTCTATCCAAAGATGATCCCAGAAAGCGTTGGTTTACCAATATTATCTGTAAGTATTGGCATTTTATTAGTTTATCTTATTAAATATAAATTTATTAATGATTTAATTCCCGGATCTCTCCATAAATCGGCTCGAATATGGTTATTAGTTACCTTAGTAAGTAGCTATATAATTTGTACTTTAGGTACAAATAAAGACATTAGATTTATTCTGCCATGCTTCCCTATAATTAGTTTAATATTGGCGGATTTATTTAACTTAATTGAAAATATATATTTTGATAGACTGAGATTAGCAACTCTGGTATTAAGTAGTATATTGTTAGTCAATAATTTGTTTCCCTTACCCATAATTCAAGCATGGGGTGGTAAACATTTCCCTAATAATGATGGCAACAAATATCCCTTGGATCAACTGATAAATAAAATCATTGAAAAAAATATATATTTAAGGTCAACTTTAGGGGTAATTCCTGTTTCTACATCTCAAATAAATGAGTTTACTTTAGATTATTTTGGCGCATTAGCAGATTTCCGCGTATATGGCAGAAAATTCACATATAATTTATCTCAGGCAGAGGAGGATTTACAATATTTTTCTTGGTATGTCACTAGAGATAATGAACCAAACCAACCAGGAGATAATGGAGAGATTAAACGGAAACTAAACTCTTTAGTTAAATCTTATACTGATTTGAAATTACAGGGCGATTGGATATTGCCTAATGGAGATAAACTTCGATTATATAACCGCAAGAATCCTTATGTAATTGTTCAAAAAATCAGCAATACTGAGTCTGTAATTAGTCTAGAAAAGGTTGCGATTTCTCAACAATTAATCTTAGATAAAAATAATCCAGTAACATATCAAATAACAGGTTCATGGGATGATTTGCAAAATGGTATTTTACTATTAAAATGGCAAAATACCCAATCATCTTGGGATCACGATCATGCCATTGGGTTGGGAAATTTATACTGTGGTATCAAATGTCATCCTGAAGGAACTTTCCAGGTGAAAGAATCCTTAGCCACATTTATTCCTAAAACGTTACCAGTAGGAAAATATCAGCTATCAGCACTATATTTAGATAGAATAACCAATAAAGTCACATCTTTAAATATTCCAGATATTACTGTAGATGTGACAGATGTAGGAACAGCAGAAAAATCCCCACCTCTAGATTTCGTTACTCGAACTTCACAACTAGCACAAGAGTTACAACAGGGTAAATTAAATAATATATTTGCACAGATAGATAATTTCAATCTATACGATCCTACTCAAGATTATTTAAAACAGATTGGATTTGCGGCTAATTATCATCTGCAAAGAGAGCCAAATAACTTAAATTGGCGTTACACTCTAGTCTTATCACAACTTTTACAGCGCCAAGTCCCAGAATTAATCCAAAATTTAATAGAATTAACTAAATATGATGCTAAAAATCCTTACGCATGGCTTTATTTAGCTGTTGTTTATTTATATGACTTTCAACCTGCACAAGCTGAACAAAAATTAGCGATCGCAGAACAATTAAAAGCAGATATCCCAGAATTAAAAACTTTAAGGAAAGTAACAAACATTATGAAATTTTTGCCATTAATCCATTTTTGAAACATCAGCAAGGAACAAAATAATATAGCAGTCTTATTTGATTTGGGAAAAATAGGGACTTGCAGAGAAAAATGTGCTTTATTTCGTTGAAATTAGCCGTTCTATCGCTGAGTGCATAGTAGTCAACCGCCGGACAATCTGATCAATCTCCAAATCTAATATGCTGTAATCAATGACTGCTTGACGAACAGGTGTATGCTCTTGATTTACAGCTAGTTCTTGTATTCGCGCTGTACGTAGTGCTTGCAGGTGCGGTTGGATTTTTTGCAGTGTTTCTTCCAAGCCAGGTAAGGGTGGTGGGGTAATTTCCAGTTGTACTGAATCAGCTAACTGCTCTAACATTAGCGAAACTTGGCGGACAAAAGTTTCTAATTCCGGCAGTGGTACTGTTCCTCGAAAATGTTCGAGATGCACTGCTAAAACTGTCACGGAGTTAGTAAAACGTCCCATGTACACCAACAGCGTCATCACTGGTTCTACTAATTCTTTGGGCATTTGGGGTTCGCGCAGCAATCCTTGAAATGAGGCTTGAGCATTGCCAATTGCCAATCCCGTTTGTCGCCGTTGACTGATAATGGTGGAGTCATGCTCTTTTGTTCCCTGGTAAACAGCCATCACATCTTGAAAGTATTTGTGGCATTCTCGCAGTGCAGTGGCGAGTTGGCTGGGTAAGCGATCGCGTTCCCGATTTGGCAATATAAAGTAATGGCTTGCAAAAGCCAGTCCCGCCCCAATTAATGTATTCAAGACGCGAAAGCCAGCAAATTGCCAACCAATGGGATTACCAATATCGATAATTAGTAAGACAAATATTGATAAGAAAATCACTGAATAGCCATAGTTGACACTGATTAGGGAAATGCCAAAAAATACTGTCAGCACGATGATGATGTCTAACACAGTCTTACTGGTGATGGTTGCGACTAGAACAGCTGCTAACACGGCTCCCAAGATCGTCCCGCCAACTCGCTGGAAAAACCTCTGGAAAGTTGCACCCAAGTTCGGTTTGAGGACTAGGATGCTTGTCAGTGTCACCCAATACCCCATTGGTAAATTAGTAATGCTATATAGGATTACGCCTACAGTGAGAGTTACACTAATGCGGAGAGCATGACGAAAGATTGCTGAGTCTAAAGTGAGGTTTTCTTTGAGTAAACTTAAGAGCGATCGCTGTTCATCTTCAACTACAAGAAGTTTATCTACATCTCGGCGACTCATCTTGTTATGTTCTACCAGAGATTTAACTGTCTGAGCTGTATATTGCAACTGCTTAATCAGTTTTTCTATCATCAGCACCAGGTTAGTGAAAGCAACGAGGGTTGTGTAGTCTGTCTCACTCCCAGCAATTGCTTTTCTTTGCAGACTTTCTTGTTCTTTTAGTGCCTCATAAATGCGGTTAAGATTTCCCAAATCGATGCTAGCAGGCTTGCGAGATATGACTTTCGCTATGGCTTGCAGAATCACTGATATTTGTTCGAGTGCATCGTCTACTAATTGCTGAACTGCCTGATATTGCTGTTGTTTGAAGTGTGTTTCTAGTAACTCTGTTAAGGCAATAACCGAGCCAAGCAAGCGATCGCCATCCTGAATTAGTACCAATAACTGCTCATCCATCCAACTCCGAGCCGGCTTTCCGATCCGTCCAGTACCTAAAATAGTCCGTGCTGTCTCTAACGCCTGTCTAATTTCGAGAATATTTTCAGGTGTTGTAACTTTACCGAGAAATGCCTGAATGTAGTTGGCGATTCCACTGAAGCAGCCAGCCAAAGCTATCCGTAGCGGGTCATAAGGTCTAAAAGGCCACATTACTAAAGAAAGTAACATCGCCCATCCACCTGCAATTAGACATAGCAGCGATCGCATGAGTGCAGCTTCCAGATTTCCTGGCTGTGCGATCGTCGAAATAAATGATACCCCTACAACCAGACCGACATTTGCACCAGCGTTACCATACATCGACGCAAAACCTGAAGCAAGTCCCCAAAGAAATGTCAGTACTACAGATAATCCTAGAATTTTAGCGACTAGAGTACCCACAAATACCGAAACAGCCATTCCCAAAGTAGCCGCCACCATAGCCTTAGCTTTGATCTGGTAAGGACCACCAACATTTGCTAAGTTGACAAAGTAAGCCATTAAACCGACAAATAATCCGCTTTCCCTTTGGTTGATGATTTGCCCAATTAGCATCGGAACTCCCAACGCTAATGCAGCTCGCAAGCCGTTGGATATTGCTGGTTTTCCTGGCTCTGGCTGGATCAGAGACCTGAGAAAATTACTTCGATTCAACTGCATTGTTTTTGTTAACAAAACAAAATTTTTATTTGGATTTTTTTAATATTCTTATATATTTAGATTTATTCTAATTCATCGTGGGCAAGTGAGAGCTTTTCGAGAAAGTTAATATTAGGATTCACCTTTTGCTAATTTATCACTGACAGAATGATTGCTAACTAAGCTTCACAGGTGTATGTCCCAGAAATTGCTAAGGCTGTGTAACCATTTTTAGCCAAAGTTATGCTTTAGATAATTTGATGTAACCCGAATAATTTGCCCCATTTGAGTAGAAACTAAAAACCGCGTTTTTGAAATTAAGTATGAATTTGATCTGTCTCTAATCTAAAACCATTTTTTAGGGGCAATTCATGTAACTGCAAATGCGTCTACATGAATTGCCCCTAAAAAAATCATCTGATTGTGCAAAATAAATTAGTTGAACAATCAAGCAGTCAGAATATAAGGCGAGTCGATCGCCGCTACACGACCAGCATCTACCAAAGCTTGGTATACCATCGCCGCTACCTCAGCGCGTGTAGCATCACGGGTAGGATTGAGTTGTTTGAGGTTCGGGTGATTGACAATAATCTCCTTGTTTATAGCTTTCACTACCTCATCCTTGGCATATTCAGGAATCTTGGCTTGGTCATCGAAAGCTTTAATAGATGCTGTACCATCAGCAGATAACCCCAACCCATTCACTAGGGAGACAATCACTTGCACGCGCTGAATATTCTTGTTCGGGCTGAAAGTATTGTCAGGAAAACCAGAGAGAAATAAACCTTGATATGCCTGCTGAATAACCTTAGATGCCCAGAAATCTGCGGGTACATCTTTGAATTTCACCACGGGACGGTTTGGCGATGGGTTGAAAGCTTTTACCAATAATGCGGCGTATTGTGCCCGTGTCATCGTAGCATCGGGTTTAAATGTGCGATCGGGGAAACCATTAACTATCCCCAATTTGACTAATTCTCGAATAAACCCACCTGCCCAATGATTACTAATATCGGTTAATTCGATAGTAGGTGTTGGGGTTGGTGTCGGTGTTGGGGTTGGGGTTGGTGTTGGGGTTGGGGTTGGTGTTGGTGTGGGTGTTGGGGTTGGCGTTGGCGTTGGCGTTGGGGTTGGTGTTGGTGTGGGTGTTGGGGTTGGTGTTGGCGTTGGGGTTGGCGTTGGTGTCGGAGTGGGTGTTGGCGTTGGGGTCGGAGTGGGTGTTGGCGTTGGTGTCGGCGTGGGAACCGAACTATCTGCAAACTCTATGCTTCCCGCGACTTTAGACGCATCTATTTTATTTCCTATAGAAACCAGCTTGTTGGAACTGGCATTTTGCAAATCAAATTTACCGTTATTGCGTAAAGTATTACCTCCTAAGTTATTAGTACTGCCGATATCCGGTAGGGCAGTTCCAATTACTGTGATACCATCATCAGTGTTATTTTCACTGACATTGTTACGTAATAGAGGACGGGCACTACCAGAGATGACAATCCCAGAACGGTTTTCGTAAATTTTGTTATCTCGAAGGATGGGTGATGCAGTATCACTAATTGCGATGCCAAAACCTGTTTTGACGCAGGTATTACCTTGAATTTGACCTTTGGAATTTTTAGCGATCGCAATTCCATTGGCTGCATTCTCACTGAAAAAATTACCTAAAATAATTGGGTTCGCCTCACCTGTAGCAAATACTCCCTCCCGCTTACAGTTGGTGAAAGTGTTATTAGCAACAGTAGGAGCAGTTGATTCAATCCAGACACCACTACCACGGCTAGCCAGATTTGTTACAGTTACCCCCCTGAGTTCGGCTTTATCCAACAACACAAATGTGACATTCTGACCAGCGAAAGTACGGCTCAAGTAAGTACCACTGCCTTCAATCAAAATCCCCTTGCCAGTGTTTGTTTCATTACCCAGCACTGTCACACCAGATGGAACCGTTAGCGGAAAGACTTCACCGCTAGCAGCATTGTAATTACCATCTGCCAGTTGAATCTTGGTATCAACATTAGCTACCTTAAGGGCTTGCGTAATAGTTTTGAATGGGGCTTGTTGGCTACCAGCGTTGGTATCGCTTCCTGATACTGGATTTACATAAAAAGTTTGAGCCATATTTATACTTCCAAAAAATACATAGCTATCTTAGCGCTAACTATAAAGGTGGGTAGCGATTGATGCATTAAGTAACTTAAAGTACTTCTCACTGCAAAGTTTAAAAATTATGCCAGTATTTTTGGGTTTCACTGGTACTCGACAACCCAAAATTCCTGGGTGGAGAGTGGAAAGTTAAGAGTTCTGAGGTGGGATGACGAAAATGAATGTAGAGACATAGCACTGCTACGTCTCTACAAGGGTTCTGGATAACGCATTATTTAATTTCTAGAGAAATCGTAAAAAAGCAAGAAGCAGGGAGAAGATTTTCTCCTCTGCCTCTTTCCCCTTATTTCCTCTTAATAGGGCCACTTCCAGTCACGAATTTCTGGCACATCGTCGCCGTACTTCTCAATGTAGTGCTTGTGTTCGATCAGCTTATCTTGCATCTGCTGTTTAACATAAGCTGCGCTAGATCCTAGTTTGGGTACGCGATCGATTACATCAATTACCAAATGGAAGCGATCTAGATCGTTGAGAACAACCATATCAAAGGGAGTGGTGGTAGTTCCCTCTTCCTTATAGCCACGTACATGGATGTTTTTATGATTAGTGTGGCGATAGGTTAGGCGATGAATCAGCCAGGGATAGCCATGAAAGGCAAAGATAACGGGTTTGTCGGTGGTGAAAATTGTGTCAAAGTCTTTTTCACTCAAACCGTGAGGATGTTCGGTTTTTGGCTGGAGTGTCATCAAATCGACTACGTTCACTACCCGCACTTTTAAATCTGCGAAGTGCTGACGCAGGATATCTACAGCCGCCAAGGTTTCTAAGGTTGGAACATCCCCAGCACAAGCTAGCACTACATCTGGATCACCGCCTTCGTCGTTGCTTGCCCATTCCCAAATGCCGATGCCTTTGGTGCAGTGCTTGATGGCTGCATCTATGTTGAGATATTGCAGTGCTGGCTGTTTTCCAGCAATGATGACGTTAACATAGTTGCGGCTTTTGAGACAATGGTCAGTTACCGACAGCAGAGTGTTGGCATCGGGGGGCAAATAGACGCGAACAATCTCGGCTTTTTTGTTAAGTACATGGTCGATAAAACCAGGGTCTTGGTGAGAGAAGCCGTTGTGGTCTTGTCGCCAAACGTGAGAGGTGAGTAAGTAATTGAGAGAAGCGATCGGTCTACGCCAGGGAATATGTTTGGTAGTTTTCAACCATTTGGCGTGTTGGTTGAACATGGAATCAATGATGTGGATGAATGCCTCGTAGCAAGTGAAAAATCCGTGGCGACCTGTGAGAAGGTAGCCTTCTAACCATCCTTGGCAAGAAGTTTCGCTGAGAATTTCCATCACCCGACCGTCGGGGGAAAGGTGGACATCTTCGGGGTAAATCTCGGCTTCCCAAACCCGATCTGTAACTTCCAATACAGGATCTAGACGATTCGATGCTAATTCGTCGGGGGCGAAGATGCGGAAATTGCTACTTTCTTGGTTAAGTCGCATGATATCCCGCAGGAATTTGCCGGTCACTTTGGTAGCTTCTGCGATCGCTTTCCCTGGTTCAGCAACATCTACAGCATAGTCTTGAAAATCGGGCATTTTCAGGTCATGCAGCAAAATACCGCCGTTAGCGTGGGGATTATCACCCATGCGCCGATGCTTTTTGGGGGCTAGTTCTGCTAGTTCAGGAATCAGTGTGCCGTTAGCGTCGAAGAGTTCTTCTGGTTTGTAACTCTTCATCCAGTCTTCTAGGAGTCTCAGGTGGTCTGGCTGTTTGGCGATGTTGCCAAAGGGAACTTGATGCGATCGCCAATAACCTTCGGTTTTTTTACCATCCACTTCCTTGGGCCCTGTCCAACCCTTGGGGGTTCGCATGACAATCATCGGCCACTGAGGACGTTTGGTGAAACCATGTACGCGGGCTTCCCTTTGGATACTTTGAATTTCTGCGATCGCTGTTTCTAGAGTCACCGCCATCTGCTGGTGAACATCTGCGGGATCTTCACCTTCTACAAAGTATGGTTTGTAGCCGTAGCCTACAAATAAACTCTCCAACTCATCATGGCTAATCCGTGCCAGTGTAGTTGGGTTAGCAATTTTATACCCATTCAGGTGCAGAATCGGCAGTACAGCGCCATCACGTACCGGGTTAAGAAACTTGTTGGAATGCCAGCTAGTTGCTAAAGCGCCTGTTTCAGCTTCACCGTCACCGACAACAGCAGCAACGATTAAGTCAGGGTTATCAAAGGCAGCACCATAAGCGTGGACGAGTGCATAACCTAATTCCCCGCCTTCATGGATCGAACCAGGAGTTTCCGGTGCTACGTGACTGGGAATACCACCGGGAAAAGAGAACTGTTTAAAGAGTTTCTTGATTCCCTCAGCATCCTGAGAGATGTTGTGGTAATACTCGGTGTAGGTGCCTTCTAGATAAGTGTTGGCTACTAGTCCAGGGCCTCCATGACCGGGGCCAGCAATATAGATTGTGTTGAGGTCATATTTTTTGATGACTCGATTCAGGTGAACATAGATAAAATTCAGCCCTGGCGTTGTTCCCCAATGCCCTAAGAGTCTGGGTTTGACGTGTTCCAGCTTTAGTGGTTCTCTTAGTAGCGGATTATCTAGTAGATATATTTGCCCAACTGAAAGGTAGTTAGCTGCACGCCAGTAGGCGTTTATCTTCCGTAATTCTTCATCTGTTAAAGGCTTTGTTTGTGGAGTCGTTGCTAATGTCATTTCGACACTCCATTACAAAAAGGTTTTTGATGGGTTCATCAGTAAGCAATTATACTTGTTTTCCAAATGATGGCCATCTACCCATGATGATTTTTTCAGCCTTTGTGGCTAAATTTCTGTCTTTTACAGAGTTCTACAAAGATTTTGTTTTCTACCTCTATGTTGAAGCATTAAAAGATACTTTGCTATAATAAGTAAATATTTTTATAAGCTATTAGGTTATATGTGTAATGGGTGGAATCATGCTCCTGGGTGTGATTGTGGCTGGGGGGGAGCCTATGGGACTCACGGCGATGGAAACTTGCTTTCACCTAGCCTTGGAAATGTGATAAATCGCAGCCGTAATTCAAATATTTTAAAAGATGAGGAAGCAAAAACATTTCCAGTTTCCTGTCCGTGGTGTAAAGCAAGCGTTTTCTACCATACCAACGGGTTTGGTGATTCGGTTTACTTTGATAGCTTAGGCTATCCTTGGCAAGTCCATGAATGTTTTAAGAGGTATTGGGAAAATAAGAAAGCTTCATTAAAAACAAATTCAAACTCGTCTGAAATTAATCAACTATCTGCCTTCTTTGGTATGACAGCCAATCAGCAGAAACGATTAATACTTGTAGGGGCTGCTCGCCAAATTCCAAATGTCATAGTTGGAGAATTTCTCATCTACAAAATAAAAGAAGAATCCCTAGCAAAACAGATGAAAATTCCTATACAACATCTGAGAAATCTTTATGGACATTTATATATTCAAGAAACTACTGGGATCAAGATTTTTTCAGATGAAGAATTAGAAGATATAATAAAATCGAAAGTTAAAACAAATACAATTAATAATCAGCAGCAAGCTTTTTTTCATAAATCTAATCAACCAAATAATCTTATTCCATCTCCATATGACCGTGTTTCATGTCGATATTGTAAACATAATGTTAGAAGCGATCGATTAGAAGAACACATCAAAAATAAGTGTGTAGTAAAAAATAGTCGCGTAAATGCAATTACCAACGAGAAGAAAATTGTTTCTACTAAATTTAATCAGCCAAATAATCATGTTTCGTGTCCTTATTGTAAGCAAGGTATTAGAAAAGACAGATTACAAACCCATATAAACAAAAAGTGTTCCAAATTTTTCCGTAAGTAAATACAAATCAATCTGTCGCTTGGTCGGTCATCAGAGGCTATGGAGGCAGATCACGGAATGACCTAATTATTAATTTCCAATAACCCAGGCGGTGGCGTAATTTCAATCCGATTAGATTTCAAGTCTACAACTGGTGCGATCGCTTCCACAAATGGAATCAAAACAGTCTTTTGCTTTTTGTCAGTAGCAAAGGATTCATGCAACTTTACTTCTAATAAGTCATTCCCAGCCGGGATGATATCTACCACCGTACCAACGAGTTCGCCGGATGCTTGCATGAAGACTTCCAAGCCAATCAAATCGAGGACATGATATTCATCTTCGCCTAATTGGGGGCGATCGCTCACTGGCACCATTAGTTTACAACCACGCAACGCCTCCGCCTGATCGCAAGTTTCCACACCAGCTAATTTAATTACATACAAGTTTTTGTTACTGATATAACGTCCTGTTAATAATTCGATTGGTTGTGGTTCTGTGCCATCTAAACGCAACAACCAACGTTTTCCCGGCACCTCAAATCTTTCGGGAAAGTCAGATACAGGATAAACCTTCAATTCTCCAGACAATCCTTGAGGGGAAACAATCTTACCAATTTCTAACCAACTATCGAGATTAGGGACTGGGGATTGGTTACTGGGAACTACGGGCTGGGGATTAGGGGTTGGAGATTGGACATTTTGAATTTTTGAATTTCCTCCTACTCTCTTGCCCCTCTGCCTTCTGCCTTCTGTCCTCTGCTCCTCTGCACCTCTGCCTCCAATCTCTTTATTAGCTTCTTCGTGTTTCATTTCCATTTTTCCTACTAGTACAACACGGCGGAAATAAACCACCCATTCTAAATCAATGAAATGCTTACACTGTATTCATTTTTAGTTTTTAGTTTTTAGTTTTTAATTTTTAATTCCGCCTTGCAGTACTAGGCAGTCACCGCCGCACCTTTATAAGCTTCTTCAGCCACTTTTGCTAAACGTTGCATAGCAGTGGCTATCTCTTCATCTGTACCTGTGAGGCTGATACGGAAACATTGATGCTTGTGCGCCCACTCTTCATCTAAACCGGGGAAGAAGCTACTTCCTGGGACAATAATCACACCTACTTGCTTAACTAGCTGGTAAAATTCCCAGTCTCTCATGGGTAAATCTTGTAACCACAACCAAGCAAAAATTGCCCCTTCACCGCGATGAAGGAACCAGGGTAAATCCTTGGGCATCGATTGTTCTAAGCTGGTTTCTAAAACGGTAAACTTATTTTGGTAAAAGGGACGGATGACAGTGTGAGAAATTTCTACTAAAGCACCAGAATTGATTGCATAAGCTGCGATCGCTTGGCCGTAACGTGAAGAATGGAGACCAATATTTGCCTGGAAACACTCCAGTACCTCAATCCACTTTTCATCCCCAATGGCAATACCAACCCTTTCTCCTGGTAATCCGGCTTTCGATAAACTCATGCAGTGGAGGATGTTATCACCAAACACTGGTGTCATTTCGGTAAAGTTCAATGCTGGAAAGGGAGGCGCATAAGCTGAGTCAATTAACACGGGCAGATTGTAAGGCGCAGCTAGGGCAGCAATCTTTTTCACCTCATCCTCAGTGAGGACATTACCAGTGGGATTACAAGGGCGAGAGAAGAGGATACAACCCGTATTTTCTGAAATCGACAGTTGGCTGAAGTCGGGGCGATATTTAAATCGGTGGGCGGCTTCATCAATATCGAGAGTCGGTTTGTAGGCAGTTAAAGCTTTTGGAACTAAGGAGAGGCCGCCGTAACCTGTGTAGTCAGGGCTGAGGGGCAAAACGATTTGTTTTAACTCGCCGCTAGGGGTATAGCCACCGAAGCTATTCACAGCGTAGAAGTAGAGGGTTTGACTACCGGGGGTGATGAGAATATTGCGATCGCTTAAGTTTAACCCGTAGCGTTTGTTAAAGTCGTTAGCGATCGCTTGAATTAATGGTGCATAGCCCTGACTTGAACCGTAACGACAAACTACCTCACCATATTCTGGACTAGCCAAAAGCTGTGCAGTACAATCCCGCCATAACTGCTCTACTTCTGGCAAAATCAACGGATTACCAGCACTCAAATTAATAAATTGCTGCCCTGCACCCCCTCTTAATGTCTCGATAATATCCTTCATGATTGCTCTTACGCCAGTCAGGTTGGACATTTGAGCGCCAATTTGAGTTAGGGCAGGGTTCATAAGCTGTGACAAAATAATGTATTAATCGAGAGGTGGACAAATTATTTGGGGGTTACTGCTGACATCTAGTTTACATCGTTGCCAAAACAGCTGTCGCCGCCTTAACCAATCTAGCGAGAGAATGATATTTTAACAAAGTCAGGACTTACACAAAAAATAGCCTAAACTTTTATTTTCCGATAGGGTAATTCATGTAGACGCAAAGCGGCTACATTACGAGTTCTCCAACGAGTACCCGCAGGATATTGCCTTACCGCGTGTAGTTTTGCGTAAGTCCTAAAAGTGAAAGAATTCCCGTCTTCAACCACGGTGGAGAACGTCAAATAACTATTAACTATATATAGGAGGGGCTGAGGTTGCAAGTTAAAGCAGCAGTGGCTTACAGCGCAGGTAAGCCGTTAACGATTGAAACCGTTCAACTATCGGGGCCACAAGCTGGCGAAGTGTTAGTTGAGGTGAAAGCTAGTGGGATTTGCCATACCGACGCTTTTACCCTATCTGGTGAAGATCCCGAAGGTTTGTTTCCGGCTATTTTGGGGCATGAAGGTGCTGGTGTAGTAGTGGAAGTAGGCACTGGTGTCACCAGTCTCAAACCAGGGGATCATGTGATTCCCCTATATACTCCCGAATGCCGCCAGTGCGAATATTGTCTGAGCTTCAAAACTAATCTTTGTCAAGCCATTCGCTTAACTCAAGGACGCGGTGTCATGCCCGATGGCACCAGTCGCTTTAGCATCGACGGGCAGATGATTCATCATTATATGGGTACATCCACCTTTGCCAACTATACGGTGCTGCCGGAAATCGCCCTGGCAAAAATTCGGGAAGATGCCCCATTTGAAAAGGTTTGTTACATTGGCTGTGGTGTTACTACTGGTATTGGCGCAGTTATCAATACTGCCAAAGTGGAACCAGGAGCAAATGTAGTGGTTTTCGGCTTGGGTGGTATTGGCTTAAATGTCATCCAGGGAGCGCGGATGGTAGGGGCGAATATGATTGTCGGGGTGGATATTAATCCCAGCAAACGCGCTTTGGCGGAAAAGTTTGGGATGACGCACTTTGTCAATCCCCAGGAAGTAGAGGGTGATTTAGTTCCCTATCTGGTTGACTTAACAAAAGGCGGTGCTGATTACAGTTTTGAATGTATCGGTAATGTCAAAATTATGCGTCAAGCATTAGAATGCTGTCACAAAGGTTGGGGTGTCAGCGTGATTATTGGTGTTGCTGGCGCTGGACAGGAAATCAGTACTCGTCCTTTTCAATTAGTAACTGGGCGCGTTTGGAAAGGTTCAGCATTCGGAGGTGCGAGAGGGCGTACAGATGTGCCGAAAATTGTTGATTGGTATATGCAAGGCAAAATAAATATTGATGATTTAATTACCCATGTGATGCCGATTGAACAAATTAATGATGCTTTTGAATTGATGCATAAAGGTGAATCAATTCGGAGTGTAGTGACTTTTTAGCTGTTAGATTCAAAGCTTTTTCTCAAAATAAAATTAACAGTAGGGAAGTATATCTGTCAGTTGTGTTAACTTAAGCTAAAACACAAGATTTTGTCTTGTGTTTTAGCCTAAATAAAATTTCAAAATTCCAAAATTAAAGCTTATTTTTTCGCTAACAACTCTGAGCTAAACCTCGTCTACTTTGAGAACCGTAGTTTTGTAGGTTGGGTGCAGCGATCGCGTAACCCAACATAAATAAGATGGTAATGTTGGGTTGCGTTTCACTCCACCCAACCTACATAAATATATCGTTTAAAAAACTCTAGGTTTCAACATAGATGAGGTTTAGATATAAATAAACTTAACCATATCATCGTAAATCGAGTAAACTCAAGCCAAGCGATATCTCCGATAGATTACGCTACATAACACTCTGAGATTGTTTGACTTTACTCACGATGACATCACTTATTTTTCAATATATCATTGTTGTATATTTTTGCATTTATTCAACTAAAAATTAATCAGTTGGTTGTATGTAAATAGCATAATGTGTCTAGTAGAATCTTTCTCTCAAAATAGTACAGCTTGGTCAAAATAACTATCCAGTCGATTTTTGAAATTATTTTCATAACCCCTGCAATAAGTATCCATGAGTAAAACTAGTGATGACGAAATATTGTTGCACAACCAAACTTGGCAGCGTGAGCGGCAAATTATAATCCGTTTGTCTTCTTTAAACTATCGAACTGGTGAAATAGGTAGCTATTTGCATAATATTGCCTGTGGAGTCAGCGAACTTATTGGAGTTGATTGGACAGTTGTTACCTTTTGCCAGGAGGGGTTTGAAACGGTTCTAGCCAGTAGTCTCGAAATGGGCGAGGGTGAACATATTTATTCACTACATGGTTTATTAACTGGTACTGTTATTCAAATGGGTCACTCATTAGCTGTGAAAGATGCTCAAAAACACCCAGAATATGGACAGGCTCCAGAAGGTTATTGTGCATATTTAGGGATACCACTGCGGATTGCTGAAAACAAGGTAATTGGCACTATCTGTTCTTTTAATCACCAACCACGTGATTTTACAAAAGAAGATATTCAAATTGCGGAATTGTTTGCTGAACGAGCCGCAACAGCAATTGATAACTATCATCTTTATCAACAACAGTGCAAATTTAATCATATTTTGGAAGCTGAGGTAGAAAAACGCACCGCAGAATTACAAGCAACCCAAGCCAAGCTTTTAGAACAGGAACGATTGGCAGCTATTGGTGAATTCGCTGCCATGATTGTGCATGAAATTCGTAATCCCTTGACTACAATGATTATGGGATTAAAGTATTTCCGAAAAAGCATTTTAACAGAATCTGCTCAAGAGCGATTGGCGTTGGCATTGACTGAATCTAGTCGTTTAGAGCGCCTGCTAAGTGAAATTTTGCTATATGCCAAGCCTCAAGTATTGCAGCTTTGTGAATTAGATGTGAATGAATTCATTCATGAGTTGCTGGCATACATTCATGAAATGCCAGAAGCTCTGGAACGAAAAATTGAATTTGTTCCGGTGTTACCTATAGTAAAAGTTTTAGGGGATAAGGACAAACTTAAACAAGTATTTATTAACATTATTCGTAATGCTTGTGAGGCAGTTGCACCAGGAGATATTGTTAAATGTAAAGTCGATTGTTCCCATATAAATAAAGTCTATATTAATGTCCACAATGGCGGCGAACCAATTCCATCAGAATTTCTAAGCAAGCTTTCTCAGCCATTCTTCTCCACAAAAGCTTGTGGAACTGGGCTAGGGCTTGCTATTACCAAACGCATTGTCAATGCTCATAATGGAGAACTGTCAATCTGTTCTGACCTCTTAACAGGCACTACCGTTAGTGTTCAATTACCTGTAGTTCCTTTTTAGAGCTTTTGATTGATATTAAGTACTTCTTCTGCTACGGTTATCCTATTTAGGATTGTGATACATAGCATTGCATCACTTCATGAGAAAAATCGATAAATGGAAAAATATCAACTCAGCCCAAAAAACTGGTCACAAGAAATTTACATTAAAGCCTTAAAGAAAGCAGCATACGCACATCAAGGTCAAAAAATGGCAGGTTCAGAAATACCTTACCTTATGCACTTGAATCTTGTGAGTATGGAAGTAATTGCAGCCCTAAGTGTGGAAACAGAACATGATGGAAATCTTGCTATTCAATGTGCTATTTTGCATGACACAATCGAAGATACTAATACAACGTTTGAGGAAATCAGAATTGAATTTGGTGAATCAGTAGCTAATGGTGTACTTGCACTGACTAAAGATGAAAATTTAGCAAAAAATCTCCAAATGGCAGATAGTTTACAAAGGATAAAAAAGCAACCAAAAGAAATATGGATGGTGAAATTAGCAGATAGAATTACTAACCTGCAAGCACCACCACATTATTGGACTCAAGACAAAATTATTCGATATCGAGAAGAAGGTATTCAGATTTATGAAGCTTTGCAGGATGCAAGCCCATTTCTTGCTTCCCGCTTGGCAACATTAATTGAAGATTACAAAGCATTTATCAATTAAATAGTCTTTTGTGAGTCAAATCACACTAGCAACCTAAGCACTGCAATAACATGATATTCATGCATAAATTCTTACATACAAAATGATGGAATTACTTGAACTAATGTTGGTGCTAGCTACAGTAGTTGGTGTTACAGACGGAAACACAATTTTAGTTAAAAATAATGTCGGACAAACAATTCCAGTCAAGCTAGCGTGCATTAATGCACCAAAGGCGGTTGGACAGGTGTATACTTTAGCAGCGACACAAAGGTTAAAACAGCTACTACCACCTAAAACTCCTGTTGTGATTAGAAGCATAGAACAACTCGAAAATGGTCGTACAGTTGGTGAAGTGTTTGTGGATAATCGGTCAGTAAATCTCCTTTTGGTAGAGTCAGGTAATGCTGTCGTTGACAGAGAATCTTTACAAAATTGCTACGAAAGCAAAACCCAATATTTAATTGCAGAAGCCAATGCTAAAAATAAGCACCTGGGATTGTGGCAGCAATCAAAGATGCAATTGAAGTTTCATGAAAAATAATATCAAATCAGGTTGTTCGGGAGGAACCCCAGATGTAATTGATATCAGATACCCGACTTTTTAAAGAAATCGGATATCTGGATAATACGAATTTTTACCAATCAGATAGCTATGATTGCTTTTTTAATATCATCAATCAATTCATCAATCCTTGATTGTGTAGTGTTCCAAGAACACATAAAACGTACTCCTCCCACACCAATAAATGTATAAAACTGCCAGTTATTTGCTTTTAAGGTGTGAATGACTTGTTCAGGTAATTTCACAAATACGGCGTTGGCTTCTCTGGGAAACATTAAGTCAACGCCTTCTATATTTAACAGTTGATTTTCTAAATATTCAGCACATTGATTAGCATGTCTAGCATTTTTTAGCCAAGCACCAGTTTCTAATAAACCCAACCAGGGAGCAGAAATAAACCGCATTTTTGAAGCTAACTGACCTGCTTGCTTACATCGATAATCAAAATCTTCTGCTAACTCTTTGTTGAAGAAAAGAATTGCTTCACCTAATGCCATTCCATTCTTAGTACCACAAAAGCACAATACATCTACTCCAGTTTTCCAAGTAATTTCAGCAGGGCTTTTATTCATAGCGGCAACTGCATTTGCAAAACGAGCGCCATCCATGTGAATTTTTAAATTATACTTTTTCGCTACTTCTTTAATTTTTAGAAGTTCTTCAATAGAATATAAAGTTCCTAATTCAGTTGATTGGGTAATACTAATAACTTTAGGCTTTGGATAATGAATATCAGTGCGTCTAGTGACAATTGCCTCTATAGATTCTGATGTTAACTTGCCATTTTTCCCTTGAGCGAGTAAAAGTTTAGAACCATTAGATGCAAATTCAGGTGCGCCACATTCATCTGTTTCTATGTGAGATGTTTCATGGCAAATCACGCTGTGATATGACTGGCAAAGGGCAGCTAAAGATAAAGAATTTGCGGCTGTACCATTAAAGGTGAAAAATACTTCACAATCAATTTCAAAGAGTTCCCGAAAATAATCTGTTGCTTTTTGAGTCCATTCATCATTCCCATAAGCTGGAACACTACCCTGATTTGCTCTAATCATATATTCCAGTGCTTCTGGACAAATACCAGAAGAATTATCACTTGCAAACTGTTCTAAGTTGCTACTCATAATCTCTACTTTGATTTTTTTTCGTAATTATTACAATATTAGTAAATAATTTTGGTAGTTGACAACTACAAGATTTAGGAAAAATATGAATATCTCAAATTAGATAATAACTCTGCTAATGGTAATAACTTCAGATGGTAATTAATTAAATATAGCGGTTCCCAATTGCATGGAATATAGACCTAACCTCCAGCCCCTTCCCTTGAAGGGAAGGGGAGTAAGATTCAAAGCCTCTCTCCTTTTAGGAGAGAGGTAAAAACTGTACTGCACCCAAGCAATAACCGCTATATTTGTAGAGCAATTGTAAATTATTTTTAAATAACTATAAGCCTAGCTTTCAAGATAACTTAGTAGTTCGCAAAATTTGATTTTCAAAAATAAAATTGTTATATCTTACATTAAACGGTTAATTATTTATTGGCTTTTGTTTGAGTAGTTATAGCCTCTAATAGGATGAATATACTATTAAATGGATTTGCTAATGTCCACAGAAAACTGGAGTCTTAGTTTCCCTTTACTGAGACATTAAGTTACTACGGTGTATTTATCAGCTTGGGGTTGAGGAAATTTTGGGACATTGAAAATGGCAAATAAGTAAATATTATGCTAAAAAAATAAAGTTTGCCAATTAGAATGCCAATCATATACTTATAATGTACTATACAATGCCCTGCCAGTAGCTTGCTTCCTTGTAAGGGTACAAATTGGGGAACCTGCCCAAGGCACCGGCTCACCAATGACTAATGACTAATAACTAATGACTGAACCATTGATTGAACTAAAAGGTGTTTCTAAGTCCTTTGGTAGCCATAAAGTTCTAGATAATGTAGACTTGACCATTTACCGGGGAGAAGCACTAGGGATTATTGGGCCATCAGGGACTGGTAAATCAACAATTCTACGGGTAATGGCGGGGTTACTTGCTCCTGATGAAGGAGAAATTTATGTGCAAGGAGTGCGGCGGGACGGTTTGATTGAGGATGGTGGACAGCCAGTTGGCATTGGTATGGTGTTTCAACAGGCGGCGCTATTTGATTCGCTGACGGTGGAGGAGAATGTGGGATTTTTACTTTATCAAAATTCAAAGCTGCCGCGATCGCGCATTCGAGATTTGGTAAAAGAAAAATTGGAGATGGTCGGTTTGCCATCAATAAGCCACCTTTACCCAGCCGAACTTTCCGGGGGAATGCGAAAACGGGTAAGTTTTGCCCGTGCAATCATGTCTAACCCCGATAATCCCTCAGAAGGCCCAGAAGTTCTATTATACGATGAACCAACAGCCGGACTCGATCCTATTGCCTCAACTGTAATTGAAGATTTAATCCGCTATTTGCAATGTTTGAATGGAGTTTGTAGTACATACGCTGTTGTTACCCATCAAGACAGTACTATTCGCCGTACTGCTGATAGACTTATATTTCTCTATGAAGGTAGAGTGCAGTGGCAGGGTACAGTTAGTGAGATATACAACACAGAAAATCCCTTGATCAAACAATTTATGAGTGGAAGCGTGCAAGGGCCGATTCAAGTCGTCGGTTAGAAACTGAAAAGTGAAAAGTGAGGAGTGAAAAATGAGGAATGAGAGTTAAATTCAATTCATAACTCCTAACTCATAACTCCCAACTCATAACTAATTATTGGGTAGAGGAAAAATATGCGAGGTCTTATGACAAGCCGCTTCGCGTCTGGGCGAACATTTAGAGAAGGCTCTGTGGGGTTGTTGCTCCTGGTAGGACTAGGAGTATTTGGGTTACTCTTTTTGTGGTTAAATAGATTTACTGCTGCTGGCCGTTCATACAAAATTATTGTGGAATTTGCTAACGCTGGCGGAATGCAAAAGGGAGCAATAGTTCGCTATCGAGGTGTTAAAGTAGGAACTATTTCTCAGGTTCTACCAAAAGCGAATGCGATTGATATAGAAATTGAAATTGCCCAAACTGACTTAATTATCCCCCGGAATGTCGTGGTGGAAGCTAATCAAAGTGGATTAATTAGCGAAAGTATTATTGACATTACACCAAAAACAACTTTACCTGCTGGGGTTGTAATTGCTAGACCCCTAGATAAAAGTTGCGATTCCAGTCTGATTGTCTGTAATGGCTCTCGCTTAAAAGGTCAAATTGGCATCAGTGTTGATGAATTAATTCGCAGTTCAACTGATCTGGCCTCATCATACAATGACCCCAAATTTTATAGAAATGTCAATAGGGTTCTAGAAACTACCACAGGTGCAGCATCCAGTTTTACTGAGCTAAGTCAGGATTTACAAGGTTTGACTAAAAGCTTGCGACAACAATTAAATACATTTTCAGCCACTGCTAATTCAGTACAACGAGCGACTAACCAACTTAATACATCTGCAAATCAAACAGTAAATAAATTCGGTGCAACTGCAACTCAAGCAAATCGTTTGCTCAACAACCTGGATAATCTGTTGACAACAAATCGTTCTTCGCTGGTTGGCGCTTTAAATAATATCACCGAAACCAGCAACCAACTACGTGTTACAGTCAGTAGCTTATCACCATCTGTCAATCGATTGACTCAAGGAGAATTACTCAACAATTTAGAAGCTCTTTCAGCAAATGCAGCGCAAGCCTCAGCTAATTTACGCGATGCTTCTAAAACTTTAAATGATCCCAAAAATGCGGTGCTGCTGCAACAAACTTTAGATTCAGCACGAGTCACCTTTGAAAATACCCAAAAAATTACATCTGATTTGGATGAATTGACAGGCGATCCTAATTTCCGAAAAAATTTGCGGCAATTGGTGAATGGTTTAAGTGGTTTAGTCTCTTCTACACAAGAGATGCAGCAACAAGTACAAGTTGCTACTACTCTAGATTCGGTCAAAGCTGCTGTGAGAAAACCAAATAATCTAATAATTCCTACCCCAGCACCAACCCAACAAGCAATGTCTAATGACAAGTCACTACCCGTCCATGAAGTTAATCCTTCACCTGCTAATTTTGAAAGTAGTGATATTAACCTTCAACCAACCCCCAGTCCGTCTATTCCTAACTCATCCCAAGAAGTTTTGTTAAAACAGCTGCGGGAGTATGGTAAACAACGAGAGCAACTGGAGACGGAAAAATAGGCAACAGACATCTCCAGAAATTAATGATGCGTGACTTGAAACTTTTGTAGAGATGTTGCATTGCAATGTCTCTACATTCTTTTTCACCAGATTTTAATTTAATGTGAGCTTGAACTACCCCTCGCGCCTCTTGAGCGATCGCTCTACAGAAAATCCAATACCTTTCGGTTAAGATCCCCCCGCCTGCGGCGACCCCCTTAAAAAGGGGGTAGAAGAGGGTCATAAGCCCTCTTTTTAAGGGGGTTGGGCGGATCTTCAAAATATTAAAACGTTAACCGAACCGTATTGGAAAATCTGTCCCTCTCCAACTCAGAAAGGGACAGACTTAAACTTGAGTATTGCGCTATTGGGTGCGTTAACGAAGTAACGCATTATTTTGATCTAGCCTGTCACAGTACGTTAAGCAAAGGCATAACGCACCTTTTTATCTTAGAAAAAGTAGAGTTAGACAAACACGAACCGAGTATCTGTTGCCAAATTGCGGTTTAATCCGCTTTCCACAACCGCAATTAATTCTAATTGCGTCCCATTATTGGCGAAAATGCCCACAGATGAACTACTAAATCCAGATACTGATGCTGACCCCAAGAAGTAATTGTCAGCAGATCCTTTCAGCTGAATCCGATCGCTTGCTTTGAAGCTAACAATATCGGCGTAGTCACCATTGCCAGATTTGGCATAGAAAACTGAACTAGCATCACCCAAAATGTAAGTATCTGCACTTTGAGCGCCGTTGAGTTGGTCAATTTCGTTTGTACCACCTCCCCAACCAATTAGGTGGTCATTGCCACCACCTCCAGCCAGGATGTCATTGCCAAGTCCACCTAGAAGGGTGTCATTACCTGCTCCACCATTGAGGTTATCATTACCTGCTCCACCATCGAGGCTATCATTACCTCCTTCACCGAGAAGTGTGTCATTGTCAAGTTCACCTAGAAGGATGTCATCAGCTGCTCCACCATCGAGGATGTCATTACCTGCCCCACCTAAAAGTGTGTCAATGCCATCGTTCCCCAAGAGAGAGTCATTACCGCCCTTGGCATCAATGTAATCATTGCCTGCTGCACCACTGAGTGTCTCATTGGCATCAGTGCCGATCACGCGATCGTTGCCACCTAGAGCATTGAATACGCTCACACCAACAAGTTGGTCGATAAAGATAATGTCGTTGCCAGATGTCGCCTTGTTATTGGCAACAGTCAGGTCAAAGGTATCGCTAACACTGCCACCTTTGCCATCAGCAGCGGTAACAGTGACGGCAAAAATGCCAGCTTGGGAGATATTGCCGAATATCAGACCCGTGTTAGCGATATCAGATCCAGTGGGTAAGCCCGTAGCAGTGTAGGTCAGGGTGTCGCCTTGATCGATGTCAGTAAATTTGTCACCGACGTTGAAAGAGAAAAGCTTGCTTGTGGAGATGATTCTGTCTTCAAGGGGTTGCACTACCGTCGGAGCATCGTTGACACCAGTGACGCTAACGTTAACGATCGCCGTAGATTGTAAACCTTGACTGTCTGCGATCGCATAGCTAAAACTATCAGTTGCAGTCTGCCCTTGGGGTAGAGAGTTAAAACTGGAGGCTGTGTAAGTCAGGTTTTGTGTGGTTGGGTTAAAGGTGACTGTCCCTTTTGTGCCTGTCGTGTTAACAGCAATGATGTTTTTAGTGTCTCCAGCATCAGGGTCAGTATCGTTACCCAGTAAAATACTACGGAGATTAAGTGTAGTTGCGTCTTCGGCAACGTTAATTGTATCAACTACGGCTGTAGGTGCTTCGTTGACATCGTTAACTTGAATAGTCAACACCTTGTCAACGGAAAGTCCACCATTATCGGTGCTGCGTACCCGAATGTTGTAAGCAGATTTGGCTTCAAAGTTCGGGGAAGCGTTGATTTTTAAGGTGTTGTCTGCGATCGCAAAGGCCGCGTTATCAGTGTCACCAGTTCCAGAAACTAAGCTGTAAGTGAAAGTGTTGCCGGTGTCCGGGTCTGTAGTACTAAATGTACCAATTACAGTATTGGCAGCCACATTTTCATTGACATTTGTAGCACTCAATGATATCTCAGTGGGAGCATCATTTAAATTAAATCGAGCCACACTAGGGTCGTGATCGCTATCCTGATCGGCAAACTCTGAGTTGATGTGAACTACATCATAGGCATCTAGCTTACTGCGTAAGTTGCTACTGACTAAAATGTGGTCAAGTGTTTGGGCATTGCCTTCAAAGTTGTAGGTGTAACGCTCATTTGCTGGCAGAGTTTCAATTAAAGAAGTCAATCCAGCGCTTTCTAGGGTGCTGACAGGGTTGGAAAACTCAAAGTCATTCAAGTCACCCGCTACTACTACATTGGCATTAGGGTTGATCGCTAAAATACTTTGGACAAAGTTTTTCACCAAGGTAGCTTGTTGCTGACGCTGCACTTCGCTGGTGAGAGTTGGCGGTTGATTCACGCCAAATAATGGTTGGTCGCCACCTTTAGAATTGAAGTGGTTGCCAATTATATAAACAGTTTCACCCTTGAAAGTAAATTCACCAACTAACGGCTTGCGACTGCTAGTAAAAGCCGAGTTGGTGGGGTCAATCAAACCAGGACTATCAGAAAGAGTAGGAACACCAGAGACGTTGGTGACTGTGGTGCTGGAGGTGGAAGTACCACCGGGGCGATCTACAAAGTTGACACGAGCAGGATTAAACAAGAAGCCCACTCGGATATTTCCCCCAGGTTCACCGCCATTTGTACCGTTTACTGGGTCAATTTGGCGATATTGATATGTGGGGCCACCAGCAGCAGCGATCGCATTAATTAATGTTTGGAAGGTGGTGCTGGCATCAACTACGCCATTATTCGTTGCCCCGTTATTGTCCTGAATTTCTTCCAGACTAATGATATCTGGTGATTTCAAATTATTGACAATGCGGCTGGCAAGGTTGTTAAACTTGGTTGCCCCATCACTTGGGTCAAGATTTTCGACGTTGAAGGTAGCAACTGTCAATTGGTCAGTGGTGGGAGTTAAATTAGTAACTTCTCTTTGCAGGGTACTGTTCTGTACTACTGTGGGAGCAGCCGATACTAAAACTTCATAGTTGCTAAAGTCGTAGTTAACGACACCAGTAACAGTGCTAAGTTGCGTACCAACATTCACTTCAGGTAGCACTAAGGCATTGTTGAGATCATCGATCTGAATCCGCTCAGGATTGAAATCTGAGGCACTAATTAGGCTACCACCGCGAGCTGTGCGTCCAGTGGCATTTGCCCCATTGTCTGCTAATACCCAAATTTCCTGCGATGTACCAAAGCTTGCAGTGGGTGAAGTAGTGATCGGGTTATTAACCTGTACTCGCATTCCTTCTAAGCTTTCGTAGAAGTCGATGCCATCTTGAGCAGGGTCAAAGGTGGTCGTTCCAGTTTCGATATTCCCAGTAGTATCGTTATCGATGACTGTAGTTGGGATAGCTCTGCCGCCATTACCCAGAATTGTCGCAGTTGGCAAAGCATTGCCAGTGGAAATGGTGACAATTGTGGGGCTAGTAATTTCTGTCACCGTCAGGTTATTGGCATTATTACCGGGACGAAACTCCGTGACTGTTCCACTGACTAATATGGAATCGCCAACGGATACAGTTGGTGCTGCTGAGGTGAAGACGAAAATACCTTCAGAAGTGCGAACGTCGCTATCTGGGTTGGGGTCTTGCAAGTAAAAACCGTTACTAGCTGTAGCCGTGACAATTCCCGCTACATTGCTAACGGTTTGACCTCTCAAGGATGAGATATGCCCCGCTCCCTGAATGTCGTGAATCCGAATTGCGTCATCATTTTGAATCGTCAGCACGGCGTTGGGCTGGGTGGTTCCCAATACAGTGCCAGCACTGGGATTAGCCAAGGTGAGGTTTACTGTTTCATTACTTTCTACATTGGTATCCCCAGCAACAGGAATTTGTACATCCTTGAAAGTTTCACCGGGATTGAAGGTAACGGTAATTGGGGTGTTGTTGTAATCAGCTTGGTAAGCTTTGTAGGTGTCTGGATTAAAGAGTGCTTGTAATTGCCCACCTTCTACCAGTTCTCCGGGAATGCTGTAGTGAGCTTGGGTGTCAAGCAAGAACCAACCTGGCCCCAGGATATCTTGAGCATCAATAATCCCAGAGGACTCCTCATCGTTAGTGAATGGTGCAGTTGCAGAAACGCCAATATCACCAAAACGGGCAGGGTCGTGTTTAGCCAGCAGTTTCAAGGTGTCAGTAGCGATGTTGTACTGCCAAATTTTGCCGTTGTGAGCAGCGCCCCCCACATCTTCTTGGAGCAGAATATTACCAAATTTATCTGGGGTGATGTTGTCAAACATATTGCCACCCTCAGTACCATCGAGCAGGAGGTCGATTGTGCCCCCTGCATCCGGGTTGGTAATATCGGTGAAATTCAAGCGCCAGAGGCGGCTACGGCCAACCTGAGTACCAACGCCATCGGATACTTGGTCAATACGGTCTGTGGTGGCGAAAAAGTACTGACTAGGATTGAGGGGATTCCATGCGCCGTCTTCGGGACGTGAGAAGGCGGTTGAGGCTGTACCACTAAGTGTAAAAGCAGCGCCATTAGTGATATTTGTAGCGCGGGTAGTGGTGTTGGCAATTTCCGCAGTGTTGCCAGTTACATTGACAAACTTGAGCGTGCCATTGGTCAAACCTGCTTTGTCAATCTCACTGCCAGTGTTTGTTTTAGTGCCGACATAGACCGCAACCGCTTGGCTCATAATGCCTGTGCCACCGTCGTTGTTGCCGATGACAATGGTCTTATCTTGGGCTAAGGGATTGGCAAGGGCGTTTTCCCAACCACCAACGCCAGTAAGACCGGAGGCATTGGTACTGAGATTGAACTTGCCAAGGACATAGCTATTTCCTTTATTAGCACCAGTGGCGATCGTGGCTAATTGATAACCAGTAGCACCGCCTTCTTCACCGTGCATGAAAATACGCTCTTGAGAGCCGAGTCCTGTAGCGGCGTTGTAATAGGCTGTCACAGATGGAAGGTCAGCGGAGCAAAATCGGCTAAAGTCAATCGTGCTGGTGGTGGTATTAGAGCTTTGGGTTGCAGTGTTCCAGTTGTAGACGTTCTTGATCAGATCGCCACCGTTGACGACCGATAAATCGGACTTGTTGATTACCCAACTAGAAACGAATGCACCTTTACCACCGTGAGCGCGGGTAACGCCAAGCGTATTGCTAATTTCGTGGCTCATCAACAAGGTGAACGTACCATTACCGTTGTCGAAAGCTCCCAAACCATCGGGAATCCCGGCCATTTTATAACCACCGATGCTGTCACCTACGCTCAAGATCGAGGTCAAACTGACACCTGACCCTGATGTTGCGGGGATTATGTAAGGGGTTGCAGAACTGCTCGGCCCTTTGGTTGTATCTTGGATAGGAGCAGCAGCACTACCTTTAGCTGTACCATCAGTCAATTGCAGTTGCACTGTGTTTGTATCAGTGGTACTGCCTGTACGAGTTACTCTGACAGTGGCATTGGTGGTAAAGCCAGGGGTATTGCCTTCGATAACGCTGTAGTTGGCGTTACTAAAGTTAAAAGCGGCATCGTTATCAGCGATCGCCACTGTTGCAGTAGTAGCAGTACCCAGAGTATAATTGGCGCTGCTATTGAGAGCCAGAGTAACGGTTTCAGTTCCTTCAACTGTCGTATCATCCACAGGTGTAATGGTGATATCGACAAAGGATTGTCCGGCAGCGATCGTTGCTGTGCCTGTTAGGGTTGGTGTGTAATCTGCGCTTGTGGCTTGTCCAGCACCCGTGGCAATAGTATAATTTAACGTCAGGGCATTGGTAGTAATGCCTGTGCGAGAGATGCGGAAAGTGCCAGGGTCATTGCCAGCTTCGGCGGCATTGGCATCTTGGGCTGCGATCGCAATTGTAGGTAGAGACGAAACAATAGTCCCTGGAGAGCCGATTTCCACGTTTGAATTTACAGCGACGAATGCACCATTAACTCCCACAGCGCTCAATGTTGCGATCGTGGCATTGTTTAACAAGGCGGCATTGTCGAAGGTGGCAAATGGGGCTGCGGCTGGAGATGCTCCAAAGACGACATTAGCCTGTAAAGCACCAGTGGAATTATAGATATTTACGGCATCACCACCTGTACCCAAGCCCACGCCCGAACCAGAGTAGTTGCCGATCTTCAACCCAGCTGGTGGGTTCGCGCCAAACCAGTTGGATAGGAAAGTAGGATTGACGGTAGCTCCTTCGAGGAAGATTACCGATTCGCCTGCACCGATAGTTGTAATACCGCTCAAGGCGACAGATGCAGCAAAGCTATTGGAGTTGTCGTCAATTTTCCAGCCGTTGATATCCACGGCGCTCAAACCCTTGTTGGTAAGTTCAAACCAGTCTGCGGCGACGGGCGAATTGCCACTACTCCAGGGAGCTACTTCAGTGATGAAGATACTGCTGGTGGTGGGATTCTCATTTACATCGGTTACTGATAAGCTAAATGCCGTAGTTGCGTCTGGGTTATTGCCAACGGTGGTGTCATTTACATTGACGCTGACGTTGTAGCTGGTCTTAGTTTCAAAATCTAGGGTGGTTCCCGCTTTCAGGAACAAAGCATTGTCCGTAATCTCAAAGGAGTTGGCATCTGCACCAGTCAAGCTGAGGGTATTTGTTCCCAGAGCGTCATCACTGACGATAATGTTGCCGACTTTAAAGGGAGTTGCAGTACTGGTGCTTTCTGACAAGCTGGTGACGGTATTTGCAAGGCTGACGGCTACAGGGGCTTGATTAGTATATGTAAATGAGGATGGTGCATAGACCCAAAGTTGAGGGTGATCGATATCACCTCCACCATTCTCGTTAACGACATAAATCAATCCATTCTTGTCCACCGTGATTCCTTCATTCCCCTGATCCACAACGGACAAAGGATTACCCGCATCGGAGACAATCGTTAATGAGCTAGAGATATTTCCAGTGCGATCGATGTTGACGATTTTGCCCGATTCTTGGCTCAAGATCAGCAGGCGGCTGGAGTCAGGTTGCCCGTTCAAGGCTGATAGATTCGACAATGCGAAAACATCCGCGAAGTCTGCAAGCCCAGCCAAAGCTGGATCGAAAAGGTTGGTAGAGTTGACTGTGGTGGGCGAACCGTTACTTGCAGTTCCCGCCGCAAAATCGATATTAGTTTGAAAAATTCCTTCGGGTGTAATCTCCTTAACTGCGATGAAGCCACCAGTCTGTGGGTCATAGGAGATACCTTCAATCCCAATATTTCCAACCGTTGTACCGAGTTTTACTGTCTGTACATTACTTCTGGTAAGGGTGGTTCCTGGAGCATAGGTAAATAAATTAGCCTGTCTGTCTCGCTCCTCGATTAAGACAAACTTACCGTCACCAACATAGGTAAGTCCTTCTGTATCATAGAATTCCGTTCCTTGGGGACTGCTGCCAGAAGCTAGCGTCATTGAATCGATTAATTGTCCCGTCTTCGATACTTGCACGATCGCTCTGCCGCCATCGCCGACAACGAACAGCGTGTCCGTATCCTTATTATAGGTAACTGCCGAGACTTCTTGAGCCAGCAAGCTGTTTGTTGGCGGAGTGGTTCGGGTCGGTTCGGGTAGGTCGTAACGTCCGATGCGGACGTAGGTGGAGAGATCGATGGAACTTACCGCCGTATCGTTGTCAGCGATCGCCACTGTTGCGGTAGCAGTAGCACCCAGAGTATAGTTGACGCTGCTATTCAGATTCAGAGTGACAGTTTCAGTTCCTTCAACTGTCGGATCATCTACAGGTGTAATGGTGACATCGACAAAAGATTCTCCGGCAGCGATGATTGCTGTGCCTGTTAGGGTTGGTGTGTAATCTGCGCTTGTAGCTTGTCCAGCACCTGTGGCAACATTGTAATTTACCGTCAAGGCATCGGTGGTACTGCCTGTGCGAGAGATGCGGAAGATGCCAGGGTCACTACCAGCTTCGGCGGCGTTGGCATCTTGGGCTGCGATCGTGACAGTGGGGGTTGATGCGGCGATCGTAAAATTTGTGGTATTTGGAGCAGTTGTAGTATAGTTACCATCAGTTTGATCAACCGTCCAGTTGTTAACATTAAAGACTGAAGATTTATAGTTTGCAAAGCTAGATTGTCCAGTTCTAGAGCCACTATATTCACCATAGTCAGCACTAGTTCTTAATACTATTGCGTTAACTCCAACCGTTAATCCTGCATTTGCAATTGGATCACCAGATGTTACAACATCTCCTGATGATACCGCAGTTAAAATCGTAGTTGGAGCAGCTGCACTAGAGCCAAGAAAAGCATAGATAACGTCACCACTTGTAGAAATACCGTAGTTACTGCTACCTGATACCGTAGCACGAGAGAGAGTTCCAACTGATGCAGCAAGGGTGGCAACATCAACTCCAGTAAAGCGAATTACTGTACCAGCATTTATCGTACTAGATCCTGATATCCATTGAAAATAAGACTCACCAGTGTTAAAAGCTGTCGTGCTAGTAGCTTCATTATCAGTGAAATAAATCGTCGTGTTCGGGTCTATATCTACAAATGTAACAATAGACCAGCCATCTTCATCGGCATTGAAGGATATAAAAGCAATATCCCCTTGTGTTAAAGCCATAGGAATTATTTAACCTCTTTAGTTTGTTTCAGATTCTCAAAAAATCAACCAAATGATCCGAAGCGATGTATTAAGTGCGATCGCTCTTGGGATTTATCCAAAGTTGTCCGCACTTCGTAAACAGTCCAAAAGCGATCGCTACCAATATTTTTTGGTTAAGGGGGAAAGGGGAAAAGGAAAGGGTTTGAATTTACCTTTCCCCCTTTGCCCTTTAACCTTTCCCCAGACCAAAAGAGAGATCACACTGATTTGTGGGGCGATCGCTCCCATAACTACAAAAGGATAGATGCAAAAACTTACTTCAGTATTTGGGCGAACATGAGACAAGATCGGCATGAAAGACCGAAGTAACTAGCAAAAAATAGCTACATACTTTATTAGTATTAATTCGTACTCATCAACTTCAACCTATCCCGGTAAGTTTAAGGAACAGCTAGCAAAAGGTTAAAAAAACAAATATTTGGCATGGAGTTAGACTCAGCTGATTGAAAAGTCAGCAGATAAGAGGCAATCCAATACTTCTCGGATAAGTACTTTCCATCTCTGGTGTGGTCTGGGGAAAGGTAAATTCAAACCTTTTCCCTTTCCCCTTTCCCCCTTAACCGAAAAATATTGGTAGCGATCGCCACTTGTTATTTTTTGGTCAAGTCGGGGAACTCTATTAATACGGTTCAGTAATTCGCGCAGCATTGACCAGAGAAAGGCTTCCCGTAAGGTAAGCAACTGGTATTACTTGTTGTGGTTTTAGTTGAACTGTGTTGTAAGCATAACTTTGAGTTTTGAGGATCGGCTGATGGATAAATCAATTATTCAGTTGGTTGACGAATTACCAACTGACAATATCACTGTCAAAGTTTTAAAGGCTCTTGATTATGTAGCGCCAGGTGAGTGGAGCAATTTGACGGGGTTTGAAAATAGTATTCGCAGCATCACTGGGGAAACCGATGCTAAGGTAATTCAGAGAATCCGCGATCGCGCTGTCGCATTATACGAAGATCCTCAAAAAGGCTACCAGTTCGCAATCAAGCTTTATCAAACAATTGATAAAGCAGACACAGCTATGGCAGCAGCAGCTTTAGCGAATAAAGTTAGTGAAAAAATCGGCTTTCTGTCTTTTTTAGGCAACATTACTCCCAAAGCTGATGTAACTCAATCTATTGACTTGGCGCTAAAAATCGCTGTCGAAATCATCGCCTTTTGCAAACTAAATGGCATTCCTCAACCTAACCCCCAAGAGTTTGCTAATTCTCTTGCTAACAACTATCAAAATGCCTCCTTAATACGGATGGTAGCTTTAGTTTGTATAGATGGAATTCTGCCATTAGGCCCCGACTTTCTCAGCAAAATTCACGGAGTTATTAGTGGCACTGATGCTGGTGCAATAACTCAAAATCCGGTTTTCTTAGCTGTCAATAACTTTTTGCCAGGTAGTAATCCCTCTGATAAAGTTGGTTTTATCAGTCAGGGTTTTAACTCAGTACAAGGTTGGATGAATAACTTAGTATCTAAGACAGGTGTAACCCCGCAATCAATTTCTAGTAATTTAGGTAGTTTTATTCAGATTGCTGATGATAATTTAGATTTTGTCGCAGTATTCCTAGATCAAACTACCAATTACTACGAGCATACCGGAACTCAAAGCGTCGCTCGCGGCTTGATTTTGGAAGCATACACTTTCGTAAAAGAGGAAATTAAACAAGAGCAACAAAAGCCTATTCAAGATGTTTCGTCAGCTTCTGCTGTCAAGTCAGATAAAATTCAGTATGAAGTCAGCAAAACAGTAGAAGTCTGGGATGGTGAAGACGAAGATTGGTATCAGGGAACAATTGAGAAAGTTCAAGATGACCAATTTTTTATTCATTACCTTGGCTATGGTTCATCTTATGACGAGTGGGTGGGCGAAGATGACATTCGGACTCGCGATCTTCGCGCTGCGGATGACAATGGATATGCAGTTGGTCAAAAAGTAAAATGTTGGGATGAAGACCAAGAAGCTTGGTATTCTGCAACGATTCAGCAAATCCAAAATCAGCAATACTTTGTTCACTATATTGGTTATGACTCATCCTATGATGAGTGGGTTGATAGCGATGAAATTTCTTAACTACTGAATTAGCAGCACAGGGCCGACAAGAGCAATATCCTTGATTTCTCACTTGTGAGAAATCAAGGAGTATGGGAGGTGTGGGAGGATGGGGAGGCAATGCAGCATTTGTTGATATGCAGTTATTAAATTTCTCCTCTTTCTCCCCACACTTCCCACACTTCCCACACTCCCCACACTCAAAAAGCAAGTTATGTCAGAGCTTTGCGATTAACTTAGTGCCATTCGGTTATTACCCTCTCGACGAGACGCTGCGCGTAGCTTGCTGAATACTCGCTATCGGTGTCGCACCCTGTGCTAGCATTATTACCTTTAAAAATTACGAATTACGAATTACGAATTACGAATTATTTTGACGCGCTACCATATCCCCTATTGCCTTCGTGCAATGTATGTGAGGAGTAGCAGGTTAAACAGATGACAGAAGAATTTAATACACAACGTGCAGAGAATTTGATTGCGATCGCAGATCAATTTGCCCAACAGGGAAAGGTTACAGACGTTAAAGCCTTTGGAAGTGGTAATATCAATGACACCTTCTTAGTCACTCTAGATTCCCCAAAAGAACAACATTTTGTCCTGCAACGCATCAATACACAGGTGTTTCGTCAGCCAAAACTGATTATGCAGAATATGCGTACCTTCACTGAGCATGTTCATAAACAGTTACAGCATATCTCCCTCAATCGTCGCTGGGAAGTACCGCGCGTCCTATTAACTAAGGATGCTCAAGACCACTGTCAGGATGCAGACGGCTCCTTTTGGCGGGCGATTAGCTTTATTGAAGGCTCTCAGTCTTTCGATACTATGCGCGATCGCTCACAAGCGAAAGAAATCGGTTATGCCTTGGGGATGTTCCACAATTTAATCAGTGATTTGCCACCAGAAAAACTCGCTGACACTCTTCAAGGATTCCATATTACACCGCTTTACCTCCAGGATTACGAAAAAGTGTTGGCGAAAACTAGTGCGAGTCAATCTTCGGAAGTTAATTATTGTTTACAGTTTGTTAGCGATCGCCAAACCTTTGCACATATCCTAGAAAATGCCAAAGCTGAGGGTAAACTACCTCTGCGTCTGATGCACGGCGATCCCAAAATTAATAACGTTATGTTCGACACTGTTACCCAGCAAGCTGTCAGCGTCATCGACCTCGACACCGTTAAACCCGGTCTGGTACATTACGATATTGGCGATTGTTTGCGATCGGGCTGCAATCAAGCTGGAGAAGAAACAGAGAATTGGGAAAGTGTTCATTTCGATACTGACCTCTGCCAGGGAATCTTACAAGGCTATCTCTCTGTGGCAAAGGCGTTTCTTACCGAGAATGACTATGCATATATATATGATGCTATCCGTCTCATTGCCTTTGAATTAGGATTGAGATTTTTTGCTGATTATTTAGCCGGGAATGTCTACTTTAAAGTTAAGCACCCAGAACATAACTTGGCAAGAGCGATCGTACAGTTTAAGCTTACCGAAAGTATTGAATCTCAAGAAACGCAGATTCGTAACATTATCAAAGACATGAAATGAACAACCAGACATTTTCTCTACAACCCTTCCCTTCTACTAAATCGCTGCCTAATTTGAAAATTGCAGGCAATATCAGCCGAAATGGTAATCAATTTGCCATCCATTATATGCTTGAAGGCGATTTAAAAGAAATTGCGTTGGCAAAGCCTACCGGAGGTATTGCCCAACCATCAAATACACCGTCACGTAAGCATGAATTGTGGAAAGACACCTGCTTCGAGTTCTTCCTTGGCATCAAAAATTATCAACAGTATTGGGAATTTAACCTTTCCCCAGGTGGACACTGGAATGTTTATCGTCTTGATGCGTATCGTCAAGGAATGCAAGAGGAAACAGCTTTTGAAAATCTCCCTTTTAATGTTCAAAATCAATCTGACAGTTTAGCACTAGCCTTAAATATTGATTTAGATAAAATCATTTTTATGGAGCAAGCAATTGAAGTTGCCATTACTACCGTTATTAAAGATAGAGATGGTGAAGTAACTTACTGGGCGTTAACTCATCGAGGCACAGAGGCTGACTTTCATCTGCGAGACAGTTTTATCATTGAGTTGTAAATACTATAATTTAAATTGCATCATTTTCATGGTAATAAAAGCTGCAAACCCTCTCCCTTGCTCCCTGCCCCCCTGCAATCTCAATGTGCAAATTAAATGCTTAACAGCTTACTCAACTTGGTAGTGGGAGCAATGGAGAGTTACTCACGAAATTTCTACCGACTCTATTTTTGCACCCTGGCCTTGGTCTACTTCTGTTAACTTTTTCCCCAAAATCAGAACTGAAACCATCATTAATAAACTTGTCACCATAATAGTACTCACCACATTAGGATCGTCAAAATTGCTCGTACCTATTAATAAAGCAGCAGCAAAATTACGTTGAGCCGTTCCTACTCCTAAAACTCTTTGAGTATCAATACCAGGCCCACCCAGTAAATAACCCACAGTAAAAGAGAAGATAATAAAAATAGCACAAACAAAGATTACACCAGTTTTTAATAAAATGATAATCTCGTTGAAGTGGACTACTAGTCTTACTACTAAACCTAAAAGTAATCCAAAGTTAGATATTTTGAACGTAATTGCTTGAAAATTGACAGCTATGTCTTCAGATTTTGTCTTAATAACTAACCCAATTCCTAACGGGGTTAACATCAACAATATTAAAGGTTTGGCAATATCCCAAGAATTGACTTGTACACCTTGTAAAACTAACGGTAGTGCAATCGGCATATAAAATACTGTGCCAAACATTAGTAACATCATTAACCCTGTGGAAAAAGCTAAATTACCCTTAACTATTTGAGCCAGTTTAGGTAAAGCTGGAGGGCCTGATGCTAACGCCATAATGATAAAACCAGCTTTCACTGGTTCAGTTACAGGTACTACTTGCAACAGTAAATAGATAAAAAGGGGTACAATTAAAAAATTTGCTACCAGTGATAAAATAACTAAACGGATATTGCGGAGTGGTTCCCAAATCTGCTGTAAAGTTAACTTCAACCCTGTACCAAACATAGTTGCAACGACAAACGACAGGAATGCGATTTTGTCAAGTATGGAGATAATTTCATTCATAATTTTTTGCTTTCGTGCGATCGTTTTTATGGATCTTGTAAGAGTACATGTAGAGGCAAAACTTCTCGTTTTTTACATTTTTAACTCAGAATCGGGTAAGGGTTAAAGGTTTTACTTTCCCTTTTCCCTTTCCCCTTTTCCCCTTAACCGAGAAGTATTGTATAGACGTTCCTAGTAACGTCTATACCCCTAAACTTATTTCAGGTTCAGGGTAACTTTCTGTAAATTACCTGTAAAAGCAAACGGTACTTGATAGGTGTCAACTACAGGTGTACCTGTATCTCGACCAACATCAAAGGTTTCATCTAAAGCCACACGATAAGGTATAGTTTTTTCAATTCGACCTTGAGCTACCTGTTGATTGTCGATGAACAATTTTCCAGTTCCTCCTGCACCAACACCACCGTCATAATCAAAATCAAATCCTATTGTTGCTTTCCCTGGGGGTAACTTTTCAGGAGATTGAATAATGTATCGCTCTGCATTTGCAAAATTGTAGGTATAAGTTGGTTTACCATCTTCAAGAAAAAAGCCCCAACCAGCAAAGCGTCCACCTTGAGTTAACAAGACACCCTCAGCACCATTTTCTGGAATCTCTACATCAGCCTTGATGGTGAATGATCTGTTTTTGAGGTTTGGGGCGCTACCTTCGGGGATGGGTACTGCACCAGGATAGTAAATAAATGTGGTGCGTCCTGCGTCTAGAGAGGGGCGAATTTTGACATCAAACCGTTCAGAAACGCGATCGTCTAATGGTAAAACTTTGTGTTTACGGGCTTCTGATAAAAACAACTTTTGCAGTTTTTCCAGTTTCTCTGGATTTTTATCTGCTAGGTTATTTGCCTCGCTGAAATCTTCCTCAATATTGTATAGTTCCCAAGGATCTTGCTCGAAATCAGCATTGATTGTCCCCTGCCAAGGCAAGCGCGGGTGACGAGCCGCAGCTATCCATCCGTTATTATAAATAGCTCGGTTTCCGAACATCTCGAAATACTGGGTTTTGCGTTGAGAAGAAGCATCAGGATCATCAAATGTGTAGACTAGGCTAGTACCTTCAATTTTCTGTTGTTTCACACCGTTAACTTCAGTCGGTACAGTAATTCCTGTCGCTTCGAGAATTGTAGGTGTAATATCAATGACATGATGGAATTGGCTGCGGAGTCCACCACGATCTTTAATTTGGTTGCCCCAAGCAACAACTAAGGGATTACGAGTACCACCAAAGTGAGAGGCAATTTGTTTTGTCCATTGAAAGGGTGTAGTTCCTGCCCAAGCCCAGCCTGCATGATAATGATTAAAGGTTTTGGGACTACCTAAGTCATTCAAGGAAGCTAAAAGTTGTTCTTGGCTTTCCGGTATTCTGTTAAAGACTTTCAGTTCATTGACGCTACCAGTTAAACCACCTTCGGCACTAGCGCCGTTATCACCGACGATATAGATTACTAAGGTGTTATCTAATTCCCCAAGTTTGTCTATAGCATCAATCAACCGTCCGACTTCATAGTCTGTATGTGCTAAAAATCCTGCAAACACCTCCATTTCATGGGCATAAATTCTTTGTTCATCTTGAGATAGAGAATCCCAAGCGGGGAATTCTTTGGCACGGGGAGTAAGCTGGGCATTGGCAGGAATTACACCTAGTTGTTTCTGACGGACAAAGGTTTCTTCCCGCAATTTATCCCAGCCTTGGTCAAATTTGCCTTGATACTTGTCAATCCAGGCTTTGGGGGCGTGGTGGGGTGCATGGGTAGCACCGGTAGCCAGATAGGTGAAGAAAGGTTTTTCAGGAGCAATGGATTGTTGAGAACGAATCCAGGCGATCGCATGGTCTACTAAATCTGGAGTTAAATGGTAATCAGGATTATTGATTGGTGGTGCAACCCGCTTGGTATTTTCTACCAAAGCCGGACTCCATTGGTTAGTATCACCACCCATAAAACCGTAAAAATACTCAAATCCTAAACCTGTCGGCCAGCGATCGAAAGGCCCCACTGCACTGGTTTCATAATCTGGTGTATTGTGCCATTTGCCAAAAGCCGCAGTATTATAACCGTTTTGACGCAGTACTTCCGCCACAGTGGTCGCACTCTTGGGTAAAATAGTCGTGTAACCTGGATAACCGGTTGCTAACTCTGCCACTACACCTGTACCCACAGAATGATGATTGCGCCCAGTTAACAAAGCTGCCCTGGTAGGTGAGCAAAGGGCTGTAGTGTGAAATTGGTTGTAGCGTAATCCTTTTTCCGCTAAACGAGTCAGATTGGGGGTTTCTACAGAACCACCAAAAGTACTTGCCTGCCCAAAACCCACATCATCCAGTAGTACTAATAAGACATTAGGAGCATTTTTAGGAGCGGTGATTGGGGCGGGAAAATCGGGTGTTGACTCTTTGTAAGTTGTGCCAATTTCACCTTCAAAAGACGGTGGACGAATAGGGAGAACCTTTGATGTAGCTGCTAGGGCAGGGTTACTAACTATCAACAAGGTGATGACCAGAGATAGAGCGATTGCCCGAAAAATTAAACTCAACATACAATAACCTTTTATAGCTATTTTTTTCTCACGCAGAGACGCAGAGGCACTCCAAAGGACTTAAGAATGCAATCTAATGAAAATTGCTTTAAACCAGGTTCTTCACCAAGCGAAACCCGATATGGCTAGTTCCTGTATCGGGGGCTTGAGATTCTCGTGCGGCTGGACGGTAGCGGCTGCAATAGTTCGGCGCACATAGATAAGAGCCGCCTTTGATTACATGAAGAGCAATCTCTGTAGGTTTTTTTGGGTCAAAACTTTTACTTGCTCCTGTGGGGTTGACACTGTGAGCGTTGTTGTCATGTCCTAAACTGAACCAGTCGGAAGTCCATTCCCAAACATTACCGGTCATATCGTAAAGTCCATAACCATTGGCCGAAAAAGAGCCTACTTTTGCCGTTCCTATATAACCATCAGCTTTGGTATTGAAAAAAGGGAAAATCCCCTGCCAGGTGTTGGCTTTTTTCTCCGAATATTGATTACCCCAGGTATAAGTTGCGCCATCTAAGCCACCACGAGCCGCATATTCCCAC
The DNA here is from genome assembly GCF_013393925.1 of Nostoc sp. C057. Classification (NCBI taxonomy): domain Bacteria; kingdom Bacillati; phylum Cyanobacteriota; class Cyanophyceae; order Nostocales; family Nostocaceae; genus Nostoc; species Nostoc sp. C057. Next base: position 6,767,471 of record NZ_CP040281.1, on the reverse strand, counting down.
TGTGCTTCTGTTGGTAAGGATTTTCCTGCCCATATTGCATAAGCTTGGGCATCCTCGTAGGCAATATGCACAACTGGGTAGTTTTCTTTACCTACAACAGTGCTATCGCTACCAAAGGGATGCTGCCAGTTAGCGCCAGGTGTCCAATGCCACCAACTGAGAAATTGGACTTGCTTAACACCTTGTTTTGGCTGATGAAACACCAGAGAACCTGGTAATCTCTGCTCATCTGGTAAGTCGGGAAACTGTTCTTTTGACAAAGGGCGTTGTGCAACTGTTACATACTTTGTTGATTTGACAAACTCAGCAAATTGGGCGTTTGTCACCTCGTATTTATCAATGCAGAAGGAGGTAACTGTAACATTTTTCGCTGTTCGCTCTTCCACAAAACCCGAATTATCCGCTCCCATATTGAAAATACCTCCAGGAATGAGTACCATCTCTGGAGGACAGAGATTAACGGTAACTGCTAATGCGGATAAATTGCTCAATAGTGATATGAGTGCAACTAGCTGAATCAGCAGTAGCGTTAAAAAGCAATGTTTTTTTCGCATTTTACGCCGATAAAACTGTTAAACCCAAAATACGTAAAAATCTCTGTTGCAAAGTAAAATTATAAACTCACTCCTACTAGTTAAATTATTTAGCGTTGCTGATTAGATATATAAATCTTGGTGGAGAAACTTTGCAATAGAACGTCTCTATATAAGGTTTTCAAATCACGCAAAATCATTTTCATACCTGAATTCAGCAACGCCAATTGTTTGACTGGCAAGCTTACCAGCGTTAAAATACTAATTGTCGATTGATTTGCTGTACTATATCAGGAGTATTCCATAGTCTTTACTAAAAAACAAGTATTTCAGCAAAGATTTCTTCTCAAAATTTAGAGTCAAAATACCCCATAATTTAATACTTGTCCATAGCTTAGTTCTCTTCGTAGCGCGTTCATTGTCAGGGCGCTCAATCCTATAGGAGGGAGTATTCCCAATCAGACTTGTCCAAAATTTATGTGCATCACAAAACTAGCACCCAAGCTGTCAAATATTTCATTTGCACGCCAGATTTGATAGATTATCTTTGCGGAGTTCTTCATGTCAAGCCATCAATTACCTTTCCAGCGTTCCGATGAAGAAGTACAAGCTTCTTCTGGCGACTCCCTCACCATCGCCCGGAAACAAGAAGTTGTGCAACTTCTCAAGCAAATTAGCGATCGCACCCTAAAAAATGACATTATTAGTCTGGGGATGGTACGAAATCTGCGGATAGTTGATGATTATATATATTTGCGTTTGTATATTGGTTCCCATCAACATCAATTAGAAACCGAGATTCAAACTGTATTATCATCCCTAACTTGGAGCAAAAAAACTTACATTCAACTCTGCACCATTTCAGGAGTAAGAACAACTCTAGCAGTTTCTAGTGGTAAGGGGGGTGTGGGGAAATCTACCACTGCGGTTAATTTAGCAGCAGCTTTACAATTGGCTGGGGCAAAAGTCGGTCTGTTGGATGCTGATGTTTACGGCCCCAATGTTCCCCAAATGCTGGGACTGGGTAAATCTGAAGTGAAAGTTATTGATACTCCCAAAGGTCAAAGGTTTGTGCCATTAGAAGCTCACGGTATTAAAGTTATGTCTGTAGGACTATTGGCTGAAGCAGACCATCCTTTAGCTTGGCGCGGCCCAGTTTTACATAAAATCATCACCCAGTTTATCCATGAAGTCGAGTGGGGAGAACTGGATTATTTATTAATTGACCTTCCTCCTGGTACTGGTGATGCTCAAATTACTATCGTGCAAGAAAGCCCGATTTGCGGGGTAATATTGGTAACAACTCCCCAAAATGTGGCAATCTCGGATGTCCGTCGCAGCGTTTATATGTTTCGCCAAGTTGGGGTTCCTGTTATCGGGATTATCGAAAATATGAGCTATTTCATGGGGAATGGTGGCGAAAAAATTTCGATTTTCGGTAGTGGTGGCGGTCAAAAGTTAGTAGAAGAACTCAAAGCACCTCTTTTAGGGCAGATTCCCATTGATCCCCTCATCTGTAACGGTGGCGATATCGGAGAACCCCTAACACTCGTTGACCCTAACTCCAAAGCTAGTCAAGTATTTGTGCAAATTGCTGGGGCGTTAAATGCTACTTTTTCTGGTTCTATGTAAATATTTTATCAGCAAAGTACGGTAAATTGCTCTTTTTAGCGTAGTATTGAATGTGCTTATAGTTCTGAAGGTCAAAGACATCGTTTGGAACGGTAATAAATCCTTAAAGTTCCTCCCCACTTCTAAAAGCTTATGGACATCAATACCCAACGGATAAAAACTGATGTACTTGTCATTGGTGGCGGTACAGCCGGAACAATGGCATGTATCAAAGCCAAACAAGCGAATCCCGATGCAGAGGTGCTGATTTTAGAAAAGGCTAACATCCGACGGAGTGGTGCGATCGCAATGGGTATGGATGGGGTAAACACCGCAGTCATTCCTGGTCATTCTACCCCAGAACAATACGTGCGCGAAATCACCTTAGCTAACGACGGTATTCTCAACCAAAAAGCCGTATATCAAACAGGCAAATTAGGTTATGAAGTCATCCAAGAATTAGAAAGTTGGGGTGTGAAATTTCAAAAAGATGTCCAAGGCAACTATGATTTAAAACAAGTGCATCGCGTGGGTAAATATGTCTTACCCATGCCAGAAGGTAAAGACTTAAAAACCATTCTCACCCGCCAAGTCAAACGCCACAAAGTCAAAGTGACAAATCGTGTCATGGCAACAAGGGTGTTAGTTAAAGAAGGTCGTGCTGTTGGTGCAGTAGGCTTTGATGTCAGGAACGGTGATTATATTGTCATTCAAGCCAAAGCAGTGATCTTGTGTACAGGTGCTTGCGGCAGATTAGGATTACCTGCTTCTGGCTATCTCTACGGCACTTACGAAAATCCTACCAATGCCGGAGATGGCTATTCAATGGCTTATCATGCAGGAGCAGAACTCAGCAATATTGAATGCTTTCAAGTTAATCCTCTAATTAAAGATTATAACGGCCCTGCTTGTGCTTATGTCGCCGGGCCTTTTGGCGCTCATACTGCCAACGCCGAAGGAAATCGCTTCATTAGTTGCGACTATTGGAGTGGTCAAATGATGTTGGAAATCTGGAAAGAATTAAACTCTGGAAAAGGGCCAGTCCAACTGAAAATGACCCACCTTGATGAAGATACCATTGCTGAAATTGAATCAATACTTTGGGCAAATGAACGACCGAGTAGAGAACGCTTTCATCAAGGCAGAAAAGAAGATTACCGCACTCACGGCATAGAGATGCACATTTCCGAAATTGGCTTATGTAGTGGTCATAGTGCCTCTGGTGTGTGGGTAAATGAAAATGCTCAAACAACCGTCCCTGGTTTATATGCAGCCGGAGACATGGCCAGTGTTCCCCATAATTATATGATTGGGGCATTTGTTTTCGGTCGCATAGCCGGAACTCATGCCATTGAATATATTCAAGATTTAGATTTTATCGAACCAGATGTAGATTTTTTAGAAGCAGAAAAATCGAGAATTTATGCCCCATTAACTCGCCCTAATGGTGTACCTCATACCCAGGTTGAATATAAATTAAGACGCTTAGTTAATGATTATCTGCAACCACCAAAATCAGGCAATAAAATAGAGATTGGTTTAAAACATTTTGTGCAATATCAAGAAACATTAGATTTAATGGGCGCTCGTGACCCTCATGAATTGATGCGTAGTCTAGAAGTTCACTTTATTCGGGACTGTGCAGAAATGGCAGCTAGAGCATCATTATATCGTCAAGAGACTCGTTGGGGCCTTTATCATTACCGCTTAGATTATCCAGAAAAGAATGATGAAGAATGGTTTTGTCATGTCAATTTAAAGAAAGATAAATTAGAGCAAATGGTATTGTTTAAGCGTCCTGTAGAGCCTTACATCGTGGAAGTAGATGCAGTCAAAGAAGTCTACAATGTTGCTGTTAAATGAATGTCCATGAAAATGCTCTATAAAGCAATAATTTTTGATCTCGATAATACACTGTTGAATTTTGAGCTATGTGAACGCCAAGCTATTCTAGGAGCATTGGAAGATTGTGCAGTATCTTTAGATTTAAATGGAGTCAGTGAGACTATTTTCCTTCAAGTCTTTGAAACTTATAATTCCAAGTATTGGAGACAGCGAGATATCTTTTCTCCTAGTGAGATAATCGAGATGTCTTATCGAAGTACACTTGCTCAATTAGATATACAAACAGATCAAATCAGCAATCTTAGTCAAAGTTTTTGGCATATTTTTAATCATTCGAGCGTAATGGAACCTGATGTAAATGAAGTGCTAACTGTTCTCGCACACAATTATCGTTTGGCTGTCATTACGAACGGGTTTGTATCAGCGCAACTATCGAGAATGCAAGCTGCTGGAATTGAGTATTTTTTTGAAGAAGTTGTAATTTCTGAAGCAATTGGTTTTGCGAAACCATCTCCTGAGATATTCCATCATGCTTTATCTAGGTTGAATTTAACACCAGCAGAAGTTATTTATGTTGGAGATTCTCTAAAGCACGACTATGCAGGAGCAACACAAGTCAATATTGATTTTTGCTATTACAACAGGAAAAATCAAAATTTACCAAAAGAAGCAAAACCAAAGTTTATGATAAATGAACTCTTAAATTTGCTGAAATTGTTTAACTAACAGGTTTTTGATTTATTCATCTAAAGTTATTTTTAAGAATTTTCTAATATGTCTATATATAATTCAATTGGTCAAAAATACTCAAAAACTCGCGTTCCTGATATGCGTATTGTCAATAAATTAATTGATTTACTCAATTTACCCAAAGGTAGCATTATTGCTGATATCGGCGCTGGTACTGGTGGTTACAGTCTAGCGCTAGCTAATAAAGGATTTCTTGTTAATGCTGTTGAACCTTCTGTAGTTATGCAAAAACAAGCAGTAGAACATCAGCAAATTAAGTGGTTTACTGGCTATGCAGAAAATTTACCTATACCAGATAAGTCTGTTGATGCTGTTGTAAGTATCCTGGCAACTCATCACTTTTCTCATCTCGAAAAAGCTTTTCAGGAAATGCACAGAATAATTAGAGATGGGGCAATAATTTTGTTAACTTTTGATATTAGATTAGCTCAGAAGATATGGCTTTATGAATATTTTCCGTTTTTGTGGGAAGATGCATTACGATTTTTACCACTTAACGAACAGATTAATTTAATTCAGAGTAATACTAAAAGGCGTGTTGAAGCCATACCCCTTTTATTACCATACGATTTATCTGATTTATTCGCAGCAGCAGACTGGTAGGGAAAACGCACCTTATTTACTAATAAAAACTAAGAGGAATTTCAAAATGATATAGATAATTGTAAAATGATAAATAAAGCAAATGATGCATTTCAGAAAATCATGAATTAGCTTATCTGAAGCTGAATTGCTATTTATTATTACTAAAATAGCTCAAAATTCGAGTCTATAAAACTATGTTTATCAGCAAAGAAGAGACACTTCTCCTAAAAATTCAAATTCCACTTTTGATATATGAGTTTAAGCTAATGCTAAAACTCTTGCTAAATAATTGTTATCCATCGCAGCGAGAAATTGTTTATTTTTAATTCCACGTTTAATACGCTTCTCTTGATTTAAAAGATTGACTGCAATATGTCTGAGAATTGCAAAATTCTGTGGAGCATTATCTTTCCTAATCCGACAGTCATCTTCCCTCAAGGCGACATCTAATACCCAATGTAATGAATTCTCAATTCCCCAATGACTGCGAATAGAATTACCGAACTGTCTAGTGCGATCGCTCTCTCCTGTAGGTTGGGTGTAACGTAGTGGAACCCAACACATGATATCTGGAAAACAGAAAATATTAACACTATCATAATCTCTCAATTTATTGAATAAAATCAATGTCAAACCTATGTTATATATTTAATTACTCACTAAGATGTATATCGCCTGATGTTGGGTTACGGCGCAATATAAATTGTTCATTGTGTTGCTAATTTCCTAACTTGCGCCTCCACCCAACCTACGAAGAGATTATTCATTCCCTACATCTTCAGCAAATTCTATCTTTAGTCCTGAACCCCAATCTATATCGTAAATTCCTTTATTTACATACAACATGAAACTTGAATAATTCCAATCTTTAGGTGCTTTAACATATCCATGCTTTACAGGATTATAATGAATATAATCAACATGACGAATGAAATCAATTTCATCTAGAATTTGATGTTCCCAAAATCTGCGTTGCCAAATAGCTTTTTCACCCTTATTTCGACGTGATACAGAGATTTTCCCTTGATATTTAATATCACAATAATGGGTAAAATAATTTTTTATTAATCGCCAACGAACTGAAAAATTACTGTCCCCTGGTGGTAACGTCCAAATACAGTGTATGTGGTTTGGTAATATGACAATGGCATCTATAATAAATGGAGATTTGCTTATTACTTCTCTGAATGCTTTTCTTAACAGCAAAATATTCTCTGCATTACAAAGAAACTCTCGACGGTTATGAGTAACAACGGTAAAGAAAAATGTACCTCCTTCTATCTTGGCTCTGCGATATTCCATAATGCCTATAAACAACTTAAAATCGTGAAATTATTCATATAAGCTTACCCAATTGTTTTACTGTTTAGCAGTTTCAGTACAAAATCATGGAGTTATTTTATGGCTTTAATCAATCAAAGAATAGATGTTCCTGTTATCGTTGATGAATCGAAATGTTTAGAAAAATGCACAGCCTGTATTGAGGTTTGTCCCTTGGATGTGTTGGCAAAAAATCCAGAAACAGGCAAAGCCTACATGAAATATGATGAATGTTGGTTTTGTCTACCTTGTGAGAAAGAATGTCCAACTAATGCCATTACTGTGCAAATTCCCTTTTTGTTACGTTAACTATTTGTGGTAAAAATTAATGAATGATGATCTCAAACATTGGCTAGAAATGCTGCGATCGCCTGATATAAATGATCGTATAGTAGCTGTAAAAACCTTGCAGCATTTAGGCGATGAAGAAACAATAGATGCTTTAATCATAGCTTTGAAAGATGAACATATTACTGTTCAAAAAATAGCGATATCCGCCCTTTGGGAAATTGCTAATCCTGTAGCAATACCTGCTTTAATTGAATGCCTTAGTTCATCGGATACAGATATTCGTACTGAAGCGGTATCAGCATTAAGTGAGTTAATAACACAAGATGAATTGTTACTTTTACTAGATAAACTGCAAAATAATGATGTAAATCTCCAATTAAATATTTTAGTGCTTTTGCGGAAAATACATGATATTCAATGTTTACCCTACGTTTTACCATTTTTAGAATCAAAAAATCCTGAGTTAAGAGAAGCAGCCGTTACCACACTGCGATATATCAATCAACTAGAAAAATGTCCCCAAGCTTTAAATCTAATTTTTGATCGAGAAGCAAGTGTACGTCGTGCTGCTGCTTTAACTTTAGAACATTTACAAGATGCAGAAGTGATTACAATACTTTGTCAAGCACTCACAAATGATAGTGATTGGCAAGTTCGTCGGAATGCAGCTAAATCTCTCGCTATTCATGAGAATCATCAAGCAATTTCAGCATTAGAAATAGCTTTAAATGATGAACATTGGCAAGTGCGAAAATCAGCAGCACAAGCTTTGCAAAAAATCCCAGATATTCAAGTTATGCCGAGATTAATTCAAGCATTAACAGATGAATATGCAGATGTACGCAAAGAAGCAGTAATTGCACTTGGTAATTTAGCTCATCCTGATGCTATTAATCCCTTACAACAAGCGTTAGATGATCCCGATAGAGAAGTTTCCATCCAAGCGCAACGCGCAATTCAAAAGGCTCAAGTAGATAAAAACTTTCTTCCCTAACCCGCATTTCTCACAAGCTCCAGGCGTTTGATGGAGCAGAAGAGAAGTAATGAGTAATGAGTAATGAGTAAAAACTTCTTACTTCTTACTCATTACTTATTACTTCTCTCCGGCACTTGCACAGGCTTTAAGAGGTGTGGTGAGAAATCCGGGCTAATACCATTTTTTATGAAGCTGCAATAGATGAATGGTTTAAGGTTAGATACAAAAAATATCCCAGCAGAGGGCAGCTTTTGGCTTTATCTGCTGGAGACTCTAAATGTGAAACTTTTAGGAATCGACTTTAGTAGCGATTGTTATTGTTGCGGCGGGCATTACCACCACCCCAGCTACCACGAGGAGAACTGCTTCTATCCTCACGAGGTTTAGCTTTGTTCACTTTCAAGTCACGTCCCATCCATTCAGCACCATCAAGTGCATCAATGGCAGCTTGTTCTTGTGTGTCTGATTCCATTTCCACAAAAGCGAACCCACGAGGCCGGCCTGTTTCCCGATCTGTGGGTAGTTGAACACGACTTACTGTTCCGTATTCTGCAAAAGCCTGCTTTAGGTCCTCTTCTGTAACCTGATATGACAGGTTCCCGACGTAAATTGACATAGAAATCTCCGAATTCAGGGAGTGTAGAGAGTTAAATTCGGAGAGACGGTTTTTAGAAATCAAAACTAGTTACTCAACCGAAAATAATCTTTATGTCCATGAGTTTAGCACAGCCTTCAGCCTTTGAATATTGTCTAATAGTGAATTTTATTCACAAATCAAACCCTTTATGCAGGTTTGCAGACTTCTCAATTGGCTGGCTTTTGTTACTTGTACTATAAAAGTTACACTTTGAATCTGCGATCGCGCAGGTATTTAGTGTTTTGAAAATTAAGCTGTGGACTTAGAGGTAAAGATTATTATCGGTAGTGGGTGCAATCATAACATGACTAGCTGTTTTAAAAGCAAATTAAAAAATATTCATGCTCAAATGCTCAATTCGCTATGGTCAAACTGCGCTAAAATCTTTTCTGCTTGCTGGCACAGTGCTTCGTGATATTCACCATTACTCGCCAGCAAACCTCCCCATTGATTGATATCACCAGTGTTATATTGCAACGGAGCGCCGTCAAAGTGGGTAAACTTACCACCAGCTTCTGTTAAAATCAGTTCTGGTGCTGCCATATCCCAATCTTTGGGCGCAGACTTACCAGAAAGAGAAATATAGATATCTGCTTGTTGCTCGACAATAGTGGCGATTTTGCAGCCGACACTACCCACAGATTTCTGATTTTGACAGGGTAAATTTTGTAGCAAGTAATCTAAGCGCTGGTTGCGGTGAGAGCGACTAACCACTAAGGTTAAATCCTCAATTGGTTTACCTGACGACACATGTAAAGGAACAGAGCCATCACTGGTATCTACAAATGTCCCCCCACCTTTGGTAGCGTAATATAACTTTTCTGCCTCTGGTACTGCCACTACTGCTAAAACTGGGCGTGTTTCCTTGACTAAAGCAATGTGAACTGCATAATCCCCAGTTTTTTCAATAAAGTCTCGTGTACCATCTAAAGGGTCAATTATCCATACCCAAGGGGCGGAAGGGTGTGCGCCTGTAGTTGGTGCCTGATAGGTTTCTTCGCTGATGTAAGCAAAATCTTCATTACCCAAAGCTCCTTGTAGCTTCTGCAAGATATATTGACTCACAGCTACATCGGCAACGGTAACAGGCTCATTTTCTTTATATTGTACATCCAAGTTAGGGTCCTTTGCAGTGCCGTGGTAATACGATCGCAGTATATCTGCTGCACCCCAACCTATCTCACGAGCGATCGCTAATATTTCTTGTAAGTCTTTCATTAAATTTGCCTTTATTAACCTGATTACTCAGCACTTTAAATCCATCCAGCGCCGAGTGCCAAAAAATTTACAAGAATCAGCAGCAATATTAGTTGCCAGTGCCAGCGCATCAGTAAAACTTTCCCTTAAAATGTAATCACAAAAAGCACCGTGGAAAATATCTCCAGCCCCTAATGTATCAACCGCGTATATTTGCGGCACATCTACGATACCAGCTTTAGTGCAACTCAAGTATTCAATTGGTTTTTGTCCGTGGGTAATGGCAATGTAAGGAATCTCAAAGCCGGACAGATAGGCAAAAACGTCTTCTCCAGTCTGACAGTTGGGCGGATAAAAATTAGCTGAACAGATGGCATAATCTACAAACGGCAAAATTTGCTCAAATCCAGGCTTCCAACTGCCACCATCGATTACTACTGGGATATTTTTGGCTTTAGCTGCTTGGGCTATGAAATAACTTACAGCCATCTGATGCCCATCAATTAGTACTATGTTGACATTTTGTAAAATATCTGAAGGGATAGATGCGCTACTGGCTTGAGTTTTGACAGCATTGATGGAAACCACGGCTCTTTCACCTGTGGCTTGGGTGACAATGATTGAGGAGACAGGCGGTGCTAAATCAGTGGTAGGCTCAAGGTCTGCGATCGCAACTTTGTAATTTGCCAAATCACCTCGAATTAGCTGTGTCATTGGGTGAGAACCCACTACACCTAAGACTGTAGCTTGATTACCTAAATGCCTGAAAGTTACAGCTGCGTTTGTTGCTGGGCCACCTGCCGCTACAGTATAGTCAGTAGCGACAATCTTCTGATTATTTTTGGGGGCAGATTCAGCAAGGTAAATCAAATCTAAAGTTACTAAACCGACAAATAACCCATGATCCGATTTTGGATTTTGAATTTTCGATGATCCATTTGTCATATATGTTCGTATAGCTGCATAAATAATTATTTTTAACTCCTGCACAGACGCGATGAATCGCGTCTCTACAAAAACTCCTAATCTCTCATGCAAACCGATCCAAAACCAAGAACACTTTACGTTGTCGGTACACCCATTGGCAACCTGGAAGATATAACCTTTCGGGCGGTGCGAATTTTGCAGACTGTGGATATCATTGCTGCGGAAGACACCCGGCACACAGGGAAATTATTACAGCATTTTCAAGTTAAAACTCCCCAGGTGAGTTACCACGAACACAATCGTACCAGTCGCATCCCGGAATTATTAGAGCATTTAGTTAACAATAAAGCGATCGCACTTGTGACTGATGCGGGAATGCCAGGTATTTCCGATCCTGGATATGAACTGGTGAAAGCCTGCATTGAGGCGGGGATTTCAGTAGTTCCCATTCCTGGCGCTAGTGCAGCAATTACCGCTTTGAGTGCATCTGGATTACCAACAGATCGGTTTGTCTTTGAAGGCTTTCTGCCGGCGAAAACTCAACAGAGACAAGAATATTTAGAATCTCTGCAAACAGAATCTCGCACATTGATTTTCTACGAATCGCCTCACCGCTTGCGAGATACTTTACAAGACTTAGCTTTTGTTTGGGGGAGCGATCGCCAAATTGTGCTAGGACGGGAGTTAACAAAATTGTATGAGGAATTTTGGCGGGGGACGATTGCCGAAGCGATCGCTCACTACAGCCAACGAGAACCCCAAGGTGAATATACATTAGTCGTGGCAGGAATTCCAGCCAGTCAGACTCAACTGACAGAAGAGGAATTGAAAGCCGAATTGAAAATGTTAATTAGTCAGGGAATATCGCGATCGCAAGCTAGCCGTCAGTTAGCAAAATTTACTTCCCTTCCCCGTCGCCAACTTTATCAACTAGCTCTTTCTTTAGTCGTTACTCCTGAGTCTTGAAACACTAATAAAAATACTACTAGGGCTTACGCAAAATTATACCCTGTAGGGGCGATTTATGTAGATACAGAGACGCTTTCCGTAGGGTATTTACCCTACCGGAGAATCAGTAAATATTCAAATGATATCTAAAGATTTTTGATTTTAGTTCTCTAGATAGATCGGTAATTTTAGAGGCAAACTTTAATATGAAATAGTCGAAAGGAAACGACAAAGCACATTCTCACAAAGGAAAGATTCAATGACTAACATTATTGCTTGGCTGGTTTTGGGTTTAATTGCAGGCGCGTTAGCTAAGTTATTTTATCCAGGAACCCAAGGTGGCGGTATTCTTTCCACAATTATATTAGGAATACTTGGAGCCGTAGTCGGTGGTTATTTGGGTCAAGTTTTACTAGGGAGTAGTTCAGCAGCCGCCGCATCTGTAGGAGCTTTATCTTTAGGAAGCATTTTATTTGCTGTTCTGGGTGCTATGCTGCTGATTTTCCTGTGGGGTTTACTGACTCGCCGAGCTGTATAATTACCTTCAATTAGCTAATAATCTTGGGAATCACTTCTAACTGCAATAAACCGATAAAATGACATTAGAAAAAGAGCGAAGAACTATAGTAGTTTTCGCTAAATGTTCCGACGCACAATTGGCACTTCAGGAACTAAAAGCTTCTAATTTTCCAATGCACAAAGTTTCTGTAATTGCAAAAAATGCAGAAGAACAAAGTGATATTGCTGGTGTTGAAGTTAAAGATAGCACTAGCAATACATCCTCAGAAGACACCGATCGAGCTTTTACTGGTAGTGCTTTAGGCGATTTGAATGACTTATTAGCTGGTCTAGTCTTCTGGGTAGTTCCTGGTGTAGGCCAAGTCATGATAGCCGGCGCACAAGCAATAGCGATCGCTAGCAATCTAGCAAGTTGTTTACCGGATGTATTGGTAAGTTTAGGAATTCCTAAAGAGCAAGCAGAGGGTTACAGCGATCTAGTGTGTAAAGGTTATCATTTGGTGATGATAACCGGCATAGACATAGAAATTCGTCTAGCCAAGAGGATTTTTAATCGCCGCGATCTTCAACATTGGGGTGTTTATGAGCCATACTCCACCCCAAAAAGTCGTTACAAGAACGCTATTGGTGTTTTTTATACGCATCATAATGTAGAAAGAGCGCTTACTGAACTGAGAACTGCTGGTTTTCCTATGAGTCAAGTATCAATAATTGCTAAAATCACCAGCAATATAAGTTATATTCTTGACGTGAATATCAGCAGTTCTCAAGATATCTACCCCACTTTAGGAATTCCTAACGATCTCGCCAGATATTATCAGCATCAGGTCGCAGGCGGACATTATCTAATAGTCATAAAAGGCACTGATATCTACATAGCAGGTGCAAGAGCGATTTTAGAGAGTAACAATATCCAAGATTTTAGTATACATAGCCAATCTGAACTTGATCTGGCTAGAAGCGATCGCTAGAGTATTACTAACTTCTAGTTAAACTCAATAACCTGAAATTTATCGGAGAAGTATATTTTTTCTATAGATGAAATATTTTACGTAAGTATTTATTGCCTTGTAAAACTCTAACTTTCTAACATAATACTGCTTACAATCACTAAGGTTAAGGTTGTTCTTGATAGTGGTGTACAATAGTAATTGTATTTTATCCATCCGCAAAAAGTACTATGTTTAGCGTTTATAGAAAATGAAGTTCATTTGCTCTATCCTATCTACTTAATTGTATTATCCAAGTGTTTTAAGTTTCACTAGATAATATAAAATGTGCTGAAATTATTTAATTTCCTCCAAGCTTTTTTGATAAAAAGGTGATGTCAAATTAAATCTAAGCGACAACAAGAGGTTATCCTTAGAGTAAAATAATATCTGTTTCAAATAGTAAAATAGTCGTCTCATAACCAATCCTACCCATTTTTGGTTCTGAGCCCATTTCCATTTCTACAAGATACTACCAGTGTCCAGAGTTAGGATGACATTCTCTTATGGTTCCCAATCCACCAATAAATTCTACCTTTTGCCCTTTGTAGAATTTTGGTCTTGCTATGTCAATTACGGCAATCATAAAACTCACCCTGTTTTTGTAAAGTCTGATGTTAAATTTATAATCTAAGAACAACCGTTTAAATATCCACCGCAAGATTAAATTGCCAAAAAAGTGGTTGCTTCTTTTGAAAAAGGTTATGCTATTTCAAAGTTTAAGGTTTGTTAAAATATAAAAACGTTAGAAAAAATTATTTATTTAGAGATTTATTTAAAATAACGTTACATTTATAAATATATATAGGTTGGAAGTGCTAATATTTAGCGTGCCAAAAATTAGGCATATCCCAGATCAACCAAACAGCATACATTTAGTTTGGATAATTAGAACATAATCGAAATAGTCTTAAAAACAGAAATAGTTTAAATACTTGCCTGGAATAATGTTTAACCGTTTGAAGATTGGAACCAAGATTGGAGTAAGTTTTGCCCTGAGTTTGGCAACTCTGACCACCATTGGTCTGATCTCCTACCAAAGCACCAACGATCTAATTGAAACTTCGCGCAAAGAAACCCATACCTACCAGGTACTAAGTCAGCTTGAAGACCTCAATCTGCAACTGACAAATGCTGAAACTGGGCAACGCGGTTACATTATTACGGGCGAACAGCGCTATTTAGAACCTTATAACGCTGCAATTGAATTATTGAATCAAAAAGTCAAGGAACTTCAAAGGTTAACAGCAGATAATCCCAACCAACAAAATCGGCTTGATACTTTGCAGCCACTACTAACTCAGAGAATGGCTGTAATGAAAGATGTAATTGAGCTACGGGAAAGCCAAGGTTTAGAAGCTTCTCAGAAAGCTGTCCTGACAGACCAGGGTAAACAGCTAATGGATCAGATTCAGAAAGTTATCCAGGCGATGAAAACTGAGGAGAATGCACTCCTGAAACAGCGCTCTGAGAGAGCAAGAGCAGCTGCCCGACAAACGATCGCCAGTATTATTTATAGTATTCCTTTATTTTCTTTAATCTTAGGTTTAATCGGATTTGCCTTGACCAGACATATCTCAGCACCTCTAAAGCAAGTCTCTGGTTTGGCAGAAAAAATGGCGGATGGGGATTTATCGGTGAGTTTACCAGATAGCGATCGCTACGATGAAATTGGCGTGTTGACGCGCACCTTCAACCAGATGATCGTTAATCTGCGAAATACAACTCAAAAAAATGAAGAGCAAAACTGGTTAAAGTCTAACTTAGCTGAATTTACCCAGATGCTCCAAGGGCAGCGAAATCTGGAAGCTGCGTCTAGCTTGATATTGTCGAATTTAGCGCCACTGGTTGGGGCATCACAGGGCGTTTTTTATGCAATGGCCTCTATAGACGATCAGCCAGTACTGAAGTTGTTGAGTAGTTATGCTTACAAAGAACGAAAAAACTTAGCAAATCAGTTTCGCTTGGGCGAAGGATTGGTGGGACAATGCGCCCTAGAAAAACAAAGAATCCTCCTCACAGAAGTTCCTAGTGACTATATCCGCATCAGTTCCGGCTTGGGAGAATCACCACCGCTAAATATTATTGTTTTGCCTATACTCTTTGAGACGCAGGTGAGTGCCGTGATTGAACTTGCCTCTTTTGGGGCTTTCAGCCATCTGCATCTGACATTTTTAGAGCAATTGAGTGAAAATCTGGGTGTATTTTTAAATAATATCGCCTCACAATTGCAAACCCAGCAACTACTTGAAGAGTCAGTTGCTTTGACAGAAGAACTGCAAACCCAGCAAGAAGAACTACAACAGAGCAATCAACGTTTAGAAGAACAGGCGCACGAGTTGGAGGAATCACAATTTCTTGTCAAGCAGTCTAACGAAGAATTACAGCAACTAAATGAGGAATTAGAAGAAAAGGCAGAACTTTTAGAAGTTCAAAATCGGGAAGTCGCTCGCAAGAACCAGGAAGTTGAGCGGGCGAGGAAGTCTTTGGAAGAAAAAGCTGAACAACTGGCTTTGTCTTCCAAATATAAATCGGAATTTCTGGCGAATATGTCCCACGAATTACGGACACCCTTAAATAGCTTGTTAATTTTAGCCAGGCTGTTAGCAGATAATTCTCTTAACAACTTGACCGATAAACAGGTAGAGTACAGCCGGACTATTTACTCGGCTGGCACTGATTTGCTGGAATTGATCAATGACATTCTAGATTTAGCAAAAATTGAGTCGGGTACGATGTCGCTCGATATTGAGCAAATTGCTTTTGCAGATTTGGCGACATCTCTAGAGCAGACTTTCCGGCAAGTAGCGCACAATAAAGAACTCAGTTTTACTATTGAACTGGATAGTAAGTTACCACCGACAATTTATAACGATTCTAAACGTCTGCAACAAGTGCTGAAAAATCTCCTAGCTAACGCCTTTAAGTTTACTGAACAGGGAGGCGTGAAGTTAGAAATTAGTATGTATTCTGACGCAGCCGAAATTGATAATCCGATGATTGCTTTTGCAGTTAGCGATACGGGTATAGGCATTCCAGCCGAGAAGCAGAAGATTATTTTCGAGGCATTTCAGCAGGCAGATGGCACAACCAGCCGCAAGTATGGCGGCACTGGCTTGGGTTTGTCCATCAGCCGCGAATTGGCTCAACTGTTGGGAGGAAGAATTGAAATAGTCAGCAAACCAGGGCAGGGAAGCACCTTCACTCTCTACCTACCCAGACGACAAGAAAAGAATAGTCAAAGTACTTTTACACCCCCTCAACCAATCACTATCCGCCAAGCATCGACTATAAAAGAAGTGCCTTTGGTAGAAAACAGACCCACAACTGTGGACACTTCTCCAAGCACAAAAGTACTTACCACCTCTCCCCACGAAATTCCAGATGACCGGGAAATAATTCAACCTGGCGATCGCACTTTGCTAATTATCGAGGATGATGATAAATTCGCCCGCATCTTACTAGATATGGCTCGTGAGCAGGGCTTTAAGGTTATAGTTGCCTTACAGAGCAAACAAGGTCTAGCACTCGCGCAACAGTTTAAGCCCGATGCAATTATGCTAGATATTTATATGCCAGAAATGGATGGTTGGACGGTGCTGGATCGTCTGAAGCATAAGCCAGATACTAGGCATATACCAGTACATATACTTTCCGTAGATGAAAGACAGCAACGGGGATTACAGCTAGGAGCAATTACTTACCTACAAAAACCTGTTTCTCCAGAAGCGCTAACTCAGGTATTGACTGATATTAAAGGTTTTATTGAGCGTCAGGTAAGAAATCTCCTGATCGTAGAAGACGATCCCGTACAAGCCCAAAGTATTATCGAATTGATTGGTAATGGTGATGTCCAGAGTACAGCAGTGGGTACGGGAGCAGAAGCGCTGTTGATTTTGCGATCGCAGCACTTTGACTGTATGGTACTGGATCTTGGTCTGCCCGATATGAGCGGGTTTGCACTAATTGAGCAAATCAAGCAAGAACCCAGGCTGTTAAAACTGCCAATTATCGTTTATACCGGCAAAGAACTCAGCCGCCAAGAAGAAACCCAACTGCGGGGATTAGCAGAGACAATTATCATTAAAAATGTGCGATCGCCAGAGCGGTTATTAGACGAAACGGCCCTGTTTTTGCATCGAGTGCAAGCAAATTTGCCGCAACCAAAGCGTCAAATGCTAGAGCAACTACATCAAAATGATCCGGTGCTAGCTAATCGGAAAATTTTGATTGTAGATGATGACCTGCGGAATATTTTTGCCCTGACCAGCTTCTTAGAAAGCTATCAAATGCAAGTGCTGTTTGCTGAAAATGGCAGAGATGGCATAGAGAGGCTGCAAAATAATCCTGACATTAATATAGTATTGATGGATATCATGATGCCGGAAATGGATGGTTACGAAACCACCCGCGCCATCCGCCAGCAACAACAGTTTCGCTCACTACCAATAATTGCTTTGACTGCTAAAGCTATGCCAGGCGATCGCGAAAAGTGCATCGAAGCTGGAGCTTCTGACTACATCACCAAACCTGTAGATACTGAGCAATTGCTTTCACTACTCCGGGTTTGGCTGTATCGGTAAGGAGGCAGGGAGCAGTGAATAAGGGGAGAAAAAGTTTTCTGTAAACCAGCTTGGAAGCTCAAACTATTTGTGTAGTAATCTCAGTACAGAAATTTTTAAACGACTAAAAGCCCACACTGCACCTGGTCAAGGGGTCAGCGTGGGTAATTTATGCCTGTAACACAAATGACAGTTTAGCGGAACATACTGCTGACTGAAGTATCTTCATGAATCCGCCAGATAGTTTCTCCTAAGAGATTAGCTACTGACAACACCACTAGTTGAGGGAAACGATTGTTTTCTGGTATGGGGATCGTATTGGTGACAATAACTTCCTCAAACAAACCACTGGATAATCGCTCCATCGCTGGTGGGGAAAATACCGCATGAGTTGCACAGGCGTATACCTGACGCGCTCCTTCTTCACGCAATAATCGCGCCCCTTCTGCGATCGTGCCGCCAGTGTCGATCATGTCATCCACCAACACTGCCGTTTTGCCTTTAACATCGCCGATGATATTTAACACTTCTGCAACATTATGTGCCTGACGACGCTTGTCAATAATCGCCAGGGGAGCATCATTTAGTTTTTTGGCAAATGCTCTGGCTCGTGCTACACCGCCAACATCGGGGGAAACAACCACAAGGTCGGGCAATTGCTTGCTTGCTAGATAATCCAGCAATACTGGAGAACCGTAAACATGGTCAAAAGGAATATCAAAATAGCCTTGAATTTGCGCCGAGTGTAAATCCATTGCTAGAACGCGGTTGGCACCTGCTTCGGTGATCAAGTTAGCAACCAGCTTGGCAGTGATAGACTCTCGTCCTGCCGTTTTGCGATCGGCACGAGCATAGCCATAGTAGGGAATTACTGCCGTCACCTGTCGCGCCGAAGCTCGACGACAGGCATCAACCATAATCAATAATTCCATCAAATGATCGTTCACGGGTTGACAGCATGGCTGAATTAAATAGACATCACAACCCCGAATGGATTCTTGGATTTGAACGTAAAGTTCTCCATCCGCAAATCTTTTGCGAATCATTGGGCCCAAGTCCATCCCGACATAACGAGCGACTTCTTGAGACAGCTGTAAATTGGCAGAGCCCGAAAACAGCCGCAAGCGATGATTATCAGTCATTCCTGTTGTAGATGCTTGCACTTTGAAAGTTGCAGAACTAAGAACAGCAGATCCTCTATTTGAATTCATAGCAATATTATCATTAGAGATTTAATAGATTTAACTGAGAAATAGCCTAAAAAAAACATCTGTGAGTTTTATTAAAGCTTCCATACAAAATTTAAGCATTTCTCCATAAAATTATCATTCGCTAACTGTCTAATTTTCTTTGGAAGCAAACCATTGATAGCTTAACTGATATCAAGTCCGTCCAGTAAATGTATAATTCAAATTTTTGAGTTGAGACAAACAACCTCAAGCTATCAAAGATTGGTGTACTAGATTGCTTCTTCTAAATACATCATTTATTACTGACAGTAAAGTATTTATAACTTTAAGTGGTATTGAAGTTTGTTCTTAGACAAGGAGCATTTGGAACTAAGTGTTTAAGTTGTATCCTATTATATTCTACGATACTAGCAATAAATAAGTAAACTGGCAGATTTAATTTTAAGTTTTAATTCACACAATAAAATTCCAGAATAGTTGTATTTAAACAAACTCTCATAGGTGTGGTTTTCGTGCAAGGCTGACAGCACCAAGCTGCGATAATTTTTGTTCTTCTTCCCCCAGCCATCTTCTGGGGAGCAATGCTCTAACAGTGAGATGGGTAACAGGGTAGCCTGGATTTCTCACTTGTGAGAAATGAGCGTGAGTGTGGGGGGTGTGGGGAGAAAGAGGAGGAATTGAATAACTGCACATCAATCAATGAACGCTGCATTGCCTCCCACACCTCCCACACCTCCCACACTTCCCCTGCCCCCTATATCGTGGACAGTTCCTAAAGTTGCATAAGACACTTGAAACGAGACTTTGCGTATACTCCTAACTGGGGGTATACCCATTAGGTAAGGTAGAATATCGCTGCATGTAACTGTGTCGCCTCTCGGACTTAATCTTGGTGGGTGACTTCTTCCTCAATTGCTCCTACACTCAATCAATCGCTCATGCAACCACCCATTACAGTTGGCACTGTCTTGCAAAACCGTTACCGGATAATTCAAATTCTCGGACAAGGAGGATTTGGTAGAACCTATCTGGCAGAAGATCAGAGACGCTTTAACGAACTGTGCGCGATCAAGGAATTGATTTCAACAGCAACGGAGGCTTCGGCTTGGGAAAAGGCAAAGGAGCTTTTTCACCGAGAGGCTGCCATTTTATATCAAATCGAACATCCACAAGTCCCCAAATTTCGGGAAAGATTTGAGCAAGACCAACGCTTATTTTTGGTAGAGGACTATGTTGCAGGTCAAACCTACCGAGCGATGCTGGCTGAACGTCAAGCTGTTGGTAAAACCTTCACAGAGGCGGAAGTATTGCAGCTGATACAGTTGTTGTTGCCTGTTTTAGAGCATATTCACAGCCGAGGGATCATTCACCGAGATATCTCGCCAGAAAACATTATTTTGCGCGATAGTGACGCTAAACCTGTGTTAATTGACTTTGGGGTGGTAAAGGAACTAGCAACACGTTTGCGATCGCCAGAGAGCGCCATGCCCGAAACCACTGTGGGAAAATTAGGCTACTCTCCTAGCGAACAAATGCAAACAGGGGGAGCTTACCCTAGCAGTGACTTGTATGCTTTAGCGGTAAGCGCGATTGTTTTGCTGACTGGTAAAGAACCAAGGGATCTATTTGACGAAAACCAACTAATTTGGAATTGGCAGCGATGGGTAAAGGTGAGTCCGCGATTTGCTCAAGTTTTGAATCGAATGTTGAATCATATACCGAGCGATCGCTATCAGAGTGCTGTTAGTGTATCTCAAGCACTACAACCTTTAGAACAAGTTAGTCTTCCTCCCCTGAATGCGTCTAATTTGCAGACAATGGCTGTTAGCCGCCGTCCTGACTCAGTACCACCACCAGCTTCGCCGAAGAAACAACCCGATCCTGTGATTCCACCAAGTCCCACTAGTTCAGTCTTGGATAATCCGTTAGCGATCGCGGCAATTGCAACTACTGTAGTTTTTGTCGCCGGATTTGGTTCTTGGGCACTGGTAAGTTCCATCCGCAGTCAGTCGAAACCATCACCAACTGAAACGCTTCCACAAAATTTCCCTTCACCGGTTATTTCTGGTGGTACTACATTCACAGCCACACCCACACCCACCACTGAGCAACCTATTTCTAGGCGGCTCAATCTGGGAGCAAATAACACAGCCACAGTTACAGATACTCTCAAAACAAATCAAATCATCCGGTATACTTTTTTTGGGCAGAAAGGTGACAAGTTAACTGCGTTGATTGACCCAACAAGCAGCGTATTGCTCACAGTTTTAAGTCCCAATGAACAACCACTTGCTCAGAATACCCAGCCAATAACAGCTTATGAAGGCATATTGCTAGTTACTGGTAGATATACTATTGAGTTAACACTGGCTTCGGGAGTTGCCGAAAGTAATTACAACCTCAATGTTTCATTAGAAAAATCAGTCAAACCAATTCCCACAGAAACACCGATCCCCATTCCTACAGAAACACCCTTCCCCATTCCCACAGAAACACCCTTCCCAATTCCCACAGAGACACCGATTCCCATTCCTACAGAGACACCCCTCCCAATTCCTACAGAAACACCCTTCCCAATTCCCACAGAGAAACCGATTCCAACTCCGCCCACTGGTGAAACGCCAACCTTGCCGCCAGTTAATGAAACACAACCATTTTCTGGTCAAAGAAATTAATGTTAAACACACTACTGATTACTGGAACTGATACCGAAGCTGGTAAAACTGTTTTAACAACAGCCTTAGCAGCCTATTGGCAAAAATATTACCCGCAGCGTAGCTGGGGAATCATGAAACCGATTCAATCGGGGATTGGCGATCGCGAGTGGTATCAAAAGCTATTTGCGCTAGAACAATCTTCAGAGGAAATTACACCGTTATACTTTGAAGCACCTTTAGCCCCTCCCATCGCCGCCGCACGAGAAAATCGCCAAGTCGATTTAGCAATAGTTTGGCAAGCTTTGTCTAAGTTGCGATCGCAACGTGATTTTGTACTTGTAGAAGCCTTGGGAGGTTTAGGTTCGCCTGTAACTGACGAGTTAACGGTAGCGGATTTAGCGGGAGAATGGCGTTTACCAACGGTATTGGTCGTACCAGTTAGATTGGGTGCGATCGCTCAAGCAGTGGCAAACGTCGCATTAGCTAGGCAATCGCGCGTTAATCTCAAAGGCATTATTCTGAACTGCATACAACCTCGAACAGATGCAGAAATAGCCGATTGGACACCACAGCAATTGATTCAATCACTCACTAACACGCCAGTTTTAGGTTGTTTGCCCTATTTAGATAATCTGACTGATTTAGATAAACTTGCTCAAATAGCGTCAGATTTAGATTGGGAAACACTGACACTTTGAATTGGGAATTGGGAATTGGGCATGGGGCATTGGTCTATCCCTTCTCACTCAGCACTGATGAGGGGCATTGGGGAAAAAGTAGCGAATGAATGTTCAATCACTTTTTACAAATGGTGCAGTCACAGTTCTGACATAACTTGGTAATAGCTTTGTCAATAAGACGTGCAATGGTAAGAGAAGTGAAGCTAACCTAACTTTGGTGACACACAAGGCAGGATTTACCTGCCTTATTTAAATTTTTGGACTAAAATAACACTTCATGAGTAGGTTTATTATGTGCAAAATATGATTATTTAAAGATGTTTTTAAAATAACAAAATGGTATTTATTGCCTAACGACACGTTGCGCGAACACACGAGATTTTTATTTGTATTTAGATGTCATCCAAGTGCCATGTCTTAGTCACAGAAGCGTCACTAACATAAGTTACTTTGTCGGTGTTTGATTAAAAGTAAATTATTTACGCCTGATATCATGATGCTTTCTTTTGTGGTGGCGAGTGCCGTCTGTGGCAACGGTAGTGAAGTGAATCTAGACTTTGCTAACCTTAGCTGGATTGACGTGATTATTTTAGGCATCGTTCAGGGAATTACAGAACTACTACCAATTAGCAGTACTGCTCATTTGCGGATAGTACCAACTCTACTGGGACTGAAAGATCCAGGATCTGCTTTTTCAGCAGCAATGCAGTTAGCTAGCTTGACTGCTGTTTTAGTCTATTTTTGGCAAGACTTAAAAAAATTAACAGGAGAGACAGTTAGAGCAATTAGCGGACAAGATTATCAATCTAGTTCTTTGCAACTGATGTTGGGCTTATTGATCGGAACCTTGCCCATTGCTGTGGCTGGTGTGCTACTCAAACCAATTCTGAACGCTTGCAACTCACCGATGCGAGGGTTAGTAGTTATTGGTGCAGCTTCAATTATTATGTCAGGATTGCTAGCGATCGCCGAAAAACGTGGAGGACGCGATCGCACTTTTGACAACCTCAACCTCTGGGATGGCATTTGGGTAGGAGTTGCTCAAGCTTTTGCCCTAATCCCTGGCGTTTCTCGTTCTGGTTCCACCCTCACGGCTGGGTTATTTTTGGGTATGGAACGGGAGACATCAGCCCGATTTTCTTTTTTGTTGGGCTTACCAGCCGTGATTTTGGCAGGTGCTGTAGAACTCCATACTCTTACGAAAGCAGGGTTGAGTACAGCTGGTTGGTTGACTTTGTTGGTAGGCTTAATCTCGGCTAGCATTTCCGCTTTTGCTGCAATTTGGGGACTCCTGCGCTACCTAGAAAAACACAGCACTTTGATTTTTGTTTTCTACCGTTTGGCGATGGGTTTATTTTTGATAGTTGCTGTGATGGCTGGTTGGTTGCAGAATTGATTTTACCTGGTAACTGGCTAAGAAGATTCTGATGATGATTCTTCGCCATTTCCTACGATAGACTAAGTTAGCTGTAATTAAACTAGCTTGTCTTCATAATGGTTTCTACCTTTCCCAATTCCTCTTCTGTTGATCTATCTCGCATCCGGTTGGCAATTCGCTCATTGCAACCGCAATTGGTAGAGTGGCGGCGGCGATTGCATCAACAACCAGAGTTGGGTTTTCAAGAAAAACTGACTGCTGAGTTCGTATCACAAAAGCTGCAAGAGTGGGGAATTGAGCATCAAACTGGCATTGCTCACACTGGCATTGTTGCCACTATCAAGGGTAACAAATTAGGTGCAGAGAAAGTTTTAGCGATTCGGGCGGATATGGATGCTTTGCCAATCCAAGAACTCAACGAAGTGCCGTACAAATCGCAGCATGATGGAGTGATGCACGCTTGTGGACATGATGGACATACTGCGATCGCATTAGGTACAGCTTACTATCTGCAACAGCATCGTCAAGACTTCTCCGGTACCGTAAAAATTATCTTTCAGCCAGCAGAAGAATCACCAGGAGGCGCAAAGCCGATGATTGAAGCTGGAGTTCTGAAAAATCCTGATGTTGACGCGATTATTGGTTTGCACTTGTGGAATAATTTACCCTTGGGAACAGTGGGCGTGCGGGCTGGGGCGTTGATGGCAGCTGTGGAGTGCTTTAACTGCACAATTTTGGGCAAAGGTGGACACGGCGCACTACCCCATCAAACTGTTGACTCCGTAGTAGTTGCTGCCCAAATTGTAAATGCCTTGCAAACCATTGTCGCCCGGAATGTGAATCCCATTGATTCGGCTGTGGTGACAGTGGGCGAACTTCATGCTGGAACCAAGCGCAATGTGATTGCTGATACAGCGCGAATGAGTGCCACTGTTAGATATTTTAATCCTAGTTTGAAAGGCTTTTTCAACCAGCGTGTTGAGCAGATTATTGCTGGAATTTGTCAAAGTCATGGTGCGAGTTATGACTTAGAATATTGGGCACTTTATCCACCAGTAATTAATGATATTAAGATAGCGGAATTGGTGCGAACTGTAGCAGAAGAAGTGGTAGAAACGCCGTTGGGTATTGTACCAGAATGCCAAACTATGGCTGCTGAAGATATGTCATTTTTCTTGCAAGAGGTTCCTGGCTGCTATTTCTTTTTAGGTTCTGCGAATCCAGAGAAAGATTTGGCGTATCCTCATCATCATCCCCGGTTTGATTTTGACGAAACGGCGTTGGGAATGGGTGTGGAAATATTTGTTAGATGCGTGGAGAAGTTTTTTAGTTGAGTGGGTGTATATTAGCTGTTTTTAATTTAATACAATTCAGATAAGCCCAAAATCCTGATGTAGAGACGCGATTTATCACGTCTTTAAGCTGAATAAGGGATTTCCAAGAAATAAATTATCCAAATAAACAAACCACAGAGACGCAGAGAACACAGAGTGAAGGGAAATAGAGAGAATTTTGCTATCGACTTTGGGATATTTTTTTATTTGGAAGTCCCTAAGCTCACGCAGAGGTGCAGAGAGGAAGATTGAGGTCTTCTGGCTACTGCTGAACCAACTATTGGAGTCGCAAAAGCTACTAATGCGACTTGAAAACCAACTATTGGAGTCGCAAAAGCTACTAATGCGACTTGAAAACCAACTATTGGAGTCGCAAAAGCTACTAATGTGACTTGAAAACTAACTATTGGAGTCGCAAAAGCTACTAATGCGACTTGAAAACTAACTATTGGAGTCACAAAAGCTACTAATGCGACTGCTGATCTAACTATTGCGTAGGCGTAGCAGGCCTTTTGTCCAGATGCCCAAGTCATTAGTTGATTATCTCAGAGACTTGTATTAATTTTTGCATATAGCAATTCTCCTGTGGACGTAATACAGATTCTCTCAACAAATGTTCTGTAGCTTGCACCCTGATATCTAAATAGTGAAGCTGTTATGCTTCAAAAAATATAATATGACGCGATCGCAAAAGTTGTGTTATAAAAACGGGCAAAGTCTTACAAAATACAAAAATCTTTTACTGTAAAGCTTTTTCGGTAAATGCGTAATTTTCATACCAATGGCATCAAATGCTACTGTAACCAATCAAGCTTTAGCGTTTAATCATCAGTAATCTTTAAAAAATTGCAAAAATAATGTTAAGTATACCTATTAACTTAAATTTACCTCGTATACCCCGTTTAATAACTTCTTTACCTGGACCTCGCGCTCAAGCAATTGTACAACGCGATCGCGCGGTAACTTCCCCTTCTTACACCCGCGATTACCCGTTAGTTGTATCTCGCGGACAAGGCTGCATGGTAGAAGATGTAGATGGCAATGTATTTCTGGATATGACCGCAGGTATTGCTGTTACCGCCACCGGACACGCCCACCCGGAAGTCGTCAAAGCAATTCAAGAACAATCCGAACGTCTGCTGCACATGTCAGGGACGGATTTTTATTATGAACCGATGGTGGAATTAGCGGAACAATTAGCGATTCGCGCCCCTTTTCCTCAACCACAGAGTAACAGTGCATTCCCAGCAAAAGTATTTTTCACCAATTCCGGGGCAGAGTCAAACGAAGGAGCAATTAAACTAGCCCGATATTACACCAAGCGATCGCTAATTGTGGCTTTCTTAGGTGCATTTCACGGACGCACTTATGGGGCAATGTCTCTCACGGGTTCTAAAGCAGTGCAGCGAGCGAATTTTGGGCCTTTAGTTCCTGGGGTAACTCATATCCCCTACGGCACTCACGCCAGTTTAGATTACCTGGAACAACAGCTATTCGGGACAATTTTACCACCGCAAGAAGTAGCCGCGATCGTAGTTGAGCCGATTCAAGGAGAGGGTGGATATATCGTACCAGAGGATGGTTTTTTAAAACGGATTCGGGATATTTGCGATCGCCACGGTATTCTGATGGTAGTGGATGAAGTGCAAGCGGGAATGGGGCGGACTGGTCGCTTATTTGCGATCGAGCATTGGGGTGTGATGCCTGATATTATTACTACTGCTAAAGGTATCGCCAGTGGTCTGCCATTAGGAGCGATACTTGCCAGACCAGAGTTAATGACTTGGCCTCCAGGTTCTCACGCTACTACATTTGGCGGTAATCCCGTAGCTTGTGCTGCTGGTATTGCCACATTGCAATTGCTGGAAAGTGGTTTGATGACCAACGCTACCCAGATGGGAGAATTCTTACAAGCTAGTCTTACCGAGTTGCATCAAAGATTTCCGAGAGTATCGCCGCCACGAGGTAAAGGTTTGATGGTAGCCGTGGATTTATTGGATGAACAGGGTAATCTCGATCATAAATTGCGCGATCGCATTATTCAAGAAGCTTTTTTACGCGGTTTATTATTACTAGGTTGCGGTAAAGCGGCAATTCGTTTCTGTCCCCCTCTAGTTATCGACAGCGAACAAATCCAAATCGCCCTTCAGATTATTAGCGAGATTTTAAGTTCTTAAAAGATGACAAATGACAAATGAAAAATGAAAAATGAAAAATTTATATGAAACCCGAAATAGCCTTAAATTTATGGAAATTACTTTGGCAAAAATACAGCGCCAGAGTAAATCATGCCCGTACCTACCAGCAAATGATAACTGCTGCGGGTGGAATTGTAGCCAACGACCACATCGCCTTTCGGTCTTTGCGTTTATTAGTAGATAGTCCGCAAGGTCAAGTTAATTTAGGAATTGACTATCTCGCACAATTTGCAGAAGCTTTGGGTTACGTGGCGGCTGGAGAGTATAATTTTGCTCAAACTCATCTATATGCCCGTCATTATCGCCATCCACAACAAGAGGAATTTAACTTACCCAAACTCTTTATTAGCGAGTTGATTGTTGATGAACTGCCTGCTAATATTGCTCAACTCATCTCTAAAACAGTATCTGCAATCCCACACCAACTAACCTCACCCGTTACTCTTCTCAAAAAAGACGCGGAGATTGAAACCATTGCCAAACAACTTCAGCAAGTCTTCACCCGTCCTTGGCTACCTCCCAGGCATTCTGTTGTCGAAGAGGTCAATCAGGTTACTCAGTATGGGGCTTGGGTGTTGCTGCACGGATATGGTGTCAACCATTTTACAGGCTACGTCAACGGACAGAACACCCCAAAATATCCAGACATTGATACTACTGCTAGTGGTTTGGCTCATCTGGGTGTACCAATGAAAGCAGAGATAGAGGGAAATGTTGCCTGTGGTTTGCGACAAACTGCAACTCAAGCTGTAACAGAAATGGTGACAGTGCTAGATGATAACAGTGGCGCAGAAATTCAGATCCCCTGGACTTACGCTTATTATGAAATTGCCCAGCGTTATCTAGTCGAAATCGAGCCTGGAAAGCAGATACTTTTCGATGCTTTTTTAGGAAGTAATGCCCAGCAATTGTTTGAAATGACTCGTCTATCTAAATAAACCTCATCTATGTTGAAACCTAGAGTTTTTTAAAAGATATATTTATGTAGCGACTGTCTTAAATGTCAAGTGCGTTAGCGTAGCTCACCGTAGGTATCGCCTTGCAGAAAACCTCAAAGACAATGCGATTAGCTTGGGGTAAACGCAGTGAAACCCAACGAATAATCTATGCTCGAGAAGCAGACTTGATTTACTGGAGTACTTTGCATGGTTTCAGCAGAATTAATCTCTACTTTGCGATAACTTAGTCGAGCAGATAAGTTTTACATTATGCAGGTTTTAATCTCAGAGTTAGCCCAACAGGAAACCGATCTGATTAAGCCCGATCAGTCTTATCCTGTGTGGTCGCCTTATAATGCAGTTGAAGCCGCAGATACTATGTTAAAAGTGCTACAAGCTGCTAAAACTCAAGACTATGCGTAACGCACAACGGTATTCCTTTATCCCAATTGATGTTGCCAGCTACCTTACACTTCAGAGTAGCGGACGGAAGCCGTTGGTGGGGTAATCTGCAAGCTCAAAGCCTAACTCCTGAAGAACATATTTAAAATTATTGACTCTAAGTATTGATTACTTTATCCGCAGCACCAGTTAATATTTCATCCATCCAAGCATTTATGCTTTTGCCAGCCTTTTTAGCAGCAATAAATATTTTGCGGTGGTGTTCTGGAGTTGTGCGGAATGGAAGTTTACCAGAGAATGGTTTATCAGGCTCCTCTCCTAATTCTTCACAGAAAGCAAGATAATCATCAACAGAAATTTGAAATTCTTGACGCGCTTCGTCTACAGTTTTTGCCTTAAAGGTAATTACATCATTAATATCTAGGACTTGGCCAAAAAGTATTCCCGCTTCTACATCTACTTCTATACTAGCTGTGTATCCTTTATAAGTCATCATATTTCAATTCCTGCCTTAATTAAAAATTCTCTAACAGATTTGACTGCTCCTTTATCTGTCTCATTTTGAGGATGCGGTTCGTGAAAAACAGCTTTCACATCATTTAATTTCACACGAACCCGCGAACCTCTACCTTGAGTAATATCAGCACCGAGAGCTATAAATAAACTTTCAATATCTTTCCAAAGAATATTAGATGGTACAGGATTTGTAAAAATTAACTCTAAAATCTGACGTTGTTTGTTATTGAGATCCATTTAACCAATACAATTACAGCCATCTTACAGTTAAGTTGAATATAGCCACAGATATAATGATATCATATTATGATATCGTTAAAAATATAGAAGCGATCGCTTATCCTTACTTTGCAATAAGCGATGTCTACGACGGGCGTAGCTGGGGTATAGTACATCTGCAAAATTTCCCAAAGTGCGATCGCTTGACAGAAAACCTCAAAAACTAAGCTTAGACGCGTAGCGGCTTTCGTCTGTCCACTAACTTGCACTGTTAGGTTCGCATCTGCTAAGATTTTGGATCTCTGCGACCATGAAAAATTGCTGTGACAATTACTCGACTTGAAACAATTCGATAGTACACAGCATAGGGAAATCGTCTTACTATTGCTCGTCGAACATCAC
Source organism: Nostoc sp. C057 (assembly GCF_013393925.1). Classification (NCBI taxonomy): domain Bacteria; kingdom Bacillati; phylum Cyanobacteriota; class Cyanophyceae; order Nostocales; family Nostocaceae; genus Nostoc; species Nostoc sp. C057. The sequence continues at coordinate 6,737,867 of NZ_CP040281.1, read as the reverse complement.
GGTAGGTAACTGCATAGGATTCTGGCATCTGGCAAATTAGATTCACCGTTTCGTCTACACAGTCTAAAAACTCGTCACCCAAACCGGGTTTCTGACTCTCGTACCAACTGTGTGCATCCGCTGGGTTCTTCTCGAACCTCTGGGCGAAACACCAGGACATAATTCGTTGCTGCCCCTTAATTGATGCTTTGATTTCCTCCCAAGTCAGCACATTATCTGGATTTGAATCATAGTCAGCAGTTCGACGATCAAGCTCTTGCTTCTGTGCATCGGTTAAATCAGGGTAAACTTGCTCTGCTGCGATGCTATCCCAAATTGCTTGTACAATACGGATTCTATCTTCAACACTGAGAGTTGCAATTTCGTTCAAAGTAGCTGTGATATCTATACTGATTAACTTGGAGTGAGGAAGCAACTGGTACACCTTAAATATAGCGGACAAGATTTTGTCCATTCACAACCCCAACCAACACCGCAAAGATTGCTCTAACAATTCAGCATCAGCATCAGCTAACTTGCCGATTGCTTTTACAACTAAGCTTTTATGCACTGTGTATAAACCTCTCTTGACTGCTGTAGCCACGTTTAGCCCTGCTGCTGCCCATTCAGACAAGACAAACTCACCTTCTAGCAATGCTCCAGTTTTGCTCGTCAAGGGCGTGATTAAAATGTCTTGAGAAACGTGTGGCGCACTTACAACAACAGCAGGTCTAACTTTTGAACTGGACAAATCTGAAAAGGGATACTGAACCAAAATGATGTCATTTTTAGAGTAGTTCGGCATAGATATCATCCTCAGCATTATCCCAAACTGATGAGAGTGATGTTTGACTGGTTTGAAGCCAAAATTCAGTTTCATCATCAGGAAGCAGCGTCACTAACACTCTTGTCCCTTCCGGTAATTCCTCTGACTCCAGCAATTCAATTTTTCCTTCCCGAATAGTAGCCCAAAGCGTTTTTAGCATATCTGTTTTATGAATAGTCATGCTTTAATTTTATGCTTCTATAGTTGATGAGGAGTGATCGCCTTGTAGAAAACCTCAAAAATAAAGCGATCGCCTGTTGTGGAAGAGTGAGTGCGATCGCCTTGCAGAAAACCTCAAAAATAAAGTGTATAAGCGTAGCAGCTTGTCGTTAGACATCGCCTGTTGTGGAAGAGTGGAGGGTTAGCGTAGCTTACTGGAGGCTTTCAACAGTCCACTGCGACTAAATTGTTAGGCAGCCTATTCTGTATTTTAGAAATCAAAACCATTTATATTGTTGTTTTCAATTATATTGTTGTCTCCAAATTGCTTATCAATATCGTCTACAAGCTTTCGAGCCTCTGCCACTAATTCTTCTATATTCTTCTGAGTAAGTGTTATTTCTTCTCCGTCCTTTGACTTCCCGTTACGATGCACAAAATGGTGTCTATTCTCAATTGCTTTAAAAAGCTCCTTCAAATCTTTTGGAAATTCTATATTAAAAGTGTCTTTGTACATTGGTTTAACTTTTTTCAAGTTATGCCACAATTGTGATGACAGATATTTCTTGACTTCCTCATCAATATTATCAACCTTAACAAATAACTCATTTAAAGAGAATTTATGTTTTACAAACTCTGGATTCGACTCAACAAATTTTCTAATCAATACACGATCCTTTAGAACCGTATTAATAAAAGCATCTGATAAAAAAGTCTCTAAAGCGGTAATCACATTGATATAGAGCAATCTAAACAAATATTGCTGTACCTCATCCTTATCAAGTGTTCTCATCTGATGTAAAGGTTCTAATTTGTTGGCAGTTACTTCAGCGTTAAGTAAAGCTTCAATTTTTTCTAAATCTTTTTGAAAAGTTTTATGAAAATCAGTATTTGATAGAATTATTGAAGAATAGTATTCATCATAATCATTAGGTGGGTAGAAGTCAGCTTCTACTATTTCATACTCAGATATCTCCCAATTTTCGTCTTCTTTAACAGCTTTGCCATGGATCTCTGCGAAAATTGATGTTCCTAGAATTGATGTTTCATCATCTGGTGTTGAATCTAAATAAATATCAGCATAAAAACTGATTTTTTTAGGTTCTATAAACCAGGACTCAGCAATTTGGTAGGTCTCAAATCCCCAACCCGTTGAACCACTAATAGATATTAAACCTGTTATTTTCTCATCATCCATTAAGTCTGAAGCTACATCAGAACCAGTATTGGCAAGAAATTCATCAATAATTTCTAGTGCTAGGGGGTCTAATTTTGTCATAACTCTTGTTTTACTTTTCAGTTACCAAATCGCTTCAAGGTTTAAAATAAACCCCTGTAAAACATCTTCTCCTGACAAAGTAACAGGCGATTCCAACACCTCAACCTCTTGTCCTTGCCGAGAAATCTCCACTTGCCGCGATTTCCGATTAATTAACCAACCCAAACGCACACCATTATCTATGTATTCCCTCATTTTTTCCTGAGCAACTTTCAAACTATCACTTGGCGAAAGTAACTCAATTACAAAATCAGGAGAAATGGGGGGAAACTTTTGTTTTTCTTCTTCAGTTAAAGCATCCCATCGTTCTAATTTTATCCAAGAAGCATCAGGTGAACGATCTGCACCATTAGGTAATTTAAAACAAGTAGAAGAATCAAAAGCAATGCCAGTCAAATCGGTATCTGACCAATTAAATAATTGTTGATTTAGTCTACCATTACGATTTCCGGTTTCTCCCCCGGTTGGTGGCATGATAATTAATTCTCCGGTTGCAGTGCGTTCAAACCTCAAGTCACGGTTTGCCTGACATAGATTAAAAAACTGCTCATCTGTCAGTTCCAATACTGATTGAAGGTTGACGGTTAAAGCATTCATAGTCATATCTCAGATTGAAAAGTTAAGGCAGGCTTTATGCCTGCCCATTAATCCTAGTCTATCCCTTCAATCCGGTCTTCAACTTCTTGGTACAACTCGCGCAGACGATCTAAATTATCCTCGCTAGTCTCCCAATAACCGCGTCCATTCACTTCCAACAAAGTTGATACAATCTTGCGGAAAGAATGGGGATTAAGGTTCAGCAACCGCTTCTGCATTTCTTCATCTTTGATGAAGGTTTCGTTAGTATCCTCATAAATCCAGTTATCCACAGCGCCGGCTGTTGCACTCCAACCTGTTGTATTCACCAACCGCTTGGAGAGTTCGCGCACACCTTCGTAACCGTGAGACAGCATCCCCTCGTACCATTTGGGATTTAACAATTTGGTACGCGCATCCAAACGCACGGTTTCTGATAATGTCCGCACTTGGGCGTTAGCTGTGGTTGTATCTGCAATATAAGATGCTGGTTTTTTACCATCACCCCGCAGACTTGCCACCAGCTTTGTGGGATCTGAGTCGAAGTAGTGGGAAACGTCCGTTAAGCTAATCTCGGAAGAATCCAAATTTTGGAAAGTTGCATCAGCAGTTTTCAATGTACTTTCAAAAATCTGCCGGGATTCGTCCATAATTCCGGGGTTATCGGAATTGAAGGAGAAGGATTTCCGGTTGAGATACATTTCCTGCAACTCGGCTTCGCTATCCCAAGTGCTGTTTTCTACCGCCAAGTTGATATTTGACGAGTAGGAACCAGAAGCGTTGGAGAAAACGCGCGTTGCTGCTTGACGCAGATTAATCCCCATTTCCTCAGCTTGCAGCAAGGCGTGTTTGCGAACAAAGTTCATTTCTAAGGGTTCATCCGCCTCAGCTGCCATCTTCACGCCTTGGTCTAGCAGGTTCATTTGGTTGATGAACAAGTCGCGGAATACACCAGAACAGTTGATTACCACATCTATTCTGGGTCGTCCCAACTCTTCTAGAGATATCAATTCCAACTTGTTCACCCGTCCCAAGGCATCGGGAACTGGACGCACGCCCACCATCCACATAATCTGCGCTAGGGATTCACCGTAAGTTTTGATGTTATCGGTTCCCCAAAGGACGCAGGCGATGGTTTCTGGCCATTTTCCATCGTTTTCTGCCTTGTTACGTACCAAAAGCCTGTCTACGACGATTTTAGCTGATTGGACTGCTGCTGTTGTTGGGATGGATTGCGGATCTAAAGCATGGATATTCTTACCTGTGGGTAATACATCCGGGTTGCGGATGGGATCGCCACCAGGGCCAGGTAAGATGTATTCACCTTCCAAGCCTCTGAGTAATGCTCCGAGTTCGTTATCGGCACAAACTTGCTCTAGGCAGAATTCCAAATACTCAAATAGGGGTTTTAGGGCGGCGTTATCGACTTTGGGATAACCTGCTTTATGCAATGATTCTACCCAAGGTTCTTTTTTGCCCATGTTGAAGAAATTCAACCGGGAAACTAAAGAAACTCGTCCTTCCGCGTCGATTTGCTCTTGGACAAGGGCGGTAACTGCTGCACGGGTTGCTAAAGTGATATCTTGCAATAACTGGACATCTTCTAAAATGCCTCTGTCGTTATTTTGGTAAATATCGTCAATGTTACGCCCAAGGCTGTTAGCGATAATTCCCGGCAAGCCTTGAATTCCTTCTTCTTGACGATCTAGACTAGCAATGTTGACGAGAGTTGCGATCGCTTCTTCTGCACTTGGGGGTTTACCAATGACGTGCAAACCACAAGGCAACAAGCGAGACTCGATTTCCATCAACTTGCGGTAGACGTTGCCAACAATATTATCCCGCTCATCAGCACTCATGTCTCTGGCATCGGTTTCTGGCAGGTGAATATCCTTATCCAGATTCACGATCCGGCATTTATCCATGATGCTGTTGACAATGGAAACACCGCGTCCACTATCTTTCAAGGTTTGGTAGGAAGCAATTAACTCGCTGAGTTCCTTCAAACCTTTATACAAACCAGCATTTTCTGCCGGCGGTGTCAAGTAAGAAATTGTTTCGGCATAACTCCGGCGTTTGGCAATTGTCGCTTCACTCGGATTATTGGCTGCGTAGTAATACAGGTTGGGAATTGAGCCAATCAAGTTATCTGGATAACAGTCTCCAGACATCCCCATCTGTTTACCGGGCATGAATTCCAAGGAACCGTGTGTACCAAAGTGCAGTACAGCATCAGCTTTCCAAACTTGCTCTAGGTAAGTGTAGTAAGCAGCAAAACCGTGGTGAGGACTAGCTGAACGCGAGAATAACAGCCGCATTGGGTCGCCTTCGTAACCAAATGTAGGTTGGACACCGATGAAGACGTTACCGAATTGCTTACCATAAATTAGCAAGTTTTGCCCGTCGCTGTTGAGATGTCCAGGAGGTGGGCCCCAGTTTTCCTCTAGGCGGTGAGAGTATGGGGTCAGCGCCTCATACTCTGGAACCGACATTTTATAAGCAACGTTCAGTTCTGGGCTGTTGTACTGCGCTTGAGCGTCATGAATGACTTCTTGCATCAACGCTTCGGCTGATTCTGGCAATTCGGGTAAGTCGTAGCCGTTATTTTTAAGGGCTTTCATTACCTCGTAGATGGAACCGAATACATCCAAGTAAGCGGCGGTTCCCACGTTGCCTTTATCTGGCGGGAAACTGAAAACGGTGATGGCGACTTTTTTATCCAGTTTCGGCTTGCGGCGGAGGTTAGCCCATTTTAAGGCGCGTTCGGCTACAGCTTCAACCCGATCGCGCAGTGCGATCGCTTTCCCTGTAGCCCCATCTCTACCCGATAAAATTATTGGCTCAATTGCCCCATCCAATTCAGGAATCGCAATTTGCAAAGCTACTTGAATCGGATGTAACCCTAAATCGCTATCCATCCACTCTTCTGTGGTTTGGAATACTAAGGGTAACGCCACCATGTAAGGACGATTTAAGCGTTTGAGTGCTTCAATTGCCTTAGGATGGTCTTGTCTGGCTGGGCCACCCACTAAAGCAAAACCAGTCAGCGATATCACTGCATCTACCAACTGTGTGTTGGTATTTGGTTCATAAAAGTAAGCCTCAACAGGCTTGGAGAAATCCAAACCACCAGCAAACACAGGTAGTACCCGTGCGCCTAGTGCTTCCAACTCCTGCACCATTGCCACATAATGGGCATCATCGCCTGTAACTAGGTGAGTGCGTTGCAATACTAACCCGACACAAGGAGCTAGGGGATCTTTTAGATCGCTAGAAATATCCTTACGAGCTGTATACCAATTGAGGTACTCTCTGACATCTTCAAACATACTGGGAGCCAAAGGATGCCAAATCCCTAGATCGGGATAAACCACCGGCTGTTCGTATGTAGAAGGTGCAAAATTTTGTTTTTCTAAACCTTTAAATACATATTTATCAGCTAGCATCAGCAAGAAGTTTTCCAGGTTTTCTGGAGAACCACCTAGCCAATACTGAAAACTGAGCATGAAATTTCGGGCATCCTGTGCCTTGTCCATTGGAAGGAACTTCAGAACTTGCGGTAGGGTTCGCAAAAGCTTCAGCATCCCATCTTGGAATCCCGCACCGGATTTTTCTTTGCGTTTCCGCATGAATTGGGCGATCGCACTTTTTGACTGACCCAACTGTGCCAAGGAAAAGCTGCCCATTTTACTCAGGCGCATTACCTCTGGCATGGAGGGAAAGACAACAGAAACGTCCAGATGATCGCGGTGTGGTTCTACTGCTGCTACTACTTTCTGTGCTAAGTCTTCGATGAAAATGAGGGAAGCGATGAAGATATTCGCATTCTCAATTTCTCGTTTGAACTCCTCGTAATTTTCGGGGTCGCGGAGTTCCTCAATCAAGTACCCGCTGATTTCAATCGCCAAGTTGGGATTGTTCGCGTTAATCGTGCGAACTGCTTGCGACAATGCGCTCTGGTACTGGGACTCAAGCACGACATAGACCACCTTGATTAAACTACGTCCGCGTAAGTTATCAGGCGCAATGTGTCTAATGGTGGACTTGACGTGTGTGAACATGCTTCTTCGGCTCCTTTGATGCGTGTTCTCTGAAGGAAGTTCCTAGCGGCATCATCAGCCACAGGTAACTTGTGATCTTTAGGCAATATCTGTTTTTTATCAGAAAACGCTTGCCCAGTAGGCATTTTATCCCTTATATGACACAAATCGATATAAAAAACGAAATATTTCTTTGTAATTGTTGACTTTACATAAAAGTACTTGCTCACAAATTTGTAAACTTTTTGTAATATATTTTTATAGTTAAATAGCTATTTATCTATATTATTGCAGCTAAAAAACAAAACCCGCACAAGCGGGTTGTAAAATTTTGATGTTTGGCGAAATGCTTAGGCGTAGAGGATTGTAGACATCGCCTAATTACTATAATTTCTTAATTAAGAATAAAGTTTAGCTTCTAACTTTTTCAAAATCTTCTTCGGATCGTTCTTATCTCCCCTCAAAAATTTTCAAGCAGCAAAACTTTCAACAGTTAAATAATTTATCAAGGAAGGCAGGAGGCAGATAGCGGAGCGTAAAGCCTTCGGCATGGCTTCGCTTAGAGCGAGTCCGTGAGCGTCGGGCAGCTCTTGCTGGAGGAAAACAGCGCTGGTGCCTCTTGCCGCGACCATAGGGTCTTGGGTTTAAGACAAGAACTCCAAATTGAAAATTTGGTGAGCCAGCCCGGTCTTGTTGTTTCAACAAAGAGGAGCCAGCGCGGTCTTCTCCCAAAGGGAGAGGCTAGCGCCAAGGGGGTTTCCCCCATGAGCGACTGGCGTTGGACTGGCGAACCCGAAGGGTGGCTCTTTTTCAGGAGGGGTTTGAATCCCCAACTGAGGTAAAACCTTCTGCCTCCTGCCTCCTTCAATTCTCCTGCCTAGTGCATTATTAAACTAAGGTGACTGATTTAACACCCACTTCAACCACTGGCTAAAGGAATTTATAGTATTCAAACGATGGACTCCAGTAGCACGGGTGGCGGCGAGTCCATCAATGGCGACTAATGCAGCATATTGCAAGCCCAAAAAACTATCAACGGCAGCATAAGGGCCACCTAAAGTAATAGCCCCAGCAGCATACATTTGACCTTTGCCACTACGCATTTCTACTAGTTCAAAATTGTTTGCTACAGTCAATCGCCCCAGATGATTCACTGGAAGATTGTAATGTTTTACTAAATCTGCTATCAGAGGATTGGCATCTACTTTCGCATCCAGTCCAGTAGCATCAACAATAAAGTCAGCTAGCAATTTTATTTCGCCAAAGCTTTGCTCTCGGATACTGGTAATAGTTCGGTTTTGGGCATCTCGTTCTACATCTAGCACCTCACCAAAGGTAATTTGATACCAGCCTTCGCTGATGCCTTGGGCAGTAATTTGCTGCCAGTCCTGGCGGTCGGCGGTGGTAGTTCCACCCCAGTCTGCTAATAAACGCTTGCGTTCATCGGGGGTGGCTTTTTCTAACATTGCCCGGAGTTCGCCGCCCCAACAGGCTTTTGGCCAGTTAAAGGGTTGAAATTCGTAATGATTTTTGACTAGGCGCTGGGTATTTTGAAATTTGTTACCTTGAGGTTTTGGCGATCGCATTAAATGCAAAACTGCAATATTCCGATTTCGCTTTCTGGCTTCATAAATGCGCTGAATAATCCGCGAAGCCACAATTCCCCGTCCCCGAATCAATACCGTACCACCTTGTCGCTCTAGTTGCTCATAAACATGATCGTGGGCTTCATAAGCATTGACGACAGATTTAAAATCTTGATATTTTTCTCTATAAGCTTGCAAATCTGGAAGAAACTGAATTGCTGGATATCCAGTAGCTAAATGTAAATAACGAGTAACTAAAAAAGCATAATTTCCTGGGGCGCGAGAATAGGCTACGCAATATCTGCCATCATCAGTTTTGCGAATTGCCCGAACTCGCCCATAGCGATAAATTTGATTCCAGCCAATGCGCTTCGCTTCCCGGTCTATGGAATCAAAGACATTACCCGCACGGGGTGTATAAGTTTCGGCAAATGTTGGTTCAGCAAATACTTGCCATAAATACTTCAATGCTGAGTTTATCTGTCCCTTGCTGCAATCACGCCAAGCCTCACGCAAGGCATAACTAGGCCAGCCCCAAATATTATCAGGGCAAGAGTCAGAATTAGAACGCAGTCTTTCATATAAGGGAATTTGCGAATTCAAACAAAGGCGCTTGTAACGAGCATAAGGCTCTGCTTCCAATCCCAAAGCTACAATCTTGTCAGGACGCACACCACTAATTCGCAGTAAATCAGCCCAAACAAAGCTACCCAATCCCGCCCCGATCGCTAGATAATCAGATTCATCTACTGATAGACCTGTAGCATGAAGCGCTTGCACGGCGACATTTTCCGCTTGAAACGCTAGTGGCGGGAAATTACTTGCCAAGGGCGTTAGCGGCTGGGCAACAGGTAATGTAGGGTCTGGAAGATTTGTATTTGCGTTGAAGTGAATCGTTGAAGGTGGGCTGGTATCTGGCTCAGAGGCGCTAGCACCAAATTTCACTGTGATTATATAAGGGCCAATTTGCAATGTATCGCCATTAGTCAAAACACTGCGCGTTTGTGGTTTACCGTTGACATATACACCGTTAACGCTGCCTTGGTCAATCACCACTAGCCGGTCTTGTTCCCTGTCAATTAGGGCATGGTAGCGAGAAACTTCGTTACTGTTAAGCAGCATCCGAGAAACGCGCATCCCCCTGAGTTCGGCAGGTAAGCGAGGGAATTCTCGACCAAAAGCGATCGGTATATTCAACCTTGGTTCTCGCCGTTCTCCTGTCGCTGGTTCTTCCCAACTTAATTGGATTTGCAAGTCATTTGTCATTTGTCATTTGTCATTGGTCATTGGTCATTTGTCATTGGTCATTAGACTTGTTCAATAATTCCCTTTTGTCTCCCTTATCTCCCTTGTTCCTAACTACCCGGTGCTACTAAAACACTCACTGCCGCAGCCAAAGATGTTCCACACCAATGACAGCCAATTTGCAGATTCTCTCCTGGGGAAACTTTATGACATTTGGGGCATTCTAAACCATAAATTCCTAGCGCTGGCGCGGGAGGTGTTGGCGAATGGTGATGATGTCCGGGATGTGGTGGCATTAAAATTGTTGCTGGAATGCTGCCTGTGGAAACTTTAGTAACGTTGAGTTTTATTTGTCCCAAAGAGATACTAGTACCCTCTGTTAACGGCATTTCACCTTGGACTAATTGCCGTCCATCGACAAGGGGGGGATTTTGCGATCGCAAATTTCTGATATAAAAGCGCTGTTGCTGGTGATGAAAAAAGATTTCAACGTGCAGACCAGATACAGTAGGATGACTCAAAATAATATCGCACCGGAGGGGATCGCGACCAATGCGGACAGTACCAGGATTTTGACTTGGTTGTTGTTCGTAAATGTTCTGAGTTTTATCTTGACCTGCATCGTGCCACTGTAAAGTTAGTGCGTTCATTGTTCTAACTTCGTAAATCGTATTTAGCTACTTCAACTTCTTTCTGTGCGATTCCTAACATGATTAAGTAGGCGCAAGCAAGTATTTAGAAAAAACTTCAACAAGCTTTATCTATCCGACGCTAATTTATCAGCAATACGTGTAGTTTCTGGCAGTCGATATTTGGGCGTACAGCGTAATACATAGTCAATCGCTGTCTGTAAACTAATTCGATGGCCACTGGAGATGTAGAGAGGTTTTACTCCGGTGCGCGATCGCAAAACAACCCCAACGGTTTCACCCTCATATATCAGTGGTTGCGTGCTGCCTTTGGCTTCTGCCAATTCCTCATACTTACCTACCAACCTGGACTTAGCTACACCAATTGTTGGCATATCTATAAGTAACCCTAAATGGCTAGCTATACCTAATCTGCGAGGATGGGCAATTCCTTGACCATCACACAGGATAATATCTGGCGTTGTTTGAATTTTCTCCAGGGCATCGAGAACAGCTGGAATTTCCCGAAATGAGAGGAACCCAGGAACATAAGGAAAGGTCGTAGGGCGGTGTGCTAGGCTTGTCTCGATTACTTGCAAATCAGGAAAACTCAGTACTGCGACAGCTGCCCGGCTAATTGTTCCATCAGCTTCAAAACCCATATCCACACCAGCAACGTACTGGATCGGTTCTTCTAGTTGATCTTCAGTAATTACTTGATCTCGCAGCTTTTCTTGGATAACTATGGCTTCTTCCAGCGTTGAAGGCCAAGCATGATCTCGATAAAACTTCATATTCAAAATGGGAATTAAATTGATTAATATTAATCCTGTTAATTTGGCAAGGGCAAAAACCGATGTTTATCCAGGGAAATATATTTTTTACAAAAGTCTATGAAAGACTATCTTTATACTAAATATTTTAACCTAAGTTAGTTGATATTTTGCATCATAATGTTACTTAAGGCTGTTAAGAGGGAATTCTAAGAATATAAGTTTATTTTCCTAGACTTTCTCTTTTAGTGGTTATGACACAGCCGAATATTCTGGAACTTGCAAAACAGGGAGATGTAGATGCGATCGCATCTCTAATGAACCGCCACCTACACCCCAAAGGGATCACTGCACAAGTTGCCTTTAAAGATGCTTGGTTAGAGGTAACGCTAGAATCTGCCCAAGTACCAAATCAGCAAATTTTAGTTGCATTTATTCGCAAAGGTTTAACTGGTTTAGGGGCTGCATCTATTGAAAACGTGAAAATTTACGGACAACAAACGGGTAAGAAGTTTCCAGCTTGGAGTAAGGAGTTTAATCTAGGCATAGTAGAAGATGAACTAGAAGCAGCAGATAATGAAGAGTCTTCTAGTGAACCTCAATTTCTAACTATTTTTATTAATTTAAGTGGTGATACTGCGCGGGAATTAACAAACCAAGATTTTGAATCTATTGCTAATAAAATAAGCTCTGATATTTTATCATCTTGTACTGACGTTTTTATTCAAAAAGTAAGTATTAGTAATGGTAGCTCTGTGATTACAAAAGAACGTTAGTATTTAAATTTCCTGATCCAGAGATACATAGGTACAGAAGAAAAGTTTAAAGCTAGGGTTTTTGTAAAAAATATAATAAATTCAAGCAAGTTTGATATGTAGGGCTGGGAACTTTCTAAAAATGTTGCTTTTGTGTATAAATTGGGAACCCTGAGATAGACGATAATTTATCAGTTTTTCAGATTTATTGGTTATGATGCAGCCGAATCTTTTAGAACTTGCTAAACAGGGAGATGCACAAGCAATTGCTTCAGTAATCAATTACCTTTTGCAACCAAAAGGTGTTAGTGCCAAAGCAATCTTGAAAGATAGCTGCTTACAGATAATCCTCGAATCTTTTCAAGTACCGGAGCAAGAATCATCAGTTACTTTCATTTATAAACTAATAATTAAGTTGGAAGCTCCACCTATTAAGTCTGTAAAAATATATGGGAAAAAGAAAGGACACACCTCAGTAAGTTGGATAGATAATTTAAATTTGAATTCAGTAAATGATGAGACTAAAAAACATTCTAGTATTTTCGAACTAGCTAAACAGGGAAAATATGAAACTCTCTCTAAAATATGGCCAGTTTGGTTTCCTTATCCTAGTTCTTGGCTCAGGGCAATTATTCTAGTTCCCATAGCATTTCCTGGCACACGTTTAATAGTCTTTGGATTGGCTGGAGTATTTATATCAGTTATCGGTAACAGCCCTATATTATTAATATTTTCTATTTTATTCGGCTTATTAATACCAACAGCTTTCTTAGCCTTTGTCTATCATATTTTCTGGTTTATTTGGCAAAAGCCTAACTCATCTAATAAATTACCAAAATGGATGCCTACTTTCAATAGCTTATGGGCAGGTTTCTATAGCACATTAGTAATGGGATTATCTTTTATGCTAATCCTAGCTATCTTTTCAGAATTAGCTTTTTCTAGTTGCAACTTTTACAATAAAATACCGGAGTACTTCAATGGTTGTACAGGACATTTAACAGGACGCGCAACAAACGGAATTTTTTACAGTATTGAAAATAATCATTTTTTGAGTCAACGCTGGTTCATGATTTGGATCTTTACTGCCGCATATCTATATCAATTAGAACATTTGGTAATAAAACGCTTCATTCCTAAGCTGAAAGTTCTACTACAAAGCTTGCAAACTAGACCTAAAAGCTACAGTGTTGATCGCACAGATTTAGAAATTGACAGATTGCGTGGTGATATGGGTCTAACCCAAATAAAGAAAGGCAAAAAACAGCATTTGCTCATAAAATCACTATCTCAATATCATTACCAAACGCCTAAAAATTTAAATAAAAAGCTGCTGATAATTATGTTAATTCCCTTGGTTGCGATCGGAATATATTTATTGGCAACAATTTCAAAAATGGAAGAACAACCAACAACTTCTATAGCTTCTCAAGTTACTTCGCCAACTCCATTTTCAGCAGCACTGATACCTCAAACTAATACATTCAGAGATGCTGTTAATAAAGCAATCAGTGCTGCCAAATTAACTCAATTAGCAAAATCTCCAGATGAGTAGAAAACAGTTGTAAGTCAATGGGAAGCTGCGATCGCACTTATGAAAACTGTGCCATCTTCCAGCCCAAATTATGCAATCGCTCAACAAAAAATCATAGAGTATCAGAAAAATATTAACTACGCTCAGAAAAATGCCGTCGGTGGCAAGTAACGCGATCGCACCTCAGCGCTAAACTAGAAAAAGCACTGCGATATTCCGGCACTAACGAGGATAAACTATCATGCTTAATGGACTCAGACAAAAGGCAATAGTCAAACCTGGCGGTATAGTAAAAATCCGTTTTCCAGAACTTCCAGCAGGTGCAACTGTCGAGGTAATAGTACTTATGGAACCATCCCCAGAGCATTCTGAAAAACCTCTAACTAGCTTTATCGGATCTGTTAAAGGCAATTTTGCCACACCGGAAAAAGTGGATAAGTTTATTCGCCAAGAACGAGATGCATGGGAATTCTAGATGCTATTCAAGGAACACAAGTATACCTCGATACTAGTATTTGGATCTATGCTTTAGAGTGTTCCTAAACTATCAGTAATTTTGCTTTCTGACATTAATCCCCCCTAGCTAGAATTGATAATAAAAGTAATTTCGCCTCCAAGCCAATCATGAAAGAAGGAAAGACACGGCGTAATTTCTTAATTACCAGCATTGCTGTAACTGGAGGGATTGTGGCAACTAATGCTTTACAGCAAAATAGTACCAACACCGCAACACCGCCAGCAACTATGCCAGAACGGCTACTGGGACGCACGGAAGTAAAACTCCCGATATTCGGGTTAGGAGGAGCAGGCCAAACCCCGTTATCCTGGGAAGGAAAAGAGGGTGATGCTACAGCAATTATTCAAAGAGCGCTGGAACTTGGCATCCGCTACTTTGATACAGCCGCTAGTTATGGGCCGAGTGAAGATTATTTAGGTAAAGTGCTACCACCCCATCGCTCAAAGGTGTTTCTAACAAGTAAGACTGATAAAAGAGATCGGGATGGAGCTTGGCGAGAATTAGAGCGATCGCTAAAACGTCTCAATACAGATTATCTCGATTTGTGGCAGTTGCATCACGTTTCTTTTTCTGAAGAACTCGACACCATTTTTAGTCCATCTGGCGCAATTAAAGCTTTAGAAGAAGCCATACAACAAAAACTGGTGCGCTTCGCAGGTATTACCGGACATCACGATCCTCAAGTGATTGCTGAAGGCTTACGCCGCTATCCTTTCCACACTACACTTATACCTGTGAATGCCGCCGACAAACACCACCCACATCCATTTATCCCGGTGGTTCTACCAGTTGCTCAAGAAAAAAATGTCGGTGTGATTGCGATGAAAGTCCCAGCTTATGGTCGACTATTTAAACCAGGTGGATTGACAGGTATGGAGCAAGCTTTAGGTTACACAATGTCTCAGCCTGGAGTTCATTGTTGTGTAATTGCGGCAGAGACTGTTTCACAATTAGAGAATAATGTCAAGATAGCGCGGGCTTTTGTGCCTCTGAAAAAGGAAGAATTGACTGCGATCGCTCAACGCACTGCTAATATCTGGGAAGATAGTACATTTTTCCGTGCTTGGACTTAGCCCAACCTTGCACATATTACAAAGTGTATTATTACTCACGTTGATAATATTGTTCCGCTTGCGACATCTTAAACTGTAGTAGTTTCTCGTCTCCCAACTTGTATCGCAAACTCGGCTTAAAAGGCGAAATATTCAAACTACGAATAATTTCACTCGCCACAGCTTTGGCTAGTAGCGGTGGTACAGAGTTACCAACTTGCCGAAAACCGTGCCATTTAGTTACATGAAATCTAAACCAATCTGGGTAAGAATGTAATCTCGCCGCTTCCCTGACTGTAATACAACGAGGGGTAAATGGATGAATTGGTCTAGGAGATGTGAAAGAACCCCTATACTTATCTGTTCCGGCTCTTAAAGTATTGCAGACACCATTAGGATGTAGCTTATGAAAACGACTAATTTTTTCTCTTTCACCTTGTTCAGTTTCTTGAAAACGTTGAATAGTTTCCGCAGAATGTTTTGTTCTTAAACTTGAAGAAAGGATTCGCAAATCATATTCACGTTTATAAGAATAATCATTTTTTAGGCATTTAAGACCGCGAAGTACACGAGCATAATTACTAGGCTTTTCGTATTCTGCTGCAACCCAATCTCTTGTTACTAACTCAGGATAGTTTTCTATTTCAGGTAAATCTTTAATCGCATCCCATACCGTAGGACTCAAGGGGATATCAGATATTTTTTTAGAATTTAAATTATTTGGTAATGCTGGTTTTGTAATCGGCTGAGGATATTTCGGTAATTCTACATCCTCCCTTGCACCTATAAGAAACAATCTCTCACGTGACTGTGGTACTCCGTAATTCGCAGCATTGAGAATTTGGTAATTTTCTTCTACTTTATAACCGTAAATTTTAAACTCACTAATTAATGTTTGAAGGATTTGTTTATGTTCACCAACCGTTATCCCTCGAACATTTTCCATTACAAAGAATTTTGGTTTTAGCTCAAAAACCAGGCGATGAAAGTGAAACACTAAAGAATTTCGCGGATCATCAACAACCCGTTTACCAATTAGAGAAAATCCTTGACATGGTGAGCCACAAATTACCACATCAATTTCGCGATCGCCAATTTTAGACCGACTCCTAATTTCTTCACCGGTTGTATCCACAACACTCTTACATAACACTGAGCAATAAGGAAAGTTAAACTCATGTGTTGCACAGTGGATAGGGTCGATTTCTACAGACGCTAGCACGTCAAAACCAGCTTGTTCAAAGCCAAGAGTCATACCACCCGCGCCAGCGAACAAATCAACTGCGATCGCTCTTTGTTTTCTCATCTCATAAGCCATGACACCGCTAAAAAGATTGGGCATTGGGCATTGGGCATTGGGAAGAGGACTTGGGGACAAGGAGAATTGGGGACAAGGGGAAAGACTTGTTTCAAGTTCTCACCTCTTGTCCCCTTGTCCCCTACTCCCCGCCACCATTTGCAAAATCTCTTGAGCAGCGCGATCGCACACTCCAACTTCTCCTAAACTTTGCCGCATTTCTTCATAATCTAGCAAAGTTTGCTCCCTGCGACTGGGATTGAGTAGTAGTTCCATCGCGGATTGGATAATATTCTCTGCTGTGGCTTGCTCTTGTAAAAATTCTGGCACAATCGGCTTCATCACAACTAAATTTGGTGGCGATGCAAAGGCGATAGAACCTTTGAGGATTTTACGAGCTATCCAAGCAGTCAGGCGACTGAGGCGGTAAACTACAACTTGGGGCACATTTAACAGAGCAAGTTCTAAATTGACAGTACCAGATTTACTAATGGCTAAATCAGCCGCAGCAAAAACTTCCATTTGTTGACCTGATAGAACTGTCGCCCGTAAACCGTAACGCCTAATAGCCTCCTCAATTGGCTGTCTATAGACTTCCAAAGATAGGGGAATCCAGAAATGAACTTCGGGTAATTTAGCTTGAATAGTTTGGGCGGCTTGAAAAATTACTGGTAAAAGATATTTTAATTCTTGGCGGCGAGAGGCGGGGAGAAGTGCGATCGCAATTTGTTCTGGCGCAATCCCCAGTGTTGCACGCGCTGCTTGGCGACTGGGAGCGTCTTGCATTCGGTCAATCAAAGGATGCCCTACCCAAGTAACTTTTGCTCCTTTCTCACGAAAGTAATGGGCTTCTTGTGGGAAAATTGCCAACAGCTTATCTGTAAAACCAACAATTCGGTTAGTTCTACGTAAACTTAATGACCAAGCCCACTCTTGGGGAGCAATATAATACACCACAGGCACATCTGGTAACTGCTGTTTCATATAAGTCCCAATTTCCAGATTGGGAGTCATATAATCGATCAGCACTACTAAATCAGGTGGATTTTGTTTTAGAGAAGCGATCGCCTGACGTTGTACCTGGAGAGTCGGTAAAACATAAGGCAACCCTTCTAGAATA
The DNA here is from genome assembly GCF_013393925.1 of Nostoc sp. C057. NCBI lineage: Bacteria > Bacillati > Cyanobacteriota > Cyanophyceae > Nostocales > Nostocaceae > Nostoc > Nostoc sp. C057. The sequence goes on along the minus strand of NZ_CP040281.1, from coordinate 6,720,500 downwards.
CCCATTGAGCCGATACTACTAGTATTGCCCAATAAGATTGCCCCAGCCTCCACCATTTTTTCGCCACCCAGCGCCACAATCTCTAATTTCAACCCAATCGCCATAGCTTGACGCTTCAGCGCTGTAATTAGCAGCGACCCTTGTAAATCGCCAGATACTTCGCCAGTGCTGATAAAAATCCGCATTTGATAATTGGTAATTAGTAAAAACTTAGGAATAAATAGTTAGTAGTGAATATTTAGGAATGCGGAGTTAAAAATTTAATTCATCAATTGATAACTCCTGTAGAGACGCGATTAATCGCGTCTCTCCTAACTCATAATTCACGATTATTCATCACTCGTGCTTTTTTTCCCTTTACCGGGAATCAAGCCACGTCTACCTGGCATCTGAGAAAGTAGCAGGAAGCGACGCAGATGTTGTAATTGTTCGCTATCCCCTAAAAGTTCCAGTTTTTCCAAGGCATCTTTAAAGGACAAATCAGAACGGTAAAGAATGCGGAAGGCTTTTTTCAGCGCAAGCAAATCTGCTGAGTCCATACCAGACCGTTTGAGTCCCACAAGGTTGAGGGTTCGCACTCGCGCCGGATTTCCCTCTACTAGCATATATGGGGCTACATCTCGGTCAATACGTGCCATACCTCCCACCATTGCGTGTCTACCAATACGCACAAATTGATGGACACCTAAAACCCCACTCAGCCTGGCGCGTGATTCAATATGCACATGACCCGCCAACGCTACAGAGTTGGCAATTACTACCTGGTCTTCAATTACGCAGTTATGAGCCACATGGACATAAGCCATCAGCAAGTTACCATCGCCAATTACTGTTGCTTCACCAGCACCAGTAGCGCGGTTAATAGTAACGTACTCACGAATTAAGTTGTTATCACCAATTTTGACCCAAGTTGGTTCTCCCACAAACTTGAGATCCTGGGGTTCCATACCGATGGCTGCACCTGTAAAAATCTGATTTTGCGCCCCAATCTCACAAGGCCCCTCTAACACAGCATGAGCGCCGATTATTGTTTCAGGGCCCACTTTGACATGCGCTCCAATCACAGCATAGGCACCGACTTGCACTGTATGGTGGAGTTCCGATTTCGGATGAATTACAGCAGTTGGATGAATTAGCGTTTTCAAGGGTGAATCTCCAGAACTGTCTTGATAAGTCAGCGCCAAATAGGGTTTCTAAGGCAGCGTGTTAATCTGGTTAAGAGATTTATACAAACTACCGCCCCATCAAGGCGACTGGTAGAGCGTGAAGTATTTCAGTGAACGAAAGTGTCGGGCAAAGCAAGTTAAGTGTGTTCGAGTAGCATCTCGTAGAGAGGGCATCGAAAATCAAGAAATTATCAGATGCTGTTGTGGATTTTTTTTTACTGTTATCCTTTTGTAGGATTCAGTAAGGGCATTTCACGGCTATGCCCACACCACGAAAGCAAACTTTTAGTTGACTAGAGAAAACATTAATTCCCCTTCACAAGCAAGTTGACCGTCAACTTCGGCACGACCTTGCATCTTACCGAAACGACGTTGTTTTACCCATAACAGTTCCACTGTCATGACTAGTTGATCCCCCGGTACGACCTGGCGGCGAAAGCGAACTTTATCGATACCAGCGAAAACAAATAGCCCGCCTTCTACCGAAGACATTTGAGTGAGAACAATGCCCCCAACTTGTGCCATTGCTTCGACAATTAGCACCCCTGGCATCAGTGGACGGCCGGGGAAATGTCCTTGGAAATAGTTTTCGTTGATAGTAACATTTTTAACGCCAACAGCTTTTTTACCTGGAACGTAGTCAATTATTTTATCTACAAGTAAAAATGGGTAGCGGTGGGGTAATAATTTTTGAATTTCTTCAGATGTGAAAGTTGTTTTTATTTCAGAGGCGATCGCAGTCTCATTTATACCCTGTAGTTCGGTAGATGTAGATGTAGTTGGATCGATAGTATTCACTTCAGTGAGGATTGACATTGGCCCTATAGTTAATTTTTCATCTGAAAGTCTAGCAGGCAAGCGTAGATCGAAACCTTAATAATCCTGAATTTTAAGCTTTAGAGCAAATTCAAAATCTAAAATCCAAAATCTTCTGAGCCAGTTGAATGTGTAAATTATGGCTGGCTCTGTACGCTAAGAAATGAGCTTGAGGAAAAGCTCCTAATAAACTCAAATCTCCGACTAAATCCAAGATTTTATGACGGACTGGTTCATTTGCAAATCTCAAGGGGGGATTTAGCCACCCTTCTGGCCCGCAAACAAGTGCATTATCCAAACTACCACCTTTAATTAACCCAGTTTTTTGTAAGTGTTCAATTTGATGCAGTAATCCAAAAGTACGGGCAGGAGCAATTTCGGCAGCAAAGCTAGCAGAAGCTTTTTCTAGTTCAGTGGTTAGTGACCAACTATACCATTGATTACCAATAGCGGGCAGGTCAAAATCAATACCGTAACTAAAACGAGTTTCTGGTGCTGGGAGGGCACATACAAAGGCATCCCCTTGATAGACCCATATTGGTTCTGTAACAGTCAAGGGAAATTGGTTGTTAACGGGTTGTGATACTAGGCCCACTTGGGAAATATTGGCTGTCCACACACTTGCGGAACCATCCAAAAGCGGGACTTCTGGCCCATCAATTTCAATCCGGGCATTATCCACACCCATACCCGAAAGTGCTGCCAACAAATGTTCTACCGTGCGAACATATACCTCACCCTTTCCCAACTGAGTTGAGAGAACAGTGTGACTAACTGCCGCAACTTGGGCTGGAATAATCGGCAAATCCGGTAAATCCACCCGCACAAAGTAGCGTCCACTTCCCGTTTCAGCTGGTAGTATCCGCACCTGGGTATTCACACCGCTATGCAATCCCACCCCTACTTGGGTGATTTCGGCTGCTAGAGTGTGCTGTTGCATAGCCGAAAAGTCAATATATTTTGTTTAGTATTGTTCATCGTCTGTTTTGGTAAAGTCCCTGATATTCCCCTAAAAAAGTCATTAATCCCTTTATCGGAACAGTATTGAGGTAAATGTCAAAATTAGCAAGCTAATTGTCATTTGTCTTTTGTGATCCACTAATGACTAATGACAACTGACTAATGACAAACTAGAACCTTTCGCCAATACCGAAATTAATCCGACTATCTCCGTCATCGTTGACACCGTAGTCAATACGAATTGGCCCCAGTGGAGACTGGACGCGAACGCCAAGACCATAACCGTAGCCACTACCATTTTTGTTCAATACTTCAGCCGCCCTGGTACTGGTTCCCAGATCGCTGCCGAGATCAAAAAATAGTGCGCCACTGACTACTGAAAAAACTGGGAACCGATATTCAACTGATGCTTGCACGTAAGAGCGTCCACTACCTAATGCTCCTTCTTCGTAACCCCGGACGGAGTTGCTACCCCCAAGAGTAAAGGCTTCGTAGGGGGGCAAGTCACCAAGGATGGTTCCTGCTTGCAGGTTAAATGCTAAGGTTTGCGCCCCCTTGGTAAGGTTAATCAGCTTAATGGGTAAATATTGGCTGTAGCTACCCCGCAATCTGGTGAGGAGAATGTTTCCTAGTCCGATAGGAACCGACTGATCTAACCCGAAGCGAAGATAAGAACCGCTAGTGGGTTGCAATGGGTTATTACGGAGATCGCGCTGTGCCCCCAGTTGCAGCAGTAGTAAATCGTCTTCACCTCCCGGAGACAAGGTAAGTGGAATTTCTAGTGGTTGACCAGTGGCGGTGGGGTTTCCATTCTCGTCCAGCGGAACTCCATTATCATTGAATACCGCTCCTGTTTTTCTGAGATTGCCATCGGCATCACGGGCGGAAACTCGTTGATACTGTAAACCTGCTGAGGCAGTCCAAACGGAAGTTTTGTAAGGATTGCTGGAAAGAGGACGGGTAAAGGTGACACCGCCACCTAGACGGAGAATGCGGGGGCGATCCTGAGAATCTGTATTACTGGGATTATTTGGGTCAAAAGTCCTAATATCTTCATCTTTGCCATCAAAAATCAATGAAATGGAACTGCGGCGAAAAAGATTGGTTGTGTAGGAAGTGCGGTAAGGATCTCCCGCAATCCAAGGGTCTGTATATCGCACGTCAAATAACAGTTCCCGTTCTCCCACCTGCACTTCTGCGCCCAGTTTTTGGTTTCTACCGTTCAGGTTTTGCTGTTGATAGCTAACTGTTCCAAAAAGTCCGCTAGCAGAACTAATCCCTGCCCCAGCCGCAATAGAACCACTACTGCGTTCCGCTACATTCACGACTACATCCACCTTGCTGGGGTCAGTACCAGGGTCTAGGGAGACATTCACATCTTCAAATAGCCCTAGTCCATACACGCGCTGTAGGTCTTTTTGCACCGTGTTGCGGTTGAATGTTTGCCCTGGCTTCAACTCCAATTCTCGGGTAATGATGTAATCTTGTGTCCGTCCGCGAATTGGTTGTCCCTTCTCGTCTGTCTCTTGACCATCTTTATTGCGGAACCGGACTCTAATATTCTCTACTACACCTTCTGCTACTTGTAGGGTAACAACTCCGTTTTCAGAGACTTGGGGCGCTCCAATGACGTTGGCTAGAACATAACCTTGGTCTTGATACCGCTTGTTTAACTGCTTGATGCCTTCTTGCAAGTCACGCAAGTTGAGGATTTTGCCATACTGCTCCTTAAATACTTCATCCACAGTAGTAGGTGGGAGTACAGAGGGAACACCAGTGCCAGGATTGGCTTGCACTTCTACTTTGCTCAGGACGGGGTTAGGCTGTACAACAAAGCTCACCCGCACTCCCAAGGGGGTATCTTCTGGCGATGCTTGGACGTTGGAGAAGAAGCCAGTACCAAAGATGGCGTTAATATCTTCTTGCAGTTGGCTGCGAGTTGTTGTTCGTCCTGGTTGGGTACGAATTACTCTGTAAACTTGTTCTTCCAGTTCTGGTGATAGTTGCCCAGACTGGGATCTAATGAGTACTTCCGACACCAGTACGCGGGGGTCATTGGCTTCCGGGACTGTGTTGGGTTGAGTACTTTCTGGAGTTGTCGGCGGGTTAACATTCTGCGGACTGGGTGTAGCACCTGGTCTTGGAGCAGGTGTTCGTTGTTGACCATCTGGAAATGGAACGTCTGGAGCGGTAGATGGTTCTGGAGTTGTAGGTAATAAAGGTTCTGTTGTCGGTGGATTAACGTTCTCTGGGACTGGAGTCGTCTCAGGAGTTGGGGAAGGCGTTGGTTGTTGAATTTCTGGCGGTGGGATGTCTGGGGCTGGAGAGGGCTGTTGAGTTGGGCTGGGATTGATTTGAGGGGTTTGTTGTGCAGTTTTTGGCGTTGTGGAGGTTGGCACTATTACCCCTGGTGTCGGATTAGCAGGGTAAACTGCGACAATCCGAGATTTCTGTGCCTCTATAATCCCTGTGAGATTAGATCGAGATTTGAGATTTTTACTAGAGTCAAGCTGACTAGTGTCCTTTTCTGGCTGCTGATTTGTTTCTAGTGTCAAAACTTCTGTTGTCTGTTTTGAAGTTTTGGCAGTTTCTGCTTTTGCACTCAATGAGCCGCCCAAAGGGACTGTAATTGCTATTGCTGCCAGCAATACGGGAGATAAACGCATTTTACTTATGATTCCTCTTCACGACCACACACACACGATCACAAGGCAATAATGCCCTCATGCCAAAGGTAAAATTCAAAATATAATTTTTTTCTTTTGCTTTTTTACTTTACAAGGCAAAAGGCAAAAGGCAAAAGTTAAATATAATTCCTTCTGACCTTTTGGTTTTTACCTGTTTAAGTTGTAGTTTCTACTGCTTTTAGCACTCTTTGTAAAACCTCCTGGTAAGCATCCTCTACATTTCCTAAGTCTCGGCGAAAGCGGTCTTTGTCCATTACCCGGCGATTTGAGTCCTCTTCTGTGGTATCCCACAAACGGCAAGTGTCGGGGCTAATTTCGTCTGCCAAAAGCAACTGCTGTTGTGAGTCCAAACCAAACTCTAGCTTGAAGTCTACTAGGGTAATGCCGCATTGCTGCCAAAATTTATTGAGAAATTCATTGATTTGCAATGCTAGATGTGTAATTGCATCTACTTGTTCCGCAGTAGCTAGTTCTAGCAGGTAAAGGCGATCGCGTGTGAGCAAAGGATCTCCTAAGTGATCGTTTTTGTAATAAAACTCAACCAAAGGCTGTTTCAGAATTGTACCCACTGGCAAGCCTGTTTGTTGACACAGACTGCCAGCTGCAATATTTCTGATAACTACTTCTAAGGGTAAAATTTTTACTGCCTTCACCAGCATCTGATTCGGGGTAGGGCTGTCGATAAAGTGAGTCTTTATACCATAAGCCTCTAACTGTTTAAAAAGCTGGCTGGAAATGCTACAATTTATTTTTCCCTTTCCTTGGATACTGCCACGTTTTTGGGCGTTAAACGCCGTGGCATCGTCCTTAAAATCAGCCAACAAGACTTCCGGATCGTCCGTTGTATAGAGAATTTTTGCTTTGCCTTCGTATAACTTGGAATTCACAGACATGGTGGCAGTTAAAGTTCTAGGCGATGGACGATTTTTGTCCTTTCGGGCTTAACCATTTTATCTTTAGTTATTAACTATTAGCCATCGGTGATTTTTGAAGAGGATGTAAGGATGCGGAGAATTGAGCAGAAAAGTATGAGGTAAACAAGGGAGAATTTTGCCCTCAGCAAGAGCAGCACTCCGCCCCTCTGTATCTTTTCAATACTCAATGCCCTCATCAGCCAGTTGCTAAATATTAACAATTGAATCTCTAACTTTTAACAGAGGACAAGTGACTCTGGTTCTAGTATCCTCTTGTCAGTAGTATCACCGTTCAGAACGTAACTATTTTTGCAAAACTTCTTTAGTGAGATATACTTATATATTTTAATAGTTTTTAATTCAGGGTTTGGACTGAAGTTAATTACAATTTGAACTTCATAAATTAAGATGAGATCAATTGATGACCGGGAGGAAAATCAAACATTCTCTCTAGTTACTTTAGCAGCAGTTACTTTAAGAGACATTTTTTCTGTAACATTTACAACAAAAGCATTTCAAGCTTTATCCTCTAGTCTCATAATCTGAATCAACTAATTCCTGCATAACGAATTGGAAAAAGAGTTGGATGGTTTGCTTTTCCCCAGTCTGAAGAAAGTAATAAATATTAAGGTAGCTAGTGATTTCGCTTCAGACATTCAAATAGAAGGTGAATTAATAAATGGAGAACAAAATAGTGAATAAGGATGATTTTCTCTACCCTCGTGGTCGCTACTACGGTCAGGTAAAGCCAGAAAACCTGGTTTTTAATGCGAATCTACAGGAATTTGCCCAACGCGTAAGCTACATTTGCAACTTAGAAACAGGTGGAAAGCTGCCTCCAGGTGAAGCTTACAAACAAATAAGGGATCTATGGAAACAGTTGAAACACTCAAAGAAAGAACTGCGAATTGGTGAAGATCCGTTTCAGGATGACCAGGGGGAGGTTGAAGGTTGAGGAGGCGGAGGAGCAAGGGGGCAAGGGGACAAGGGGACAGGGAGCAGGGGGAGAAGAATTAATAACCCATGCACCATGCCCAATGCCCAATTCCCAATGCCCCATAACTATTTAGTAAGCATTGTCCAAATACCATCCCATGATTCTGGGGGCGGATTTTGTAAATAATTACGCGCACGTTCTAGGTGGATATCAACACCTTGGTCTTTGGGTTGGATGTATTTGGCGGCTTTAAAACAAGCGATCGCTTGGGAGAAGTCGCGCGATAAATAAGCAGCGCGTCCAGTATGATAGTGATACAAAAACTCTTGGGTGTTGGCATCTAGAGGGGTGTTGCGATCGCCAATTAACTCGTAGATATTAACTGCTTGGTGTTTCCCTTTGACTCGGATTTTATCTAACTGGCGCACCCAAATGCGATCGCTGCACATCTGGTAAGTAAATTCGCTTAAAATAATATCACACCCGTATTCTTTAGTTACCGCTTCCAAGCGCGAACTCAAATTTACGCTGTCTCCAATTACGGTGTAATCCATGCGTTTGCGGGAACCAATATTACCCGAAACTACTTCTCCAGAACTAATGCCAATGCCAATACGAATTTGTGGCTGCGCCTGGATAATTCGTCGCTGGTTAAATTCCTCTAAGCGTTGTCGCATATCTAACGCTGACTGCACAGCCCTCCAAGCATGATTTTCTGTCAGAGGTAGCGGCGCACCAAATACCGCCATTAACGCATCACCAATAAACTTATCGAGCGTGCCTTCGTAGTTAAAAACCGCCTCCACCATCGTTTCAAAATACTGATTGAGTAAGGATAATACTTCAGCTGCACCGATATTTTCTGTAAGTGTTGTGTAGCCTCGGATATCAGAAAACAAGATGGTTACGTCCTTACGCTCACCCACCATTAAAGCATCTTCTCCCAGAGCCATAACTTGTTCGGCTACATGAGGCGTTAGGTAGCGGGACATGGTAGTTTTCATCCGTTTTTCCTGGCTGATGTCTTCCAACACCACCAAACCACCCCGAACGCCGCCTTCTGGGTTAGTTAGGGGATTGACAGTGAGATTTGTACTGCGTTCTAATGTTTGCACCTCATCAGGGCTAAAAAACTCAGATTCAGGTGTGAGGGGGAGATTCCAGGGAATGAACACATTGGGGTTAGTGCGATCGCACAGTGCTAAAATTGAGTACTGAGCGCTAAACGCCCCGCTACCGCTAACAGCATTCTTAACTAGAGAAATTCCCACCATCAAAGTTTGCTCTGGCACATAATGTTTAGCTCCAGTTTTTAAACTATCTTCGAGTCGCATTTGGAGATTTTCAATCGGCACAACTTCCCAAACTAAGCGACCAATCAAATTTTGTTCCCACAAAAGCTTGTTAATTTTGGTATTGGTGTTTTTTACGGGACAACCCAATAACTCCAAAGCTGCATCATTAATCGTGACAATTCTACCTGCCATATCTGTAGAAATCACCGCATCTGACAGACTTTGCAAAATGTCTTTTTGATACTGTTTTTCTAACAATACATTTTCAAACAGACGAGCATTTTCTAAGGCAATTCCTGCCTGAATATTAAAAGCCCGCATAAACTCTTCATCAGAAGCAGTAAAACTGTTTTGTTGCTTATTAATTAATTGGGTTACGCCAATTAATTCATTTGCAGAATTAAATACTGGTAAACATAGAATATTGCGAGTCACATAACCAGTTTTTCTATCTGTACTTGGGTCAAAGCGGGGGTCTTTGTAGGCATCGGAAATATTTAAGGCTTGACCAGTAGAAGCCACATAGCCAGCAATGCCTCGGTTAGCGGGAATACGAATTTCTAGCAAGTTTGTGCCATCTGCCGCCGCCGCAACTTTTGTCCAGAGTTCGCTCATCTCTTTACGATATAAAAACAGCGTGCTGCGATCTGCTTGCATTAAAATTCGAGCTTGTTCCATGACTATTTGCAAAGTTGCTTCTAAATCGAGACTTTGCCCCAATGTCTGAGTTGCCCGTAACAAAGCCGTTGCGCCTCGTTGATTCCGAGCGGCTACATAAAAAGATTGGCAGCTTTCCAGAATAATACCAATAGAAGCGGCGAAGTCTCGAAAACGTTCTTCATCATCATGATTAAACGGAACATTCCCGGTTTTATTAGCCAGTTGAACTACTGCAACAATCTGGTTTTTGCTGCTGATAACAGGCATACATAAAATATTATGGATTTTGTAGCCCATTTGTTTTTCAAGTTCTGGGCTAAATAAAGGATGAGTATAAGTTTCAGATATATTTAAATATTGACCTGTACTGGCAACATGACCGGGGATACCCACAGTCATAGGAGTACGAATTTCTAAGAATTTTTGGCTATTATCTTGAGGAACTTTTGACCATAGTTGACCTTTGTCATGGTCAACTAAAAAAATGGCTGTGTTTTCTGCTTGCAGGATTTGACCTATTTTAAGTGTGATAGCTTCTAGTACCTTCTCTAACATAGTTTCTAGAGCTTCATTATTGATTAGTTCAATAGCTCTAAGAAATTGCTGGAACTCAGCAGTTATGAAGTCGAGTAGGCAAACAAATTCATTAACAGATAAATCTTTTACGCGACGTAATAAGGCGTGAGTCCGATTAACTTGAGTCAGTTCAGTTAATGTAGCCAAGACGCTGCCAGGGTTGGGGAGTGTCACGTCGCTTCGCTCCGAATTAAAAATTCAAAATTCAAAATTAATAATCCCCATAAATAAATGGGCTTGTATTATGAGTCTGTTTCGGTTGTGGGAATTTTAGGTTTTGGGCATAGGGCATAGGGCATGGGGCATTGGGAATTGGGCATGGGTTATTAAATTCTTCTCCCCCTGCTCCCTACCCCCTTGCCCCTCTGCTCCCTGCCTCCCCTGCTCCCTCATCTACCAACTCCCTACCTTTTATTTTGTCAACTTTTCAGTAAATATTATCTTTTGGTAGTAATCTTGTAGCTGATTGGTGGCAGCTGCCCAACCCCAACTTTCTGCTTCCTGGCGAGCATTTTGACGGATGATGTCTCGTTGTTCTTTTTGTTCTAAGAGGCGAACAGTAGCAGCGATCGCTCCTTTAACATCTTCTGTTGGCTCAAAAAGATATCCATTTACCCCGTCTGTCACAATATCAGGAATTCCCCCCGAACGGGCTGCTACCACAGGGCAACCAGCAGCCATCGCTTCTAGTAGTACTAAGCCTAGTGTTTCTGTACGGGAAGGAAAGATAAAGGCATCAGCACTCGCAAAGGCAGAACCTAATTCTTGTCCCATAAGATATCCAACAAAATAAGTATTTGTGCCAGCAAAGTGTTTTTCCAGTGCTTGACGGTGTGGGCCATCTCCAACCAATGCTAACCGCGCTTCGGGAATTGCTTCTAAAATTGGTTTGATGCGCTCAATTTCTTTTTCAGCAGAAAGCCGCCCAACGTAAAGTAGCAATGGACTTTCTGGATGATTTTGGGATAGGCGCGATCGCATCTCTACATTAGCTAAATCGGGATGAAATAATTCTGTATCCACCCCACGCTGCCATAAATCTACACGTTCAATCCCATGTCCTGTAAGTTCCTCCACCATTGCTGTGGAGGTACACAGATTCAACGCTGCTTGATTATGAGCGCCTTTGAGCAGTTCCCAAAGAAAACCTTCTAGCATCCCCAAGCCGTAATGTTGAAGATATTGGGGCAAATGGGTATGGTAAGAGGCTATTAAGGGTATTTTGAGGATTTTGCTGTAGAATATGCCAGCTAAACCCAAAACGGCTGGATTTACAACATGAATCACATCTGGCTTAAACTCTTCTAAAGCATAACCAATGGCTGGGCGGGGAAGTGCCATTTTCAATTCTGGATACAATGGCAGAGGAAAGCCAGTAATACCGTAAACTTTAGCGCCTTTGTGTTCAGTGATGCCTCCATCAGGGGCAATCACCAGCACTTGATTACCACTACGCTGTAGATGGTCAACAGTATGGCGCAAGCGTGTTACAATGCCGTCAACCTTGGGTAAAAAGGTTTCAGTAAATAGGGCAATTCTCATAAAAAACTATTCAGTACAGGCAGATAATCTCAGCTTCAGAGTGCATTTTGCGATTAAACACAGAATAAACTGTCTCGTGTGCTGCAATCAATTTTGCACAGTCATAATAACTGTGCTAAACGGAAAATTTAGTAAGCTATAAAGAATCTAATTCGCATAATCGAATTAAACATAACTCTTGTGGCGTGGGCAACATAAGCGCCCAGTTTATGCAATTTAAATATATAACAGCTTAATAGCTGGATGATGCGCCTGATAAATAATAATTGATTGGTCGCCATATTGTGCTAAGATATAACGACCAATTTTAGACCCACGATTTACTGGGGTTTACCTAATTTCTGTGCCAAGAGACTTTGGGCATAATTTGCTTGTGATCGACTCGTTTCTGATACTTAATAGCAAAGTTTAACAGAGAATCGAGTAGAGAATCAGAGAGCAAGTGAGGCTGTAAACCTAAATCGAGCAATTTAGTGTTTTTAGCGTTGAAGTAATGTTCTTCTTTCTCAACTCTGGGGTTATCTAAGTGATTGATTTCTACCTTCAATCCCATAGCGTTACCAGCATTTTTCACCATCAATGCCAAGTCACCGACGCTGAATTGTTCGGTAAATTGGTTAAATACGCGGAATTCACCAGGTTGTGCAGGGTTAGCGATCGCTAATTCCACACATCGTACTGTATCCCGAATATCCAAAAACCCACGAGTTTGTCCACCTTTACCGTAGACAGTTAAGGGATGTCCAATTGCTGCTTGAATACAAAAGCGGTTTAGTGCTGTACCAAACACACCATCGTAATCCAGCCGATTAATCAATAGTTCGTCCATCCCCGTTTCTTCGGTTAAGACACCATAAACTACACCCTGATTTAAATCAGTTGCTCGCAATCCCCAAATCCGGCAAGCAAAGTGGATATTATGACTATCATGAACTTTGCTTAAATGGTACATCGAACCAGGCTGCTTGGGATAAGGTAAGGTATCCTTGCGTCCATTGTGTTCAATGGTGATATACCCTTCTTCGATGTCGATGTTGGGTGTACCGTATTCACCCATCGTTCCCAGCTTCACCAAATGACAGTCGGGGAAATCTTCCCGCATGGCGTACAACAAGTTCAACGTACCAACTACATTATTGACCTGGGTGAGAACTGCGTGTTCTCGGTCAATCATGGAAAATGGGGCCGAACGCTGTTCACCAAAATGCACTAGGGCATTTGGCTGAAATTGATGTAAGGTTTTGCTAAGAAATTCGTAATTTGTAATATCGCCGATGAACAAGTCGATAGATTTACCTGTCAAATCTTGCCAGCGCTGGAGACGTTGTTGAATTAGTGCGATCGGAGTGAGAGTTTCGACACCTAGTTCATTATCCCAGTGCCGCCGCACCAAACTATCTAAAATTCCAACTTCATAACCTCGATTGGAAAGGTAAAGAGCAGTTGCCCAACCGCAATATCCATCACCACCAATAACCAGGACTTTCATCTTCACCAGTTTTTACTCGCTGATAGCTAAATCTACCAGGTTTCTGTACCCTCTCAATCATCATTCTGGGAGAGATGTAAATTTAGGGAGCTGTAGAGATGTTGTAACATAACGTCTCTACACCAAATTATCGATTATGCAAATTTTTTAATTGAACTGGATTAGGACTTACGCAAACAATAGCCGAAACCCTAATTTTATTTTAGGGGCAACAAGCCCTACGCGCAGGGTACGCGATCGCCAGTTCCTTGATGTCGAACCCGTCCACCGCTTTGCGTCTATATGAATTGCCCCTAACGGCTGTAGTTTTGCGTAAGTCCTAATGTATTACTGTATTAATGTTTAAGCCGTTTCTGTGAAAATACCAGTTCGGGCAAACTCTTCCTCTTCAGGGGTGAAGAATGGGCCAAAAGCAGGTAGTGTAAAACGCCTTCTCATCTTTGTGATACCACTCTTCCGATTATGTTAGGTAAGTAATAAGTATTAGGAACGACTGAACTTATTTTCAACGAAACTTGCAGTCACCTTGTAAATTGGTCAGTTGCTTATTATTGCAACAAATGCAACTTTCTACATAAAGTAAGTAGGTGAGAATAAATGAAATTAAGTTAAGTAATGTAAAAATCATTGAAATTATTAACTTTATTATTATTTATTGCAAATTTGATTACATTTACGATTTTTTAAAAGTAGTTTTTAATATTTTAGGACTTACGTAAAACTACATACGTTAACGGGAATTCATGAATTGTCCCTACCTGAAAATAAGGGTTTTGACTATTGTTTGCGTAAGTCCTATATTTATTAAAGTTATCTGCTCAACGTTGCTGTTTTTAGTTGAAAAGATAAGATATAACAGTATTAATTTTGATTTTAAGTTAGTACTATAAAGTACTTTATTATCCAGTACTACTAAAATAATCTCACTTGTTTCAACTAATCAAACTCTTTACAGATACTATCTTCTCAGCTTCATTTACCGTAATTTGCGCTAGCCCAAACTGTTCAATCACTGCGGCATTCGTAGTCAAATGTCTACTTACTTCAGCCACCCGATACTGACTTTCTTGTGACGCTAAAGTAGCTGGCAATAATAACTGATCTGCTAAATGTTCATCCACTGCTGCACCAGTATGATGAAATTCAAGCAGTTGCTGACAAGCAATCTCTGCAACTGTCTCTGCCGACAACCGCAAACGCCCGAATCCACCAAAGCCAGTTAAGCTGTTCTGATACTCAGCAGTTAAAAAAATACCTGCTCCAGGTGCCACACCTTTTTCTCGTAAAGTCTGTACACGAACTTTCAAATGCGCTTCCCGTAACAAATTCTCCGCACGATTCGCCATCCGTTGCGGAATATGAGAAGGTAGTTCCGTTACTGCTGCTATTCCTCGCACCTGTTGTAACTCTCCCCTTTCCAGCAAGTTGATCCCGCCGAGTTGAGTACCACCAATCACCTGCAACTCTATTTCTCCCCCACCTTGAGGAAACCACCCCCAAGCGCCTAACTTAACTTGGGCTTCTACTCCCATACGTTGCAGTATTGGCAGATAAACTTGCTCAATGTAGGTTACAGTCGGGCTAAAGTTTACATGAGTTCCACCCTTTAGCGTTACCTGAGAATTACCCGTTGCTAGTGCTAAAGGTAAGAGAATTGTCTGTAAAACAAGAGCGATCGCACCCGCAGAACCACCTTCTTGTGCTTTACTCACATCAAAGGTGTAAATTCCAGCTTGCACAGCACTACCTGGAATGAATTCCAGCAACATTGAACCCAAAGCATCACCCCGTAGTTGGGCATTACAAATTCTACCCGCAGCCCGAACGGCTGTTAAGTGTTGTGCTGCTAATCCTGGCTTTTTGCGTCCAGCGCGAATGCCTGCAATCCGTATAGGTTCACCAGTAATGGCGGCTAGACTTAAGGAAGTGCGAAGAACTTGTCCGCCTCCCTCTCCGTAGGAACCGTCAATTTCAATCATGGGCGATTTGGAGATGTTGAATTTTGGGTTATCCGAAAAGTAAACGAGTCCACATTAACGGTATCTTCTCAGAAGAAAAAATACTTAAAGTATGACAGCGTTACGAGAACTATGAATCAATCGTACCCAAGTAATTTGACTTATCAACAGTAGAAACTGCGATCAGGACTATATTCGGGCAGTGAAGGCGGTAGAAAAGGCATCATCGCTATAAATAATAAGCAAGTTTAGTTAATATTTTGGCGATTTAGAAAAACCCTCTTCCCTCATGTGCGATCGCAACAACAAAGATTTACCCTGTTTACTAGATAATCGTTCTTTGGTGTAAGCGTAGCCTGCCGAATATTTAGACAAACTTCATCATATCCTCGCACAAAGCACTTTTCATTCCCATATCACTGCAAATTAACAGGACTTCACCATTCCATCTCCATAGTTTTTTTGAATTTGTTGTAAAAAAACTTACTATGTTCAGGACATTTACTGATACCAAGTACTATTTGTAAAGGTTAATTTTAAACAAGTTCACAAGGATTGAGTTACACCGCTTAGAACAGGTTCGGCTCAGTTGTTACATTAGTCCCCTTAAGTTAAGGGTTCAACTCACTGAAGTTTCAACCAATTCAACTTTGACCACTATAACTTTAAGTCCCCAGTTATCAGCCAGGGGTACATTTTACCATACCCATTTAGCAACCTCCTGACCTCAGACAACGGATAAAGTTTAGAGGAATTATTATGCCAATTTATGATCGTTGTATTGAATATAGCAGATAAGTAAAGCTAGCTCATAAAGAGCAGCGATCGCAGCTGCTATAGATGAAGATACGATTCAATCCGAATCCAACTCTAGCAGTTACAGAATGTCTAATAACAAGCTCAAAGAAGATAGTAAATATCTCAGTCTTTGTGCCACGTATTCATGTGCTAATCGTCCGATTCCTCTTAATAAAACACTAATAATCAACGGTATCTACATCCCCGATTTAACCATTAACGGTTAACAGAAAAAATTTCAGTTTTACAACAGCGTTTCTATAATCGACGCGATTTCCAGTTGCGATCGAACAACTGTGACTGTCCTGAAAAGTCTAGATAGATTACTCATTTAAATAACTACTTAGCAACTGAATAAAGTTGCTGAGATTGTACTACAAATTCCCACCTACACCCATTCGGAGTAAATAGATGGCTACATATTACGTTTCTGGAACAGGCAATGATAAATCTAATGGTTTGAGCCAGGGAGATGCATTTCGCAGCCTCCAAAAAGCTGCCGACTTGGTGAAGGCAGGTGATACAGTCTACGTGATGAATGGTACTTACACCTCGCCTTACGCCAATATCTTGAGTATTGCAAATAAGCAGGGTACGGCTAATGCACCGATCACATTTAAGGCACTACCTGGGCACACACCTGTTTTAGAAGCAAACGCAAAAAATTGGCAGGCTATATCAATTACAGGCTCAACCTACATAGCAATTGAAGGCTTAACATTGGTAGGAAATCGGGACAATCTTAAATTAGAAGATGCACTTAACCAAAAAGACAATTTAAATAATCCAGCAACATCTGGAAATGGTATTTTTGTTACCGTCAGCAGTGACAATCCAAATCAACATTCAAGTCATATCACAATTAGTAATAATAATATTTCCAAGTTTCCAGGAGGAGGAATTGCAACAACACAAGCAGACTACATTACAGTAGAAAATAATGTCGTTACTGGAAATGCATGGTACTCACCTTATGGTACACAAGGTATTACTATGCTTAACCTTTGGAATTCCGATAACAACACAACAGATTACAAAGTAATTATAAAAGGCAATACTGTTTTTGATAATCAATCATTAGTTCCTTGGAAGGTAGTAGGAAAAATAACTGAAGGTCATGGAATAATGCTTGACACTTCTTATGTTGGAGATGTTGCTTACGCTGGTAAAGCTTTAATCAGTAACAACTTAACTTACAACAATGGCGGGGCAGGTATTCAGATTTTAAAAGGAGAAAACCCTGTAGACATTGTTAATAATACAATTTACCAAAATTCAAAAGTACTTTCAGACGGAGAAATTTTCCTTAACTATGCTAAAAATGTTCGAGTCTATAACAATATTCTGTATGGAAGCAAGGGGGAGTCTCTTATTGTCAGCAATAAGTCTACTAATCTTACATTCAACAATAACCTTGCTTACAACGGAGTTTTGAACGTTACAGGTTCAGGGAATATTTTAAACAAAGACCCGTTGTTTGTTAATCCAACCAATGGTAACTTTAGTCTCCAACCTGGTAGTCCCGCAATTGATGCTGGTTCCAATATTTTCAATAGTATAACTAATAAAACTCCTCAAGATGGCGATGGGAATAGCACGGCAGTGATTGATATTGGTGCATACGAAGCCCCCCACAACACCATTGCCACTCCTGAAATTCAAGTTCTTAACGGCACAGTTGATATTGCAGATGGCAGTACTACTGCGATTAACTTTGGCGATGTCATTACTGGTAATACTCTCAGCAAAACCTTTACCATCAAGAACACAGGTACAGCTGCACTCAACCTCAGTAATCTCAAACTTCCCGACGGATTTAGTTTGGTGGGAACTCTTCCAACAAGTGTGGCTGCAAATGCTTCCACCGCGATTACGGTGGCACTCAACACCACTACACCTGGAACCTATGGTGGCACGCTGATTTTAAGCAACAACGATAGTGATGAAAGCTCTTTTGACTTTGCTATTAGTGGCATAGTTAAACCTGCTCCGGCTCCCGAAATTCAAGTCCTCAATGGCACAGTTGACATTGCAGATAGTAGTACTACCGCGATTAACTTTGGCGATGTCATTACTGGTAATACTCTCAGCAAAACCTTTACCATCAAGAACACGGGTACAGCTGCACTCAACCTCAGTAATCTCAAACTTCCCGACGGATTTAGTTTGGTGGGAACTCTTCCAACAAGTGTGGCTGCAAATGCTTCCACCGCGATTACGGTGGCACTCAACACCACTACACCTGGAACCTATGGTGGCACTCTGATTTTAAGCAACAACGATAGTGATGAAAGCTCTTTTGATTTTGCTATTAATGGCATAGTTAAACCTGTTCCTGCTCCCGAAATTCAAGTCCTCAATGGCACAGTTGACATTGCAGATAGTAGTACTACCGCGATTAACTTTGGCGATGTCATTACTGGTAATACTCTCAGCAAAACCTTTACCATCAAGAACACAGGTACAGCTGCACTCAACCTCAGTAATCTCAAACTTCCCGACGGATTTAGTTTGGTGGGAACTCTTCCAACAAGTGTGGCTGCAAATGCTTCCACCACCATCACAGTGGCACTCAACACCACTAAACCTGGAACCTATGGTGGCACGCTGATTTTAAGCAACAACGATAGTGATGAAAGCTCTTTTGATTTTGCTATTAATGGCATAGTTAAACCTGTTCCTGCTCCCGAAATTCAAGTTCTTAACGGCACAGTTGACATTGCAGATGGTAGTACTACTGCGATTAACTTTGGCGATGTCATTACTGGTAATACTCTCAGCAAAACCTTTACCATCAAGAACACGGGTACAGCTGCACTCAACCTCAGTAATCTCAAACTTCCCGACGGATTTAGTTTGGTGGGAACTCTTCCAACAAGTGTGGCTGCAAATGCTTCCACCGCGATTACGGTGGCACTCAACACCACTACACCTGGAACCTATGGTGGCACTCTGATTTTAAGCAACAACGATAGTGATGAAAGCTCTTTTGATTTTGCTATTAATGGCATAGTTAAACCTGTTCCTGCTCCCGAAATTCAAGTTCTTAACGGCACAGTTGACATTGCAGATGGTAGTACTACTGCGATTAACTTTGGTGATGTCATTACTGGTAATACTCTCAGCAAAACCTTTACCATCAAGAACACAGGTACAGCTGCACTCAACCTCAGTAATCTCAAACTTCCCGACGGATTTAGTTTGGTGGGAACTCTGCCAACAAGTGTGGCTGCAAATGCTTCCACCGCGATTACGGTGGCACTCAACACCACTACACCTGGAACCTATGGTGGCACTCTGATTTTAAGCAACAACGATAGTGATGAAAGCTCTTTTGACTTTGCTATTAATGGCGTAGTTAAACCCAGAGTTATTAATGGTACAGCTGGCAATGACATCTTTATTACCCGAAAAAACAATGGCAATGACATCATCAGCGATTTTGGTGGTGTAGGTACTAGCTCAAATCCTTCGGCTGCGGTAATTGCCAAAGTAGATACCTTGCAATTTATTGGGGCTGGCTTGACTGCGAGAAATCTGCAATTAACTCAAAATGGCAATAATTTAGAAGTCACCTTTGAAGATGTGGCTAATACCAAAGTCACTCTGCAAAACTTTCAGTTAGAAAACCTGGAGAACTTAGCTGCATCGACAACACAATCCGCCGTCGGTAATATCATATTCGACGGACAAGTAAGTGTTTCTGACAGCTTTGATGTAATTAATGCCAACTCCACTCAAAGTAGCATTTTCAACAAAAACACCGTTACTTTCCTCAATGACTTGAACAATAACATCGTTGGTTTTGACAACTCCAACGATGTGATTAACGGTCAAGGGGGTAATGACATCATCGATGGGAAAAGCGGTGATGACCTGCTGCGGGGTGGTACTGGCAATGATCTTCTCATTGGTGGTAAAGGTAATGATCTTCTTATTGGTGGGGAAGGCAATGATACTCTTGTGGGTGGAGAAGGCAATGATATTCTTGTGGGTGGTATGGGTGCTGACACTTTCGTCTACAACAGTAATACGGCTTTTGCGAGTGCTGCTATAGGTACTGATACCATTGCTGATTTTAATCGCTCTCAAGGTGACAAAATTATCCTGTCTAAGACCACCTTTAGTGCCATTACTTCTGTTGTAGGAACGGGTTTTAGTAACGCTAGTAATTTTCAAATCACCAGTTTAGGGGCACTTAGCAATGCTGTGATTGTCTACGACTCTATGACTGGACAGTTACTATACAATCAAAATGGTAGCGCTGCTGGTTTCGGCACTGGTGGTCAATTTGCACAACTTACTGGTGCGCCCACTCTTACTGCCTCCGACTTCATCATTCAGGCATAGTTGGGTTGGGTAAACTAAGTGAAAGTGTAATCCAAACATTAATCGACTTTCAATTAAATAGATCACACACATAGGGGCGCAATATATTTGTGCCCTTACAATTTTGCGATTTAAATACCAAATACCATCAGTAACAAGGCGAAAAAAAATACGGTGTAGAGTACAGCAAAATGAAGTGTGCAGAATTATTTGGTTTAAGATTACCTTTTCATTACTCTGACCTTTATAACTGTATTTACAGCAGATAAGTTAGGCTTAAAACTCAGAAAAAATATGCAAAACGACGCTGGTAAAATTATTTATGTTGGGATGACAACGGCAGCAGTCCTAGTTCAAGCTGTGCTTACCGAAAATACTCATGCAGATGTGTGCGTTGTCGGTGCTGGGATAGCATGGATGTCAAAGTGCTTTAACCGACGCAGGTAAAATAATCAATGGTCGTGCTGGATGATAGTCCTATTGATGGCAGTCAAACAGCAAGAGCAACGGCCCACTTATCGAGGTTACTGAATTATTGCTACCACTAGCTAGAGCAAATGCAAGGCAAAGAGGGTGTAAAACTTGTTGCCCAAAATTATACAACAGTAATTGATACTACAGAAGAGAGGCGATCGCTACCCAAGAAAACATTAACTGCGACTTGGAACTACTTGACAGCTATATTTTTCCTCCAGACCTAAAATCAATAGATAAGATGTAGCAGGAGTTAGAAGTATTACACCTGGGTAGACTAACTAACGTAGAAATCCTGAAGAAAGCACCGTTGACCGATTTTGATCCAGGTGTGTGTCTACACTTTCCCAGACAAGGACAATTTGAGCCACTGAGTTAGTCAGATTAACGCAGACTTAAAACACTTTATAAATCCCTAAAAGGGATGTTTGCTCATGGAGAAAATTTGATGCTCATCAACCAAATATTAGCATAATTCTTTATATCTACACTAAAACTTTATGAAAGCTATATCAAAGAACACTTAGATATTTTTGCAACCAAAAGCCTATATACTAGACTAGACTTTGATAAATTTGAGAGTTTTGTTAATTGCAACACCAAAAACTATTAATTTTTAGATGAAATACTAGCGTATCTTATAGTCTATAGTTTTTAAAGTTTAGTTAAAACTATATCCAGTATCATCAAAAAAACTGCAAACTTCATGTGGTGCAAAATCAATCGGGGAGTGGAAACATGAATTTACGTAGAGATGCATTGCAAATCCTCAAGGAAACTAGCCGAACTTTTTATATCCCAATTAGTCTTTTACCGCCAGGATTACAAGAAGCAGTAGCATCAGCATATTTGTGTATGCGTGCCATTGATGAAATTGAAGATCATCCCGAAATAGATAATGCGACTAAAGCAAAGCTGTTAAGAAGCATTAGCCTGACATTACAGGCAGGAGTTGATGGCTTCGCAGTAGAGGCTTTCTTTACAGGATTTAATGGGTATGAAAATACCTTAGAAGAAGTTACTCTGAGAATTAGAGAATGGTTGCTGCTAGCACCTGAGACTATTGCACCTCGAATTTGGGATGCCACTGCTGCAATGTCAGACCGAATGGCTTACTGGGCAGAAAGAAACTGGGAAATTTATACAGAATCTGATTTGGATCGTTATACTTTTGGGGTTGCAGGCGCAGTGGGATTGTTACTTTCGGACTTATGGACTTGGTACGATGGAACACAAACGAACCGTACCCAGGCGATTGGGTTTGGTCGCGGTTTGCAAGCAGTTAATATCCTGCGTAACCACACTGAAGATTTAAGGCGTGGGGTAGACTTTTTTCCAGAAGGCTGGAGTGCAGAAAATATGCAAGAGTATGCGCGGCGCAATCTAGCTCTGGCAGAAGCTTACACCAAAGACCTTCCTACCGGCCCAGCCTTAGATTTTTGCCAAATTCCCTTAACCTTGGCTAATGGCACCCTTGATGCTCTTGCTAATGGTAAAGAGAAACTCAGCCGCAGTGATGTTTTTGCACTTATCGAACAGCTAATTAGTGTGAATATGAAAGCCAGCTAAATAGTCTGTTAAAAACTAATGGAGATAATTCTAAATTGCCTCCAAATTCGGGCATCCAAAATCCTACAGCGATTTTTGTAGGATGGGCACTGCCCTCTAATACCAATTTTGGTTGAATTTTGGATGGCAACTTTGGTGTGTTTCGAGTGCAACTGGGATTTTAAATTCAAAGTCTGAGACTTTACTCTGTTCTAGCAATGTAAACAAGTAACTCAAACATTTATTAATACAAGTATAATCAATTGCATTATTTTTGCGACTATTTACGTAATACCAGGTAAACTTTAGGAACTCTTCAAAGGATTTCCAGCAAAAATTACCTGGCAAGAATTGATTAATGTCTAAATAATTAAAAGAGAGTGTAACGCTCCCCGTGATTATTCGTGCAGCGAGTTGACAGTGCATGAGCTACTGCTTAAATCCTATCTGTCCCAATCCAGAAAATTTGGTAAATAGCCAAAGTTGTCAGTCTTGTGGCTCGCAACTACTGTTGCGCGATCGCTATCAGGTGATCAAACCATTAGGTCAAGGTGGCTTTGGAGCTACCTTCTTAGCCAACGATCAAGGCTTACCAGGAGAACCGAGTTGCGTAATCAAACAATTACGCCCATCAGGAAGCGCCCCACACGTTTTACAGATGGCCAGAGAACTCTTTGAACGAGAAGCCAAAACTCTAGGTAAGATTGGCAATCATCCCCAAGTACCAAGGTTGCTAGACTATTTTGAAGATCATGAACAATTCTACTTAGTTCAAGAATATATCAGTGGTGATACATTGCAGGAGGAGGTCAAACTTAACGGCATCTTGACCGAAACTGGAGTCAAGCAATTCTTAAGCGAGATTCTACCACTCCTCCAATACATTCACGAGCAAAAGGTGATCCATCGTGATATCAAGCCAGCCAACTTAATTCGTCGCACTCAAGATGCCAGGATGGTACTTATCGATTTTGGTGCCGTCAAAAACCAAGTCACTCAAGGCGCGATCAGTCAATCAGGGCAAACAGCATTAACTGCTTATGCGATTGGTACTCCTGGTTTTGCACCTCCAGAGCAAATGGCTATGCGTCCAGTCTATGCCAGTGATATTTATGCTCTGGGGGTGACATGTATTTATTTACTGACTAGCAAAACTCCTAAAGATTTAGATTACAATCCCAACACTGGCGAGATGATGTGGGAGCAACTTGTGCAAGTGAGCGATCACTTGAGCAATGTATTACGAAAGATGTTAGAAGTTTCTGTACGTAATCGCTATCAGTCAGCCGCAGAAGTTCTTAGAGCATTGGAAATAGAACCATACTTAGAAAGTTTAGCAAAGGGTTTACTGATTAAATCAGATACTGGTTCTAAAGAGCGAACACACAACTATCTGGAAAATTCTGCTGTTTTATGTAACAACTCTTCTGTTGCTGCCACCAGTGCAGGAGTGGCACAGGTAGCGGCAGCAATTCGTGCCAGACGAGCTAAGGCAGCAGAAGCTGCTGGATCACACCAGGGTTCTGGGATGGGCAAATCAACCACTTTAGCTAACAGCAACAGTAATGGTTTGCAAGTTCAAAATTCTAAAGTTGAGCGTAAGTTAGATACCCAAAGTTTGTTAACCGCCTATCAAAAGGGAAGACGAGATTTTGCTCTTCACAATTTAAGTTTGTTGAACCTGCAAGGTGCTGACTTATCAGGAACAAATTTCCATTCCACTCAATTCCAAAAAACTAATCTCCAGGGAGCTAATCTTCACAATAGTGACTTTGGCAGAGCCAGCCTTAGTAAAGCAAATCTCAAGGATGCTAATTTGACCAAAGCATACTTTAACCATGCTGATTTAGAAGGGGCAGACCTGCGAGGTGCAGACCTCAGTAATGCTTATCTCAGCAATGCTAACCTGCGAGGAGCTAATCTATGTGGTGCTAATCTCACTAGTGCCAAAATTTCTGATGAGCAGCTAGCACTAGCAAAAACAAATTGGATGACCATCCGCCCCAATGGTAAACGAGGCTTATTGTAAGTTGAAAGTTGAGATTTTGGAGCCAGAGCAAGCCACTGGTTTCCAGACTATTTGCCTACTTTTTAATGAGGTTTAAAGAGGAGCAAGTCTTAGTTGAAACTATATTGTTTCACAAGGCTTTGATTTTCTTATTGGCATGATAAATTAACTCTTATTTTTCTTGATAAAACTTAGATTTATTCAGAGCGCGTATTGGTCTTATTATGAACAGCTCAGAATTTTTATAGTTGCTTTGTTCGATAGCCATCACTCTTACAAATATTAAGAAATATCCCATTGTCTAGCAAAAATACGGTGATGATTGGCAATTCTTAATCAAATCTTTATAATAATCATCTGTTACAAATAACAAATGATTATTTACAATAAACAATAAAGTATCACAATAGTTTTTCCTTAGTATTTATATGCTCTTTATTGCTATAAACGACAGGGGTTCTGGTAAGTAAAAGCTGTAAAATCTAACGCTCTTAAGCCACTCAAGTTTTCAGATGGCAGTAGAAAGTGAAAAATTAATTAATTATCCCTGATTGTAGGCTGAAGCAGAATAGTCACAACCGAAATCAGGCAATACAAGGTTTATATATCATGGCTGACTTTGCACAAACAGAAATAGAACGGCGATTAACTTTATATCAAGTATTCCTTAAATTGTATGAACACCACAGCAGCCTTTTAGATGAAATTCTTCAGCTAGAAAACCTATCTCAACCGTCGTTGAAAAAGATGAAGGTACGTTACGTACATGGTGTAGTGGATACGTCTACTGTTTATTTGATGACTAACTTGTGTGACAATCAGACCCAAAGTTTACGACAGCCACAGCAGATATGGACAATAGGTCGTAATCAGAACAGTGGTATTTGCATTGCTGATAACTATATGTCTCGTCGCCACGCGGCTATTCAATATATTGATGATCAAGGCTTCTACTTCATAGACTTCAACAGTACCAATGGCTCATTTGTGAATGGCGATCGCGCTTTAGAGCCGATCAAGCTCGAAGATGGCGATCGCATCCGTCTAGGCAATATGACTTTTGATTTTTTTGTGAATTATACGTGCCGTGTTTTGCCAACTGTAGCAATGGAGTTATTGATGCAGCTTGTGCATCGTAAAAATGACAATCAAGTAGAAATACTTTCTTTTCCGCGTGATAAACAAAAATATATACCTGAGAAAGTAGATGAGAATTTAGAGATTTTCCGAAATTCCCGGCTATTTGAGAAGCTTGAACATTATTATGACAACTTTAGTTCAGAACAGAAATCAGAAATTTTAGACCGCTTTTTTAGCAGACAAATACCATAAAATCCCAGTTAAAAAATTGAAAATTGCCATAATTTTCAATTGGGTGAAATATATACAATTCTTAGGGGCACAACAATGTTAATTGTTGTGCCCCTACTTTTACCTGATTAGAACTAGAAATGCCTAACGAATAACTGATCAACCTTTTACAAAAAATGGGTTAGCTGTTTTTGTAACCCATTACACATTCAAAATTGCAGATAAATAAATCCACATTCCTTATTCTTCTGGTTCTAAATCGACATCTTCCTCTTCATCTTCTTCACTGGCTTTAGCTACGGAGTTAGCAGAAACAACAGCGCCTTTATCTAGCTTTTCACGCACCAGTTTTTTAATTTCTTCAGCGAATTCAGGCTTTTCTTCTAGATACTTAATGGCGTTGTCTCTTCCTTGGGAGATATTATCGCCGTTGTAACTATACCAAGCCCCCTTGCGGACAATAATGGAAGTTTCTTCTGCCAAGTCTACAATACAACCCAAGGTAGAAATCCCTTTCCCAAAAATTATGTCAAATTCCGCTATTCTGAAGGGCGGCGCTACTTTATTCTTGGCGACTTTGACTTTAACGCGATTACCAAATTCATCTGTACCTTTCTTCAAGGTTTGAATTCGACGAATATCCAAGCGCACCGAAGCGTAAAATTTCAATGCATTACCTCCAGTCGTGGTTTCTGGGCTACCGTAGGTAACACCGATTTTTTGCCGCAACTGGTTAATGAAAATTACTGTACAACCAGATTTACCAATGTTGCCCGTAATTTTACGCAGAGCTTGGCTCATCAACCGCGCTTGCAAACCAACGTGAATATCACCCATATCGCCTTCAATTTCAGCACGGGGAACCAGTGCTGCTACTGAGTCAATGACTACAATATCAACCGCAGCAGAGCGTACAAGCTGATCGACAATTTCCAAAGCTGATTCGCCAGTGTCAGGTTGGGAAATCAGCAAATTGTCAATATCTACACCCAATGCCGCAGCATAAGTAGGATCAAGGGCGTGTTCAGCATCAACGAAGGCAGCAATACCGCCATTTCTTTGCACTTCGGCGAGCGCGTGTAGCGCTACTGTAGTTTTACCGGAACTTTCCGGCCCATAAATTTCTATGACCCGCCCCTTGGGTAAACCACCACCCAATGCTAAATCTAGGGTAAGCGCTCCACTAGAAATTGTTTCCACCCGCATCCGGGTAGCATCGCCCAGGCGCATGATTGCCCCTTTACCAAAGCTGCGCTCAATCTGGTTTAGCACCATAGTCAGTGCTTTTTGCTTGCCGGAAGTATCGGTGTTGATAGCCATTTCTGCCTCTAATGCCTCTAATCTAAATATATGGTTTTAAGGAGTGTCGGTGTCGAAGTTTGAGTAGAACAGATATACTATTTTAACCAGAAAATTCTGGAATAGGACTTCTCAAATCAAAAAAGGGTGTGACAAGATCGTAACTCGATCGCTACCAGATTAGGGTAGTTTTGCACAATGATACCAACTTGCATTCAGAGATAGCTTTTTTTGGCTGGGTAAGCAAGGGTTTTCAAAGAAAAATTATTTAAGCAACACAGGCAATGGTATTCAGCATATCATCGATAGGACAGGAGCATCATCGGGTAAAGGGAAGATGTAGATGGCTTCTAGAGTGGTGGGAAAAAAGTCAATTGAGAGTTAGTGATGAAGATTGTTCAGGAAGTTTCTTTAATTAGTGTTGGAAGTTTTGAAGAATCAAGCGATTGGTATATCATTCGTACTGAAATTCGTGATGCTATCTCTCTAATTGTCTATCCTCCCGGTACATCCAGCTTTACAATCAATCCAACAAGGCATGGTAATGGTGTCAAGCCAATTAAAGAAGCTTGCATGATTGCCTTAAGAGATCGGTTTGGATGGAGTCTTGAAACTCGAATTAAATATGCAACTAAATCACCAGGAAAGGTTGATGCAACAAAGGTCATTGACAATTATCTTTTCGCTCTTGAGTGGGAAACTGGTAATATTTCCTCAAGCCATCGAGCAGTCAATAAAATGATTCTCGGATTACTACGTGGTATTTTTCTAGGTGCTGCCTTGGTACTCCCTAGCAGAAAACTTTACCCTTACCTAACAGATCGAATTGGGAATTACGAAGAGTTAGAGCCATACTTTGATGTTTGGCGGGCAGTTCAAATTCAAGAGGGTTTTCTTATAATCTTTGTAATTGAACATGATCGCTTAGATAGCAATGTACCAACACTTACTAAAGGTACTGATGGTCGTGCCTTGGTCTGAAGTTTCCTGCATACATTCTATGTAGAATAAGGAATTGGAAGTTGTAACGCAGTTGGCTTGCTTTGTTTTAATTTCTTGCTTCCTCTTGCCGATTCCCATTGTT
This sequence comes from Nostoc sp. C057, assembly GCF_013393925.1. Lineage (NCBI taxonomy): Bacteria > Bacillati > Cyanobacteriota > Cyanophyceae > Nostocales > Nostocaceae > Nostoc > Nostoc sp. C057. The sequence goes on along the minus strand of NZ_CP040281.1, from coordinate 6,692,649 downwards.
CTATGATGCCATTAGCTAGATCAGTTAATCGTTCTAGTGCTGGATGTGTATCGCCTATTTCTGAGCCAATCCAGTAACGTTGTAGTTTTTCTGCTGCGTAAAATGTAGTGCCAGAGCCTCCAAATGGATCAACCACAATTTGACCCGGATTAGATGCCATTGCAATAATTCGTTCTAGCATAATGGGGGCAAGTTCGTTGGGAACTCGTTTTTTGTGCCGACGATGCCGAACTGGTGGAATGTCAGCCCATATTTCCTCTGTTAATGTCCATAAAACTTCAGTAGAGTCAGCTTCAGAAGCATCTTCCCAAACTTCTTCTGGCGCATCCCAAACATCCATTAAGTTGATACCTTTCTCATTAAGTTTTTTGCGATGTCCACCATAGTCACGAATTTCTCCACCGCAATGTCGACAAACTTGAATGGGTGTGTAAACTTTGTTGAAGACTGCTGGTTCTCCTTTGGTGTAGTAAATTAGTCCGTAGTGAGCAGGAGACATCTTCTTACCTCTTGGAAAAGATTTTGGCATTCTACAAGCAATCCAATGCCGAAAACACATCCCTTGCCTATTGAGGTATGCACCATACTCGATGCACCATTTGGGTAAGTTGAATACAAATAGACTTCCACCGGGTTTAAGGACTCGAATGCTCTCACTAAGCCACTGTTGCGACCATATTAAATATTTATCTGCCTCCATTTGATCGCTTACACCTTCACCATATTCTTTACCAAGGTTAAAAGGTGGGTCAGCAAATACCAGATCCACAGATTCGTTAGGCAATGCTGAAAGGAGTTTAACACAATCTCCCTGATAGAGAATTCCATACTCACTTTTATAAATCTGTTGCAATCCTTGTTGAGTTGCAACATCAGTCGCAATCAGTTGAAAAGGGAGCATTAATTTTACCTTTAGTACTTTATTGTAGCTTGAGTTTATAAATTCTATTGACAATTGTCAATAGAATTTTTCTGAGAGGTTGTACTACGGGGTTGATAGGGTTTTCCAATAGGCTGATTCTTATATCTCTCTACTTCAGCAACTTCTATGTAATAATAACGCCCTAGTTTGCAGGCTATAATCTGACCATTCTTAATTAAGTCGTGTACTCGCTGACGGGTTATACCAAGTAAATTGGCAGTTTGAGCTACAGAGACTAATTCAGAACTGTTGTTAGAAGCAGAGTCTGTCATACATGTTTTCTTGAGCAAGATTTACATTTTAGTCGGTAAGCGCAATGATGATGATGTCTACAAAAGATTGAAGCGTTTACTGGGTTAAGCTTTGGTTTTCATTAAAATGCTAGAATCTCTTCAGCACAAATGCTTTCAGGCATCTTTGATGACTTTCGACCTTCCCGACTCTCTGATTCTTGATACAGCGCTTTCAGTTTCTGGATTAACTGACTATATCCGTTTGCTGTTAGAGCAAGATGAACAATTGCGGCAAGTTTGGGTAACTGGTGAAGTTTCCAGTGCTAACCACCATCGCAGTGGTTTATTTTTTACGCTGCAAGATACCGATCGCACCGCCGGAATTAAATGTGTGGTATGGAATAGCCAATTGCCAAAACTCGCCCAAATGCCAGTTGCCGGTGAGCAAATAATTATTTTGGGTAGTATTCGCCTATATCCACAACGGGGAGAGTATCAGTTATCAGTTTGGCAGACTCTACCTGCTGGTGTTGGTTTACAGGCGTTGCGCTATCAACAACTCAAAAATCGCTTGCTGGCTGAGGGGTTGTTCGACGCGCAAAGAAAGCGATCGCTCCCCATCCACCCTCAAACGATCGCTGTTGTCACTTCCCCAACGGCTGCTGCTTGGGGTGATATTCAAAAAACCCTCAATCAAAGGTATCCAGGTTTACACGTTTTATTTTCTCCAGCGACGGTACAAGGTGAGCAAGCGCCTGAATCTATCGTGAAGGCAATTGAGCGAGTGGAAAAAGATGGACGCGCCGAAGTGCTAATTTTATCGCGGGGTGGCGGCGCGGTGGAAGAGTTAGCCTGTTTTAATGATGAACGAGTGGTGCGATCACTGGCTAGTTGTTCTATCCCGGTAATTACTGGTATCGGACATCAAAGAGATGAATCTTTGGCGGATTTAGTTGCAGATGTATGTGTGCATACACCCACTGCGGCAGCAGAAATGGTTGTGCCATCACTTTCAGAGTTGTATACTGAACATCGGCAGCGAGTTGTCGCTTTACATGAGGTGGTGCATGACTTTAGAGAAAATGCCAAGAATAAACTGCAAGTATTACGTAATCGTTTGCGACGTTTGCGGTTAGATCGGCAAGTGCAGCAAGAGGTGGAAAAGCTAACTTGGAAGCGTCAGCATTTGGTGCAAATTACGACGGGGCGATCGCAGCAAGCAAGGCAGCATTTAGAATTATTACGGCAAAAGTTGGCAACTCTTAACCCGAAAGCTGTATTGCAGCGTGGTTATGCAGTGGTGAGAAGGGAAGATGGGGCGATCGCTCGTTCGGCGGCGGAGTTGGCTGTGGGAGAAGATTTGTTGATTCAGTTGGGGCAGGGTGGGGTTAGAGTGAAGGTTGTAGAAGTAAACGAACCGTAGAAGTAAACGAACCGCAGAGGCGCAGAGGACACGGAGAAATTAATGGTTAAACGTAAAAGTGCTTCTAGTTCTGATTCGATGGAAGGTTGGAATTATGAGGCGAAGGTTGCTGAAATCGAGGGAATTATTACTCGCATTGAGGCGGGTGAGTTAGAATTGGAAGCGGTGTTTGACCAATTTGCCAGTGCTGTTGAGTATTTGCGTCAGTGTGAAACTTTTTTGCAGCAGCGACAGCAGCAGGTGGATTTGTTGATAGAAACATTAAGTGAAGAATAGAAGCCAGACTTTTTAGTGTAAGTTATTTAGGAATTTAAATATAATTAAACAGCTAAACTAGTTAAAAAGAAATAATTTTTATTATCAATATTTTTTAGTAAATCTCCGTTTTCACTCATATTTAAATCTTCCCAATATCCAATACCCAATTCAGAGTTATAACCAGGAGTTTGAGAAGTTGAGAATAACTGATGAAACGATTGATTTAACGAACTGCGATCGCGAACCGATCCACATTCCAAATCTGATCCAGCCTCACGGAGTTTTACTGGTTTTGCAAGCTCCCACCCTGGAAATCATTCAGGTAAGTAGCAATAGCCAGGAAGTTGTTGCCCGTCAACCAGAAGAATTGCTGGGCAAGCCTCTGTCATACTTATTCAATGTCAAGCAGATTAAGCTGATTCAACAATGTCTGGCGGAAGATTTTGAGAGCATCAATCCCCTCAATTTGTCTATCAAGCGCCTAAACAAATCAATCTATTTTGATGGTATTGTACATCGTTTAGATAATATCATTATTCTGGAATTGGAGCCGAAACAAGCGAAGGGACAAATAAGCTTTTTTAACTTTTATCAACAGGTAAGAGGAACAATAACCCGCATTCAAAAAGCACCCACACTACTGAAAATGTGCCAGATTGTGGTGACAGAAGTCCGGCGAATCACTGGCTTTGAACGCGTCATGGTCTATAAATTTGATCAAGAAGGGGCAGGCAGCGTCATCGCTGAAGACACCAATCAGGAAACGCCCTATCTGGACTTGCACTATCCACCCTCTGACATTCCCAAGCAAGCCCGACAGCTATACACTCTTAACTGGCTGCGGCTAATTCCAGATGCCAGTTACCAGCCTGTCGCCTTAATTCCAGCGAACAATCCTTTGACAAATCAACCGCTCGATCTGAGTCTATCGGTGTTGCGGAGTGTTTCTCCGATTCATCTAGAATATCTGCAAAATATGGGCGTTACTGCCTCTATGTCTATTTCTCTGATGCACGAAAAAAAGCTTTGGGGATTGATTGCCTGTCATCATTCTTCGCCCAAATATATTTCTTACAATATTCGCACTGTGTGCGAGTTCATTGGACAGGTGATGTCTGTGGAACTGGCAAACAAAGAAGCGAGTGAAGACATTGATTACAAAAGCCAATTGAAATCATTGCAAACTCAATTTGTTGAAGAGTTATCTCAGGCTGAGTATTACCTGGATGGTATGGTGCAACTAAAATCTCAATTACTTAATCTGGTTACAGCCACGGGAGCAGCGATATGCAGTGGCGACCAGTGTATTCGAGTGGGTAAAACGCCCTCTGAAGAAGAGGTTCATGCCTTACTTGATTGGATTAAACTGCATCTTTATCATAACTTGTTTGAGACGCGATCGCTCACGAAAAATTATCCTGCCGCCGAGTCATATCAAGCGATCGCCAGTGGAGTTTTAGCCCTAGAAATTTCTAGAGTTCATCACAATTACATTCTCTGGTTTCGTCCAGAAGTAATTCAAAGCGTGAGTTGGGGCGGCAACCCCAACAAACCTGTAGAAGTTTTCTCAGATGGCAGTTTACGGATGTCTCCTCGCAAATCTTTTGCATTGTGGCAAGAAACGGTGAAAGGATGTGCCCTACCTTGGAAACCTTGCGAAGTTGAAGCGGTTACTGAACTGCGAAGCCTGGTTGTGGGTGTTGTGTTGCGCCAAGCAGACAAACTAGCATCGATGAATTTTGAATTACAACGGAGTAACGAAGAACTCGATTCCTTTGCCTACGTTGCCTCTCATGACCTGAAGGAACCTCTGCGGGGCATTCACAATTATGCCAACTTTTTAATGGAAGACTATGCAGACGTATTGGATGACAATGGAATTGCCAAACTCCAAACTCTGGTGCGCCTGACGCAGCGAATGGAAGACTTGATCAACTCACTCCTCCATTTCTCCCGCTTGGGACGCGCCGAACTGATTCGGCAACCAGTGAATCTGAATGACGTAGTGCAACAGGTAATCGGCACTTTGACCATGGCCCGACCCCAAAGCGAAGTCGAATTTCGCATTCCTCAACCTCTGAAAAGCGTTCAATGCGATCGCGCTCAGATTAATGAACTCTTCAGCAACCTAATCAGCAACGCCATTAAGTACAATGATAAACCGCAAAAGTGGGTTGAAATTGGTTGCGTTGAAGGAAATGGCGAAAGCAAAATTTCTCCCACTTCTCTGACTTTCTACGTTCGTGATAACGGCATTGGCATTCCAGAAGAACATCTTGACAAAATCTTTCAAATCTTCCGCCGCTTACATGGGCGGGACGACTTTGGAGGTGGGACTGGCGTAGGGTTAACCATTGCCCGCAAAATTGTGGAACGGCACGGTGGTAGAATTTGGGTGGAATCTATCCCAACTCTTGGCAGCACATTTTACTTTACCCTGTCGGCGGAGGCAAATAGATGACTCGCATTTCAGTCTCCCCAATCCAGCAAACGCCCCTACTTTTAATTGTGGAGGATAGCAACGAAGACTTTGAGGCACTGCAAAGATTTCTCGGACGATCTTCCGTTGCGATCGCCATCCAACGGTGTGTGAATGGGGAACAAGCCTTAGCATTTCTTTATCGGACTGGCAGGTATATTGAGCGCGAAAGTGCGCCCCGTCCCGGCTTGATTGTCCTTGATTTGAACCTGCCCGGAACCGATGGACGAGAAGTGTTGCGCCGGATTAAACAGGATGACAGCTTAAAAATGATTCCGGTGGTGGTGTTTACTACCTCTAACAATCCCAAAGATATTGAAGTATGTTATCAATACGGTGTCAACAGCTATATTGTTAAGCCAATCAATTTTGCTCAACTGAAACGAGATATTCAGATGCTAGTGGAATATTGGTTTGAAGTGACAACGCTGCCTGGTTTCCTAGAGGATTAGTCATAAGGCAAAAATTTTGGGTTTTTGAGACGCGATAAATCGCCGTCTCTACAAGTCTTTTAGTCTTATCTGAACTGTAGTGTCTTTCCCCCTGTCCCGAATGTCACTAAGAAAACGTGAAACCTTTGTCTGAGGAAGGTGTGGGAGGTGTGGGAGGTGTGGGAGGATGGGGAAGAAATCTGGCTCCCCACACTCCCCTCTCTCCCCACACTCCCCCCTCTCCCCCTCTCCCCTTGTCCCCTTGTCCCCTGCCCCCTGCTTGTTAGGAACTCAGCCATTCCTACCAATCAGAGTTGCAATTGCCTTGACTAACTCATCTGGTTCAACGGGTTTAGACAGATGCCTTTGAAATCCTGATGCGATCGCTTGTTGCTGGTTGATTTCTCCCGCATAAGCAGTTAAAGCGATCGCGGGAATCTGTTTAGCTTGCTTTAGCTGCAATGCTCTAATTTGGCGCATTAGCATATAGCCATCTGTCTCTGGCATTCCAATATCACTGAGCAAAATATCTGGTTCTGACTCTGCCAATGCTTGCAGTGCTTCTTTTGCTGATGCTACAGCAATTACATTTGCCCCAGCCTGTTCTAGGACAAATGTATGAAACTCACGGGTATCATCGTCATCGTCTACAACTAATATTTGAATGCCTGTAAGAATTTCAGTTGTAGAAGAAGCATTTAAAGGATCAATGTTTATCTGTTGTTTTGAGGTTAACTCTTTTTTGATCAGGGGTAGCCTAACTCTAAAAATAGCTCCTTGCCCTTCCCCTAAACTTTCTGCCCAAATCCTGCCACCATGTAGTTCTATCAAATGACGGACAATTGCTAATCCTAACCCCAAACCACCAAACCTTCGGGTTGTTGTGCCATCAGCTTGACGAAAATATTCAAATACATGAGGGAGAAATTCAGGGCTGATCCCTTTACCTGTATCGCTGACGGTAATCTGAGCTTGAGAATCAATTCGTTCTAGTTGAATATTAATTTTTCCTTCTTCAGGAGTGAATTTGACGGCATTTGATAAAAGATTCCAGATTACTTGTTGTAAGCGATCGGAATCACCCAAAACTTGCCCCAAAGAAGCATCTAGCATTGTCTGAATTTGAATATCTTTAGCCTCTGCTGCCAAACGTACTGTCTCCAATCCCGCCTCAATCACCAGTACTAGGTTGACGGGAAACATCTTCAGGTTAAGCTTGCCTTGTAAGATCCGAGAAACATCAAGCAAATCTTCAATTAGTTGAGCTTGTAATTTAGCATTCCGCTCGATGGTTGCAATCGCTTTTTTGATCTCTGCTGGCTGAAATTCACGGGTTTGTAAGAGTCTTGCCCAACCAAGAATGGGATTGAGAGGCGATCGCAATTCATGGGAAAGCACCGCCAAAAACTCATCTTTAATCCGGTTGGCTGTTTCGGCTTCAGTTCTGGCAGCTTGTTCAAGTTCCAGGAGGCGATCGCGTTCGGCTTCTGCTGTCTTGCGTTCTGTAATGTCAATCACTGAGCCAATATAACCTTTAAATTGACCGTCCACCCCAAACCAAGGATTAGCAGCATCGATTGTCCAGCGATACTCGCCGTCTTTGCGCTGCAAGCGGTACTCCATGCGGAAAGCCTCACAACGCTTGCTAGCTTCCAGAAAAATATTCCTAGCCTCATTGTAATCTTCTCGATGTACGGCGTTCAACCAGCCAAATCCTAGACTCGTTTCTTCCCTTTGACCGGTAAAGTCATACCAGCTTTTACTCAGATAGGTGCAATAGTTATTGGTATCTGTTACCCAAACCATGAAGGGGGCATTGTCAGCCATGTTGCGGAACTGTTCTTCGCTTTCACGAAGTGCTTTCTCTGCTTGTTTGCGATCGCTGATATCTGTAACAAAGATGCTTACTCCGTCACCAAAGGGGTAGACGCGCTTCTCAAACCAGCGTTGCCAAGGAGGATAGAAGTATTCAAACTGAACAACCGTCTGTTCTGCCATCGCCCAATGAACCTGGGTATAAAACTCGCTTTTGGCCATATCTGGAAACACTTCCCAAATCATCCGATCTAGCAACTCTTCCTTTTGGATGCCCACAACTTCTGCTACGCGATCGTTGACAAAGGTGTAATTCCACTCCCGATCCAACACAAAAAATTGGTCTTGGATGCCAGCAAGGACAGTTTCTAAGTGTGCTTTTGCCACCTCAGCTTCAATGCGTAGCCCTTGCTCTCGTTGCATTGCCTCCTCACGGAGACGAGCCATTTTTAGGGCTGCCTCCACCCGTGCTAACAATTCCCGAGCCGAGAACGGTTTAATTAAGTAATCATCGGCTCCCGCTTCTAAACCTTCCACCCGTGCCTCTTCCCCCGCCCGCGCTGACAGCAGAATGATGGGAACTTTTTTCGTTTGCGGATTGGCCCGTAATTCTTGCAGCAGTCCAAAGCCATCTAATCCAGGCATCATTACGTCCGTCAATACCAAATCTGGGACACGCCCACGGGCAGAATCCAAAGCCGCTAAACCGTCCGCCACTGATTCCACCTCATACTGCTGACTTAACAGCCGCTTAACATAATCGCGCATGTCTGCGTTATCATCAGCCAGGAGAATTCGGGGAGAAGAAGGTGACAGGTTATAGGTGACAGGTGACAGGTAAGATTCCTCCCTATTGCCTATTCCCTGTTCCCTATTCCCTTCTTCAGGTAGCCAACGCAAAGCTTCTTCTAGATAGGGGGTTGTACCTAATGCAGTTGAAGCTAAGGTGCGAGGGGCGCTAATCCGGGCTGGAAGCAAATGAGCATATCCCGTTGGAATTGATACAGTAAAGCAACTACCTGCTCCTAGAACACTGGTTACTTTGACTATTCCACCATGCATTTGCACCAATTCTTGCACCAGTGATAATCCAATTCCTGACCCTTCAAAAGTTCGTCCTTGCGCCCCTTTGACACGATGGAATCGTTTAAAAAGATGGGGAATTTCTTCTGCTGGGATACCAATTCCTGTATCTTTGACTGCAAACTCAATATGGTCGTTTCCCCACTGCAAGCTTACCGCGATTTTTCCAGTCATCGTGAACTTGAAGGCATTGGAGAGCAGGTTAAGAACAATCTTTTCCCACATTTCCCGATCTACATACACTGGTGCTGGAAGGGAAGGACAATTGACTAATAATTCCATCCCTGCGCGTTCTACTGCTGAACGAAATACACTAGCTAGTTCTGCGGTGAAAGTGGCCAGCTCGGTGGGTTCATAAGAAGCTTGAACCCGTCCGGCTTCGATGCGCGAGAAATCTAGCAGACTGTTAACTAGTTTTAGCAGGCGGAGTCCATTGCGTTGCACCATTTCTAACTGCTCTCGTTCGTGGGCTGGCAGTAGGCTGGCACAATTAGCTAAGGTTTCCTCTAATGGCCCCAACATCAGGGTTAGAGGGGTACGAAACTCGTGGCTGACGTTGCTGAAAAATACAGTTTTAGCGCGATCAATTTCTGCCAAGGCTTCGGCGCGTTTGCGTTCTTCCTCGTAAGCTTGGGCGTTGGCAATACTGGCTGCAATTTGAGCCGCAACTAAATCAATGAATCTTCTATAGTTATCGTCGAATAACCTGAAGGGATTCAACCCAGCAATTAATATACCAGCTTTTCCCGTCTTACCGGATGCTGCAATTGGTACTGCGATCGCTTGATGGGGCGATCGCTCCCAAACACCACAGGGTAAGCTACTAAAAGACACTTCCAAATCAGAAATTAGTTTTGCCTGATGCGTTTCGATCACTTCCGCAAAGGGCCAAACGCAATCAGAATCGAGATCGACTATTTCAGGTGCTGCTACATGATTCTGCCCGATGCGGCATGTTCCAGCCAGAAAAACTTGTTGCTGATCTGGATCAACCAGATAAATCATTGCGAAAGGCAAATCGTAAGGGTTGCTTTCCAGACAATTTGCACTTAGTGTACAGGCTTGATCGAATGTCCGCGCGTCTGCCGTCCTAGCTGCGAGTTCGCGCAAAAGTGCTAACTGACGTTCACCAATAATGCGCTGAGTGTCGTCTGTATTGGCACAGATTATCCCGCCTGTGTCGCCCTGGTCATTAGGAACTGGGCTGTATGAAAAAGTATAATAGGTTTCTTCTGGATAGCCGTTGCGCTCCATAATTAGCAGCAGCGCTTCGTCATAAGTACCCTCGTTCTTCAACATCGCTGATTCTGCTCGCGGGCCAACCTGATCCCATATTTCCCGCCACACGCAGGAAGCTGGCTGACCAAGTGCTTCTGGATGTTTGCCGCCAATAATAGCCTTATAAGGGTCATTATAAAGGTTTATGAGTTCTTCGCCCCACCAAACAAACATGGGTTGGCGGCAAGTCAGCATAATTCGCACGGCAGTCTTTAAACTCTGTGGCCACTGCTGTGTTGGACCAAGGGAGCTTTTTGACCAGTCCCATTCTCGCATCCTAGCACCCATTTCACCCCCGCCGATAAGGAAATTTACGTCGGCGTTGCTTGCTGACGTTGACTCGTTCTTCATTAATTCCTCTCGGTTGGTCATGCGTCGGTTAAAGGCTATATCTGTGGTCGTCTTTTTGCCAAAATCCCCTCTAAATTAGACGTTGATGCTCCTAAATAGTCATTTTAGAGGATATTCAAAGGTATATACAATTAAATACAGGCTCTGCCGTGACTTTTCAAAGCATTTAAATCGTCTTTTAGGGCAAGTTGCTGTTTTGGCTCTCTTCTATTGTCAACTTTATATGACCGATATTCCAAGCTATCAAGCAAGGTCAGTTTTTATTCATAACTCACAATGCCTACTCTTCTTTTAGGGAGTCTATTTTCTTAAGAATTTAACATCGTTCACTTAACTCCTTGAGTAGATTATTAATTCGCTCTATTCTTAAGGGATAAGGTCTTACATCTCCATTTCCCAAGGGTTAATTGTTAGGAACTTAATACTAAATTCGGCAGCCAACTTTTCTTTAGACATATTTAACTCTTGCCGCAGGGCACGAATTAGTTTGCCAATATTAGGTTGCTTTGCCACAAGTCGGCTTACACTATGAGTCATATATATTAAGGTTCATAAAGCACCATATATTAACAATTTTTACGACAAAATCTTATTTTGCGTCTACTGCTCTTGAGATAGAGATTGTGAACTCAAATCAGAGCATCACAACATTATCATAATTTTAATTTATTGTTTTAAGAAACAAGACTATTTGATTTTATTCTATAAGTCGCTTTATCCTGAAATCAGTAGAGATTTGAACTTTACAAGACTTACACAAACAATACTGAAAATCTTTCTTTTCAGTAGGGGCAATTTATGTAGACGCATACTCTTAGGTCGAAGCAAGCTACGCGGAGTGTCTGTCTGCAACACGTGTACGTTTGCGTAGCCTCCCGTAGGGAACCTAGAGAAACAGATAAGCTACCCGCAGTAATTATCCGTATAGTGTGTAGTTTTGCGTATGAGATATAAAAGTACGTGTCTTGCCAAAATTTAAATACCAAACTAACGCTAAATTTACCAAAAAAATTTTGGTGTACCTATCTTTTAACTTTGATAAAACAAATAAGGAGAATTGTTAAATGCTAGATCAGCAGATTGATTGCCCCAGCAGACCCAAGACAAGCGCAATGATCATGAAACTTTTCCAAATTACTCTAGTAGTCTTAGTACTTTTAATCAACTTAGTAATTGCTTTCCCTTCTTGGGCAGAAAAAACGCCTTCTTCAAATAACAATCCTGACTATTTTCAAGTAGGGCAAAAAGTCATTTGGCTTTACAAGGCTCGTGCAGATTCTAGCGATGTTCAAAGAATTCCTGCCGAAGTAGTTCAGTTAAGTTCTAAGCAAGTACAAATCAAGGTATACAAACATAACCACGAATTTGTCAATCGTTGGGTAAATCCAAATAAGCTTGAGAATTTGAAAAAAGTCAAAGAGTCAGTATTTTAAAATTTATAGGACTTACGCAATAACTCTCTGAAACTCTTATTTCTCCTTGTCCTCTGCGCCCTCTGCGGTTCGTTTTTTCATGATCTTGTGTAAGTAATGTTTTAGCTATATGGAAGAAAACCTACTACAGCAAGACGTAAATCCATCTATCATCTCAACTAATAATAGAGGTAGGGGCAATTCATGAATTGCCCCTACCAATCTCATACCATAGTGTAATAATTTTCTAATGTTTTATTTTTTATAGATCAAAAAAACCGAACCAATTGGCCCAAGATTTTCTACATAAGTTTTCTGGTTATAATACAATCCTGGAGACATACCTCCATCAAATAAAATTCCTTCTTGAATATTACCTAAACAGTTATTGCTAGCAATGCCTTGGAGGACATTATCAAACATATCTGGCAGTAACTCTTGATTAAGTTGAGATAATTCAATCTCTGAATTAGCTTTCAAGTCATTAACTAATAGTATTACATAGCCTTGATTAGTGATAGCAGCCAGAGAGCGATTAGTTGCATTTTTACAAGCAAATTCTCCCAAATCTTGACAAATATCTTTAAACTTACCCTGACGATAGAATCTGCCATTACCGCCTACTAAATTGTAATTGAGAATATCGTTTTTTCTTCTACCAGCTTGGATAGTAGCCTGCCTCTGGTTAGGTGTACCTCCTGATATCCCAAAGGAAGAACGTTTATTTTTAAACGCTCCTGAATATTCTATACCACGAGAGACATTTAAACCTTGTGGCTTATTATCAGTATCTATGTAGTCGGCATTAATTGCGGCAATGGGTAGCTGTCCGTTCAATTTGGCATTCTCATCGCCGATGAGTTCATGAAACTGTTTTGGAATGTATTCTTTACGCAGCTTAGCTCTGACATCTTTGGCGTAAAGTTGATGAGATAGACCAACATTAACTTTGAAATCTAATTCTGCTGATTTGGGATTAAAAATAATCACATTGTTAATACCTCTGGAATTTTTTTTACCTTGATTATTGGTTTTAAAAAAATCAATACTGAATTTAGGATCTTTGCCAGGGCAAGTTTTAGATGCTTTGGGGACTGGATTTGCTTCAATCTGTTGACAACCTGATAACAAGCTTGCACCAATTATCGAGATAAATAACAAAAATAATTTTTTGGTTGACATAATAATGCAAAAAAACCGCTACAGAATTACTATAGCGGGGAATAATTTAAAATGTAAGGATTCAGAAGTCAGGAGTCAGAATCCAGAATGATTAGAAAATCAAGGATATTATGGCTTCTTAATTATGATTTCTGGATTCTGGATTCTGAATTCTTGCTTTAAAATTTCAGTCTGAAATTAATCTGAATAACTACAACTTAAGAGAACCATTCTAAAACAGCTTCTTCTTTAGTGTTAGTATTGCGAGATGGTGTCTCACGATTAAATTTCATCTGAATTGACCGAGTTTGCTCACCATCCGCAGCTACAGCCAGAATTGGATAGTCAATTAAACCATCCTGGAAGGACATTTGGAAGCGGAATGTTCCATCTGGATTTAGCTGAATTGGACGGCCGCCAATGGTTACGGTAGCGTCGGGTTCGGTTGCACCGTAAACTATCAATTCAGCATCGGCAATTAACCAGAACTGACGTGGACGCACTGGAACGGCAGAAGCGGAGAAGCCAGCACCTGACATTCCTGCACCGGAAGCGGTTAAGCCTGAGACAGTGGGAACTGCCCACATACCCACACCAGATGGGAAAATGTAGGAACTAAGGGCTTGTTCAGGACGCGCTGAACCTGGTACTTGATGCTGAGAACCGAAGATAGAACCAGCAACTCGTAGCGCTTCGGCAGATTCGGCTAAACCAAAGATTTGGTCGTAGATAGGATTGCCGTTAGTGTTTACACCACCATTGGCGGTAGCTGTAGCTGCAATCTTCTTGGCTGGGGGAACTAGTTCGTACTGAGTCTTACCGCGCAAATCTTCTTCAAAGTTGACAGTGATGAAGACATCTTCAATCCAGTCTGAAGGATAGACGGGGGGAATGTGTACTCTAGCAGAACGAGCTAGTACTAACCAGCGACCATCAGCAGCACGATAGCCGATATCTATCACATAATCGCGATCGCTAACTGGAACTGGTAGATACCATTCTCTAGCTAGTTCATCAGCAGGATATTCTTGAATGCTGTGAGGGCTTTGGTATTCGATATTGATGTCGGTAACATCATAAATCCGTAGTGCGAGTTGTTGTCCACCTTGGCGGCGTAGTTCCTCTTTATGTTCATTGGGGATATCCCAGTAAGTGTAAGCCCACTGTGGATCGCGTGGTAAGAGGACAATCCGGCTTTCACCATAGCCAGAAGGCAAATCTGCGAGTCCTTCATCAACATCAGCTAGAGATCCACCTGTACGATCTTCCTGACCTAATTCAAACTTAGCAGCTTCCACGGTTTCCTGTGCCTCCAATGAACGAGATGGACTGAGCAAAGTTTTGCTTCGCTGGACTTCTAAAATTGATGCCAGCAATTGTGATTTACGCATTCGGCTATAGCGAGAGATGCTATATTCGCTGGCAACTCTTCGTAGTTGCCGTAAGGTCATCTCCTCTAGGGGCGGGCGTTCTTTTGCCATTAATTTGGCCTCCAGTAGTGTAAGCGGTAAATGATTTCCCCTGGTTAAAGAATGCTATATAAAAGGTCATCCACATCCAGATGAATTTCTTATTCCTGACTCCTGGTTTTGCCCAGTTTTAAGTTTTTTAATCTGTTTTTAAATTGAGGTAACTTCTAGGCAATTCCTGGTTATGCCAAAATTAGCATTTCTTTGGGATCGAAGAAGTTCTGTTTGTTAAGTCAATATTAACCACTAAGCATATCTAGGGATCAAGTGTTTTCTATAGCTTTTTTGACTATATTACGAATTTATAAGCTTTTCTGGGATCGCTATGTCATGGTTTTATGACATTTATTGCTAGCACAGTGTTGCCCTCTAGTACAAATATCAAGTTTCCATGACATTTAGCTGTAGGCAAGGGAGCAGAGGGAAGAGGGAAATGACTCCTGCTATGGAACCTACGGTGTACACACAAGTCGAATTACCCCCCTTAATCCCCCCTTGGAAAGGGGGGAAACTAGAAATACAGTTCCCTCCCCGTATGTATTGGGGAGGGTTAGGGAGGGGTAAAACTTACGCTTAAACTCAGATGAGTGAACTTTTTCAGACTTGTGTGTACACCGTAGGCTATGGAACCGGAAGATGGGTTTGAGTCCGCTACTTCAACAAGCTGGGTTAAATTCCCCCTGTCCCCTCGCTACAATCAGTTGACATCCTCCCAGTAATGCGAAAAAGTGAAACGAAGGGCGATCGCTCCCAGGATAAACTCAAATGACTAAACTGATTCTGGTTGTAGACGACGACAATTTTATGCGAATGCGTCTGTGTAAGCAATTGACAGATGCAGGGTATCAGGTGGAAGAAGCAAGTAACGGGCTAGAGGCGATCGCTATCTATACTCGCCTCCAACCAGATATAGTACTGTTGGATATTATGATGCCGGTGATTGATGGGTTTAGTTGCTGCGCTCAACTGCAAGCACTTTCCAACGGCAAAAACACACCAGTGTTAATGATTTCTGCTTTTTCCGATCAGGCAACCGTAGATAAAGCTTTTGCTTTGGGTGCAACTGACTTTATTACTAAGCCGATTCAATGGCCAATATTACATCTAAGATTGCGCCGTCTTTTGGAAGCTAATCATGCCATACAGGAATTAAGACAGCAAGCTACACAGGCACAATTGCGGGAAGTCGAACTCAGGATAGCATTAGATGCTGCTCGTATGGGCATCTGCAACTGGGATCTGTTGACGAACAAAATTACTTGCTCAGATAATCTGGAAGCAATTTTTGGCTTAGAGAAAGGCACTTTCAACTACACTTATGAAACTTTTCTCCACTGCATTCATCCCCACGATCGCGATTTCGTCAGGCGATCGCATCAGCAAGCTGTTGAGGATAAAGCCAAATATGAAATTGAATTTCGAGTTATTTTACCCAATGGGAAAATTCGTTTTTTAGCAAACAAAGGAGTTGTCGTTGTAGATAAGTCTGGTACAGCTGTGCAAATATCTGGGGTATACATGGATATCACCAAGCGCAGGCAAGCGGAGGAGGCCCTAGAAGTTCATGCTAACCAGCAAGTAATGGTGGCAGAACTAAGTCAAATGGCTTTAGCTGGTGCAGATTTGACTACACTAATGAACTCATCTGTAACAATTGTTGCCCAATGCCTCAAAGTTCAGTTTTGCAAAATTTTGGAACTCCTGCCAGATAACCGGAAATTGCTGCTACGTGCTGGAGTCGGTTGGCAACCTGGACTTGTGGGAAAGGCGATCGTGAGCGGGGAGATAAATTCTCAAGCTGGTTACACTCTGCTTTGCGATGAACCAGTGATTGTTGATGACTTCCGTGCCGAAACGCGATTCAATGGGCCATCACTGCTACATCAGCATCAAGTGGTGAGCGGTATTAGCGTAGTGATTTATGGCAAAGAGCGACCTTTTGGTGTCTTTGGGGCACACACAACCAGACACCACATTTTTACCAAAGATGACATTTCTTTTCTCCAAGCTGTTGCCAATGTTCTCGCTACAGCCATTGAGCGCCAACGGGTGGAAGAAGCACTCAAAGAAAGTGAAGAACGCTGCCAGTTAGCCGTGCAGGGCAATAATGATGGCATTTGGGACTGGAACGTTAAAAATAATCAAGTATATTTCTCAACTCGCTGGAAAGAAATGTTGGGTTACGCAGAACATGAAATTTCCAATCATTTAGACGAATGGGCAACACGAGTACATCCAGATGATATTGGATTTGTCAGACAAGCGATCGCCGATCACTTTGCTAAGATTACCCCGTTTTTTATCAGCGAACATCGAGTCCGGTGCAAAGATGACACCTATAAATGGGTTTTGGATCGCGGTCAGGCAGTGTGGGATGAAGATGGTAATGTTGTGCGAATGACAAGTTGCCATACAGATATCACTGAACGGAAACTGGCAGAAGAACAACTGCGTCAGAGCGAAGAACGTTTCCAAATAGTCGCCCTTGCTACCAACGATCTTTTATGGGACTGGGATTTGCTGACTGATGAGGTGTGGTGGAATCAAGCTTTAGAAAAACTTCTGGGTTACTCGAAAGAGCAAATAACATTTACCGCTAATTGGTGGTATGAACATATACATCCAGACGACAGGCAGAGAATCGCCTCCCAAGCGCGGACACTGATAGATAGCGGTGAAAAATTCTGGTCAAATGAATACCGTTTTCGTCGCAGCGATGGTTCTTATGCCTATATGTTCGATCGCGGTTATGTCGTTCATGACCAAACAGGTAAACCAGTGCGGATGATGGGCGCGATGATGGATATCAGCGAACGGCAAGCCGTACTGCGCGATCGCGATCGTGCCCAAGCAGCATTAGAACTCCAAAATTTGCGATCGCAACTATTCGCTAATATCACCCTGAAAATTCGTCAGTCTTTACAAATCGATGAAATTCTGCAAACCAGTGTCAAAGAAGTGCAAAAGCTACTGCTTGCCGACCGAGTATTAATCTTGCGCCTACAGCCAAATGGCTCTTTCATAGCGGTTCAAGAGGCAATAGTTCCTGGTTTACCTGTTGTACTGGGGCAGCAAATCATCGACCCTTGCTTTCGCGATGATTATATTGAGCAGTACCGCCAAGGACGAATTAATGTCATTAACGATATCAAAGAAGCTGATATCCAACCTTGCCACGTCGAATTACTGGGACGATTTGCCGTTAAAGCCAACCTTGTAGTCCCGATTTTCCTCAAAAATCAGCTGTGGGGACTGCTAATTGCCCATCAGTGCGCCCATCCCCGCCAGTGGACTAGCTGGGAAATTGAACTTTTACGACAGCTAGCAGATCAAATAGGCATTGCCTCAACTCAGAGCCTCATCCTAGAACAAGAAACTCGGCACAGAGAAGAACTCACGCGTTCTAATGAAGAACTAAAACAATTTGCATTTGTCGCCTCCCACGATTTGCAAGAGCCACTGCGTAAAATTAAAACTTTTGGTGATCGGCTCAAAAGCACCTGTGGCGACACCTTAAGCGAACAAGGACGTGACTATCTAGAACGAATGCAAAATGCTGCATCAAGAATGCAGATATTAATTGAAGACTTGTTAACACTTTCACGAGTTACTACCAGAGCGCAACCTTTTGTATCAGTAAATCTGACAAAGATTGCCCATGAGGTATTGTCTGATTTAGAAATTTATGTGCAGCAAACTGGAGGAAGTGTAGAAATAGGACAGTTACCCACCATTCAAGCTGATCCTATACAGATGCGTCAATTGTTGCAAAATCTGATTGGTAACGCCCTCAAATTCCATCGCCCACAAATACCACCAGTTATCAAAATCTATAGTAAGATATTAAACAATCAAGCAGATAACATATCTAGTAATTCTGAACTTTGCCAAATCATCGTAGAAGACAATGGGATTGGTTTTGAAGAAAAATATCTCGACCGGATTTTTAATGTTTTTCAACGTTTGCATAGTAGCATTGAATACGAAGGCACTGGTATAGGTTTAGCGATTTGCCGAAAAATAATTGAGCGTCATCATGGACATCTCACAGCCCAAAGCAAACCTGGGCAAGGAGCAAAATTTACAATCATATTGTCAATTAATTCCCATTCTTGATTTTTATTCCTAGAGAGGGATTAATAATAAATCCCAAAATTAGCTTAATTGTACAATTGCCACTCGTAATTTCTAAGACTGATGTATTGTACAAATCAACCATAATGTTAATTATTAATAAGATTCGATTATTTCAGGCTATTGGCTACCACCACAGCTATTTGTTGTTAGACATCGCCTTCTATTAGCAAAGAAATAAAACTTTCAGATCCTAAACAAATAAATTGCATAAGTAATGATTTTTGTCAACGGAAGAGTTACCATCTATGCCAGCTTAATAACTTGATTCATAATAAATTACTGCAAAGGAGACGATGTGGAGGGTCGAAAAAGAAATCTCACCATCTTAATGGCTGATGACGATGAAGACGATGGCATCTTGGTTCGTGAGGCATTGGCAGAGAGTCAATTGCCAATTGAACTATACATCGTGAGTAATGGTGAAGAGTTGATGGATTATTTGTACCATCGTGGTCAATATGTAAACAGGAGAAATTTACCACATCCTGGTTTGATTTTATTAGATTTGAATATACCGAGAATTAACGGTCTTGAGGCACTTAAACAGATAAAATCTGACCCCCAACTGCGGCAAATTCCAGTTGTAATACTGACAACATCACGAAGAGAAGAAGATATATATAATACTTACCACTTAGGTGCGAACTCCTTCATCATTAAGCCAGCGCCTTTTGCCTCATTAGTCGAGGTCATGGACACTCTAGTCAAATACTGGTTTGAAATCGTGAAACTACCACTAGAAGCAGTGGGAGAAAAACATGGACAACAGCCCTATCAAAGTTTTGTTCATTGATGATGACGAAGATGACTATATTTTGACTCGTTACTGGTTCAGTGAATTTCACGTAGCAGACTGCGAGTTGGAGTGGGTGAATAATTATGAAGCAGCAAGAAATGCGATCGCTCGCCACCAACATGACGTTTATCTTGTAGACTACCGTTTGGGGCCACACAATGGACTGGAACTTTTGCGCGAAGCAATTGCCAACGGCTGTTCTTCTCCCATAATTTTACTAACTGGTCAGGGCGACTGGGAAATAGATATCGAAGCGATGAAAGCCGGAGCCGCAGATTATCTTGAAAAAAGCCAGTTGACTGCACCTTTGTTAGAGCGTTCTATCCGCTACGCCATCGAGCGCAAACAGACAGAACAGAAAATCCGCGAACAAGCCGCTTTACTAGATGTTGCCACCGATGCAATTTTTGTGCGTGATTTAGACGATAAAATTTTATTTTGGAACAAAGCTGCTGAGAGTCTGTACGGCTGGAAAAAAGAAGAAGTAATTAATAAGAAGACACGATCTCTCTGGCATGAAAAATATCCGTCTAAAGTTCAAGAAGCACTCAGTGTTTTGATGAAAAATGGCTCTTGGGAGGGCGAATTACAGCAAAAAACAAAATCAGGTAAAGAAATTATTGTCGAAAGCCGTTGGACACTAGTGCATGAATTCGGCAATAAAGCACAATCTTTTCTCGTTGTTAACACTGATATCACACAAAAAAAACAACTTGAAGCGCAATTTCTCCGCGCCCAGCGATTGGAAAGCATTGGTACTTTAGCCAGTGGTATCGCCCACGACTTAAATAATATTCTTGCGCCCATTTTGATGACAGCCCAACTCTTAGAAGCACAAGTCCATGATGAGCGTTCTCGGCGACTGTTGCCAATATTGATTACAAACACTAAACGCGGGGCAAATTTAGTCAAGCAAGTATTATCTTTTACTCGTGGGCTTGAAGGCGAGCGCACAATATTGCAATTAAAGCATTTAATAATAGAAATTCAGCAAATTATTAGAGAAACATTTCCCAAATCCATTGAAGTTTCCACTCAAATTTCGCAACATCTTTGGACTGTATCTGGTGATGCCACCCAACTGCATCAGGTACTGATGAATTTATGTGTTAATGCTCGTGACGCTATGCCAAATGGTGGAACTTTGAAAATTTCGGCGGAAAATCTCTTAATTGATGAAAATTACGCCAAGATGCATATCGAAGCTCAAGTTGGTCATCATGTCGTTATTACTGTTACTGATACAGGAATTGGCATTAAATCAGAAATATTAGATCGGATATTTGATCCATTTTTTACTACCAAAAGACTCAATAAAGGTACTGGTCTTGGTCTTTCTACAGTCCTTGGCATTATTAAAAGCCACGGCGGTTTTATCAACGTATGTAGCGAACATAGAAAAGGTAGCCAATTTAAGGTATATTTGCCAGCACAAGAAGCGGCGGAAACTATAGAAGAAGAAGACCAAAGACTACCTTCAGGACAAGGAGAATTAATTTTAGTTGTAGATGATGAGGCTGCCATTCGAGACGTGACAAAAACATCCTTAGAAAGCCATAATTATAAAGCAATGACAGCTAGTGATGGCATTGAAGCAATAGCCTTATATGCAGAACATCGAGATAAAATATCTCTTGTCTTGACTGATATGGTCATGCCGTCTATGGATGGGATAACTACTATCCGCACCCTGCGAAAAATTAATCCAGATGTCAAAATTATTGCCGTCAGCGGACTAACTTCGACTGATAAAGTTAATACAGCCTATGATATGGGTATTAAAGCCTTTTTATCCAAGCCTTATACAGCTAGTCAATTACTGCAAATTATTAGCACAGTTCAAAAGATTTAGGAATTGCAAATTGGGCATGGGGCATTGGGCATTACTAATTTATTTGTCAAACTTGAGAGTTATAATTTAGTGAATCCTAACTTCTAACTTCTAACTCCTAACTATTAAATTCCCCATGACAAAGGATGAAGTCTTAGCGGCTAATGCAGCTTTTTATCGAGCTTTTGAAAGAAAAGATATTGAGATAATGAGTGCCGTATGGTCACAAGGAACTGGTAGTTTTTGTATTCATCCTGGAAGTAATATACTACGAGGTTGGAAGGAGATTCGCATCTCTTGGGAGCAGATATTTAAAAACACCGCTTATATCGAAATAAACACAGATATAATTGCTACAGAAATAGTTGACAATATTGCTTATGTTGTGCTGAGAGAAAATGTATTCCAAGTAGTAGCTGGCAGAAGACTTGAAGCACAATCAACAGCTACAAATATATTTCACTTTCTTAGTGGAAAGTGGTATTTAGTTCATCATCATGGCAGTCCAGTTTTGCGTTAAGGAATGGGGAATGGGGACTAGAGAAGAGTTTTACAATACCCAAGACAAATGACAAATGACAAATGACAAATGACTAATGACTAATGACTAATCAACTCTACTGCATCTCGTCCATCGTAATTTTGTAAGTAAACTTTAACAACTTCCTCTTTAGCAGTAGGTAACTTCTTTCCAATAAAATCTGGGTGGATTGGTAATTCTCGATGGCCCCTGTCTACTAACACGGCTAAACGAATCACCTCTGGTCTACCGTAATCGTTGACTGCATTCAAAGCAGCGCGAATTGTCCGTCCTTTAAAAATCACATCATCCACGAGTACAACCGTTTTCCCCGTAAGGTCAAAAGGAATTTCACTTTTCGTTGGAGTCCGCAATCCAATCTTGTCGAGGTCATCTCGATAAAATGTAATATCCAAAGCGCCAACTGACACAGCTACACCTTCCAGCGTCTCAATCTGACGCGCCAACAATTCGGCTAATAACGCACCCCTGGTATAAATACCAAGAAGCACCAGTTGAGACAAATCACGTGTCCTTTCCACAATTTGAGAGGCGAGGCGAGTTAAGGTACGACGGATTTCTTCGGATGAGAGAATTTCAACGACTTTGGCAGACATAGGGAATAATAAGTTAGGAATGATGAGTTAAAAGTTAGAAGCTTTTATTCTTAACTCCTAAATTTACTTGTTTGGGAGTATTAAGAATATTGCGATCGCTATGCCTAACCATAGCAAAAAACAATATCGAGTTAACTGCAAAGCATTTTGAATAGACGTTGCAGTAATGGGATAAATAGCATCTCCTAGCAGTGGTTTGTACTTAGCTACCCCACGATACCAATTTGTACCTCCCATCTGCACACCCAAAAAAGCAGCATAGACACACTCACTCCAGCCAGAATTGGGACTAGGATCGTTAATTGCATCCCGACGACAAATTCGCCAAACCTGCATTGGTTTACCCGATAACAGCGCCAGAGTCACGACTGTTAACCGACAAGGTAGCCAAGTTAAATAATCTTCTAACCGCGCACAAAACCATCCCAAATAAGTATAGGGTGCTTCTCGGTATCCCACCATTGAATCAAGGGTACTGCTGGCTTTGTATGCTAAAGCTAAGGGAGTTGGCCCCACAATTGGCACAAAGACACCAACAATTGCATAAAAAAGCGGAGCCATGACTCCATCTGTAGCATTTTCTGCAACCGTTTCTAAAACGGCTCGCAAAATTTCTGCTTGTGAGAGGTTTTGGGTATCTCGACCAACGTAATTACTTAAAATCTTTCGAGCTTTCTCCAAATCTCCTGCTGTTAAAGGTTGTAAAACAGCCACTGCTGCGGTTCGCAAACTTCTACCAGCAAAACAACTAGCTAAAAGAATGGAATCAATTGCAATTCCCAACCACGGATGAACCCATCTGGCACTTTGAATAATCAAAAAACCAACAAGACCGCTACCAATTATTAAAATAATCCCTAGTACAATTCCAGCTAGGCGTTGTGTAAGAGGATTTTTACACAATTGGAGAAAAAATTTGCTTAGGCGAGAAATTACCCACCCCATAATTTGTACTGGATGAGGCCAATCCCAAGGATCGCCAATTAAGTAATCTAAAAATGCAGCAATTATTAAGATATAGATGCTATCAGTCATAAGTCATGAGTCAAGGGTCAATCAATTTTGGATTTTGGATTTTGGGTCGCACCTTTGGTGCGCTTCCAGAGCAACTTGGATTTTAGATTGACCCCGACCACGTTAACGTAGCCGTACAAAATCCAAGTACTTGGCTCTGATGGTGCAGCGTTAGCGGTAGCGTACTCCTGCGGGGAAGGAAGCTACGCGCAGCATCTTGTAGAGAGGAATGAGCATCCATAGAAGCGTCGGATTTGAAATTGAGAATTTTCGATTTGTTCCCCTCACGAAAGCGTTGTGGGACTAATTACCGGGTGGGGTATCAACCAAAAAATCTAAAATTCCTAGTCAATATTTAAACTATTGACCGGAGGCGGAGCGTCTCTGGCTCCGCTCTTGACTAAACCACAAAACTAGCTTCTTCCCCAAGTGAAGCTTGCCAGCTACGAGCATCGTAATAAAGGTCTGCCAGAGTAATACTGTACAAAGCTTCTTTGAGCTTTTGGTTGAGTCTTTGCCAAAGGCTAAATGTTACCCAATCTTCAGCTTGTGTAGGTGCTGGGGTGTGATGAGGTAAATGGCTAGTCTCGCCAACTGCTTCTAAAATTTGTCCTATAGATATTTGTGCAGGCTCTCTTGCCAATTGGTATCCGCCGATGCTGCCACGAATTGATTTAACTATTGATGCACGACGCATTTCTATTAGTAGTTTTTCGAGATAAGGAGCAGGGATATCTTGACGTTTAGCGATCGCTCTTACAGATACAGGCCCATATTTTGGCTGTAAACTCAAATCTAGCAACGCCTTTACACTATAGTGTCCTCTGGTAGTTAATTTCATTTTGGCAAGCTTTGTTATTTATCCTTTGTCATTTGTCCTTTGTAAATAACCAATAACCAACGACCAATAACTAAGGATCAGTTTTACTTATCATTCTGTAACTCAATTATCATCCTCAGCAAATAAACAACCTTTTGAGCGTTAGTTTAGAAAACTTAAACAAGTATAGTTTAGCAGTGATTTACAAACTATATATATAGCGATCAGCATTGCCAGCATTCTCTAAAATAGATTGTCTTGACAATATTGTTAATGGCATAACAATTGTGCATCTGAGTGTAATATACTTGGCTAGGTTGAGATAAAAACTAAAGGATTATGTTCCTATTAGCTCAACCTCAGCTAAAATAAAATCGATTCCAACACTTCAAACATCCATTTCTGATCTAAGTTGATGCCTAAACAGAAAAAAATTGAACCCTTACTCGGTGAAGAACTGCTCAAAAAAGTCAAAGAGCTAGAGAGCGAGAGCAAAGAAGACAAAGCCAAGAAGTGCGGCTACTATACCGTTACTAAAAATGGTATAGAGCGCGTCAATATGATGAAGTTCTTAAATGCCCTAATTGATGCTGAAGGAATTCAGTTGGACAGTACACCAAGTGCTAATGGGCGTGGTGGACGTAGTGCTAGCTATAGAATTAGTGTGCAATCGAATGGTAACTTACTTATAGGTTCAGCTTATACAAAACAGATGAATCTGAAACCAGGAGATGAATTTATCATCACTTTAGGCAAAAAACACATTCGTCTGAGACAGGTAGATCCAGAAGATCGGGAAGGTGATGAAGCCATAGAAGCCACAGCTTAATAAATGGTCATTAGTCAATTGTCATTTGTCCTTTGTGAAAACCAATGACTAATGACCAATGACCGATCACTAATGACTAATAACTATATCTGTAGTGGGTAAGACTGGTAAATAGTGGCGAAGTGCCTTGCGCGTAACTGCTAAATTGCAGGTTAAGGCAATTTGCTCTTTTTCTAGTAAACCCAAAATGCGATCGGGTTTGTCTCGTGCTACCACTGGTAATTGATGTAAACCTCGAAGACTCATACGATCTAAAGCTTCAGATAATAGTTCATCTTGCCATGCATAGAGAATTTCAGTAGTACAAATATCTATGAGAGTTTGACTGGATAAATTATCTGGAATTTCAGTTAGTGAATTCGGGTAACTTTGCCAAAGAGCAAGGGCACGGTTAATATCTTCTAGAGAGAGTATACCAACTAATTGCTCGGCTGCATCAATTACTAAAGCACTCCGGGTGCGATCGCGGATCATTTCTACAGCTGCATCTAAAACTCCAAGGGTTGCAGGTAATTTTTTTGGATAGGGGTGCATAGCATCTTCTACCAAAATTTTCTGCACAATTTCCGCTTGTTCATCTTTCAATTCCGAAAGACCAATTTGTTGTAGATTAGAGTTAGAGTTAAAAGTTGGTTTAATCCTTTCTACTAGCCAAACACTCAAACCCACAGCTGCCATCAACGGTAAAACAATGCGATAGTCACGGGTTAATTCAAACAGCATTAAAATAGCCGTTAACGGCGCTCTGACACTAGCAGCTAGTACTGCTGCCATTCCTACCATTGCGTAAGCAGGGGGAGCCGCCATTTGATCGCAAATAGTCGGGAATGCCACAGCTAAAAGTTTGGCATACGCTGAACCAAAAGAAGCACCTAAAAACATGGCTGGTGCAAACAAACCGCCAATGAAACCACTACCCGCACTAATTGCAGTCATCAGTAGTTTCACCACTAACAGCACCACCAACAGGGAGAGTGGAAACTCCACATCTTGAAGCATTGCTTCTACAGTTTCATAACCCACACCCAAAATTTGTGGGAAATGCAAAGCAACTGCGCCAATTATCACACCGCCAATAATTGGATGAATTGGCTCAGGAATTCGTCCCAAAAAGGCAAAACCTCGAACCTTTCCGGCAAAGCAGGCTTTTGCTAAACGAATTAATTGAGTATAAGCCAGAGAAACAAGGCTGGCCCCTAAACCCAAACCAAGATAAAGGGGTAATTCCAAAGGACTGCGAACTTGGTAAGCAGGTAAATCAAAAGCAGGTTGTGTCCCCAAACCAATTTGGGCAATTAATGCTGCTACCACCGCCGCTAATAGCACCACGCTCACCGCAGAAGTAGCGAAAGATGTCGCTCCCATCACCACTTCCAAGGCAAAAAATACTCCAGCAATGGGAGCATTAAATCCCGCCGCCAGTCCAGCAGCCGCGCCAGCACCCAACAACAAACGTTGTCGCTCTTGAGATACATTGAGGATTACAGAGAACAACATCCCAAAATTTGCGCCAATTTCTACACTCGGCCCCTCTGGCCCCAAAGAAGCACCGCTCCCCAAAGAAACAGATGCGGCCAGCATTTTCGTAACTGGTCGTAGTGGTCGCTTAATCTCTGTCCCCTGAGAGGCAGCGATGAGAGATGAAAGTCCAGGGCCAAAGTCTTGAGTGCGCCAGCGCATCAAGCCAACGATTAACCCGCCAAGGGTGGGAACGCAGGCTAAAGTCCAAGCACCCCAGACACCGATTTGACCCATTAAATTTTCCAGCATCAACTGGTGAATCAACTGGATTAAATAGTGAAAGGTGACTACACCCATACCCGTACCACCGCCAATGAGCATGGCTAAAAACAGGACAACTGTTTCTGGGGATGGTTGAAAACGATTAATTAGGTGAGCTAAATGAGCAGAAGGTGTAGGAAATGCAGGTTGTTCCGTTACCTTCCTCAGTTGAGTGGGAGGCAGGAGAGTCATT
Organism: Nostoc sp. C057; assembly: GCF_013393925.1. Lineage (NCBI taxonomy): Bacteria > Bacillati > Cyanobacteriota > Cyanophyceae > Nostocales > Nostocaceae > Nostoc > Nostoc sp. C057. The sequence goes on along the minus strand of NZ_CP040281.1, from coordinate 6,665,795 downwards.
GAGAGGCGGGGTAAATGTAAGAAAAAATTTAAATTTTTATCTGTTACTTCTCATTGTGAGCCATTATTTAGCAACCAGACAAGTAGACTTTATTTGCTTAATTTACAAAGCTTTAGCAAAAAATGTCATTGTGCAAAATTTTTGTGGGGAGAATGGTTAAATGGGAGACAATTGTTATTTGAGGGGCAAAGATCCCTGGTGGGGTGCGAGTGAGCGCCAACACTATTTTTTCTAGAGACAACAAAGTTTTTGTGGTCTGGGTGGGTACACCTGCAAACATTAACTAGGAGTCATCCTTGCCTAAATCTAGCTATACTCGTGTTGCGACCATTGAGCCATCCTTGGTAGTAATACAATGTATGTATGATTTATGGCTGTTGTCAGACCATACTTGGAAGTCTGCTAAGTATTGATCGATTCAATATAGCTATTCTTATAGAGCGAGTAAATGGACTAGGCGGACGAGGTAAATGAATATACACACCTTTGATAATCATTATGTTACTTGCCCAATTTGCCAAAGAAATGCCACTCCCAAACCAGTTAAAACGCGCATGGGCTTGTTTTGCTGTCCCTATTGCCAGGAAAGGCTAGTAGTTTGCCAAAGCGGTCATTATGTCCGCGATCCATTTACTTGGAGACAACTGATGATTGCTTCGTCGCTACGTCGTCAAAGCCGACCTTTAGCTAGGATTATCAGAGATTTTGTTTTGCTCAAGCGTCCGATGGTAGCCTTGGCTGTAGGAAGTGCCATTTTCTTTAGTGCGATCGCCCTAACTCAAGAAAAGACAAGTTACGAGCGCCAAATCTCTCCTACAACAGAGAAAGTTAATCAACCAGGAAATAAATCTCAGTAAATGGATTAGTTTGGTATAAATCAAATCTTACTTTGATTTTTGTAATATTATAACTAAATACTTTTATGAAACCGTGTCTTATTGCCCCAAATAGGACGCGGTTTTACATATATTTCAGCAAAAAATGTATTTCAATTTACCAAAATATTGGCGATCGCTCTCTTTTCTATTTACTGATATTAGCCTTTTCTAGCTGCTGAACGTGTAATTATTTTTGTTTTCATAGCTTGATATGTTTGGGTATTAAAATGCCACTTTCTGGGTAGATAGCCTTATACATTTACTATTACCAGCATCCTAAATTGCTTTGTGTATGGTTCCCAAAAAATCAATAGCTCAAACATTAAAAGACAAGATTTTCTACAGATAATTCCAAGCTTGATCTTCTACTGAATAGAACCACACTTTCTTTAGTAAGCGGGGTTCCTTCCAGCACCTTCATAGCGCTATGGCGGAGACTCCGACGCTGATAACACTCGTTATACTTGATGACTCGCTAGCGCCAACAGAAAAGATTTGGCTTTGCTGGGCGATCGCTGCGACCCATTGAAATAATCTTGCTGAAAAACGGGAAGACTATGGTTACTCCCTAATAGAGAAATTTCCATGAAAGTCGTGAATAGAAAAATGCTGAAAAAATCTCTGCTTAACTGTTTGATTTTGCCTTTTTCTCTAGTACCTTGGCTGTGCGTGGGAACGCTTTTTGATTCCCAAGTCAATGCTTTACCAGGGCAAAGTACAGAGGAAGTAGGCACTTGGATTAAAGCACATCCTACACTCCGCCCCAGAAGTGGGGAGTTATTGTTTGTGCAAAAGACTGATACTGCTGCTCAACGATTCACTTTTCAAGCGTCGGTATTGCCCCCTGGTAGGGTGCAATTTTCTAAAGACCGTGGCACAATTCGTAGTGAGCGCATTTCTATGTATGATGCCATTAACGGCATGACATTTGCGCGTCTCCAGGAATCCTTGCGGGTGATTTATGGCTTGGAGATTTATCAAGACTACGATCGCGCCCAGGTAGTTTACCAGTATCCCAACCAGAAGGTAGTTAACTCAGCGCGTCTAGCCAAAACTCCCATTCGGGAAGCTTTAAAGGGAGAATTACGAGTAGGCGATCGCTATGTATATTGGGTGGAAATTGCTCAACCCAAGAGTGGCAAAGCTTTTACCGGGCAAATGACGGTTTTGCTCAAAACTGACTTAGACAAGTTAGAAGGTGAACTGCAAATTCGGTAATGGGCATTGGGCATTGGGTATGGGGCATTAATTATTCTTCCTCACTCCCTCATCTTCCTCTGCCCCTGATTTTCCACATACAAGTTACTGAAATGGTGTTCTATAGTTTCCCTAGGCTGATGGGAGCTAGGGTTTGCCATATACCTGAAAAGATACTTTCAGATGCTAAGGAAATTCGTAGCAAATCTTCCTTTAGTAGTGGTGGCCAATCTATGCCAGCTTTACGCCCTGCGGCAAATAGCTGTTGTGCCTTAATGCTTAACTGATAAAGAGCTAAAGCCAGTTCTCGGTCTAGGGTCTTTGCATCTTTAAGGGCTTCAAACACCACTTTCAATGCCAACAAAATTGAAGTGATCTGACCGGGTACCGGCGGTTTCCCCTGTTTCATACGCATTAACAGCGCATCTGGGTTTTCCTCGGTTGTGATTGTCTGATCTATGAGGAGTTTCCGAGCTGTTTCGTAATTCATGTAGTCAGTTTAGCGTACATTTTGCTTCAGCAGTAATACCTAATTAAAAAGTCATAAAATTGGCTTCTAGTTATTTATAGCAATCTCATTTGATTTGTGAAAAGATAAGCTTGGGAAAAATGATGGAGAATTTGCGATGCTATAGGTTAACCAGATAGACTGACATATAATAATATCTTTGAAAAATACGCCCCGCTTGGAATCAGAAGCAAAATGATATCACTGAATTTACTAGAAATTGAGCGCTCAATCCGTGCCTTGTCTGTAGAAGAACAACTTTGGCTACTAGAAAGCATTGCTAGACAAATCAGAGAAAGTGAATATACAAAAGATAAATTTGCTGATGTCACAAATCAGGAAGAAAAACTGCAATTAATGGTTGATGAGCTAAAGATTTCAACAGAAATTGCTGCAATCAATGATGAATTTGCAATTTCTGAAATCCTCTGATACGTAAAAGTAAAAATTATGAGTTTGCCAGATTTAAAAAGTCAAATATACAAGTTATGGGTGAGCGATCGCTTAGAGGATGTTTGAGAAGTTACTAGTTAAGATAACCCCTGCTCTTGAAAGCGGGGTTTTGTACTTGATGCGTAATCCTAATTACGTAAATTATCCGTCTTTCAAGTCACTGCCGACTAGAGTAAGCGTAGCCCAGGTTGAGCTACGCTTATTTTTATCCTGCTTTCAGTAGTGCATTTATTGTCTAATTTGTCAATTAATAAATTCTGAAATAGGACTTAGGAGCAAGCTCCACGGTGATAATTTGTTAACCTCTTGGGTTTTTCTAGCAGCTTCGAGCAACTGGTATTGTTCCAAGCCGAAGAAGTGTAGAGTGTTAAGTGTTAAGCGTTAAATAAAAAAAATTTGAATTTGAGCCTTGGAAGAACAAAAGATAGATAATCAACGACTATTGAGTAGTGATTGTTGACTATTGACTAATGAGCATGAAATTGAGTGTTAAGCACACTGTTGATCAGTGGTTCAACAAAATAGCAAAGAATCCAGCCCTTAGTGCCACGGTGTCGGTTTTGTGGTTAATGGTGGTTGGCTGGATAGCTTTTGGGTGGAATTTGGGCAATATTGGCTTGATTGATGAGACAGAGCCACTTTTTGCCGAAGCTTCCCGCCAGATGTTTGTCACAGGTGATTGGATAACCCCATTTTTCAATGGTGAAACTCGTTTCGATAAACCTGCTTTAATTTACTGGTGTCAGGCGATCGCATATTACATTCTTGGGGTAAATGAGTGGGCAGTACGTCTTCCTTCTGCGATCGCAGCATTTGGCTTAATTTGTTTAGCTTTTTACACCGTACAGTGGTATTTCGCTAAACAAGATGAATTAGAGCAAGTTTCACGTCCTACTCGCCGCTACTTAACATCTTTTATCGCAGCAGCGCTCATGGCACTCAATCCCGAAACTATTATTTGGGCAAGAACGGGTGTCTCAGATATGCTGCTCACCGGATGTATGGCATCAGCTTTGTTGTGTTTCTTTTTAGGTTACGCGGGGAAGGAAGGGAGCAGGGAGCAGGGGAGCAGGGGAGCAGGGGAAGCAGGGGGAGCAGAATTAATAACCAATGCACAATCCCCAATGCCCCATGCCCTATTCCCTAATAAGTGGTACTTGGCTTGTTATGTGCTAATTGCTGGCGCAATTTTGACTAAAGGGCCAGTGGGAATTGTTTTACCAGGGCTAATTGTTGGTGCATTTTTGCTTTACGTGGGAAGGTTTAGAGAGGTATTGCGGGAAATGCGCCTCTTCGTGGGTATACTGATAATTCTAGGTTTGTCAGTGCCCTGGTATGCTTTAGTAATTTGGCGCAATGGCTGGAATTATATTAATGCCTTTTTTGGTTATCACAACCTGGAACGCTTTACAGAAGTAGTTAATGGTCACTCAGCACCTTGGTATTTTTACTTTATAGTAGTGTTGCTGGGTTTTGCGCCATACTCCGTGTATTTACCTATTTCTATAATCAGACTAAAGTTTTGGCAGCGATCGCACTGGCGATCCCTTGAACGTTTTCAGCAGTTTGGTTTATTCGCCTGGATTTGGTTTGCTAGCATCTTTGGCTTTTTCTGCATTGCTGTCACCAAACTGCCTAGTTATGTCTTGCCTTTAATGCCAGCAGCAGCGATCCTAGTGACGCTTTTATGGAGCGACTTTTTCCAGGATACAGAAGACAGACAAACATCTCGTGTTTCTTCCTCCCCCACTCCTCCCCTTTCCCCTACTTTTCTCCGAGTGAGTGGTTGGTTGAATGTAATGTTTTTATCAGTTCTAGCAACAGCACTGTTTAACATAACCCATATATTAGGTACTGACCCAGCTATCAGTAACTTTCACGAACTAATTCAAAAATCTGGTTTACCAGTAATAGCTGGCGTAATGTGGTTGATTTGTGCAATTTTAGTTGCTGGTTTCTTACTGAGCCGCCGATGGAACTACATTATTGGAATTAATTTACTAGGGCTGGTGGCGTTTATAATTTTTGTCTTAACGCCTGCTTCGTTTTTTATTGATCGAGAACGTCAATTACCCTTAAGGGAATTATCTGCGGTCATTCTAGAAGCAAAACAACCAAATGAAGAATTGATCATGCTTGGCTTCAAAAAGCCCAGTGTGGTATTTTACAGCCACATTCATGTAAATTATTTAGGACTTCCTCAAGAGGCTATAGAGCATATTAAAAACCAGGCTGCTAAGGGATTACAACCTCCTTCACTGTTGCTGTTGGCTGAACAGAAAAAGTTTTTACAAATGGAATTACAGCCAGATGATTACAAAAGTTTATCTACCAAAGGTGCTTATAACCTAGTTCGGGTTCCTTTTAAGAAAAAGAAAAATGAAAAAATAAACATATCTTAAATTGTCATTAGTCATTTGTCCTTTGTCCTTTGCGAATAACCAATGACTAATGACTAATGACTAATGACCAATGACCCAATTAACATTTGCCATTGTAACCATTGACTGCTAAGGCTTGATTGATCTGGTCTAATAGGTCTTCCATTGATATTGATCGCGGTAATATTTGGGTAGCGATCGCACCAACCACAGTCTCTATCGATTCCAAGCTATTCTTCTTCTGCTTGTCAATTTCCTTATAAGCTACCCCAACCGAAGAACTGGTGTCTGGGCGATTTAATCGCTGATTTAGTACCAAAATTGGTGGTAATTTATCTGGTGAATCTCCCAATGTTTTCAGGGCTTTTAGCACATCTTTGTGGATAGCGGATTCTCCTAAACAAATTAGTAGTAAATCAACGCTTTGGTGGCGAATTTGTTGTAATACTTCTGCCCAACAAGGACTCATCGCCGCTTTGAAGCCTGCTGTTTGTAAATACTGAATTAAAGCTTGGAACCACTCAGACCCCCTTTCAGCAGTTTCACTACTAATTGAGCAATTTTTTGCTGTCCGATAACCCTTAGCTGGCTTACGTCTTACCTGTGGAAAATCACGCAGCATTGTCAAATCCACAACCAAGATGTTAGGAGGGCAGCAAATACCAGAAGCAATTTGTAGTACTGATAGTAAGGCATCTGTTTTTTCGATGCGACTACCGTTGTCTTTGGTAAATGGTGTTAAGTAAGGATATACAGATAACCCTGGTACTTTAGAAGCCACTAAGGTAGTTGCAACATCGCAAGTAACCAATGGTAGAGCCGCCAAACGTGGGTGCTGGATTAGTTGTTGCAGATAAATTTGGGCGGTGGTACTTTCGACATCTAGTAAAATGACATCAAATTGCCATACCCGTGCCAAAAGTTCTGCTTGATCTAAATCATCTACTTCAATCACCCGATGTTCTCGAAGTGAAGGGTGAGGATTAACCGATTCCAACTGGGGATTCACCAACCTGAGAATTCGTAGTGGGGTTTTAGGTGGGATAATGGCGCTATTTTCCAACCCTACCTGCGGAGCTACTTGGGCAGCACATAATTTTTCGAGAACTGGTGCCAATACCTGATGCTCCACTGGCAAACTTAAGAAACCATCGGCTCGGTTAGCAAATGCTTTGTCCTTTTCGGCCCCCGTTGCGGTAACTATTACAGATATATGACGGGTTGCAGTGTCAGATTTTAGTAAAGTCAACACATCCCAGCCTGAGAGCAGGGGTAGCAACGGATTCAAAAATATCGCTATTGGTTGCAAGCGCCGAGCTTTTTCGACTGCTTCTGTCCCCGATCGCGCAATTACTACCCGATATCCTAAAGATTTGAGTTTTTCGGTCAAGTCTTCAATATATCTGGCTACAGCCTCGACTACTAAGACCAACCGTTGGGAACTCGCGGGATGATGCTGTGTAGGCGTAACGATCTGCTGACGAGTGGCTGCGGTGTTTTCCCGTGTCTGTTGGTGTCGTGTCTTCTCGTCTGCTCTGATTACCATATCTGGCTCTGAAAAGCCTGTTTTCGGGGGACTGGGCGGCAGAAGTAGTGTAAACTGGCTACCTTTTCCTTCACGAGACAAGAAGCTGACATCTCCTCCGTGGAGCCGAGCTAGGGCCCGAGTTAATACTAGCCCCAAACCAGTGCCTTCAAATTGGCGGGTGAGAGGATTTTCTAGTTGTTGGAATTTTTGAAAAATCAGGTGTTGCTGGTGTTCTGGAATGCCAATACCTGTATCCCAAATTGTAAAGGCAATCCATCCTTCCCAACGACTTACCCGCAGCCCAATTTCGCCGGATATTTCAGTGAATTTAAAGGCGTTGGAAAGTAGGTGTACTAGCATCTGGCGCAAGCGCAACTCATCTGCCACCATTTCATCTAAACCTAGTTCAATGGAAAGGCAGAATTGGGGAGCAGATGAACGGGCACTTTCTTGAGTTTGGGATGTTGTTTTAGTAGTTTGAGTGTGGATGGCTTTGGCTTCCGACAGGGCGCGATCGCACACAGCACTAATTTTCACTGGTGTCAGCGTCAAATCCATTTGCCCCGTTTCCATTCGGGTCAAATCTAAAATGTCATTAACCACACTCATCAGGTGGCGGCCACTTTGATGGATTAGTCCCGCATAACGGGCTTGACGCTCGTTAAGTTCTCCCAACTGCTGATCCACCAGCAAACGCGATAATCCTAAAACGGCAGTTAGGGGAGTTTTGAGTTCATGACTAATACAAGCTAAAAACTCGTCCTTCAACCGATTTAGTTGAATTAAATCGGCATTTTTTGCAGCTAACTCTTTGCAAAGCTGCTGCTGTTCAGTTACATCAGTAGCTAAAACTAACCACAAATCATTGCTGAGTAAAACCTCTGACTCAGCACTCATGACTTTAAACTCAGGACTATCTAAAGGAATTTTGGCAAACTGCCAGATTCGCTCCTGACCATTTTGCACTTCCACAACACAGGTACAAGTACCCACTTGACTATCCAAATAGCAGCGACTGTATACAGCATCTGGTGATGCTTCTTGCTGAGTCAGTTCCTCTTCACCACCATATTCATTCTCCCTGCCATTGGGATGAACCTTGATTGCTCGTTGGGTGACATATTCAGATTTTTCGGAGGGCTTAGGGACAAGTATTGCTTCCACTTGTCGCCTAACTCCTTCTGGATCTTTTAAGGCTCCTAATTGTTGCCACCAGGCGGGATTTCGGGCTAACACTTCGCCAGTAGACGTTTGCAACATTAAAGGCCAAGGCAATCTTTCCAGTAACAGTATCAGTGGCTGGTGTCCCAATGATTTTGCTTTATTTGGCGGCTGTACATCAGCATCATGCTCATGGCGCGACCTCTGGATGCCTGAGCTTTGTAAACCAACCATGCGTTCCTTAGCCAGCGATCGCAACAGGCGGGAACTATCCAGCAGACCCAAATATCGACCATCAGAGTCAATCAGCGCCCAATCTAAGTTCTGGTGTTTTTCGGCTTGTGGATAACCCAAGTGCAAGGTTAATTGCTCTACACGCTCAGAAGCTGATATTGTCTGTATTGGCTCAATGAGACCTTGACCCCATGTAGAGAGTGGTTGATGTAAATTTAGATTTTTATTGTCACTATGTGCTAATAATTTTTGGATTAAACGGGCAGAATACAGCAATCCAACGGGGCATTGCTGCTGATTCACTACTACCAAGCGATCGCACTGCTCTTGCTCAAAAATCTCCAGCACTACTGCCAAAGAAGATGTTTGGAGGCAGCTAGCTACGGTTGCCTGAAAGTCAGAAAGCGGGTAATCTAGCATTAACATAGGGCTTTGGGGGTCATTCTTCCTGTGGGAACCTCCGGCATCTCCATCTGCCAACTGTTGATGGTCTTTTCGCCTGAAGCCATATCCTCTAAGAAGACTCATATAAGCAACTCTGGTTATTTCAACGTCATTAAATAAAACAACGGGATTTCCCCTCACGGACACTTGCTTGTGGACGAGTGCATTTTTCCAAGAGGCGACGTTTCTGATTTATAGCAACTAGCCTCCCCAGCGTCTTACTGGTATTTAAACTCCCGATCGATAGTGACGGCTACAACAATTATGGCCCCAAAGATTCGCTTTAGAACCTTGAGGAATTATAATGATTTAGAATCGGACAATCCTTTAAGTTCGTTTAAGTATCTTATCAAGGAGAAAAATTAAAAAATATATCTATTTATATACATAAATACAGATAAGCAAACAATAAATTAGGTAGTGTGTCTGTTTATGGCGACAAATACCTCATCATCAAAAATTTACTAAGTCTTAACACTTAGTCGCTGAATTAAGCTTTTGAGTTGCTAGCACAAGCAGGCATAAATAAATATCCAGTTGAAAAAAGCTAAAAAGTTTAAGTTTAGTGCATAAGCTTTCTTACTTTCCCCCTCCAGCAAGAATTGCCTTCTTGCAGTATTTGTGAACACAGAGCATTATTTTGGGGTAAAGTCGCCAGTTTACTGCACATCAAGAAGTATTTCCCTAGAAGCGTTAGCCAAACTTATCAGCCCACGTTTCTTGGTCAAGGCGATCAAGGAGATAGATTAAAGAGTAAATGTTATTACCAATATTGATTCTGCGACCTGATATTAACAAATGTTTAAATAATCTAGTTTACTTAGTCAAGCAAAAAGATTGGATTGCTTGGGTATGGAAATTTATTGATGGGATTATCGCCCAATTTTGCTATTTACCTGTTACTGCAACGACCTCTGCAACAATCAACTATTTACCAAATTGGCCGCAACAAAACCTAAGTAAGGCATACACTAGCAAGTACGTCTATGTATTTGCCAGCCAGATGCAAAAAAGCCAACAGCATTTTAACGAGATGAATCCAGCCGAAAGGCAAAGATTATTAAGACAGCTTAAATCAGATTACAGTCTAATACTTTTAAATTATTTTACCACAGACAAAACACTCAAAGAAAAAATTGATAAATTTATCAATACTATATTTTATGCTAATATTCCTGTGCCCCAAATCATCGAAATTCACATGGAGGTAATTGAAGAATTTTCTATCCAGCTAAAATTAGAAGGAAGAAGCAATGAAACCTTACTTGATTACCGCCTGACGTTGATAGATATATTGGCTCACTTGTGTGAAGTCTATAGGAGTTCGATTCCTAAATAAAATAAGTTTATTTATTAATAATTAACTTAGAACAAGCTAACACTGTTAGTTATTACCAACGTGCGAACACATCTTGTCTTTCTACTATCGTAACTAGCCTGTAAATATATGATTAAAGCCAAAAAAACCTACGTTCTCAAGCTTTACGTAGCCGGGAATACCCCTAATTCAGTTCGGGCATTGAAAACACTCAAAAATATTTTAGAACAGGAGTTTGAAGGTGTTTATGCTTTAAAAGTGATCGATGTATTAAAAAGCCCACAACTAGCAGAAGAAGATAAAATATTGGCAACGCCAACATTATCCAAAATTTTGCCTCCACCCGTTCGCAAAATTATTGGCGATCTCTCAGATCGAGAAAGAGTATTGATTGGACTAGATTTGCTTTATGAAGAACTGAGTGAAGCAGATTTTGAAGAGTAAAATAATTAATGATACAAGATCGCGTTTATAAAGTAAATTTTAACTATGTAGGGTAGCCATTATATTGCTCTAGTTCAGATAGCTTTACTACCCTTTATCCTAGAGCATTATAGCAAAATATTTATTTTTGCTATTTTTTTGTCAGATTGTTACCTAACACACCCTACTTGCTTAACATTTAGTTTATAATTAGTCTGGAAAAATTGAGTACAAATTTTACTAATAAAACAACAGTTTTTAATACCCTTTTATTATCAAGCAATGAGTCAAAACGAGCAAGTAGAACCCAAGAAGACACCAAAAAATGGGGGTGTAGAAAAAATTCGCACGATGATTGAAGGGTTTGACGATATTAGTCATGGTGGTTTACCAATTGGTAGAACTACCTTGGTCAGTGGTACTTCAGGTACAGGTAAAACTTTATTATCTCTTCAGTTTCTGTATAACGGTATTACCTATTTCGATGAAGCAGGTGTATTTGTTACTTTTGAAGAATCACCCAGTGATATTATTAAAAACGCCCATGTTTTTGGTTGGAATTTACCCCGCCTAATCGAAGAAGGCAAGTTATTTATTCTTGATGCATCTCCCGATCCAGAAGGTCAAGATATCGTTGGTAATTTTGATCTTTCTGCACTCATTGAACGCTTGCAATATGCCATTCGCAAATACAAAGCTAAACGAGTTTCAATTGACTCAATGACAGCAGTATTTCAGCAGTATGAAGCGATGGGAGTAGTACGACGCGAGATTTTTCGCTTGGTAGCACGTCTCAAAATACTGAGTGTCACCACTGTAATTACCACTGAACGCAGTGAAGAATATGGCCCCGTTGCTTCTTTTGGAGTGGAAGAATTTGTTTCTGATAATGTAGTAATTGTTCGCAACGTTTTAGAAGGAGAACGCCGCCGTCGCACAGTTGAAATTCTCAAATTGCGTGGCACAACTCACATGAAAGGCGAGTATCCCTTCACAATTACTAATGAAGGAGTTAACATTTTCCCTCTAGGAGCAATGCGTTTAACTCAGCGTTCATCTAATATCAGGGTATCTTCTGGTGTTAAAACCTTAGATGAAATGTGCGGTGGTGGTTTCTTTAAAGATTCTATTATTTTGGCAACAGGAGCCACAGGTACTGGTAAAACCTTGTTAGTAAGTAAGTTTATTCAAGATGGCTGCCTGAATGGAGAACAGGCAATATTATTTGCTTACGAAGAATCACGCGCCCAACTATCTCGTAATGCTTCTTCTTGGGGAATTGATTTTGAAGAATTAGAAGAGCAAGGTTTACTAAAAATAATTTGTACCTATCCTGAATCAACTGGTTTAGAAGACCATTTACAAATTATTAAATCAGAAATTGCTGTCTTTAAACCAGCTCGGATTGCTATTGATTCATTATCAGCATTAGCTAGAGGAGTGAGCAATAATGCATTTAGGCAGTTTGTAATTGGTGTAACGGGTTATGCTAAACAAGAAGAAATTACTGGTTTCTTTACCAACACAACTGACCAATTTTTAGGAGCGCATTCGATTACTGACTCTCATATATCTACGATTACCGATACAATTCTAATGTTACAGTACGTAGAAATTCGTGGAGAAATGTCGCGGGCAATTAACGTATTTAAAATGCGCGGATCTTGGCATGATAAGGGCATTCGCGAGTATAATATCACTGCTGACGGGCCCGATATTAAAGATTCTTTCAGAAACTACGAACGGATTATCAGCGGTGCTCCTACTCGCGTTAGTATCGATGAAAAGGCGGAACTTTCTCGCATTGTTAGACGTTTTGAAGACAAACAGAGTTCCGAACCCTAAATTTAGTATCGTAGTATATTCTTTCCTAAATTTAGTATCGTGCTATATTCTGTGGTGAAGAAAGGTTTTCTGCCGCTAGATTGATTTTCGTGTGAGGGATGCGGTGAAAGGACAGCAATTATTCTATAGCTTCTTGCCTGGTGTCACGGCAGCGGTTTTAACAACTCAGCCTGCTTGGGCTGGTACTGTAAAACTAACTGGGGTACAGCTGGCTTCTTCTCCTAGTGTTTTGACTTCTACTTATGGTCAAAGCTCGGTTGTGGATATGATGAATACGCAATTGCCGCATGGTGCAAATGTTAGTGTTCCAACCCTACTACCTGGTTTTGGTTTTACCAAACTTAGTATGAAGCCTTTAAGTAATAACAGTATTCCAGTATTTACGGCTGGAAATACTGTTGTGCCAATAAAACAAGTACTTAAGAAAGATGAAGGTAGATTTGTCAGTTTGACACCTACCTCTAATTCTTCCCAACAGCTAGATGTTAGCCGTTCTGCTCAAAATAACCAAAAACAGAGTAACTCAAGCATTTCTGGGCAGAAATCAGAGAGCATAGTAGTTCCCAACTACACTTCAAAACCTTCTTCTGTCCAAAGAAAAATTTTACCCCTGTCTTCTGCACAGCAGCCAGTGGTTAAAAAGAAAAATGCTGTTACTGAGTTGCAAACATTTTTACAAACTTCAGCTACAGGTGGAGAATCAGCAAAACTGTTGTCAGCAACAAGATGCCCACAGGAATCAGGGAAAAGCAAGACTAATTCCTCAGCGGCTTTGCTACTGGCTTCAAACAGCTGTTTACAACAAAATGCTATTGGCCGCATTGCTCAGAATAATACCTCAATTCCGGCAAATTCGACACAGGTTCCCACTGTACCAGGAACCGTAACTCCTGCACCAGGAGATTCAGTACAACCTTCCACTGTGCCGAGAACCACAACTCCTGTGCCATCAGGGCCGGTGCAAGTTCCCGATAACTTGATTCCTAGCTCAAATCCCTTGCAGTTTCCTACAAAACCGGAGGAAGTGAGACTTCAGGGAAATCAGCCGATTACTTTGGCACAAGCTCTGGAGCTAGCACGGCGTAACAATCGGGATTTACAGGTGTCTATTTTGGAGCTAGAACGGAATCGAGCGGTTCTACGTGAGGCACAAGCTGCTTTATTGCCAACTCTAGGAATTAGCGCTGATATTACTCGTAGTCAGTCTGCCAGTAGTCAGCTCTCGTCGAAACTCCAAGAACAACAGACGGGTATCTCATCGCCAGATGAAGCTGGTACATCTTTTTCCGGTCAAGCACAGCTGTCATATAACATCTACACTTCCGGGAGAGTGCAAGCTAGCATCAGAGCGGCTGAAGAACAGGTACGTTTCAATGAATTGGCTGTAGAAACTCAGTCTGAGACAATCCGTTTGAATGTTGCCACTGACTACTACAATCTGCAACAGGCGGATGAACAAGTACGTATTGCTCAGTCGGCTGTGCAAAACTCCGAGGCTAGTTTGCGTGATGCGGAAGCTTTAGAGCGAGCTGGGGTTGGTACGCGGTTCGATGTGTTGCGATCGCAGGTGAATTTAGCAAATGCCCAACAAGATTTGACTAATGCTAGATCCCAGCAGGCAATTTCCCGTCGTCAATTAGCAACTCGGATAAGTTTGCCGCAGGGAATAAATATCAGTGCCGCCGACCCTGTACAATTAGCTGGTCTTTGGAACCCAACGCTAGAACAAAGTATTGTGCTGGCTTATCAAAATCGTCCAGAATTGCAACAGCAGTTGGCACAACGCAATATCAGCGAACAACAGCGTAGACAGGCTCTTGCAGAACTGGGCCCTCAAGTTAGTTTAGTAGGTAGTTACAACCTACTAGACCAGTTCAATGATAGTGTCAGCGTTACTGATGGTTATTCATTGGGAGTTAGAGCAACCATCAATTTATATGATGGGGGAGCGGCAAGAGCAAGAGCAGCTCAGTCTAGTGTTAATATTGCGATCGCAGAAACTCAATTTGCTGAACAGCGCAACCAAATTCGCTTTCAGGTAGAACAAGCCTACTCTACCCAGCAATCTAGTTTGGAGAATGTTCAAACCTCTAACACCGCTTTAGAACAAGCTAGAGAAGCTCTACGTTTAGCGCGTTTGCGATTCCAAGCTGGTGTAGGAACTCAAACTGATGTCATTAACTCTGAAAACGACCTCACAAGGGCTGAAGGTAATCGAGTCACAGCAATTTTGGATTACAACCGTGCTTTAGCTCAGTTACAACGGTCTGTTACCCTCAGAGCGCTACGCTAGTACTGCTGACTTCATCTCTTAATTAAAAATTCTGAAAGCCTCATTGAAAGATGAGGCTTTTTAGTCAAAAAGACCGGAATTTTAACTCTCTACACGCCTAAAATTCCCACCGATCATCTGAAAGTGATTTAAATTGGCGTGAGTTCGACGAACCTCTCCCTCTCCGAAACGGAAAGAGAGGAGCAAAGAAAAATTCAGCTTTTTACTCCCCTCTCCGTGTCGGAGAGGGGCTGGGGGAGAGGTCAAATAGACTTGTCGAACTCACGTTAAATTGCATAACTTAATTAAATATTAGTCTTTTTGAGGTGGGCAACATGAGCGCTCTCTAGATGAAAATTAAATATGGCACAGTCTAATTCTTAACTGAACTTTCCCACAGGGATTTTGAATTTTGAAAGTGCCGCGAAAACGCATAACAGGAATTTTGTGAAATGATGTAGCATAACTGAATGTTCGCTCGCTAGCCTTGTCAAAGACTCATGACTAAAGTAACATCTCAAGAAATTGCACAGTTTCGCTCTCAATTGGCTGACGATCCTAGCGATATGGAAGCGCTGGATTTGATTGAAGACTGTGATGGAGATTTAGAAGATGCGGCGATGACGCTAGCTATTAGAGCAGGACAACAACCAGAAAGAGCAAATTCTGAGTGGTTAGATGCCTTGGCTAGAAAATGGCGTGTGGTTATTTGCGAACAAGAATACCGGGAAGATTTGCTTAATACTTCACCTCAAAAGATGATGGAACATCTAAAAGCAATGCCGACATTTCCCAAGATTTTGGCAACGCCAGTTTTGATATATGTCCTCAAACAAGGCGTAAACAATTTTTGTGAGCCACTAGATTCGCTCAAGTGAGCAGCCCACATATATTTAACTAATGCTTAACTTGCGCGATGCCTGCGGCGGGCTACGCCTACGCGATTTGCAGTTGAGTTTAATACAGACCTAACCCCCAATCCCTTCTCTACAATGGAAGGGAAGTAAGCATCAATACTTTTTGGGTTTTGGGGGAAAGGGGAAAGGCAAAGGGTTTGAATTTACCTTTCCTCAGACCAAAAGAGAGATTAGGGATCTGCGGGTTAATAGTATCCCAACTAGACGGGTTTCGACTGCGCTCAACCCTCAGCCATCGAGAGTTGAGCGCAGTCGAAACTCGGTTTACTGGTACTTTATTTTTACGCAAGTCCCTTATTGGGTTTATCCGAAAAGTATTGGAGTAAGAATCAAAGCCTTTCCCAACTCCAAACTCTTACCCAATGTAAGATCGATTCGACCAAGACTGATACGCTGTTAATTAAGGCAAAACTTATATTAGACAAATTGTAAAATCAATGAATTACCTTGTTGCCGTATTACCAGACCGCATTCAAGCCGAAGCTGCTTACTTAGCTTTAGAAGAAGAAGGCATAAACAGTACTATCCTTGGGAAGGGCTATAAAACGGCTGACGAGTTTGGCTTAATTGACCCCAAAGACCAAGCCAAAAAGCAAGCACAACTGATGGCAACCTGGCTGATACCATTTGGCTTTTTTGCAGGTTTTACATTCAGCCTCATCACTGGTTTAGATACTTTTGCCTGGGCGGGTGAAGTTGGCAATCACATCGTTGGCGGACTGCTGGGTGCTGCTAGTGGTGCTATGGGTGGTGTGGTTGTGGGTGGTGGAGTCGGTTTACTCATCGGTGGTGGTGATGCCTTGCCTTATCGAAACCGCTTAGACGCGGGTAAATACTTAGTTGCCGTTCAAGGCTCTGAAACTCTGACTCGGCAAGCGACCCGAATATTACGTCAGTTTGATCCAGAAAATATCCAAGGTTATGCTGACACAAGTAGCGTGTGACAAAAAATACTGGTTTACGCATTACAACACACAGGATTTACTTTTGAAGCGGTAAAAGTACTGGTCAATTTTGCCTTTACTGGGCGAGAACTTAAAAGAATTATCGCTCATTCTCTAGACGATCGTGTTGCCTCGATTTGAATTTTGAAAAAACTAGGAATGCAACAAATTCCTAGCAATGGGAACCTGCTGAAATGGGAATTAAAGTTAGAATCAAGACAGTTATAGCAGTTTAATTCTCAATTCCTAACTCATAAATTTTAAGAATGTTGCCACGAGAAGAACTTTTAAAGGGTGTTGAAAATCGAGATAGTGTAGCTCGTGTAATTGATCAAGCGGAACAAGCTATCAAAACTTGGGAAGTGGTTTTGACAGATTTTCTATCTCCCCCAGAATTAGCGGAAATTCAACGGGTGTTTAACCGATTAACAGAAGTGGAATTAGTTGCGTGGGGCGGATATCCCCAAGCTGAACGCCAAAGAATAGCGATCGCTCGTTCAGAACTTCCCCTAGATCAATCTCAAGTCAGCCTTGTCGCCGTGGAAATTGCTGGTAACTTCTTGTTTGATACCGCCTCTCACCGCGACTTTTTAGGCGCAATGTTGGGAACAGGAATTGTTCGTGAAAAGACAGGAGACGTTATTGTCTTGGGAGAACGAGGGGCCCAGGCGATTGTCGCCCCAGAGTTAGTAGAATTTTTGGAAATGAGTCTTAAGCAGGTGCGATCGGTTCCTGTGAAGACTCAGCGAATTGAGATAACTGAATTAAGGGTTCGGGAACCAAAGAAAAAAGAACTAACTACTGTGGAGGCTTCTTTGCGGTTAGATGCGATCGCATCTGCTGGTTTTGGTATGTCCCGCAGCAAAATGGTTGACTTCATTGATGCTGGTGATGTTCGCGTTAATTGGAAGGAAGTTACACAAGCTAGTTCTCAAGTCAAATCAGGTGACTTAATCGCCATTCGCTCTAAAGGGCGTTTAGAAGTTGGGGAAATCGCAGTTACAAAAAAAGACCGTTACCGAGTTCAATTAACAAGGTATATGTAATCAGTGAGGAGTTAAGAGTTTTAAATTCACCAGTTTCTTTATCCCCCAATTCTTAACTCCTAAGAGGATTTTTGAAAAGTCTACCCTTATATTCAGATCCTCCCTATCCCTCCTTAATAAGGGTGCAATAACCTTCTCAAAGTCCTCCTTTTTAAGGAGGATCTAGGAGGATCTTAAGTTTTGGATACCTCAGTAACCACTTTTAAAACAACCTCTTAAGCTTTAAAGTGTTTTGCTAATATATTCAGCAGAAGTTTGCGCGGTACGAGCCGAGATAATTTGCTTCTAATTTGAGTGCTAGTATCAGAACTAATAACAGTTGGGTAGCCTTTTTCCAAAGCATCTAAACATTCCCAGACAACTTTTTCGGAAGAATACACTTTATCCGTACTACTTGCCAGCGCTGGAGGAAAATTAGCTTCCGCAAAAAAATTTGTTTCTATTGGCCCTGGACAAGTAACCAAAATACGGACACCATATTGACGATTTTCTGCCCATAGTGCTTCACTAAAACTAAGAATAAAAGCTTTACTGGCAGCATAAACAGAAAGGTATGGTATTGGTTGAAATGCGGTAATAGAGGATACGTTAATAATACTTCCAGACCGTCGTTGCCGCATCAAGGGTAGAAATTTATGGGTTAAATCTACCAATGCTAAAACGTTTAATTGTACAATTTTAATTTGTCTTTCTCCATCCCCTTCGGCAAAGTCGCCATAGTAACCAAAACCAGCATTGTTGATTAATAAGTCAATAGTTAATCCCTTTGCTTTAGTGGCATCAAATACAGTAGCAGCTGCATTAGATTCCGTGAGGTCTTGGATTATAACGTCTACTTGAATTTTGTGTTGTTCTTCTAGTTGTTTAGCTAATTGACTTAGTTTCTCTTTGGAACGAGCTACGAGTACAAGATTTGTCTTGCGTGCAGCTAGTTCCTGGGCAAAAGCTTTACCAATACCACTAGAGGCACCAGTAATTAAAGCAGTTGGCATTCTAAATATTTAGATAGTTTTTAATCAGCCTATAAATCTTAACTATGCTGGCTATAATTTTTAACTACCTAAAGTGATATACCCAAAAGGGTAAAACCATCACTTAGTAATGAATAAGGGTCATGTCCCAAATAATTATTTTTCTCATAGCGATTCAAATTTATTTTGAATTACTAGCTACCATTTTTCAGACCAATAGATTATTTCTGAGGCGGAACTATTAATAGCGACACCATAGCTATCTCCATGATTCCATTTGAAGCCAGGTCTGCCTTTGTCGTCTGCATTTAATACTAGTATTTCATAAGTAGCTGGAAAAGATTCTGTAGAAGAGTCACTGGTGTAGAAAAAAGTTGTCGGTACACCGTTAAGTTGATTTATGTGGTCGTTTGTGTTACCACCTCTATATTTGTACTTTGCACTATTTCTGTATTGTGACAGTAATTTTTCTATCTTATTTGGTGGCTGTTTCAGCCTAATTTGAAAAAAAGTATTTCCTTGCAAAAATTCTGGAGAGTAAGCAATACGAACATCTTTGGCATCAGTAGGAATCTGATTAGGAAAATGTTTTACTCGATCATTATCAGACCATAGCTGATTACGAATTTCTTTGTAGCGTGATGTATCAGTTATTATTTTAGGCTCGCTAGTACTGCTAAAAGCTGTTCTGATAAAAAAGCTTCCCCCGACAATACAAAGGCTAGCAAGGGCTAATAGAAATGGCGATCGCTTCATGAAGTTGGGTGCGTCTAACTTTCATAGTCATATACCCAACTAATAAACTATATTCGTACTATTGCGGATATAGCATCAGAGATATTAACAAAAACTTTGTGTATTTAGGTAAAATTGGGGCTAATTATAAAATTAATGTGAAGTTAGTCAATGATTATCTAGTCAAAAACCGCAGGTTGGTCTCGTTCAGACTAGTACTAGTTTTATAGCTAACGAAATCAATTCCACAGTTATCCATTTTTTTCAATTCTTCCTGATGCAGCAAGAATTAAGGCGGATATATAAATAGTAGATGCACCTTAATTAAATCATAGCCCTCCGCTTTTAGTTGAGGGCTTTTTTTAATTAAATTTATAATTTTAAAATAAAATAAATCTGTTTAAAAAAGTAATTTACCCGGATATAGCAATTAATAAAGCGGATTAATAAATGGTAGATGCACCTTAATAAATTACAGCCCTTAGCTTAACGCTATGGGCTTTTTTATTACTTATAGTTTTTAATGTGTCGATAAAATAAATTTGTTAAAAAACCTAATTTTCCCGGATATAGGAATTAATAAAGCGGATTAATAAATGGTAGATGCACCCTAATAAATTACAGCCCTTAGCTTAACGCTATGGGCTTTTTTGTTACTTATAGTTTTTAATGTGTCGATAAAATAAATCTGTTAAAAAACCTAATTTCCCCGGATATAGGAATTAATAAAGCGGATTAATAAATGGTAGATGCACCCTAATAAATTACAGCCCTTAGCTTAACGCTATGGGCTTTTATTATTTAAATATAGATGGCAGCAAACCAGGAGCTAACCATACTGCATAACCAATAAATCCAAATAGCAAGGTAATTAAGACAGTAACGGCGTAGCTGATACAAATTAATAAACCGTCAGATTCGATGGTGGCAACAGTCAAAAGTAAAATACCTATAGTGGGGATAGGATTTGTAAACGGAATTGGTAATATTAAAAATATTGTTAATAAAGAGATACAAAACCCATTAATTCGCCAAATCAAAGGATTATGGGCTATTTTGGCCAATCGGGGACGGGCGATTTTCTGTAAAACTTTGGTAAGATGTCCCAAATTTTGTAAAAGTAACTCAGCAAAGGGACGAGGAAACTTGTAGTTAGCGATTCTTTTCGGCAGCCAAGGCGATCGCCTCCCTAAAACCATTTGCGCTGACAACAGTAAACAAGCACCACCAAAAGGGCCAGTTAATCCCGGTGGCATAGGAAATAAAAAGGGCAAAACTAATAATGTAATCACCAGGCTGAATCCTCGTTCTGAGGTTTCTGCCAGAACATCACCTAGAGTAAGCGGTTGTTCCGCTAGGCGTTGTAACAGGGACTTTATATCTTGAGAAAATCTCAGATGCATTTGGTGTGAGTTGATGCAACTTCCCACATTTTTAGCAGAGGGAAATACAGTAAGTGGAGGAGATGAGGGAGAATACTCCTAACTCCTAATTTCTGGAGGCGCTAAAACAGCTATAGCTTTAGGTATAACCCTAAAATGAGCCGGTGTGTAAGTAGTGATTTCACCATCTGTATTGATAGGCCGGGGTTTGCGAGTATATACTTTTATTTCTTGACCTTGAAGAGAACGTACACTCTCCCAATGTATATGTCGCCCTTCTCGCATATCAGGAAGTAATAGTATAATCTGCCACCAGTGTTTAATTTCCAAGCTATAGAGGTCTAGCCTTTGGTCATCTATTGTGGCATCGTCAGCCACTGCCATACCACCGCCGTAATAACGGCCGTTACCTACAGCAATTTGTACTGTTTTTACACGAACTGATTCACCATTGATTACAATCTCCGCAGTAAAAGGTCTAGCTTCCCAAATGACTTGCAATGCAGTGGCGGCATAAGCAAAGATTCCCCAACGGCGTTTGACTTCTTTGGTAAGTCGCTGGGTAATTTTTACACTCAATCCTAGACTGGCAACGTTAAAGAAGTGCTTGCCATTCACCCAACCCAAGTCGATATGACGTAAATTTCCATTTGCAATAATTTGGCAAGCTTCGCTGAGTGAATTCGGGATTTCCAAAGTCCTCGCTAGGTCGTTGGCAGTTCCTAAAGGCAAGATTCCCAAGGGCAACTGAGTCTCAACTAAAGCATCGACTGCTGCATTGAGAGTGCCATCTCCTCCACCAATGATTACTAGATCAACTTGATGCTGATAGCGAAATATAACTTCAGTAAGATGTTTTGGGTCTTCTGTAGACTCCTCAATTAAATCAAAGCCGAGTGTTTTCAGATATTCAATCGCTTCCGACAGACTCTTTTGCCCTTGGCGGGCATGACGATTTATTAACAGCAGGGCGCGGGAACTCATGGGTAGTACCTTTTGTAGTTGATATGTCCAATTATCCGCATCTATGTATTCTGCTTTAAGTTGGCTCTAAAAAAGTGTTTAAATTGTTATGATATTCATCAAAATTTTATTTTTTCAATACTTATTATGTTATTGTAAGCAACTTTTAATTTCTCTTTTATCTAGTTTATCTCTATTAGTCCTTGCTGGGTTGATACTCAGTAGATATGATTGTTACTCACTAAATGACTGTATTTGAGTATTTTTATTGTTAGTACGATATTTATGACAATTTTATAATAACCAGACCATAATTACAAACAATGCAAGATTTATTATTTGTATAGATACATATTTATAGATTAAATTATAGAAATAAATTTTATCCAGGTTGAAACCATTAGCTTTTACAGTATTGGCTGCAAACTTTATATAGCAAAAGCTACATATCTCAGATGACTGTTGAAAAAAGCTCTAGTTTTTAAGCGGTAACGCTACGAGAACAGAATGACAGCAAAAGATCCCTTTAAAACATTGTTTAAACTAGACTTTATCAAAATAGAATTCAGGAGTCAGAATTTAGAAGGATTCTGTACGACTGGCGAGCGAATGAATAAAAAAGTCACCTGTGCCGTTTAACTGGATTCATCCACAGTTCTAAGTGACTAAATGCCTGTGAAAAAAGTAACGTTAAACATAAATAAACCACCGCTACACCTGCATAAATCTCAAAGGCGCGATAGTTATCAGCAACAATTAACTGTCCTTTACGTAGTAATTCTTCCAACCCAATTACAGAAACTAAACTAGTATCCTTCAACAAACTGATAAAGTCATTACCCAAAGGTGGAATCATTCGGCGAAAAGCTTGGGGAAAAATGACATAACTCATCGTTTGTATAGAACTCAATCCTAATGATTGTGCTGCTTCTGCTTGTCCTGTTTCAATCGATTGAATCCCTGCACGCACAACTTCGGCAGTGTAGGCGGCGTTATTCAAACTTAAGGCAATTATTCCAGCAGTTAGGCGATCAAAAGTAAATGTAAAACCAAGTTCTTGCGAAATTGCTGGTAAACCAAAGTAAATCATAAAAATTTGCACCAATAAAGGTGTTCCCCGAAAAAAATCTACATAGGCTCTCGCTAGCCAACGCACAGGTGCAATCCGAGAAAGTCGGACAATACCAATTAGGGAACCTCCAATTAAACCAAAAACTACAGAAATTACCGTTAATTGTAACGTTACTAATGCTCCCTGCAATAAAGTCGGAAAAGCCTGCAAAATTACAGCAATTGAAGTAAATATTTTAGGTGAGCTAGTACTATTCTGGTTTTCAAATGGTGATTTAGCTGGTAGTAATGGCGGTTTGATTTTAAACCATTTTTGGTAAATTTGAGAATAAGTGCCATTTTTTAACACTCTCTCCAAACCATCATTTATTAATGCCAAGTTTGGCGAATTTTTAGCTGTAGCAATGCCATAGAACTCCTCCGTCAGCAATTGCTGTACTATTTTTATTCCCTGAAGATTGCCCGTATTAATAGCATATAAAGTCACTGGCGCATCATTGATTACCGCATCCACATTACCATTGGCCAATTCTTGTAGGGCTACAGGTGCTGAATCAAAACTACGAAGTTGCACTCCAGGAATACTCTTAGCTTTTGCAGCTCCAGTTGTCCCAATTTGAACTGCAATTTTTTTATTTTTGAGACTGTCAAAGCCAGTAATATTTTGATCGTCTGCACGGATTGCGATCGCTAACCCAGCTTTAAAATAAGGACGGGAAAAAGAAATTGTCTTTGCCCTCTCCTCTGTAATCGTGATCGAACTAATCGCCGCATCTACCGTTTTGGCTGCCAAAGCCGGTATCATACCATCAAAAGGCATACTTTGAAAATCGACTTTAAATTTAGCTGCAACTGCGATCGCATTCATCAAATCAATGGAAAAACCCTGTAACTCACCACCTTGTTTTTTAAACTCAAAAGGTGGGAATGCTGGTTCTGTAGCAACCCGCAAAGTTTTCCCCGCACTAGAGTTCACAGCACAGCTAGCTAATAACAAACAACCAAAACTAACAACCACACACCAGCGCAGCCAACCCCCAAAACCAAACTTAGCCATATTATTTTCTCTTACCTCTGCGCCTCTGCGGTTCCTTAAAACCTTACAATCAACTGTAGAGCAGCTTGGCACAAGTAATGAACAATACCATCCCCGCAATTATTTTTGATAATATCGAAAAAAATTTTGGTTCCCTAAAAGTCCTTAAAGGAATCACAGGCGAAATCAACCGGGGAGAAGTTGTTGCAGTTATCGGTTCCTCCGGCTGTGGTAAAAGTACCCTATTACGCTGCTTTAATCGCTTAGAAACCATTGACAACGGGCGTTTAATAATCAACGGTATCAACTTATCCCGGCCCACTGTCAACTATAATCAACTGCGCCAACTACGGACACAGGTAGGTATGGTTTTTCAACAGTTCAACCTGTTTCCTCATCTCAGCGTCCTGGAAAATATGACACTTGCACCGCGTAAAGTTCTGGGTAAAACACCCAAGGAAAGCGCCCAACTAGCGAGATTGTATTTAGAGAAAGTTGGCTTACACGACAAAGCATCTGCTTATCCCGAACAACTTTCTGGCGGACAAAAGCAACGAGTAGCGATCGCCCGTAGCTTATGTATGAATCCCCAAATCATGCTATTTGACGAACCCACCAGCGCCCTAGATCCCGAACTCGTCGGCGAAGTTTTACAAGTGATGCAACAATTGGCAGCAGAGGGAATGACAATGGTGGTTGTCACCCATGAAATGCAATTTGCAAAAGAAGTAGCCCATCAAGTGATATTTTTAGACAAAGGCATTGTGACAGAAAAAGGTTCAGCTTATGAAGTACTGACTAATCCTCAAAGCGATCGCCTGCGTATTTTCCTCAGTCGTCTTCAAGTAATTCGTAATTCGTAATTAAAGGCTTCCTTTAAACTCCTCACTCATTACTTCCTACTCATTACTTCCCACTTAGCACGGGCTAAACGCCCCGCTACCGCTAACAGCACTAATTAAAGATACTCGCGCAAGAAATCAAAGGGATCGTCTTCCCAACAAGGCTCAGGTATCAGCCAAAACAAACTAGCACTGATGTCGGCTTCAATTTCATCACCATCGTCTCTATCAAATAGTTCTATCAAAGCTGTCAAATCACGTTCTCTCAGAGACGTTAACGATGGGGTATATACCTGGAAATTATTTGAGTAATTCACGCGCAAAGTTGTGCTTGACAGCCGTAAAAATTTAGTATAGAAATTTGTAAATAATCAGATTTTAGGTTTGACAACCGTAGTTAAATAGTTATTTTGATACTCTTAGATATAGGCTACTCTCATTAGTGTCTCATAATTTCCATAGGGCTGCTATAGTATTTATTACATAAATACAGACTGAATTTACTCAGACCGGAAAAAGTCTTGAGGCTGTGATTCGACTAATTCCACTCCAAATACTTCAGCAAAGCACTGTGCTACATAAAAACGGACTTCTTGGCAAGTAATACCTGGAATCCACTCGGCTAAACTGCCTACAGGTTTATCAGAAATACCGCAGGGTACAATGCGCTCAAAGCCTTTCATATCTGGACAAACATTTAATGCAAAGCCGTGCATCGTAATCCAACGGCTGACTTTAATCCCAATAGCCGCAATTTTCCGCCCTTGTAACCAAACACCAGTAAAAGCCGGAATTCTTTCTCCCTGCAACCCATAAACTCTCAATACGCGAATTATGACTTCTTCGAGTTGGCGTAAGTACCAATGCAGGTCTTTACGATAACGTTGCAGATTTAAAATTGGATACCCCACTAGTTGACCGGGACAATGGTAAGTAACTTCGCCGCCTCTTTCAACTCGATGCACATCATATTCACCTTGATCAATATCAAATTTGATAAAGTCTGAGTTGCTTCCTTGCCCCAAAGTGTAAACAGGTGGATGTTCTAGCAAAATTAACACGTCATCTAGACTAGGGTCATGGATGCGTTCATTGAGGAGCGATCGCTGCCATCTATGAGCATCTAAGTAAGGCATTAATCCTTGGTTATACAGCAAACAATGATTGTTGTGTGGTTCTTTACTACGGATCATGCCAAAAATCAACTGGTATTAGGAATAAAATATATTGCGATTTACAGGATTGCAGTCCAAAAGTGTCAAGATTTGCAAAGGATTTTAAAGGAAAGTCAAGGGAACATGCATTAGAAAATACAAAGTGCTAGTTTGAATATACAACCTCAATAGGTTTTAGGAGGAATTCTCTGCAATAAGCATCATGCCAAGACAATTAAGAAGGATGCACTGGCTGATGACTCTAATAATCTTGTTTGCATATTAAAGCAAGATGAACTTCTATAAATACTCGTGTTGTCGATCAACAGAGAGTAAACCTCAACCGGACACAGAAGGAGCAACTATCAACAGTTCTGTAAGCGTTGTTTTAATAGAGAAGACAGTTACGAGAGCGATCGCTCAAATTTCCTCACCAAATAGTTCTATGTGGAAATCCAATTGGATATCAGCGCAGAGATGAGGAGGAAAATTAAGGGTATAATGAGCAAAAACTTAGATGCAGTAAGCTTAAAAATAGCTTACCAGCAGTAGATAGAAACAGTTCACAATTTGTTTTGGCGGGAGTAATAGACCTTACCGCAATTTCTTTTCATACAAAGCAAATTCACACATCAAATATTCAGTGGGAGAGTTTACATGAAGCTTGTCATCCACAGCAAAAATATTGAAATCACCGATGCGATTCGGGAATATGTACATCAAAAGATTGAAAAAGCAGCTAGTCACTTTCAGAGCATCACAAATGAAGTGGATGTGCATCTTAGCGTAGCCCGTAATCCTCGAATTAATACTAGACAAGCAGCTGAAGTAACTATTTACGCTAATGGTAGCGTTATCCGTGCCGAGGAAAGTAGTGAAAATCTATATGCCAGCATTGACTTAGTTGCAGATAAAATTGCCCGTCAACTGCGGAAATATAAAGAACGCCGTCAAGATCAGAAAACTCAGTCCCAACCAGTAGAAGTAGTTGTTGCAGAGTCGGTAGTCCCAGATTTAATTGGCGATCGCACTCCCGAATTGCCTAACGAAGTCGTCCGCACCAAATACTTTTCCATGCCACCGATGACCCTTGCAGAAGCCCTGGAACAACTGCAACTAGTGGGACACGACTTTTATATGTTCCGCAATTCTGAAACTGGAGAGATTAATGTAATTTACGAACGCAACCACGGCGGTTATGGTGTGATTCATCCCCGCAATGGTAACGGTCATACTAACGGCAAGAATGGCAAGTCAAGCCACAATAATATTGTCATGCCGGAAAAGTTGCATTCTAAATAAGGAATTGGGAATTGGGAATGGGGAATGGAGCAGGGGGACAAGAGGTGAGAACTTGAAACAAATCTTTCCCCTTGTCCCCAATTCTCCTTGTCCCCAAGTCCTTTTCCCAATTCCCATTTACCATTTCCCTATTTTGCAATTTGTTGCAAAGTTTTCAATGCTTCCTCAACATGACCTTTAAAGTTCAACATTGAATCAAACACGTATTGCACAACTCCCTGTTGGTCAATGACGTAAGTAACGCGACCAGGGAATAAGCCAAAGGCTGCTGTTGCGCCATATAGCTTCCGTACTTGGTCGCCTTTGTCAGTTAACAGGGTAAAAGGGAGATTATATTTCGCAGCAAATTTTTGGTGAGATTCGCTAGAGTCAGCACTTACACCGACAACTTCAGCACCAACACTTTTAAACACTTCATATTGATCGCGAAAGGCGCAGGATTCAGCCGTACATCCGGGTGTGTCATCCTTGGGATAAAAATATAGGACAACAGCTTTTGTGCCACGAAAATCTTGGAGGCTCACTGTTGAACCGTTTTGAGCAGGTAGAGTGAAATTAGGAGCAGTATCTCCAACTTTGACTGGCATAACAAGTGGTGGTAATTACTTAACAAAATTTTACCTTGTATCCGAGTATATAAATTTTGCTTGATTAGCTGCATCAGGCGGGGTAGCTTAGATACTCATCAAAGAAAAAATTCCCTTTATGCGCCTGACTTCACTGGATGTTTTTCGCGGCATTACGATCGCTGCTATGATTCTCGTCAATATGGCGGGAGTCGCAGATGATGTATATCCTCCCTTAGCCCATGCCGATTGGCACGGTTGCACGCCAACTGATTTGGTATTCCCCTTCTTTCTCTTTATTGTTGGTGTAGCGATGACTTTCTCGCTGTCAAAGTACACCGAAGATAACAAACCCACCTCAGCTATTTACTGGCGCATCTTCCGCCGCGCCGCTATTCTGTTTGCCTTGGGATTGTTACTAAATGGCTTTTGGAATCAAGGTGTTTGGACTTTTGATTTGAGTAGCATCCGAATCATGGGAGTGTTGCAGCGCATCAGCATTACCTATCTCCTGGCTTCCTTGATAGTTCTCAACCTTCCGCGCAAAGGTCAATGGATACTTGCAGCAGTGATACTCATTGGCTACTGGCTAATGATGATGTATCTACCAGTGCCAGATTATGGGGCGGGAGTTCTAACACGAGAAGGTAATTTGGGCGCTTATATTGACCGGATGATTATTCCCAAAGCACATCTATATAAAGGAGATGGTTTCAAATTTATGGGAGATCCAGAGGGACTGTTCAGTACTATTCCCGCGATAGTAAGCGTCCTCGCTGGCTACTTCACCGGTCAATGGATACGCAGCCAACCTGTACAATCACGCACAAGCATCGGGTTAGGATTATTTGGAGTTGGTTGTTTAATTATCGGTTGGACGTGGGGCTGGACATTTCCCATTAATAAAAAGCTGTGGACAAGTTCTTATGTAGTCTTTACTAGCGGTTGGGCGTTAATTTTGCTAGCAGCTTGTTATGAACTCATCGAAGTCCGGCTGAATCGTCGCTGGAGTAAACCTTTTGAAATTATGGGCTTAAATGCGATCGCACTTTTCGTTCCATCGGTTTTGTTGATTAAAATCTTAGTGAAAACCACTATCGGCACAGCTAAAGACGCTCCCAGTACCTACAATTGGATTTACCAGAATTTTTTCGCATCTTGGGCGGGACTTCTGAATGGTTCCCTGTTGTTTGCCTTAGTCACCGTGTTGTTGTGGTGGGGTGTTGGTGTTCTGATGTATCGGCAACGTTGGTTTCTCAAAGTGTAATACTATATCTGGTAAATCACACGTCACTAGTTAATTGCGACTAAAATTAGCGATCGCCTACGCCATCGCCAGGTTTTTTTAGGTTTGCTACTCTAGCCTACGAAAATACTGAGAAAAAGCGATCGCAAGAACACTTGTTTGAGCGGACACAATATCAACTCTGCGTTTTACTGTTAAACGCAAATATGCAAATTTTTGATTTGCCTTATATTTTCTACTAGCCAATATTCTGAATTAATTTACTTCAAAGCAGCCGTAATAAAGTAAAAATATTTTTTTGTAGTTTACGTTTGAGTGTTAACTAGGTTACAACAGGTATTAAGTAATCCTTTTTTAACACTCAAGGAACAAAGACGATCGCAGGGTTATCTATAACTCTTAATAAACTCATTTTCGTTCTTATTAGGCAACTGATAGAAATTCTGATGTCTGACAACAAGCCGTTTCTAAAATTCCGAATAAAGAAGCGTCTAGAAACTTTTCTGTGTGTTGAAAATTATTATTTCTCCTAATTCACTAAATTAATCCATAAAAAAATTGTGAGGTAATGAATGCATCGCATTAAACTTTGGGTACTTTTGCCAGTTACCCTGATATTGGGTTGCTCAAATCAACTGTTTCAATCTAGCCCATCTGTGGCAAACTCGAATCCAGCAGTAGTTCAACCAACCAGCCCAACTTTATTAGCAACGGCGAGTTATCTTTCACCGTTGGAACAACAGGTAATTATTGAAACAAATAAGGTACGAACAAATCCCAAATCATATCTCCCGATTCTAGAAAACTATAGGAAGCGCTTTGAAGGGAACCGAGTCAAAATTTCTAATAATACCTATTTGCGAACTCAAGAAGGAGTTAAAGCAGTCGATGAAGCGATCGCATTTTTGAAATCTGCACGTCCTGTAGGAGCGTTGAGTGCCTCTAAAGGTATGTCTTTAGGAGCAAAAGACCATGTTAAAGACCAAGGGCCAAAAGGTGCTACAGGTCATGATGGTAGCGATGGTAGCAATCCCTTTAATCGCATCAACCGCTATGGTAGATGGGAAACAACCGCAGGCGAAAATATCAGCTATGGCCCAAACACTGCCCAAGATATCGTCATGCAATTAATTATTGATGATGGCGTGCGCGATCGCGGCCATAGAAAAAATATATTTAACGGTGCTTTTAAAGTGTCTGGCGTTGCTTATGGAACTCACAAATCATATAGAACAATCTGCGTAATTGACTACGCTGGAGGTTATAGGGAAAAAACGTAAACGTGGGTTCCACTAATCCCGGATTTCTCATGCATAGTGTAGGCAAAGGGAGAAGAGGAGTGTGGGGAGTGTGGGGGGTAAGACTTCTTCCCCATCCTCCCACACTTCCCACACTTCCCACACATCCCACACGGCTATTCCCCTGCAACCCAAGCACCATGAAATCCATAAGGCACTCGTTGAGGAATTATCACCCGCGCTACAGGTTCAGCCGTCACATCTTGGGCATTCACCACTACTAATTCTGAAGTATTTGAATTCTCATCATGAACGAAAGTCACAAGCCAGCCATCATCCTCAGCAATTGCACCAGGACGCGGCGCAAATACAGCTTCACTACCATAGCGTCCCTGTCCGAATTTGTGGGTTTGTGAATTTCCACTGCTGAAATCGTACTTAATTATACCTTCAAATAATGGTACGGGACTATTTGCAATTTTGTTAGTATAGCCATATCGGGTTTGCCGCCCCAATAGATTTTCGTTGATGCGGGGAAATTCTGAAGTTACATCGTCCAACAATTCTTCACGCACTGTCCCCGTGCTGAGGTTAAATCGCCAGCGATACAAACGCGGGATATTTCCTTCTGGATCGGGTTGCGAATCATCAGAAATCAACACGGTAGTAGAACTCATACGACAGGCGATCAGCACTACTTCATCTCCATCTTCGTAAGCATTGAGGGTATGGAAGACGTAGCAAGAGGGGCTCTCAAACCATCGGATATTACTGTTGTCACCATGACGTGGTAGGATGCCAAAACGACTGGGGCGATCGCGCTCGAACATCATCACAGGTTCTCCTCGTTGCGATCGCTCGGCGCTAAAAGTCAGAGGCAAATCCATGAAAATGGTGTAGTTTTCAGTGATGGCGAAATCGTGCATCATCACTCCTATGGACAGGTCAATTGGCACTGTCCGCAAAAGTTCGCCTTGTGCTGAGACAACACTATATTGCAGGTATGGTGGCGTAAATACAGAGTAGCCAAAGAAGATCATCTCGCCCGTCACCGGGTCTACCTTGGGATGAGCTGTGAAAGCAGAAATTAGTTTCCCATTGTAGGTATACTCGCCAATGGTTTCCAATTCAGGAAGCTTGATGGCGTGAGGTTTACCACTTTCGTTCAGCGCCAACATCTGACCCGCGTGCCATACTAAGGCAGTATTGGCGGTGTTTTTGCGGGGGCCGTGGGGATTATCCATTCGTGGTGGTTCTAAAAACCCACTCCACAGAGCCTCACCCGCTTCTCGTTCTTTTTTCCATCCGGCTGTCTGGACGTAGCGGTTACGATAAGTGGCTACGCCGTTGCTAATTTGCACACCATGTAACATTCCATCTCCGTCAAACCAGTGATATTGACCGATAGGTGTCCATTGAGGGTTAGGGCCATTCCGTACAAACATCCCTGATAAATCAAGGGGTAATTCACCGATGACTGGCAATTTGTCGGTGGTGATTTCTTCACGGATTGGAGCAAAATTGCGATCAAGATAAGGATTTACTGCTATTGTTGGCATTTATAAAATTTGGTAATGTGATGGATATGGTTTTTGGTGAGCGATAACATTAATCGCTGTCTTCAACCAATTAATATAAGTCTGTTCTCTTCTGATTAACAACTCCAGCACCAGCCTTTGCATTACCTGCTCACGGTTGGCAGAATCATCACCAAGTGATGGCAAATCAATGATTTCGCATTCAGCAAGCTTTTTGCTTCGAGCCGCCAATTGTTGCTCCAGTAGGTGAATGATTGCTTCATTCGATAACTGATCTGCAAAATGCAACTGGACTAGCATTGGTTCTCGTAAAGTTGGTAACGGCTGATGAGTCCCAAGCCATTGGGCAAATTCGGCTTTCCCTAGCTCCGTCACAGTGTAAACTTTGCGATTGGGGCGATCGTGCTGAATCTCAACCGTACAGGTAATCCAGCCTTGCTCAACTAGCTTATCGAGAGTTCTGTAAATTTGTGCCTGGTCTGCTGGCCACAAATGGGCAATACATTGATCAAAGCAGCTGGTTTTGAGGTCGTAGCCCGTCATTTCTTGCTGCTGAAGAAGACCTAGAATTACGTATGCTAGGGACATTAAGACTGTTTTCCCATAATTGACATTTTCTCACTAGGTTCTATAACTATCTACTTCTTATAAGTTTATGCTAATATGTGATTAATCCAATATAAGATACAACTTTTATAAAAAGATATGTTGATTTTCATACGTCTTAACAAGGAAACTGAATACATGAACTGAGATTGGGCAGATGGTTAATGGTGCTGTTTGTACAAGACGGTGCGGAAGTGGCGATGTATGTTGAGTGTTGAGCCTGTAACCAGATGGGAATCTTACTAGATAGAGTGTCGTGAAGAGAAAGTTGAAGCGGCAAGCGTCTACGCATCGCTACGGTATCACTCAACAAGCCAGTTGTTCGCTACAGTCTATTGGCGATCAATACTGATGCAGCAATTATTTAAGCCATTGAAGGCTATTGTAACGAGAGGATGATTAACATTGACTTCTAACACACTTTCACAAAGAATACGTCAACATCAATATCTGCGTGATTTACGAAATAAATTACTCCACCTTCATAAGATGTTGTTGGAAACAGAACGCATTGCCTATGAACAGGTTAGTGGACGAGTATCAAGCGGAGAATTACTTCAGTTAGTTATCGCTCATGAACAATTTGCTTGGCTACATCGCATTTCTGAGGTAGTTGTGCAAGTTGATGAAATGCTCGAAGCTGATGAACCGATATCTTTGGAAGATTTTGAAAAGTTGATTACTGATGTCCGCACGCTGATTGTACCTTTAGAGACAGGTAATACCTTCGAGAGAAAGTATTACAATGCTCTCCAGCGCGAACCATCTGCTGTGTTGGCACATGCAGAAATATCAAGGTTTCTCATGTCTAAAGTTTAAGTCATTCCCTGTCACTCCGACAGGGCATGACTTGAGATAAAATCTACTGGTATCAGAATAACGAGCTTTGCGATCGCTAGATGCTAGATAACAAAGATTTGACGCAAGTAGGGAGATTGCATTGCAACCTCCCTACAGTGGTATTGTTTAGTTTACAGCAGCACTGACTAAACCATTGTGCCTGAGTAAAGCGATCGTACTTGGTTCACGACCCCGGAAAGTTTTAAACACCTCCATTGGATGCTGACCACCACCAAGTGCGAGTACCGTATCCCGATAACGCCGACCTGTAGCTTTTATAGCCTCTTCATCTTCTAGACCAGCTTCTTCAAAAGCGGCAAAAGCATCAGCACTCAGTACCTCAGCCCACTTGTAACTGTAGTAACCTGCCGCATAACCACCCTCAAAAATATGTCCAAAAGCACATAAAATTGCATCTTCTGGAAGTGGCTGTAAAACGGTAGTAGTCTTGGCTATGCGATGACGCACATCTGACGGAGTTTCATTACTATCAGGGTGATAGCGGTAGTGTAGTTCTAAATCAAGACTGCTTAGGTGAATCTGCCGCAACATAGCAGTACCACTCATATAATTACGCGCCGCTAGCAGCTTTTGATAATAATGCTCCGGTAGGGCTTCACCAGTTTCATAATGCTTCGCCATACCAAACAAAGTGGGTCGCTCATAGCACCAGTTTTCCATAAACTGACTAGGTAGTTCCACAGCATCCCACTCCACATTATTGATGCCTGCGGCTCCGGGATAATCAACCTTAGTAAGCAGATGGTGCAATCCATGACCAAACTCGTGAAACAAAGTTTCTACTTCATAGAAGGTCATCAAACTAGGTTTACCATCTACGGGAGGACTTTGATTACACACCAAATAAGCTACAGGTAAGCGGATGGCAGTGACACCATTTTCAGTGATTTTAGCCCGATTGATGCACACATCCATCCAAGCACCACCGCGTTTTTCGGCTGGACGGCTGTAAGGATCTAAGTAGAAGTAGGCTATGGGAGAACCAGTTTCGTCAGCAATTTGGAAATAACGCACATCCTCATGCCAGACTGGGGCTTGACCATCGGCAGAAGTGACAGTAACACCAAACAGCCGCTTGACTAGTCCAAATAAGCCGTCTAAAACTTGGGGAAGTGGAAAGTAGGGACGCAATTCTTCAGCAGTAAAGGCAAATTTTGCTTCTCGCTGGCGTTCTG
The DNA here is from genome assembly GCF_013393925.1 of Nostoc sp. C057. Taxonomy (NCBI): domain Bacteria; kingdom Bacillati; phylum Cyanobacteriota; class Cyanophyceae; order Nostocales; family Nostocaceae; genus Nostoc; species Nostoc sp. C057. The sequence continues at coordinate 6,631,560 of NZ_CP040281.1, read as the reverse complement.
CCCAAAAGCTGATATCCCAGTGTTTTAAATCCTCAGCTTCTGCTGCTCCCTGTGCTGCGGCAAAAGCTTTGAGTTCTACCAAGTCTTTGACAGCAGCATCATAACTAGCGTGGCGTAGTTCTTCTAAAAGAGCGTTGACTGCCTCAACATTAGGAGCCATTTTACTAGCCAGACTCAATTGGGCAAAACTTTTAAAACCTAATATATCTGCGAGTTCTTGGCGCAACTTCAAAATGCGCTCAATTAAGGGGTTGTTATCCAAATCGCCAGCAGAAGCACGGGTGATATGAGCTTTGTAAAGCTTTTCACGCAAATCTCGCCGGGTGCTGTGCTGCATGAAAGGGCCATAGCTGGGGAAGTCTAAAGTAATCCGCCAAGGCCCATTTTCTGGTGTGGCGTTACTTTCGCCTGCTGCACGAGCAACTTGGGCTGCTAGACTCACTAAGCTTGGTGGTAAACCTTCAATTTCCGCTTGTGTTGTCAGGGTTAAGCTGAAGGCTTTCGTGGCATCAAGTACATGGTTAGAAAATTTGGTAGAAAGTTCTGCTAACTCCATCTGTATGGCATTGAAACGCTCTCTTACCTCTCCTTGTAAGCCAACACCAGAAAGTTCTGCATCTCGAATGGCGGCTTCTACAATGCGCTGTTGGGCTAATTCTAAAGTTGCCCAATTGTCACTGGTACGGAGTGCTTTAAAAGCATTGTAGATAGGTTGACTTTGACCGAGCTTGTTGATAAATTGTACAACTAGCGGCTGTACGATTTCATGAGCTTCGCGCAGTTCCGGGCTATTTTTAACACCCATTAAATGATTCACCACCCCCCAACTCCAGGTAAGCCGTTCTGTCAGCTTTTCTAAAGGTTCTACTAAACTACTCCAAGTAGGCTGTACACTAGCTTCTAAGGTGGCAAGTTGCTGCTCAAGTTCTGCCAACAGCTGATTGAAGGCTGGTACTACTCGTTCTGGTTTAATCTCTGCAAAGGGAGGTAAGCCAACGCCTTGGAGTAAGGGATTTTCGGAAATAATGGTACTTGCACTCATGGTTTTGTGTGAACTGCGAACGAATAAAAATCAACAATGATTTTTATTTATATATATCTTCTAATGTAGCGATCGCTGTACTAAATAGTCTTGCCATTCTGATAAAAAGGCAAAAAAAGCGAGAATGACTGACAAATTTATCCTCATCCAGCTATTTTGTTTCCTTTGTGAATGATATCTGACAGAATGACAGTTCCAGAAATATCAGCGAAAGTGTCTCTGAAACACGAAAGATTAGCGAGGGAATAAACCCAATAGCAAGCAAGATATGCAGAATCGCAGGTGTAAAGGTTGAAGAAACTAGTTGTGTAGAGGCGTTGGAGTCGGCGTAGCCTCTTACAGAGAAGCGGCTAGACATTAAACATCCCTTGGTGTTGATCCTGATACTATTTAGCTAACTTAACTTGAGTTTATGCGATCGCCAAAAGACATCATAATGTAGTATGTCAAACAGGTAGCTCGTCCGCCAGCATCGGCGTTAACCTGAAAGTGCTGTTTCAGTTCAAGAATCCTACACTTTTTAAGCGTGGGAGTGTTAAATTAACTGAGCGCGATCGAGCATCTTTACCGAACCGAGAAGGGAGGCTTGACTTTTATGATTTTATTTGGCAACTCATCTTTTTACTCGTAAAATCGAAGACAAGATCAAGGTCAGTAGAAAAGAGTCCCTAAATTAATGAATACGTTAATCAGTCAGGGTGGAAGAGTTATCACCAAACCTCAGATGGTAGACCGAATAAACGATATAGGTTGGCAAGCTCACCAAGGGAGCGTTGCTGCGATTATTCAGTTATTAAATGAAAAGCTAGCCAAATCTGGTGTCAGAACTAGAGCCATTTTTTCTGATGGTGTTTTACAACTTCTGTGTGAGGCGGCTAGGATAGAGCAACTTGAGCAATCTCCCCTCGTAGAACAAATCCAGCAAATTCTTGAGTCTATTGCTCCGCGCCACATTCGCCGAGTCAATATCAACAGTCGGATTGTTCGAGAACAACAATTACTATGGTTAAAAGAGATAGATAGCGATCGCGACAACCAATTGCTCTGGTCACAGGAAATCGCCTTAATTCAGCCTAATATTGTAAAGCAACTAATTAAAGATTTTACAGAGGCTCAAGCTGACCTGGGAAAACCAAATTTTCCTAAAACTCAAGTCTCTCGTCCTTTGGTACTTATTAACAAAGAAAAACACAGTAATAAACCTAAAACCAAGGTATTAGCAGCAGCTGGTTTATGCTCACTGTTGTTACTTAGTTGGATTGTTTATGCCCAGTTAGGTGATAAACTGAAAAACCTAATGCAACCACAAACTTCCAAATCTTTAACTACAGAAAATACTAACCAGAAAAAAGCCCAAACACCATCTCGTGTTCCTAGCAATAGCTTTGATGAGCCATCTGATGACCCATTTTCAATATCTGTGCGAATTGCCAACCAAGCTTCTGCATCTGGTAAAACAGCCACAAGCTCAACTCAGTGGCTAGAGATTGCTGCTAAGTGGCAACGAGCTTCAGATTTAATGGGTACAGTGCCACAAAACCACAGCCGTTATCAGGAAGCTAAAATTCGGACTCAACTATATAAGAAATATAGTGAGGCGGCACAAAAAGAAGCAGATAAGAGTAAATCTTAGTTTTTTTTTAGAAGACTTCGATTCTTGAATTAGTGTTCTAGCAGTGGTGAATAGATTATTTACTTTACTTCTCGCACTTCACCCAAGCGCGTAAAACGAATTTCAATGCGTCGCCGCTTCGATTCTGGGTGACGCTTGTCTTGGGGAATAGGAGCAAATTCACCAGTTGGTAATATTAATTGTGCCGCAGAATAAGCGCGAAATTGAACTCCTGGCATCTTATTTTGTTGCTGGATTTTCAGCAGTTCTTTAACTACTGCAAGGGAACGCATCAATCCTAAATCAGCGTTAGAACCTGCCTTAAGTGTACTAACTGAACCACCTTGACTAGCAGCTAGCTCTAAATTAGAGTCTAAATTGCTGCTGATAATACCAATAGGTTGCTCGTCAGTATGTCCAATAATTTCAACAGTGTTAATGTTGTAAGATTTTGTATTTTTCTCTATATCAGGTACGAGTTTATTTTTGATGTAATCCAACATTGTCGTTGGAATTACTGCGCTACCTGGATCAAACCTTGAATTTTCATCTTTAATCAACAAAATTGGTGGTGTACCTGGATTAGATATTTGCGATACAGCACTTCCGGCTGTTATGAGGTACAGTAGCAGCAATTAGCAAACCAGTTTCTTAAATGTTGAGGATTTATTAAGTCGAGTGCAACTGATATTAGTTTATCAACCATTTCTGTTGTAGTTGGAGCAAAACTGCGTAAGAAAGATTTGAGTTGTGACCACCATAATTCAATTGGATTAAAATCGGGAGAATATGGGGATAAACAAAGAACTGAAGCGCCGACAGCTTCAATCATTGGCACAATTGAATCGAGTTTATGCGCGGATAAATTATCCATCACTACGACTGCTCCTGACCATAACTCTGGTACTAAAAACTTCTCAATAAATACATCATTTGCAACGCCATCCATTGAATTATTCATTGTCATTAATGCGACTACTTTTTTAATACTAATTGCTCCAATTACTGTAACTTTTGATACCCGATAGAAGGGGTTAAGAGAGTAAGCTCTTGTTCCAATTTGTGAACGGGCATGAGTCCTTGTTAAACCAAGTAGAACGCCAGTTTCGTCCAAAAATACTAAATTTTCTGGCTCTATATGTTTGACCTTTTCCCAAAAATCTAATCTTAAATTCAGGACTCTCTCCGTGCCTGCTTGGGTACTCCGCTTTGTTTTTTTTTCCGATTTAATCCTAATTTCTGTAACGCACGACACATTGCACTTCGACCTACGAAATTGCCAGTCTTGTCTGCAAATAATTCACACAATTCTATTAATGTTGCATCTGGATGTGATGCAACTAATTCTGTCAACTCTATGTCAGCATTTGTTAGATGACTAAATTGTGGCTTTCCTCGCGGCTTGGATTGTAAATTTCCTTCAACTTTTTGTTGTTTTACAAGCTTTTGGACTAAACTATTTGAGACGGAAAATATATTAGCTACTTTCCTGATTGAGATGTTTTTCTGAAGATGTGCCGCAACTATTTTTTCTCGAAGCTCGACAGAGTATGACTTCATTTAAAAGTATTTATATTTTAATCTAGTGTACCTTATAACAGACGGAAGTGCTGTATCGTATACTTTGTGGTAGCTATTAATAATAATAGTAACAAGATCATGAAAGCATTAGACATTAAATCTGTGAAAGCAGGCCAAATATTTAAATCTTCGTTGTAGTCACTATGCTGTGAACGACGAGCCATAATTTAATATTTTAATTTCAAATAATTCAAGGTAATTAGTTAGAGTTTTTCTACTTGCTTTTCCATTCCCTGCCTCAATCGATAAATTTCATCTTTGATATTATTTACATCGTGATTAAATTCCTGAATATTATTGATTAACATTTCTAGTCCTTTTTTATTTATTTCTGTTTGCTGAATAATTCCTTTAACAATGAGAGCGCTGACATTTTTATATTCATTATTAAAAGTTTCATTATCTTTGTGGATGACATCTATAAAATCTGACTTAGACATATCTAATTTAATACCTAACTGATTAGTATATTCTTCAAAGTTAGTAATAGCAGCCTTAACTTGTTGGTTATTAGAACCCATCTGCTGAGATAAGTTTAAAATCAAGCGTTCGCCTAAAGCTTCAATTGCTAAATTAAGTTGCTCTGTATAGCTTTTAACAACTTCTATTAACTCTGTCAAACTATTAGCTTTACTAGCAATCCCTTGCTCTAATTTATCCAGTTTGTTAATCGCTTTTGAAAAACTACTAGCTCCTTGCTTGAGTTGAGGAATAATCTCAGCAAGAGAATTTTGATTATTTTGATGTAACTCTAAAACTTGAGTTGAAGTTTGATTAGCCTTTTTTATATCACCTGCCAAATTAATCAATTCTTGACTACAATGCTGAACTTCTATCACTGATGTTTCAATTATCTTGGTTGTCTGTGCCAAACTTGCAGCAGATTCTGAAAATCTTTCTTGCATGGTAGTCAAGTTGGTTGTAGCTATTGATAATTTCTGAGGAAACTGACTATTAGCAAATATTTCAGCAGACTGTTTAAATATGTGAGATTTTGTATTTAGTTCAGTAATAGTGTGTTCAAATTCATTAGCAGCACCAGATATAGTGCCAGCAGCTTGATAAAAGCCTTCATAAACTTGTTTGGCTAAATCAGTAGCTTCCTTATTCCCTTCAGCAATTTGTTTTGCCACACTTCCTATAGATTTTTCCACTGCATCCCGCACAGTATCGCCAAAGCGAGTTAAAAACTCATCCTGCTGAGATACCATTTTATTAACGATTTTATCGAGGCGAGTATCACCTTGAATCTGGGGATGATAAATATTATCTAAGTAATCTTCAAGAGAACAAATAAGTCTATATTTGGCAAAACTAGTATTTTTCAACCAGTTAAATAGTGTTAATGAGGTACTAAAAAAAAGTCCAGTTAAACTGGTAGTGAAAGCAATACTCATTCCTTCTAGTGGTTTCTTTAATTCAGCAACTAAGTTGCCAACATTGCTGGTATTAGTTTGATTGATAGTTTGACTGAGTACGCCTAAATTAAGTGTGATGCCTAGAAAAGTACCAAGTAAGCCAAAGGCTAAGAGTAAATTAGGAAGAATACGACAAAAGTAATCGATTTGTTCACAGGTAAATCCCCAAACTTTTTCTTGGCTATAAACTTGATCGATTAACGCTGCTGTATTAACCTGATCTAAGTTTTTACTAGTTTCTCTAAACCTTCGTTCTAGTTCTTCTATAATTTTTGGTTTCTGTCCAGGTGATTGTCTATTAATTAGCCTTCTTACCTTCTCTTCCAATAAAAATATATGTTGATACAGAGCCAAGCGGATAAGAATCGTTGCTATAGATGGGAGAACTACGAGTACAAGAGTAATAAATATTAAATAACCTGGTATTGGTGGCATCAAAAACACCTTGATAGTATATTTTTTCCTAATAAAGACTAAATTGGGTATTTAGCAAAGATTTTTTGCTTCTGGCGATCGTACTCTTCTTCACTCATTAAATCGTCAGCTAAATCTTGTTTTAGTCGCTCCAATTCTAAGCGCCTTTTTGCTAAATTATCAGTAGATTCTATAGGAAAATCAACAACTATCTCACCAACAATAGATTTTTTATTTCCTATATCTCTGGTTTGAATTTGGGAACTTTTAAACCGCTCATTCATCTTTCTCCGAAAACGATTGATAATTCCCTCTTTAGCTACAGGATCAGTACTTGTAGGAGTTCCAACTACTGCTGCTTTGTATGGATAATTAGCACTATCTTCTGGAAATTCATCAACTTCTTTGACAAATTGCCGCAGTTTAACTAAATAGTTATTTTCCCAAAGTTCCGGTTGTCTTTCTATTCCAGCAATCTCATCATCTAAAAGCTGTTGTAAAGCTTCAGTCATATCCTTACGGTTAGCAAGTTCCTCCAAAGCTTGACTCCACTCTGGACTTAGAGAAGCAATAGTATAACTATCGCGCAATGGATCGTGATATTGAAATTCTAGCTGTTGATTTCCCTGATTTTTTTCTAATAAAGCCAATGCTAAACAAGGATAAAAAATATCTTCCAGCTCTTCTATTTTTCTGGCATCAGGTGGAATAATATCAGGGAATGAAAGATTATAGTCGTTATGAAGAAAAGATGTTGCAGAATGCTGTTCGCGTAGGTAGGGGTTTCTCATTCTTGATAAACTACTAATTAGTCTGAGAGGAAAACCAGCATACTCATTCACAATTAAAATTTCGTCTTCAGCTTGGGTTGCTTTTAAGACACTTGGTTCCACTCCTATATCTTGTGTAAGCAAAGTTTTGAACTGCCGTACTTCTAATTCATCTGTATCCTTAAAACCAACTAATTTACTACTTTTGGCAGGATCTTCCCGAAAATAAGGGTCACTTAAATTCAAACGCAAGAGAGGTTCAGCTTCTTGCATAACTTGTGCTAAACGAGTTGAACGTACTGCTAAAGAGTAGTTTTGCATAAAACGTTTAATCACAGAATTAACAATATTAATGCTCCGAGAAGCAAATAATTTATCAACTTTCAAGTCAATTTCTTTGTGTAACTGATCTGGAGTGGTGCGTTCTCTGTCTATAAAACTTGCCAAAGATTGCCCTCTACCAGTTTGTTCTGTAATTGTCGAACTAACTAACACAAACTGGCGACGTAAATCCTCTTCTGGCAAAATATTTTGATAACATCGGTCAATATCCTCACCATCAAATATTGCTTCACCACTCATTTCATCAAAATTTAATTGTCTTAAGTCCCTATCTTGCTTTTCATAAAAACTTTGTAAATCTTCTACTAAGCTATTAAAGGCAGCAACTTGAGTTGTTCTCTCTTGAACATGCTTTTGTAAGTTATTAACAATTTTTAGGGATTCTTGAACGACTGTGACATCAAAATTATGCTGAATAATCTTGCAGATTTCCTGTACTGATTTTTTGGCTTCATCTTGGAATTGGCTATTTTTATTATTTAGGAGGGGAATACTAGGTTTTTGCTCAATATCTTCGATTGTTTGTTCAGTATCTCGCCATTTTCTCTCTAAATCTTCCAAGATTTTCATGCCACCACGGGCAGTAATTTTTTCTTGCAAGTTTAGTTGATAGTTATGCAATTCATGTTGCAAACCATCTAGCCAGTCACGGGTACTTTTAATGGAGAAATTAGAATCTGTGGGTGTGAGTAATTGACTTAGATAATCATCAATATTAGTCTTTAGTTCCTTAGTAGTGCTTGGAGAAATTTGTAGTAGCCTAGTGAGCCAAATCCCTCTAGTGCTTTCAGTTTCACCTGGCTGAACTTTGCGGAATTGCTCTCTAAATTCTCTTGGTAACTGTCCGCGAATATCGTTGCGATTCTCGCGTTTTTGGCATTCCGAAATTTGCCGCTCTAATTTATTTCTCCAAGTACTAATAGTATTCCGAAAACTCTTATTATTCTCTTGAACTGATTCTGCTAGTTTTGTTGTGAAATTATCTTTATTTTCTGGATCGTTGTGCCAATGATACTGAATAAGGAATTGTTCAATTAATTTTACGGGATCTGGACTTTGACCTTTGCCGTTTAGCCAAAATTTTACTAGCTCTAAACTAACGCGGTTTAAAGCTATTTGTACAATAGTATCGCGGGGAAAATAGATAGCCGCCAATCCAAATGTTAAATAACGTTGACTATTGGGACGCGGGTGCTTATCACATTGAATCATGTGTTGTAGAAAGTTGTCTCTACTGCCTTTAATTGCTGGTGCTAATTCACTAGAAAAATCTAAAGCAATCTTATGGGCAATAACATTATATAATTTACCTTGAACCAAGATTGAATATTCACCTCCTGTTTGACTTGATACTAAATAGGTATAGTCAAATGGTGGACGCTGTTCTTGGATAAAAACTAAATTTTGTAAGTCATAAAATGCTTCAAATTTTGTACCTGGTGTACTGTAATAATTTAATTCTTTGAGAGCAGCATAAGTATTAGCGCTCATGCTAGGAGCATTACCATACAGTTCTGGACTAATCACTAAATAACCAAATATTTTGGCGCTTTGATCGCTATAAAGATGTCTGAGGCTATAAGCAATGTCCAGAAACATGCCGCTACCTGTACCGCCACAAAGAGAACCGACAACAAAAATGCTTAGTCCTGGTTCGACTCTTAAGCCAGCTTTCAGCAATAAAGAATCATGTCCTCTGGTGCGTCTCTCTGCGCTTTCAATTGCTGTTTTTACCTTTTGATAATTGTGGAAAAAAGCTAATCTACCTACAGGTCTAATGCCTTTTGCACCTTCTTCAACTGCTTTAATATTTCGCAATAGTTGTGGTGGAAACCATCTGCCAACAGGGCGAACGCACGGGATTTCTGAAACCCTTGCTGGGCAAGGATCTTGATGAAAAAATAGGCTAAATTAAAAAACGCCAAAACCCTTGCTATTAAAGGATTCTTATACTTTAGATGCGTTTGCCCTGCATCTGCCAATATGGTCGTATGGGCCATGACGAGTATATTCTGACCGCCGCTCCAATCCTTCGACAAACATGGTAACTTCGTTGGAGGACATTGTAGCGCTGACTTTTTCCGCCTCTTTAAAACTGAGGTCAACACCATGATAGGTACTTCCTGTACGAATACCGGTGACTTGGGTTGCGGCTTTATCTGTGTCTATGTGAACAAAACTCACAATTGGGAGATTGCTTAAATCTCCATAACGATCAACAATTAATCGCCGGATTCGCATCAAAACATCACGTCCAGTACCGCCTAAACCTATGCAAATTGTGCGGTTGATTCCCCGATATTGAAGTTCATTTGTAGTTGATTGACTCATCCTATGCACCTGAATAATATTATTTTTTGAGTTTGATAATAATCTCGTAATCGCGCTTGCGAGAATCTGGACAATTGAGCCGAAATTTATATTTATCTATAAGTTTACGTGATGTAATTTCTTGATCGTTGTAATAAATGGGTATTAAATTAGTTGGTACTAAATATAGCTTCTCACCTTTACGTTCTAAGTATCCTCTGATTTCTACACCTGGGCAATCAATGGAATCTACACAAGTAGAGTCATATTCACCAATTGCAATTCGTTTATTGTTTGGCAAGCTGCATTTCTGGTATTCTGGTTTTGCAGTTGCTTCAAAATCAACTATAAGTTCCCATTTTTTTCGGAGACGATATAATTTTAGTCCAGCTAAGAATAGACCTATTAGGATTAATATTGAAGTTAGTCCAGGCAACCATAATTTTCTAATTAAATAAGGTGTGACTAAACAAGTTTCTTGATTACCTGGCGCTGGTGTACAAAATTCTTGGACTGTAGGAGCAATATCGACTACTGTGATTTTATACTCTTGATTATTTTGTGTTTTAATTGATAGCGATCGCTTCTGAATTGGCAAATCTTTAATCCAAGCTTGTCGCTGTTGACTTTCGGGAGAATCTGCGATCCGAAAAGGACTACCAGCAGGTGTTTCTATCCAAATTTGCGATGTAATTCCTGGTTCGGTAAATAATGGCGCATCTGTAACCCAAACTACTGATTGTGGTTTTATAGATTGGTTTTCTTGTAGACGATTTTGATTAATCTGAGCTAGACCTTGATAGATAGTAAATTCAGCTTGCTGAATATCTGTACCATAGTATTTTGAATTTGGCGAAGGTATTCTTGCTAAGATTTGGTCAATATTTTCTTGATTATTACTAATAAAGTAGATGGGTGTTCCCAACGGATTTACACCCGATTTAACTTCACTTAAAACTACATCTTGAGCAAAAGGAATAATGTAGACAGTATCTCCAGGCTTAAGGCTATCTTGAATGATCTGACGTAAGCGGATACGACCTTCATCATTTAAGCCTACACTTTCTGTTAAATCAATCGCCAAGACAACATCTCGTCCGCCATCCAAAACAGCAACTAAATCTAAGCCAACTTTTTGTGTAGAAGTAAGTGTTTGTCCAGGAGTAATTTTAGTTATATTCACAAATAATATAATTTAATTAAATAATTAATAAGACTTATTGCATAGATACCTAGCAAATGTCCCCATATAAAAATGACAATAGCAAGATTCAGTTTATATACTTAACACACGAAAATTACAAGCCTCGCTTCTTGCATTACTTAAGCGGACAGAGTTCAGTGGACTATAATTTTTATCTGAAATCTATTATCACATATTGTATACATTATGACTGGTGGTTCAGAATTTCTATTCTTGTACAAAATACCGTTGGGGACAATTGAAAAAATCGACCTTATTGACAATACAATAAGGTCGATTTAATCACAGGAATTGATTTATGGGGTTAATCCAAAATCCAAAATGTCTATGTTCCCTAACTTAGAAGTTCTCCTGTTTCTTGCAGGGAGTGTAAGCGGCGATAAATGCCCTCGTGACGCAAGAGTTCATCGTGGCTACCCACTTCTACAATCTTTCCTTGCTCCAGAACTACAATTTTATCTGCTTCCCGCACTGTACTTAAACGGTGAGCAATCACAATAGTGGTGCAAGTACCCTGAATCGATCGCATCGCTAGCTGAATTGAACGCTCAGATTCATAATCTAAGCTAGAAGTGGCTTCGTCAAAAATCAGCACATCTGGTTCCACTAGCAACGCTCTCGCAATTCCTAACCGTTGTCTTTGTCCTCCAGATAATCTGACACCTCGTTCACCCACAACGGTGTAATAACCTTGGGGTAAGTGTTGCACTACTTCATCGACTCTGGCAATTCTACAGGCTTCTTTAACCTGCTCTAAACTGGCATCCCGCCTGCCATAGGTGAGGTTATCCAAGATAGTACCGTTGAAAACGTCTACTTCTTGGTGAACGATCGCTAGCCTTCGTCTATACTTACCCACATTCAAAGTGCTAATATCTCGACCATCAATCAAAATTTGGCCTTGTTGAGGTTCGAAATATCGCAACAGTAATTTAACTAGAGTAGACTTACCAGAACCAGAACGCCCAACTAATGCCACTGTTTGATATGGCTCAATCAACAAGTTAATATCTTGCAAAACTTGACGGTTGGCATCATATCCAAAACTGACGTGGGACAACTCAACTTTTCCAGTAAATTTATAAGGTAATTCTGTCTGGTTGCTCTCTTCTAAAAGACTAGCTGAATCAGATGGAATTGGCTCTTGGAGAAATTCGTGAAACCGCAGCATAGAAGAATAACGACGGGCAAAAATTTCTCCCAATGTGCTAATAGGTTCTAATTCGGCATAAGCCATGCTAGAAAGAGTTAATGTCATGACAAAGTGACCAAGAGAAATTCTACCGTCTACTGTTGCTGCTAAAGTCAAACCCAGGATAGTAAAAACGCAAAACTGAATTACAGTCCTTTGCCAAGTAGCCAGTTTCACATAACCTTTGTGAACGCGATACTCAACCACCATTAGCTCACGATCCAAACGTTGTTTTTGCCGCTTTAGTTCATGAGCTTCAGTAGCAAATGCTTTTACCGTTTTTATGTTGGTGATCAGTTCAGAATTACGACTTTCCGTATCTTCTGAATATTTATCCAGAATAGTTTCATGCCAAATCAGGTGCTTTAAATCCTTCAAACTAAAGCCAAGAATAACTACAAAGGAAATCAAATATAAAATCGCAATTCGCCACTCAATCACCAATATAAACAAGAAAATTCCCAGTACCCGAAATAGTTTAGGAATTAATTGTCCGGCAACTTCAGGATACGTAAAAGTGTGGTTAGAAATACCTCTTGCTATTCTTCCAGCAATTCGTCCTGGGTTATTTTCATCATAAAATTCTAGTGGGAGAGTGAGAATTTTTTCTATGGCTGTTTGGGCTTTCTGGCGACGCAACCTTAAGGATATATCCCAGTGAAACCAATGGGTTAACCAAGGTTGGGTTGGCGCTTTGACTACGGTGACAACGAAAACTAAACCCAGTAATACACCCAAAGATAGAGTTTTATTAATAGGGTAATTGGTGATGTCAGAAAAAGTTGCGATCGCACTTTGAAGTGGTTTATCCAAAGGTTGATTAGACAAAACGTTTAAAATCTGCCCAATCGCGTAAGGAACAACTAAATCAATAACTTCGTAAATGCCAGATGCTGTAATACTGAAAACACTCAGCTTCCAGTCAGAGCGAAAGTAATTGACAATATCTTGAAATTTGGCCATGATGCACACCGTCCAAGAGCGCGATCGTGAGCTTGGAATTTATATACTACAAGCGTATTACAAAGTAGTCAAGGGCTATAGATTTAAATCACTCCTTTGGAGTAGTAAGCATTTGTGCTGGGATAAATTCTAGGCGATAGCGATAGAGAGCAACTGGTCGAGAATCAGCTTTAAAGTAATCTGGATCTTGAGATGAAAGATAGACAGCAGTAACTTGATCTCCCTCAATCGCCGGATTAGCTGTTGGAAGTTTATGATAAGCAGTGGTAGATTCTACAGAGTTCAAATAGGGGCGTGAGCCACCTTTGAATAATTGTTGAAACACTTCTGTGGTGATAAACTTGCCATCAGGAAGAGTTTCTGTAGCCCGTGCAGTCACAATGGAAACTAGTTGGCGACTGCTACGCAAGAATGTAATCTGACGATTAGGTGAATCTGGATCTACTTTGACTGATAACACTGCTTCATCCCCTAAATAAGCCCGTGCCAAGTTCAAACTATTAAACGCTCTATCTGCTACTAAAATTGGGGATTTTTTATCTATCTGAGGAAATATTTTTAACCTAGTAATAGGTGGTTTCTCTTTCACAAATCTTACTACAAAACTCACAGGCTGATTTAATTGTCGGCGATTACCTTCAAATCCAGGTGTGACAATATCTGGTGCTAAAGGTGCGGCTAAATCTACTAAAGTACTGGTAACTTGCCAATCACCAGCCATCCATTCAGGGTAAACTAAATCACCCGAAGCTGGTTGCACAGAGGTTAATTTTTCCCACTGGGGAAAATTTGCTAACCGTTCAGATAACTCTCCTGCAAGAGCTTCGCTACTCCATAGTAGGAACGAAACAACTAAGCAAAAACTCCAAATCGCCTTCTTTGTAAGCATCGGTAGTGTTTGTTTAATATTTATTTTTTATGGAATAAAAATTTATATCCAGGAAAATAAAGCATTTAAGGTATTACTCATTATCCAGCTAGCTAATCACATATTGAGCTATGATATCTAGTATGTAAAATTTTCAGCTCAATTATCATAATTGAGTGTTTGAAAAGTAAATTATTGCTAGTGTACAATTCCATAAAATGCTGATTATTTAATTTATATTATATCAATAACATAAATTTTGGTGAGAGCTAGGTAATTTGAAAAATTAGGAAAATAATAAATGAACGCACGTCAAAATGAAGTTTGTTTGCTCTACTCTGAATCGGATAAAGCTATAGCAAGTCTCCTAGAAGATGCTTTAAATTATTATAGTATTAATGTATGGCAAGCACAAAATATTTCTATAGGAAGTAAAATCATAAATCAAACAACAGAAATGCTAGATAAAGCTAAATTTGTCATAGTTTTATGGTCAAATAATTCTATAAAATCTGCCTTATTAAAAAGCTTGGCTTCAGAAGCAAAAAAAAATAATAAGATTCTGATTCCTGTATTAATTGAAAATATTAAAATCCCTGGAGAATTTTTAGATATTCAACCAGCTTATCTATTAAATTGGGATGGAGATCACGAAAATGAACAAATTGTCAAACTTTGGAGACTCATCCAAGACAAAGTTCTGAAATATCGTAGTAAAAAAGTAGGATTTAATCAATTTATCGCTATTTTAGGTCTAGTATTAACAGGATTAAGTGTAATTATTGCTATTACAACTCCAGAAGTTAGATGTTTTTTCAAACTCCAATGTTCCGAAAATACATCTAGCAAAAAAACTATAAAATCTTCTGAAGTTACCTCACAATCACCTACTGAAACTGATTTGCCAAATCCGATTAAATCAACACCAACACCTCAGCCTATTATTGAAAATCCTTTACCAAATAAAACTCCTGCGCCTACACTCACTGACAAGAATAACCCAAGTATTCAACAAGAAATAGGATCTCAACAATCGGTCGAAGTAGAAGGGTTTATTTTTAAACTTAAAAGCTGCAAAAGATTAAATGAAAATGTAAAATGTGATGTATTAATAACAAATACCCTCAAGGATAGAGAACTCAGATTATATGGTAATTATACCTCTAAAAGAAGCAAGTTTTTGGATTTAGAGGGTATTACATATCCTGCTGACTCAGTTGAAATTGATGCAATTAAAAATAATTATTATGTTAGTACACAACTTATCCAAAATGCTAATGTTAGGTTGAGTGTGAGTTTTATCGAAATTCCTTTACAAGTCAATAAAATACAAGTACTTAATATTGAGGCAGAAGGATTTGAATCACCTAAATCGCTTAGAGATATTCAATTTCGTGACATTGTATTATCTAAATAAATGGTGATTGACGGTTTCGCCAATTACCATTTATCTATATTAAATCTCTGCTGGTAAAGGTTCCCAAAGTTCTCCATACTTTTCTTTTAGAGTCTCCCAAGCTTCTACCTGGCCTGGTTCATATTCTCCTGGTTTACCCCATTGCAAAAATAGGCTTAAAGCAGGCTCATGTTTATCATCTAAAAACCGAATAGCATAGGTTGTAAAGTTGCCTCTTTTCGCTTCACCAGTTTCAAATTTCACTTGAATAATTCTATCCATATTCAAGTGAAATTCAAAGCCTTCAGTGTGCATATTCGCATACTTACCTTTTGGTAATTCTGCATAAAATAGCTTTTCAATCTTGCCCCGTGCTTCTAATACAGCCGCACTGCTAGTGACAATTAAACGCAAGGTTCCAAGAGTTTCACAAGCTTCTAAAAATTCTTTCAATGTTGTGGTCATTTGTCATTTGTCCTTTGTCATTTGTACTGAGCGTAAAGCCTACGGCATAGCTTCGCTTAACGCGCAGCGTCTCCGTTAGGAGAAGCCGAAGTATTTGTTATTTGTCGTTGGTTAAACGATGAGTCCTAACTAATGCCCAATTCCCAATTCCCAATCCCTATTTTTCGTATTGTTCATAAGCAGCAACAATGCGCTGAACTAGAGGATGGCGCACGACATCTTTTTGGGAAAATTCGCAAAAGGCAATACCTTCAACGTGTTTTAAAATTTGTAAAGCCACTCCTAAACCTGATTGTTGGTGAAGTGGTAAATCAGTTTGTGTCATATCGCCTGTAATCACCATCCGCGAACGGAAGCCCAAACGAGTCAAAACCATTTTCATCTGAGCGGGTGTAGTATTTTGAGCCTCATCGACAATGATAAAGGCGTTATTGAGGGTGCGTCCCCGCATATAGGCAAGTGGCGCGACTTCAATCACACCGCGTTCCATTAAACTGGGTACTTTTTCTGGGTCGATGAATTCATAAATAGCATCGTAAAGTGGGCGAAGATAGGGATTAACTTTCTGCTGTAAGTCTCCAGGTAAAAAACCAAGTTTTTCACCGGCTTCGACGGCAGGGCGAGTTAAAATCAGCTTTTCAACTTGATTAGCCAAGAGTGCTTGTACTGCGACAACAACGGCGAGATAAGTTTTGCCAGTACCAGCAGGCCCAATCCCAAAGGTGAGATCGCGCCTACGGAGTGCGTCGATATATTGACGCTGGCGGAAGGTTTTAGCACGGACTTCTTCGCCCCGGCGACTTTTGGCAAGGACATCTCGCTGTAAATCTTGCAGTTCCCCTTGCCGATCGCTATCTATGGCTTGACGGGCTGTTAAAATATCGGCACTGGTGATGGTATTGCCTTTAATCCAGAGTTCTTCAAGCGATCGCACTAATCGAGAAGCCAGATCAATTTGCTCTTGAGTACCAGAAATCACTAATTCCTGTCCGCGTAGCACTAAATTGGCTCCTGTTTGGCGAGATAGGATTTTGAGATTTTCTTCTCCATCCCCCCCAAGAGCGATCGCACTGGAAACGTTCGGCAGCTGAATTGTGAAAGCACCTGCCATAGTATTTTTTAATTCGTAAGGATCTATTTTTGACAAAGGTTAATATTTTTTCGCTAAAAACGAAATTACGCTTTTTACTTACATTTTAGAAAAATATTTGCAACAAATGAATCGGCCGTAGAGGCGTAAATCTGTACGTCCCTAGTTCTAAATAGTTCAAAAAAATATCCAAAAATCTTTTTGCTACTTTCTATCTTTACAAAAATTCTGAGCGGAGGTAACTACAACCGCTCAGATTTGCTCTCTAGTTTTAACCTAGCGGAGGCGAGGTTTAACAATGGGTTTAGGCCCATCATTTCCACGCGGTTCTCTTCTAGTTGGCGGTGGCGATCGCTCTTCTGTGTCTTCATCAAAAGACATACCTTCGCGGCCCGGAGTGGTACTGCCGTAGATATCCAGGTATGCTGATTGCCCAGCTGCGGCTGCGGCTGCGGCAATTACTGTACGAATCGCCTGAATATTGCGTCCCCCTCGACCAAACACTTTCCCTTTATCTGTGCTTTCAAAGGCGATGCGAACCCAAACCCGGTTGAGGGCCTGAGAAATTTCACAATCGACACTTAAAGTCTCTGGAGATTCCAAAAATGGCTGCACCAAAAACCGAACCAGATCAACATAGTTGGGACTGGCTGTTGGCAATTTTGTTCCGAAATTATGATGCGGCTGTTGCACTGACCTGTTCAAAAACATTAGCTTTTACTAGAATGCGACGTACGGTGTCAGTGGGTTGAGCGCCTTGTTGTAGTCGCTTGACGATACCGGGAACGTCTAATCGCACTTCATCAGTTCTGGGGTTATAAAATCCCAATTCTTCTAGGGGACGGCCATCACGGCGAGCGAGGTTGTTAATGGCGACAATGCGGTAACTTGCTTCCCGTTTTTTACCGAATCGCTTCAAGCGCAGTTTGATCATGTTGAAGAATCATTCTCCTGTTTAGATATAGTGGCCGAAGAAGTAACCTCAATCTGGCTGTTGCCGAGAAATGGAGGGTTAGTTTCTTCTGCTGATAAATTCTGAGGTCGAAATGCTAATTTTAGCACTGCCTAGCATTTGCTGCTATTAGTCATTAGTCATTGGTCATTTGTCATTTGTAAATTACCAATGCCCCATGCTCAATGCCCAATAATTAAAGATTGCCGAACCCTTTTTTCTTTTTCTCTTTGGTTTTTTTCTTTTTCGTGCCTGCATCACCACCATAACCCCGCCATCCGGGGGCTGCGGGACGATTACCTGCACCTGCGAAGGCGTTGCCCATGCCGCCGCCACCGCCGAACATTCCCGGCATTCCAGGGAAGCCACCTTGACCCATTTGCTGCATGAGCGATCGCATTTTTTGGAAATCACCCACCAGTTTAGTCACATCTGACTCTCTATAGCCGGAGCCTGAAGCAATCCGCCGCCGACGACTGGGAGAACTGGCTAATAAATCTGGGTCATGGCGTTCTTGGCGAGTCATGGAGTTAATCATCGCTTCACAGCGTTTCAGCTGGGTTTCTCCCTGCTTGAGTTGGTCGTCTGAGAGCTTGTTCATCCCTGGAATCATCTTGATGAAGCCTCCCAGAGAACCCATGTTCTTCAGCATCCGCAACTGCTTGAGAAAATCAGTAAAGTCAAACTTTGCTGACAGGATTTTCTCCTGCATTTTCTCAGCATCGGCTAAATCGAACTCTTCCTGGGCTTTTTCTACTAGAGTTAGCACATCGCCCATTCCCAAAATTCGGGATGCCATGCGATCGGGATAAAAGGGTTGCAGTGCCTCGACTTTTTCACCCACGCCCACAAATTTAATCGGCGCTCCCGAAATCTTTCGCACCGAAAGCGCTGCACCACCACGGCTATCACCATCCATTTTGGTGAGAATCGCCCCAGTAATTCCGATCTGCTCATGGAAGGTGCGGGTCAGATTTGCTGCCTCTTGACCAGTCATCGCGTCCACCACCAACAGAGTTTCGTGGGGTTGGACGGTTGCTTTGATGCGGGCTAATTCCGCCATCATATCTTCGTCAATTTGCAGGCGACCAGCAGTATCAATAATTACTGTGTTTACACCCTCTGCCCTAGCGCGTTCTACGCCCTGTCGAGCAATTTCTACCGGATCTGCGTCGCTTCCTAGTTCAAATACTGGTACATCAATTTGCTTACCCAACGTCAGCAACTGGTCGATCGCGGCTGGGCGATATACGTCTGTCGCCACTAACAAACAGCTACGATCTAATTTTCTCAGATGTAAGGCTAACTTAGCCGTCGCGGTGGTTTTACCAGTACCTTGCAAACCAGCCATCAACACAATAGTAGGCTTTTCCTTAGCTTCTGCGATGGGAACATTTTCTTCTCCCATCACCTCCACCAGTTCATCGTGAACAATTTTGATGAACTGTTGGTCAGGTCGCACCCCGGTAACTACCTCGGCTCCCTGGGCTTTGGCTTCGACTTCGCTAATAAAATCTTTGACTACCTGGAGATTGACATCTGCCTCCAACAAGGCGCGGCGCACTTCGCGCAATGCATCTTGAATGTTGGATTGAGAAATTTTGTCCTGTCCCCGCAGTTTTTTCCAGGCGGCTTCTAAACGGTCAGATAGAGCATCAAACATAATGTAATTACAGGTAGTTCGCCAATGAGGAATCTTGAACCGCCGATAAATGCGATTCGGAATTTCCGCTAAATTTTAAACGTGCTATTTACCAGCTTAGTAGTTTTCACGGCGACTGTAGCAACCAGATACCTACCTTTATAGAAGATTGAGCTTAAAGTACAATGAGGCGAAGAAGGGCTATTGGACAGCGAGAACCTACACTACATATCGCTATGACCAGCAACACACTGCTTCAACCCACAGAAATCATCCACCTATCGGGTATCAGTTGGCAAACATACGAAAACTTGCTAACTGAACTTAGTGCTAGTCGCCGCCTCCGGCTTACTTACAATCGAGGTACTTTAGAAATCATGGTTCCTTCACCTGAACATGAGAATTATAAAAAAGTTTTGGGTCGATTTGTTGAAACTCTAGCGGAAGAATTAGAAGTTAGGATTCAACCCCTTGGTTCTACTACTTTCAAGCGTCCAGAACTGAGTGGTGCAGAACCAGATGAATGCTTTTACATTAAAAATGTCAAGTTCATTAAGGGGAAAAAAAGAATTAATTTGCAACAAGATCCACCACCAGATTTGGTAGTGGAAATTGATATTACCAGCAGTTCCAAAAATCGTTTTCAAGTCTATGCTGATATGGGTGTACCAGAGATTTGGCGTTATGATGGCACTATTTTTAGTATAAATATCTTACGAAATGACCAATATATAGCTGTTGACCAAAGTTTAGCGTTTCCTAATTTGCCATTAACAGAGATTTCTAATTTTTTAGAGCAGGTGGGAGAAAAAGATTATTTGGAATTAGTTAAAGAATTTCGCCAATGGGTTAAAAGCCAAATTTGATATTGAAATTGCGAGTTAATTTAGATAGATGTCACAACGAATTAAAGTATATTCATACTCAATATACCACTCGTCAAATTCATACATTGGTATTGCTCTTGCGGAAAAAGCATTGCAGGGTTTGCCTGTTGATATTGAACGAAGACCAATCTACATACCGAAAGAGCGAGGTATAAAGGTAGTTGATTTACAAGGACGAAGTGAAAGCGCCCTTTTATCTTCGTATCACAAAGAAGATTGTTTGCGGTGGGCGAAAAAGTACGGCATTGAAATTCGGCTCAAGGAATTTGAAGAATTTGGCAGATGGGTCAAGCGCTGGGAAAAAATGAAATTTGGTCGGGAAGAACTTCCTGCAAGAGCGTATTACGCTGCTTGTGGAACTGGGAAGGAGCATCTGCTTGATGCAGCTTTTTTTCGAGCGTCGTACATCGATCTTCTTGATGTTAACGATGAGTCTGTGATTAGGAAAATTGCAAATGATGTTGGGTTGAATGGCGATCGCATTCTTGAGTTAATCCACGACGAAGCAGCAAAACAAGCAGCAGTGGCAGCTTTGGCTGAATACGAACAGTTTGGCTGTCCCGAAGTCCCGACTTGGGTAGTCAACGGTGAGAGATTTTGGGGAAAGGATCGCGTTGATTGGGTTGTCGAAAAGGTAAAGCAATTATCTTAACTCTTTCTCAACGAGTCGTCGGTTTTGAACGCTGTTGTTGATAAAAGCGAACAACTTTTTGCACATACTCAGCAGTGAAGCCTTTGTTACAACCTCTATAGCTACCAGTCATCCACCAACAAGCTGCACCACGCACAGATGCAATTTCATTATTATTAGTAGCGCGAAACTGATTGGTTAACTCACGGCGGGTAATGCAAGAGACAACTTGGCGAGCGATCGCAGGATTGTTTTCAAACTGCGTCGGTGTTAGTTCTCGTTTGAGACAATTTCTTGACCAGCCTTTGAGGGTTTCTGGTTTAACTTGCCATTCGCTGTAATATCCATCGTTGGGATTTTTTGTCTGCGGTGCAGCCTGTCGCAATGCCTCTACCATCGCTGCAACTTGGGTATCAGAAACCAATACTGGCTGCTGTGCTTGAGCTAATAATGGCAATAGTCCGAAGCTGACAATAACTCCGTTGAGTAGTAATCCTGTAGGGTTTTTTATCATTAGGTAACATCTTGACTTAACAAAGCATTATGGACAGATTAGCGGCTAGCCCTCTCAAGGTGACTCGTAAAATCTCTTATTTTTTCTCAGCGCTCTCTGTGACTCTGCGGTTCTATAATTTTTTGAACCACAGAGGCGCAGAGGACACAGAGTAAAGAGTTATTGACCAAAATTTTTACCACTTTTAAAGGCTAGATTAACGACCTACTAAATTTTCTATAGTATCAGCATCATTCGGTAATGCAGCTGTTAAAACTTCGCTACCTTCTGCCGTAACTAAAACATCATCTTCGATGCGGATTCCGCGCACATCGGCAAATTCAGATAAACGTTGCCAGTTCACCACATTTTGATATTTTGAGCGAACATTGGCATCATTTAAAATAGCTGGCACTTGATAAAAACCAGGTTCAATTGTTACCAACATTCCTGGACGCAGGGAACGATTTAAACGGAGGTAGCTTAAGCCAAAGCGATCGCTCCTTTCACGTCCTTCTTCATACCCAGCTATATCTCCCAAATCTTCCATATCATGGACATCTAAACCCAGTAGATGACCGATACCATGAGGGAAAAACAGCGCGTGGGCATCCATCTCTACTAAATATTGGGGATTCCCTTGGAAAATGCCTAACTCTACTAAACCTTCAGCTATAACCGTTGCAGCTAATACATGAATATCCTCATACTCTACACCAGGCTGTATTCTGGCAATGCAAGCATCATGAGCCGCCAGCACTACATTATAAATATCTCTCTGGGTAGATGAAAATTTGCCGGAAACTGGCCATGTACGAGTGACATCACCTGCCCAACCCATCTCAGTTTCAGCACCAACATCGGCAAGTAGTAAATCACCTGGTTGCAAGGGGTGGTGATAGTGTTCGTTATGCAAAACTTCGCCGTGAACGGTGACAATACTGTTGTAAGAGGTGGTCATATTGTGGGCAATAATTACCCCTTCCATCGCGGCGCGAACTTCTGCTTCTAGTTTGGCTTGAGATGTTGCTGCCATCCCAGCTTTGTGCGCTTCAACAGTGACAGCAGCAGCTTTTCGCAACTCGGTTAATGCAGCTTCATCGTGAGTGAGGCGGATAGAAGCGATCGCTTTAGCTAAATCTAAGTCAATTCCTTGCGG
Organism: Nostoc sp. C057; assembly: GCF_013393925.1. Taxonomy (NCBI): domain Bacteria; kingdom Bacillati; phylum Cyanobacteriota; class Cyanophyceae; order Nostocales; family Nostocaceae; genus Nostoc; species Nostoc sp. C057. The sequence continues at coordinate 6,609,129 of NZ_CP040281.1, read as the reverse complement.
AGGACTTTGGGGTAAAACCCATCTATTTAATAGCTGCGATTGTTGCGTCCATGTCGCTGCATCTTGTACAGCAAGTGTGACAGCATCTTCCACCCAAGACTCTAATTCTGCCATTGGCCCTGCCACATCTGCCCCAATCTTCTGGGCTATTTCATTGCGCGTTGGCATTTCTCCATGCCAAAGGGTGCTACTAGGTGATGGATCGTCCATGAATAGTTCTAGCTTGCCCCCTTCTAAACGAATTGCCGCATTTGATAATGGTAGTCCGGCAAAATAGAGGAAATGACTGTTAGCGCGAAATGGAAAGGGATTTGCTGGAAAGTTGCGGGGACTGTTGCTACCTGACCACAGAATTACGGGAAACTTAATGAGATTTGCTAATTTTTGCCGGCGGAGGCGTAAACAATCGACGAAGGAAGTAGAAGTTTGTGGGATAAGCATAAATGGAAATCCAAGGTTATAGTTTTGCCTTTATTTAGTCGTTATCATCTTTCTCGTCTTTCTCATCGTGTTTATCATCTTTGCGATCGCTATTTTTGTCATCATCATCTTTGTCGTTCTGGTTAGGCTGTTGGTTAGGTTGTACGACTGGTTTTTGTTGCTCTGTTGGTGCAAGTGGCTGTGGTACTTCAACAGCACAACTAACTAATCCTCCAGAAATTAGCGCTAAGTTGACAGCAGCAAAGATGCTTTTGAAGATTTTTATCCCCATATTTCCGTTTTGCTTGAACATTGACCCTAGTTTTTGGAGATTGTATTCCTAATTTAACGTGAGTTCGATGAACCTCTCCCTCCCAGCCTCCCTTTCCGTTTTGGAGAGGGAGGAGCAACGAAAAATTCAGCTTTTTGCTCCCCTCTCCGTGTCGGAGAGGGATTGGGGGAGAGGTCAAATAAGACTTGTCGAACTCACGTTAATTTATAAGGTACTGTATATGGCGATTTCCATTTTGATGTAACAGCATGGCAGTCTGTCTTTATAAACCAGTGGCTGTATTCCACATCGAAAATCCCTATAGACTAATAGGTTTGGGTTAAAGCTATAAATTTTTGTCAAAGTCAATTTTTGCAACAAGGCGCAGAGGATACAGAGAGAAACAATAAATGCTTAAATGAACTTTAGTGCGCTATAGACGCGTAGCAATGGGCTTAAAAATAATGTTAACTATCGGCATAAATTTCTAACACACTCCTGATAAGTATATTGCTATCTAAATTTTTAGGGTGACTCTAATGGGACAAATCATTACTCAAGTTGATGCTTTTACCAATAGACCTTTCGCAGGAAATCCTGCTGCTGTCTGTGTTTTGCCTACTCGCCACAATGAACGCTGGATGCAGAATGTGGCGCAGGAGATGAATTTATCTGAGACGGCTTTTTTAGTTAAACAGGATGATGGCTTCAATCTGCGTTGGTTTACGCCGACGATAGAAGTGCCTCTTTGTGGTCACGCAACCTTAGCTAGTGCCCATGTACTTTGGACAGAGGGGCATTTGTCGGAGAATGAAGTTGCGCGGTTCTACACCAAAAGCGGATTGCTGATTGCTAACTTGCAAGATGAGTGGATTGAGTTAGATTTTCCTGTGAATCACTCACAAGAAACAATCGCCCCACGAGAACTTAAGGCTGCTTTGGGTGTACCATACAAATCTGTTTTTTTAAATTCTTTTGGCTATTTAGTGGAATTGGAATCTGAAGATTTGGTACGGCAAGTACAGCCAAATTTTCAAATATTAAAAACTTTGCCTATTTCTGAGATCATTGTCACCAGCCTTACCGACTCTGATTCTGAATATGATTTCGTCTCTCGTTTATTTGCACCGGGTTTAGGAATTGATGAAGACCCTGTAACTGGCGCTACCCATTGCTGTCTTGCTCCCTTCTGGCGCGATCGCTTACACAAAGATGAGTTATTGGCTTATCAAGCATCCCGTCGCGGTGGAGTGGTAAAAGTACGCTATACCGGAGGCGATCGCGTTTTTCTCGCCGGACAAGCGGTAACTGTTCTGCGAGGTGAGTTATTTACTACATAAGCCTGTATTACAAATCAATCGCATCCGGCAAAAACTCAGCATCGAGAACTTGGGTAATGAGATAAGGACATTCTACTGGAAAGGTATTTATTGGTAGTTCAGTTTCATTACTAGCAGCTTTCAATCCGCGATCGTAATATTGGGCTAAAACTTCTTCTGGATATGATTTGAGGCTGGGACTCTCTTGTAACAAATCTGTTATCCGATTACGTTGCTCGTTAATCGTATTTCACCAAGAGCCACTCCGCAAACTAGACTGATATTGCCACTTTAACAAATGCTGTAATAATACTTACAAACGGCTTTTCAATTCCCGCCGTTCAGACCGTCCCAAGTTCTCAATTTCCTCAATCACACTATCCCAGTCTACCTGTTCAAATTGTTCAGCACGAATAAGTTGTACAGTCTTTTCTGTCCATGCTACAAAGTCTATTTCATACAACTGGGCTGCGCTTTTCGGAATCGGTGTCATAGGCTTTCTGCAATCCACTATGAACAAGTTAGATTTTAACAATTACGCCCATCTTAATGTTAGTCGATACAATGCCATTGTCAGTCAATAGAATGCCATTGTAGTAGGTCACATTTAGATATGAAATATTCCCATAGGGTGGCAGGAAAAAACGCCAAAATTTTAAGGCTTAGATACCCGACTTCTAATCAAAGGAGGGTATCTTGTTGTTCATGAATGATTTAGGATTGCTGTATATGTGAGTGAACAAGCCTATATTTAGTTTTAAAATGTCTGCTAAAAATGCAAATAATCGAAATCTGGTCGCATCTCGTGACTGGCCAATCGAGCAATTACCTGGACTCAGCCACGAGGAACAATCACAACTGCAAAATTGTGGGATTGATACCACAATAGCGCTAGTCAAACAAGGAAAGACTCTAGAGGCACGGCTGGCGTTAGCAAATAAATTACAGATTCATCTTCAGTATGTAAATAAATGGATGGCTTTAGCTGACTTGGCGCGTATTCCTAGTGTAGGCATACAATATTGTGGTTTATTGCTCCACGCAGGTATTGGTTCCGTGACACAGTTAGCACAGACTCCCACTCACCGATTGCACCAACAAATTATGCGCTTGCAAGTAGCAACAATGCAGCGACGAGACTTGTGTCCAGCAATTGAGCTAGTACAACAGTGGAGTCAGCAGGCGAAAATATTGCTGAATGGGGAATAGGGAATGGGGCAGGGGGCGGAGGGACAAGGGGACAAGGGGACAAAGGGACAGGGGACAAGAAGTGAGAACTTGAAACAAGTCTTTCCCCTTGTCCCCAAGTCCTCTTCCCAATGCCCAATGCCCAATCCCCTAATCTTTAACCAAGACACCATTAAGGAAGATATCAGCGAGTCCTTCAGCCATTTCCTGCATTTGTTGGGGGGAAGCGTCAGGTTCGATGAGGGTATTGTTAGAAAAACCTGCGATCGCAAACATTCCCAAGAAAACTTTAGCAACTAGCTTTGCATCCGTTTTGCGATAGATGCCTTTATCCATTGCTGTTTGGAAGAATGCTTCGCCCACATCAGTCATTTTGGTAATGACTTCTAATTGAATGCGATCGCGCAAATCGGGGTGAAACTGCACCTCCATAAAACAAACGCGCATCAAATCGGCATTTTTTTGAAAGTTCCACATCCGGCGACGCATCACTTGAGCTACAGCTTTATAGCTGCCCATTTCACTTAATTCTGTTAGCAAATCTGTTAAAATTTCTACCCAGCCACTTGTGGCTACTTCTACTAAAATTGCTTTTTTATTGGGAAAATGACGAAATAGAGTGCCTTCAGCTACACCTGCCGCCTGCGCTAAATCACGGGTGGTAGTGCCGTCAAATCCTTGAGAGGCGAACAACCGTTGTGCTGCCTGTAAAATTCGGGTGCGCGTCTGAGCCTCTGAGGGTGGGGAAGAATTAAAAACTCGCATAACAGTTATGGTGAAATGTGCGGAACACGATTTGTAGCATTATTGTCTAACGTCAAGTAAAAAAGCTCAACAAGCTTAATACAACATTAACGTCCTTTTGCTAAGTATCCTGTTTCTTAGGTAGTGTAACTTTATCTTAATTTTTGCTTATGAACCAGATCAGTCGGTCATTTTTGGATTTTAGATTGGGGATTTTGCAGGACTTACGCACTCAAAGCCTAAAACTTAGATCCCCCCTAACCCACGCCAGTCGCTCCACTTGGGGAGACCCCAAGACCGCGCTGGCTCCCCTTAAAAAGGGGGGGATCTCAAAAGCCCCCTTTTTAAGGGGGTTGGGGGATCTCTTCTGTGTAAATTCTGTATCTGTCATATTACGGCGGTTGTTTGTCACTTTGTTGGCTTTGGTCGTTTTCTGGTGGGGATTACTACCAGAAATTGCTCTAGCTCAAACTCAAATTGCACCTCCTCAAGAAACCAAAACTCAAACTCCACCAGTTCAAAGTTCGATCCAACCTTATCTGGATCGAGTCATTAAACAGTTAACGGAGTTTCGCCTCGACAATGGTCTAAAATTCCTTGTTTTAGAACGGCATCAAGCGCCTGTGGTTTCCTTTCTGACTTATGCAAATGTTGGTGGTGTGGATGAGCCAGATGGTAAAACCGGTGTAGCTCACTTTCTGGAACATTTGGCGTTTAAAGGTACAACGCGCATTGGTACACAAGACTACAAAGCAGAAAAACCGCTACTAGAGAGATTGCAGCAGTTAGATACTCAAATTAAAAAAGCGAAAGCCGATGGCAAAAAAGATGAGGTTGCGCGGTTAGAAACTGAGTTTAAGCAAGTAGAATCACAGGCAGGCAAGCTTGTCAAGCAAAACGAATTGGGGCAAATTGTCGAACAAGCGGGAGGTGTGGGTTTAAATGCCAATACTTCAACCGAAGCTACCCGTTATTTTTACAGTTTTCCTGCCAATAAGCTGGAACTGTGGATGTCGTTGGAGTCGGAACGATTTCTTGATCCGGTAATTCGTCGTGAGTTTTACAAAGAGAAAGATGTAATTTTAGAAGAACGACGGATGCGGATAGAGAATTCACCCATTGGACAAATGGTGGAAAAGTTTATCGGTACTGCTTACAAAGTCCATCCATACAAGCGTCCGGTGATTGGTTATGACCAAGATATCCGCAATCTGACACCAGATGATGTCCAGAATTTCTTTGATACTCATTACGTACCAAGTAATTTAGCGATCGCTATTGTTGGAGATGTTAACCCGGCTGAGGTGAAAAAACTGGCGCAAACTTATTTTGGTCGCTATAAAGCAAAAACCAAAGCTGTTGAACAAATCCCGGTGGAACCGCCACAAAAACAAACGCGGGAAGTTAGTTTACAACTACCTTCTCAACCCTGGTATTTAGAAGGTTATCATCGTCCGGCAGTTACCCATCCAGATAATGCAACCTATGAAATCATTGGTAGTTTATTAAGTGATGGGCGCACGTCGCGCTTGTATAAGTCTTTGGTAGAAAAACAGCGTTTGGCGCTAAATGCTCAAGGTTACAGTGGATTTCCTGGAGATAAGTATCCAAATCTGATCTTTTTCTATGCTCTCACGGCTCCTGGTCATACAGTTGATGAAGTGGCGGTGGCTTTGCGCCAAGAAATTGACAAATTAAAAACTGAGCCTGTCGCGGCGGTTGATTTGGAACGGGTGAAAACCCAAGCAAGGGCGGGTTTGCTGCGTACCCTCGATTCAAATATGGGGATGGCTCAACAGTTGTTGGAATATGAGGTGAAAACTGGCTCTTGGCGGAATTTGTTTAAGCAGTTGGATGATATTTCGGCGGTAACGACGGCTGATATTCAAAGAGTGGCGAAGGAGACGTTTACGCCGGGAAATCGCACGATTGGTAAGTTGTTGTCGAAAGAAGGATAAGAGAAACGAACCGCAGAGGCGCAAAGGGCGCAGAGGAAGAGAGATATGAAGAGGTACAAGGTGAAGGGTAAAAGGCGGATGGCGTTGAAAATCAAAAATGGGAAGGGGTTAATTTATGCTTTGGTTGCTGTTTTTGCGTGTTTACTTTTAACTTGTAATTTTTCTCTGGCGGCGACGACTGAGGCAAAGCATTATAGTGAGTTGCAGTTGCCAGCGCTACCTGAGATTAAGATACCGAAATATGAACGGTTTGTGCTTCAAAATGGCTTGGTTGTCTATTTGATGGAGGATCACGAATTGCCGTTGGTGAATGGGACGGCGTTTGTGCGAACAGGAAATCGCTTGGAACCAATGGAGAAAGTTGGGTTAGCTGGTTTTACAGGCGCGGTGATGCGAACTGGGGGAACTAAGCAACATTCGGCTGATGAACTCAATGAGATGTTGGAACAACGGGCGGCATCTGTAGAAGCTAGTATTGGCGAAGGTTCTGGTAGTGCTAGCTTTGATGCGCTGAGTGAAGATTTAGAAACGGTGTTTGGGCTATTTGCCGAGGTGCTGCGATCGCCAGTATTTGCTCAAGAAAAGCTAGACTTGGCTAAGACGCAAGCGAAGGGTGGTATTGCTCGTCGTAATGATAACCCAGATGGGATTGCCAATCGAGAATTTAAGAAATTGATCTATGGGAAAGATAGTCCATACTCTCGCACCATAGAGTATGCAACGGTGGATCAAGTTGAGCGTGAGGATTTGCTCAAGTTTTATCAGCAATATTTCCACCCCAATAATATAATTTTGGGGATTGTGGGGGATTTTGACTCTAAGAAAATGCGATCGCTCATTCAAGCTAAGTTTGGCGACTGGAATCGCAACCCAGGTATTGCCAAACCCAAATTACCATCAGTTTCACCAGCTAATACAGGTGGAGTCTTTTTTGTCAATCAGCCACAATTAACTCAAAGTAGTGTGCTTCTCGGCCATTTAGGCGGACGGTTTGACAGTCCCGATTATGCGGCGCTGGATGTCTTGAATGGAGTGTTAAATGGATTTGGTGGACGCTTATTTAATGAATTGCGATCGCGCCAAGGTTTAGCTTACTCTGTTTATGGCCAGTGGAGTCCCCGCTACGACTATCCTGGCATGTTTGTCGCTGGTGGACAAACGCGATCGGATGCTACCGTGCAGTTTGTCAAAGCCTTACAAGCTGAAATCAAACGCATTCAAACCCAAAGAGTGACAGCAAAAGAACTAGCTTTTGCCAAAGAATCTACACTCAACTCCTTTGTATTCAACTTTCAAGACCCCAGCCAAACCTTGTCACGGTTGATGCGATACGAATATTACGGCTATCCGGCTGATTTTCTCTTTCGCTATCAAAAAGCCGTCGCCGCCACTACAGCTGCTGACGTGCAACGGGTAGCACGAGAATACCTCAAGCCAGAAAAGCTTGTGACTCTAGTGGTGGGGAATCAAACCGCCATTCAACCGCCATTGACGCAGCTAGCAGCAACGGTGACACCAATAGATGTAACCATTCCTGGTTCGCAACCACAGGCGAAGAATTAATCCAAATTGCGATCGTAACGATAAGTAGAGACGCGATATCTCGCGTCTCTACTCATTTAGGGAGACAAACAAGATCAGAATATAAATCATCGCTTTTAAAGACGAAAATCCTTTAGTTATGTCTTGAAAATTAGCTTTAAAAAGTTAAATGACTAAGATTTTATTGCAAAATACAAATGATGGAGTCTGGATTTTTAGCTTAATGTTATCTCAGACTAAATCAATTAATATCGCTAGATTTTGTGAGGTACATCAATAATCATGATCGTAATATCTAACCTGCATCCTAATAGTGACGTGAATCTGCTCACCGAACTAACCGATTGGGAAATGAGAACTGTAGAGGGTGGAAGAAGAAGATCAAGAAGAGAGGATGAAGATACTTCTGGCATGCTTTCAAAAGACAATATAAAAGAGACTGTTAATGATTGGTTAAGCAATATAGAACAGCAAATAGTAGACCTACGACAACAACTAACTGGTTTACAATAATTGTGAACAATCAGAATTTTATAGTCATTAAGCTCGTGCGCTCTTGATTAATCTAAGAGCGCACGATTTTTGTTTACAGATTTTGGCAATTGATTGAATACATAACTATATGCTTCGATTAAAGTAAGTCTAGCCCTGCCGAATATCATGCCTATCTACACAAGATTTCACAAGTCTGAAAATTTTCATACGGTACTTTGATGAAATACACCCTTCTCATCTCCAAGGTTCGTGACAGAGCAGGTGGAGTATTTTTGTATTTCACAAACTTGAAATATACTAATCAGCTACCAATGCGGTTCAGTTAAGGCTAAAAACTAAAAATGGTGTAGGTTGGGTTGATAAACGAAACCCAAGAAAGCCTTGATAATGTTGGGTTTCACTGTTGCTCAACCCAACTTACTATTCTTCTTAACCCAAGCGTATTAATTTATGAAAAGTTAGACTCTCGACTTATCAAAGAAGTTGGTAATCTTTAGATCGCTAATTTTTACAAAAAATATAGCATGTTTTCTATAGCGTTTTCTAGTCTGCTGAGGTACAAATATCTGCGTACCTCTGCGCTTTACTTTGCGTCCCTTTGCGTTTCAAAATATTATCTGTACCTCACGTAACTGAGAATCGCTATAAACATTTTTTGAATAAAAATAAAGCCATGAATAAAGACGCAACCCATTTATTTATGTCTTACAAATCAGGCTTACAAGCTTGATCTTTCTAAATTTTATGAATAAAAATGGAATCAGCAGTTAAGCAAGACACAGCTTAATCGCTGCCAAAGTCTCTTCAAATGGGACGAATTATTGTAGGAGAAAGTTATGGCTAGTATCGCTCTTTCACAACTAAATACCACTGGTTCTGAACTGTTCCAAGATTCTGAAAGCTTCCTCAACGACCTGAACAATGTAGATTCTATCACTATTTATGGTGGTGGTCATGGTGGTGATGTTTCCAGCGTTGCCGATGGCTTAGATCCACTATTAGCTTACGGTATTAAGGGACAAGAGTTTGCATTATTAGCCTTTGGAGCTAGCTTGACTGCACACATCGTCAAGTCCTTCAGCGATACTGATCCTTGGCTTTAATTTGTAGTTTACTACTGAGCTACATTGCTTTGTGGAATTTGTTGAATTAGCGATTAAGCAATACACAGCTTAATCGCTGTCAAATCTGCTGAATTGTGACAATTATCTTAGGAGAAAATTATGGCTAGTATCGCTCTTTCACAATTAAATACCACTGGTTCTGAACTATTCCAAGATTCTGAAAGCTTCCTCAACGACCTAAACAATGTAGATTCTATCACTGTTTATGGTGGTGGTAATGATATTTCCAGTGTTGCCAGTGGTTTAGGCCCACTATTAGCTTACGGTGTTAAGGGACAAGAGTTCGCATTGTTAGGCTTCGGAGCTAGTTTGACTGCACACATCGTCAAGTCCTTCAGCGACGTTGATACTCATTTTTAATTTGTAGTTTACTACTTAGCTACATTGTTCTGTGGAACTTGTTGAATTAGCGATTAAGCAATACACAGCTTAATCGCTGTCAAATCTGCTGAATTGTGACAATTATCTTAGGAGAAAATTATGGCTAGTATCGCTCTTTCACAACTAAATACCACTGGTTCTGAACTGTTCCAAGATTCTGAAAGCTTCCTCAACGACCTAAACAATGTAGATTCCATTACTATTTATGGTGGTGGTAATGGTGGTGATGTTTCCAGTGTTGCTGAAGGTATAGACCCACTATTAGCTTACGGTATTAAGGGACAAGAGTTCGCATTGTTAGCCTTCGGAGCTAGCTTGACTGCACACATCGTCAAGTCCTTCAGCGACGTTGATACTCATTTTTAATTTGTAGTTTACTACTGAGCTACATTGCTCTGTGGAGCTTTTTGAATTAGCGATTAAGCAATACACAGCTTAATCGCTGTCAAATCTGCTGAATTGTGACAATTATCTTAGGAGAAAATTATGGCTAGTATCGCTCTTTCACAACTAAATACCACTGGTTCTGAACTGTTCCAAGATTCTGAAAGCTTCCTCAACGACCTAAACAATGTAGATTCTATCACTATTTATGGTGGTGGTCATGGTGGTGATGTTTCCAGTGTTGCCGAAGGTATAGACCCACTTTTAGCTTACGGTATTAAGGGACAAGAGTTCGCATTGTTAGCCTTTGGAGCTAGCTTGACTGCACACATCGTCAAGTCATTTAGCGACAGTGATACTCATTTTTAATTTGTAGTTTACTACTGAGCTACATTGCTCTGTGGAACTTTTTGAATTAGCGATTAAGCAATGCACAGCTTAATCGCTGTCAAATCTGCTCAATTTTGACAACTATTTTAGGTTTAGGAGAAAATTATGGCTAGTATCGCTCTTTCGCAGCTAAATAACACTGGTTCTGAACTGTTCCAAGATTCTGAAAGCTTCCTCAACGACCTGAACAATGTAGATTCCATTACTATTTATGGTGGTGGTCATGGTGGTGATGTTTCCAGTGTTGCCGAAGGTATAGACCCACTTTTAGCTTACGGTATTAAGGGACAAGAATTTGCATTGTTAGCCTTTGGAGCTAGCTTGACTGCACACATCGTCAAGTCCTTCAGCGACGTTGATACTCATTTTTAATTGACTACAGAGCAATGTAGCTCAGTAGAACTTTTGAATTAGCGATTAAGCACTACACAGCTTAATCGCTGCCAGATTCTGCTGTAATAAATAGCTTTGAATAAACCGATATGATTAATAATCAGCTTTCTTTATTACCAAAAATAAGGATAGCCGATCGGATTAAGCAATTTACAGCTTCATCAATATCAATCATAGTAGTTGATCAATTTTATTAATTTTTTCCTGACTACGAGTGAGATGATTAAGTCATTGATGCTTAATTACGCTCATATTGACTAATTGATCAATGTTTTTGGGAATTGAAATCCATGTCAAGAATTACTATTTCTGATCTTCATGCCGATGATTCAGAAGGTTTACTCATAGATATTAGCAACATAGATTACATATCTATATATGCTGGTGCAGATGACGATCTTGCTCAGATTCTTAACTATGGTTTGAAAAATCTTCAATTTGCATTGTTGGCATTTACTATTCATGAAGTTGCAGAGTTAGCAAAATCATTCAATACTCAATAGTGAATCGATTCAAAAAATGCAAAACTCCTGGAGTTGCTTTAAGATTTTATTGATTGATTCGTACATCCGGAAACAATAGGTATTGTATGAAAATACACACATAGCAATGTAGACATAATAGATGATCAATCTATTAAGAATGTCTTCTAATTACGCGAGAATTTTTAGTTGTTAATTTTGACGATGAACTGAAGCTATGACATCATTCTTATTGAGTTCTCAAAATGCTTTTGATTACCTGATTCTTCAGGGGTTATGTACTCAAGATGAAAAGTCTTTAAGCAAAATAGAGCTAAAACCTGCTAAAAACTTTAACTTATTAATTAGCTTACCAGATGAGCGGAAACTCCTAATTAAGCAAGAGCCTTACAAACGAGAGGGAAGGACTGCTGGTGAATTTTTCAAAGAATGGCGAGTTCACAATTTTTTGCAAACTTTCCCAGAACTAACCGACATTCGCTCATATTTTTCGGATGCAGTACATTTTGATCCTGAAAATTCAATCTTTGTTTTCAATTATCTAACTAACTATCGGGATTTGATGGATTTTTATGTGGAAAAGAATTTGAATTTATTTCCCGTAGAGATTGCCAGGGTAGTTGGAACTACTTTAGCATCAGTCCATCGCCTATCTATTGGCCGTCAAGACTATCAGGAGTTTTTCCAAATATTCAGCCAAGGAACCCCTAACCTGAATCTTGGCATAGATAGAGTTACCCCGGCAGTTTTTGGCAAGTTGCCCACCGATGGACTAAAATTTTTGTCTCTTTATCAACGTTATGATAGCTTAGGACAGGCGATCGCAGAGTTGAGTAATGCATTTACTCCCTGTTGTTTAACCCATAACGATCTGAAACTAAACAATATTCTCCTATCTCTGAGTTGGGAAGAAGCTGCTTTTAATGAATCGTCCTCAGATGATAGTCTTATTCGATTGATTGATTGGGAACGTGGCGCTTGGGGAGATCCAGCTAGTGATTTAGGAACACTGATAGCCAGCTATCTACAACTTTGGCTACACAGTATGATTACTAGTAAAACAATGGCGATTCAAGAGTCTTTACGTCTAGCAACAACTCCTCTACATTTGCTGCAACCTTCCATTAGAGAGTTGGTGATTGCTTACTTCTCTGTTTTCCCCGAAATTATAGAACATCGTCCTGATTTTTTACAGAGAGTTATGCAGTTTTGCGGTTTCGCTTTGATTAAATCTATTCAAGCTAAACTCCAGCACGAAAAAACTTTTGGTAATAAGGGTATTTGCATACTCCAGGTTGCTAAGAGTTTATTATGCCGTCCAGAAGCGTCGATACCAACAATTTTTGGTGTAGATGCATCAGCCCTCTCTCCCATTAACTTATCTCCAGCTTCAAAATAAATTCCAAGTCAACAAGGGGACGCAAACATTTTTTGTTTGTCTGTCCCTATCTCTCCACATTATTGACAGGCAAGTTTTTATGCAACTATTAGATTCGCTGGGAAATCAACTGTCAGAGATTCCAGAGTTATTGCAGACATCATTACAAGATATCGCTCATAAGGTTGAAATCCAATCTCACCACTGTATTAGACATCCAGATTTTGGTTTAGTGGAAGTACCAGAATCATTGGTTTCTCACTTTCAGCAATTATCTTTAGATTTTCAAAATAAGTTTTTGAGTTATCAACTACGTAGTTTGCTTTACGCCCTCTACTACAACGGCTCATCGAAAAGTATTTTGTCATCCAATGCAGAAGCAACGAATTTGGCTTTGAATCAAAATCTCGAAAACAATACATTATTTGGCGTAGATATAGCTTTTTACGATCGCTTGCATGAAAATAACAGAGGTGTAGGCTACTGGAGTCATGATTGGCTGGTTATAAAAGAAGACATCGATGGTACTTTGGTAGTGTATAAGAACGATTTAAAGCTGCACATTGAACCCGATAGCTTACAACAAGTGGCTAATATCGGTGACTCGGTAGCAATCAAAATGCCTAAGAATCTGGTACAAAACGGATTTTATATGGCAGTTGCTAATGCAGCTATGGCTCGAAATTATCAAACTCTGGTACGTGTCTACTTCAATTTGACTCCTGAAGGCTCAGTTGCAGTCATGAACGATTTGACTACCCAACTCAATGCTATACCGATTGCTTTCTCATTTAAAGCATTATATAACCCTTCTGAGTATGGGCGTTACGACTCAGCAGTGCTTTATTTTGACAAAAAAGACTATGAACTTGTTCGTCCAGTCTTAGAGAGGGTATATAAAGAAAATCAAGTGCATTTTCAGCAGCAAGTACCTTTATTTACCAAGCTTATAGCACCAGGGTTAGCGATCGCTGAAGAACCAGACCGTAAGTTTGGCGACCAAGAAAGTTTTGGTACACATCGATGCCAAATTGTTGCTAATGGTTTGCTTGAGGCTTGGCATCTAGGGAATAATACGCCAGAAGATAGGATAGCAGCAATTCTGCGGCATTTCTCATTATGGGAAATTGAATTACAACGTCCTTACCTTAATGCAAACTCGGATGATATCTACACTTCCTTAAATCTCTGAACTGCCGAATATGATACTCATGATTTCTGATTGAAAATCATATTTTCGCTCACTGAATTTTAGATTTCAAATAATAAGACTTGGGATTTAAGCATTAACTCTTAATAAGGGGCTTAAGTTCCAAGTCTTCTTAATACACTTAGTTTTATTCCTCTTTTATCAACACAAAACCATGCGTTGTAGGGGCAATTCATGAATTGCTCCTACGCAAAAATAAGGGTTTAGGTATTGACAAATACAGTAGCTATAAATCAGTTATGAGAAAATAATAAGGTTGTGAATGTCACTAAGTATTGGGTGCAAAATGTGGAGACGTTCGCTAACTGAATTGAACGAAGCCTATTGAAAACTTCGTGAAATCAAAAGCGCATTTACACACAAACTTATAAGGTAGTTAAAATGACTTACGATTCAGAAGATGTGCAAAAAATCCTTGAAATAGCACTCACCCGGAAACAGGAAGGTGAATTTTCACGAGAACAGCTTATAGAAATGGCATCTGAGTTAGGCATTTCTTCTGATATTTTGGAAAAAACTGAAAAAAAGTGGTTAGTTCAGCAAGAAGAAGAACGGTCACGACGCACATTTAATACTTTCCGACGCAGAGCTTTTTTGGGGCATTGTGTTTCCTTCCTGGCAGTGAATTTATTCCTCATTCTCTTGAATTTAATCACTAGTCCTGGTTATTTTTGGGCTATTTTCCCAGCATTAGGATGGGGTTTAGGATTATTTTTTCATTGGTGGGGCGTTTATCAGAGTAAATCAGAGGATTACGAGATTGCCTTTCAGAAATGGCGTTCACAAATTTAACTAAAATTCAAGTCGGATTCTGAGAATTTTTGGGGCGATCGCTTCACTAGTCACTGTGACAAAAGTTGAACTACCCTTAACAAGTAGGGGCAAAGCGGCTTTCGCAGGGTATTGCCCCTACTTGTCTAGTTAATTGGGATGGTGGCTGAATTTACCTGTACTTCATTAGTGACTGTGACGGAATTTTACTTACCTTCAAACAAGGGGATTTTGCCCCTTTTTTTGGTTAATTGAGACTGTTCGCCATAACTTATGTAGGATAGTTGAGGTTGATCCAGACCTCTTTGCCGAGAAAGCCAGGATATTGAGCCAACGCTGTTGTTCAAATTTGCGTGTCCTTCTGGATAAAATTTTCCCTTAAATGCGGGGCAACCTCAAACTTGAGTAGTTCTATAATCACACCCTACGATCCTGTGTTTGCTAATTTGCCAAAATAGAGATGTAGGCTAGAAGATACTACGCTTTTCGCATAGCTTCATTGCCTACACTCAGGAGCAAGGGTCAGCTGCTTTGACACAAGTAAGAGGAAGGGAATATGGATAACAACAACTGGTTACAACAGCTAATGATGATGGGTCTTGGCACAACGTCTTTAGTAGCAGAAAAACTGCGCCAAGTCAGCGATGACTTGGTTAAAGATGGTAAGCTCAATCCTGAGCAAGCAAAGGCAGTTATAGATGATATTGCCCAGCAGTTAAAGTCGGAGCAGGGAAACTGGGATGTCCAAATGCAACGACAAATGCGAAATATGATGCAAGATTTAGGCGTAGCTCGACAGTCGGAAGTGGACGAACTACGGGGTAGAATTGACCGTTTAGAGCGGCAATTGCGCGATTTGGAAAATAAGCTTTGGCGTTAAGATGTCCTTTCTGATTTAAACTAATTGTGTCCTATTGGTAATCTTTTTGCCAGGATACTTAAGTAAGGAGAACTGATTTTGAAACCAATTTTCCTCAGCGTGGCGTTCATGCTGGTGTGTGTTGTGCTTTTGGCTGTGGGGCAAGTAGGCAGTAAACAGAATACTGCCATTGCTGCCCAGTTAACCCAAACGCCGCCAGCGGCCACAACTGTAACTGAAAACAATATCTTAATTGCGAGTAATACTATGTCTGACGCTAATGCTGTAACCACCCCTTCTGGATTGAAGTATGTGGAGTTAAAAGAGGGGACTGGGGCGACTCCTCAACCAGGACAAACGGTTGAAGTTCACTATGTCGGCACTCTAGAAGATGGTACTAAGTTTGATAGTTCACGCGATCGCGGCCAACCCTTCAGCTTTAAAATTGGCGTAGGACAGGTAATCAAAGGTTGGGACGAGGGAGTTAGCACGATTAAAGTAGGCGGTCGTCGTAAGTTAATCATCCCATCGGAGTTAGGCTATGGCGCTCGTGGTGCTGGTGGCGTGATTCCACCCAATGCAACTCTAATTTTTGATGTGGAATTGCTAGGAGTTAAATAAAGGTTGGGGTATTGGGCATTGGGCATGGGGCATTGGCTTTTCTCAGTACCCAATCCCCAGTCCCCAATTCAACGGCTAAATTTTTAAATTTTGAAACTTTGTAAACTGTGGATTAAACAAAAGTTTCGCTGTCCCTGTAGGCCCGTTGCGGTGTTTAGCTATAATTACTTCTGCAATGCCGCGATCGGGAGTATCGGGAGAGTAGTATTCATCGCGGTACAACATTATTACTAAATCCGCGTCTTGTTCAATCGAACCTGATTCTCTCAAATCTGACAACATCGGACGCTTATTAGTACGCGCTTCCACCCCTCGACTTAACTGAGATAAAGCAATAACTGGTACAGATAATTCCCGCGCTAAACCTTTGAGTTGACGCGTAATTTTTGACAATTCTTGAACTCGATTATCGCCTGCTCCTTCCATCAATTGTAAGTAATCTATTACAATTAATCCTAATTCAGTTCCAACTTCCGCTTGCAGTCTTCTTGATTGACTACGCATTTGTGTAACTGTAATATTCGGCGTGTCGTCAATATAAATTGGCATCTCGGAAAGGATACCAATAGCACGGCTTAAAGGTTCCCATTGTGTTTGACTGAGGCGACCAGTCCGCAGATAACTACTTTCAATTTGCGCTTCACTAGCTAATAAACGTTGTGTCAATTGCTCTTTGGACATTTCCAAGCTGAAAAAAGCAACTGGTAATTTATAAGAAGCGGCGATATTATGAGCAAGGTTTAAACAAAAGGCTGTATTGTGTACACAGATATCATTAGCAACAAAATTGTGTGTTTCTGGAATTGTTAAGTCATAAACCTGCTTGTCACCCACCGACTCAATCGCAACTATTTCATCCCAATAAACATCACTGGTTGCTAACTGTTGAAGTGGTAAATTATCTAAAGCTGTAGCTAGTATCCAAAGTCTTTCCCGCTTTAGGGCACGTTTACCAACATGCATATTTGTATAGCCTTGAATCCCTGCATGTCTAGCTAAACTACTCCAAGTTTCATTACCTTTTGCTAATGCTATTTGTTCCCAAATCTCTACAGGTATCAAGTCACGATTAGTTTGATATCTTTTTTGAGATATTGCTGCTGCAACTTTTTCTATTGCTTCTTCTTTGCTGAAGATACCTATTTCTGCGATAAAAGTTTTAATAGATAAGGCATCAGTAATATCTAATTGCCATGCTGGTCTGCGGGTATTTTTATACTTAACAGACCGTTTTTTGAGAGATGCAATAATGCCAAATCGTAATAAAAGATGTTGAATTTGTCTTGCTAGTTTTTCGCTGACTGTTGCATAGCCTAACTGTGATTGTCCGCTAGTAAGCAGTGCAGCCCATCCATCAGTAGCAAAGAGACGATTAAGGAATAAGGCTATTTGCGATCGCTCTAACTTAAAAATGATGCTTGGTATAGTTTTAGAATGAGCATCTTTGCCCCACAAACCTAATTCTTCTAACCAAAGCGTTAGCGAATTCTTCCGAGATTTGCTCATACAGGCAAATCCATGAGATACAAACTCTTCTGACTCTAATTGTAAAATTTCGCCTGTTAAACCACCAAAATCCGCAACTGCTTGCAAAAAATCGGTTTGCAATAACGGATTACTATTTGTAAATCGTGGAGTGCAGTTAGTTAATCCGCCATCGCCAATTAAATAAGCTAATAACTTGACTTCGCACTCGCGCATAGAATGTGAGCCAAACACATCTATTTTTCGCGGGATAGCGATTTTATCACCAACTTTCAAATTTTCTAGTTTTTGCCAGCCTTTAATAGTCAAATACGGGTGGGTGATTGTAGTTTCAATAGACCTACCTAAGCGAGTTGTTACCCGAAAAACTGGTTTGATACCATCATCTACAAATGCACAGGGTTGAGTAAAGGTAAATTTCCAGTCATTATTTAACGTCAATAATGAAGCATGACGTTGTTTATATAATTCTTCAATTGTGGTAATTGTTCCATCTGCCAAAACTATTTCTGAATCATGGCTAAGGCATTTCCCCATTGATGGGCGGCCCGCGACAATAATCAAATCAGAACGCTGAAAGCCACTGGTCATGGCATCTAAATCGTAAAATCCGCAGGGAACACCAGGTAAGGCGATGCCTTGATTTCGATCCTCGATATCCTGGAAATTATTAATTAGAGTATCAGAAATGTGAACTAAACCCGATTGGGGACGCTCTTGGGTTACGCCGAATACTTTCTGTTCTGCCTGATCTAAAACAGTTGGTAACTCGGTTTCTGTCTCGTAACCAAGATGTACAATTTCATTGCCAGCTTTAATTAACTGCCGCCGCAGGTATTTTTCCATCACCAACCCTGCGAGGGCATCGATGTTCACGGCTGACACTGTGCGGTCTACCAGAGTTGCTAATTTATTTCTGCCGCCTATGCGGGTAAGCATCTCATGGTCAGTCAGCCAACTTGTGACTGAAAGCAAATCTGTGGGTTTACCTTGGGTGTGGAGCCTCACAGCTGCCTGATAAATATCTTTATGGGCGCTAATGTAAAAAGCTTCGGGAAGGAGGCGATCGCTAACTCGGCTAATCGCTTCTGGATCTAGCAAAATACCCCCCAAAATCGCTTCTTCGGCCTCAATATTTTGTGGGGGGAGGCGATCGCTACCATCGCCTTT
The DNA here is from genome assembly GCF_013393925.1 of Nostoc sp. C057. Taxonomy (NCBI): domain Bacteria; kingdom Bacillati; phylum Cyanobacteriota; class Cyanophyceae; order Nostocales; family Nostocaceae; genus Nostoc; species Nostoc sp. C057. The sequence continues at coordinate 6,590,544 of NZ_CP040281.1, read as the reverse complement.
AAAATTCAGTTCTTCAGCCATAAACGATTTTAGTTTTGACGATTTTGCTAGCCGGGAGTATGGGAGTTATGCAATTTTAGATTTTAGATTTTAGATTTTTTCTTCAATCAAAAATCCAAAATTCCAAATCTAAAATTGGCAGAGTTAGGAATTATTACCCCTGCTCCCTCGTCCCCCTTCTGAGTTAACTAGCGACGACTTGAATATCGATTTGTGCCGCTACATCAGAATGCAGCTTGATTTCGGCTTGGTAAGTACCAAGGTGGTTAATATCGGGGATGGTAATTCCACGCCGATCAATTTCTTGACCAGTAGCTGCCTTAATTGCATCTACAACATCTTGGGTGGTGATAGTACCGAAAATCGCTTCGTTTTCACCAACTTGCTTGGCAATTGTCAAGCTACCAACTTTTTCAAGAGATTCTTTTTGCTCAAGAGCTTGTTGTCTTAGTTCTAATTGCCGTTGACGCTCTTGCTCACGACGGCGTTCTACTTGCTTGAGAATACCAGGAGTGGCATTAGTTGCCAATTTTTGGGGAATCAGATAATTACGAGCGTAGCCGGGAGCTACTTCCACTAAGTCGCCAGATTTCCCCAGCTTGCTGATATCTTGATTTAAAACTAACTGTACGCGTTTCGCCATCGTTTTTCCTGTAAAATCTGATTAATTTGGGTAAGGCTTGATAGCTCACAATGTCACTGCTGTATTCCAAGCTTCTTTGCCTACACCCTAAAGCTTACAGATCGTAGCGAAAGGAAGGGTGCGATCGCAACTATTCTCACTAAAAAGTTGAAGGGAATGGCGAATGGGGGAGAAGCAAGGGAGCAGAGGGCAGGGAGCAGAGGGGGAAGAGCTAATGCTATTCTCCTCAATTCCCAATTCCCCATTCCCAATCCCTAAAAGTTATTTTTCATTTCCCGTATCCGCGCAAAAGTTTGCACTCCATCGCTACTCTTAACAGTTGATTGTAATGATGGCTGATCCCAACGTAAAAATGGATTGGTGTGTTTCTCCACTCCCAGCAATGAAGGGATGGTAGCTTCTCCTCGACTACGGTAAGCTTTTACTTCGTTGAAGCGTCTTTGTAAGTCAGCGTTGTCGCCATCCACAGTTAAAGCAAATTGCAGATTTTTTAAGGTGTATTCGTGGGCACACCAGATGCGTGTATTATCAGGTAGAGAACGCAGTTTGCTTAAAGAATCTACCATTTGGGTTGGTGTTCCTTCAAATAAACGACCGCAACCGCCGGAAAATAGGGTATCACCACAAAATAAATCGCCTGTCTCACTACCTTTTTGAGGTGGAAAATAGTAAGCGATGTGAGCGCGGGTATGTCCAGGAACGAAGATAACTTCAGCTATGCTGTCTGCAAACTCGACGCGATCGCCTTGTTGCAAAAAGACCTGTTGTCCGGGAATTCTACCACGATCCTCGGCTCCTCCATAAACTATCAATTGGGGAAATTTTTCGATTAATTGCTTATTACCACCCACATGATCGTTATGGTGGTGCGTGTTAAAAATTGCTACCAACTCAGCTTTTAACTCTGCCAGTTTCTTTAATACTGGTTGAGCCTCTGCTGGATCGACAACAGCCGCGATATTGCGTTTGTCGTCATATAACAAGAATATGTAGTTGTCTGAGAGTGCTTCCAGACAGATTACCTGCATTACCTCTGCTCCCTTACAACATAAATGTTTGGTATTGAGTAGCAATCCTAGATTCCAGTGAATAATAGTGCTACATTCACAAGCTATATCAAGTGTTTATACTTTGTTTATTATAGCTGTAGTGCAATATTACCTATGATATTATACTTCTGTGTTTACACAGTATTTTTACTTAAATAAAGTAAAAATTAGATGAATTTATCAGTGAATTTTCTCTGGAAATAGTTATAAATATAAAGTTAAATTTATTTTAATATTTTTTTGCTTAAACATAATCAATATTCAAATTCATATTTTGCTGATCTCTACTCTATCGAATTTGACTATAACTCAAACTAGAGTAAGATTTTATGACAATAAATACCTATCTAATTTTCCAAGTCAACAAAAATTATTCATTTGATTTATGTCAACACCAACTAAAGGTTTTATTACAATTCTAACTGGGCTTTATTCGTTTCAAGATTGTATTCATTTTTTAGCAGCAGTCAGAAAGTTTCATCAAGAGCCGATTATTATTTTAATTGACCAAGTTCCAATAGTTCTTTATCCCTTGCTAAAGGCATTCAAAAATGTAATTTTAAAACCAGCACCTGCAAACGAAAATACTGTTTTGGCATCGCGACAAGCAAAATTGGCTCTATATGAAGCTTCTGAGTTTGATAAAACGATTTATCTAGATTCGGATATTTGTTTACTTACGGATATCAATGATGTATTTGACTATTTAGATGAATATGAGTTTTTACTAACGGAAGATGTACAACCTTCTATTCTTAAGGCTACAAACTTATTACGTGGTAAACAAGAAGACCTTTTGCCAAATGTTTTGCCAATTTTGCAATCGGTAGGATTGCCATTACAAGCAGATAGTGTGCAGTATAATGGCGGTTTTATGGCTTTTCGGAAAACAGAAGTAACCAAGATATTTTTTGACGAATTTAAACGTTATTTTGAGATTGTCAAAAATAATCAAGATAAATTACTTTTAAAAGACCAAGGGGCTTTTGCTTCTGCGATCGCATCTGTACAACCTCATAAAAAAATCTTACCACCAACCTATAATTATCTCAGCAAGTGGCAGGATGCTTATGATATTCAGGATACAATTAAAGTTCTTCACTGTACTTATCCTTATCGTCCTCAATATGCTAAAGATATTAGTCGTTCCTTATATACAAGGGTTTTTGACAGATTCGCTAAAGTATTTTTACCGAATCAAGTTACAAATCCTTGGCGCATTAAATAAAAATTAAGTATAAAAACAGTGAAAAATTTTTCCAAGATATCGCTGTTGGTTTCAGATTTATCAAGTGCAGCTATTTTGCGTGCATACTTAATAGCAACAGCCCTAAGAAACTTAGAATATGAAGTTGAAATCATGGGGTTTTTATTTGGAAACAACTTATATCGAAATTTACCATCAGAATTAAACGTTTATAATTTACCAGGTAAAAATTTCCCCGATTTTTTCGGAGAAATTAACAAAATATTACCAAAAATTAATGGAGATATCATTTATGCAATAAAACCACAAATAGCGAGTTTTGGAGTTGCCTTATTAAAGAAACTATTTAGCCAAAAAGCCTTAATTTTAGACATAGATGATTGGGAACTCAGTTGGTATGGTGGCGATGACTGGCATTATCATTTCACACCCAAACAATTAGCCAGAGATTTGTTGAAATCAGATGGCGCACTCAGGAATCCTTATCATCCTTTGTACGTGAAATGGATGGAAGGTTTGGTAAGTAGCGCTGATGCGGTGACGGTGCATACTAACTTTTTGCAGCAGCGTTTTGGGGGTACATTTGTTCCCAATGGTAAGGATACGGCTTTATTTGATCCTGCTCGATATGATGCTGAGTCCAGCAGAAATCGTTATGGTTTATCTGAATATCGTATTTTAATGTTTCCTGGTGCGCCAAGACCCTACAAAGGTCTAGAAGATGTTCTCATAGCGCTCGATAAAATCAATCAACCAGACTTAAGACTAGTGATTGTAGGTGGCAGTCCTTATGATGATTACGATCAGCAACTTCAACAAAAGTGGGGACGCTGGATTATCAAATTACCAAAGTATCCAGCGAATGTGATGCCTGATTTAGTAGCAGCAGCTCACATTGTAGTTGTTCCCCAACGAGATACCCCAGAAACTCGCGCTCAATTTCCCCTGAAGTTGACAGATGGAATGGCAATGGCTAAACCTGTATTATCAACGCGCGTTGGAGATATTCCCAAAATATTAGGTGATACTGGTTATTTAGTCGAGCCTGCTTGTCCTGAACAGATTGCTGAACAGATTCAATGGATTTTTCAGAATTTAGAGTCAGCAAACCAGCAAGGTATCAACGCCAGAAAAAGATGTGTAGAACACTATAGTATAGAAGCTATGGCTTCGGTGTTAAAATCGGTAATTTCTCGGTTGTAAATATTAATATGTAAGGAAGCGTAAATTGAAGAAAGTAGGAGGTAGAGGAACTTTTCAGATGGGGGTTCAATCTTGGATAAATTGAGACCACGCAAAAGTTGTGAAGACTCAAATCACAAGCTCACTTTGATGGCGGCAGGAAAAAATCGCTCTTGTAATCTCCCCCTATGAGAGGGCAATATTCTTCCAGCAATAACTGCCTCTTTTGTTGGGATATTGAAAATTATTTAGTTTGTCTATTTGATATTATCAATTTTGGCAAGTAATTTGTGAATAATATTAATAATTGAAAATTGCATAGAAATACCCAATGTCTACCAGAAAACTGCTATTACGATTCGCTAGACCCTATCCAGGTTTGATTATACTGACAATATTGTTAGGATTTTCTGGAGCTTTATTTAATGGGATTAGCACCGCTTTAATTGTGCCGGTGGTTTTAAAAATCGTGGGACAAGAAGTAGATTTAAGTACTGCTCCTCCTATCCTAAAAACGATGATATCTCCCTTTGATAATACTCCAGAACCTTACCGAATAGGAGTAATGGCTGGAGCAATTATCTTCACAATTATTTTAAAGAATTTAGCTACTTATGCCAGTTCCTTAGCATCGAGTTCTTTAACCCGAAAGCTAACATCAGATATGCGCGAAACTGGGTTAAAGCTATTACTAGAAATTGATATAGATTATTATGCCAAAACTAAGGTTGGTGATTTAATCAACCGTCTTGGTGGAGAAATTGGCCGGTCTGCAAGTTCTATAGGTAGTATCGTCAAGATAGTTATCCTGGCAATCACAATTTTAGTTTTTGTCAGTTTGTTGCTGTCAATTTCTTGGCAGTTGACAATTGCTGCTACGCTTTTGTTATCGTTGGTGACGTTAGTAAATCAGTATGCGATTTCCCGGTCCAGAAATTTTGGGAAGCAGCTGAGTGAGATGTCTAGAGCATATTCAGTTTCCGTACTGGAAACTCTGAACGGAATTCGATTGGTAAAATCGACGGGAAATGAAGAAAAAGAATATCAACGGATTAAAAAACTAATTCGCGATCGCGAGTTAGCAGATTTCCAATCTCAAGTTAATTCGGAAGCCATTACACCTCTAAGTGAGGTAATGGGTATTACAGCTTTACTGCTGATTGTACTTTTGAGCAAAACCTTCTTTGCTCAACAGGTTTCTTCTCTTTCTACCGTACTCCTGACATATTTATTAGTGCTGCTGCGAGTGCTGCCATTGATTTCTCAGTTAAATACTATTCGCAGCAACTTTGCTAGTACCGCAGCTAGTGTGGATGTGACGAATGAGTTTTTAAGCTTGCATGATAAGCCGTTCATGGAGAAAGGTAAGATTCCCTACACAAAATTAGAAGAGGGAGTATCTTTTAATTCTCTTTGCTTTGCCTACCCTGGTCATGAAAAGTTGGTACTCAAAGATGTAAATTTATATTTACCGCGTGGTACGACCTTAGCATTGGTAGGCGGTTCTGGGGCTGGTAAATCTACTTTGGCAGACCTTTTACCCAGATTTTATGACCCGATCGCTGGCAGTATTACCATTGACGGCACCGATTTACGGGAGTTCGAGCTAGTATCCCTACGGAAGCGGATGGGGATTGTCAGTCAAGATACCTTTCTTTTTAATGACTCGGTGCAAAATAACATCGCCTATGGGCGAGCAGAGGCTACTGACGATGAGATTTTAACGGCAGCAAAGCGGGCAAATGCTTATGAGTTTATTAGCAAATTGCCTCAAGGATTTGACACCCTAATTGGCGATCGCGGCGTAATGTTGTCTGGTGGACAAAGACAAAGATTAGCGATCGCCCGCGCCCTCCTCCAAAATCCCGAAATTCTGATTTTAGATGAAGCCACCAGCGCTTTAGATACCGTTTCCGAACGATTAGTACAATCTGCACTTGACGATCTTAGTCGCGATCGCACCACCTTAGTAATTGCTCACCGCCTTTCTACAGTCCAAAAAGCCGATCAAATAGCTGTGTTAGATCAAGGACAGGTAGTAGAAGTGGGAACCCATGAAGAACTTTTGCAAAAAGGTGCTTACTACTCACGCCTGTACTCAATGCAATTTAGCGATCGCCCTAATAAAAATTTGATTCAGACAAAAATTATTAAGGCAATGCGCCTAAACTCAAAGAAATTTGTCGATCGTCCTGAAGCCGCTACTAAACACAATCAAAGCTTGCTCCGTATCTCTCACGAAATTCGGACACAGTTGAACTCAATGATTGGATTACTGCGCTTATTGCTTGATGATCTGGAAAACGATTCTCAAGAACGGCACAAATTAATTGAAGACTCTTACAAATCAGCCTGGAGAATTCTCAACACCATTGATGTTTTTGAGGATGTGATGAACTTACAAATAAGGGGGCAGATTCTCTCAATTTCTGACCAAAATCAAAATATCATCAGCGACTATTATCAAAACTTTAATCATCTCTCCGTTGAGTTTAGAACTTCTCTTAATCTCATACTTAGCTCTCTCCGCTCTCTAGCAGATAATTTGATAGACACTCCCCAAGAGCCAAATGAATTAATTAGTGAAACTTATGAATCTACTATATGTCTTCTGAATAATTTAGAAAAATTTGAGGATAGTATTAATGTCTAAAATTATGAAAAATAATACTTTAAAAAAACACTACATTTTTTTCATTGGTGAAGAATTACCCCAGCCAGAGGCTCACCTAGTACAGTCTACCAATGCTGCTAATGCTGCCGCTAACTTAGGATACTCAACAGTTTTGGTATACCCTGAAAAAGGAGCGAAAGCTAATAACCCAATTAATTTATTGCGTCCTTTTCAACCGAGAAAAACACCAACAGAACTTATTGAATATTACAATCTCCATGACAAGTTAAAAGTTGCTCCATTACCGATGCCTTGGCCGATTGACCATTTTGCGAGCAAATTTACTGACTCCAACACCATTGCAAGCAAGTATTATTTACCATTTCATATACTTCCAACTACTAAACTTGTCCATAGCCGCAACTGGAATTTTGTCAAAGCTGCCGTCAAAAACGGCATTCCGGCAATTTATGAACACCATCACCATGAAGAGAAACCATTTGAGCAAGAAATTGTTACAAATCCACTTTTACAAATAGCTGTCACCGTTGTAGAAACAATCCGTGAAAGCATGATTAAAAATGGAATGCCGCCAGAAAAAGTAATTAAGCTGCACAATGGTTTCAATCGCTTGTTTATGCAGAGGCAACCAGAGAAAGCCGCAGAATGGCGACAAAAACTATTGCGAGATGAAAACCAAAAATTGGTAGTTTATGCGGGAGCGTTACAGCAATTTAAAGGTATTGATGTACTAATTGATGTGGCTAATGAAATGCCTAATGTGCAATTTGTCTGTGCAGGTGGTAAGCCAGCAGAAGTAGAATATTATCAGCAATTGGTGAAAGAAAAACAGGTTTATAATATTCAATTTTTGGGCTATGTCTTGCATAATGAGTTAGCATCTTTGCTACAAGCAGCAGATGTTTTAGCTCACCCTCATTGTTCGGGAAAAGCAGCAACTTTCACATCTCCTTTAAAGCTGTTTGATTACTTCGCCTCTGGAACTCCAATTGTCTCGACGGAAATTCCTTCATTAGTTGAGTTTCAAGATACAAAAGCGTTCACCGGAGGTGTTGGCGAAGCCATCGCTGCTTGGTGTGAACCAGATAACCCAAGCAAATTTGCCGAAAGTCTGAAGCAGGTTTTAGAAACTCATCCTAGAAGAATAGAAGGTTATCCAGATAGTATCGAATTTGTCAAGCAGTTTTCTTGGGAAAATCGAGCCGCAAAAATTCTTAGTTATGTTGATGAATCTCTGCTACCCCTATTTATCGCATAAAAAGAATCTAGAAGACAAGTGATAAATGACAAATGACAAATAGCTAAAATGACTATAAAAACTGTAGGTATGATTAGTGGCTATCGAGGTTTAGAAACTAGAGCCGATTGGCTGTGGCAACAAACCCCCCATCAATTTGGAGTTTGGGGCAATATGCAAATGCAGGCGCTAGCAACCAAACCAGATTTTCTACTGATGTATCAATTTGATTTTCCCCAAGCAGCGCCACAAAAATCTTGGTTAGATAGCTTTCGCAAACGGCAGCAAAAATCAGTAGTAAATGTTGATTCTCTACTGCGTGGTGTCAACAAAGAGCGGATTATTTATTTGCTAAGAGAACCACCTTTAGATGAAATTGTCGAAATAACTAATCATAATTATCAACAAGCCCAGAAGTATTGCGGCTACATTTCTGGCCCCGATGATTTTGCCCCAACTCCTGACTATATGCCTGCTATTTGGTATCATTCAAATTCATTTCAAGATTTAAATGAAATGCCACCACCTCAAAAGGTTGCCCCATGTAGTTGGATTACTTCGGGAATCAGTCGTACAGCCAAACATCGCCAGCGTTTAGACTTTTTGCAGTCCCTACAATCTAGTGGCATAAAATTTGATTTATATGGGCGTAATTTACCAGAATCGGCTAAAAAATCGGGAGAACTAGGTAATAAATGGTATGGGATGGCACCATACTATTACAATTTGGCAATTGAAAATTATGCTGATAATAATTGGTATGTCAGTGAGAAACTTTGGGATAGTTTACTTGCCTGGTGTCTACCAATTTACTATGGTGGCCCGGCTGCTGATAAATTATTGCCACCGGGTAGTTTTTTGCGGTTGCCCAGTTTAGATGAAAAAGGTATTGCCTACATCAAAGAAGTGACAGCTACACCTGATGCTTGGTATGCTGCCAAAGATGCGATCGCAGAAGCACGTCAAATCATTTTACATAAATTAAACTTACTTAACTGGTTATCAAACTTTGTTGATCAACACTCATAAATTATGAATGGTATTTGTACCCTTGGCAATGATTATGTTTTCGATCAACTGGTGGCTTTGCTCAACAGTATTGATGTTATCTTAGGTTCAGAAACTCCTGTTTGTATCTATCCTTTCGACGATCAGACACAGCGAATTTCTGATGAAATAGCTAAACGCCCTAATGTATTTATTTACGAGAATCAAGAATCAATCAACCGTTGGGATCAATTTATGCTCTCAGCAGCACCAGAGCGATTGAATCGGAGTAAATCACGGTTGTATGGCGCTCACCGCCGTTTTTGCGCCTTTGATGGGCCATTCGATAAATTTATCTATTTAGATGCAGACACCTTGGTGATGAATTCTCTGGCATCGGTATTTGAAAAGCTAGATACTTATGATTTTGTTGTCTATGATTTCCAATTTAAAGACGTTAGTAAGATATATAATGTTAACTCGCCAAAATTACTAGAAGTTTTCGAGCAAAAGCGGATTGACTCTGAAATCTTTTGCTCCGGTTTCTATGGCGCAAAAAGAGGAATATTTAACTCAGAACAAAGAGATTTACTGATATCGCATTTACAAAATGGTGAAGCGGAAATTTTGTATGGCGGTGCTGGAGAACAACCACTGATAAACTACATGGTAATGAGGTCTAATCTTTCTATTTATAACTTTGCTCGTCAACTACCAGATAATGCAAAGACAGGATGTTCTGCCACATCTAAGCACTTCGAGGAACGAGAACACCTTCTTTATGACAAAGGGAATCGGCTAACCTACCTTCATTATATTGGTATCCCTCCTAATATTAATCAAGCAGTCTGTGCTGGAGAAAATATTGATTTTCCCTATCGAGATTTATTTCTCTACTATCGTTACTTAAACGAACCAGATAAGCGTCCCATCTTTCAAAACCCTCCTAAGAATTATAATGACGCTCCAGTACCAAATTTACTTACAAGAGCTTTGCGAAAACTTAAGTTAATTAACCAAGGATAATTTATGAGTAGGGGAATTTATATTGTTGCCAACGATCGTGTTATTGATAATGCGATCGCTTTACTAAATAGTATTCGTTACTATGATCCAGAAGTAACCATTTATCTGATACCATTTAACGAAAATTATCACAAGGTAGCAGAACAGCTTTCTACCTTACACAAAGTGCAAATTTTCCCCGATTTGGAACTTATTGATAAATTTACCAAACGCATCGGAGAAATTTTTGATCGAGATTTCCTCGCCTTACCAAACAAAATGCGTAAACTGGTGGCGTGGTTTGGCCCTTTAGATGAATTTATTTATATTGATACAGATATTGTCGTTTTTGAAAAAATCGCCGACAATTTAGACAAACTTTCAGAAGTCGATTTCTTCTGTTGTGATTACCATCATGCCAATGACAAACTACGAAATATCTTTTCCCCATTTGTGAAAGAGCAGCAAATTTTTTCTGATGCTCAACTTCAAGATGTTTTTAATAGTGGCTTTTGGGCTTCGAGAAAAGGAGTTATTACCGAAGAACAAATGGATGAAGCTTTGCGCGAGTGTGCAGCGCATCGTGAATATTTCGATTTTTCTGAAGGAGTTACAGACCAACCAATTTTAAATTATCTTGTTCTCAAACTGATTGCCAAACGAGGAAATCTCGTCAAAATTCCTGGTGGTGGGCCTGGTAGCTGGGCGGGTTCACAAAGTTTCCAACAGCAAGATTATGCCCTCTATGACCGAGGACAACGACTAAAATATCTCCACTGGGCTGGTACACGGATGAAAACTGGTAGTCCCTATTGGCAATTGTGGGAACACTATCGCTATCTCCATGAGGGTAAATTTGCTTTCATCTCTAAACTGACTCGCCGTTTATTTCCTTTTGTTGCTGCCCGCACTTAATATTAGGAGTATCCCAATGATTGATGGTATTTACATCCTAGCCAATGATGTTGTCTATGACCAACTAGTAGCATTGCTCAACAGTATAGAAGCTAATGCTGGTAGGAAAATTCCTATTTGTATACTTCCATATAATCAGCGCTTAGATAAGGTGAAAGCAGAGATTGCATCTAGAGATAATGTTAGCTTATTTGAAGATTCTGATTCCATAGCTTATTGGGATAACTTTGCGACTCAGATATGGAAAAATTATCCTAGAGCGCAAAGAACTTGGCGAGAGTGGGGTTTTTCAGAACTCTATGAGTTACCAATGCACCGCAAATTTTGTGCTGTGGATGGCCCCTTTGATAGATTTATTTATTTTGATGCAGATACCTTGTTAATGGGGCCAGTAGATTATGTATATGAAAAATTAGATACATCTGATTGGGTAGTCAATGATTTTCAATATAAATCTGACTTAAAATTTATTTTTGATGGTTCACCAGAGCAAATACAGCAAATTTTCAATTCAGAAAACTTGCAAGATAAAGTATTTTGTGCTGGTTGGTTTGCAACCAAGAAAAATATTTTTTCTCCAGCGATAAGAGCCGATTTAATGGGCAAATTAATATCGGGTGAGGCAGATGTCATGGCTTTTTTAGCACCTGACCAATCTTTATTTAACTACATGGTGTTGAGAAGTGGTATTTCCTATTATAACTTTGCTTTTGATGACTGCGAGCAGGCAACTGGTAATCACTGGAGTTCTAAATTTGATGTGGTAGATAATATCCTCTATGACCAAGGGCGGAGATTGACCTACTTACACTATATGAGTGTGTCTTCTTCAGCTTTTGTGCGGCTTTGTGGAGGTGAAGATGTAGATATTCCTTACCGTGATGTTTTCTTATATTATCGCTATTTAAAATCACCTGAAAAACGGCCTCAAAGTTTTACCCGCCCAAGCCAGATAATGCTTTTGCAAAAATCTACTAGTAGTTTTATTCAGCAAAGAGTAAACAATATTAAATTAAAGTATCGTAACTTCAAGGATAGAATTAGTGGTTATTAATAACTCAGCAAAGATATGTCAATTAAATCAGCTTGTTGATTTTTTAAAATTTTCATCGGTGATAAAAATTAAAATTACTCAATGCCGCAAGTCTTAAACGTAAGTACCGATAGTAATAACCAATAAATTTATTTAGCTTATGCAATAGCTTTTGGAAAAGTGAATTTTTGTGGTATTCAATCGCTTCGTGCTGTTGAAAATATATCAGCGTTTTATCTGGATTTGCTTGTCCCTTTTTGATTTTCTGCCGTTCTACCCAATCCTTGAAATAAACAATACCGTCCATAGCATCCCATCGAACTGGTAATCCCGCCTTAGCAGCAGCTAATCCTATTGCATAACCCTCAGCACTATAAAAACCATTTAACTCACAGTAAAGTGCAATAGTTTCCCATTGCTTAATAAATTCGATTTCCCGCCCATCTTGCCTTGTAACTACAAATAACATTTCCATGACAAACTGAATATTAGTATCTTCTAAATCCAGGTCTAGTTTTTGTGCTAGTTTGCTCAGAATGGTCAAATCTCTAACTCTATTTGCCTTGAAATCATCATTTGCTGAATTAATATATTCTTGATTGTGTTTGACAATACTGGTACAACTTCTTGCTGTTATGCCAGGAAGCCATTTTATATCTGGTTGTAACTTATCTAATATTCTGATATCTGCATCGACAAATATACAAGTATTAAACAGTGATATTGCTTTGGCAATTACAAACCTTTTATCGTGGTAACAACCAATGCTATGTTGTTCATGTTGAAATGCTAGAACGTTAGGATATATTTTAAATTCTTCTGGCTTATCTGTTAGGACAATTAAATATACTCCTGGCGAATGTTTTTCGATATCTTGAGCTAATAGGAAAGCATGACAGCGGTATCTTTTCCCTAAAGCTAAAGTGCAAAAACAAATGTCTGATTTTTCTTGGTTCATAAGATTTTATTGTTGAAATAAAATTTGGCTGAGACTAATATTAAAAATTTGTTTAGAGACAGAAGAATCATGCAAATTGTTTCGATTTAAATCAAACACTATGTTCACATATATAATATAGGGGCTGACTACTGTAATAGTACCTATTTTTCTCTAATTACTAAAATTCTATGCAATCCCTAAAAGATTTTAAGACATGAATTAATTGCATCTATACTAAAGCCTTGAAAAAAGCTGACTACAAAAGTATAAATGCTCACCAGCTATGGTGAGCATTTAAGTTTATTCCTATATCAAGACAGTTCAGTTAACAATAACTTAAACATATTTTATCAATCTAAGAAAAAGAATCTAAATCTAAAGATTGCATCCCTTCTCGTTCTATAAAGGTCATCATACTTCCCAGCTGCAACCAAACTAATAAACAAGTAAACAAACTAATTGGTAGACCGACTCCTAAAGCCAACGTGGAGGGAAAGCCAAATATCTCTAAGCCTGAAGACAGAAATAGACAAGTCCCGCCAGTGATACCGATAAATGGCACAAGTAATTGTTTTAGAGAAGAACGTGGTTCAGTATTTTCTGCTTTTTCGCTTGGCCAATTCTGCACAATTACTTTCAAAGTGCCAGATAATGCCAAACCAGATGTTAATGCTGTCAAAAAGCCAACGAGTAAGAGGAAATAGGGTGGTTGTAAAGGAAAATAGTACATTATTAAAACTCCTGATTTATAGTTTTTTAGTTTTTAATTGCTGACTGGTTTCCAGTAAAAGGCACTAGAAATGTAGCTTTTGGCAAAATAGCCGCCGCGCCTTCTCTAGATAAATTAGTTAAAATGCCGATCGCTGCATTTAATAAACGATCCGGTTTTAAGTCATCTTTAACTAGGTTCCACAGGCGTTGGACATCTTCGGTGTGGAGGCGGTCATCTTCAGTGAGAGCCAGCACCAGCTGTCGCCGCAGAAACTTGCCTTCTTCCGACATTAAAAATTGGAAACCCATTTGGGCTGTGGGCAATACATCAAAGTTGTTATCGCTACGAGCGATCGCAATTAAATTCTCTAAACGCTGCCACTGAAATTTACCATCTTTGAATAACACATTCAATAATCGCCGCCGTAACTCAGGCGATTCCCCTGTCAGTAACCGCCGTGCTATGTAGGGATAACCCACTTCCACAATTTTGAAATCTGGGTTGAGGCTCAGGGCAATACCTTCTTGAGTCACCAAGGAACGAATAATCAAAGCAAACTTCGCCGGAACTCGGAAAGGATATTCGTACATCAGTTCCGAAAATTCATCGGTAATAGTTTTGAAGTTAAAATCCTTGACATTTTTGCCAATGGCATTTCCTAGCACCGCTTCTAATGCTGGCACTATCGGGCAAATATTTGTGTCTGGAGTCAGAAATCCTAATTTTACGAAGTCTTCGGCTAAGTCGGTATAGTCTTTATTCACCAAATGCACTAGCGCATCTACCAGTGTTTCTTTGGTGTTTTCTTCCAACTGATCCATCATGCCGAAGTCGATATAAGCCATCCGGCCATCGGGTACAGCAAATAAATTACCCGGATGGGGGTCAGCATGAAAGAAGCCGTGTTCTAGGAGCTGTTGCAATCCTGAAGTCACGCCAATTTGGATAATCGCTTCTGGGTCTAAACCTGCTTCGCGGATGCTCTTAGTATCCGTCAGCTTGAAGCCGTTAATCCATTCCAGGGTTAAAACGTGGGTATTGGTATAACGCCAGTAAATTCCTGGAACTTTAACTTGTGGGTCGTTACGGAAATTGCTGGCAAATTTTTCGGCGTTGCGGCCTTCATTTATATAGTCGATTTCTTCAAATAGCTTCGTGCCAAACTCGTCCACGATTAAAGTGAGGTCGTGACCGAGATTCAGAGGCAACCAAGGAGCTACCCAACTCGCACCCCAGCGCAATAAATAGAGGTCGCGGGTAAGAGTTGGGCGTAAGTTTGGGCGTTGCACCTTCACTGCGACTTCTTCGCCACTGATTAGACGACCACGGTATACTTGACCCAAGCTAGCTGCTGCGACTGGGTGAGGTGAGAGTTCGCTAAAACATTCATCAATTGGACGATCTAGCTCGGTTTCGATAATTTTGTAAGCGATCGCATTATCGAAAGGTGGTAACTGATCTTGTAACTTGATCAGTTCTTCTAGAAAATCTTTACGTATTAAGTCAGGTCTGGTGGAGAGGGCTTGACCAACTTTAATAAAAGTCGGGCCGAGGCGGGTGAGCAGTTCTCGCAACTGGATAGCTCGTTTACCCTTGTTCTGCTCAACTTTGTCTTGCCATTCGTCCCACTTGAGACTGATTATAAATACTGCAAAAGAGGAGATAATTCTCAGCAGTCGCCCCCAGGCTAGCCAAGGACGGTAACTATAATAGCGAGCGATCGCATCTGGATTATAGAGCTTTAGCTGAGTAGGTTGATACTGACCCACGCCTTTATTTGCCTCTTCAACTGAAAAATTTACAATGATTGTTTCTCTACTAAACCCACAAGTTAGTTGTAGGCAAAAGATAGCGGTAGTTTTTTATCTGAAACAACTCGAACTCTGCCTTTCTGGGGTACTGTTCGAGACAGTTTTAGCCTAAATTACTTCCTAGATTTGTTTATCTTTTTCTTAATTATACTTTATAAAACTACAACTACTTATCCATCTTTTCGATGATTTTATCTTTTCTTAACCTTATTTTATATAAATATAAATATCTACCTGTATCTGTAAATTTGGTTAGGATATGAGAAATCCGTAACCATGTTTGCTTTCAGCTACACATCACAGTAGTAAGTAGATAAACTTAAATTAAACATAAACCTCTCAGGATAAGGATTCACGACTTATGTGGGAAAGTCATGAATCTTGATATTATGTTTATTTATACCTATCGAATTAAGTGAAAATTATCAGGTTATATGTGTAAAAAATAACTGTTTAAGTAAAATCGATTTTTGTAAGAGAGTGTATATTAAGAAGCTTTTTGAATAATAAAAATTAGAACGTTAAATACAACTTTGGTAATTGGTAGTGGTTTTACCACAATTACCAATTACCAACTTTTAATTATCATCTGCTGCTATTTAGATTTGGCCTCCAAGTTTTCTAAACGGCTTCTCAATTCCTGGTTTTGTTGTTTGAGTTGGTCGAAATCTTCACGCAATTGACGGAGGGTTTTTTCTGAACCGATGTTCTTTTGCACCTTGGAAATTTCTTCTTCAGCATTGCGACGGACACGCCCATCGGCTGTTTGTTCAGCTAGCGATCGCAAAATTCCGACTGCTTTAGGTGTTTCCATTTGTCCCAATGCTGCTGCTACCGCCACTTGCGTTAAAAAGAAGGTTTCTTTGGCTAGTTCTGCTAGTTTTTCTAAAATCCGTTCCAAATTAACCGGACTTTGACCTACAGAAATCTTTCCTAAAGCGCGAATTGTGGCTAAACGTAGAGGTTGTGGTACACCGATTTTGGTGTATTCGAGTAGTAGATTTAAAGCTGCTTCCGAGGTTTTGAATTCAGCTAAACCAGCGATCGCACCACTCCGCACTACTTCATTCCAACCCGCCTTTTCTTCTAAAATGCCCTTGAGTTGCTTTAGTACCTTATCTTCCTTGGGTTTTTCTTCCAAGTTTGCAGATGCGATCGCGCCAATCACACGAGAGGCTGCTGCTTCCACGTAGTAGCTAGGATCGCCCTTTTGCAACAACCCTCTTACAACTTTATAGCTTTCAGCAGTTTTGATTTGAGCAAGTGCTTCCACTACAGATCGTCGCACGTAAGCATTTTTATCTTTTAATCCCAGAACTAAGCCATCAAAAGCTTGGTCTAAATTAATTTTGGCTAGTTGTTTTGCCACTTCCACACGCACACCCCACAATGGGTCATTTTTGAGGGACGCAGATAGTGCTTTTGTTGCTTCTAACCCGCCTTTTTTCGTTAAAGCTTCTGCTGCATAGATGCGCGAAATTGGGTTGGGATCAGATTCTAATTGTGCTTTTAACTCTGCTATTGGATACTCTAAAGCTACTGTTTTTAGGTAATTATTCTCAACATCAAAGCTGATATATTGGGGCTTATTTTCTAGGGGAAAATAGAAACTTTGTTCTCGTTCGTTTACCCGTACTACAAAGATTTTTAGTTGTGAGTTAGGAGTTGTGAGTTTGGAATTATTTTTAACTCCTAACTCCTCACTTTTGACTTCTGGTTGGGTATAGCCAAAACCAATAGGTATTTTTAAATCAAACAAATCCTTACTGCTATTGTTACCTTCAGCAGCTTGGGTTTGAGTTACCGTAATTTTTGCCAACTTAGCATCTCCATCCCAAGAGTAAGCTACCTTGAAATCGGGATGGCCACCACGATAAACGTATTGGTCAAAGAGGAACAAAAGATTATGTCCAGTAGCTTTTTCAATCGCCCTGAGTAAATCTATAGTTTCTACAGTTTTGTGGGCATTATCTTGGACAAATGTTTGAATAGCCTGCCAAAATAATTCATCTCCCAATTGGGCGCGAATCATGTGATAAACACAAGACCCTTTTTCGTAGATATGGCGATCGTAAAGTTCAATAGCTTCGCGGTAAACATGTGTTACCATCGGGCGACGGTAGCGGCTGCTATCTTCACTAATGTAACGACGAGCTTCTAAAAAACGATAGTAAGCTGCTTCTTCTAGACTATATTCCTGTTCTGTCCACATCACCTCAGAATAGGAAGCCATTCCTTCCTTAATCCAAGCATGAGACCAATGCTTAATCACCACCAAATCACCAAACCACTGGTGGGCGAGTTCGTGGACGACTAAACTTTCGGTGTTGCGGTTATCTAAAGCGGCGCGTTCATCCAGCAAACATCTATCTGTTAACAAGGTTGTGGAGGTGTTTTCCATCCCGCCAAAGATGAAGTCATCTACACAAACCTGAGCATATTTCGGGAAAGGATATGGATAACCATACTTTTGGCTCAAAAATTCGATCATGCGCGGAGTTTTGTCCATGCTGCGTTTAGCATCTTCCTCCCGCCCCTTTTCTACGTAGTAGGTGACTGGTTTACCCTTCCACTCATCCTGAATTTCGGCAAAGTCACCTACTGCCAAAGTCATCAAGTAGGTAGGATGAACTTGTTGCTGTAACCAATGGTAGATTTTATAATCACCATCTTCTATGGTGTCAATCAGTTCGCCGTTGGAAATCGCCACCAGAGGGTTGGGGACACGAACGCGAATTTCTGAAGTAGACAATTGTCCTGGATAGTCAAAACAGGGGAACCAAAAGCGAGAGTCTTCGTCTTCTCCCTGAGTCCAAACTTGAGTAGGCTTGTTTGGATAG
The DNA here is from genome assembly GCF_013393925.1 of Nostoc sp. C057. Classification (NCBI taxonomy): domain Bacteria; kingdom Bacillati; phylum Cyanobacteriota; class Cyanophyceae; order Nostocales; family Nostocaceae; genus Nostoc; species Nostoc sp. C057. The sequence goes on along the minus strand of NZ_CP040281.1, from coordinate 6,572,348 downwards.
TGCTTATCTGGTTGGATAAAATAAATGCCGCGTTGTGGTTTTTCCACCGAGTAGGCGATCGCAATCAGCAAGCGTTTACCAATCTGAGTCGTCTCAGAAAGTTGGATAGAAAGCTGTTCCCCATCGTAGTCAAAATTTTGTGGCACATCGTCCACCTGCACAGACTCGATATTCAGGTTGACAGCATCCAAAGTCAAACGGTCAATGCCATTACGGATTGGCAAGAGGCGAATGCTACAACTGCCCTGATAGCTTTTTTTAGGGATATCTAAGCTGAGATCGAGAAAAATATGCTCCACCTGTCCGGGGCGATCGGGATTGTAGTGTGGTCTTGCTCCCGGTAACTCAAAAGGTTTGTGTCCGTTATTATCTGTATCAAAATAAGACTTCGACATTGATCCTTACTGACCTTGTAATCCTGAAAAGTCTGGCTTGGCTAGATGTAATTAAGCAAAATAGCGGTATCTGTATTTCCCAAATCAATAGGGCAGTATGGGGGTTAAGATTCCCATTGGGGATTGGAGGATTGAAATTAATCTCACCCAAGTTTCCGAAGATCGACTATCGATCCTGGGACTTTTTTCCATATCCCTCCCGCATTTCCTTTTACTGATGTTTTGCACTTTTTTGTCATCGAGTCAAGTGTCTCTTGCACCTCGATAGATTCTCATTAAGTACAAATACTCCTAATTGTTCTTATAACTTAGGATAACTTGCTGCTGTTGAGCAGGCTATTTTATTTGAGATGAACAGCATATCATTTGCGGATTCGCTCCTCATTCCCTTGGAGTCTTTTTTAGGGTAATTATTTGAGACTGCTAGCTTATAGGACTACTAATTTTATCAGTAAATACCGATCGATGAGCGGAAATTATTAATAAATCCGAAAACTCTACAGTGACACTTGTATAAATCTCGGTGACAATCTGAGCAAAAGAGGATAATAAAATGCCCGAAAGTAAATCAAAGTTTTTCATTCCTGCGGTTGGTGCTGCTCTCGTTGTAGCAGGAAGTATCGCGGCTTATATGTATTTGAAAGGCCCATCAGGAAGTAGCTCAGACGCTCTCGGCAGTGCCAAATTAGTACCTTCAACAGCATTGATGGCAACTTATATTACTACTGACCCTCAAGCTTGGGCAAAGTTACAGCAATTTGGCACTCCAGAAGCACAAAAGTTAGTGGCAAAAGGTCTGGAAGATTTCAATAAGCAAATGTTCAGTGACGGTAACGTTTCTTATGAAAAAGACCTAAAGCCTTGGGTTGGTGGTGTGATGATTGCTGTACTACCACCAAATTCTGTGAAACCTGCACAGCTAAAAGTGCCCTCCGGCGCACCTAATGTACCAACAAATTTACAGCAGGAATCAAATATCCTGATAGTAGTGGGAATCAAGGATAAAATCAGTGCCTTGAATTTTGCTAACAAATTGAAGTCACAGAAAGGGGTGAAATCCCAAGAATCTGACTACCAAGGTCAAAAAATTCTTGAAACTACAGAAAATGGCAAACCGACATATAGCGTAGTTTTAAATAATAGTCACTTGATATTAGCCCCCGAAAAGCAAGCTGTAGAAAAAGCAATTGACACCTTTAAGGGACAGTCTTCTTTTGCCAGTAAAGAAGGTGCAAGTAGCATTCTCAGTAAAGGAGTGGATGTTAAAAATAGCCTCGCCCAAATTTATGTACCAGACTATGCAGGTATGGTACAGCAGTTAACTGCCGGAAATCAGCAAGCAAAGCAGTTACCTCCACAAGCCTTGGCGCAACTGAAGCAGATCAAATCTGTGGTAGCGGGTGTTGGTGTTGATGATGCGGGAGTGCGGGTAAAAGCGATCGCTAATTTAGATCCGCAGCTGAATAAATTCCAGTATCAATCAAGTCCGGGAAATATAGTCGGGCAATTTCCGACTGATACCTTTGCTCTGATTAGCGGCAATGGCATCAGCCGTGGCTGGGAAACCTTAGTAGAACAGTCAAAAGATTATCCAGAAATGAAGCAGGCCCTGGAGCAAGCACGAGGACAAGTGAAAATTGCCAATATTGACCTGGATAAAGATATTTTTGGTTGGATGAATGGGGAATTTGCCTTTGGTGCTATTCCATCCAATCAAGGAGTGTTAGCCAGTGTTGGTTTTGGCGGTGCTTTAGTATTTGACACTAGCGATCGCAAAACAGCCGAAGCCACCTTGACAAAATTGGATACTTTGGCCAAAGTACAACAAATCAACATTGCCAATAGAAATATTGGTGGTAAAGACGTAACTGAATGGCAAATCCCTAAACAGGGAGCTTTATTGGCGCATGGTTGGCTGGATCAAGATACTGTATTTGTGGCTCTTGGTGGCCCAATTGCTGACGCAATCAGCGATCGCAAGAATCAATCTCTTAATAATAGCGACGCTTTCAAAGCCGTTACTGGTTCTTTGCAAAAGCCCAACGGCGGCTATTTCTACTTGGATATGGATAAAACTAAAACTGTGCCCCTGGTCAATAGTTTAATTTCATCTGATGCCAATACCATCACCATCCTCAATTCCATTCGTGGTCTTGGTTTTACTGCTAATAGCCCCGATAAATCCACCAGTGAATTAGAGATGTTGTTAGCTCTCAAGCCTTCTGCAAAATAGGAAATTGGGCACAAGGGGCAGGGAGCAAGGGGGAGAATTAAAAATTATCTCTTTCCCTTCTACTCCCTGCTCCCACTTACAACACTTCATGATTCCGAGATTCCAATGTCTGGCTCAGTCTATCCAACGCCCCAGTCAGCCTTTGCTGAGCTATGACATTAGCGTCTGATGGTAGGGATTCTACGGGAACATCCTCTTGCCTCTTCAATTTTTGTAAGGTGCGAATTGCTACAAGTAAGATCAAGGCAATGATTAAAAAGTCAATGATTGCGCCAAGAAATTGACCGATCGCAATTCCTGGGCCTATGGCGATTGTTCTCCATTCTTTGCCACTCACGCTAATCAAAGGGTTAATCAATGGCATAATCACATCCTCAACAAAGGAGGTGATAACCCCGGCTGAAGGCAGTACCGATGATGACTGCGATCGCTAAGTCAATTACATTGCCTTTGAAAGCAAATTCTTGAAAATCCCTTAAAAAGCCACTTGTTCTTCTTGCTCTTGCCATACTTGAGACTCAATAAGTTAGTTGTAGTCTTTTTTTATATGGCACTCAACTTTTTTCCCTCTCTGTTGAGATAGATTTTGTCAATCTTCAATGAAGTGTATAAATTGGAGAACAGTATGATTCTCTGGAAAAACAAATCACACCAAAATTTTCCATATCAAAATTCCATGACATCGTTATATAATTCAATTCATTTCTAGACTGCCGTCCAGCAATTATGTCATAAGTAAAAAAGCTGTGAACGCAAATTAATTTATGACTGCTACTGTAAAAACTACTCCTGGCTTCGCTTCCCGCTTGGTAAATGGCGTACTGGCAATCAAGCCTTTAGCCAACCTAGCCAAACATCAAGCCCGTCAAATGATGATTAAACGTGCGGAGAGAATTGGCGTACCTTGGACGCAAGAAGTCGAAACACTACAAGCGCATGATTGGAAGGCTGATCTAGCTCAAGTACAAAATCCTGAGCTTTCCTACCCAGAATACTATTTGCGGTCATTCCATGCCTACGAAGGTGGAAACCTCAGTTGGAAAGCTGCTTGCGAATTAGAAGTTGCTGCTCGTACTGTCCATGCTGGAATTTGGCAGGATGCTGGAGCAGAAGGAGATGCTAGACTGCGCCAAAGTTACCACGATATCCTCAAAGCGCAAATCCCCAATCAACCCCAAGAAATCCTAGATTTGGCCTGTGGTGTGGGTTTAAGTACATTTACCATGCAAGAAATTTATCCCCATGCCAAAATTACAGGCTTGGATTTATCTCCCTACTTCTTAGCTGTTGCCAATTACCGGGCCCAACAACGCCAAGCTAAAATTAACTGGCTTCATGCCCAAGCAGAATCTACTGGGCTACCAGATGCCTCATTTGATTTAGTCTCAATTTTCTTGATGTGTCACGAATTACCGCAGTCAGCAACCCGACAGATTTTTGCTGAAATGCGGCGCGTGCTGCGTCCAGGTGGCTACTTGGCAATCATGGATATGAATCCCAAGTCTGAAGTTTACCAGAAAATGCCAGCCTATATTTTGACGTTGCTCAAAAGTACTGAACCGTATTTAGATGAATATTTTGCTTTGGATATTGAGCAAGCTTTTGTTGAGGCAGGTTTCCAAACTCCCACTATTACCAACAATACCCACCGTCACCGCACAGTAATTGCTCAGGTGAGTGGTTGATTTTTCTCTACTGCTGTGGTCAGCAATACCACCCTTGCTGCTGCTAGGCTACTACTACTATCGAGTACCATTTGCCCCACCTCTGTTAAAGTTACTGATGTTCTTTGGCATCGGGGCAATATCTGGTCTTTTAGCCCTTAGACTTGAATGGAATTTTGAAACTGTAGTCAATTGGGTTGTAGACTGGGAACGGATCAAGCGATCGCTCCCTGGTGCAATCTTACGGCAGCTTGTAGAAGTAGGTTCAATTGAAGAAGGCTGCAAGTTAGCAGGGGTTGTTGTGCCAACCTACTATTTGCAACGCACGTATCGATTACTTCCCTCAACCGTTTTCCTCTTCACCATAGCCGTTGCCCTTGGATTTACCGCCGAAGAAAACTGGATTTATCTTTTTCACAATACAGGATCAATTCTTGGGCGTACTATTAGCACGCCAGTCCATGCCATGTTCTCTGCGCCTTGGGGATATGCCTTGGCAATGTATATTTCGTCTAAGAATCGGTTACATCAAGACAGGAAGTTCATTCTTTGGGCTTGGCTGAATTCTGTAATCTGTCATGCCTTAGTTAATATTCTATCTAGTGCTTGCAGTTACTCACGAGCGCTATGTTTCCTTAATTATGGTTTATTTCCGTTTTTATTGTGGATGTTTTGGCGACTAGAACAATTACTGCGAAAAGTGCAAGGTAAACCTGTAATTACCCTAATTTCAGAACGTACACCCCAACGCCGTTACTGGCAGAGGGGTTTAGTGCTTTTTGCCCTCGTGCTGGGTGGAAATGCTATTTTTGGGCTGTTTCTCTTAGCCAATAAAATTATTCCTTTGAGTCCGTCAAAGCTTTTGGACAGTTATATTTTGTGGTTTATATTTAGTCGCTTTTTGCTAAATCTCTTTTTTGGAATTTTAGCTTGGGGCATTTATCGCTATTTGCGACATTCCGCCCGTCGTCGGTATTTTTAAAATATGATTTAAGAAAATGCTAGGGGGTTTCTATGCAAACAACTCCAGTGCGTTGGACGACAGATGACCTAGAGTTATTCGCTGGCGATCGCAGAAATCGTTATGAGATTATTGATGGAGAACTATTTGTGACTAAATCACCTAGTTGGGATCATCAATCAAGCTGTGGCAATATTGTTACAGTTCTTAACAATTGGTCAGATGAAACTGGTTTAGGTAAAGCTGCGATTGCACCTGGAATTATGTTCTCAGATTCTGACAATGTGATCCCTGATGTGGTGTGGGCAAGTCATGAACGGTTGAAATACTTACTAGATGAAGCTGGACACCTCACGGGCGCACCAGAGTTAGTAGTAGAGGTTCTCTCACCTGGTGAAAAAAACGAGAAACGCGACAAGGAAACAAAGTTAAAGCTGTACTCAGTGCAAGGAGTTCAGGAATATTGGATTTGCGATTCTATACAGAAGAAAGTTGAAGTTTATCGTCGTGAACAGGCTGCATTAAAGTTAGCAGTTACTTTATTTAGTCAAGATGAATTGACAAGTCCTTTGCTAAATGGTTTCACCTGCTTAGTGAGTAAACTTTTCTAGACTTGGATTCTTTTCGATTATCCTCTTTACTCTGTGTTCTCTGTGCCTCTGCGGTTAAATAAATCACTTTTAAACCGCAGAGAACCGAAGAGAATAAAATAAATTTTAATAATTACGAATTACGAATTATTAAAAATGTCCTATGCCGGGATTTTCAATTACCTAAACTCGTGCTAATACTGGCTGATTCACATCTGCGCTGACTGAATCTGATTCTGACTCCGTACAGTAAATTTCGCAGGAGTTATTGGGACTTTCAATCAGTTTCACTTTGTGAAGTTTAGCCCCCAATTCTTGAATGGGCGATCGCAATAAATTACTAATGTAAAGTGCGATATTCTCAGCAGTGGGCACAATTTCGGCAAAGTAGGGAATGTCTTTATTTAAAAAAGTGTGATCGAATGGTTCAACCACATAATCTTCTATGACTTGATTCAAACCCCCTAAATCGACAATCATGCCAGTGCGTGGGTCAATTTCTCCTTTGACGGTGACTTCTAGATGATAGTTGTGTCCGTGGCCGTGCGGACGGGCGCACTTACCATAAATCTCAGTGTTTTCTTCGTTACTGAGATGAGGATGAGCTAGCCGATGGGCGGCGCTAAAGTGAGTACTGATAGTAAGGTATGCTTCCATTGCGTTTCCTAGATAATCTGCCCAAAGTTCAGGATGTTCAAATAACTGCACACGGACTAAAGGCAAATGCGGTGCTAACCTCTGCCAGATAATCCGGGCAATATTCTCAGTGGTGGGTAAAGTTTGTTGAAATTCTGTCCACGCATCGTTGATATAAGAGAAATCCAATTGACTGGTAACTTCTCGTTTGATTACGTGTTTGACATCAGACAAGTTCAGCACCATACCATACTTATCCAATTCCCCCGCAAGGGAGATAAATAAGACATAGTTATGTCCGTGTCCAGGAAATTTAGAGCAAGCACCAAATTTTTCAATATTTTCGGCTTCACTCAGTTCTGGCAACCAATAGCGATGACTTGCCGAAAACTGGGCGCGGCGATTCACAATACATTGCATGAGTACACTATGAGCAGAATTTAAAATTTCTTAATCTTTTTCTGTTTCCAGCATAAACTAATTTGTTTGTCAGTAGTCATTAGTCATTAGTCATTTGTTATTTGACCATGCCCAATGCCCAATGACTATATAACAGATGCTTGTGCCTCGCAATGTAATCTCGTAGCTATGCGGAATAGTTCTTGACCTGTGTGTAAATAACGCTCATCGTAGCTCAAAGGAAAATAAGCCAACTCGTCAAGTCCATCTGCTACTTGATTGAGGCTGTAATAGAGGTTAGCCGCAGTTCCTGCTAAATTAGGAGGATTCGGCAGAGATCGAAAAGTAATTTGTGCCTGTTTGAGGTCATTTCGACAGGTTTGTAAGTATTCCTGAAATTCATCTAACAACTCATCATCAAAAGGATCGGCAGCTAATTGCTCTATTTGCTCCTCTAGAGAATAGAGAATACCATCAAGTAGATGATTGACTGGTTGATAAACTCGACGCAGCCATTCTTCAACTTGCTCGTCAGCTTCCCGTCCGGTTTTTCGTTTTGTCTGGTAATGCTTTTGCGCCGATGCTGTACGCTGTTGGCGATCGCTATTTAATTTTTGAGAATCATTTTGCAGTTGTTGGTCATAATTGCGGCGATTATGGTTGTCACCTAAGATTTCATAAGCTGCATTGATGAGAATAATCTGATCGCGATCGGCTGTATCCTGATTACTGTCAGGATGAAATAACTTAACCAAGCGGCGATAAGCTTGCTTAATCTCCGCAAGGCTGGCACTTGGACTAACTTTGAGAGTTTCGTAATGGTTAGAAACGTGCTTAGAATTGACCATTAATTCAATGTATCGTTAACCAACGCTAGCGGGCAACCTTGCCTCCAGGTCTTGGAACAACGGTGTACTCAGATACCTCTCACCAAAGCTGGGCTGAATCATCACAATTAAACGCCCTTTGTTTTCTTCACGTTGAGCAACGCAAATTGCTGCACATAAAGCGGCTCCACTGGAAATGCCAGATAGTAGCCCTTCTTCTTTTGCCAAACGCCGACTATAAGCGATCGCTTCGTCATCGGTGATGGTAATCACTTCATCTATCAATTTTATCTTGAGAACTTGGGGAATAAACCCAGCGCCAATTCCTTGGATTTTGTGTGGCCCTGGCTGTCCCCCAGATAAAACTGGGCTATTGGCTGGTTCAACTGCGATCGCTTTAGAACTAGGTTTGCGTGCTTTAATCACTTCTGCTACCCCAGTGATCGTACCACCAGTGCCCACACCCGCCACAACTATATCTACTTGTCCATCAGTATCTTCCCAAATTTCAAGAGCTGTAGTTTCCCGATGCACTTTTGCATTAGCTGGATTGCGGAACTGCTGCAACATATAGGTATTTGGCGTACTATTAACTATTTGCTGCGCTCGTCTAATTGCCCCACTCATGCCTTCCATACCTGGCGTTAGTTCCAGTTCTGCTCCATAAGCCCGCAACATTGCCCGACGCTCACCACTCATGGTCTCTGGCATTGTCAAAATTAATCGATAACCCTTAGCTGCTGCTGTCATTGCTAGGGCAATTCCTGTGTTTCCAGAAGTGGGTTCTACTAATATTGTCTTCTCAGGAGTAATCAGTCCCTCCTCTTCGGCGGCGTTAATCATGCTGACCCCAATCCGGTCTTTGACTGATGCCGATGGGTTGAGACTTTCCAGTTTCACCAAAATTTCCGCAACACATCCTTCTGTTTGAGGAATGCGGTTCAACCGAACTAGGGGGGTACGACCAACAAGTTCTGTAATGTTACGAGCAATTCGCATAATTATAGTCCTTAGTCCTTAGTCATTTGTCATTTGTCATTTGTTATTGCTTTAGAAGCAGAGCATCAGCTTTTGATTAAATAATTTTGATTTTCCTTGCGGCTTTAGTAGCTTTTTCTCTAGCCTCTTGGATATTCAGACCCTTGGCTAAAGCTACTCCCATTCGTCGATATGGATGAGCATTAGGTTTACCAAATAATCTAATATCGACATCTTTTTCTGACAAAGCATCGGCTACACCTGTAAAACCAATAGAATCAGATTTTTCCGAAGCTAAAATTACCGCACTAGCTGAGGCTCCTAGCTGTTCTATATGAGGAATTGGCAAACCTAAAATTGCTCTTAGATGTAGTTCAAATTCATTGAGATTTTGTGAGATTAATGTCACCATTCCCGTATCGTGCGGTCTGGGAGAAAGTTCGGAAAAAATCACTTCATCTTTGGTAATGAAAAATTCAACGCCAAAAATTCCGGCTCCTCCTAAAGCATCAGTAACTTTTATTGCTATTTCTTGAGATTTTAATATCTTATCTTCAGAAATTAGTGCGGGTTGCCACGATTCTTGATAATCTCCTCGTTCTTGGCGATGACCAATCGGAGGACAGAAAATAGTCGGTGCATTCCACTGTTTAATTGTTAATAATGTTATCTCGATTTCAAAATTAATAAATTCTTCTACGATGACCTTTTGACTGTCTCCTCTAGAATTTGCGATCGCATAATTCCAAGCTTTCTCAACTTCACTCTTATCCTGCACTACAGACTGACCTTTACCAGAGGATGACATCACAGGTTTAACAACATTACTAAACCCAATTTCATCAGAAACTGTAATCAATTCTTCTAGGGTTGTTGCATAACCATATTTAGCCGTTCTGATGCCCAATTGTTGATGCGCCAGTTCCCTAATTCTATCGCGGTTCATTGTATAGTTAGTGGCAGCCGCAGTTGGTATAACTGTAATCCCTCGCTGCTCAAATTCGATCAGTTTTTCTGTTCTAATAGCTTCAATTTCTGGTATGATAATATTTGGCTGGTGCTTTGTCACTACAGCTTCTAAATCATCAGCACTGAGCATAGAAATCACTTCAGATGCATCAGCAACTTGCATAGCGGGAGCATTGGGATAGCGGTCAACGGCAATCACATAATTACCAAGACGTTGAGCCGCGATCGCAAATTCTTTCCCTAGTTCTCCTGAACCTAGCAGCATCAATTTTTGGGGCAACTTAATATTCATCAACTTATCCAGACCAATCCCGATCAAATAATCTTATAATTTTTTGTGTTTCAATTAACGTCTTTTCAGGAGTTAAATCTAGCCCCGCGCAGTTGTAAATCTTGACGTTGTAGCAGAGTTAAACCAGTACCTAGACCCAGGTGACACTTATCTACTAGAGTCTCTAACCAAATAGTCTCATCCAAAGTTGCACCTCGCAAATCTGCATTTCTCAAATCGGCTTTCATTAAATTTGCAAATAAGAGGTCTGCATTGACTAAACTACTACCTTGTAGATTTGCTCCAGACAAATTTCCTCGGATGAAGTTTACATCATCTAAAATTAAGCCAGATAAATCTGCTCCTATTAGATTTGGAAATTTTAGCTGACTTGGATATTTAAAAAACCGCATCATACAGATGATATTTGCTTCATTTAGGCGGATTTTAGTTAAAAACTCATAACGAGCAATTCCCAGTTGCTTAAGAATTTGTAGACGCTGTAGGGGACTTTGTTCTAAAAACTGGATGGCTGTATGGCGTAGGTCTTGAGTCGGCAGATTTAGCATCATTGTCAGGTTATTACTATACTTGTGCTAATTAAAAGTTTAACCTTAATACAAGAACCCCGACTTCTCACAGAAATCGGGGCTCTCATGTATAAAAAGTTACTTATTGTCCTGCTAACAATGCTTTCGTAGCAGATTCACCTGCTAATCTTACCTGCGTTGTCAACTGGAAATTTAACAATGCTAAAACACTCAACTGAGCCAGGAATGCCATAAAAATTGTTGTCACCCCAGAATATTGGATCGCTGACCACGGAAAGGGTGAAAACAGCCATACAGTAGGATGTTTCCACGAGGAGATGCCAAGAAATTCTAGAATCATCGGTGGTAAGAACGTTACCGTACCTATAGTACCTATTGCCCAGAAAGAACGTTTGGGAGTTTTCAGCAAAAGTATTAATTGGGCAATGGTAGCGTAAATCATGATTATGCTGATAGACAAAGCTACAGATGAAAGTACTTTTAACCTGTTAAAATTGTCACCCGCCCCATTATGGCTATAGTCCGTATCGAAAACAGATGTAATTGAAATCCAGACTAGCAAAGGGATAGTAACAATTGCCAGATTAATAGCGATCGCTACAAGTGCAGGGCTTTTTTCAGCCCAGATTAGATCCCGCCAAACACTCTTGCGGCTAGAAGCTTCTTGATGTCGATATCTTGCCCAATCTTGTACATCTTGACGATGAGGGGAAATAATGGCAATCAAACTGAAAAGTAACCCCAAGTTGTATATTGCCAGAAAAACTAAATTTTGCCCAACCTGTTCATAAAAGTTGGAATTATTGTTCCAAGATTGTAAGGTAAAGCCCCACATCATTACCTGACAAAAAGCTACTAATACATAACTTTGTCCCTTGCTAATAATTGAGGCTTGAGGATTACGGAATGAACGTTTCAGAGCTTGTAAGATTCCGTAACTGCACACTCCCAAATTTAATAAATGTAAACCAACAATACTAACAACATTTGTCCCTAATGGTAAATAGAAAAACTCTAAGTTTTTCAGTTGAGAACCATTGTATACACGTAACAAGTTAGGAAACAGATAATTTATTGTATCCCAAGGAGCGAAAAGCCTTATCCAAGCAGTTGAATTATTTAAAATGTTGCTAGAAGACGATGATGCAAACCCCATTACTGTGAACAAGAAAAGCAGTACTGCACCACTACCTAACCAAGGCTGAAAACCGCTAAACAAACGACTAATTAAACCAAATAGCAATGCGGAACTGTAGAAGAAAATACAGCTAGCAACAAGAATAGCGTAGTAACTCAAAATGTAACTAAAGGCAATTTCGGCAGAACGTCCAGCCAACAGATGTAAGGGAACTGCAACTAAGATGACGAGATAAACTAAACTCGGAACTCCTAGTAATTTTCCAGTTAATATACTAGTTTCTGATTGAGGGCTAAGACGGATGAAATTCAATGTACCGCGACTTTCTTCTTTGGCTAAATCGTTGATTAATAAATAAGTTCCTGCGACTAATAGTGTAAATACAAAAATTACACTCAAAGTCAGGAATATATATTCCCAATGATCTCGCCACCACAACTGCCAATCAATTTGATTTTGGGGACAAATATTCTTTGTGAGTAAATCATTTAAGTTAGGAATTTGATATTGATCTGATTGCTGGTAAGTTTGGTTTTGTTGCCGTTGATATACTTGACTTAAACGACAATATGTGTTTGTTAGTGAGTATTGATCGTCAGGAAACTCGCGTAACTGATATAAAAAAACTACCAGTTGCAGTAGTAAGGATGTTGCAACTGCGATCGCAACATTAAAAAATTTCAGCCTTCCTTTGAGTTCCCGCAATAGTTGCGGATTCCAATCGCCGATTTTGTCTATAAAATTGGGCATCATCAGAAAAAATTCTCCAAAAATGGGGAGTTATATTTGTTGGCAAATTAAGATGCTTGTTTGTGACCTAATTTTAAGAAAATAGTTTCTAAGTCTTCTTGGGTGCAGTGAAAATCAGTCAGAGGAATATCTGCTTTAATGAGCGATCGCAACAACTCAGCACTATCTTCTTCTTTACCCGAAAAATTTACCCGCACGCTGTTTTTTCCTGATATCACCTCCCACTCTTCTACTAAATGATGATGTTTCAATTCCCTTAAAAGTGTCTCCAGGTTCCCCAGAGTGGATATCACAATTTGCTGGTGCGAAAGACGTTGGTAAAGTTGCTGTAGGGAAGTACTTTCTACCAAGAAGCCAAGTTCCATAATTCCCACAGATGTACACAGTTCCGCTAAATCACTGAGAACATGGGAAGAAATAATTACAGTCATCCCAGCTTCTTGCAAAGCTTTAATGATTTCGCGGAAGTGCATCCTGGCGATGGGGTCAAGCCCAGAAACAGGCTCATCTAGTAGTAGTAAAATCGGTTCGTGGATAATGGTTCGCGCTAAACTTAAGCGCTGTTTCATCCCCCGCGACAGAGTAGAAATCTGGCTATTGCGTTTATTTCCAAGTTGGATGAGTTCTAAAACTTCATGTAGACGTTGAGTGCGGCGCGGTTCTCGCAAGCGATAGAGACGCGCAAAATAATCTAGGTAATCCCAGACTGTCAAATCCTCATATAGTGGGTAGTCATCGGGTAAGTAGCCTAGACGACGCTTAAGTTTGGGATTACTCTTGTCACGGAGTAGGCGATCGCCATTAATATAAATCTCACCCGTAGTTGGTTCTTCAGCAGTTGCCAACATGCGGATGAGAGTTGTTTTACCTGCGCCATTGGGCCCAATCAGTCCATATACTTCCCCCGCCTGGATTTCTAAATCCACATCATTGACAGCAACGTGTCGGTCAAATTGCTTAGTTAGTCCACGGGTGCAAATTGCTAATTCTTTTACCATTGCTGCTGGGGTGCGGCTTGTAATTAACACTTAACGTAACCTCTTTCTACAACTTCTGTCAGGCTTGTTTCGGAAATTGAAACTGACTCTCAGGAAATTGGCGACATAAAAAAGTAGGTAAGGCATAAACCTTAACTACTTATTAATTCTTATTCTGCTATTTAGGAAAACTTTGCAAATACAATCTTGACTTTTTGCTCTAGTATCAAGTTATTTCGGATAGTGGTGGGATGACGTTATTAATTCCATGAGCAGATGAACCGCTAATTGCATAACGGTATTCGGGAACTGGATATCCAGCTTCGCTAAAGGTTTCACGGATAGCTTTATTAGTGTCGAAATAAACTTGCCAGTAATGATCGTTATTGCAATAAGGACGTACTGCTAGTACAGGCCCTGCAAAGTTGAAATCCTGAATTTCTACATCCGGCGCTGGATTTTCGAGGACATTAGGAATTTGGCTAATTTTCGCTTTTAAAAGTGCGATCGCTTCGTTATGTTTCACATCATGATGGATTTGAGCCACCAAATCAACCCGACGGTAAGGATTGGCGGAATAATTCTGGATATTATCAGCAAAGATTTTATTATTGGCAACAATCGTCAAGACGTTATCAGGTGTATTAATACCAGTTGTGAACAGTCCAAGTTCTGTAACAGTGCCTGTGACACCTCCAGCTGTGATGAAATCACCAACTTTGAAGGGTCGAAAAACAATTAAAAATGCGCCTGCTGCAAAGTTTGCCAGTAGTCCTCCCCATGCTGCACCAATTGCAATGCCAGCTGCTGCTAACAATGCGGCAAAGGAAGTTGTTTCAACCCCAAAGAAGCCGAGAATTGCCACAATTAGAACAATTTTCAGCGTTACACCAATGATATTCAGAAGATAGTTAATTAGTGTCGGGTCAATTTGTTGGCTTCGGAAAGCACGTCGTACTAGCTTCAATGCAAAATCAATCAAGCGTTGAGCAATCAGCCATATAAGAATTGCGCCTAAAACTTTAAGTCCAAACAGAGTTAACAGTTGAAGGGCAACTTGACCTATTTGATTAAAATTCATAAACCAGTTTTGTGTTTGCGTTTAATAACATAAAAACATACAACTAATTTCAACAAAAAATTCCTATAGATAGTTTTTTTTAATTTTTAGATTCTATAGCTGAGTTTTTGAGAGAAGTTCTCATACTTGCTGAGTATCGAAATATTTGCCAGATTAATTTCCCGACTCGCAAATAAATTAACAACTCCATTGGTACACTTGCTCGGTATGATATTTAATCTGCAAGCATTTACCCAATAACAACCAGCTATGACCCAGAACTACCGCATTACTCTACTCCCCGGCGATGGCATTGGCCCTGAAATTATGGCAGTGGCGGTAGATGTGCTGAAAGTCGTAGGGAAGCAATTTGATCTGAAGTTTGAATTCCAAGAAGCACTTATCGGTGGTGCAGCAATTGATGCTACAGGCGAACCTCTACCATCTGCCACTCTAGAAACTTGCCGTAACAGTGATGCTGTATTACTTGCAGCAATTGGTGGTTACAAGTGGGATTCTCTGCCATCCAATTTACGCCCAGAAGCAGGTTTGTTAGGGCTACGCGCAGGTTTGGGCTTATTTGCCAATTTGCGCCCAGCGAAAATTTTGCCCCAGCTAATCGATGCCTCGACTTTGAAACGCGAAGTTGTAGAAGGGGTGGATATTATGGTGGTGCGTGAACTCACTGGTGGAATTTACTTCGGTAAACCTAAAGGGATTTTTGCTACAGAAACCGGTGAGAAACGCGGTGTAAATACAATGGTTTACAGCGAATCGGAAATTGAACGTATTGGGCGGGTGGCCTTTGAAGCAGCCCGAAAACGCGGTGGAAAACTTTGTTCGGTGGATAAGGCAAACGTATTAGAAGTATCTCAGTTGTGGCGCGATCGCATCACCCAACTTTCTGAGGAGTATCCAGATATCGAACTCTCTCATTTATATGTAGATAATGCTGCTATGCAGTTAGTACGCGCTCCCAAACAGTTCGACACCATTGTTACAGGCAATTTGTTTGGCGATATTCTCTCTGATGCTGCTGCCATGCTCACGGGTAGTATTGGGATGTTACCCTCAGCGAGTTTGGGTGCTTCTGGGCCTGGTGTATTTGAACCAGTTCATGGTTCCGCCCCAGATATTGCAGGACAGGATAAGGCCAATCCTCTAGCACAGGTTTTGAGTGCAGCGATGATGCTACGCTACGCCTTAGATCAACCAAAAGCGGCAGATCATATCGAACAAGCTGTATTGCAAGTTTTAGAACAAGGCGATCGCACTGGGGATATAATTTCTCCAGGAAAAAACCTCCTGGGTTGCCGCGCTATGGGAGACTCACTCATTAAGGCTCTTGAACAAAAATAATTTTAAAGTGCAACCTGGCCAATTTGGCAACCTTTGCCATAAGTTTCGGGTAGACTAAAGGGAAATCTAGCAATCAAATAACAGTCGATAGTGTACGCATTACGACAGAATCCAGTAAATTTCACCGCCCCAAAGAACCAATCGCCTTTGATTGATCCTGCTGTAATCAGAGCTGCTGGGCAGATATACTATACTCACTGTGAAGTTCATCCCGAAATCGCGGGTCAACCTTCCGGTGTAGCAATTAATCGTGTTAATCATCGAGGTAAGGTTATTTTTACTAACCAACCAGTTCTTTTACCTCAAGAGTGTTTTGTACCCTTAAGTCAAATTGAATCACATATCTATTAGTCATTGGTCATTAGTTATTAGTCATTAGTCATTGGTCATTAGTCATTGGTCATTAGTCATTAGTTCTCGACAAAGGACTAATGACAAAAGACAAAAGATAAACGACAAATGACACAGAACTAATGACAAAGGACTAATGACTATATGGACATTTTGTTCGCTATTTCAGCGAGTGTAATGGTCTTTGCTTTGGGTGCATCTATTGGCAGTTTTCTCAACGTTATTGTTTATCGGCTACCTGCTGGATTGTCAATTCTTTGGCCGCCTTCTCGTTGTCCTAAATGCTTAAACCAGCTAAAAGCTTACGACAATGTACCAGTATTTGGCTGGATTTCATTAAGAGGGCGGTGTCGATATTGCAAAAGCAAAATTTCTGTCCGTTATCCCGTGGTAGAAGGGGTGACGGGCATAATTTTTTTAGCGGTTTTTTTAGTATTTCAAGTTTCGACTTTCACAATAGGCTATTGGGCTTTTTGTAGTTGGTTATTGGCACTATCGCTGATTGACCTGGATACAATGACCTTACCTAATCCACTTACTCAGTCTGGTTTAGTGGTAGGAATTTTATTCCAAATGGTGGTTGGTTATCTACCAGAAGGAAGTTCTGTGGCATTGGTAAATCACCTTATGATGGCCATAGTAGGTGCAGTCTTGGGCTTATGGCTATTTAATGCGATCGCCCTATTGGGTTCAATTGCCTTTGGGAAAACTGCAATGGGCGCGGGTGATGCTAAGTTAGCAGCCATGATGGGAGCCTGGTTAGGCTGGAAATATTTGCTCTTAGCTAGTTTTATTGCCTGTGCGCTGGGAGCCTTAATTGGCAGTGGTCTTATTATGCATAAACGGATACTCTTAGGTCGAAGCAAGCTACGCGCAGCGTCTGGTAGAGGAGCCGCTAATGAAGAGACATCGACACACAGGTTAGGACAAAAGATGCCTTTTGGCCCTTTTCTCGCTTTAGGATCTCTGATTACCCTGTTTAGTGGCGAAGCAATTTTGTCTACCTATCTGCGGTTATTTTTTCCAGCGTCTTGAATTGCAGTCGCGAGTATGGAGAGAAGGGGGATAAGGGGAGTAACCCATATCGAATGCCCTTTCATAAGAAAAATTTATAATTCGTGACTGTAACCAACATTACCCCATCGCCCCTTCATATTTTGATAATATTCTGCTTGTGACTTGTATTACCCTCTTGATGACGATTAACCGTTAGCAAGCACAACTATTGCAACAGATGCCGATCGTTCATAACCTAGCAATACGAATCACTGATTTGGGTGGGAGAGGAAGAGCATCTTATTTGGAGGTTGGTATTCTCATGGCTTTGTCAGTACGTCAATATAATTAAGTCTGCTGAAAATAAAGAGCAGGAGACTTGTATTGGTATAAGTATTTTCGTTAAGCTGGCAACCAAAGATGAAAATTAAGGTCTGAATTGCTTAAAAGCGTAGTTTGACGATGTAGTAATTAGTCATTAGTAAAAAAAAATGACTCGTGACTAAGGACAACCCAATACGGTTTGATATGTTTTCGACCTCATACCCACTTAAAATAAAATAAAAAATGGCTAACAACGAAGAATCACGTGGTTTAAAGTCTCTATTTGATTGGTTTGCAAATCGACGGAAATCAGGATCTACCAGCCTTGAACGACAAGAACGTGAAATTGCTGATGGTTTATGGCATAAATGTTCTAAGTGCAGTGTCTTGGCATATACAAAAGACCTGAAAGCTAATCAGATGGTTTGTGCCGAATGCGGTCATCACAATCGGGTAGACAGCGATGAGCGCATTCGCCAATTGATAGATAATAATACCTGGAAACCTCTAGACGAGCATTTGCGTCCAACTGATCCGCTAGAATTTCGCGATCGCAAACTCTACAGCGATCGCCTGCGGGAAACACAAGATAAAATTGGCTTAATAGACGCAGTTCACACTGGTTTAGGTCAAATCAATGGTTTGCCCATTGCCCTTGGGGTTATGGATTTCCGCTTCATGGGTGGTAGTATGGGTTCGGTTGTGGGAGAAAAACTCACCCGGATGATTGAGCAAGCCACTCAACGGCGGTATCCTGTAGTGATCGTTTGCACCTCCGGCGGCGCGAGAATGCAAGAAGGAATGCTTTCCCTGATGCAGATGGCGAAAATCTCCGCAGCCCTACAGCGTCATAAAGACGCGCGACTATTATATATTCCCGTTTTGACCAATCCCACAACGGGCGGCGTTACCGCAAGTTTTGCAATGTTGGGCGATATTATTTTGGCAGAACCCAAGGCAACCATTGGTTTTGCCGGTCGGCGAGTGATTGAGCAAACCCTACGAGAAAAACTCCCCGAAAATTTTCAGACTGCTGAAGATTTGCTCCAGCATGGTTTTGTTGATGATATCGTACCCCGTACTCAATTAAAGACCACCCTAGCCCAGCTAATTGCTCTACACCAGCCTGTACTAACACCACCTCACATGGTGTTGTGGGAAACAATGTCCTTAACTTCTACCGCCGCAGAATAGAACGTGGGGAATGGGGAATTGGGAAGAGGACAAGGGGACAAGGAGAATTGGGGACAAGGGGAAAGACTTGTTTCAAGTTCTCACCTCTTGTCCCCTTGTCCCCTTGTCCCCTGCTCCCTGCTCCCCTGCCCCCTGCTCCCTTATCCTCTCATCGGCTCTTTGACAAAAATGAGTGGAACAAGTGCTGCTAGTCGAAATAGACTAGAGAGGGCAAACAACCCTAGCAAGCCTCCAAACTGAGCAAATTGGACGATGAAGCTGCCTATAGTTGCGCCTAAAGCACCACTCCCTCCAGCAACGGCAGCTGCGATCGCAAAATAGATAGACTGATTTTTAATTGGTGCGATCGCCAATTGTATATTGTTACTACACAAATCAATCGCCGCCCAAGTACCTCCAGCCAAGATATGTAACAGAGGTAGCCACAACCAGATATCAAGGTGATTGGCACCAATTCCTAGCCATAGTAGTGGTGTGGCTGCAACCAAAATTCCAATACAGATGAGGATGGGACGATTGCCTATCTTGTCTGCTAATTTTCCCCACAAAATAAGCATTAACAAAGTTGCCCCGGCCTGAAGGCTGTTGT
The DNA here is from genome assembly GCF_013393925.1 of Nostoc sp. C057. Taxonomy (NCBI): domain Bacteria; kingdom Bacillati; phylum Cyanobacteriota; class Cyanophyceae; order Nostocales; family Nostocaceae; genus Nostoc; species Nostoc sp. C057. The sequence goes on along the minus strand of NZ_CP040281.1, from coordinate 6,553,136 downwards.
AGATAGTCACGTAACTGACATCCAAATCCAGCGTGTCTAGCATATAGAGGTTGAAAAAAGGAGCGCTGAGGTTCACAGCAAGATTCCAGAAGCTGAAATACAGCAAAAATCTTAAAAAGTTAGAGTTTTTCCAAACACTATTAGTTAATTGGTTTTGTATTGATTGAGTGACTTCAGAATATTCATCTTTTGCAACCTCTGGCTGAATCTCACCTGTTTGAGTTAACTTGTCATAATAAGTATTTTGCGATCGCGGATTCATATCCACTTGGAAATACTGACACCCCAATCCCGCAATTCCCAACACAATGCTTATTAGCAGAATCACCCCATAGCCTTGCAGTGTTCCACCATACCAATGTGATACAGCTAGACCAGCCATTGGTACGCAAACCAAATTAGTGAGGTTAGCAGCACTATTGCGTGTCCCAAAATACCTGCCTCGCAATCGTCGGGGAACTATCATTGCAACCCAACTTAGCCACGATGCGGTTCCTAGTCCTCCCAAAAGATTGCTGAATAGGACAATCAAAAGTGTCAATATCACTAATTGGTGAGTATTGATTGCTTCTAAACTTACGCCTACAATACCAATTACTAGAGCCAGCCATAGCAGCCGACCAATTCCGTGTGTCCGAAGAGAATATTGAAAGCGGCTCGTGCTACGTTCAGACAAGTAAGCACCCAACGGCTGAATCAGATTGACCAACATGGGGATAGAGCAAAGCATCCCAAATACTACTGGACTAGCACCCAGTTCCACCAAGAAATTGCTGAGTAAAATTCCGCCAGTTCCAAGAGAGTAAACTGCTGCTAAGACAGAATCCGCAGTGGAGGCTTTTAAACTTGTGCGAATCGCATCCTTGGGAATTCGAGAGGTTGGAGAAAGTGCTGTTGGTGGTAAAGAAATCTGGGGAATTTCCAGAGCCAGTGGTGCAGTTGTTTCAACCTGAACAAAATCCATAATGTATGTTTATGAGTAAAGCATCCTGATATAAATCCGGTTGTCGAAGAACTCAGTATGCTTTTATCGAAATAGAATTCAGGAGTCAGGAGCCAGAATTCAGAATGAATTTTGATAGCGCAGCGATAGCGAGTCTACGAGCGTCACGAAAGAGTGGATAGCACAGCATTAGCGAGTCCGCGATAGCGGGGCGTTTAGCCCATTCTGACTTCTGAATTCTGACTTCTGAATTCTTCTTTAATAGCATTTTTAATAAGTTTTCGTTATTCTAGCTTGCAATTTTCAACAAAAATTTTAGATAAGTAAAATATCACTCCTTAACAACAGAAGGTACAAGTGATCAAAAAAAGACTATTTAATTTTTTGGGATTGGTAATGGCGATCGCGATCGCTATTATTGCTTGTCAAAGTCTACAATTGCCAAGCAAACCCTTAGCATCTAACGCAGTTAGTATCAAACTTAGTGGCTGGGGAGGTTCTCCTGTTGAGCAAAAACTCTTGAGACAGGTATTGCGAGAGTTTGAGGTACAACATCCAACTATTAAGGTCAAATATGAGGTAATTTCCGACCAATACATGGATGTAATTAAAACTCGTTTAGTTGGGGAAGCTGCGCCAGATGTCTTTTATCTCGATGCGCTAGAAGCTCCTTTCTTGATGAGTCAGAATGTCCTAGAACCATTAGAAAGTTACATTACCCCCGAATTTGACCTAACGGATTTTGAAGATACCCTACTCGATAGTTTCAAATATCAAAATCATATTTATGGTCTTCCCAAAGACTATTCCACCCTTGCCCTGTTTTATAACAAAAAAGCATTTGCTGCCGCCGGGTTGAGTAATCCGCCAGCTACTTGGGATGAATTACGTAACTACTCGAAACAATTGACAGGCAAACTTAACAAATACGGCTTTGGGGAAATTCCCGAATTGGCACGTCAGGCTTATAAAATCAAAGCCTTTGGTGGGCAACTCATCGATCAAAATGGTTATGCTACCTTTGCCAGTGAAGCAGGTTTAAAGGGTTTAGAGTTAGTAGTAGACCAGTATCAAAAAGACCGTTCCTCTGCCCAAAAATCTGATGTAGGGACAAACTCAGGTAGTGAAATGTTTGGTCAGAGTAAAGTGGCAATGGTGATTGAGGGTAATTGGGCAATTCCTTACTTAACTGAAACCTTTCCCCAAGTAGAGTTTGCGACTGCACCAGTGCCTACGATTAATGGCAAAAAAGGCACGATGGTTTTTACAGTTGCTTACGTGATGAATAATCTTGCACAGCACAAAGCCGAAGCCTGGGAGTTGATTTCTTATCTCACAGGTAAAGAAGGAATGCAGAAGTGGACAGGAACAGGGTTTGCTTTGCCAACACGTAAATCAGTGGCAAAGAATTTGGGCTATGACCAAGATGCACTGCGATCGCCATTAGTGGCGGGAGTGGATTATGCTACACCGTGGCAGGTGGGGAAATATCCAGGTGCGATCGTCAATAACTTTGAGAACCAGTTTGTCAGCGCCTTGTTGGGGCAACAACCATTAAAGCAGGCGATGATGAAGGCACAGAATGAAGCTAATCAGCAAATTAAGGCGATGGAGTAATGCATAGCAAGTTTTTTCTACTCGTAACGAATCAAAATCAGACTTCTTGCAGAAATTAGAAATCTGGGGATCTGAATGAGCAATGACTTAAAATCGGGATTAATAACTCTATCTCAACCGAAGATACATAATGAAGCAAACAAAACAACTTGCAAAAAATTGACTTAAAATTGTAAATGTTAGTTAACAATAGTAAATAACTATGCATCCCCTATTAAACGTTGATATTTCCCAATTAAGCGTATCCGAACGAATACAACTTGCAGAGGATTTATGGGATAGCATTCTGACTGATACTAATGCAGTAATTCTGAGCGAAGAGCAAAAACAAGAATTGGATAGACGTTTAGAAACACATCGTCAAAACCCAAATCACGGTTCAACCTGGGAAGAGGTTAAGCAAAGACTGGGTTTTTCTCAATGATTTATCAGTTAATTATTAGCCCAGAAGCAGAGCTTGATATCCAAGATGGTTTTGAATGGTACGAGCAACGTACTTCTGGATTAGGTTCAGAATTTGTACGTGCTGTCGATAGCAGTTTGGCATTAATCGGACGCAACCCTTTAGCTTATCCTCAAGTTTATCGACAAGTACGACGAGTTTTAATACGTAGATTTCCTTATGGAGTGATGTATATTGTGGAAGAAAATGTAATTACTATTATCGCCTGCTTTCACGTCAAACGTGACCCTAAACAATGGCAGAATAGAAATATTTGAAAGTCTGCCGATCGCTCAATAAAACCATACACAATAAAAAGCGATCGCTTTCTTAAACCAGAGACTTAACTCAATTCAGGTTCAAGCGATCGCCACAACCGGACGCAGGGTGATTTTTTACGATCAATTAGGGTGTAGAAATAGCGATCGCCATTTTTATTGAGCTATTGCTAATACAAATCCCATTCTAATTTCAGAGTTTCTAGCTTAGGATTCTTCACACTCATTCTTTTACACTCTTCCATAAATTCCTTGACTTGTTCTTGGTTAAGACTTAAACCACCATCTTGTAGATTATTGATGTAATTAATCACATCTGAAGTTGTTAAAGCTGAACTTATTTCTTCTAGAAGAATAGCATTTCTAACTTCTCGACAAACTAACTCGATATCTGATGACGTAAACTTCATACTTTTCTCTGCCAGCATTTCAAAGTTAACTAGCTGATTCATATCAATTTTTGACAGGTAGTGTATGAATAGTTCTATTCTTTCTGTTTGAGACGGTGGAAAGATAGGAATCTTCCAATCCAATCTACCAGAACGTTTCAAAGCACTATCAATACCACTCAAATAATTAGTAGCAGCTATTACAATCACGTCACTATTTTGAAGATTATTTAGTTCTATGAGCAATTGATTAATAGTTGCTTTTTGGTCTGTGTGGGCGTTGTCTTCATTACGATTAAACCCAATACTGTCTAACTCATCAATAAATAAAACTGAAGGAGCTTTTTTCTTAGCTTGAGCAAAAATATCTCGAATATTTTTTTGACTTTGACCTATCCAAACACTGACAATATCAGCAGGAGAGAATTTAAAGAAATATCTGCCAGACTCATTAGCAAAAGCATTTGCCAGTAGAGTTTTACCGCATCCAGGTAATCCATAGAAAAGAATTCCACCAATTGAACCCTTGTGTCCCTTAGATTGCAGCTTGAGAAGTTTATCTAGTTTGTCTTTTTCTTCGTTTAGTCCTTTTACTTGGCTAAAGTCAAGCTTAAATTCTTTAACGCGGTTAGTAACTGGATATGCCTGTAATAAACTAGGTTTTTTAACCCCATACTCAAAAGATGGATATTCAATAGAATCAAATGAGACTGGGACTAATTGGTGTTTTTCATAATCAGGAGCCATGATTACAACTTGGAAGCGATCGCCATAATATCCAGATAACTTATATTCTAAGATTTCCTTAGCTTTTTTTAGTTGGTAATAGTTGCGGGCAATCTCAAAACCGGGAATTACCAACCAAAGACTTTCTAGCTTATTTGGCCATACTTTTGATTTCCTCAAAACTCTTTTCAGGGGATCTAAGAAGAGATTGTTATCCTGAAATTCTTGGTATTTGAGAGTTTCTATCTCAACTACTACCTGATTTTTTACATAGACTTCTATAATTTCACTTTGATACTCTTCATAATCATCTGATGTATCTTCATCTGGTGTTTCTTCATCCTTAGAAGTCAACTCAACTTCACAGCCAATATTAGACAATTCATATCCTAGATTTTCTAAGGTTTTAATAGCAAAATACTTGAGATAGATATATTCTTTACTTTCTTGCTGCCATTTCAGACTGTAAAAATGTTCGGGTTTTATCTTTAAAAATAACTGTGATTCAGCCTGTATCTGAGCTTTTTGCAAATCTACAAAATAATCTCGCAAAGATACATCATCTTCCTCTATTTGATAATATGGAAGTTCTAGCAATAGACGAAAATGAGCATATACTTCTTCTTTATGCTCAAGAGAGGCTTCATTTGGGTATTTACATCTGAGAGTAAAAGTAAAAGGAATTTTACTGGCAACTCTATCTACCAAGTATCCTAAAGCATCTTCTTGCTGATGAGCTTGGATTTCTAATACTGATGGACAATGAAATAAAATAAAAAACTGTTCAGAATTATATTTATTGGCAGATAGAGATATCTGTTCAAACTGCTGATCGAATTTTTCGGAATCAAGCAACTCTAAACCAGTATTGCCAAGTATAATACTGGTCATAGTTGCTCGATGAAACTGAAAAATATTAGCATCAGAAATGGAACTCTCCTGTTCATCGTCACAATCTTTATCTGAGGCAAGACTTGTAGGAATTTTTCTAGTGGCAGATTTTGGAGTACTAGTATATCCTCCGTATTGATATTTTCTAATTAATTCATAATTAAAAATTTTGACAACAATATCAGAGAAGAAATCTTCTACTTGTGGAATTAAAAAAATACCTACTGGCTGATGAGAATCTAAACATGCTTGGAATCGTTCATATTCTTGTTCTGAGCCAAAATCAAACAAGTAGTAGAAAAAATCATGTTTGACTGAGATTGCCTCTTGTAGTTTGACTGAAATTGATTCAGATTCAGCTACTTTATTGATTGCTTCTACACCTTTAATAGAAATAGCAATTTTTGTATCTAGCGGAATATACAAATCCAAGCAAGGATTTGCACAAAGTCCCAATTCATCAAGAGCAGTATTAAAATTATCTATGAATGATTGACTTCTACGCTGGTAGCCAAACTGTTCTATGATAGTTTTTACCCGTAGGCTTTTTTGAGTTTTATCAGTTCTCTGGAGTTCACTTTTAATCGAACGTAAGTAGGCTGTATATGACATTTTGTATCCTCTTGCTTGAGTCGGGTTAATTAGCATCCCCAAGGAAGCTAGATATATAGTTCCCTAAATTACATAAGCAGCTAACTCATACAACTGATATCTCGTAAATCGCCGTTTTGCGTCTAGGCTTTCCAAAAATAGAAACTTAATTTAATTACAGGAGTAGGATCAATAATCATGCACAACCCATCGCTACAGCCGGGTTAGTTCTTGATTTCTCACAAGTGAGAAATCAAGGAGTGTGGGAGGTGTGGGAGGTGTGGGAGGTGTGGGAGGATGGGGAAGAAATCTGACCTCGCACACTCCCCACACTCCCCTTCGTGAGAAATCCGGGTAGTGCGGGATTAAACGGAGGTTCTGTAGTGCTTGCAATCAACAGGCGGCGGAGTAACCCCAGGTGGAATATCACAGAAAACTTGGCTGGGTATATGTTCATGATGCCCACCATTCTAGTTTTGGGGACTTTTGTAGTCTTACCCATTCTCTACGCCGTTTTTCTTTCCTTGCAAAAAGTCCGACTTCTCGGCGGTATTGAGTACGAGTTCATCGGTTTTCGGAACTTCACACGATTAGCTGAAGATGAAAGGGTTTGGATTGCTTTAAGAAACACAGCACAATACGTAGCCATTGTTGTGCCAACTCAAACAGTCTTAGCTTTAATTCTGGCGGTAACTCTGAATTCTGGGATTCGCGGTAAAAACTGGTGGCGCATCCTCTACTTTTTGCCCACAGTCACCTCTTCAGCAGTGCTGACGCTGATCTTTATGTGGATTTATAACACTGATGGGCTACTAAATGATTTTCTTGCTTTTGTAGGGCTACCTACTTATAACTGGTTGGGCGATCCAGATGTTGCGCTCAAAGGCATTATGATCATGAACATTTGGTCAACTGCGCCGTTTTTCATGGTGATTTATCTGGCCGCCTTGCAAGATATACCCCAAACACTTTATGAGGCGGCGGAACTCGATGGCGCAAATGGGTGGCAGCAATTTATCCACGTTACTCTTCCCTTGCTTAAGCCTGTAACCTTCTTTGTGGTAGCTGTGGGGGTGATTGGGACTTTTCAACTTTTTGACCAGTCTTACATCTTTTCTGGGGGTACTGGCGGCCCAAATAACGCTACCTTAACTGTGGTGCTGCTAATTTACCAAGCTGTGTTTCGCAATTTACAAATGGGATATGCAGCTGCGATCGCATTTTTGTTAGCAGCTGCGATCGTTGCCATCACTTTGATTCAACGGCGACTTTTTGGAGGCGAACGGATTTGACTAAAATCTCTGGCTTAAAAGTCTTGCTATACGTCTTGCTGACACTCTATGCGATCGTTACCCTAATTCCCTTTCTCTGGGCGCTTTCAGCATCATTTAAGCCGCTAACAGAGATTGTCAGTGGTGAACCCAACTTTCTCCCCAAGAATTTTACTCTTGACAACTACAGACAAATCTTTCTCCAAGAACCGTTATTTTGGCGCTGGTTGTTCAACAGTGTGGTAATTGCCGTCAGCGTTACGTTTTTAAACTTGTTGTTAAATTCAATGGCTGGTTATGCCTTGTCAAGACTGCGTTTTGTGGGTAAGCGCTTTTGGTTCTTTCTAATCTTGGCTGTGCTGGCAGTACCAGCGCAAATCACCCTAATTCCGACATTTTTGATTTTAAAAGCGATCGGCTGGCTGAATTCTTATCAAGGCATGATTGTGCCTAGCATGGTGAATGCCACTTTTATCTTTATGATGAGGCAATTTTTTGTTAATTTTCCTAAAGAACTAGAAGAAGCGGCTCAACTCGATGGCTTAAATACCTTTGGAATTTTCCGACATATTGTCTTACCTCTAGCAAAACCAGCACTAGCAGCACAAGCAGTTTTTGTATTTATGGGAAGTTGGAATAATTTTTTACTGCCGATAGTTATCCTGTTTGACCCAGAAATGTTTACCCTCCCTTTGGGGCTGAATACCTTCAAAGGCCAATACATTAGCTATTGGAACTACATTATGGCAGCTTCTATGGTTTTTACCCTGCCAGCTTTAGGTATTTACGCCTTTTTTAATCGTTACTTTATTCAAAGCGTTACCTTCACTGGGGGAAAAGGTTAAACCCCATTCCCAATGCCCTTCAGGAGTGCTGAGTAGTAAGTGCTGAGTGCTGAGTGGGGAATCTTACTTGTTTACTGAGATTTACTCAGAACTCGAAACTCGGAACTCGGAACTGTTTTGCCCCATTCCCCATTCCCCAAACAGTATTTTGGGCAACAAATTGCACTCCTAACGTGATATTGGTATTACAGCGACTCAATCTCTATCTATCAGTTAACAAGCATTATGGGTTTTGCAGACCTATCGATCGCAGAGATAGCAGCCGACTACAGTATACCTGTAGAAAAAGTGTTTTCTCTGTGCAACCAACTGGGAATCGCCTACAAACACCAAAAGACCCGTTTGGCGTTAGAAGATGCAAAGGCAATTATTTCCCAAATATCGTTTGAAACACACCCAAAAGGTACTAGCGACTTGGTGGGTGATGACGAGGACACCTAACGGGTGATCTTGGGCTTTAGCTAATCATTGATAGCTAATGACAAAAAACAATGAGTCATTAGCAATTAGCAGCTTGGAGATTGAGAACCGCTTTCTTAGCTGTGTTGAGCGTCAAAAATTTTAAGGGGAAACATGTTTAGAAGACTAATTGGCGTTGTTGTGGCCACTGTTTTACTCTCGTTTCAGTTGCTTGTCGGTAGCGCGACAGCAGTGGAACTAGACAAAGCTACCCGAACAGTGCCATTAAATGCTCAGGGTGAGACCACCGTACTTAGCCTGAAACAAGTAAAAGAAGGCAAACGCTTATTTAATTACGCTTGTGCCCAATGTCATGCTGGGGGAGTTACCAAGACAAACCAGAACGTTGGACTTACTCCAGACGATCTGGCACTGGCAACACCCAACCGTAATAACATTGAAGGCTTGGTGGATTATCTCAAAAATCCTACTACTTACGATGGGGAAGAAGAGATTTCCGAAATCCACCCCAGTATCAAGAGTGCAGATATTTTCACAGCAATGCGAAATCTGACGGATGAAGACTTGGAAGCGATCGCTGGTCATATTCTCATACAACCCAAAATCGTTGGCACTAAGTGGGGAGGCGGAAAAATCTATTACTAAATCCTGGAACTGAGTCATTGGGAATAGGGCATTGGGAATAGGGCATTGGGCATTGGGCATTGGGAAGAGGACTTGGGGACAAGGAGAATTGGGGACAAGGGGAAAGACTTGTTTCAAGTTCTCACCTCTTGTCCCCTTTTCCCCCTTGCTCCCTGCTCCCTTCCCCATTCCCCATTCCCTACTGATTTCACAGCTTTTTGCAATAAATTGCTCCCCATTTATTAAAAAAAAATTGTATCTATGACAGATTGTCATATTTGGTGTTGATTTTATTTAAAATGAGAAAGGAAAAAAAATTGTTTGTTAGGAGAGAGCCATGAAATTGATTTCGGCAAGCTTGCGACGCTTTAGTTTAGCTGTGTTGACAATCATTTTAGTTGTTAGTAGTTTTGCAGTTTTTACTCCCAGCGCTTCTGCTGAAACCTACCAGGTGAAATTGGGTAGCGATAAAGGACTACTAGCATTTGAACCGAAAAACTTGACAATTAAACCAGGTGACACAATTGAATGGGTGAACAATAAAGTTCCTCCCCACAACGTTGTGTTTGACTCTGCCAAAAACCCTGCAAAGGATGCCGCTTTAGCAAAATCTCTTTCTCATAAGACTTTGCTGATGAGTGCTGGTAAAAAGGAAACAACCACTTTCCCCGCAGACGCACCTGCTGGTGACTACACCTTCTATTGCGAACCTCACCGTGGTGCTGGCATGGTTGGTAAAATTACTGTCCAAGGCTAGAAACATCCTCGTTGACAGAAGATGATTTCTCTGTATGAAATTACCTCATAGCAACACGCCACGCTCCTAGAGTGACGCACACAATGGATAAATGGCGGTAACGAGTCTTATCGTCCCCTAAAACGCTAAACAATCTGTAGCGATTGAGGGATGAATTCGTTACCGCCAATTTTGATCAAATTTGACTTAATCAGGGATTAATCACGTTTATACTCTTGCTGGAGGCTTGTTGCGAGGAAATTCTCTTGAGAATACTTTTATTAATCTTAATGATAGCGATCGCTCTATTCAAATTGACATTCATTAGTCCAGCACTAGCTGCCGAAACATCCAACGGTGCTAAAATTTTCGAGGCTAACTGCGCTTCTTGCCATATAGGTGGCGGTAATATCCTTATTAGCCAGAAAACCTTGAAAAAGGAAGCATTGTCAAAATACCTAGAAAATTATGATAGCGACTCAATCGAGGCGATTATCCACCAAGTCCAAAATGGTAAAAATGCCATGCCTGCCTTTAAAGGAAAGTTAAGTGCTGAAGAGATATTGGAGGTAGCTGCTTACGTTTTTCAGAATGCAGAACAAGGCTGGTAAGCTAGCTCTCAACTGTATGGAATATAGATCACTCTTAGAGGATGTTTGAAAAGTCCTCTTCTTGGTAGCAAAACATTCTAGATCCCCCTAAATCCCCCTTAAAAAGCAGGGCTGATTCATTCCATTTCAAACAGGATTTGTCAAGATGGTTAGCAAGAAAATTGTAAGTAAGTGTGACGAAGAGATGAACATTTAAGCACTGAAATATCAGTAAAATAGTTGGTTTCATCGGCACGCCAGTAACAAAATAACTAATTTTTAATCGCTAGAACCCTTGATTTTTAAAGCTCTTTGGGGAATGAATCAGCCCTGCTTTTTTAAGGGGGGTTAGGGGGGATCTAAAAGTGTCTAAAGTCACAGCGAAATACTTTTCAAACAACCTCTTAGGGGCACAGCAATACTCATACGTGTCAACTTAGAACCAAAGTGAATAAAACTCGCGGCTACACAAACTTAGCTACAGGAAGCAGACTAAAGAAAATTTGAAACCCACGGAGGTGGGTTTTATTTGTATAGATGCGGTTTATAACCACCCCTTTACCTAGTTTTTAATCCCAAATCACCAGCAAGTGATTATTTTTCTGGATTAGACTTGTCTCTGTTTTCCTTGACTTCACGCAACCGTTCTACTAGTTTTTTATCGGATTCAGTAGAGGGTGTAGCCTGAACCTTATTGACTCTCGGTAGCACTAAGGGTTTCGAAGTATTAGCTGCCGATGAAGGTGTGAGGTTATTTCTGATTTGCAATTCAGATAATGGTTTGGGGGTAGCTGCAGGTGTTAAGACAGGCTGATTGCCATTTACTCCCGGTGCAGCTAATGGTTTAAGAATACTTGTTGATGAAGGCGATATCTGGTTATTTCTGATTCGCAGATCGGGAAATGGTTTAGAAGTAGCTGCTGGTAAAGGGGTAAGCTGATTGTTATTGATGCCAGGTGTAGATAATGGAGTAGTCCCACTGCTGTTGCTAGTACTGTTTTGGAAATCTAGGTTAAATGGATAGGAACTGATCCGTTTATCTCCCTTGGGGGATTGCTTGTTGAAGTATTCCCTAGCTTTTAATTGCAATTCCGGGGAAACTAGCTTGTCTTGAAACTTGATATCTAGAACTTTACCATCAGGGTCTACCACTAATACACCCAAAACAGAGCCTTGAAGATTTGGCTTATCTGTGGGTAATGTTTGGCGGATGACTGGTTTTTGTTCTGCGTTGGGGTATTGTTGCTGAACTTCTTTTCTCAGGTTTGCGTATGAATCTAGCTGTGCGATCGCCAACTCAGTCCCTTTTCGAGATAAATCAGGTGCTTGTGACGTGGTTCCTCTAATTAGGGTTAAGCTATCCCCAGCCCTTGGAGCTTGTTTTAAAGAATTTATGAGCTGGTTTTGAGCCATAGGCTTAGACGCGTTATTAACCGGCTGCGTTATTTGCGGAGCGATATTTCCCTGTACTGGTGTAATAGGGTTAGTGTTAGACAGGTTCTGAGATTGAGCATTTTGCAGAATATCATTAGGTATTTGCTGCGACTGCAATATCGGCAACCTATTTACATCTAACGGCTTAGATGCCTCGTATTTGGTATCAGTGACATTTACACGAGGAACTGATGGAGTAAATTTGGGGCTGCTATTGAATTTAGAGTTGTCAAATTTAGAAGCATCAAATCGCAAATTATCACTAGGAATCATCCGCAAAGACTGTCTTGTAGGCAATGAGGAGACTCGATAGTTATTCGATGATGGGGGTAGCGGAGGCAGTACTAGCTGGCTGCCGGATGGCGGTGCTACCAATGGGGACAATCCAGCTTGGGTGCTAAAGTTAGACGCAGAAAGTGGCGCTATTGGAGGAAGTTGTTGTAAACCAATTTTGGGGGTACTTTCTGGTAAACGACTTTGATCCGCTTGGCTCAATTCCAAAAGCCCGACGCTTTTTGATGATGCTGTATCTTTGGGTTTGCTAGAATCCATAGGCATCAATGGCACAATCATAGCGATCGCACCGTGGATGCCAAGAGAAGCTATAGCTGCTATCCCAATTGGCTGGCTTAACAGTTCTGGTATATTTTTAAACAAGGAGACGTAAGACATAGTTGTTATCGTTCACTCGGCTCAGTTGCAGTTGACTAACGATTTTCTCTTCCCGACTATATTGCAAAATATCGCAATACATGCATCCCTCTAAGGAAATAATAATTTCCGCTCATGGCAACGAAAACGCCAAAATTGCCATTTATTCAGGTTTGTAATTGTTTAATAACGCTGGTTCATATCTTCAAATTTAAGCTTGCTAAAGAGATATTTGAAAAATTACTACTTTTGATTTGTTATTTTTATGACGCACACAATTAAAATTAATATCTGGGATATTTATTAAAGTTTAAGTCAAGATACAAGTCTGAGTACATCAAAACATCTGCTGAAGTCACCTTGTTTTTTTACGCTTTTCCAGTCAACTAGGCTTCTGTAACAGATGGCACATTTGCTTGTCCGAGACTAGTCCCTATGTGAGAATACTACCACATCAGCAGACCCGAAAACTGTTGTAAATTGTACAATTTTATTGACATTCTAGTCTTAAACCCCACCAAAGCTATTTGGGTTTTTATAAAAGGAGTTCATCTGTGCGATCGCAATTATAGCTTTTGATTTTTGACTACTTCTTTGTAAAAAAGTTTCAAACCTTCAATCATTGCCTCAAAAATTTAAAATGCCGTTACCGACAGTTATTGTACCGGGATATCTAGAAAGCGCCATCGCTTACCGCCAACTAGAACAATCCTTACAACAGTTAGATTTTCCCACGGTTACAGTTCCACTGCGACGGCGCGACTGGCTACCAACTATTGGCGGAAGACCTGTAACACCGATTCTACAAAAACTCGACCTGACAATCAAGCATACATTGCAGCAATATAATGCTACCCAAGTTAACTTAATTGGTCACTCAGCCGGAGGTTGGATATCCCGCATCTACATGGGAGAAAAGCCTTATATGGTAGGCAGTAACGCTAAACCCTCGCTTTGGAAAGCGCATCCTTTGGTTGCAACTCTCATCACCTTGGGTACACCCCATATTAGCCAAGAACGCTGGACACGCTCAAATCTAGATTTTGTCACCAATAACTACCCAGGAGCTTTTTATAAAAACGTTCGTTACGTTTGTGTGGCTGGCAAAACTATCTTTGGGGAAAGGCGGCGTGGTAGCTGGTTAGCTTACAGTAGTTACCAATTAACCTGTGGTAAAGGCAACACTTGGGGAGATGGCATCACACCAATTGAAGCTGCTCACCTGGAAGGTGCAGAAAATCTGGTAATTGAAGGTGTGAGACATTCTCCGAGAAGTCCTGGAATTTGGTATGGCTCACCAGAACCCTTAAAAGCTTGGGTGCAATATTTGAGTCATTAGTCATTAGTCATTAGTCATTAGTTATTGGGAATTGAGAATTGGTTTATCCCTTCACACTCCTTACTCCTTACTCCTTACTCAGCACTCATGAAAGGTATTGAGCTGGTTAGCTTATCGGAAATATTAAAAAATTTATTTTTCTTTGAAAAGTGCAACATATATTAATATTTCGTAGTTAAAATTAGAAAGTAATAAATACCTAGTTAAGAACAGGAGGGGTGAGCTATGCAAAGCACCCAGTTCGATAGGATTATGCGACGAATGGCAACGATATTGTCAGTCGTGATTCTGACTTTGTGCTTAATTTATGTTTCTACGGGAGTTTTGCTTTCTTTTTACTATGAACCGACAGCAGGCGGTGCTTATAACTCCTTAAAGATGATTAATACACAAGTGCCATACGGGTGGTTATTTTGGAGAGCGCATAACATTGCTGGTAATGCGGTAATTGCGATCGCTCTAATTCAAATTGTGGTGATGTTTTTAGGTCGCCAATTCCGCAAGAGTTGGCTGACTGCTTGGATTAGCGGGATTTTGTTGACCTTAAGTGCGATCGGGCTGGACTGGACAGCGATGATCCTAGATTGGACTCAGGAAGGATACTGGCGTTTTAACATTGAATTGGGAACCATCGAAGCTATTCCTTTTATTGGTGGACAACTGCGCGAAATCCTAACTGGGGGTGGAGCGATTAATACAGTTACTGTCGAACACCTTTACACAATACATAGTTATCTCATTTCGGTGGCGACGCTAATTCTTGCCATCGTGCATTTATCTGCTTTACTGTGGCAGGAATGGCAAATGTATCAAGAAGCGCCAAGACCAGAAATTGGTAATTTGCAACAACCACCAGAAGGCGAATTTATTCCTTCCCAAAGTTAATAAAGGGTCAAAGAAGAGGAGTATTGGGAAGAGGACTTGGGGACAAGGAGAATTGGGGACAAGGGGAAAGATTTGTTTCAAGTTCTCACCCCTTGTCCCCTTGTCCCCTTGTCCTCTTCCCTCATCCCCCAGGAGCCTCACTAGCGGACAATTGAACGAGGGATAGGTCTTCAACCTCCGCTAACTTTTCTAGAGAGAGGGGAGTGGATTGGGTAGCACCAGATAAACGTTTTAAAAGGCTAGGTCTGGGGTCATGTAATAGGTAAATAATGCGATCGCCAATTTCCCAATCTTGGTTAACTGGCATTACCTGTAAGCGTTCTTCTCGTTCTACCAATAACGGTATCAACACCCCAGTCCGAATCTTTTCTTGAATGCGATCGCACTGAGTGGAAAATTCTAGCTCATTTAGCGTAGTTGTCCCCAGTTTGACTCGCCCATCATTTAAATATTCATTCCAAGTTTTAATCGCTAAGTCTGGGATAAAAGCTTGATTAACTTTATTACTAACCGAAATACTCGCTTGCGGATCGCGGGGGAAAACAGCTAAAACGCGCGGCGGCTTAAATTCCTCGGCTGCTCGTTGAGCCAAAACAAAATTCACCTCGCCATTACTTGTCATCGCCAAAAAAGTGCCCATCGAAGCAAGTCCCGCCTCTTCCAAAACAGCAGCATCCAGTCCACTGCTGGCAATCACTCGCAGATTTTGCGCCTCAGCTTGAACAAGACATTCCGGGTCAGTATCAATCATGACCACATTTTCTCCCCGTTCTTGAAAGAACCGGGCAATCAAAAGACTCAATGGGTTACAACCCACAATCACTACCCCAGTTACGTCCTTGGAGGTAATTTGCAGCCATTTGGCAACCCAGCCAGCTGTTAGCCCTTGGCAGACAACAGTCATGATAATTGTCAGGAAAACTAAAGCTTTAATGGAATCACCGCCGTTAATGCCACGCTGGGTAAGGGAGATTGCAAAAAAAGAAGCTACAGAAGCCGCAACAATTCCTCTAGGAGCAACCCAGCTTAAAAATAGTTTCTGTCGCCAATTTAAATCACTGTTCCAGGTACACAACAAAATATTAATCGGGCGAACGACAAACATTAATACCAAAACAGTGAATAAGCTACCCCAGCCCAAAGCAAACACACTGGCAATAGATAGATCGGCAGCTAATAAGATAAATAGCACCGAGACGCTGAGAATTGTTAGCTGACCCTTAAAGCTCCGTAACAGACGTTCTTCTGGAACTGAGGAGTTAGCAAAGACTGCTCCTGCAACAACTGTTGTCATGACTCCCGATTCACTGCGGATCATTTGCGATAAGGCAAACAAACCCCAAAGTATCGCCAACACCACTAAGTTTTTTAGCTCGAATGACAGAAAACTGGCGCGTTTGAAAATCAAGCTCATCAGATAACCGCCAGCACCACCAATTGCTGCACCAACACCCAGGCGTATTAATAAACCAACGATCGCATTAATTGGATCGGCATCACCGTTCACAATGGTATCGAGGACAACGAAGGCGAGAATCGCTCCTACAGGGTCAATTAAAACCCCTTCACCTTCCAAAAGTGTTGCTACTTGCCGATCTACATTGATTTGTTTAAGCAAAGGGCCAACGACGGTTGGGCCTGTCACCACAATGATGGAAGCATAGAGAAAAGCTATATTCCAAGGAAATTCACCCAGCCAGTGAGCAGCCATACTGCCACCAAGTAGTGTGATTAGCGTTCCGAGAGTGACGAGCAATTGTAAGCTGACTGAAACCCTGCCTAACTCTCGCAGATCCAAATTAAGTCCGCCTTCAAACAAAATTATTGCAGTTGCTAGGGCGACAATAACTTCCACTCCAGTGCCCAGCAAATGGGGATGCAATAGCCCTATGCCATCAGAGCCGAACAATATGCCTAACAGCAATAACAAGACGATGCTGGGTATGCGAAAGTATGCAGCCAGCACTTGAGCGCTAATGCCTGCAAAAACAGCGATCGCCATCTGTAGGGTAATTTCAAAAGATGCTTCCATGTTGTAGATTTTGAGCGATTTATTTCAAAATCTTTGGTAAAAAATCGTAGATATTAACTCTACAGGGTACAACATCATACCCTTTTGTCCTTGGCAGAATTTACCGTTTTTTCTATCTGAGCTTCTCTCGAAGTTACCAGCACCAGACGTTGATGCACCCTGCGGCTTCCCACAGGAGCTTCTACGAAATCCTTTTTGTTTCTCCATCTCTTTGTATCCTTTTCAAGCTTTAGCCACCACCCAGTTTAGCTGCCAAAAACTTTTTTTCGCAAAAGCTGTTGACAACAGCTAGGAAATTAGTTATTTTATAAAAGGTCTGAGTCCGATGCCCCCATCGTCTAGAGGCCTAGGACACCTCCCTTTCACGGAGGTAACGGGGATTCGAATTCCCCTGGGGGTACTTAAAAAAGTAGAAGCGTGTCTTTCTACAAGTTGATAAATTAAAACGCTCGTTCAGGATTATTTCTGAACGAGCGTTTAATTATATATACGGTTTTTTGGTGGCTAACTCTTCTACACGTTGGTGAATAGCCACAAGATTCAACCGTAGGTCTTTACTCAGGCGGTTTTCAATGATTCCCACTGGCATGGTGAGTTTAGGCCAAACTTGAATTGTGTAGCAAAGATTTGTTCCTATATACTCACCAAGGGAATAAGGCTCTAAACACCAGCTACCAGAAAAACCTTTAAAATCTCCCTCTACCATCCGAAAATTAATTTCTTTGGGGAAGCATTCTTCCAAATCCAGAACCACCCGCGCCGAAAAGTTGAAATTTAGTAAGCGCTGGGAGCCTACTTGCTCCAGTCTAATTCCACCATTGGGATGCTCGATTAGACGACTCTTGGCGAGGTTGGGGAGAAAGTCAGGTAAGGCTTCATAATCTGTCAAAACCTTCCAAATTTTTTCCACCGGTTGGGGGATTTGGACTTTGGCGCTGATTTGTCGCTGTCGCTCTGCTATTTTCTGAATTTGAACTTCTACCTTAGCTGCCAAAGCGACTAGATCAGCGCTCAAATCTCCTTCAAGATTGGTGTCATCACTAGGAGACTGGAAATCAAGGTTCTCTGTTGGGTTCTGTTCTTTAGTCACATTAAGAATTATGGTTTGCTTTCGTCAGAAAATTGGGGCAGAGTCAGGGTGAAGCAAATTTCGCTCTGTTCAGAATCCGAGATTGGGAGACTCTCAACTGCGATCGCTCCATTCAAATGCTGCACTAAAGACTTGACTAGAGCAAGTCCCAAGCCAGTCCCTGGAGTCCAACGCCCTTTTCCGCGACGGAACTTGTCAAAGATGTAGGTTGCTTCTTCTTGGGAGATGGCATGTCCTGTATTCGTCACCTTTATGATAACTTGATCGATTTGTTGATCGACTCGGTGAACAGCTTCTAAATGGACGGTGGTATCATGCTGCGAGTATTTACAGGCATTAGTTAACAACTCTTGCAGGATGCGGTCAAAACTCTCCAGTTCCGTTTGCAGTTTTAGCGATTCTTCTGGTAAATCTACAGAAATCTTTAATCCCTTCTCTGCGAGTTTCTTCTCAAAAGCTATTGTTATATCCTGAATTCTAGTATTTAAATCTATAGATTCTAATTGTGGAGCTTCGTGAGGCGACTCTAGTTTCTGGAGTGTCAACAAGTCATTAATCAAGTTGATTTCCTTTGTGCATTCCTGCTCTAGGATATCCATGTATCTAATTTGACGCTCTGGTGCGATTCCTGGCAAACGTAAGTTCCGAATGGACATCAGCATATTTGTCAAAGGATAGCGCAAGCGATCGCTCATGTTGCTCAAAAATTCATCTTTGAGTTCATTGAGTTTCCGCAGTTGCTCAACATATTGCCGGGTTCTTTCATGCAACTTTGCCTGGAGTTCCAGACTACTCTGGAGTTTCGCTGTCCGCTCATCTACCAAAGTTTGTACTTGACGCAATGTCTGTGACTGAATTATGGCGTTGCTTACTTGAGCGCAAACCATTTCCACAAGATTTAATTCGGCTGCTTGCCAACTGCGAGTAGTAGCTTGCTGTAGCACCAAAAATCCTAAGATTTTACCTTGACTTTCTAACGGCACTAATAAGACGGCAGGCAATTGCTCGATCGCAAATAATGGAGCAGCTACCGAAGTATCATTTTGCTCTGTATAGTTATCAAAGATTACTGCTTTTCCAGTATCTATGAAGGGACGCTGGCACAAACCACATTCCGAAAGCAAAAAAGACTGCTGTTCTAAGGTTTCTGGTTTAGTAGTGCGACAAATTTGTGTTGCCTTCGCCCATTCACCAACCACTCTAGCTTTCGCTTTCGGAATTTGTTTTTTAGCTTGAGTCCTAAATAGTGGATCAGTATATTTTAGTAGTATAAGTAAACCTCGATCTGCCTGTAGAGATTCGGCAGTAGAGGCGATAACTAACTGGAGCATTTGATTAAGCTCTAAGTTACTGCGACTCAGTAATGTTAATTGCTTGATCAAGCTTTGATACTGATCGCCTTTTTGAAGATATTGTTGTTGATGAGTAATTAGTTTAGCTTGCGCCACTTGAGAAAAAGCGATCGCACAAGCAGACTCTACTTCTTTTAGCAGTTGTTTTTCTGATTCACTCCAATCATAAGGTTGGAATTTAATCAGATTAATCACCCCATTATTATTTCCACCAAACCTGGTGGGAATTGCCAAAACAGCTTTTATGGGTAGGGGTAAATACTGACAGCCAATTACCAAACTCTTCTGAATGATGGAAATATCTTCAATAGTCAATGGTTCAGCAGCACATTGCAGCACTGGCGAGTGCATAAGCAATTGTTCCATCGAAAACATTTCTTCTGGATGTGGCAACCCCATATATTGATCGGCACACCAATTCATAGTACTTGCTTCGTCAGATGTTTCACTCGTTACTGAAACTAAGCAGCAACAATCTACTTCAAAAGCAGTTCCTAGCAATTGGGCAATATCTTGCAACATCAAAGCCGTAGATGAGGTATTGGCAATGATTTGGTTAATCTTTTGTACCAACTGGTGGGCAGTTTCTTCCTGATGCTGCATCAGCTTGACTTTGTAAGTTTGTAGTCGATCTATGTCATCTACGTACTGTGTCGGCGACCATAAAGGCTTTTTCATTCTTGGCACGCCCTTGGATAATAAATCCATTGTTTTTGCACCCAACCCATTGGCATATTCTTCACCGTTAGTTGTGTTGCGACACCTTGATAATTGACAAATCTTATATGAATACTTTCTCTCACCTGTTATAGCCCTTTTCTATGGCAGATGGCCAAGTTGCTGCTATATAAAGCAAATTGCTACATAGGTAGTGAGATACTTAGGATATTCTAAAATGACCCAGCCTGATTATTTTTGGCTGCTTTATCTTCTCTATATTGAGATAATTAACTAACTTTGATTTAGAATATCCTGTCTGTAAGTATACATAAACCGTAAATTCTCTGGAATCTCAGGAAAATCCCCCAGTCATGACCGTAAAAACACTGGATTGATTTTAAGATTTTTGTAAAATTTTGTTTTTATTTTAGTCCTTTAAGCAGCTATCCTTTGCTCTGTGTTGCTTTCAATCAAATATAACTAAGCCAGAGCGTCAAACCAATTTTGGATTTGGGATTTTGGATTGAAAGAGACTACTCTCTTAGCTCAGAGCGGGGTATGAACCAAAAAATCTAAAATATAAAATTCGTATCCCCTCAGAATTTCCTTTTATCGAACAGAATTCAGGAGTCAGAATTCAGAATGAATTCTGTGCGAGTGGCGGATAGCGCAGCGTAAAGCCTTCTCTACGAGAGGCTGCGCCAACGGCATGGCTTCGCTTAAAGCGAGTCCACGAGCGTCTGAATAGCCGGGTTTAAGACCCCCACTAAATCTACGATTTGGTGGTCTTTAATCAGTCGCGGGTCTGAATCCCCGACTGATTTATTCTGACTCCTGAATTCTGACTTCTGAATTCTTCTTCAATAAGCTACAAATCTTAACAATAAGTTTTACTGATTAGAGAAAATAAAGCTAAATTCTGAATGTAGCCCAATTATTCAGTAATAAGACTTACGTACTGAAAAGCTGAAACTTCGTTTGCGTAGCCCCACTACCCCCTAACAAACACCAATTGCTCAACTTGGGTATCCTAAGTTGAGCAATTGGCTTCCCTTAAACAGGGGGTATCTTAAAAGCCCCCTTTTTAAGGGGGTTGGAGCATCTCTTGTACGTCAGCCTTAAATAAAATAACTAGGCTGCATTGCCTGAATATTTAAGACTATCCAGCCAAACTCTCGACACTCAGAGGAACCATATCGCCATTTCTCGTCAGCCCTAACAGCATTGGTTCTTGGGGTTGAATTAGTTGACCTGTTAGTACACAACGTTCTTCTTGCTGGGCTGTGGCTGCTATGCTAGCTCGAATGTCCGCTCGGGAAAATCGAGGCTTCCATTCACCTGATTTTTGTTGGACATAATTCCAAAGAATATCTCGAATCAGAGCTTGATATCCCTGATTTCCAGCTATTTCTTTGAGCTTATCTTTGAGTTCTCGCTCTAGGCGGATGCTGGTAACTTCCATATCGGTGGTTGGGGTGCGGGCGATCGTATGCATCACTATTTCTCCTTGAAACTATAGACAGGATAGTAATACAAGTGTAGTATGTTTAAAGGAATGTTCAATAGGTGAAATTTTCTGTGAAATCCATTTTCCCCATATTTACTTCAATTTTGTGCCCTACCAATTGCCGAGCCAGTTGGGAATCAGCTGCTATGGAAGTGGAGTATTTATTTATGGGCGATGGTAGCCGAAATTATGGGCAAATCACAGAGGGTAATTATGATTTTAGACATCTCAGCATAAGTGGGTTGATTGCGAAACCACAACTAGATGAAGAAAGCGGGGGGTACAGGCAAAGGAATGCTGTACCAATATGAGACCAGAAAGTTTTCCGGTCAATTATAACCCCCGCTTCACCCAAACAGGAAGCGGGGGTTTTTTATAAGGAGTGAAGCTGTGACGATATCTTCTGGTGCGTCCGCTACGCGAACAATGCGCGGTGCGAACGCAATGCAAGTGTTAGAGCAATCTGTAGTGGTGTTTTCTCAAAATTACTTGCCACTGTGTCGGATCAATATCAAGCGGGCGATTGTGCTGTTAGTAACCAACAAAGCTCAACCGTTAGGTTTTACCACAGAAAGCGGATGGCGAGTTCACTCACCCAACTTGGTAATTGATGTGCCAAAACATATTCGCTTAACAATCACTTCTAATGAGCGGATGTGGAAAGTTCCGCCAGTGAATCGGCGGGAAGTTTTACGGCGAGATCATCACAGTTGCCAATATTGCGGTAGCGGCAAGCATCTAACACTAGATCATGTGATGCCGCGCTCAAGAGGCGGTTCTCACACTTGGGATAACGTAGTCACAGCTTGTGAGAGATGTAACTCCCGTAAAGGCGATCGCACCTTATTTGAGTCTGGTATGCAATTACGTACCAAACCAAAAGCGCCAATTCACCCCGCGATTTCTTTTGCAGAACAGTTTTGGATAGATATGCAAGGAAGCCTGGAATAGCAGGAGAGCATAAGGAATGCTGAAATTAACTTACACAGAAAGCAGTTTTGATTTGGAATGTCTCACTCTGTCGCTAGAAGAATGGGTAGCGCAGCGAGTGATTTTGGCCCTGCGAGTTGGGCAAAGTTTGTGCATTGAACCCAGTACTGCTTCCTTTTTGCTCCCTGTGGATTTGCCAGGAGTAGAAGTGCTTAAGGCTGAGGTAAAAAGGGATGACAGAGAAATCATTGCTCTCTGTGCCTCTGATACCCAATATATGGAAGTCACTCTGCAAGGTTCTTGGCTATCAGATAGTTCTAAGGATGCTGTAGGTGTGTTTTTCACCACTATGAGCGATCGCGCTGAGTTCTTTTTGCACAAACTTTGGCAGGAAGCTCAAGCTTGTGCTTCTGTCATGAGTGAATAAACGAAATAGTAGGGTGAGAAATTCTCACCCTTTATTGCGCCATTTGTAGCAGTTCGGGAATTGTCACAAATCGATAGCCTTGCTGTTTGAGTCCACTGATGATTTGTGGCAAAGCTTCTACTGTTCTTCGGCGATCGCCACCACCGTCGTGCATCAAAACAATAGAACCTGGTTTCGCGCCTTTCAAGACATTATTTACAAATGCTTGCGGTTTGGCGTGAGGATCGGTATCAGCTGAAGTTAACGACCACATAATGACAGCATTTTTCTGGCTTTTCGCATAAGCAGCTAATCCGTTGTTTAAAAAACCTCCAGGAGGACGAAACAGAGCAGTTTTCACTCCTGTAGTTTTGTATATCAGGTCAGATGTGCGATCGATCTCACTCTTAGCTGTGGCTTCATCCATTTGCCGATACCAATGATGCCAAGTATGGTTGCCAATGGCGTGTCCCTCGGCTACCACTTGTTTGGCTAGGTCGGGATTTGCTTGCAAAGCTTGTCCTACCCAAAAGAATGTTGCTTTAACATCATTTTGCTTGAGGATATCTAGCATTTCTAGGGTTGTTTTTGGCCAAGGCCCATCATCAATGCTCAGAGCAATAACCTTTTCGTTGCTGCTGAGTTGAACTTTATAAACTGTTTTTCCTTGAAATTTAGCTGGGACTGTAAATGTAGGGTTTTCTACTTTAGCTGATGGCGGTAGTTGGACATTAACTAGGCCCTTTGCTGGATCTTGAACTTGTGCAGTGTGGCTTTTGCTAACTGGCTGGTTCAACCCCAATTGTGGGGAAGTGCCTGGAGCAATACTACAAGCTGTAATACTAAAGGCGATCGCAATAAAACTAATTATTTTTTGTCGCTTGAGGTAGTTGTCTGTCACGTCAGGCTTTTAAAAACTCACCCAAGCATAACTGTAGTTTGAATTTTCAGAGGGGCTAAGTAAGTTCAAACCTAGGTGCAGAAACTCTTCTAGACAATTTCAAAAAAACTTTCTGAAACCCCTTGACACCTTTTGTAGTATTTTGTAGTATGAATGTAGTGGAGCGGAAAACAAGTTTCTCAAGAGTCAAAGTTATGTTCTACATACAACTAAAGGACAGGCGTTGGAATAATCCAAAGTCCCCAGTCAAAAAAGCTGTTTCTACTTGCACACCATCGGTAGTAGAGGCAAGAAACGAAAAAAGTTCTAAGTTTGCACTCATCAAAACCACTGAATACATCCGTAATACATAACAGGCTTGCTACCTAGAGTTTCGGTTGTTTTCCTAACAGTTTTTAACAGTAAAAAGTCAATTTTCTGAACCTTGAAAACTAAATAAGAAATGGGCAAGTTCATCAACAAAATCTGTGCCTAAAAATCTCAAAGTTTAGGCACAGATTCCCAAAAATCGGGGTGTAGCTCAATTGGCTAGAGCGTTCCGTTGTCTGCGGAAATGTTGCGGGTTCAAATCCCGTCACCCTGGTTGTAGTCCTGTAGGCGAATAGTTTAAGCCGTCAGTTTCTCAAACTGAAGATTGCGAGTGCAAATCTCGTCGGGACTCCCAAATGGTCAGGTAGCCAAGTGGTCGAAGGCGTTGGTTTGCAAAACCGATTAGCGCGGGTTCAAATCCCGCCCTGACCTCTGGTGCGATCGCAGTGTAGCTTAACCAGCAAAGCCCCAGGTTCATACCCTGGTATATGCGGGTGCAAATCCCGCCACTGCCACCAAATGCAGGGATGGTGTAACGGCAACACATCGTGACTCCAAATCCGATGTTCTAGGTTCAAATCCTAGTCCCTGTGTCAGACAATTTTGGATTTTAGATTGCCAATTTTAGATTAAAAAAGTTAATCCCAAATCTAAAATTCAGTCAATTATGCCCTCGTGGACGAATGGTTAAGTCAGTGTTCTTTCAAAGCACAGATGCGAGTTCAATTCTCGTCGAGGGAATGATTTATGGGTCGGTGGCCGAGTCTGGTTGAAGGCGACAGTCCGTAAAACTGTTCTTTTTTGCACGCAGGTACCCTGCGGGAAGCAATCTACAAATCCTGCTCGACCCACTATGGAGAGGTGGCTGAGTGGCTAAAAGCGTCCTCCTGCTAAGAGGAAGCGGGTAATTAATACCCGTCGCAGGTTCAAATCCTGTTCTCTCCGTTTTGAGAGTGTGGTGTAACTGGATAACATCTCAGTCTACGAAACTGAAGATTTGAGGGTTCGATTCCCTCCGCTCTCGCTCGTTACATGATCTCTTCTTCTATCCCTCGGTAGCTCAGTTGGTAGTTAGCGCCTGTTTGTTCGCGTAGCGTGTCTGAAAGACAAGAACAGGAGGTCGTCGGTTCGATTCCGACCTGGGGGGCTTCGTTGCCTCATAGCTCAATGGTAGAGCAAGCGGCTGTTAACCGTGCGGTTGTAGGTTCGAGTCCTACTGAGGCAGCCATTCATTAATAGCAAAAGATTTTGGTGTAAGTGACAAGGCGGTGGAAAAATGGTGTAAAGCTTACGGTATTGAAAAACCGCCTAGAGGTTATTGGGCAAAAAAACAATATTCCAAGCTTTAGATGTGATTGATATTCTTTAATTTTTGCCCCTGTAGCCCAATTGGTACGAGGCACTTTATTTAGGGTAAAGAGGATGCTGGTTCAAATCCAGTCAGGGGTATTGGTGAATATGCGGGGATAGAGCAACGGTGGCTCATCAGGCTCATAACTTGAATATCGGCAGGTTCGACTCCTTCCTTGCCCCTGTCACCAAAAATAGTGCTGGTGTAGCTCAATTGGCAGAGCAACTGACTTGTAATCAGTAGGTTGCAGGTTCAATTCCTGTTACCAGCTTGATGCGGGTGTGATGTAATCGGTAGCATCTGAGTACGCCATACTCAGTACGTGTGTACTCTTCCCTCCGGGACGCTCCGCGAACGAGAACGCTACGAGAACAACTCCCTCCACTCGCTTGCGTAGTCCTGTAGCTTCAACGGTAGAGCAAGTGCCTTACAAGCAAGAGGTTGCAGGTTCAAATCCTGCCAGGACTACCAAATCTTGGGAGTGTAGCTCAATGGAATAGAGCTTCGAGCTTCTACCTCGAAAGTTGCGGGTTCAAGTCCACCACTCCCGTCTATGGGTCTGTAGCTTAATTGGTAAAGCGTCTAACTGGCTGTTAGAAAAATGTCGGTTCGATTCCGACCAGTATCCACCAAATATGGGGTCATAGCTCAAATGGATAGAGCGCCTGCCTTGCAAGCAGGAGGTTATGGGTTCAATTCCCATTGATTCCACTGATGGTATCTGAAGCCAAAGTGGTCAAGGCGCTGGTTTGTGGAACCAGTCAAAGCGGGTTCAAGCCCCGTCAGATACCCCTCAATGGAAGATGCTG
Organism: Nostoc sp. C057; assembly: GCF_013393925.1. NCBI lineage: Bacteria > Bacillati > Cyanobacteriota > Cyanophyceae > Nostocales > Nostocaceae > Nostoc > Nostoc sp. C057. Next base: position 6,527,117 of record NZ_CP040281.1, on the reverse strand, counting down.
CTGAATGGACGGCAACCAAGCTTGAACCTTGGAGTACAGGCAACTGTAGGGGTTCGATTCCTCCATCTTCCTCTTTTTCCACCTGGAGCCGAAAAGCGAGGCGCTGTGCTGATAACACAGAAATAGGAGGGGCAGTACCTCCCTGGTGGATTTATATCTAGTGTTGATGTAGGGCTTGCGATGTAAAAAATATACGATCGCACTTGCTCATTTCTTAAATTAACTAGGGTGGTTGGCATATCGGCTGTGCAGCGAGCTTTTAACTCGCAGAAATAGGTTCGACCCCTATACCACCCACTAAAACAATTAAAAATTTAAAATTCAAAATTCAAAATTAAGAAATGCAATCTTAGTTAGCCTTTTGGCAATCGCTAATATGCAACTTGAATGCGTTTTGGGTTATGAATAGCAACTAGCGATCGCTAATTGAGCATGTTGCAATAGTATATCTCTATCCAAAATTTCTACGGGATATTGCGGTGTCACTGCTAGTAGTTTCTCAATTCTTTCTCTGGCTGCTTCCACTACTGATTCGTCTAAACTACCCTTGCTAAGAGAATCGACGAAATCTTCAGCAATTTGATAGGTTCTTTCAATAGATGATGAATTGATATTGCGCGAAACAATGAACAGGTCACAGCCTGCATGAAACGATCGCGCCACAGTACCAGCTTTCATAAACATATCTGAGATCGCTTTCATATCCAAGTCGTCAGATACAACCACTCCCTGAAAGCCAAGTTCTTCCCTAAGTATGGTTTTGAGAATAGGCTGGGATAGTGTTGCTGGTAAATCTGCATCTATCCTAGGAAACAAAATATGGGCAGTCATGATTAAAGGAATCTGTACTTCGATTAGGGCTTTGAAAGGTATGAGTTCTCGAAGTCGCAGGTCTTCTAAAGTTAAATCCAGTATTGGTAGCTCAATGTGAGAGTCTTTGCTAGTGTCTCCATGTCCGGGGAAGTGTTTAGCGCATCCCAAAATTCCTGATTCTTGAAGTCCAAGGTAGTAGTCACGGGCATCTTTTGCGGCTATTTCGGGAGTGTTACCGAAGGCGCGAGGCCCTATAACAGGGTTGTGGGGATGGGAAAAAACATCTGCTACAGGAGCCCAGGATAAATTTATTCCCAATGATTTTAGTTCTGTAGCTGTGGCTTTTGCTACTTCGCGGGCGTGCGATCGCAACAACAATGCATGAGGAAATCGCGTAATTGGCATTGGTGTGCGAATGACACGACCTCCTTCATGATCCACAGTCATAAACATTGAATCACGTTCAGCATATTCTCGTATCTGGCTGTTTAAATCCTTGAAGCTTTCTAGCCAAACTTGATATGGAGCGCCATCCAAAAAGTTTTTAGCAAAAAATATTACCCCAATCGGCTTTAATTCACTGAGTACGCGTTTATCGTCATCGCTTAGTGTAGTGCCGGAAATACCTAAAATCAGGTGATTTCCAAAGTGTTTTAGCTCCTGTGAACCACTCATAATCTTTTACCTAACTGAGGTGTTTAATAGCAATCTATAACCAGTACCCTAGATATTTTCTCAGATTTAGATGCACGGATTCCCAAAGAAATCAACTACTTTTGAGATTACCTATTTCCTGTCAAAGGAATTACTTTTGTCTCGTTAAATTTTCTGTACCTAAATCTAGATAAAATACTTGCTAAAACCTATTGCCAACAATGGTATTAGTAATTTTGTTGGGCAGTTGTGCGTAGGTAAAATTCCCTTTGATCAAAGTTTTTTGGGGAAGCGATCGCACAATAACCGTCAAATGTAACAGATTGCAACGTATAATGAGAACGATAAAACCGTTAAGAAATATTGAAGGGCATTAGGGTTAAATGCGAGTAGCGATCGCGGGAGCGGGACTAGCAGGACTTTCCTGCGCGAAATATCTCACGGACGCAGGTCACACACCCATTGTCTTGGAAAGCCGGGACGTACTGGGTGGTCTGGTTGCGGCGTGGAAAGACTCTGACGGCGACTGGTACGAAACCGGGTTACACGCCTTCTTTGGGGCATATCCTAATATGCTCCAATTGCTCAAGGAGTTGGGCATTGAAGATAGACTCCAGTGGAAAGAGCATACACTGATTTTTAATCAACCAGACAAGCCTGGAACACTCTCACGTTTTGATGTTCCAGATATTCCATCTCCTTTCAACGTCATAGCATCGATTCTTCGCAACAAAGACATGTTGACTTGGGAGCAGAAGATTCGATTTGCCGTTGGTCTACTTCCCGCAGTGGTTCGGGGACAGAAGTATGTCGAAGAGATGGACAAATATAGCTTCTTAGAGTGGTTGAAAAGGCAAGGTGTTGATGAGCGGGTAACTAGTGACGTTTTTATCGCCGCATGTAAAGCACTCACCTTTATCAATCCTGATGAAGTTTCCGCAACAATTCTCTTAACTGCACTAAATCGTTTTCTGCAAGAACGATATGGCTCCAAGATTGCATTTTTAGATGGTTCTCCCACAGAACGTCTATGCAGCCCGATTGTAGATTACATTACAGAACGCGGTGGAGAAGTGCGGCTAAATGCCCCCTTGAAAGAAATTTTGCTCAACGCCGATGGCACGGTGAAGGGATACTTGATTCGAGGGTTAAATGGGGCAGAAGATGAAGTTATTACAGCTGATTCGTATGTATCTGCCATCTCAGTTGACCCTTTGAAGGTCATGTTGCCTAAACCTTGGAAGCTGATGGAGTTTTTTCAAAAGCTAGAAGGTTTAGAAGGAGTACCAGTGATTAACCTCCATCTGTGGTTTGACCGGAAACTTACAGAAATTGATCACCTACTTTTTTCGCGATCGCCCCTCCTAAGCGTTTATGCTGATATGAGCAATACCTGCCGTGAATACGCCAACCCCAATCGCTCAATGCTGGAATTAGTTCTAGCTCCGGCAAAAGATTGGATTGCCAAATCCGATGAGGAGATTGTGGCTGCAACGCTTGCTGAATTGGAAAAACTTTTCCCAGACCACTTTGGGGGAGACAATCCAGCAACATTGCTAAAATCTCATGTGGTGAAAACGCCGCGTTCAGTTTACAAAGCGACCCCTGGTCGTCAACAGTACCGTCCCGCACAAGTTACGCCCATTGCCAACTTCTATCTCGCCGGAAGTTATACCATGCAACGCTACTTAGGCAGTATGGAAGGTGCCGTACTTTCTGGTAAGCTGACAGCGCAGGCAATTTCTGAGGCTCTCCCGGTAGCAAATTCCTCAAACCTGCAAACGCTCACCCGACCGCCCGCAACGAATGCTGCAACTGCCTGATTCCCCCCCGCGCATGAAAACGCTGGTCTCTGTAGACGAGTCATACAAACTTTGCCGACATCTCACAGCAAAGTATGCCAAGACTTTTTACCTGGGTACTTTGCTCATGAGTCCGGTAAAACGTCAATCTATTTGGTCAATTTACGCTTGGTGTCGCCGTACAGATGAATTAGTGGATGGGCCCGCATCTGCTATTACCACGCCAGAAACCCTAGACCTATGGGAACAGCAGCTGGAATCGATTTTTGCGGGACGACCATTAGAAAATTACGATGTCGCTTTAGTTGATACCCTCCAGCGCTTTCCGATGGACATTCAGCCCTTCCGGGATATGATTGCCGGTCAGCGTATGGACTTATATCGCAGTCGTTATGAAACCTTTGAGGATTTATACCTCTACTGTTACCGCGTTGCTGGCACTGTTGGCTTAATGTCAACAGAAGTGATGGGTGTAGATAGCACCCTATACACCGCTCCGTGGCATCAGAACAAACAACCATATCTTCCCACAGAAGAAGCGATCGCTCTGGGAATTGCCAATCAACTCACCAACATCCTGCGGGATGTGGGAGAAGATGCCAAACGGGGGCGAATCTACATTCCCCTTGAGGACTTGGAAAAATTCAACTACACCGAGCAAGACTTCTTCAAAGGTGTGGTAGATGATCGCTGGCGGGCGCTGATGCGCTTTCAAATTGAACGGGCCCGCCAATTCTATACCACGTCAAACCAGGGAATAACTTATCTAGCATCCGATGCCCGTTGGCCTGTATGGGCAGCATCAATGCTGTACGGCCAGATTTTGGAGGTGATTGAACGCAACGATTACGATGTGTTCAGTCGGCGGGCTTTCGTTCCCCAGTGGAAAAAGTTACGCACCTTGCCCTTAGCTTGGATGCGATCGCAAGTTCTTTAAAAAATCAGTCATTTGTCCCTAGTCCTTAGTCCTTAGTGGTTTATAAATAACCAACGGCTAATGACAAATGACAAATGACTATTGACTCTTAAGAGCAAGTCTGGTAACATTGATATTCGTGAGTCAGGAGAGGTGGCTGAGTGGTCGAAAGCGGCAGATTGCTAATCTGTTGTACGGCAGGCAACTCCGTACCGAGGGTTCGAATCCCTCCCTCTCCGTTTTCCAGCTTTTAATACACAGAATATTTTCTGTGTAAACTAATATAGGCGTAAATATTTCTACTCCCAAAGATGGATGATATGATTTATCCTTTGGAGTCTTGATAAGATCCAACTAACTTACAAACTTAGTTTGAATCTTAATTTTAGGCTCCTAGATATTTGAGGAGTGAAAGTGATTTATGATAAAAATTAGTGCCGCCTTAACCTTGAGTCTAGCTGCCATAGCAACAGGATTCCTAGTTGGGGCTTGTGGTGATAGTAGTACCCCCAATGGTACAGCTACCACCGGAAGTAGTGCGACCCCAGCAGCAAACTCAACTACAACAAGCAGTGATAAAGGGCTAAAAATTGGTTCCCTACTACCGACAACAGGCGATTTGGCTTCTGTCGGACAGCAGATGCTAGGTTCTGTCCCTTTACTTGTCGATACGGTCAACGCCTGCGGTGGGGTGAATGGTGAACCAGTTAACTTGGTGCAAGTAGACGACCAAACCGATCCGAAAGCTGGTGCAGCCGGTATGACCAAGCTAGCAACTTTAGATAAAGTCGCAGGTGTAGTTGGTTCCTTTGCCAGTAGCGTTTCTAGTGCCGCAGTCTCCATTGCCACGCCGAATAAAGTCATGCTGGTTTCCCCTGGTAGTACCAGTCCCGTATTTACTGAAAAAGCACAGAAAGGCGACTTTAAAGGCTTTTGGGCGCGTACTGCTCCCCCTGATACTTACCAAGCACTAGCATTAGCTCAACTTGCCAGAAAAAAAGGTTTCAAGCGAGTTTCTACAGTCGTGATTAATAACGACTATGGCGTTGGCTTTGAAAAAGCATTTGTGCAAACTTTTGAAAAATTGGGTGGAACCATCGTTAATAAAGATAAGCCTGTCCGCTACGACCCGAAAGCGCAGACATTTGATACAGAAGCGGCGGCTGCCTTTGCTGGTAAACCAGATGCAGTTCTAGCTGTACTTTACGCCGAAACTGGCAGTCTGTTTTTAAAAGCTGCGTATCAGCAAGGTGTAGCTAAGGGAGTGCAGATTCTGCTCACAGATGGAGTGAAATCACCTACTTTCCCAGAACAAGTTGGCAAAGGCAGTGATGGCAAATATATTTTAACTGGAGCGATCGGTACAGTACCCGGTTCCGATGGTAAAGCATTAGCAGCTTTCAACAAACTGTGGAAGGATAAAAAGGGTAATGAACCAGGGGAATACGCCCCTCAAGCGTGGGATGCGGCTGCTTTATTGACATTGGCAGCACAAGCTGCTAAAGAAAATACAGGCGTTGGAATAGCTGGTAAAATTCGTGAAGTAGCTGATGGCCCTGGCACAGAAGTTACCGATGTCTGCGAGGGACTGAAGTTACTAAAAGATGGTAAAAAGATTAACTATCAAGGAGCTAGCGGCAACGTAGATGTTGATGCTAACGGCGATGTCGTTGGTGTATATGACGTTTGGACAGTAGGAGACGATGGCAAAATCAAAGTAATTGACAAAGTTACCCCCAAGTAGAAAGTTAGGAATTAGGAGTTAAGAGCTATTAATGAAATATTACTAACTCTTAACTCCTAACTCATAACTCCTAACTCTTATAATCCAGTGAAGTTATAACCAACTCCTAACAATAAGCCAATATCAGTTTGATCAAAAAATCCCGCATTGACAGAGGCTGTTGCTGTGAATTGAGGAGTTAGAGGCACATCAATGCCACCAGATACCAAAAAGGCAAATTGCGAATCATTACCAGTTTTGTAAGCTGCACCAACTCCAACGTAAGGTGCGATCGCTAACGGTTCGCTAAAAGCATCTGCTGATTTGAAGGTAAAATCGTAGGTGATCGGAAGCAAAATTGTCGTGTTGTCGCCAAATACGGCTGAGGGACGTACCGATATAGAATTTGTCAGTCCGACTTTACTAACTACGGCGAAGTTACCATCGCCCAAAGACGAGCTACCATCACCACTCAAACCAATGTTAGCAGCAACGCCAATATAGCTACTGCCACCACGGGTTGTTCTGCCTAAATCAATATCCGATTGTGCCACTTTGGTAGCAGCTGGTTGAGCAGTCGTTTGAGAAGTCGGTTGGACAAACTCAGAGGTGAGAGTCGCAGACGAGGTTGCCACTGTCCCTGGAACTGGTGTAGACGTTGCACTGCTATTTTCCTGTATTACAGGATTTTGGCTCTGCTGTACCTCAGCTAAATTTGTGGCTGTAAATGTTTCAGTTGTTTCTGTAGAAAGATTTTGGCTTACAGCGTCTAGTTCTGTACTAAACTCATTGGGAGACGCTACGGTTGCGGGAGAGTCAGTTAATGCCTGACTGCTTACCTTGTCTACTGTCTGGGCACTTGCAGATAAGCCGCTACTCAGAACTACAAGAGCAGCTATACCTGGCAACCAAAAAACACCTTTACGAAGAAAAATAGTATTCACGTTCACTCCTAAAACAACATTGCCACGAAAAATAAAGATTTTTGTTGATTTAAGTCAACAAATTCCGGCAATACTCAAAATTTAACACCAAAAAATCGGATTTCACATCCTTACTTTGCTGGATTTATCTATGGTCATAACACACCAAAAATCTAGAATAGTGCGTTAACCTACGGGATAAGACACCCTACAAAACTAGGTTTTTAGGACTTATGTATACACCGTAGTACAGGGAACATGGAGATATAGGAAAAGGGCTTACCGTCGAGTATGCTTGGTCTATTTACGCCATGCAGGACTATGAATTGCGGTTTGTAACAAAAAAAGTGAATTGTGAAGCAATATTACGAATTTTGCAAAAATATTTAGAAATTGTCTACAAAGCAAACATGGTTCTAACGTAGAACCTATATAGGAGAGACTTGAGGCAAATGTGATGAGCGGAAATAATATTCAAAAGTATCGGTTTGTCTGTACGCTGACTTTTGGTGATATCTACGGTCAAATAATTGTTTGGTTAATTACAATTACCCTAAGTTTGGCATCTGCCTTGGCGCTGATGGGTGCGAAGCGTCCTGTGTACGCTTTAGCAACTGCGGGTTTGGTCGTTCTGCTATCGCTACCTTTCTTGTTGTTTGCGTTTGTCACGACCTTGTTAAATCATATTGAAGTCACTCCTGTAGGGCCGGGAACTAAAATGGAACCCATACCAGGTAATGTGTCTCAGCAACAACCTGTGCAAGCAGCTAGCTAAAGAGAAAATTAGGAATGAAGACCTAACTCTTCGCTTTTAATTTAAAAATTTGTAATAACATCCCTGTCTATAGGCAGGGAATTTTTTTGTAGAGATGCCACAGCGATCGCAACGCACTGCCTGATTAATCACATCTCTACAATAGAACAGCAGTGCTTTGCAATCAGGGGACTAATTATGCTGGAACACGATGTAATTATTGTTGGGGGTGGATTGGCGGGATGTCGTGCGGCGGTGGAAATTGCTCGCACTGATCCTAGTTTAAATATTGCTGTGGTTGCGAAAACACACCCAATTCGTTCTCATTCGGTGGCGGCTCAAGGTGGTATGGCTGCGTCGCTAAAAAATGTTGATTCCCAAGATAGTTGGGAAGCACATGCTTTTGATACTGTCAAGGGTTCTGATTATTTGGCAGACCAAGATGCTGTAGCAATTCTCACCCAAGAAGCGCCAGATGTGGTAATTGATTTGGAACATCTAGGCGTTTTGTTCTCTCGCTTACCCGATGGTCGCATTGCCCAACGAGCTTTTGGCGGACATTCCCACAACCGCACTTGTTATGCTGCCGATAAGACCGGTCACGCGATTTTGCACGAATTGGTTAACAATTTGCGGCGTTATGGAGTGCAAGTTTATGAAGAATGGTATGTGATGCGTCTCATCTTGGAAGAGAATGAGGCGAAAGGTGTGGTGATGTTCCATCTTTTGGATGGACATATAGAGGTGGTGCGAGCCAAGGCGGTGATGTTTGCCACTGGGGGCTATGGTCGCGTTTATAATACAACCTCTAATGATTACGCCTCTTCAGGTGATGGTTTGGCAATGACTGCGATCGCAGGTTTGCCCCTCGAAGATATGGAATTTGTCCAATTTCATCCCACTGGTTTATATCCCGTAGGGGTGCTAATTTCAGAAGCGGTACGGGGTGAAGGGGCGTATCTGATTAATAGTGAAGGCGATCGCTTTATGGCGAATTATGCACCCAGCCGCATGGAACTAGCTCCTCGTGATATTACCTCACGCGCGATCGCTTATGAAATCCGCGCCGGTCGTGGTATTCATCTCGACGGTAGCGCCGGTGGCCCCTTTGTCTATTTGGATCTCCGCCATTTGGGTAAAGAAAAAATTATGAGTCGCGTCCCCTTCTGTTGGGAAGAAGCACACCGCTTAGTGGGTGTTGACGCGGTAACTCAACCGATGCCAGTCCGCCCGACAATTCACTATTGTATGGGTGGTATTCCAGTTAATACTGATGGGCAAGTCCGCAGTAGTGGTGATGGTTTAGTTGATGCTTTCTTTGCGGCTGGAGAAACATCTTGTGTTTCCGTACATGGTGCGAATCGCCTTGGTAGTAACTCTTTGCTGGAATGTGTCGTTTATGGCAAGAGAACTGGAGCTGCGATCGCCAAATTTGTCCAAAAACGTAAGTTGCCCTCTGTAGATGAGCAACGCTATGTAATGCAAGCCCAGCAAGAAATCCAAGCTTTGCTAGAACAACCAGGAGAGTATCGCATTAACCAAGTCCGTCAAGCCTTCCAGGATTGTATGACTGAGTACTGTGGCGTTTTCCGCACTGAGGCATTAATGAGTGAAGGGTTACACAAATTAGCAGAAATCCAACAGCGATATCCACAAATTTATTTAGATGATAAAGGTAGTTGCTGGAATACAGAACTTGTGGAAGCTTTGGAATTGCGAAGTTTGATGATAGTGGGACAGACTATTTTGGCATCAGCGCTGAATCGTCAAGAAAGTCGGGGCGCTCATTTCCGCGAAGATTATTCCGAGCGAGATGATACAAACTTTTTGAAACATACAATGGCTTACTATTCACCAGCCGGAATTGATATTCAATATCGTCCGGTGGCAATTACTATGTTTGAGCCAAAAGAGCGGAAGTATTAGCTAAAGGTAAATTTATATGGGAAATCGAGGGGACTACAAAAAGTTTGTCTACCTCGATTAAAAATATAAATAGTTAAGTTATTAATTTAGAGCCTAATTGTATTTGAATCACAGCTATAGATTTGAAATAACCTGTTATTTAGTGAGAAGCGATCGCCAACCATAACAGAGGTGGTGACTCAGTGATGTAAAATCCTGAAGAGAGAAAAAGGTGATTAACAGAGTCTGAATAGCAATGGTACAGGATAGGAAGTCAACGGTTGTAATCACAGGTGCCTCTTCAGGGGTCGGTTTGTACGCTGCCAAGGCTCTTGCTGAAAGGGGATGGTATGTAGTGATGGCCTGTAGGGATGTAGCCAAAGCTCAACTGGCAGCCCAATCTGTGGGAATCCCGCATCAGGGCAGCTACACTATCATGCATATCGATCTTGGCTCTTTGGATAGCGTTCGACAATTTGTGAATAACTTTCGAGCAAGCGGCCACTCCCTAGACGCTTTGGTGTGCAACGCCGCAATTTATATGCCCTTAATAAAAGAGCCTTTACGCAGTCCAGAAGGTTACGAGTTAACTGTCACCACAAATCACCTGGGACATTTCCTTTTGTGTAACCTGATGCTAGAGGATCTGAAGAAGTCATCTTCAGAGCCAAGGCTCGTAATTTTGGGAACTGTTACCCACAATCCAGACGAACTGGGTGGAAAGATTCCGCCGCGTCCAGATTTGGGCGATTTGCAGGGCTTTGCAGAAGGGTTTAAAGAGCCGATCTCAATGATTGATGGCAAAAAATTTGAACCAGTCAAAGCTTACAAAGACAGCAAGGTTTGTAACGTGCTGACGATGCGGGAACTGCATCAGCGCTATCACGAGTCAACTGGTATCGTCTTCAACTCTCTCTATCCGGGATGTGTTGCAGAAACGCCATTATTTAGAAACCACTATCCCCTATTTCAGAAAATCTTCCCATTATTCCAGAAGTACATCACTAAGGGATATGTGTCTCAGGAGTTGGCGGGAGAACGAGTTGCGGCGGTGGTTGCCGATCCTGAGTACAATCAATCCGGTGTGTATTGGAGTTGGGGAAATCGCCAGAAGGAAGATGGTAAATCCTTTGTTCAAAAGGTTTCTCCTCAAGCCCGTGATGACGACAAAGGCGATCGCATGTGGCAACTAAGTGCTAAGTTGGTTGGACTTGCATAATGGGATATGATTTGGCGTTATCCTTGTGCATGAGTCTTCTTATCGTGTCCAGCAGTCACAGATGAGGGGTTTTTACCAAAGTAATCCTGAATCGGGCTGTATGTGCCGCTTTTCTAAAGTTATATCTCTCCATTCCCCACTCTTGACTTTTACCTATAACAGATGTAAAATCAGATTCGCATTGAAGGGGAGTAGCTGCTGGCAAAAAAATAAAAGCCAGTACATCTGAGTCAACATACTGGCGATGAGCCTGGTTCAGATGGCGAATAATAAATATTTGAAAGCGAGACCTTCACTAAGTTCACACCGAAAAGTGTAAACTTGGTGAGGTCTTTTGGTTCTCATCAAGCTTCACATCGGTAAAGGATTCTTCAGGAGCTTGAGAGAGTGTTAACAGCTTTTACCGCAGGTTTATTATTAATTACAGTTTCCGAATTAGGCGATAAAACATTTTTTATTGCTGTGATTTTGGCAATGCACCACCCACGGCGGCTGGTATTTATAGGTGTGACAGCTGCTTTGGCTGCGATGACCATCCTTTCGGTGCTATTTGGACAAGCGGTATCTTTATTGCCAAAAGCTTATATTCATTACGCCGAAATATTTTTGTTTCTTGCCTTTGGTATCAAGCTGTTATATGACGCGAGTAAGATGTCTTCGGCTGCTTGTGATACGGAAGTTATAGAAGAAGCCGAAGCTGCGGTGAAAAAAGCAGATTTGGAGTTACCAAAGAAAAAGACTTCCTTAGCAATTGTCATAGAAGCCTTTATATTGACATTTATGGCAGAGTGGGGCGATCGCACGCAAATTGCCACTATTGCCCTAGCCGCAGGTAATAATCCCATTGGAGTGACAATAGGTGCAATTTTAGGACATGCCATTTGTGCTGCGATCGCAGTTATTGGTGGCAAAATGATTGCCGGACGCATTTCTGAGCGTCAACTCACCTTTGTTGGCGGATGCCTGTTTTTAGTCTTTGGTGTCGTAGCTGCCATTGAAGGAGCATAAGGGGAGCAGGGGAAGCAGAGGGAGAAGAGGAGTGTGGGGAGTGTGGGGAGTGTGGGGGGTAAGACTTCTTCCCCATCCTCCCACACTTCCCCATCCTCCCACACCCCTTGGATTTCTCACTTGTGAGAAATCCAGGCTAATGCCCAATGCCCAATGCCCATTACTTCGGAGTACTTTTCAATGAAGGCGTGGGAGATACGGCCGAATTAGGAATTGGGGAAGTCATTCCTGCCTTTTTAATTTCGTCTTTGTACTGAGCAGGTGCTAAAGCTGCGGCACTATCAAATAAGGGTTTTGCATCTGCGTCTTTGCCCTGTTGTTTCAAGAGCATCGCTTTTGCCACAACGGGGCGAAAATCTTTAGGATCTTTCTTAATTGCTTGGTCATATACAGAGCTAGCTTGAGCGTAGCGTTTCTGGGAAGCATGAACAGAACCTAACAACACCTGCACGGCTACTGTATCTACACTTCCAGGCTGAATTGTATTTGCTTGGGCTGCTTTCGAGAGGGTTTCTTGCAGTAAACCAATAGCTGCTTCTGGGCGTTGCTGACTGATCAACAAAGCCACCATTCCTTGCAAAGCCTTCAAATCGCCAGGTTTTGTAGACAAAATTGTGCGATAAGCTTGAGCGGCTCCTTCGCGATCGCCTATTTGCTGTTTAGCTTGAGCTAGTAGCACTGAATATTCTGACTGTTCGGGATTTAGCTTGGCTAGCTTTTCCAGAGGTTCAATGACAACTTGGATATCAGCTGGTTTAACCTCACTTTTTTCTTTTTGACTCAGTAGTTGTAGACGCGCCTGCAATAAGCCCTTAAGCGCAGTCTGATTTTCTGGTTCCCTTTGCAAAACCAGTTCATAACCCCGTACTTCATCTTCCAATTTTGATTTTTGGTCAGCAGAGGGCAAAGTGCCTCTGGTGCTAGCGGTATTCTGGTTTGAGGGTGGCGTATTATTAAATGCTCCAATTATGGGAATCACCGAAACACCCACAAAAGCAAGAACTGCCAGCGCCAATACGACTTGAACTATCCAGCGATTGCGTGGTTGAGACACAGTTTTGTCTTTCTCCTGAACTCTAATGACATTATCATTTACACAAATCGTAAAGTTATAAATTTCCAAAACTTTGCGGAATATCGCCAATTGCCTGTGAATTTTATAACAATTAACTATTTACACTGCTAAAGTAAGTGATGACTTTAGGAGGAGCCGTCAGAATTGTAGCTATGATATGCTTCCGAAACTAGTGTAAAGGCGCTAAATTACACGTTTAATGTACAAACACTAAATTTAGCGCCTTTAGGATTGTATAGAGTACTCTAGTGTGAATTTGTGAAAAGCCAATATACTTTCATCAATCGCACAAATGCTCTTTCCAGCTACCTTTATAAAATCCCACAATGGGATGTGTCTCCGCCGCAAGGAGTTTTTATGAATTCCGACCTGATGCCGTTGCCTGAATCCTCCAATTCTTCTGCCTCTAACCAGGGCCCAAATAAAATAGAGGCTGCCTCTAATGTTCACATAGTACCCAAGCCCTCTAAATTTGAAAATTCGCCTGTCAACCCCAGCGAGACTGACTCAAATGGGAACTTAGTCAATCGACAGCAACCGATTCCACCTCCCAGCGAACCGATGCAGTACCGAGCGATCGGATTAGTCCGGGGTCGCTATCATGCTAGCAGCGAACAATTTACTCAAGGTACGCTACTAACCACAGATGGTGTAGAACTCAATGCCGTCCTCCTAGGCCGGATTATGAGCTTAGTCAAGAATCATCTAGACTTAGAAAAAGAACATTTGTGGGTAGTATATCCACGTACAAGACAAGAAAATGACACCTTGCACATCCAAATCGTCGGAGTTTGGGAGCCAGAAAATCTGGCTAAAAGCTCAACAGATGAGGACGAATCAGATTTAGAGTTGCAAGAGTCACAGACACCCGATGATGGCTTATCCGAAAATTCTGAATTAAGCACAATTCCCACGATCCCCTCATCAGAAGTAGCTGATGGTGGTTTTTCTGTTCGTGGTGAAGTAGTATACCAATCTTTTGACGCTAAGAGTTTGGTAGTCAAAATTAGGCAGGCTGCACGCAAACCAACTGACAAACCCAAGTATTTCAAGTTGAAATTGAGGGGTGTCCTGACCACCAAAGCGGTAGGAAAGTTCTGGGATTTCCAAGCCAAGCGAGAAGCTGATGTTTTGATCGTAGAAAAAGCTGAAGCGATCGCTGACTTGCCCAAAAAACGCAAACCACCATTCAGAGGTGGCCCTCGTGCTGGCGGTGGCGGTGGTGGTGGTGCTGGTGCTGGTGGTAGAAGACCATTCCCCCCCAGACGCAGCGGCGAAACTCCGCGTCCCATCAAGAAAACAGGTACAGGCGGAGACACCTCTGTGGTGTCAAAACCTATACCAAAAACGCCTGCTCCTAAACCCATCAAGCGACCGAAACCGACTCAAGAGTAGGGAATGGGGCATTGGGCATTGGGCATTGGGAATTCGGCATTAGCCTGGATTTCTCACAAGTGAGAAATCCAAGGGGTGTGGGAGGATGGGGAAGTGTGGGAGGATGGGGAAGAAGTCCTACCCCCCACACTCCCCACACTCCCCACACTCCCCACACTCCTCTTCTCCCTCTGCTTCCCTGCCCCATTCCCCATTCCCCAATATCAAAAATCCGTTCGACGGTCTTGGGGTAGAAAAGATCGCTCCATCGGAATTGGAGAAACTGGTTCTGTGAGGGTAAATGTCCCTGCTTCGATCCACTTTTTCAACTCTAGGGCGACTTGCCTAGAAAAAAACAAACTCGCTAAGGGGGCAGAGCGTACAGCTTTGCCCTCAATAGTGATCCTCCCAGATTTGAGTTGGGCATAACTCACCAAACCAAAAGTGGGACGAACGCGCCGGGGAATGGAAAAATCTACGATTGGGGCTACTAAGTCTTTATCCTGTACAGCGCAGTGTTCAACTACTTGTTCATTTAATACAGGGAGTGGAACACCAACGCCTAACATCAATGAGGGGCCATAACTTTTAAAGTAACAACCCCGCACCCAATGAGCATCCATTTGTTTGGCATCACCAATTAAAGCTAAAGTCGCAGAAGGCCCAATCGGTGTACGATTAGCTAAACGTTTTTGTAAGGGGAAGTGCTGAGTGCCTTCCCAGGCAACATAACCAATACCGCCACCTAAAAAAATTCGAGTCCCTATACCAACGAGTTGTAAATCGGGATCGTTGAGTAAGGGTGAAATAGCACCGGGATTAGAGTAAACGGCATTCCCCAAACGCGGTTGTAAAGGGCCCAGATAGGTGAACAGGGGGCGATCGCCACCATTTACACCAACAATAAAATTTTGATAAAGATTACGTGGATTGAATAAATAAAACTGATTTATCGTTTCACGGGTAACTGTAGTCTCAAAACTTGCTCTGGGGTAACAATCTGTTACTTGTCCTTGCGCTTTTACGTGTATAGCTTTACCAGCGATCAAATCTTCGATTACATGACCGCCGCCACGTTCTCGGACTTCTTCTCCGTCCGTCGTCTCCACAGCACAACTCGCACCCAAATATAAATCTACTGCTCCAAAACCAGAGTATGCTGGTACGCCATCTAACCAGCAACGACGAATTTTGATCGGAGGGTCAGTGTGTCCGAGATTGATAATTGCACCGCTTGATTCCATCGGCTCAAATGTACCAGTGGTAATTACATCAACTTCTTTAGCCGCTTTAGTAACACCAATTTCTACAACTCGTGCTTTTAACTCTTCAGTTGTCAACACTACCGCACGTTGGCGGATGATTTTCTCGTTAATTTCTGCAATTGTTCGCATCTTATCAGTGCTAGCGCTTCCTGCTATCTTCCTCTCTGAAGGATATCTTGATAAATCAGAGAATCTTGCATAATTTCCTGTCGAAATAGTTGTCTGCTAATGTCGATACGACAGCTTAACACCCCCGATAGGCTTAAAATTCCCCAAAAAACAATTCGACTATTGCAAAGTCCAAATCATATATTTTTTGGGATAAGTACGCCAACTGTATTAAAAAATTTAACAGCTACGTAAAATTACTATCAAAAAAGCCTTGCATTATCAATCAAATGTATGTATGGTTAGAATTAATTAGACTTTCTGGGTCTAGATAATTTTACGTGAACAGAAAGAAACATTTCTGGCTTTTGTAAAGCATCCCAGCCAACTAGTCAATCACAAAATGGGAGCTAATAGTATATGCTAGAAGGTTTTGCTAAGGGAGAAGCTACTTAAGAGCAATTATACAACGGATATCTAAGCAAAAGTTAGAACTCTATATATTTGCGAAATTGTCCTGACTTCTACACCTCAGCACAATTAATTCTATTTATTGCTATTCATTTTATCGAAACAGAATTCAGGAGTCAGGAGCCAGAATTCAGTTGGGTATTCTGTGCGACTGGTGGATAGCGCAGCGTAAAGCCTGCGGCATAGCAACTCTTAGAGTAAGTCCGTGATAGCGAGTATTTTCGAGTCGCGTCTTGATTCTGACTCCTGTTAGCGGATAGCTAAGGTTTAGCCCATTCTGACTTCTGAGTTCTTCTTCAATGCTACATTTCACCCAATAACGAATTGAGTAAGAGGCAATGACAATGACTACTTCTGAATTACCTAATCTTAATCAAAAAAACCAAAATAAAGTTTCCAATAGGATTGAAAATTTATCCTCGACATCAGATGAAAAAAAGTTATTTAATTTGAAGGTAATTGAATATTTATTACTTGCAGCTTTTGTTTCTTCTGCACTCTTTATTGTTTTTCTTTCAGAAGATAAAACAGTTGTCATTTCTGGGGCAGTAGCTCTAACTTTCTTATTTTTTTTGTTGCTCATCAATAGACAAGTATTCCAGAGCTATAAGAAGGCAGCTTATCAGTCAGAACTCACCAAAAAAGCTGAACTGTATAGTTATCTATTAACTAACCCTAATTCTTGGGATAAAGAAACACTGACTTTAACAAGAGGAAAGGCTTTACAATACAGCCAAGACTTGATTGACGATTATAAAAAAATTAGGGGTGTATCAAGGAACCTTTACTATAGTTTGCAAATTGCGACAGTGATTTTATCAGGAGTCACACCAATTTTAGTTCTGGTAGACAAATTAGAAGCAGGACAAGCTTGGCTCAAATGGCTGCCTGTACTCTGCCCAGCTATTGCTTCTATAGTTGCTAGTATAGTTACCCAGGGCAAACGCATCTAAAGTATAAGAATCCTTTAATAGCAAGGGTTTTGGCGTTTTTTAATTTAGCCTATTTTTTCATCAAGATCCTTGCCCAGCAAGGGTTTCAGAAATCCCGTGCGTTCGCCCTGTATAGTTACCTCTTTTCCTTTTCAGAAGAATTTACTTGCTGCTAACACAGCAGTTGAATTGTTAGAAGCTGAACAAGAAAAATTTATATTGGGTGTAACTCCACCTTATCGTTGTTATGATGTTTCTGACGAAAGCCAACAGCAACAAAAGGCAAGTCAAGCATTAGAATACTTTGTTGTTCAAGTGAACAACATTCATCTCAACCAATTGCAACAAACGAGTGAAACGCAATCAGAGAAGACAGAATCTACTTCTTCATCTAATGAGTCAAACAAAGCGCGAGCAGAGGTAACGAAGTAGAAAGATACTTGATTAGTTAATTGCGATCGCAAATCAGTCGAGTATTAGTTCAAATAGGACAATACAGTTCAGCTAATACCAATTTAATATGAAGCTGCATAGAATAAAGCTTCCAGGATAAAGTTGTAAGAAGAGACAGAAATTACCTGCTCAAAAGTAAGTTGGTCGAATATTTCTTGGATGCGCTCGCGTAAAGCTTGTAAAGAAGAAAAAAGTTGATTTTTGAGTGGTTTTTTGAGGAGTTGCCAAAGTCTTTCAATGGGATTGAGTTCAGGGGCTGAAGGTGGTTGAAACAAAGGAATAATATTTTCTGGCCAACGGAGTTTTGAACTTGTATGGTAGGTAGCTTGGTCAATCTGTAAAATTGCATAATCCGAGCCTAATTGCACAGATAGCCAGTCCAAAAACTGTTGAAAACACTCGCCATCTAGTTTTGGATATTCATAAAGAAAGTGGTCTCCAGTTAATGGTTCAATTGCACCATAAATCCAAAAGTTTTCCCTCGGCCATATCACCTTAACAGTGGGCTTGACTCCAAAAGCTGTAATCACTTTTCCTGTAAGAGTTTTGAGTCCAACCCTAGTTTCATCCTGGCACAGGTAGCGAACACACTTGCCGGGTGCTAAATGTTCTTCTAGACAATTGAGTATGATACCGAGTTTTTTTAAACTCAGATACCAACTTTTCGTCCTGCTTATGGCTTTGAGGGCGAGGCACTTTTAGTTTTGCCCCCAATCGATATCGAACCCACGCATAAACCGTTGCATACTCTATATCTTGTCCATGTTCTTCTTTTAACCACTCAACTATTGCACCATAGCTACTAAAGCCTTTTCCTGTTTTTAACTCCTCCTCAAGTGCTGCGATCGCAGCATCATCGATTTTCCGTTTTGCTCCTGGTGCTTTTTTGATTTCTAATAAGCCTGATATCCCATCAGTTTTGTACTTCTGCAACCATCTCGTGACCGTTGAAGTATCTCTTGCCAAGCGTTTTCCAATATCTTGCTGCTCTTTAACCTGCCCGCTTTTTATCCACCACAGCATAATAAGCTTTTCTTTCTGGGTTCCTAAATTCGCTGTTTGTAAACGTTTTTTAAGTTCTTCTTCGCTCTCTGCGATTTCAATCTTAAAAGGGCGGCTCATGGTTCTTTTAATTTATCGAGTTTGTTTCCTCTATTATATGCAGCTTCATATTAAATTGGTATAAGGCTAAAACTCTTTGCCCAAGTCAATTTTTTTAACGAACCGCATTCGCGCAGCGTCTCGTTAGAGAAGGATGCAAAGATAAGAAAGAAGTCCTTAACTGAACCGTATTGTCAAATAGGATTTCTTCAGACTAACTGAAAAGGCTAAGATTCCCAACTTATTAAAAAAGCGGGGAATCTTATTTTTATTTCACACAATTACAGCTTTTGCAAGAGAGAGAAAGGGTTAATAAAAAGCCCTTTCCCATTTTGCTGAATTATGTAATAAATCTAATCTGCTAGCTGGGTTTGTGGTTAAAAGTTCTGGTTACAATGTTTTTTTGATTCTAGCAGCGATCGCAGTTGTGATTTTTAAAGTTCTTTGCTTTCTGTGTACTAAAACAAAAACAAAATTTAATAGAAAGACATCACGTCCAAAGCATCTAGCGAAACCACAGTTTTTTCATATAAACCTCGTCTACCTTGAGAACCGTAGTTTTGTAGGTTGGGTGCAGCGATCGCGTAACCCAAGATAAATAAGGTGGTAATGTTAGGTTGCGTTTAACTCCACCCAACCTACATAAATATATCTTTTAAAAAACTCTAGGTTTCAACATAGATGAGGTTTATATCATCATTGGGCTGACTTATGTAGGTTTGGGTTTAGAGCTTCTACTTGGTTTGGGGATGAACCGAGCCTTATCGCTTTAGTTGCAAAGATTTACAATCAGTAATTATTGTTTAATAACTGTCTTAAATAGTTTAATTATCCGCTTAACTGTCTTAACTGTCTTCTAATTGTTCAATTTTTAATTTAATTATCCGCTTAACTGTCTTAACTGTCTTCTAATTGTTCAATTTTTAATTTAACTATCTGTTTAAATGCTTTAGCCTACGTATTGCTTTTTTTCTATAACCATGAAAGATTATGAGAACACCATAAATTACTAAACATTCATTTGCCATCATCTGAAATGAGTAATAACTCAAACAGATTTTTCAAATCTCCTATTTTTGGGTATAGAGAACTTGAGCTAAAACTCACATAGTTCTTTATTTGGACTAAGAGCATTTTATCGAAACAGAATTCAGGAGTTAGAATTCATTTTGAATTTTTTACGAGAAACTACGCTATCAGTTGCAGGTTTGAATTGCTTACTGATTGATTATGACCAAAGGCGGAGTATCTTGGGCTTTGCTCCTGAATTCTGACTTCTGAATTCTTCTTCAAATTATTCTCTTGATACAAGCCACCACCAGAAAACTATACGTGGGGACATAGTGCGATTGGTGAAGATGCTCATCAATTGCCAATCTCAGCCACGAAATGAAGACAGCAAGAAGACTCCAGAGGAGGTTACGCGCAGATCATGCAACCCTTTGAACTGCCAGAATTTTACATGCCTTGGCCCGCGCGGCTGAACCCAAACCTGGAAGCGGCGCGATCGCATTCCAAAGCTTGGGCCTACCAGATGGGGATACTTGGCTCAGAAGAGGAAGCGGAAAGCTCGGTTATCTGGGACGAGCGCACATTTGATGCTCACGACTACGCCTTGCTTTGCTCCTATACCCATCCAGATGCGCCAGGGACAGAGCTTGACCTAGTGACCGACTGGTATGTTTGGGTGTTTTTCTTCGACGATCACTTCCTTGAAATCTATAAGCGTACCCAAGACATGGCTGGGGCAAAGGAGTATCTCGGCAGACTACCAATGTTCATGCCAATTTACCCCACCGAAACCCCCCCAGCACCTACCAACCCCGTGGAGTGCGGCTTGGCCGACCTGTGGTCTCGCACCGCGTTTACTAAATCTGTGGACTGGCGACTTCGATTCTTTGAGAGTACCAAGAACCTCCTGGAAGAGTCTCTGTGGGAACTTGCCAATATCAACCAGGATCGAGTCGCTAACCCCATCGAATACATTGAAATGCGCCGCAAGGTTGGCGGCGCTCCGTGGTCAGCGGATCTCGTCGAACACGCCGTGTTTATAGAGATTCCGGCTGACATTGCCTCTACTCGACCGATGCGTGTACTCAAAGACACATTTGCCGATGGAGTACATCTTCGCAACGATCTGTTCTCCTACCAGAGAGAAGTGGAAGATGAAGGCGAAAATGCCAACTGCGTGTTGGTCTTGGAGCGCTTCTTGAATGTGAGTACCCAGGAGGCGGCTAACCTCACCAACGAACTGCTAACCTCGCGGTTATACCAGTTTGATAACACTGCCGTCACCGAGTTGCCCCCCCTCTTTGAGGAGTATGGACTAGACCCAGTGGCTCGTGTGAACGTTCTCCTTTATATCAAAGGACTCCAGGACTGGCAGTCGGGCGGTCACGAGTGGCATATGCGATCGAGCCGTTACATGAACAAGGGAGGAGACAATTCTCAGACATCCACGCCATTTCTGGGAGGCCCCACAGGGCTAGGCACATCGGCTGCGCGGATTGGATCGCTATACGCCGCCTTGGGTTTAGGAAGGTTCAAAAGCTTTACTCACGTTCCATACCAGGATGTCGGGCCAGTAACACTGCCGAAGTTTTACATGCCCTTCACTACAAGCTTGAATCCCCATCTAGATGCCGCGCGGAAGCATTCCAAGGAATGGGCGCGTCAGATGGGGATGCTGGAATCATTACCTGGGATTCCTGATGCCGTCATCTGGGATGACCACAAGTTTGATGTTGCCGATGTAGCGCTTTGTGGTGCGTTGATCCATCCGAATGGGTCTGGCCCTGAGCTGAATCTGACCGCGTGCTGGCTTGTTTGGGGAACCTATGCCGACGATTACTTCCCGGCACTCTACGGGAATAACCGCAACATGGCTGGTGCGAAAGTGTTCAATGCCCGACTGTCGGCGTTTATGCCTCTGGATGACTCCACCCCCAGCGAGGTTCCGACCAATCCGGTAGAAGCGGGCTTGGCAGATATTTGGTCTCGCACAGCTGGCCCCATGTCTGCCAACGCGCGGACTCAGTTCCGCCGCGCAATCCAGGATATGACTGACAGCTGGGTGTGGGAACTCGCCAACCAGATCCAAAATCGGATTCCCGACCCGATAGATTATGTTGAGATGCGCCGTAAGACCTTTGGCTCGGATCTGACCATGAGCTTGTCACGACTAGCTCAGGGGAGCGAGATCCCGCAGGAGATTTACCGCACCCGAACGATGCGATCGCTGGATAACTCGGCCGCCGACTTCGCCTGTTTAACCAACGATATCTTTTCCTATCAGAAAGAAATCGAATTCGAGGGCGAAATCCATAACTGTGTGCTGGTGGTTCAGAATTTCCTTAACTGCAATTTGCCGCAGGCCGTTGAAGTTGTCAACAATCTGATGACCTCTAGGGCGCTCCAGTTTCAACTCATCGTCGCCACCGAACTGCCAGTTCTTTTCGATGATTTCAACCTGGATGCAAGTACCCGCGAGAAACTGCTCGGATACGTCAAGAAACTAGAGCAATGGATGTGCGGTGTACTCAAGTGGCATATAACGGTAGACCGCTATAAGGAGTTTGAATTGCGTAATTCGTTAGCAGGAAGGCTACTTAGCGGGCCCAGAGGGCTGGGTACTTCTGCTAGGCGGATTGGATCGGTGAGGGTTTAAGGTAATTACTCGGTCAATAAAGTCAGGTTTTTTTGTCTGTGAATAGAGTTTTCAAGGTCAGTGTTTGATCGCGTGAGATCGGTTTTTTTAGTAACTAAAAAGTGGAGGATTAAGTTGTGACGTATTCTAACGACCCCAATTTGGTAGAAGATCAGCAGCCCCATTTAACCTTGAGTACAGCAGCGGCGCGTAATTTGGCGACAACGGCCAAATCTGCACCGCAGACTCAGGAAATTACATCGCGGTGGTTATTGAAGTTATTGCCGTGGGTGCAGACAAAAGGTGGCGCTTATCGGGTCAACCGTCGGTTGAGTTATTCCGTCGGTGATGGGCGGGTGACTTTCACCAATACTGGAGCAACGGTGCAGGTGATTCCCCTAGAACTGACTGAGTTGCCGTTACTGCGAGGGTTTAACAACCTTGACGTATTGACCGGGTTAGCAAACCAGTTTGTTCAGCAGGAGTATGCCCCAGATGATGTAATCGTCGAACTTGGCCAGCCTGCCGATCGCGTCATTCTGATTGCTCGTGGCAAGGTAAACAAGATTGGTGTTGGCAAGTATGGCGAGCAGATCGTGTTCGATGTGCTAGCTGACGGCGACCATTTCGGCGATGAAACTGTGGTGCAGTCGGAGGATACTTGGCAGTACACCCTCAAGGCGATTACTAGAACCATCGTTTTGTCACTACCTCAAGCGGCCTTTGAAAGGGCGATCGCTCAGTCTGAGGCGTTGGGAACCCATGTTGAACAGTTCCGCACCCGCTTGAACCAACCACAGACTCCTCAAGGTGAAGCTGCCATTGAGCTAGCAGCTAATCATCCCCAAGAGGCTGAGTTGCCGGGAACCTTCGCCGATTACGAACTCAAACCTAGAGAATATGAGTTGAGCATTGCTCAAACGGTATTACGAGTAAGTACGCGGGTAGCCGATCTGTACAACGAACCGTACAACCAGACAGAAGAACAACTGCGGCTAACTATTGAGGCATTGCGGGAACGTCAAGAACACGAATTGCTCAACAACCGCGAATTCGGGTTGCTGCACAACGCCGACCTCAAACAACGGATCTACAGCAGTAGTGGCGCACCTACCCCTGATGACTTGGACGAACTGTTGGCGACAGTATGGAAGGAGCCAGGATTCTTCCTGGCTCACCCCCGGACGATCGCTGCTTTTGGTCGTGAGGCCAACCGCCTGGGTCTCTATCCACAAAGTGTAGATGTGAACGGGGTTCAGGTTACATCTTGGCGAGGCGTACCCATCTTTCCTTCCAACAAGATCCCCATCACCAATAACCGTACCAGTTCTATCCTTTTGCTCCGCACTGGTGTAGAAAAACAAGGGGTAATCGGCTTACATCAAACTGGTATCCCCGATGAATACCAACCCAGTTTGTCTGTTCGATTCATGGGCATCAGCGAAAAGGCGATCATCTCCTACCTCGTGACTGCTTATTACTCCGCAGCCGTCCTCACTCCTGACGCACTTGGCATCCTCGAAGATGTTGAAATCGGGCGCTAAATATCAGGAGTGCTGAGTGCTGAGTGCTGAGTGAGTAAAAATTAGGGCTGACTGTTGATACCCTGCAAAAAAGTGGGTGGTCTTTTAACTCAGCACTCAGCACTGAATGGCACTTTTATTAGTAACTAGAGGATGGGGTGATGACGGATTTTATTGAATCAAATTTAAATGTTGAGAGTGGACAACCTCAACTGAGTTTGAGTAAAGATGCTGCGCGTAATTTGTCCACGACCACCAAATCTGCACCGCAGACGCAGGAAATTACTTCGCGGTGGTTGTTGAAGATGTTGCCGTGGGTGCAGACGAAGGGTGGCACTTATCGGCTGAACCGTCGGTTGACCTATACGGTGGGTGATGGGCGGTTAAGTTTCTCTAACACCGGAGCCGAGGTACAGGTGATTCCCCAGGAACTTGGTGAGTTGCCCTTGCTGCGAGGATTTGACGACACCGAGGTGCTGAGGGCGTTGGCAAGTCGGTTTGTTCAGCAGGAGTTCGCACCTGGTGATATCATTGTCCAGTCAGGTCAGCCAGCCAATCAGCTTTTCTTGATCGCACATGGCAAAGCGAACAAGATTGGTATTGGCAAGTATGACGAGCAGCCTCTATTGGATATGCTAGCTGACGGTGATTATTTTGGCGATCGCGTGTTGGTGGATTCAGAAAGCAATTGGAAGTTCACAGTCCAAGCTGTGACCCGATGCACCGTATTAGTGCTACCACAACAGGCATTTCGGGAACTGCTCAACCAGTCGCAAGCGTTACAGGCTCAGGTTGAGCAGTTTCGAACTCGCGCAGGACTTCCACAAAACAAATACGGAGAAGCTGCGATCGCGTTATCAACCAGTCATAGCATTGAGACGACATTACCGGGAACATTTGTTGACTACGAACTCTCACCCCGCGAATATCAGTTAAGCATTGCTCAGACTATGTTGCGAGTGAATACTCGTGTTGCGGATCTGTACAATCAACCGTACAACCAGACGGAAGAACAATTGCGGCTGACGATTGAGGCATTGCGGGAACGTCAAGAATACGAGTTGATCAACAACCGCGAATTTGGATTGTTGCACAACGCCGACCTCAAACAGCGCATCTACACCCGCACTGGCCCCCCTACTCCTGATGACTTGGATGAATTAGTCACTCGTCGCCGGAAGTCGAGGTTCTTCCTAGCTCATCCCCGGACTATTGCAGCCTTCGGTCGCCAGTGCAACCGTCAAGGCATCTATCCAGACACCATCGATATGGATGGGAGCAAAATAATCACGTGGCGCAATGTACCGATTCTGCCTTGTAACAAGATTCCGATTACCAAGAACCAGACCAGTTCTATCCTTGTACTCCGCACTGGTGAGAAAGATCAGGGTGTGATTGGCTTACATCAAACTAGTATCCCGGACGAATACCAACCCAGTTTGTCTGTCCGATTCATGGGCATCAGCGAAAAGGCCATTATCTCCTACCTCGTTACAAACTACTACTCCGCAGCTGTCCTTGTCCCTGATGCACTCGGCATCCTCGAAGATGTCGAAATCGGTCGCTGAGGGGAATCGGGCATATAGACACTAAGGAGATGACCAAAAACCAGTTAGCATCCAAGGTGCTAGCTTAAAACCTTAACATGATTAATTTCAGATTTCGGAGAGCATCCAATTTTTCCAAAAACCACTTAATTGACGCAAAAACTCTTTACAAACCTCTTACCTTTGCGTTCTTCTCTAACGAGACGCTGCGCGAATGTGGTTCGTTTGTTCATTCTCTCATTTTTGTCTGAACGCAACACAATAAACCTGCTTTGAAAATAAAACGGTTGGGATACTCCCGCCTTTCGTGCGACAATTGAAAGAGAAATAAGGGTATAGGCAACTTCATAAATTGCCTATACCCTCAGATATATAAACTAAGTTTTTGTAGTCGCGTATGAGTCTAAGTTAGCGCTTTAGCAACTACTGCCGAAAGAGATTCGTTTGCTGCTTGCTTCAACAATTCGGCTTTATCGGTCTGTTCCCAAGGCAAGTCTAAATCAGCCCGCCCAAAATGACCGTAAGCCGCGACGTCCTGATAAAAACGTCCGCCTCGTTCACTTGGTAAGTTGCGTAAGTTAAAGGTATGGATAATCCCTGCTGGACGCAGTTCAAAGTGTTTGTTGATTAATTCCAGTAAGGTTTCTTCATCAACTTTGCCAGTGCCAAAGGTATCTACCAAAATGCTTGTTGGTCGCGCTACACCAATAGCATAAGATAGCTGGATTTCAACTTTTTCTGCTAACCCAGCAGCGACAATA
Source organism: Nostoc sp. C057 (assembly GCF_013393925.1). NCBI lineage: Bacteria > Bacillati > Cyanobacteriota > Cyanophyceae > Nostocales > Nostocaceae > Nostoc > Nostoc sp. C057. Next base: position 6,501,144 of record NZ_CP040281.1, on the reverse strand, counting down.
TTTTTCGCCACATAGCGAGCCGCATAAGCCGCAGAACGGTCTACCTTCGTGGGGTCTTTGCCAGAAAAAGCGCCGCCACCATGTCGTGAATAACCACCGTAGGTGTCAACAATTATTTTCCGTCCTGTCAGACCAGAGTCTCCTTGAGGGCCACCAACGACAAATTTGCCAGTGGGGTTAACTAAAAAACGCGTCTGATCGTTAGGCTTAATGTCAATATCGCCAAAAACAGGTTCGACTACTGCCGACCAGAGGTCTTGTTTAATCTTGGCTTGTACAGCCGCCTCATCCGTAATTTCCCCAATAGTAGCTGTATGCTGGGTGGAAATTAGAATAGTATCAATACCTACTGGTCGCCCATCTTCGTAGACCACAGTTACTTGGGTTTTACCGTCAGGACGCAGGTATGACAATTCGCCTGTTTTACGAACTGCTGCCAATCGGCGAGCAATGCGGTGGGCGAGACTGATGGGTAAGGGCATCAGTTCTGGTGTTTCGTTACTGGCAAAACCGAACATTATACCTTGATCGCCCGCACCAATTTTGTCGAATAGCTCATCACTATCTTGTTGGCGGGTTTCTTGGGCGGTGTTAACACCTTGGGCAATATCAGGTGATTGTTCGTCTAAAGCCAGCAGAACGCTGGTGCTGTTAGCAGAAAAGCCATTATCAGCATTGGTATAGCCAATTTCGGCAATTTTTTTGCGGGCGAGATTGACGAAATTCACATTTGCTTTGGTGGTTATTTCACCAGTGATTAGCACCAAACCAGTGTTAACTACTACTTCAGCAGCGACACGGCTGCTAGGGTCTTGTGTCAGTAGGGCATCCAGAATGGTATCAGAAATCTGATCGCAGATTTTATCTGGATGACCTTCGGTTACTGACTCGGAGGTAAATAAATATCGACGAGACAAAGCAAATTCCTCCTGACTTGAGTTTTTTTGCTGACTAAATATGGTATTCAGTTCAACTACCTAAATTTAACGTGTGCTTCCAACGAACGGCATTCGTTATGCCTTGAGAGAAACAATTTAGTTTCCTAGGAGCCGTCGAACTCACATTAATTTATGAAATCATAACAATATTTATACTTCAGTAGTTAGTATCTTGTTGATATTGATAAAAACCACTCATTATAAGCTAAGTATCTGTAAAAAAAATAAATTTATGGTAATTATTTCGTGGGCAAAATGTATTTAATAACACAAAAAAAGGGGACACCCAGAAGCGCCCCCACAAACTTTGACACAAGTACTGCTGCTTTTAAACCTGAACCGCTAGCTTTGCTTCCGTAGCTGTCAAACGCTCATAGGCAGCACGCATTTTTAAACCTGTAAGTACTTGGAAGAAACCAGTACCATTATTAGAACCTGGATACTCACGGTGCTGGAGTAACAAATGAGTCAATTCACCCTGATATTTGGTGGATGTATTGCTGAGATGGGTTTCGATATAAATTACTTCTTCCAAGTTGTCAAATTGACCATCTACCTCTAGTACTGAGACATAGCGACCGTAGTAAACATCTGAACCGTAGTATAGTTGCATACCAGGATAAGAGCAGGTCAGCTTGCGTCCACAGGGAGTCCAATTAATTGTTGAGCCTTCATCAAATAGGTAGGTTGGATCAAAGCCTTCCTTACCTTCCCGTTGGAGCATACGTACTCGTAGGACTCGACGCTCGGTGTCGTTTTTGATCAAGTTGGTGGGTAATACTTGGAGAACTACATCGGCAAATTCTCTTTGTGGTTCGATAAACTTTTCAAAGTCAGGTTTGCGGGAATTGATTTGCGCTAAGACATCTTCGTAGCGATGACCGCGTTCAGCCATGTCTCGCTGGATTTTCCAGGCGATTTTGACTTCATCGCTAATATCAAAATAAACACTGAAGTCGATTAGCGATCGCACCCGCTCATCATATAAAGGATGCAGCCCTTCAACAACTATAATGTGATTCGGCTCTACCCGCTCTGGCGGATCGAGCAAGCCTGTTTCGTGGTTGTAAATCGGCTTATCAATCCCTTGACCATTTTTGAGCGCTTTAATTTGCTCATACATTAGGTCAAAATTATTCGCTCTGGGGTCTAGTGCCGTTATCCCAGTTTCTTTACGCTGTTTGCGATCCAAGGAGTGATAATCATCTAAACAGATGACTGTCATCAAATCTTCACCAAACAAATCTATCAAACGACGCAAAAACGTAGATTTCCCGCACCCAGAGTCTCCGGCTACTCCAATCAGTACCACGCGTTCCGGCTTACTTGTCATAAATCCCCTCTAAAATACTAAAATTGTGTCAATATTTTTTCACACAGCAGATTCTGAAGCCAGGAGTTTACCCCTTTGGTTTATCCTGCGTTCTTGCTACCTAGCACATCTATAAGACACCAAGCGGGTAGGCAACAAAGTAATTAAGTTGCTACTCGTCGGACTAGCCTGAATGTTGGTGCCGGTAAGTATTTAATCCTAGTGGTATATTTGATTTTAACAGAAGGGGGTATCCCATACAAGATTAGTGTCGAGAAGAATTAGCGTGGTTCATGAATCATTTTTAGATGATTTAGTTGTTAATTTAAAAATGGGGATCAGTACCGCCCATCAGCGTTGCAACTTTATTAGACTGCTACTTGTGACTCTATATAATTAAGACTATAAGGTATAATTTATTATTGCCGCGAATTTCCTAATTTTCTTAAATTGTAATTCCTACTCGACAATACTTAAGATATTCAAAGCCAAAATCTACCCAACGAATGAGCCAAGAACTTGCATTAGTCAAATTATTGGCTGTAAATTTATGTATATGCTCAAATACAAGCGTTTGGGTTATGGCAAAGTACTGAATAGAGGTTGACAGATTTTTCACATCAAGTAAAACTGATTATAGTTGGTTAAATCACGCTTCTCTCTATTGCTATGTTTGTAGCTGAAGCTGTAATATTCATGTAACTATGTTTAAATAGGTCATAAAATATAGCTAACAACATTTTGAGAGAGCAGTAGATTTGGTGAAGCAAAACCAATGAAAAGAAAACTTTCCGGTATTGGTATTCCCCGATTTAAGTCCTCGAAGTAAGTAAACACAACGGCAAATTTTGGAGGTCAACTGAGTGGTAGCTTCCAGCAATCAAACTAGTTCTCCTATCAATATCTGCTATTGTGAGTTGCTCGTTGGGTAGTCAAGTAAAAAACTATCTCGCTAATGCGGGTGGTAGTTAACAAAAAAAAGATTAAATTGACTCATTATTAACATTCTCCACAAGACTTATCATTTACCTTAAAAGGTGAACAGGTGTGTTTTTTGCTATGCCTGCATGTCTTTGGTGAGTGTACTTAGCAAGGCATTAATTTAATGATGCCGTTTTTCCTTGAGAGCCAGTTTTGTGAAACGAAAATCCGGTAAACTAAAGCTGGCATGGGATAGGAATAGTTTTTTTTGAAAAACGGTTAAGTAAATTATCGGAGTGGTAGAAAGAATGTACAATCAAGGTGCTGTTGAGGGTGCTGCCAACACAGAATTAGGTAGCCGCATCTTCGTTTATGAAGTAGTGGGTTTGCGTCAGAGCGAAGAAACTGATCAAACTAACTACCCAATTCGGAAAAGTGGCAGTGTGTTCATCAGAGTGCCTTACAACCGCATGAATCAAGAAATGCGACGTATCACTCGTCTAGGCGGCACAATTGTTAGCATCCAGCCTATAACTGCTCTAGAGCCAGTTAATGGTAAAGCCTCATTTGGGAATGCTACAAGCGTTGTCAGCGAATTAGCTAAATCTGGGGAAACTGCTAACAGTGAAGGGAATGGTAAAGCCACACCTGTAAATGCTCATAGTGCTGAAGAACAGAACAAGGACAAGAAAGGCAACACCATGACTCAAGCGAAAGCCAAAAAAGACCACGGTGACGTTCCTGTTAACACTTACCGTCCCAATGCTCCGTTTATTGGCAAGGTAATATCTAATGAACCGCTAGTCAAAGAAGGTGGTATTGGTATTGTTCAACACCTTAAATTTGACCTATCTGGTGGGGATTTGAAGTATATAGAAGGTCAAAGTATTGGGATTATTCCACCAGGAGTAGACAAGAACGGCAAGCCGGAAAAACTGAGACTGTATTCCATCGCCTCAACTCGTCATGGCGATGATGTGGATGATAAGACAGTATCACTGTGCGTCCGCCAGTTGGAGTATAAGCACCCAGAAACTAGCGAAACAGTCTACGGGGTTTGCTCTACGCACCTGTGTTTCCTCAAGCCAGGGGAAGAGGTAAAAATTACCGGGCCTGTGGGTAAGGAAATGTTGTTACCCCAAGATCCCGAAGCTAATGTCATCATGATGGCAACCGGAACAGGTATTGCTCCCATGCGGGCTTACTTGTGGCGGCAGTTTAAAGATGCGGAAAGAGCCGCTAACCCAGAATACCAATTTAAAGGATTCTCTTGGCTGATATTTGGTGTACCAACAACTCCAAACCTTTTATATAAGGAAGAACTGGAAGAAATTCAACAAAAATATCCTGATAACTTCCGCCTAACTGCTGCCATTAGCCGCGAACAGAAAAATCCCCAAGGCGGTAGAATGTATATTCAAGACCGCGTAGCAGAACATGCTGATGAATTGTGGCAGTTGATTAAAAATGAAAAAACCCACACCTACATCTGCGGTTTGCGGGGTATGGAAGAAGGTATTGATGCAGCCTTAACTGCTGCTGCTGCTAAGGAAGGCGTAACCTGGAGTGATTACCAGAAGCAACTCAAGAAAGCCGGTCGCTGGCACGTAGAAACTTACTAATTTAGTCATTAGTCATTAGTCATTAGTCATTAGTTTTAGACAAAGAACGAAGGACGAAGGACAAATGGCAAAGGAAGCAGGATAATCAGTAGGTAGGGCAAACGCTCTACCTACAATTGTTCTTGGTGAAATTGGGTGCAAAAATTGTGGGTGTGAAACTAGGAATACTCGGATTAGGCACTGTGGGAACGGGAACAGTGCAGTTGTTGCAAGATAAGGCTGGACGGCACCCGTTGTTACAAGAGATAGAAATCTATCGGGTGGGAGTACGATCGCTCGATAAACATCGGGCAGTAGAATTATCTACAGAAGTCTTAACTACAGATTTAGAATCCATTGTCAACGATCCGGCGGTAGATATAGTTGTCGAGGTGATGGGCGGGCTAGAGCCGGCGCGATCGCTAATTCTCAAAGCTTTGAGTAATGGTAAGCACGTAGTCACCGCCAACAAAGCAGCGATCGCTCGCTTTGGGGCAGAAATTTTCACAACTGCCAATCAAGCTGGCGTATACGTCATGCTAGAAGCTGCTGTGGGTGGCGGGATTCCGGTGATTCAACCCCTAAAGCAGTCTTTGAGTGTTAACCGCATTCACACTGTCACAGGCATCGTGAACGGTACAACTAACTACATCCTGACGCGGATGCAAACAGAAGGCAGCAACTTCAGCGATGTGTTAGCTGATGCCCAACGTTTGGGTTATGCTGAGGCTGACCCTACAGCCGATGTTGATGGCTTAGACGCAGCAGATAAAATTGCCATCCTCGCATCATTAAGCTTTGGTGGACGCATCAACCTACAAGATGTTTATACTGAAGGCATTCGGCAAGTTAGCAAAACAGATATTGCCTACGCCGAAAAATTGGGATTTGTGATTAAATTGTTAGCGATCGCTAAACGTGATACTCCCTCATCACCACTTTCCGTCAGAGTTCATCCGACTTTAGTGCCCCAAGCTCACCCTTTGGCTAGCATCAACGGCGTTTATAATGCCATTCTTGTCGAAGGAGAACCCATCGGGCAAGTAATGTTTTTTGGCCCCGGTGCTGGTGCTGGTGCAACCGCCAGTGCTGTGACATCAGATATTTTGAATTTAGTTGCTGTCCTCAAAACCAATACAGCAGTTGCAAATCCATTATTAACTTGTCGGCATCAGGAATACTGCGAAATTGCGCCGATGGTAGAATTGATAACTCGGTTTTATGCCCGTTTCCTTACCAATGACCAACCGGGAGTTATCGGGAAATTGGGGACTTGCTTTGGTAACTATGGCGTTAGCTTAGAGTCAATTGTCCAAACTGGCTTTCAAGGGGAACTAGCAGAAATTGTGGTTGTTACCCATGATGTGAGGGAAGGCAATTTTAGGCAAGCTTTGGCAGAAATCCGGGATTTGTCAGCGATTGAAAGCATTCCCAGCTTACTGCGTGTACTTTGAGATTAATATTTTAGCGAGCGATCGCTTTCAGGGGTTCCCATAAGCTAGAATACGCAATTTTTTTAGCTCTTTTTTTACGTCTGTGCTTGCTAAAATCAAGAACAAACCTCACTCATGCGTGAGGTTAGCCCTATGACTTTAGATATTACCGCTACAACTAACAGGATTTACCAATGCAGCCATCCAACGTTGAAATTAATAAAGAATTCTGGAACAATTATGCCAAAACATGGGATAAATCTCAAGTTATTCTAGGTAATCAAAAAATTACAGATGATGAAAGAGATAATTACGTCAATTATTTAGGTGATGAATGGGCGACAGTAGAAGATGCAGTCAATATTGTGAGTGAGTATATTACACCGTTTATTTCTCAAGACAGTACAGTTGCAGAAATAGGTGTTGGTGGTGGTAGGATTGCGGCAAAAGTGGTTAAAAACGTCAAAAAATTATACTGTTTCGACATAGCACAAGAAATGCTAGATAATGCTGAAGCAGCGCTTATGGAATATCCTCAAATAGAGTTTCGTTTAATAAAAAATTCTCAATTTGAACCTGAGTTTAGCGAAAAATTTGATTTTGTATATTCATTCGATGTATTTGTACATTTAGATTTACAAACAATTTGGAAATACTTAAATGGTATTTATGCAACTCTCAAGTCAGGTGGAAAAGCTTTTATTCATACCACTAATATAACTACACCAAATGGTTGGGCAAGGTTTGCTGCATACGATAATGATGAGGTATTGTATCAGCCCACTTCACCAGAAGCAATTAAGTGGTTAATAGAAAAGGCGCAATTTAAAGTAATTAAAGAGTCCAGTCCAAATGGAAAGAACTTTTATTTGGATCGGGATTATTTAGTTGTAATACAGAAGTAGATTAATCTGGATGAGAACTTAAAGGATAATATTAGCGTTCACTTATGGCGCGTAGCTTGCCGCCGTAGGCATCGCTAATATTCCCGCATCAGCATCTAAAGTTACCTCTACACCCACTGGTAAAGCTGCATTGGGACTATCGTGACCAAAAGGTAAGTCAGAGACAATCGGAATACCTAAATCACCCAAGCGATCGCGCAATACTTCTTCTACACTAAAGCTAGACACAGTTGGCGGCGCTTCACAGCGAGTAAAACCGCCTAAAGCAATACCGCAGACTTGAGATAAAACACCACTCAAACGCCATTGTGTCAGCATTCTATCGATGCGATAAGGTGCTTCTGTGACATCTTCTAACGCCAGTATTACACCATCCAGATGTGGCAGGATTGGTGTAGCTAAAAGATTAGTGGCAACGGTGAGATTACCTGCTAGCAAAGTACCACTTACTACGCCGCCACCCCACCCGCGACCCTTGAGAGGTGCGAGAGGACGACCTTCTACTAAATCGAATAATCGCTCAACTGACCAATCTGGCTCATCTGCCAAAGTTGTCAGCACAGGAGCATGAACGCCGGAAATTCCTGCTATATAAAGACTCCATAATAAAGCTGTGATATCGGAAAAGCCTATAAGCCACTTGGGAAGGGCTGAATTTTGTTGCCAATTCCAATCTTCTAAAATGCGGGTGCTGCCAAAACCGCCTCTAGAACAGAGAATACCGCGACAATCAGGATCTTGCCATGCTGCTGCTAATTGCTGACGGCGGCTTTCGTCTGTTCCGGCGAGATAACCCCATTTTTCATCTATCTGAGGACTGATTTCTACTCGATAACCACGCGATCGCCAAATTTCTATACCTCGTTCAAATGCCTCAAATTCTCGCAAAGCACCACTAGGGGCAATTACTCGTAGTAAGTCTCCAGGTTTTAGGGGCGGTGGTAAGATTTTGGATGGCATGAAAATATTTGGGGGTGAGCAGAAACGCGATTCATCGCGTCTGTACAAGGGGTTAAGAATAAAGACTATACCTTAGAACTCCGATCAAATTTTATTGAAATCATTTTTGAAATTACCGAGTGTTCCTATAATTACGGTGAGGATTGCACAAACTGAAAGTAAACATTAGCAGTCAAAGGCTCTGGTAATGGTTTTCCTTGCGCTTGGTAATCTTCAATCAAAAGTTCCAGCACTTCCTCACCATTATTGAGAGCATCCGCGTAGGTATTTCCATGAGTGTGTGCATAGGGGCCAAACTCAGGTAGGCTGACAATGTACTTTTTATCTTCCATCGACCACTGAATTACAATACTATATTGCCGTTTCATTAGTCCTAGCTTTTTGGGGCAAAAGATAAATACCCCCAGAGATTAAAGTCAGGGCGACAGAAATCCAAAAGGCAAGCAAAGAGGGAGTTTGCCACACTTCACCTAGAGGCGCAATCAAAAGTGCGATCGCAACTATTTGACTAACAGTTTTGAGTTTACCCCAAATATTCGCCCCGGTAATCGTCGTTTGATTCACCCGCCAACCAGCGATCGCTAATTCCCGCGCTAAAATCAAAAACACTCCCCAAGCCGGCACTTTTCCTAGTTCAATAAAAACCAGCAACGGCGCAAGTACCAGAAGTTTATCCACTAAGGGATCGAGAAACTTACCCAACTCGCTAATTTGGTTGAGTTTCCGCGCCAAATAGCCGTCTAACCAATCAGTCAACGCCGCAACGAGAAAAATCGCCAAACATATCCACTGAGCTTGAGGTGTGGGATTATATAAACCATAAAGCAGAAATGGTATCCCCAATAGGCGAGAGAAGGTAATCCAGTTGGGTATGGTCATAGGGAATTCAAAAATCAAACTTCAAAATTAACAACTGTAAAGCAACAAACAGTCAAGCAAATATGCAAAATCTATGCAGATTAGTGTATCTGAGTGTGGCTGCATGGGAAAATCTGTTTTCTGTAGCTCTCTTAAAACAATACTATGACTGAACACACAGACTCTCAATTCCGCATCGAACGCGATTCGATGGGCGATCGCCAAATTGCTAGTAGCGTTTATTACGGCATTCAAACGCTACGGGCAATCGAAAACTTTCCTATTAGCGGCATTAAGCCTTTAGCTACTTACGTAGATGCTGGATTAATCATTAAAAAAGCTACAGCAATTGTGAATGGAGAACTGAATTGCATTCCCCAAGATATTAGTCAGGCTATTGTGCAAGCAACTGATGAAATCCTAGCTGGGAAATTCCGGGATCAATTTGTCGTAGATGTTTATCAGGCTGGTGCGGGAACATCCCACCACATGAATATCAACGAAGTTCTCGCAAATCGCGCCTTAGAAATTCTTGGTGAAGAAAAGGGCAATTATAAACGTGTTAGTCCTAACGATCACGTTAATTATGGGCAGTCTACCAATGATGTGATTCCGACGGTAATACGCATTGGTGGATTATTGGCATTATCCAAGACATTACACCCAGCAATAGATAGTGCGATCGCATCTTTAGAAAACAAAGCTGTAGAATTTCAAGATATCGTCAAATCTGGCAGAACCCACTTACAAGACGCTGTACCCGTGCGTTTGGGCGAAAATTTTCGCGCATGGGCGCAAATTATTGCAGAACATCAAAACCGGATTTACACCGCCTCTGGTGATTTAATGGTTCTGGGTTTGGGAGGTAGCGCAGCCGGAACGGGGTTAAATACTCATCCTCTATATCGCGCCCGTGTGGTAGAAGTTCTCTCAGAATTGATTGATACTCCTTTAGAACCTGCGCCTCATCTTATGGCAGCCATGCAGAGTATGGCTCCATTTGTAAATGTTTCCGGTGCTTTACGCAACTTAGCGCAGGATTTAGTCAAAATCTCTCACGATTTGCGGCTGATGGATTCGGGACCAAAAACAGGCTTGAAAGAAATTCAACTCCCTCCAGTGCAACCTGGTTCTTCGATTATGCCAGGAAAATATAACCCAGTCATGGCAGAGATGACATCAATGGTGTGTTTTCAGGTGATGGGCTACGACAGTGCGATCGCATTAGCCGCACAAGCCGGACAATTAGAATTAAATGTGATGATGCCACTGATTGCTTATAACCTAATTCACAGCATCGAAATTCTCGGCAATACCATCGCTGCACTCACCGAACGCTGCATCGAGGGAATTACTGCAAATCAAGAACGCTGTTTAGCTTATGCCGAAGGCAGTTTAGCTTTAGTAACCGCACTAAATACCCACATCGGTTACTTAAACGCTGCTGCTGTCGCCAAAGAATCTTTAGAAACTGGTAAATCCCTGCGGCAAATTGTTCTAGAACGGGGATTAATGAGTGAAACAGACTTAGCCACAGTGTTAAATCTAGAACAAATGAGTGGTATCTTACCGCTCAAAACAGAATAATAGGTTATGGGTTACAGGTTACAGGTTACTAGCCTCTATTGCCTGTTCCCTGTCCTCTGTCCCCTATTCCCTATCCCCTACCCATACTATGCAGACTCAAAAACCATCTGTTAGTCTCATTCGGGCTACATCCTACGAACGAGAGGCTTTACGAGAATCTTTAGTTACACTGCTGGAACCTTTTGGAGGAATAGCAGCATTTGTAAAAAAAGGCGATCGCGTTTTACTCAAACCTAATTTACTTACAGGGTCACGTCCTGGTAAAGAGTGTATCACCCGTGCCGAACTAGTTTACGAAGTTGCTCAGATGGTAATTGAGGTTGGCGGTAAGCCCTTTTTGGGTGATAGTCCTGCTTTTGGTAGTGCCAAGGGCGTAGCAATAGCAAATGGCTATCTGCCTATTTTAAAAGAACTCAATCTTCCCATCATCGATTTTCAAGGTCAGCGTTACCAAACAATTAGTGATAACTTTAACCATCTGCGACTGTCTAAAGAAGCAATGGAAGCAGACGTAGTAATTAATCTACCTAAAGTTAAATCCCATGCCCAGTTGACATTAACACTGGGTGTAAAAAACTTGTTTGGTTGCGTCCCTGGCAAAATGAAAGCTTGGTGGCACATGGAAGCCGGAAAAGATGCGAATAGATTTGGTGAAATGTTAGTAGAAACTGCTAGGGCTATTAACCCTAACTTAACCATATTAGATGGGATCATTGGTCATGAAGGAAATGGCCCTAGTAATGGTGAACCTCGCCAACTAGGAATTTTAGCAGCCGCATCAGATATATTTGCCTTAGATCGGGCAATGGTAGAAATTCTCAATGTTCCTCCTGAACAAGTACCTACAGTTGCAGCTTCTCAAAGGCTAGGAGTTTGTCCAGAACTTGCTGCTATCGAGTTTCCACATTTAAATCCTGACTTATTAAAAATAGAAGATTGGCGGCTACCAGACAAGTTGATGCCCATTGATTTTGGTATGCCTCGTGTAATTAAGTCTACCTTTAAGCATCTTTACACCCGATTTATCAAAGAACCAATTAGTGTTTATGGAAGGAACTAAGAACTGGTAACTGAGGAAGAAGCAAGGGAGCAGGGGAGAAAGTTTCCCCTTTTCCCCCTGCTCCCCTGCTTCTTCATTTCCCTCTGCCTCTTCCCATGCCCAATGCCCAATCTAATGCAAACTTCGTTACAGCAATTTCAATTATTAGCAGAGTAATCTGTAATTACCCTCCGATTGCTTAACCAGACCGCCCTATTATATTTAGTGGCGGTTTTTTTAGCTGATACGCCACCTTCTAAAATATTATTTACTCTACCTATATATAGATTGACAAAAATGCAGTGATATTACACAGATTTGAAAATTTAAATTCTGAAATATTTGTTTAGTGTTATCACTGAATCTATGCAGCCTAACACAGTTAATGTATCTGTATTTATTCGGTAATTATGATTGGTTATAAAAAACATTCCTACCATTTCTTCTTTAGTGTCAAATATTTGTGTGTATAACTACCGGATAATAATCGAAACCATTGATAGATATTCAGTGCTTTCGCGGTTTTGTGTCCTGTATCACAAATTAACAATTCCAGTAAAATGACCTTATCAAAGGCATTTTAGGATGTTATAATCATGAAGTATCAGACAAATATGTTTTGCTAATTAATCTTTAAGCAGCGAAAAAATGTAATTTATGATGCTGTCAAAGTTGGTTTTGCGTATGCAAACCATTACACCATACAGGGAAACATCTGAAAATATTAATTACAAAATAAAACATGATTTGTTTAGTTGTAACTTTGTATTAAGAACTCCCTGTATAAAAAGGCTATTATGACAGTTGTATAACTGGTTTAGATTGTAGGATGCTACACATTTTACAGTTTAAAAATAGCTAACATAGCATTAAGACTCTCAATTAGAGAGTAGACCTACACAGTGTTACGAATAACTTCAACTTTGTATGAATTCAAATAGCCAGTCTGCCAATTCTACCGACACATATTCCCAACGTTTGGCAGACATTGTGGGAACTGCGATCGCTCTGTTGACTCTTACCCTACCCGTATTTGTCATCGCCCACTATTCTTCAACTAATGTTCAAAATAACCAGCAACCCCTGATCCAAAACCTACAAGGAAGTAAAGATTGATAAAGTTTTCCAGTAGCATTTCATCAGGAATAACCTGAATTTGTATCGTGTGACTCCAGGTTTCAGGTGTCTTGACAGAGTAGGGGCAGAAATCCCTCCAACAGCAATCAAGGGCGGGAGAAAATAATACCCTCTTGGAAAAAGCGTTGCGAAGTAACTTCGCAACGCTTTTTCCATTTTTCAGAGGGGTGGTGAGATGAGGAGGACAAGGGAGACGAAGAATTATTGAACAATTCTCTTCCCTATTCCCCATTCCCCATTCCCAATTCCCCATCAGAGATCCATATTGCCCTAAAATTCTACACGGGGAGCGAAGCTGACTGAGTGCCCCCATGATTCACTGTTATCAGAGGACTTTTTTGTGGATTTATCTCGTATTCCTGCCCAACCGAAACCCGGTTTAATCAACGTTCTGATTGAAATTACTGGCGGAAGTAAAAATAAATACGAATACGACAAGGAACTAGAAGCTTTTGCTCTAGACCGAGTACTTTATTCCTCGGTAAAATATCCTTATGATTACGGCTTTGTGCCCAATACTTTGGCTGAAGATGGCGATCCTCTGGATGGTATGGTCATAATTGACGAGCCAACCTTTCCAGGCTGTATTATTGCTGCGCGACCAATTGGCTTCTTGGAGATGATTGACGGTGGCGATCGCGATGAAAAAATCCTTTGTGTTCCTGACAAAGATCCCCGCTACACTCAGGTAAAATCCCTGAAAGACGTAGCGCCACACCGCTTAGATGAAATTGCCGAATTTTTCCGTAGTTATAAAAATTTGGAAAAAAAGGTGACTGAAATTCTCGGTTGGCAAGATGTGGACAAGGTTGCAGCTTTAGTAGAAAAATCCGTCAAAGCTTATAGAGGATAATAGAAGAGTTAGGAGTTAGGAGTTAAGAGTTATAAATTTTTATTCCTCAATCCTAACTCCTTTACAGACGCGATTAATCGCGTCTCTACTCATCAATTTCATTTGTTACGAAACTGCCACCAAATCCTAAACCAAAATGCAGCGTACTCTCCTTTTGGCAAAAATTCATAATTGCACCCTTACGGGGGCGAATATCAACTACGTGGGTAGTATCAGCATCGATGAAATCCTTTTGGAAAAAGCTGGGATCTTACCTTATGAGCAAGTGCAAGTAGTTAATAGTGCCAACGGTCAGCGTTTTATTACTTATGCGATCCCGGCTCCAGCCCATTCAGGAGTAATTGAGCTAAATGGGGGTGCGGCACGTCTAGGCATTATTGGCGATCGCTTGATTATAATGACTTACGGGCAGTTCACTCCAGAAGAGTTAAAAAATTACTCTCCTACGGTAGTCATTGTGGACGAAAAAAACAGGCTGTTGGAAGTTCGGCGCTACGATGACCTGCTCGTTAAGGTCTAATTTGAAGGAAAATGTCAAATTTTGAGTTGTCGGATTCCCAAAGCTACATACCTGAAAAATCTGCTACCCTGCCAAGTAGCCCAGCAGGTGAGTTTATTGTGCAATTTTGGGGTGTACGGGGTTTGATTCCTACCCCAGACACCAGCACCAACCGCTATGGTGGTAATACTGCTTGTGTAGAAATGGCTGTAGGTGGAAAACGCTTGATTTTTGATGGTGGCACTGGTTTACGCATATTGGGTAAAACTTGGCAAGAACTACAACAGCCAATACAAGCCCATTTATTTTTTACCAACTGCCAATCAAACCGAATTCAAGGGTTTCCCTTTTTTGCTCCTGCATTTATTGGAGAAAATTGCTTTCATATTTACGGCACAGCTGCCTCAAATAGTGCCTCAATCAAACAATGTCTGTACGATCAGATGCTCCAGCCCCACTTTCCTTATCCTTTACAGGTAATGCAGTCGGAGTTGCAGTTTTACAATCTGACTCCAGACAGTGATGTAAAGCTAGATGATGTCATCATTACAACCGCATTAATCAATCAAACTCAGCGCTCAGTTGGCTACCGAGTTAGTTGGCAAGATTATAGTGTTGCCTACGTCACGGATTTGCACCAAAATGCCGATCAAGTAGAGCGAGAGCGGATTTTAGAGTTTATTAAAGGCGTTGATTTGCTGATTGCCAATGCCACTTACACTCCCCCTACGTCTCACAACCATGACTCTGCTGATTTACTCTGGCAAGCTGCGGTGAATGCAGCTTTGAATGCTGGTGTGCAACGGCTAGCTATTTCTCATCATCACCCAGATGACCATGATGATTTTCTTGATAGGGTTCAAGTCGATATTAAATCTGCCTTTCCTGAAGCAGTATTAGCCCATGAAGGTCTAGTTTTAGCTGTTGGTAAGCTTTAAGCGAATGGAATTCGCGCGCCACTTGCTTCTCCTGTCGGAGACGCTGCGCGAACAAGTCGGCAGAGCCGCCCAACGCAATGGCTTGGCTACACAGGCAAAGTCCGCCTCCGCGGACTAAGAAAAAATTAAGGCTTTAAACCCACGGAGGTGGGTTTTGTTTGTGTAGACGCGGTTTATAACCGCCCTTTTAACTATTGCTCCTACGAAGCATTTTGCAACTCGGCTGTACGGATTGAAAGCTGCTGTGTCTGATTGCCCCGTTGCACTTTCACCTGTAATACTTGACCAAGACGACTGTCTTCCACAACGTTCTGCAATTGTTCAGCGCTGGTAATAGCTTTACCATCAACTTGCAGAATTACATCCCCGCGCCGGATACCGGCAGATGCAGCTGGAGAATTGGGAACAACTCGCATGACAAAAACACCATTAATTTCTGGTATTTGAATCGGAGAGTTGGGATCGGTGTTATTTTGCTTGGCAAGATCGGGTGTTAAAGTTAGCATTTGCACGCCTAAATAGGGGTGAGCAACTTTGCCATCACGTTGCAGTTGCGCTGCGATCGCTTTCGCTTTATCAATAGGAATGGCAAACCCAATACCCATCGCGTCGGGACGAATTGCTGTGTTAATGCCAATTACTTCACCTTGGCCATTTAATAGCGGCCCGCCAGAGTTACCTGGGTTAATAGCGGCATCAGTTTGAATGAAGTCTAAGCGTTTGTCGCTAATGCCAACTTGGGCACTGGAACGTTTGAGCGTACTGACAATTCCCAAAGTAACGGTGTTATCAAATCCTAAAGGATTACCAACTGCGATCGCCCAATCTCCGACTTGGACATTAGTGGAAGAACCCAAGGGTGCAACTGGTAAATCGTTACCAGCGTTAATCTTGACTACTGCCAAATCTGTAACTTCATCAATGCCTTGAACTTTCCCTTCAAAGGTGCGGCCATCTTTGAGTCGGACTGTTACCTTGTCAGCCTTATCGACCACATGAGCGTTAGTCATAACTAAGCCGCTCTTGTCAATAATGAAACCTGAGCCTAAACCGCGTAACTGCTCAGAAGGCGGCATTTGTTGAGAGAAACCGTCACCAAAAAACCGACGGAAAAATGGGTCTTCCATAAATGGATCAACGCGACGAGTAATTGTTCGCTCAGTATCAATGCGAACAACTGCTGAACCGACACGATTCACTGCTGCGGTGACAAAGCTACTACTACCGATCGCACCTGTGGCTGGTGATTGTCGTTGGGCAATCAGTTGTGAAGTATCTGCATCTGTTATTGGGGGTGCGGGTTCGGCTTGGGAGGGCAACACCTGCAATGTGCTAACCGTTAGCACAACTCCGAGCGCGATCGCTAAAACATAACTACTGAGTTGACGTATGGATCTGGGTAATTTGGGAAATCGCATAATCACAACCTAATTTATAAGCTTAATTGTTGCTTAGTCGTGACAAATCTATTTACAGTTATTTTTACTTCAGGTTTCGCCTGCCTTCCCAATTCCTGGATTTCTCACAAGTGAGAAATGAGCGTGAGTGTGGGGAGTGTGGGGAGAAAGAGGAGGAATTGAATAACTGCACATCAATGAACGCTGCATTGCCTCCCACACCTCCCACACTCTCCACCCGAACCACACAATACGTGAGAAATTCGGGAATAGTGTGGTTATGGCATTTTACGATTTACCTATAATCAAGTTAATGGAAAATTTAACCCAAAAGCTATTATGGACATTCACCCTTTACAAGTTCGGTTTTTACCCATCAATAAAACTTTTGGATTGCTAATAAAACTAGAAGTTTCAAAGTAGTGACACTGATAAAAGGAGATGTGGGACACCCATACTCACTTTTGGTTCAAAACCCGATCGGATGATGAACTAACTTTTGAATAAAATTTCATTCCGACTGATTGCACCTAGCTGGGGTAAAGAGTTGATTGCTGAGTGGGGAATGAGAGCAGTAGGAACGGTTAAAGGTAGTTGTAACTGTTTTACAACACTTTGCAGTAGTTGGTCTTGTCCAGTCCGCAAACCCCAAACATTTGTACCACGATTGATAATAGCAAACCAAACCAAACCGCGATCGCGTGTGGGCATAACTCCTGCTAAAGCACTCACATCTCTAAGAGTGCCAGTTTTGATCACAGTAGCAAGGGGAATGTGTCTGCTGTGTACTGTTCCTCGGTGATCAAACCCAGACATGGGGAACAAGTCACTCAGATTTAGCTGATGGGCAGATGCCTCACTTTGAATGGCCATAAACATCGCACAAACAGCCCTGGGGGAAATGCGATTTTCGGGGCCTAGTCCAGAACCATTGATTAACTGAATTTCCACTTGTGGCACCCTCGCAAGGTTAGCAGCAGTGGATTGGACTACAGCTGCTCCTCCCACTGAATCTGCTAGCATCTCTGCCATATCGTTGTTACTGTAAACATTCATTTCCTTGATTAGTTGCTTCAAGGGTAACGAGCGATGACGCAGTAACAAAGTTTGTTGGGGGTTTGGTTGTGCCTCAACTTTCACCGTACCCGAAATGACTACTTGAGGCTTGGGCGTTCCCTTAGCCATGATGGAGTGTGTATAAATAGCGGGGCGGCCCCAAGTTGCACGATTTAGTGTTTGCTTGAGCATCATACCTGCCAGCATCGGCTGCCGTTGGAAATTCATGGCAAAAGTGCCATTAATGATTAAATTTCCCTTTACCTGCTTGATGCCCATTTGATTGAGAGTATTACCAAGAGCGATCGCTTCTTCCCAAACAAACAAAGGATCGCCACCGCCTGTAATCACCAAATCGCCCTGCACAACTCCATTTACCACTGGCCCAGTGATACTCACCAAAGTATCAAATTGGTAATCTGGGCCCCAAGTTTTCAAAGCAACTAGTGAAGTGGCAATTTTGGTTAAAGAGGCAGCAGGGAGAGGTGTCGTACCTTGGTGATTTGCCATCAGCATTGGGCCCGACTGCATCCAAATGCCTTGACTTTCAGCCAGATTTTGCGCCACCACTTTTGATGTGATGAGCTTTTTCAGATATTCCTGCACCGTAGTTGCCCCAGTTGGATTGGGATCGGGGGCAAGAACTAAACCAGGGCTACTTTGCCAAGTTAAAGCATCTAAGGCATCTAGAGGCTTGATTTGTACCCCGGCCATTTCCAGCCAGAGTGACACCAAACCTGAACCCAATAATTCCAGCATATTTTATTCCTCTATATGTGTTTAGGATGTTCTATATTATTTCCTGTGCTAATATACACGCTTTTTTATGCAGATCAGCATTGAGTCACAATAACTAGTGCATTAGACATCTGAAAGTAAGGTGAATCACATGATTTTCGTTATACTTTTTACAAAAAAACACTGACTCTAAAAGCCACGTCTCTTGAAAGCCAGTATAAAGGAGGCAAAGCGAATTGACTCTTCATATTTCATCACTTTTTATTAAAAAATTGATAATAATTTAGATACATTGGAAATTTCTCTTCAATACCTCTTTCAAAGTCATCCTAAAGCAGACATATCAGTAAGTTAAATTATGAAGACATCAAAATCATCCAACATTTTTTTCGTCTATCTAGCCTGAGATAAACTGAAAAAAGGACATTGGAGTGGTGAGAAGTTTGTTGCGATCACCTGCGTTATTATGTCGCTCTCATAGAGTCAAATCTTTAGCGATCCCAAAGATATTAAACTGGCAATAAGCCTGTGAAGGCTGTCAAAAATATTGGGATACGGGTGGAGAAATCCACCCCTAAACTCTACTTTCTTTCTGGGTGTGCTGCATCTTCTGATGAAACATTACCCATTTGGTTAATTGTGGCAATCATCTGATACAAACGCCCCAAGTCGCGTTGATTGAAGTACAAAATGAGCCGGGGTAGTTCAACCGTTTCATCTTGTGCTTCTTGAGGTAATGCCTGAGTTTTTTCAATCCGTCCTTTAACAATAATGTCACTGAAATCAGCATTGAGTTGCTCTACAAGATAGTCTGATATATCTGTCTTCAGACGGATGACTAATTGCTCACCTACATATCGACAGGAATGATAAACCTGGTAAAAACGAGTAATAGCGTCACAAGCCACATCCAGGTTGTCTGTCACCGTGTAAAGGCTAGGGTCTTCAGGACTGACAAGACCATTTTGGACTAATTGCTTATCAATATATTCGCTCCAAGACCGCCAGTAATCACCACCAGGATGGTCAATTAAAACTAGAGGTACTGGGCCAAACTTACCATTCTGGCTTAATGTCATACATTCAAAAGCTTCATCTTGAGTGCCAAAGCCTCCCGGAAATAAGGCTACAGCATCACTTTCTTTGAGGAGAAAAAGCTTACGAGTAAAGAAATATTTGAAAATAATTAGCTTGGGATCGCCCTCTATAAAAGGGTTTGCTTCTTGTTCAAAGGGTAATTGAATATTTAATCCAAAGGAATTTTCTCGTCCAGCACCTTCGTGACCCGCCTGCATGATTCCACCGCCACCGCCGGTCATCACCATAAATCCTAATTGAGAAACAGCGCGAGCAAACTCAAGGGCCATTTGATACTCTGGCGTATCTGGCGCTAGACGAGCAGAACCGAAGATGGTGACTTTGCGAACGTGTCGGTAATCATAAAAAAGCTGGAAACCTCGCTCCATATCTGCTAACGCAGCCGACAATATTTTCCAATCGAGACGCTCAATTTCGGTATCAGCAAGACGAACAATAGTAGCAAGTGCTTGCTGAATAAATTGCCGATTTTTTAATGTCGGTAGACGAACGACCAATTCAGCGATATCCGCCTGTAAAGACTCTAATGTGTCAAACGACGCAGATGAAGTCATGAGAACTGCCGCAACAATGGCATTATATTCTACGTGAATGACTTACACTCTAGCAAGCGGAATAATAGCCCCCTGAATATCAATATCCCGTAGCATCTGAATAATTTAAAAACGACAGAGATGCTGAGGACGCAAAGGACATAAATAAACCCGGATTTCTCACGATACTGTAGGCAGGGGAGTGTGGGGAGAAGAGCAGTGTGGGGAGAAGAGCAGTGTGGGGAGAAGAGCAGTGTGGGGAGTGTGGGGGGTAAGATTTCTTCCCCATCCTCCCACACCTCCCACACCTCCCACACCTCCCACACCTCCCACACCTCCCACACCTCCCACACCTCCCACACCTCCCACACCTCCCACACTCCTTGATTTCTCACTTGTGAGAAATCAAGGATAAAGATATCACCACGTTCCCTCAGTTCAACCCCAATTCTTCTTTCAATGCCTCCGGGACATTAACTGCTGTCTTTAATCCCCGCACACCTTCCCATTGCTGTTTTTTACCCCAAGTCATTTTTTCCATGTTGGCATCACTGAGGTCTGCACCACTGAGAATGGCGTAACTTAGGTTACTGTGGCTGAGATTCGCGCCATTGAGGATTGCACCACTCAGGTTACTGCCACTGAGGTTAGCGCTGTTAAGGTTGGCATAGCTGAAGTCTGTACCGAAAAGGATCGCGTCGGTGAGATCGGCACCACTGAGGTCGGCTTCGCTGAGAATTACCCCACTGAGGTCGGCTTCGTTGAGGCTTACCCGACTCAGGTCTACACCGCTAAGGTCTGCGCCTAAGAACATTGCACCGTTAAGTCTGGCATTGTTTAGTTTGGCACCATTAAGTTTGGCATAGCTAAGGTCAGCAGCCATGAGGATGGCATCACTAAGATTGGTGCTGAAAAGAATTGTGTCGCTGAGGTTAGTACCGTTGAGGATGGCATGACTCAAATCAGCACCACTGAGGTCAGCGCGGCAGAGGTCAGCATGGTTAAGGTTGACATTGCTGAGGTTGGCTTCACTTAAATTCGCACCAAAAAGGATGGCGTTGCTGAGGTCGGCGCGATTCAGGTTAGTGCTGCTGAGGTCAGCGCGGCTGAGGTCGGCGCGGCTGAGGTCGGCGCGGCTGAGGTTGGTACTGCTAAGGTCGGCGCGATTCAAGTCAGCGCGGCTAAGGTTGGCACAGCTAAGGTTAGCACCACTGAGGTTAGTGCTGCTGAGGTCAGCACCACTTAGGTTAGCACCACTTAGGTTAGCCCCACTGAGGTTGGCATCGCCGAAGTTGGCACCGCTAAGGTTAGCATCTATGAAGTTTACGCCAGTTAAGTTGGCATCGCCGAGATAAGCAAGGCTGAGGTCAGCACCGCTAAAGTCTGCCCCGGTGAGGTTGGCATCGCCCAAGTAAGCACTACGAAAGTTACCACCTTTGAGGAATTGCCCAACTATACTGCTAAAGTTGCCAATGTCTAGGGCATCGCTATAGTTAATGATCCGCAGCAGTTGGGATGTGAAAAAATTGTCTGTATCTGGTTGGGCTGATGGATAGAAGGTAATTTTTTCTTTGAGTTCATCTTGCTCTTGAGCGTAGCGGTGTAACTCTAACAGTAAAATCAGTACGTTCAATCCTGTATAGATGTCTACCTGTCTCAGCCCGATCGCAATATTTTGAGTTGCTAGCTTTAATTTTGTTTTCTGAGGCAGGTTATCATCTGGTGTAGCATCAATAAATTCTCCCTGACACCAGCGACGATAAAAATCTTCTAGCCGCCAGAAAAGCACTTCTGGGTCAATCTTTTGACTAGTCACAACCAATTCTATTATTTGGTTGACTATTTCTGATTTCAGCGCTCCATTGCCTAGTAAATCATAAATCTCTTCATGCATCTGGCGATCGCACACTCTTAAGCATAACTCTGATGCTAGCGGGCCCGATATGCGATCGCCTATCTTAGAAGTCAAACTGCTATTTGATATTGTCCATTTTTCTAAGCTTTCTTGCAGTCTTTGAAACCATAAATCTTCCTGTAAATTACCTTGAGCAAATTTAACGCTTTTGTTTACTTTAATACTTTTTCCTTGAGATAAACCGACTTTAGTTTCCACCGATGTAGTCTTTGGCATCTCTTGTAAGCTTATATCCCTCACATAATTTCTCAGCAGTTGCCAAACTTGAGATAAATATGTTGACATTTCTGTGTCCGTTGTTACATTTAAATTACTGTTTTGATAATCTGGAACTAAAATTTTTTCTTTGTTACTTTGCTTATCATTGCGAAAAATAAATAGTATCAATAAATACTACACGAAAAATATCATGCGTTGTCGATATCTATGATGGGCTACACTGACGGCGTTTTTGAAGGGTGGCTTCTCGCTAACCCTTAGTCACGTCAAGCTTCTTCTCTTGATGTAAATAAGTGTGATCGGAAAAATTCTTTCAAAAATCAAGTAATTTTCCGATTTTGGTTTATTTGTTATACTTTTTTCCCCAGATATTTACTAGTCTGATGTAAAAATAATACTTACTCATCGTAATAGACGCAATTGTTAGGAAAAATCCATCTGTACAACAGCGTGAACATTGCGGAAAAATGGCAACTAAAATTGAAGTCTAAACTTTACTGCTTTAGATAAAGCAGCTAAAAGAATCAGCAAAAAACAGGCTACATAACTTTGCAAAAGTTAAAAATTAACTACCGAATCGTTATTGGGGGATTGATGCGATGAACAACAGATTAACTTTTTATATGATTTTGTTACATGGTTTATTTTTAGGAATAACAACAGCTAACGCCAAATCACCATTTGTCAATGGAATTGCTCCAGAGTTTTCAGCGAACCATAAGGCTGTGGCGGTTGTAAAAGGCGTAGTTACAGCCAATAATCAGTTAACGGCAGAAACTTCTTCAACTAAAATCTCAGCATTATCGCTAAATAGTATCAATATTTCTCAGAGACAGAGGCTACCGTCAGGGCAAGTGTGGGTGGTTAATCAAAATAAACACGTACAGCCTCAACCGTTTATTTGGGTAGTAAAAGATTCTAAAAAAGCAGGACAGCAACCATTTTTGCAAGTTGCAAAACCCGCAGAAAAGCCTAAGCCTGCCAAAACACCAGCAGCAAAGGATGATTTAGAGGTTTTTGATGAAGTAGTGAAAGACACCCAAAAGTCAGGGGGGCTGTTCACTCTTTATCGCAATAAAGAAAAGAATAAAATTTATCTAGAAATTAAGCCAGAGCAACTTAATAAAAATTACCTCGCTACGGCAACCCTAGAATCGGGCATTGGTGAACGGGGTATTTACAGTGGTATGCCTCTACAAGATTTTTTGTTTTATTTCCAACGGGTAGATGATAAATTAAACTTTGTCATCCGTAATGTCAATTTTCGCACTCGTGAGGGAGATCCTCAAGTGCGATCGCTAGCTCGGTCTTTTAGTGATTCTGTACTCTACAGCATTTCCATAAAAAGCATTCATCCCCAACGCAAAACTCTTCTCATCGATTTGGGCGATTTATTACTGACAGAT
This sequence comes from Nostoc sp. C057, assembly GCF_013393925.1. Taxonomy (NCBI): domain Bacteria; kingdom Bacillati; phylum Cyanobacteriota; class Cyanophyceae; order Nostocales; family Nostocaceae; genus Nostoc; species Nostoc sp. C057. Next base: position 6,477,801 of record NZ_CP040281.1, on the reverse strand, counting down.
TTAGGCGGATTATCCGCAAGTTTAGGAGTCCCAGCAACCACAGATCAGTCCTATTTTGGTACTGCTAAAGCTTTTCCGCAAAACTTAGAAATTGAGTCAGTTTTAAATTTCTCTGGTGGCGGTACCCCTGACAGTGAAACACCAAGTTTCGGTTCGCTAGCTGATAACCGTGGCTATACCTTGCGCGTCCACTATAGTCTCTCCCAGCTACCTGAAAAAGATTATCGACCGCGCCTTGCTGACGATCGCATTGGCTATTTCATCACCGCCTACCAAGATTTATCCAAAGACGATCGCGGCGATTCTTTTGTCCGTTACATAAATCGCTGGGATTTAGAAAAACAAGACCCAAAAGCATTAATTTCTCGCCCCAAAAAACCGATTGTCTTCTGGATTGATAACGCTGTGCCCTTAGAGTACCGCGATGCGATGAAAGAAGGCATCCTAATGTGGAACAAAGCCTTTCTGAAAGCAGGATTCAAGGATGCAATTGAAGTCCGCCAAATGCCAGATGATGCAACATGGGACCCAGCAGATATTCGTTACAACACAATTCGCTGGATCAACACAGTCGATGGTTATTTTGCAATGGGGCCATCCCGCGTTAATCCGTTGACTGGAGAAATTTTAGATGCAGACATTCTCGTAGATGCCAGCTTTGTCCGGGCGCTTAAGAATGAGTATCGCAAAATTGTCCAACCCAGCCAAGCACAAAGCCAGACGACCTTATCAGCTTTGATGCAAAATCGTCTACTTTGCGCCAATGGTTTAGATGGCAAAAATAATGCTGTACCCAAGCAGATGCCAGGGCAACAAGAGTTGTTGAACCGTTTATCTAAAATGGCAGGCGAGTACGATTTATGCTATGGGATGGAAGCTGCTAACCAGTTTGCCCTTGGTTCCCTGGCGATGTCACTATTGCCAGATACCATGGCCACTCCAGAGCAGGTGAAAGAATATATCAATCAATATTTACGTTTAATCATCGCTCACGAAGTTGGACATACTCTTGGTTTACGTCATAACTTTCGTGGTAGTACTCTGCTAGCACCAGAGGAGATGAATAATACGGAAATTACCAAAAATAAAGGTCTGACAACTTCCGTAATGGACTACATCCCCCCAAATATTGCCCCTCAAGGGACAAAACAGGGAGATTATTTTCCTAGTATGGTAGGGCCTTATGATGAATGGGCGATTAAGTACGGCTACATTCCAATTAAGACATCAACTCCCATAGCAGAAAAGCCAATTTTGGAAGAAATTGCCGCCCAATCCTATAAGCCAGAGTTGAGTTATTCTACGGATGAAGATGTCTATGACCTTGACCCAACTGCTGATGCTTGGGATAACAGTGGTAATGTGCTGCTTTATTCTCAGTGGCAGTTGAATAATTCGCGGGTGATGTGGGAGCGTCTCGATAAGCGTTATCCATTAGCTGGTGATAGTTACAGCGATGTCAGCGAGCGTTTTAGCACAGTATTGGGTAACTATTTTCAGCAAATATATTACACCACTAAATACATCGGCGGACAGTCTTTTTATCGCATTCACCCTAGCGAAATCCCCTCTGGAGTTGGGCAAAAGCGATTACCATTTGAAGCAGTACCAGTTAAAGAACAACGACAAGCTTTAGAAACCTTGCAAAAGTATTTGTTTGCAGAAGATGCTCTGAGCTTTTCACCAGAACTACTGAATAAATTAGCACCTTCCCGTTGGCGACATTGGGGTAGTTCTCCCCAAGTTGGTCGTTTGGATTTTCCTATTCATGACTTAGTGCTACTCATGCAGGGTTCTGTATTGCGAGATTTACTCTCAGGCGATCGCCTCTCTCGTCTCAAAGATATTGAACTTAAAACTAAGGCAGAAAATGCACTGACTCTACCAGAACTATTTGACACTTTGCAATCAGGTATCTGGACAGAAGTAATCAAACCAAAAGGTAAACCAATGAAGATTGCCAGTTTACGGCGAGGGTTGCAGCGCCAATACCTGGACATTTTGACTAATATGGTGTTGCGAAAAGAATATGTCCCAGAAGATGCTCGGACTCTGGCTTGGTATAAACTCAAACAACTAGATGAGAAACTCAAGGGAGTTAATTCTGAGGATGAATACACCAAAGCGCATTTATTAGAAACACGCGATCGCATCGAGAAAGTCTTGAATGCACCGTTGCAAGCGAATTAAAAAAGTTGTTGTAGAGACGCGATTAATCGCGTCTCTTTGGCAAAATATATCAAGTTTCTGTTTTAGAAATAAAAAACTCAAAATGAGGTAGCAGATGAGCGAGTTTCCTCCTGCTACCTCTGCTTTCTCCTAACTACTCAACGCCTTTAAGAACCGTTGTAAACTCTTAAATACATTGGGCTTTCTCGCAGGTGCAGCGTCCGTTGTTGTTTGCGGTTGTCCTTTTAAAAGGATCTGATCCAAATCATCACCCGATGGTTTTGTGGGTAATTCAGCAATTCTTTGATATTCGCCGTCGGTTTCCAGCCAAACTTCCCACTGTCCGGGATAGCAGCGAGATAGGGCGCTTTGCTCATCTATGGGGCGCAGGTAATAACAAGATTCAATGGTATTAGTGAAACGCAGGCGAGTTTGCCTTGCTGCATAACCAATGCCCACAGTTCCAGAATCTTCTAAACGGGGATTTAAAAAGACTACAGGGCGATCGCCTATTTCTTGACATAGCTTTTCCACCTGCGGTACTTCTACGGAAGTGGGGGCAATGAATAAGAAAATTTCATCCTCTGGCTGAATTTTTGTTTGCAAGGAAGCAGTCCTTCCCGTACCAATATCCAAAATTTGAAATGGTGCATCTATCCAATTGCGGCGGGCTAAAGCCGCAGCCCCCGCGTCAGCAAAGAAAATCTTCAAACGGGAATCATATTCTATAAACAGTGGCAGAAATTGTTCCGCCACCGGCATAAACTTGATTTCTGGAAACAGGAACTCAACCTGTATGCGAGTACAACCATCTGCAAGGGCAGCTTGGACGGCTGTACGAGATTGGGCGATCGCATCTTCAAGGGTATTAGGAAGTTCACTCATAGTTTTTTGTGTCGCTTTAGCATTACTTCCATTGTTCCAGTATTGGCTATGATTGAGGGAGTAAACACAAAGCTGTTTTACATTCCAAATTTAGAGTGCGATCGCATAGAAGACACATTTAAAATTTTACCTGTTGTAAAAAGACTCGTTTAAAACTTTCAGCGATAACCGCATAGAGCGCCGATCAGATAAAACCTAGATATTTTGATACGCGATACGCAAGCAAAATCCCTGCAATCCCACCGATAACGCTAAAGAAGATTGAGGTGAACGATAGCAAACTTCCACCCCACAATACAGGGATGTAGCTGCCAATCGTAGAGCCAATGAACATCCCAATCCCAATGATGAATTTATTCATTCAATAAAAGCCTCAAAAGTCATAAAAATTAAGTCATGCTTGAACTCCTTTATGACTCAAAATATTACCTTTTGGGAAAAACTCGTTTAACAATACCGAAGCTGGGATAACTTTTAATATCCTGTTTTGGGATTATCCTAAAATGGGTTTATTGTGTTCAATGTATACATAGTGCTAAAGCCAAGGCACAATGAAATTTGTTTTCAGCCAGGACTATGAAATATTCCGTCGCTGTATGATTGCGGCTCGTAAGGAAGCAAAACTGACTCAAGAGACGCTTGCTAAATCCTTGAAAAAGCCACAATCTTTCGTAGCCAAATATGAAAACGGTGAACGGCGGTTAGATGTAATTGAGTTTCTGTTAGTTACTCGCTTAATCGGTGTAGATCCTTGCGATCTTCTCAGAAAAGTTGAACAAGGAATATCTGAAGCATCTTGTGAGGAAGAGGTATGAATACACAGGATGTAATCAGGCTTGCATCTCAGTATTTAGATAACTTATCAGGTCATACTTTCGACGTTTTAAATATATCTAAGCCTGTAACTGTAGATGCAGCAGTAAACTTGGCTAAAGTTATCTCAAAGCTTTCACCCTTACTCGGAAATTTAATCGAATTTAACACAGTTGAATTTTTGAATAAACAAAATGAATTTTCTGAGTTTGGGAAATGGCAGAGGCAAGATCCGGGCTTTCCAGATACTATTTTTGTGGGAAGAGTTCAACCGACACCAGGATTAGAGATTAAAGCATGGTTTCCCTTAGCAACAGAAATAACAGCACGCTTTAAAGATAGCCAAAATCATTTTAAGTACGATCAGACTTATGTTGCGATGCTGGCATGGTTGCCTGAAAAAATTATCTACGGCAAACCTCGTATTCTTGATGTATGTGTTGTCTCTGGTTTGTCAGTAGCATTAGCTAGAGATACACATTATCATAATCCGCCAGATTATCTTGTTTTGGAGCCAGAAGATACAACTCAAAGAACAGCAAATTTACAGCAAACAAACACTAGCGGTTATAAATTTCAAGGTTCTGTTGCAGAGTTGTTAGAAGCTCAAAAAATAGTTGATTCATGGGGGGTCGAAGGAAAAATATATCAACCAACTAGAGAATATCAGCATCTTCTGCGTGAACTGTTGATCCGGTACAAATACAGACTGGATACTAATTTTGCAAAGATGGATAGAATTGTCCATCCAGGTATTGAAAAATTTAAGCAGCGTGTCTATAATATTGAAGTTTCTGGTATTACAGTTGGTCAATGGAATAAGCTTCTATCAAGCCGTCGAGAAGACAGCATAAAAAAATATCTACAAGATTATCTAGAGATTAGAGAAGAGAGTATTGATGAACTTCTTGATTAAATCTTTGAACTCCATAGTAAAAATAATCTGGATCAATTTCGCAAGAGTAAGCTTTCCGTGCCAGTTTATGTGCTGCTAGAGATGCACTGAATAGTCCTCCGAAAGGTTCCCATATAACATCCCTCTCATCACTTGATGCTTCAATAATAACGCTCATCAAATCAAGAGGCTTCTGATTGAGATGTAGTGCTTTTCCAGAAGGAATCTTAACTCTTTCATCGCCCCGTAAAGCTTGACGATCCCAAACATTTGTAAAACCATGAGGACATCTAAATTTAGAGCGCATCTTACTCCATTCTTGCCTTGTTAAAGATTCATTCCCGTCCAAAGAAAAATAAGGTCTTCCTTCTGGATTACCATGCTCATTTGCATAGTTCACTAACCTCTCAAACATCTCTGGAGGAGGGAAATACCATAAGTGTCCTTGATCGAAATACTTCCTAGTTGCTGCATTAGCTACACCACAAGCATCGTTTGCCCGTCGTAGTAGTAATCCAGAACGTTTCCACTCTTTTAGCAACCATTCTTTTAAGGTGAGTTTGTTGACTTTAACTTCTCTTACATATTGAACACACACTTCTGTAACTACAGGGAATCTACGAATTTTCTCTGTATTAACATTTCCTGCTATATGACCTTTTCCTTTGTTCCAAATATTACAATTAACATAACGCCAACCATAATTTTCTAAAACTGGATGCACAACAGCCCAGCCAATTTCTGAATTCCAAAACCAGAGTGTTGTGCATGGTATAGCTGCTTTTGACCATGCTTCAATATGAGGCTCATACCAATTAGGTAAATCAATATGATCTGAAGTGTCTCCTTCAAAACCAAGAACACCGTAAGCTCCATCTGAAACGATTACTGTAGGCTGCTCCCAATTGTTGTAATGTTCGAGACTATCACCCAGATATAGAGAAACACTTTCATCATTCCACTCAAAAAAATTTAATTTGGTATTGAGGTTGACTACTTTTCCCCTACCAACTGTACTGGTAGCCTTGCCTTTTAAAGTCTTGGGGGAAATCGGTTCTGGGTTAGATAGACTCATTTATTGCTTTGTGTGGCTCTGAAACTTGACTATGTGTTATTTTATCCCGTTTTGGGATATTTTTGTAGTGATAGACACTAAAATTATTTAGAAATATACTCAATAAGCAATATTTTCTAAATATACCTTGTCCAATTGGAACGATTCAGGAACCTTAACTGTTTCCAGAGGTACGTCATTTATCGCGTTTAATTTAACTATTAACTTAGTAGCGTTGCCAATAATTTAACGCTTAACTAAAGATAAATCTGGTGTCAGCCTTTGCAAAATTTGCTTCAACACCATCACTGTCCAATCTATATCAGCTTCAGTGGTATCACGCCCCAATGTGATGCGAATTCCCCCCAAGGCGGCTTTTTCGGAATAACCCATCGCTAACAATATTGGGCTAGGGCTAAGTTTGCCACTGTGACAGGCAGCACCAGCACTGATGCCGATGCCAGCAAGGTTTAGCTGTCGTACCAAGGCTTTACCGCTAAGTTTTTTCCCGTCGGCGTTTTCTAAGCACATACTCACATGGTGAGGTAAACGATCGCAAGCATCCCCTGTAGGAATTAAACCAGGAATCTCAGCTAATTGGGCAAAGGCGCGATCGCGTAACTCAATTAATCGTGGTGTTTCTGTAGCCAATTCTTGCGCTGCTAATTCTGCTGCTACACCAAACCCCGCTATTATCGGTACTGCTTGCGTACCAGAACGCAGTCCCATTTCTTGCCCACCACCACTTAGTAACGGCATCAAATCCACACCAGGACGCACATACAGCGCCCCCGCACCTTGGGGGCCATAGATTTTATGACTAGAAAGGCTAACTAAGTCTACTGCAAGTTGTTGCACATCTATAGATAAACGTCCCGCAGCTTGCACCGCATCTGTATGGAACAAAGCACCATGCGATCGCACAATTTTACCCAATGCTGCGATCGGTTGCACAGTCCCAACTTCACTTTGACCGTAAATTATGGAAACCAAAACTGTGTTATGTCGCAACGCCGCCTTTAAATCTAGGGGATTGACTCTACCTTTAACATCTACAGACAAGCGCGTAACTTCCCAACCCCACATTTCTAGCAACTTTACTGTTTCTGAAATTGCGGAATGCTCGACGCTGGAAATAATTAGATGTTGAGGAACAGCATACAACCGAGCCACACCCATAATCGCTAAATTATCTGCTTCAGTGCCGCCGGAGGTAAAAACGATCGATTCAGGACTAGCAGCGTTAATTAAACCAGCAACTTGAACTCTGGCTTGTTCTACAACCGTTGCCGCCCGTTGTCCCCACTCATGTAAGCTGGAGGGATTGCCCCACTGTTGAGTCAGGATTGTTTGCATAACTGCGATCGCTTCTTTTCGTGTGGGAGTAGTAGCGCTGTAATCTAGATAAATTTGCATATAGCCGATAATGGTGAGAACACACTTTGGTAATAGGCTGGCGATCTTTTCAGAAGATGCAGTTTACCTGGATAAATCCTGAAAAAAATCTTTGTAATTCTGCTTCTAGGAGTGGATTTTTCCCTTTGTTTGGAAAGTTATTTTTCTAATTAATTTAGAATACAAAATTTTGGGAATGATAAATCTGTCCACTCCCAATCCACTTTTAACAGATTACAGTGCAACTTATCTCTAGACAAAGATATTTTTCATATATCTTTTTACTAATATTCTCCCTCACTGGTTGTCAACGAGTCCAGTCTTTCAATCAGCGTCCAGCACCTCTACCACAAGACCCTTTAGTTCAAGTTTACTTTAACCATTCTGAGTCTTCAGAATACAAAGAAGCTTACCGTCAGCAAACTCGCTTGGGGGATGATTTAGAAAAAGAAATTGTCAATGCTATTATGCACGCTAAATCTACGATCGATGTGGCGGTGCAAGAATTACGTTTACCCAAAGTTGCCCAAGCACTGGTTGAGAGACAAAAAGCTGGGGTAAAAGTCAGGATAATTTTAGAAAATACCTACAGCAGACCTTGGAGTAGTTTAACATCTGCTGAAGTAAGTAAGTTAGATAAAAGAGAACAGGAACGCTACAACGAATTTCGCAAATTTATCGATATTAACCAAGATAATCAACTCAGCCCAGCAGAAATCAATCAAAGAGATGCTTTAATAATTTTGCAGAATGCTAAAATTCCCTGGATAGACGATCGAGCAGATGGTTCAGCAGGTAGCAGCTTGATGCACCATAAATTTGTGATTGTAGATAATCGCATTGTAATTATCACTTCAGCGAATTTTACGCTAAGTGATACATCTGGTGATTTTACAAATTCCAATACTTTAGGCAATGCCAATAACTTATTGCAGATTGACAGCCCAGAATTAGCATCTTTATTTACAGAAGAGTTTAATATTATGTGGGGAGATGGGCCAGGAGGTAAGCCAGATAGTCGATTTGGTTTGCAAAAACCTATGCGATCGCCTAAAAAAATTACATTAAATCAAACCACAATTACTGTGCAATTTTCGCCAACTTCTCCAACTCAATCTTGGAGTAACAGTAGTAATGGCTTAATTGGTAAAACTTTAGATTCAGCAACCAAATCTGTTGACATGGCCTTATTTGTCTTTTCCGATCAGCGACTTGCCAATATCTTAGAAATTCGCCATCAACAAAATGTGCAAATTCGCGCTTTAATTGAACCACAATTTGCCTATCGTCCCTACAGTGAAGCCTTAGATATGATGGGAGTTGCTCTCAGTAATAAATGTAAATATGAAGTTGATAACCATCCTTGGCAAAATCCCATTACTACTGTAGGTGTACCTGTGTTACCCAAAGGCGATTTATTGCATCACAAATTTGGTGTAATAGATAGCCAAACAGTAATTACGGGTTCTCATAATTGGTCAGATGCTGCCAATAATGGCAATGATGAGACACTTGTAGTAATTGAAAATCCCATAGTTGCGGCTCATTATGTGCGAGAATTTGCTCGTCTTTATGCCAAAGTTAAACCCGGCTTACCACCAGCAATTCAAGAAAAAGTTAAATTAGAGCAAACACGGTGTCCCCAGATAAAAAGTTCTTCATCTAGTGAACTACAAGCAATTAAAAAAATAAATATTAACACTGCAAATTTGGCAGAATTAGAAACTCTCCCTGGCGCGGGTAAGAAGTTAGCACAACGGATAATTCTTAGCCGTCAACAGCAAGAATTTACATCTTTACAAGACTTAGAAAGAGTTCCAGGGGTTAAAGCGAAGACATTGGAAAAATGGCGCGATCGCGTGATTTGGTAGCAGTCTCTGTTTAAAAAATGAGATCCCCCTAAATCCCCCTTAAAAAGGGGGACTTTGACTCCGATTCCCCCCTCTTTTTAAGGGGGGTTAGGGGGGATCAATGAGTATCTAAAATCACAGCCAACTTCTTTTCAAACAACCTCTGAGGCACACAAATTAAATGCGATCGCTAGCTAAACCAACCAAACTGCGTGAATGCCCATTTTGAGAAAATCGTTCTGCGATTATTTTTTGATAAACTGCCTCATAGCCATCAGTCATTTTCTCAACGCTGAAACTGTTTTCGACATACTGACGGCAAGTATAACGGTCTAACTCTATTACCCGATCGATAGCACTGATGGACTCTTGAATATTATTGCAGAGGAAACCCGTCTTACCGTGGGAAATTACCTCTTGAGTAGACCCCAAGTTCATCGCAATCACTGGCGTACCCGAAGCCATTGACTCAACCATCACTAATCCAAAGGGTTCCCGCCAAGTGATGGGGAATAAAGTTGCTACTGCACCTCCCATGAGAGCATTTTTTTGAGCATGATTAGCTTCACCCAAGTACTGAATTTGCTCTCCGTCAATGTGCGGTTTGATTTCCTTCTCAAAATATTCCACATCAACAACATCTACCTTACCTGCCATTTTCAAGCACCAACCTGCTTGTTTTGCAATTTCTATTGCTAAATGCGCTCCCTTTTCAGGAGACATCCGACCCAAAAACGCTAAGTAAGGCGGATCTTCTGGTTGGGCGTGAAAATTATAACTGCTGACATCAATTCCGTTGTAGACCGTTGCTAGATAGTTCAACCCTAACCTTGGTTCTCGTTGTGCATCAGAAATACTGACGTAGGGTTGTTTTTTACCAAAACTAAACATCTTTTCGTTGTCAGAGGTAAAAATACCGTGCAACGTATGAACCGTAGGGGTTGTGACGAGATTTGTATAAGCCAGTGCCCCACATCCTATATGTGAGTGAATAATATCAAACTCTTCTGCGCGTTCATACACCGAAGCGAGATTCAGCATTTCATAAACGCTGTAATCTTTAATACTGCTATCGAGTCTGAGGGCACGGGGATGAACTGATACAAGTTTTGCCAGACTGATAGAATCTCCCGATGCAAATAAAGTTACTTCGTGTCCGCGTCGGACTAATTCATCGGTTAGTAACCCCACTACTAACTCTATACCACCATAAGCTGGAGGTGGAACTCTTTCCCATAATGGAGCTACTTGAGCAATTCTCATCACAAACCTCCTAAAAAATAAAGCTAGAATTAGAAGTTTTTTATTTCTGTTGTCATAGTGCTTGTAATTGATTGACTTGGCATCAGAAAGTAACTTCAGATACTAAATTTATTAACAATTTCCTTTAAATCTTATGCTCTTTCTTTTATAGTCCTTGTCTATCTTAGTACGGAAATTACCCACTCCTAAAGAGGTAAATTTATTCCGATATCTTAATTTTTGGTTGTTTAGTGTAATTTTTAATATAGATTTTTTGATGAATAATAATTTTATAAAATTGATAAGACTCACTTTTAATAGTGATATTAGGCGATAAATATCCAATTTCGCTGATCAATTCTCGAATTTACAAATATTAATTAAATAATAAAACCTGTAGGTACTCTTTGGGCGGCTTTCCGTACTCTAAAAGATAAACTGTAGCCGTCCAAAAGACAGATTTTGATAAATTAGGTATTTTGAAATCAAAAACAGCAATTTTGTTAGAAGTTCTATCCAAGTTTTTCAAGGTAACAATCAATTCTGTTCCTATTAACCTTATTTAAAGGCAATAAGAAGTCACGATAATTTAATTTTTCTACCTCCATGAGTTAGATTCCCTAGTAGTCCAAAGGGAGAAAACAGAGTTAAATCATTGACTTATTACATTAAATATGATATTTTGTATTGCTATCAATAAAAATCATATATATAAACGTGAATATCTCTCCATCTCTCAAAAAACCGCGTGTCTCATGGCAGGCGGTTTTCTCACTAGTAATATTTGTGTTCATGTATCTACCTATACTGGTACTTAGCTTTTATAGCTTCAATCAGTCGCCCTATAGCGCAACTTGGCAAGGATTCACTCTCGATTGGTATCGCAAGTTGTTCAGCGACGATCGCATTTTATCAGCCTTGCAAAACAGTATGATCGTTGCTGGTTGTGCAGTTGGGGTTTCAGCCGTGCTGGGAACCTTGATGGCCGTTGGGTTAGCGCGTTACGAATTTCCTGGCAAGAAATTGTATCGGGGTGTTGCTTACTTACCATTGATTATTCCCGATATTGCGATCGCAGTGGCAACCCTAGTTTGTTTAGCCGCCTTTGCCATACCCTTGAGTTTGTGGACGATAGTTGCAGCGCATATCGTGTTTTGTCTAGCTTATGTCGGACTTGTAGTTGCTTCCCGACTTACCAATTTAGATCCCCACTTAGAAGAAGCAGCACTAGATTTAGGTGCTACACCAATCCAAGCTTTCATGCAAGTATTATTACCTCAACTAATGCCTGGTATTTTGGCTGGTTGTCTTTTGGCTTTTGTCCTCAGCTTAGATGACTTTCTGATTTCCAGCTTTACTGCCGGTAGCGGTTCTAACACCCTACCAATGGAAATTTTTAGCCGGATTAGAACAGGAGTCAAGCCTGATATTAACGCTTTGAGCGTCATGTTGATTTCAGTATCTGCGATCGTTGCATTTATAGCTGAATTAATTCGCGCTTCTGGAGAAAATAAAAGCTAAAAATAAAACTTGTAATTAATAATCAAAATTATGGATAACTTGGTTCTCCATGAACTTTTTTGGATGGCAAAAAAAGCTATATTCAAAGAGACGTTGCAATGTAAACACCTCTACATTCTTCATACTTATGTATTTGTATTTACCCATAGTTAAAAACGTCCCAACATAAATAAATATATAAAATTTATTCATCTTCTTGTTCTCATGTTAAAAGAAGTTTAAGCACATGAATAAACTTCGTGTTCGCTTCTCAACATAACTGTTTTCAATTAGATAATATTGGGGCTAACTTTGGAGAAAATGCTCTTTCCCCCTCATTATGCAAATCTGCCAAAATCCCAATTGCTCAAATCCATTCAACTCTGATAGCAATAGATTTTGCGTGAGTTGCGGACAAAGCAGCTTTGGCAAACTTCTAAGAAGCCGTTACCGCGTATTAAGACTCTTAGGTGAAGGTGGATTTAGTAGAACCTATGCTACAGAAGATGTAGACAGACTAAACGCGCCTTGCGTCATCAAGCAATTTTTCCCTCAATTTCAGGGAACCGGACAACGCACCAAAGCAGCAGAATTTTTTAAAGAAGAGGCTTTTCGGTTGTATGAACTGGGAGAAAATCATACCCAAATTCCTAGATTACTAGCTTATTTTGAGCAAGGTGCTAGTTTGTATCTTGTCCAAGAATTCATTCAAGGAAAAACTCTCTTACAAGAAGTTCAGCAGCAAATCTATGGTGAAAAACAGGTTTGGGAACTTTTAGCTGATTTATTGCCAGTACTGGAATTTATTCATACCCATAACGTCATTCATCGGGATATCAAACCAGAAAATATTATCCGCCGTGCAAGTGATGAAAAACCCGTATTAATTGACTTTGGTGGTGCTAAACAAGTAACACAAACCAGTTTAGGAAGACAGGCTACAGTAATTTATACCCTTGGTTATGCCCCAACTGAACAAATGGCTGGATTTGCTTGTCACGGCAGTGATTTGTATGCTTTGGGTGTAACTTGTGTGCGTCTTTTAACTCGATGTTTGCCTTTGCAAGATGCTTCTGGACAGGTTAATGACCCTATTTATGATGCCATGAATGCTAAATGGTTGTGGCGCGAACGATTACAAGAAAAAGGTATTACTATCAGCGAAGACTTAGAGAGAATTTTAGAAAAATTACTAAAACATCTACCCAGTGAAAGATATCAAACAGCAGTAGAAGTTATCAACGATTTGAAATTTGCAACATCGAACATTGAACCGGTTGCCCTGAAAATTGTTTCGATGTCTCAACCTATATTACCGCCGTTACCACAGAAAGTAATAGTACCATTACCTCCCTTAGAAACCTTTGAATTTGACGTAGTGACAGTAGACACAGGTGGTAGAGAAGTAAACCGCATGAGTGGTAATGCCAACTTCTTTGCCGAAGAATTGGGTAAATCTGTCACCTTAGAAATGGTATCTATTCCTGGCGGTACTTACATGATGGGTTCACCGGAATGTGAAGGAGATGCTGATGAACGTCCTCGACATAAAGTTACCGTCAAACCGTTTTTTATGGGGAAATTTCCCGTAACTCAAGCACAGTGGAGAGTAGTCGCAGCTTTACCCAAAGTCAAACAAGCTTTAAATCCCAATCCGTCAAAATTCAAAGGTTTAGATAGACCAGTAGAAAATGTATCTTGGTATGAGGCTGTAGAATTCTGTCTCAGACTATCAGAAAGAACTGGACGCGACTATCGTTTACCGAGTGAGGCTGAATGGGAATATGCTTGTCGGGCTGGAACTACAACATCCTTCCACTTTGGCGAAACCATTACTTCTGAGTTAGTCAGTTGCACTATCGAAACAACAAGCAAATTTCGTAGAGAAACAACTAACGTCGGTAGTTTTGAAGTCGCCAACGCCTTTGGATTATACGATATGCACGGGCTAGTTTGGGAATGGTGCGCTGACTCGTGGCACAACAATTACAGCGATGCACCCTCAGATGGAACAGCCTGGGAAGTTGGCGGTGATATTAATCGCCGAGTGCTACGTGGTGGTTCTTGGAGTTTCAATGCCGAACTGTGTCGCAGCGCCAGCCGTAGCTGGAATGAGTCAGACGGTGGGCTAAGAGTTTGTGGCTTTAGAGTAGTATTTTCTGTAGAGGAGATTATTTAGCAATTTAATTTATAGGCTGTAGTAATTATGAAAGACAAAATTGAGAAAGGTGACATAGTAATTATTAATAAAATTGGAAAATATCATAATCAAGTAGGGGAAGTTAGTGGAGTTGATTACAATATTTTCTTTGTGAAAATAGTAATAGTGAAGTTAGGTAATCAAGAAGAAAACTTTGAAGAAAAAGATTTACAATTACAAACTAAAAAGCCGAGTATTGAAGAAGTAATTGTATCAATAGACAAAATTCTAGAACAAGTTGAACAGATTACTAACTTGCCAGCAAAAGAGAAGGTAGAGCTACCCAACCGTCTGAAATATCTTAAATTAGATATTCCTAAATTAGATAAGCAGGTAATCCAAAAAAACTTTGACGTTATAGATAAAATATTTACAGTAACAAGAGAAGCAGACTCATCAGCAAGCTTTTGGCAGGAAATAGATTCTAATTTAGAGAAAATAAGCTGGTGGATTAGAACAAGCTTGTGAAGCAGTAGGTAGGTCAGCAAAAATAAATTAAACTATCTGTTTTGCAAGAGCCACTGAGTTTATTGGTTTCAAATTAACATGAAAGCTATACAGAATTATCTCGTTCTTAGTCTCCGACTGGGAATGCTTAATGTAATGCTCCGCTTCAAGACTTGCGGCAGAACTGCAATGATTAGCATTTCCAGCCTCGGCTGGAAACGAGGTTTTGGAATTCATTCGACATAATTAAACGTAACTATATTTTTCTCGTGTTTTATGTCTAATGGCTTATACCTCATACCTCCTGACATATTATGAGCAGTGATATTTATTTTTACCCATCTAATTAAATTTGTATTTGTAACTATAAAACTTAAATGTACGTATTAACTTGATATAAACTTTCAAAAACTATGTTTTTATACTTTGAGTGTAGTTTTTTAACAGTAATTCTTAAGTTTTTAGATTAAACAAGAGAGTTTTTTCGATAAAATAAAGTATAAATATCATCAGGAATATATATGCGTTTTTCTCAGTTTACAGGGGTTGTTGGTTGTACGATCGCAGCTTTTATGTCAATTGCACCCATGCAGGTAGATGCTGCAACTTTTAAAGTGATATCAGGAGTCACCAGCATCGATCGCGATCACGAAGATATTCTTAAAAGTATCGGGCTAACCTTGACAGGCAACAATAATACAATTTCACCAATTCCCAGCAATTATTTAGTCGGCTTTGACATCGATTCAGCTACTAACTTTACCTTTAGCGACGAGGGCGGCTTTACTCCGCTATCAGGGACAATCGAACATACTGGTACTGTTACCTTTAATAATCAAATTACTGTTGGTGATTTTTCAATTGGTTTTGCTCCAGGACGTACCGTTCAAGATGCTAGCGGATTTGTTTTAAGAGACACTTTTTCTTTAGATACGATTTTGTTTGATTTGAGTATTCCAGAACCTGCGGTATTTGATGGTCAAAATTTAACCATTCCTGATGTTAAATTGCTGGTTTCTCCAGAGTTTGCAAAAATACTGCAAAAACCTGAATTGACAGGTTTGTTTGCTGGAACTGCACGAATTGATGCTCAAGTTGCTGCCGTACCCGAACCTGATAGTGTACTAGCAGTTTTGGCAGTGGGTGCGGCTCTCTTGGCAACTAGATTTTATAAAATTAAATACACTTGATATCCTGAAGCATAGCTAAATGCTTATTAACTGGCGCAAGGGTATTGGCAGCAATCAGCCCACTAGCGGCGACTGCTGGTAAACCAATACCGGGAAATGTTGAGTCGCCACAGCACATCAATCCTGGTAGGGGTGTGCTGGGGCCAGGAAACATCCCACTTCCAGCCTGAATTGCTGGGCCGTAAGAACCTTGGTGACGGCGGAGATAACGCTCGTGAGTTAGAGGTGTACCGACAAGTGTGACTTCGCAACGAGAGCGAATATCTGGAATTATCCGCTCTAAAGCTTGCCACATTACTTCTGAACGCGATCGCTTTTGTTCGGCATATTCTTGACTCCTTCTATCCATTCCCTGCCAGATAGAGTATGGCTCATTACCAGGTGTATAAACATGAATCACGTGTTTACCTGCTGGCGCTAAAGATGGATCAAGAACTGAAGGGATGGAGATAACCACCACATTTTGAGGTGCTGTTACGCCTAATTCCCAGTTATTAACTACGATGTAATGACACCGCAAATTTGACTGTAATCCTTGAGCATCGATGCCTAAATGCAGGTGCATAAAGCTATCACACTCAGGGGTGGCTTGTCGTTTGCTGCGGTACTGTTTGGGTATTGCCTTTTCTGGTAAGAGCTTCAGCGTGTCCCAAACCGAGGCGTTAGAAATCACTGCTCGTTTTGCGCGAATTTCGGAGCGATCGCGCAGACGCACACCCACCGCACGATTACCTTCTACAAGCACTTCTTCCACATGAGCACCTAGCATCAGCTTCCCACCGTGACGCTCTAACCCTTGTACAAGGCTGTCAACTAAAGCACCACTACCACCAATGGGATATTCCAGAACTGCATCTGGGCGATACCAGTCTGCAAACATAAATGCTACCTCTGCGGCACTAGTACCATCTGCGGGCAATCCAGAAAGGAGAAAACACAGCAAATTCAGCCAGTTTCGGGTAAACGAGTCTTTAACAACCCCATCCATAATCCGGCTGAAGGGGCCTGTCAGCTTGATTATATTCGCCACATTTTTTGTCAGAGATGGCACAAAGGGGCCCACAGTTCTAGCTGCACCAAAATCAAAGCGTAATGCGGCCGGTGGTATGGAAGTTGCAGCCCTAGCAAATGGTTCCATAACGCGCTGGAGTTCTCGCCATTCAGCAACAGCATCATCACCACAGAATTTCATCAGCACTTCACAAAATTGCTCTGCACCAACCGCCGTGTCAAAATCACCTTCTGGTAGACAACAACCCCAAGTATCGTAGGTGACGCATGGCAATTCAGAACCAATTGCATCTAACACTTGTCGCAAAGGGTTAGCAGAGGGGCTGTAAGATAGTCCAGAATAGAGAGACGGGCCAGAGTCGAACTTGAAACCATTGCGTTCAAAACCATGAGCAGCGCCCCCAGCAATGGAGTGGCTTTCGCAGACTATCACATCAAAGCCATATCGTGCCAAAAGAGCAGCACAACTCAAACCGCCAATACCGCTACCAATAACAACTATATCTGTGTTTTGCATATCCCTGATGTTTGCAACAATAAATTAAAACAGTTGTGGAAACTTGGATAATATCATTCGCTTCCCCATCCAGAAACCGCTCTAATTGGTTAATATCATCACTAAGGATGGACAATGGGGAATGGGGAATGGGGAATTGGGAGAAGGGGAATAATTATGACCAATGACAAATGACCAATGACAAATGACAAATTCATATTGGAGAAAGGAATTTGAAAAATCAGCAATTAGGAAATTGGCAAACCACAGTTTTAGGAATTGTGTTAGCAACACTAGTGATTTTGGGACTAAATTCCTTTATTATTATTAACCCAGGGGAAGCAGGAGTCATCAGCATCTTGGGTAAAGCTAGAGATGGCGCTTTATTAGAAGGGATTCACATGAAACCGCCTTTTATCTCAGTGATAGATGTGTATGATTTAACTGTTCAAAAATTTGAAGTGCCAGCCGAGAGTTCTACAAAAGATTTGCAAAATTTATCTGCGAGATTTGCGATCAACTTTCGTCTCGATCCTATTAAGGTAGTTGAAGTTAGAAGAAAACAAGGAACCTTAGCAAATATAGTATCAAAAATAATTGCACCTCAGACGCAAGAAGCATTTAAAATTGCAGCCGCCAGAAGAACAGTAGAAGAAGCAATTACTAAAAGAAGTGAATTAAAAGAAGACTTCGATCAAGCGTTAGGCGATCGCTTAGACAAATATGGGATAATTGTGTTAGATACTAGCGTAGTTGATTTAGCATTCTCACCAGAATTTGCCAGAGCAGTGGAAGAAAAACAAATTGCTGAACAACGGGCGCAAAGAGCCGTTTATGTAGCGCGGGAAGCAGAACAAGAAGCACAAGCAGATGTGAATCGCGCCAAAGGTAGGGCAGAAGCTCAAAGGCTTTTAGCAGAGACACTCAAAGCGCAAGGAGGACAGTTAGTTTTACAAAAAGAAGCAATTGAAGCTTGGAGAAGTGGCGGCGCTCAAATGCCCAAAGTCCTCGTTATGGGTGGAGACTCAAAAAGCGGTGTACCCTTCATATTCAACCTGGGAAATGTCCCAAATCAACCATAAGGAGTTGGCATTAGATAACAAGCTCTCTATTATGGAATTTGCTCTGACTTTCAGACAAATTCTGCAATACTTGGACGATTTGCAATCTCAAATCTAAAATCCAAAATAGTATAAGTTGGGCTAGTCCCAACTCAAACACAACAGAAAAACCAACAAGCTCATCAATCAAAGTTTATGTCAACCTCCAATCCTCACAATCTCACCGCCGAAGAAGCGAAAAAATTACTGAATAAATTTAACTGTCTAGACATCGCGCCTATTCTCAAGCCATCAGAAAAAGAAGTAATTCGTGATGCCCTAATTTTGGTAACTAAACTTGCTGATTATCAAATTTTAGGAATTTGTGCCGATACAGCAGAAGAAGGAATACTGGCTATGAAGACCTATTCTTTGGCTTTGGGTTATGAACCACCAAACAATTTGCTGACACCTGAAGGGCCAGTTTATATCAAATTAAACGGTAAAAATGGCTTGTGCTATCTTGATTCTTATGCTGGACATCATCGTGGAGTATTAGTATCTTGTCAGTCTTACCACGAAGACGGAATCAACGAAATGTATGGACATCTACCTTTGGATTTATTTGTATAGAATTCGGCGAATGTAGGTAGAGTATGTGCTTTACCTACTAACTAACGGTCAATGAAAAATTACTAGATTTTATGAGTATTATTACACTCCAGTCGGTTAAAAAAGACTTTGGCATCAAAGAAGTTTTAAAAGATGCCAGCTTTAGCCTTGATGCTACCGATAAAGTTGGCTTAATTGGTACTAATGGTTCAGGAAAATCAACCCTATTAAAAATGATTGCCGGGTTAGAATCCATTGATAGCGGTCAAATTATAATTAACTCCGGTTCTAAAATCATCTACTTACCCCAGCAGCCAGATTTAGATGAAAATCACACAGTTTTAGAGCAAGTTTTTGCTGACAGTGGTGAACATACAGCTTTGGTGCGTGAGTATGAAGAACTATCAGATAAATTAGCTCACTATCCAGATGATAACCAACTGATGTCTCGCCTTTCTGCGGTGATGCAAAAGATGGATACAAATGATGCTTGGGAACTAGAAACTAATGCTAAAATCATCCTCACAAAATTAGGAATTTCTGACTTTGATGCCAAGATAGGCACTTTATCTGGAGGCTATCGCAAGCGCATTGCTTTAGCATCAGCATTGCTAGCAGAACCCGATGTTTTGCTTATGGATGAGCCAACAAACCATCTTGATGCTCTTTCTGTAGAATGGTTACAAAGTTATTTAAATCGCTATCGCGGCGCACTTTTCCTGATCACCCACGATCGCTATTTTCTAGATCGTGTCACCAATCGGATCGTGGAAATTGACCGAGGCGACATTTACACCTATACAGGTAACTACTCATATTACCTCGAAAAGAAAGCTTTAGCTGAAGAATCTGCCGTCAGTAGTCAACGAAAACATCAAGGCTTATTGCGACGCGAGTTAGAATGGCTCAAAAAAGGGCCGAAAGCTAGAAGTACTAAGCAAAAAGCTAGAATTGACCGCGCTCATGCTCTGCGGGATACTGAATTTAAAGAAGTTCAGGGTAAAGTTGATATTTCTACAGTTGGTCGTCGCATTGGCAAAAAGGTTATTGAATTAAATAACATTTCTAAGGCATACAATGGGCGCACCCTAATTAATAATTTCACCTACGAATTTAGTCCAGAAGACCGCATCGGCATTATCGGCGCGAATGGTGCTGGTAAATCCACTTTAATGGATATTATCACTGGTCAGATTCAGCCAGATTCAGGTGTTGCAGAAATTGGGACTACAATTCATATCGGTTATTTTGACCAGCATTCGGAAGAATTGCTCACAGCCTTAAACGAAAATCAGCGCGTGATTGACTACATCAAAGAAGAAGGAGAATTTATCAAAATTACCGATGGGACTCAAATTACTGCTTCGCAAATGTTGGAGCGGTTTTTGTTTCCTGGTAATCAACAGTATGCCCCAATTAATAAACTTTCGGGTGGTGAAAAACGCCGTTTATTTCTGTTGCGGGTTTTGATGAGTGCGCCCAATGTCTTGATTTTAGATGAACCGACAAATGATTTAGATGTTCAGACATTGGCAGTATTAGAGGATTATTTAGAGGATTTTGTCGGTTGTGTGATTGTAGTTTCTCACGATCGCTACTTTCTCGATCGCACCATCGACACAGTATTTTCCTTTGAGGAAGGCGGTAATCTCCGGCAATATCCAGGTAATTACTCGATTTATCTGGACTATAAGAAGGCTGAAGAGGCACAGCAACAAGCTGCGAACGCTAAGGAGAAGCCGAAAAATGTCGAAGTCCAAAATAATGGTGCGGCTTCACCCAAGGATGGAGAGAATACCAAGCGGCGTAGATTATCCAATTGGGAGAAAAAAGAATTTGAGCAGTTGGAAGGTAAAATTGCCGAGTTAGAGGCTGAGAAAGAAGAAACCGAGAAAACCCTAGCGAATGTCTCACCGGGGAATTATAGCCAAGTTCAGAAATTATACGATCATGTGGAAAAGCTCAAGCACGCGATCGATGTGGCGACTGAACGGTGGTTAGAATTGGCTGAGATGGAGTCTTAATAGTAAGCATTTCACGTTTGCAAATATACCGGGCGATTAGAAATCGCGGCTATACAGACAAAACCCACCTACGTGGGTTTCAAACGCTCAATTTTTTCTTAGTCCGCGCAGGCGGACTACCCTGCGGGAAGCCGCAAAGCGTCTATGCTTGTGTAGCTGCGAATTCTATTCGCTTTAGATACAGAGGAAAAAGACGAAGAAGCCAAAAGACTAAAGATTATCTTTCTTTCCTCTTCCTCATTGAAATATAGTTATTTTTATTCGCACTTATCAGGTACATGGCAAAGCTAGCATTGCTGATTGGAATTAGTGACTATCAACCAGGGTTAAATGCTTTACCTGGCGCTGTGCAAGATATAAAAGCAATGCAGCGAGTCTTACAGCACTCAGAAATGGGTGGTTTTGCCGATGCTGATATTACAGTACTGGAAAATCCCCCACGCCAAGTAATGGAAGAAGCAATTGAAACTTTGTTTTCTGGTCGTCAAAAAGATGACTTAGTATTGCTGTATTTCTCAGGACACGGTGTTAAAGATGAGGCTGGCAGATTATCTTTGACAAATAGCCAAACCCGTAAGAACCTTAAAGGCGAACTCATTCAAACTACCGCTACTACTGCCACCCTTATACATGGGATGATGGAAAAAAGCCGTTCTCGGCGACAGGTAATTATTCTTGACTGTTGCTTTAGCGGTGCTTTTGCTGAAGGTATGAAAGCAAAAGATGATAACAGCGTAGATATCAAGAATCAACTAGGAGGCGAGGGACGAGCGGTACTAACTTCTTCCACGTCTACCCAGTATTCTTTTGAACAAGTAGGATCAGACCTATCGGTTTACACCCGCTACATTGTGGAAGGTATTGAGAAAGGCGCGGCTGACACTGATAACGATGGCATGATTTCTGTAGATGAACTGCATGAATATGCCCGTAAAAAAGTGCAGGAAGCAGCCCCAGCAATGAAGCCAGAAATTTATGCTGTTAGAGAAGGCTTTAAAATTAAGTTAGCAAAAGCTCCTTTAGGCGATCCTCAATTAGAGTACCGTAAAGAAGTAGAGCGATGGGCTAGAGATGGTAAGATTTCATCTGTGGGTCGCCGCATTCTCAAACGTCGGCAAAGTGAATTGGGTTTGTCAATTGAGATAGCAACCCAAATTGAAGACGAAGTTTTGGAACCTTACCGCAAGTATCAAGAAAATCTCAAGGAATATGAAGAAGCGCTGGCTGAGGCGATACAACATGAAGGGATTTTGAGCCAGCATACATTGGAGGAATTGAAGCGCTTACAGCAACTGTTGCAACTTAGAGATGAGGATATCGATCTGATTGAAGTGCCTGTAGCAATAGAAAAAGACACAATCAAACAATCTAAATCTCCACGCCGAAAATCTACTGAGACCTTAATACAGAAAGAAGCAAAAAATCAATTAGTAGATATTAAATCTACAGAAATAGAACTAGCTGAACGGGCAGAGTACAAAGACGAAGGTTTCTTTGAACGTTTTACAGAGAAGGCGATTAAGACAATAATGTTAGCGCAGGAAGAAATGCGCCGTCTTGGTCATAATTCCGTTGGTACAGAACAAATACTCTTAGGACTGATTGGAGAAGGAACTGGTGTTGCTGCTCAAGTGCTGAGATTGAAAGGCATTAAGCTGGCAGATACCCGTACAGAAGTAGAAAAAATTATTGGACGTGGTAGTGGTGGTTTTGTACCACCAGAAATTCCCTTTACAAAAAATGCAAAAAGAGTCTTAGAGTTATCTTTAGAAGAAGCTAGGGCACTTAATCACAGTTATATTAGTACTGGCCACCTGCTTTTGGGTTCTATTAGATTAGAAGAAGGCGTAGCAGTAAGGGTTTTGGAAAACTTAGGTGTTAATTTAGAGAACTTAAGAGAACAAGTTTTGCATACGATTCACTTATCTGAAAATAAAAATATACAATCTACATAAACCAAATATAGCAATCCCAACACCTTTGCAATTATTTCTCTTCTTTGCAAGAGGCTTCCCTAACAAAACGCTGCGCGAACACTTTGCTTGCAATGACAGTGTTTTGCCGACGATTATATCGCTGTTGATTTAAGTGCGATCGCTCTGTCTCTTCCAAACTGCGATCGCCTACGCAGGAAGTGTTATCCTAATAAATTACTCAGCCCAGTTCTCTAATAACAGCGTAGGAATACGAGAAAATTCTCGGATATTATTGGTGACAAGAGTAACTCCTAAACTTAAAGCATGAGCAGCGATGAGCATATCCATTGCACCAATGATGAGTCCTCTACTTTCAAGATTGCTTCTAATACTACCGTAAATTGTCGCAGATGCTTGATTGAAATCAACAATTTCTAGAGGTAGCAAAAATTGTAGTAGGGCATTGCAGTTTTTCTCTTGCTGTTCGCTCTTGGCTACTCCGTATTCAAGTTCCGCAACAGTAATAGAGGAGATACCCACATCAGAAATGCTAAGGGTTTGAAATTTATTTAGCACTTTTTGAGGTTTTTGCTTGATGATGTAAATGCAGATGTTGGTATCAAGCAGGTATTGCATTTACAAACTCTCTCTGGTGTCTATGAGTGGCTGGTCTCTAGTAGTCATGTAATCATCAGAGAAATTTTCTAGACTCTCAATGAGAGATTGCCAGGGGTTATCTTTGGCAATGAGAACAATAGCGTTACCAATTTTTTTGATATAGACTTCTGTGCCAGTGAGTTGAAAATCTTTGGGCAAAATAACAACTTGGTGAGTGCCATCAGTGCTGATTTTAGCGGTGTTCATTATCTTACTGTTATTCTGTTGCAGTTGCTCATCGTTAAACTATAGCGCTCCCCATTATATGTCATACACTTTTAATAACAAGCTCAATAATATTATTTGGTAAGTTGTCAATCTGCTTTTGTACCGACTTTGAAATAGCGATCGCATAACTCATTATCTTTGCTCTGAGCGATTAGCAAGATATTCCTCTATAGTCACTGATTCACCATCGCTATACTCAGCGCGAACTGCTTGAATTTCTGCCAGTGTTTCTGCGTCGTCTTCATACAACGCTTCTTCGGCTTCAAAAATTTGTTGCTCAATTAGTTCTTGAAGTTGACGTTTTTCTGTTAAATCAAGAGAAGATATTGCTTCTGCTAAAGTTTCTAAGGAGGTTGTAGTTTAACAATGGCTGGCATTTTTCTCCTATTGGGTGTGTTTTATTCGCATTTTGACACCATTATGCTGATTTTAACAGTTATATTTTTGCCAAGCCCAAAGTCTTTAGGTTGTATTTCACGCTTGTGGGGTCAGCGCAGCAATTGGATTTGTCTAAACTGCGATCGCACTTCTACAACACCTTACTAACTATCTCTCAAAAACTGCGTAGTTTACCGCCGTAGGCATCGCCTACAAAAGTTCCTACGCAGCCATATTCATCATCAATAAGTCGCTTTGCGTCTATGCACCCCCAACAAACTGAGGCGGTTTCACAAAAAATCGAATTCGATTCCACTCAGCCTGACTAAAACAAGACTTAGGCAAAATCTCTCTCAAACTCTCATTTTTCCGTGTTGCACCAGTTACTACCCTGCGGAAACGCTTGAGAGCGTAGCTTGCTTCCCCGTAGGGGTACAAGCCGGGGAACCCCCCCAACGCACTGGTCAGAAGTTATTTTAAAAATGATTAGCTGTGATTCTAACTAATTATTCAGAATGGAGAGCATTCAAGGCGATTTCTGAGGGGTGAACCACTCCGTTATCTTTTAAATTGGCTTTCTCCAGCCGGCGAAGCACGATCATGCCACGAGAGCGATTCGATGAGGAATCTTTATCTACGCAAGCGGCATATATACGTTGAATTGGGCATTTCCAAAAGCGAGTATACCGTTTAGGATTTGTATCTGCAATAGTTATTTCTTGAGTTTTCGGGTCATAGTCTGCCAATAAGGAAAAGTGACCACCTTCTAAACTGGGATTTTCATGGGCAATACGGGTATTGAAGTTAAGAATGTGGACATCAGTTTCATCACAAACGGCAGCTTCAACTTCACGGGTGAATGCTTCGAGCGTCATACTCGGTTTATCAAAATGCTCTACCCGAATGGACACAGGTATTCCTTTTTTTTCAAGATAAGTTCGACAAGTATCGTAGGTTTCTGCTAACGTCATGCCATCATCTAAAACCGATGCGATCGGCAGTTGGGTAGCATAGAAAATCTCATCAACAGTGGTCAGATATCCCAATGCGGTAAAGGCATAGGCAATTGCAGTGACATTACAACAGTAGATGGGTTGTTGAAACTGATGTAGTTGAATGATTTCCAAATCTCGTTTAGAAATTTGAGCTAAATTATCAAGATCCATTTTTCCGCCTTTTTTTATATATATCGATTAACTCAGGATTTACAGCTTTTTTGAAAACCGTGCTTGTATTATCTAGGACTCGCCATTAAAGACGCAAGGACAGTTAAGACAGTTAAGCAAATTTTTGAGGCATCCATTAGACGCTTTGCTTTGCATGTACGTACTCTCCAACAAACTGAAGCGGTGTTCCTCGTGTTGGGAGCAGTGTTCCTCGTGCTGGGAGCGGTGTTCCTCGTGTTGGGAGCAGTGTTCCTCGTGCTGGGAGCGGTGTTCCTCGTGCCGGGAGCGGTGTTCCTCGTGGCAGGAACGGTGTTCCTCGTGCCGGGAGCGGTGTTCCTCATGCTGGGAGCGGTGTTCCTCGTGCCGGGAGTGGTCTTCCTCGTGCTGGGAGCGGTCTTCCTCGTGCCGGGAACGGTCTTCCTCGTGCTGGGAACGGTCTTCCTCGTGCTGGGAGCGGTCTTCCTTGTGTTGGGAGTGGTTTAAATTTTACCTTTTTATATTAATTAAATACCGAAAAATTATTGATATAACCTGAAAATTTTATAAGCAAAAACTGCGAGTTCTGCTGAACCGAAACGCAGTTTAATTAAGCCAAGCTAGCTTTAGCAGCATCTTAAAGGAGTAATTTTATGTCTCGTCAAAAACGCACATCCCGCATTTTAGAAAAAGCTCAGTTAAGATCCGCCGGACTGAAATCGATTGTTCCAAGTATCAAATTTGACGAAAATTATAATCTGGAAAAACTGATTGAGTCAATTGAGCAGTTACGCAACAAACTTGATGTTTATAATACTGCTCTGTCTGTGGTTGACTCTTCTAAAACTGAAATTGAAGAGATGGAAAAAAACTTGAGTCAGCTTTCTGAGAAGATGCTGATGGTGGTTGCAATCAAGTACGGCAAAGACAGCCGCGAATATGAGATGGCGGGTGGTGTTCGAAATAGCGATCGCATCCGCAAAATCAGATCAAGCCGCTTGAAAAATGTTGCAGACCAAGCATCAGATGAGAATGCTAAAACTGCATAGAGGGGCTTAAATCTGTTGTTTGACAAATTGGACGTTAGCACGCTAGCAAAATCAGCACATAATACATATAGTCAATAAAAGGCTAGCGTCCACCAAAAGCTACTAATGCCGCAAAATAACCAAACCGCCATTGAATTCCGCGATGTTACCTTTAGCCGCAATCATCGCCCCTTGGTGTCAAATCTCAACTTCAACATCCGCCAAGGAGAAGCACTAGTATTACTTGGGCGCAGTGGTAGCGGCAAAACCACCACAATGAAGTTAATTAATCGCCTATTCACACCTACACAAGGCGAAGTTTTATTTGATGGTATTCCCACAACTCAATGGGATGAAATTAAACTGCGGCGAAAAATTGGTTACGTCATTCAAGAAATTGGTTTATTTCCCCATTTTACAGTTGAACGCAATGTGGGTTTAGTCCCAGCTTTGGAAGGTTGGCAATCGAAACAAATAAAAACGCGGGTTTATGAGTTGTTGCAATTAGTGGGTTTAGAACCAGCACAATTTGCAGGGCGTTACCCGCACGAACTTTCGGGAGGGCAAAGACAAAGAGTCGGGGTAGCCAGGGCTTTAGCAGCAGATCCGCCTGTGTTGTTGATGGATGAACCCTTTGGCGCACTCGATCCGATTACGCGCTTAGAACTGCAACAAGAGTTTCGGCGTTTGCAGCAAGAGTTAGGTAAGACGGTTGTGTTTGTCACCCACGATATTCAAGAAGCCTTGGTTTTGGCATCGAGAATTGGTTTAATGTATGGCGGAGAATTGGTAGTATTGGGGACAACAGATGAATTTATGCGATCGCAACACCCAGAAAGCCTAGCCTTTCTTAAATGTCTGCGTTCCTTCCAAGACAATTTATGAAAAATTTCTTCCTTGTTAAGTATGCCCCAGAAATTCTTCAGCATACTCTAGAACACTTGTTTTTAGTAGGCATCGCTATTGGAATTGCCATACTTATAGGCATTCCTTTAGGTATTTTAATTACACGTAAAACTTATCTCCGCCAACCAATTCTCGGCATAGCGAATATCCTGCAAACTATTCCTAGTTTGGCTCTTTTTGGTTTACTTATTCCTGTTCCTATAATTGGCGGAATTGGTGCTGTACCAGCGATTGTTGCTCTGACTGTATATTCTTTGCTGCCGATAATTCGTAACACTTACACAGGGATTACTGGTGTAGATCCAGCAATTCGAGAGGCTGGGAGAGGTATGGGAATGACGGATAGACAATTGTTATTGCAAGTTGAGATTCCCTTGGCAATGGGGGTAATTTTAGCAGGTGTGCGAGTCGCAACGGTAATTGCTATCGGCATTGCAACCATTGCAGCTGCGATCGGTGCTGGTGGCTTGGGAGTCTTTATTTTTCGCGGTATATCAGTAGTGAACGATCAGTTAATTTTAGCTGGTGCAGTTCCGGCGGCGGTAATTGCATTATTAGCTGACTTTGTAATTGGCTGGTTGGAGAATAAATTAAAAATTAAAAGTTAATGAAAAGATTTTTAGCATCCTGCTTTTTAACTTTTGCTTTGTTATTAGTCATCACTAGCTGTACACCAAATGTAAATAGCAGCAGTGATGGCAATATTATTGTTGCTTCTAAAGATTTTACTGAGCAAGATATTTTAGGTGAACTTCTAGCACAGCAAATAGAAGCAACAACTAATTTAAAAGTATCTCGTCGTCCCCGTTTGGGTGGTTCTTTTGTTTGTCATAACGCGATTACTACTGGCAAAATTGATGCTTATATTGAGTACACAGGTACAGCTTTTACTGGAATTTTAAAGCAAAGAGCAGTTAATGACCCTAAAGAAGTTTATGAAAAATTAAAACAAGCATACTCTCAGCAATTCAATTTGGAAGTGATGCCAAGCTTGGGTTTTGAAAATACTTTTGCGATGATTGTTCGGGGAGATGATGCCAAACGCTACAATATTCAAACTCTCTCAGAAGCTACTCAATATACACCTCAGTGGCGCGGTGGTTTTGGTTACGAGTTTTTAGAACGAGAAGATGGTTTCCCTGGATTAGCTAAAACTTACGATTTACGTTTTGCCAAATCTCCTCAAATCATGGACTTGGGTTTGATATATCGTGCTTTGATTCAAAAACAAGTAGATATGGTGGCGGGTAACTCCACTGATGGGCAGATTTCTCGGTTGGGTTTAGTTGTCTTAAAGGATGATAAACATTATTTTCCACCTTACGAAACTGTGCCAATTGTTCGGCAAGAAATATTAAAAAAATATCCCCAATTAAAAACAGCGATCGCTTCACTCGCTGGAAAGATTTCGGCAGATGAAATGCGGCAGTTAAACTATCTGGTTGAGGGTGAATTACGTGATATTAAAGATGTTGTCCAGGAGTTTCGCAAATCGAAGGGATTAAAATAATTCGTAATTCGTAATTAAGGGTTAGTGTAACGCACCCTACTAGTCTGTCAAGTTTAAATTGTTCGTAGTAAGGACTTTATTCCTTATCCTCTAAGCACTAAAGTGCTTACTACAAACTTTTAAAACTACGTTATACATTGTACTAATGTTGTCCATGCAAAAAGTTCTTTAAGCACCTAATGACTTCACTTGTTGATTGTTCATTGGCCATTTGGAGACATTGCTGCACAATTTCTCTGACGTTAGGAAAGTAACTACTTTCTGTAAGCACATAACTTTCTGTCTGTAATCTATAAATTAATAGGCGATTATTCTTTAATATCCAAACTTCTGGCACTCGATAAGGTAAGTAATCATTAATATCGGTGTAGCTTGTAACGTCTATTTCAATTGCTAAATCTGGTGGTGGATCTGACTCCCAATCAATTCTTTTTTTACCGACAACTGCTCTACAATTTTCAATGTAAAAGGAATAGTCTGGTTCAATACCACTAATTTCTGGCAAGCTCATGGTAATGGGCGTAAATGACTCGTATATGCGGTTTAAATGATCCAGCAAAACCTTAGCAATATCTGCCAGCAAACTCGCATCTCTTCCGTGTTCTGGTAGCGGTGCCATTAGCAAAATTTCCCCAGGTCGATATTTAATGCGAGGCGAAGAGCGATCGCCTAATTGCTGACTCAATACTTGATAGTCTTGCCAGTTTCCTAACAGTTTCAATACCGCGCCAGGTGGTAACTCAATTCTTTGTGGTGTAATTACGGTATCCATCTTAGCTCACATTGTAGATATTGCCGATCGTATTACATGGATGATAGGCGATCGCAGGATTCATAAATTCTAGGACTTACGCACTCAGCTTGCCCAACCCCCTTAAAAATGGGGCTTTAGAAGTTCGCCCAAATTGATCGGGAGGCTAGGGGGATCTAGGTTTTAGTGCGTAAGTCTTATTCTTGTCCTCTGTGGCCAAGTGATGGAACTCTAATAACGATTAAACAACCACAAAATTGTTGTTCGTTAGTGACAACCCAGCAGATAATTCTGCAAATTGTACCTGAGTAAATGCGCCTGCACTACCATCCTGGTCAAAAAACAATGCACCTGTAGTGGAGTTATAAATAAATCGCTGGGTGCTAGTGGTTGCAGATTCTCCAAGTGTAAACTGGCTTGTCTTAAGTACACCTGCTGATAAACCGCCACCAAAACCAGCAGCCGACACCTGAATTAGTTCATTAAGTTCATTAATGGTAGCGAAGTCACTTATCAGATCGAGACCTTCATTGAAACTATTGAAAACAAAGGTATCAGTGCCACCTTCCCCAAAGAGTCTATCATTACCCTTGCCACCGATGAGGATAGCATTGCCATCGCCACCTCTGAGGGTATCATCACCATTACCACCTTTAAGGGTGTTATTGCCTGAGCTACTAGAGGCTATCAGAGAATCATTACCATCGTCCCCATCTAATAGATTATTGCCTTCTGAAAAGCTACCATCCAATGTATCGTTACCAACACCACCTTTAAGGGTGTTATTGCCTGAGCTACCAGAGGCTATCAGGGAATCATTACCATCGCCCCCATCTAATAAATTATCGTCTGTTGAAAAAATATTCAATGTATCGTTACCAACACCACCGTTGAGGGTGTACTCACCAGAGGTGTTAACAGCAGAGAGGAAATCATTACCATCGCCCCCATCTAATAAATTATCGCCTGTTGAACCGTAAACATTCAATGTATCGTTACCAGCACCACCGTTGAGGGTGTTATCGCCAGATATGCTACCCCCAACGTAATTACCGAATTCGTCGTAAATGAAACTCAAGGCCTGTAAAGAATCATTGCCATTGCCTCCATTGAGAAGGTGATCCCCTGTCGAAAGACTAATATCCAAGAAATCTTCACCAGCGCCGCCATCTATTGTATCGTTACCATTACCTGAGCGGAGCGTATCATTACCATTGCTTCCCACAAGATAATCATCGTAGTCTGTACCTGTGATATTTAATTGTTCGATATTCTTGTAGCTAAACACTGTTGTGTCCGCCGTCGAAGAAATAACTGCAATATTAGTAGTAGGATTGAAAGTCGAAGTAATTCCCGTGGTAGCACTGCTATAACTGAAAGACAAGGTGTCGTTACCTGTTCCCCCGTCTACTGTTTGAGTGACTAACGTAGATAGGGAGTGGAAATTTAAGGAATCATTGCCATTGCCACCATTGAGGGTGTTATTGCCTGTGCCACCATTGAGAGTATCATTGCCATCGCCACCGTTGAGAGTATTATTGCCATCGCCACCCCTCAAAATGTCATTGCCACTTAAGCCTTCAATAATGTCATCACCCCCTTGACCATTGATGACATCATTTGAATTTTCAAATCCACTAACATTGTTGGATAGGTCGTTTAGGAAGGTGACTGTGTTTTTTCTAAAGACAGTGCTTTGGGTGGAGTTGGCATCGAAGACATCAAAGCTGTCGGTGATGGCAGTTTGCCCATAAAACAGAATATTGCCCAAATCTACAGTGGCTCCAGTGGATTTGGTGAGGTTTTCTAGGTTTTCCAGGGCAAAGTTTTCCAGGATGAATCTGGTATCACCATACCCTTGAAAGCTGATTTCCAAACTTGTATCATTCTGGGTGAGAAGTAAATTGTCGGCAGTGAAGCTACTATCGTCCTGGAATATCAGAGTGTCCACTTCGGCTATGACTGCTGCTGTGGGGTTTGTTCCTTTACCTACTCCATCAAAATCGGCGATCGTAGTAGTGCCATTATTAATGGTGTCGCTGTATAGGCTGTTGTCGTTGTCGTATAAGCCGTCGTAAACAAATTTATCCTTACCACCGCCGCCTGTAAGGCTATCATTGCCATTACCTCCTGTGAGGCTATCATCGCCATTACCACCGTTAAGGGTGTTATTACCAGTGGCACCAGAGGCTGTTAGAGTATCATTGCCATCGCCTCCATCTAGGAGGTTATTGCCTGAGGAGATAGAGTTGAAGTAGGAGTCTTGATATATAGACAAAAAGCCAGAGATGTCTAGAAAATCATTGCCATCGCCTCCAAAAAGCAGGTTATCGCCTGATGATCCACTAGCACTCAAGATATCATCACCATTACCACCATTGAGGGTGTTATCGCCATCTGAGCCAGAGTCAGACGATGTGTACTGCTCACCCCTTACAATCCCAGAGATAGAGAGAGAATCATTGCCATCGCCCCCATCTAAGAGGTTATCGCCTAATGAACCGCTAGCATTTAAAGTATCATCACCAGCACCACCGTTGAGGGTATTATTGCCTAAAGAGCGATCGTTGTACTCTGGTGCGTAGGAGTTGTAGTAGTCTCCGCCAGAGATGGAGAGAAAATCATTGCCATCGCCACCATTAAACAGATTATTGCTTGAGCGGGAGTCAGCATACAGACTATCGTCACCAACACCACCGTTGAGGGTATTATTACCTGCGCCACCCCTCAAAATGTCATTGCCACTTAAGCCTTCAATAATGTCATTACCTCCCTGACCATTGATGACATCATTTGAATTGTCAAAGCCACTAACATTGTTGTCGAGTTCGTTTAAGAATGTGACTGTGTTTTTTCTAAAAACAGTGCTTTGGGTGAAGTTGGCATTGAAGACATCAAAACTGTCGGTGATAGTAGTTTGCCCATAAAATAGAATATTGCCCAAGTCTACAGTGGCTCCAGTGGATTTGCTGAGGTTATCCAGGTTTTCCAGGGCAAAGTTTTCCAGGATGAATTTGTAACTACCAAACCCTTGAAAGCCGATTTCCAAACTTGTGCCGTTCTGGGTGAGGAGCAAGTTTTGGGCAGTAAAGGCACTATTGAACTGGAAACTTAGGGTATCCACTTCGGCAATGACTGCTGCTGTGGGGTTTGTTCCTTTATCTACTCCACCGAAATCGGCGATCGTATTAATGTAGTTTGAGCCGCCGTCAAAAAAAAATATATCGTTGCCACCGCCACCAGTTAGGGTGTCGTTGTAATCGATGTAATCAAAAGCGCCCCGTAGGGTGTCGTTACCGCTGGTTCCAATGATAATTGCCATAAGTTTTTCCTGATTGAATAGATTTTTGGAGTAACTTCAGTTGTCAATAATCGAGTTAGTGCTGTTTGATGGCACAAATAATCTGCCAAAAGTTAAAGCTTTCGGCATAGAATATTCACTCTTTAGATAGATGGACTCGCCAATTGTTCATTAAAGATTTCCCCTTTAATTCGCTTTCAAACATTACTTATCCCAGGATTGAGAACTATCTAAGTCTTAAGCACTGTACAAAATTTAGTTGCTTTGTCAATGCATAAGTCTTACTAGTTTAAAAATAGGGAAAACTTTAGATGGCATAAAAAAGAGAATTTTTATGCATTTTTTGTCGGCGTAGCTTGCCGCCGTAGGCATCGCCCTTGAATTTCTATCTGTAAAATAGCAAACATCAAAATAACCCAACAATTACTAAATATCGAATATTTACTTAGATGTCTATCTTTTAAAAAAATCTTTGCATACTCTTTATATTTGTAAGAGACTATTTAAAAAGTAAATGTTAAATTGTAGCGTGCGTTATCGCTGAGAGTACGACACCTGGGAATATGGTGCGTTACGTCTAAATTAGACTTTCTCAAACCCTCAAATTCCTACACAGAGGTAACACACCCTACTTAATATTTACTTTATAAATCAATACGATTCAGTTAAGGGCTAAGTGTACAAAATTGTGGGTTTTCGAGACGCGATAAATCGCCGTCTCTACAAGTGTTTTGGTCTTATCTGAACTGTATTGCTTTATAAATAGGCTCTAACCATTCCCCCCTGCTCCCTGCTCCCTGCCTTGCCTCTTTTTCAAGGGGGAGAGCCATGCCTACGGCGGCAAGCTACGCAAACAATGGTAATCAAAATCTGATAAATTAAGTACACTCAGATGCTATATATGTATAAGTTTTTATGAAAAATGGTATAAAAATGCTTACTGTTACTAAAGCCAAGCCAGTTGCGATGCCTGCGACGCACGCAGCCATCGCAGTCTTTTCTTTCACCCTCTTTGTTTATAGCCAAGTCGCCTCGGCTGCTTTAACTTTACCCCTACGCAGCAAAAAGGGAATGGTGGTTTCAGCCCATCCCCTAGCGAGTGAAGCGGGAATTTCGATGTTACGCAAAGGTGGGAATGCAGTGGATGCAGCTGTAGCCACAACCTTTGCAATTTCTGTAGTTGAGCCTTTTTCAGCCGGAATTGGTGGCGGCGGATTTTTGCTGATGCACTCTGAAAAAACTGGCGACATCAAAGCATTAGATTTCCGTGAACGCGCACCCCTGAAAGCTACAAGAAATATGTATCTTGACGCAGAAGGAAAGGTGCGTCCCAATGCAAGTATTAAAGGTTATTTAGCAGTGGCGACACCAGGAACGGTGTCGGGACTTTATGAAGTGCATCGTCGCTATGGTAAGCTTTCTTGGCAAGAGGTGATGAAACCTGCGATCGCACTCGCTAAAGATGGCTTTATTCTTGGCGATGCTGCAACTTGGCGTTTTTTGCAAACAAATGAGTCCGCCAAGCAAGCACTTCTCAAAAATCCAGGGATGCGGGAAATTTTCACTCACAACGGTGAATTTTATAAACCAGGGGAGAAATTGGTGCAGCATGATTTGGCACGCACTTTAACAGCAGTTGCCGAAAATCCCCAAAATCTTTACACCGGAAGTATTGCTCGTGCGATCGCTTCTGATATGGTAAAAAATGGTGGTTTAATTACTCTAGAAGACCTGAAAGCCTACAAACCAATCTGGCGGACTCCTATTTGTGGCAATTTCCGCAAAGCTAAAGTTTGCTCAATGCCACCC
This sequence comes from Nostoc sp. C057, assembly GCF_013393925.1. Classification (NCBI taxonomy): domain Bacteria; kingdom Bacillati; phylum Cyanobacteriota; class Cyanophyceae; order Nostocales; family Nostocaceae; genus Nostoc; species Nostoc sp. C057. Next base: position 6,443,352 of record NZ_CP040281.1, on the reverse strand, counting down.
CCATCATCGGGAGGTGTTCACCTATTGCAGATTTTAAATATTATTGGTGACACTGATTTAAAATCTTTGGGATGGCATCATCCTGACGCTATCCACTTAATGGTAGAGGCAATGAAAATTGCTTACGCTGATCGCTCAGAATATTTAGGCGATCCTGATTTTGTCAAAGTTCCTGTACAAGAACTACTCAGTCCAGCTTACGCCAAAGAACGCCGTCAAGAGATTAATATGCAAGTGGCTAGACCCTCGACCAAGGTCAAGCCAGTAGATAGAAAGACACTACAACGTTTTAGTCAGGCTAATAATCGGAGTTTAGGAGAAAATACCTTTCCTTTATCTCATCAGTCTCTTAAACTACACACGACGCGGTATGAATCCACTGAAACCAGTCATCTTACTGTTGTGGATGAAGAACGCAACGCTGTAAGTCTGACTTTCACCATTAACCTCAGTTTTGGTGCTGGTGTGGTGACACCGGGAACTGGAATTATCCTCAACAATGAGATGGATGATTTTGCTGCTGCGCCAGGAGTGCCTAATGCCTTTGGTTTAGTTGGTAACGATGCCAACAGTATTGCACCCCGCAAAACTCCCTTATCCAGCATGACTCCCACAATTGTCACAGAAAATGGTCATTTTCGGATGGTAACAGGTGCGCCTGGTGGTAGCACTATCATCACTCAGGTTTTGCAAGTCATCCTAAATGTGCTGGAATACAACATGGATGTTGGCGCAGCTGTTTCTGTTCCACGCATACATCATCAATGGCTTCCAGATGAGTTGCGTGTAGAATCCTGGGGTTTAGATGCTCTGACTCTACAAGAATTACGCCGTCGGGGGCATAAAATTAAGGAAACTACTCCTTGGGGTAATGGTAACGCGATCGCGGTTACATCTGATGGAACTCTAGAAGGCGCGGCAGATCCTCGCGGCGAAGGTTCCCCCAGAGGTCTATGAGCGAGTGAGGGACTGGCGAGACATAGGGATGCACAGAATAACAAATAACAAATGACTAATGACCAATAACTATTGATTTTGGATTGTTGACTCTACGTAGCTACTGCTGCCAAACTCATTGGCGCGTGCGCTAGGTACTAATGTCCAACCTGCTTTGAGAAGTTTTTGATAAGTTGCCCAACCTTTAGAACCACCTGGTATTTGATAATCTGGGACTGCTAAATGTCCAAAAGCCGTGTAGGGTCGCCAAGGCTGATTGGGTTCTGTCTGCAAATACAAGATTTTCTCGCCGTCGCCACCAGACTTAGATAACCAGCACATTTGTCGATGCATTGCAAACTCCTTTGCTTTTAGCTAACAACTAACGCATAATATCAGACTTTTGTCAAGTTACTTCTCACCCTTGTGAGCTATTTTTGGACAGGCAGATAAACAGATTTGCCTCACCTTATGTATTAGGGTGAGATTTTTCTAATGTTATCCGCGTTTTTTGCGATCGTGTGTAACAATAACTACTGTTTTCAGCGTAGGTTAGGAATTTGCAATCTGCTCTATTTTTAACAAACAGAAGTCAGGAGCCAAAATTCAGTTATAAATTCTGGCTCCTGATTACGTTGAAGGAGTGTGGGGGGTGTGGGAGGTGTGGGAGGTGTGGGAGGTGTGGGGGGTGTGGGGGTGTGGGAGGTGTGGGAGGTGGGGGAGGTGTGGGGAGTGTGGGAGGTGTGGGGAGTGTGGGAGGATGGGGAAGAAATCTGACCGCGCACACTCCGCACACTCCCCTTGGGATTAGCGGACAGTGTAGCGTGCGATCGCTGTAGAAAAACTCTAAATATTTGGTGGGCGGGTTTTTTTTGCGATCAAATTGGGCTTTGATCGGGTTTTCCAAATACCATAGCCTTCTCTGTAAATTGAAAAACTTAGCAGCAATACAACCGAGGTTTAGCAAAAGGTCGAGTTGTGATTGAGCATATCAATCTTTGTGGCCATTTTGTCGCCGACAATGCCGCGAATTGTCTGTACTAATTGGGTGTATGCAAAGTCAGACAAAGCTGGCGTTGTTTCTTGCAAGTTAAATGATTGATCTAAATCAATCCATGATTTGCAACCGCCGTATTTAGGGTAATAAGGAATTTCTTGCTCTTGGGTTAGGTTATATGTCCGCAGGAGGAGAATATAAAGGGGCTGACGTGGTTTCCATTTCAGGCGATCGCTAATAAAATGCTCGTTCCAAATATGGAATGGAAGCAAGGCGTTGACAAGAAATTCGTCACTAACTGGCAAAATATCTGTAATTTCAGCCCAACTGCCGATGCGAACTGTCTCTGGATGCCAACCTGATGTTACTGGATAAACACGATTAGCATACTCAGGTTTGAGCATGAAAGCTTGTTGATGTTCATAAGTCGGGTAAAGCAAAATTTGCTTGTGGGCAACTTGGAAATGTCCATTTCGTTCATGAATACCCCCTTTGCGGAGCAACATAATTGTTTTGCCACTCTCCAAGGCATTTACGGCGACTGCCCATTCTTTGAGAGCATGAAAAGTTGTAGTCAATTCCATCAGCATCTACTGTAACTCTGATTTAATTCAAGCTAAGACCGATAAAGTGTGAAACTGTCCAAGGGAATGAATTAGAAAGCAGTTATAAAAAAGCGATCGCTAGCAACCCAGCAGATAATCGTACTAAAAATAAACTGTTTCAATGCGAAAACTTTGAACATGCTCAACAAGCGCTACAAAAATTACGTCCCATAGCCCTTATTTATAATTGTACCCCTGCTCAGTTAGCTTTGCCGTGGCTAATTGCCCAACCTTAAATTAAGGCTATTGCAAGGACGCGTTATCCCCAACAAGCACTAGTACCGCAAGGCGGAATTAAAAATTAAAAGTTAAAAGTTAAAAATGAATACAGCATAAGGGTTTCGTTGATTTGGAATGATCGGTTTATTTCCGCCGTATTGTACTAGACAACGCATTAGCCGCCCAAATTAAGCTTTATCCTGGTCAATTGGTAAAAATTGAGGCAATTGGACGTATTTTTAGCAATTGTCTGGATTACAGTCAAATTATGTGCAATTGATGACAATGCAGTTTGATTATCTATGCTGAACTCTCGAAGATCCCCTCAAATATCTTAAAAAGACAGCCAGGGATCAAATCTCTGGAGCAAGATTGCAAAATTTAACAAAACATCAACTTTAGTAAACTAAGAGTTGCAACTTAGAAACTGAAGTGATAACTTAAATAGTAGGACACCAAACAAAATAAAACCAAAAGAAAAGGGTAAATGACTTAGTGTCCCCTGTCATCAACCCAAGCAAACTTCAGCATATCAAGATGACAAAAGTGGCAAAAACCTAATGTAAAAGGCAAAGCCAAATCCCAAAGCGGAAAAACGCAAGAATGCTGAGTTTGTTAGTTGTCTAGTCCACCCTAGTTATTAACCTTCAATTACTTAATCAGTTTAACAATTTGAAATCTGTGAACTCGATAAAACCTGGTCAACCCTGATCAGGTTTTTGGTATTTTATTGTGATATACTTTTTCGGTACGGCAGATAGCACAGGAATTGACGCTTAAAGAGATAGTTGGGAAACTAAAGTCTTTTTAACAAAAGCTAGTTAATGTGTCCAATAAATGTAAAACATTTTGATTGGGTTACTTTATTTATTTTGTATATATAAAAAAGCCTACTAATATGGGCTTGTTTTTTAAAATACAAGAGGATGTTTGAAAAGTCCTCTTATCGGTAGCAAAATGTTTTAGATCCCCCTAAATCCCCCTTAAAAAGGGGGACTTTGATTCTGGTTCCCCCCTTTTTAAGGGGGGTTAGGGGGGATAAATAAGTACCTAAAATCACAGCTAACTACTTTTCAAACAACCTCTAAACTCAAATTAACTAACTAATTTCCAAGTAACGAGGAAAATAAAATAGCAATGTATCGTGATTAAAAAAATTGATGAAATATAATAGACTTTTTAATAAAATTACTACAGCTATTATTATCACGCTCCTTTCTTTTTCTTGTAAGTCTTCTATTAGTACAAAAGCGGAACAGGCACAAGCAACAGATAAATCGAAATCCGATCCGAATCTTGTCTATGGAGATTTAATTATTAAAGAACAATCAGATTATATAATGATTCCCGTTGTTCTTCCAGAGCAAAATGAAGATAAAAAAACTGATTTAAGCCTTTCACGTTCTTATGAAAGAAATAACCAATTGTCTAACATCATCTTTTATCGAAAGCAAGATGGTGAATCTCATATTTTATTAAATAAAAAAGCCATTATCGCCTCCTTTGATTTATTAGAGATAAAAGCTGTAGAGAAACCGCCTACAAGGGTTTGGTTTTATAAAATCCTTGAACAAGACACAAACATAGATACAAAGCTCAACAGCGAAGATGCTACTGTTGGTTATCTTTCTGATTTATCAGGTAAGAATCTCCAGCAAATTACCCCAAACAATACTCAAATCATCAATTGGGTTGTTGTTCCAAGTCAAAATGCAATTTTTATAAAAATTATCAAAGACTCAGATAATGATAAAAAATTTACAGGAAAAGATAAAACTAATTTTATTAGGGTTAACTTAGATAAACCTGCTATGGGATCTGAGATTATTAGTAATCAGATAGAGCAAGAAATTAAGTCATCCGTTCTTAAGTGATTAGATTTATTGCATTGAATTGGACCCCGCTACGCTAATACATCTCTACAAGGGTTCTGGACAACGCATATTTAATTTATGGAGATATCTAAATTATGTAGAATCAGTGAAAATGCAGTTTAGATAGTAAAACCTTATCCAAGCCATGATAAATAAGATTGTGGAAGCTCAGGCATGAGTAATGGATGTGAATGGTAACATTACTGTGGTAGCCCAAACTACAGTAAATCCTGTGCGTTCCTGGTTATCAATTACCTCCTGTCATGGTTATGACTAAAACAACTAGGATTTTTGGCGCGAATTCTGTAAAAGTTAAAAGACAGAAGCAGCCAGGGCGTTGGCATAAAACCACACTGGCTCACTTTTTACGTTTGCCTTTGTACTTCCTAATAGCTTTGCTATGCATCTTGGGTTCACCCGTGCTAGCAAAAGTTCCTGGCTCGATTAATTCTTCATCTCAATCACAAATTAACAATTTGCCATCGCTGGCTGTAGTTAATGACCCAGGTTCGCTACTAGAACAGGGAAAATTTTTATACAATTCTGGTAACTTTGCCAAGGCAGTAGAAGTATTACAACAGACTGTCCAAACATATAAGCAGCAAGGAGAAAGCCTCAGACAGGCAGCGACACTGAGTAATCTTTCCCTAGCTTACCAGCAACTTGGTTTATGGAGTCAAGCACAGCAGGCAATTACAGAGAGCTTAAACTTGCTCAAAGGACAAGATGAAAACCAAAATCTCCAAATCTTGGCCCAATCACTGGATATTCAAGGTCGTCTTCAACTGAGAATGGGACAAGCCGAGGCAGCTTTAGCGACTTGGCAGCAGACAGAAGAAATTTACAGACGAGCAGATAATCAAAGTGGTGTGGTGCGATCGCTAATCAATCAATCACAGGCGTGGCGAACTCAAGGATTTTACCCCCGTGCTGTCAAAACACTCGATCGGGTAAGTCAGACATTAAAATCTCAACCAGATGCGATAGAAAAGACAGTGAGTTTGCGATCGCTCGGTGATGCTCTTTTAGTAGTGGGCGATTTGGAAAAGTCACGCCTGGCGCTAGAAGAAAGTCTGAGAATTGCTCAAAATCTGCAATCAAACGCAGATATTGCAGCTAGTCTGTTCAGCCTGGGGAATAATGCCCGTAAACAAAAAAACAACCTACTAGCGATCGCCTATTATCAAAAAACAGTTGCAGCATCTCCCCCACCTTTAATAAAAGTCCAAGCCCAACTCAATCACCTGAGCCTACTGATTCAAGATCAACAATGGGCAAATGTTCAAACTCTCTTACCATTGATTGAATCCGAACTGGCTCAACTTCCTCCTAGCCGTGCTAGCATTTACGCTCATGTTAACTTTTCCCAAAGTTTGGCAAAAGTCAAGGGTGGTATATTACAAGCATCTAGTCAGCATTACTACTCAGGATTCAGCACCAAAGAATCAGCAGTATTACTCGCCAGCGCCATTGAACAATCCCGCAGTTTAGGGGACAAGCGGGCAGAAGCATACTCACTAAAGAGTTTAGGCGGCTTGTATGAAGAAACCGGACAATTGTCATACGCGCAAGAGCTTACTCGGCAAGGATTAGCTTTAGCACAGAGCAGCAATGCACCAGAAATCACCTACACCTTAGAGTGGCAGTTAGGTAGATTACTGCGGGCAGAAAAAGATATGAATGGTGCGATCGCAGCCTATGATTCTGCTGTGGACACTCTCCAGTCTCTTCGCAGAGATTTAGTAGTCAATAAAGACGTAGTTAACCAAGATGTACAATTCAACTTTCGGGACAGCGTAGAACCCATCTACCGAGAATCAGTAGAGTTACTGCTAAAATCCCAAGAAGGAAAACCAGATGAAACAATATTGGAGAAAGCACGCCAACGCATTGAAGCACTCCAACTAGCAGAATTGGACGACTTCTTTCGAGAAGCTTGCCTACAAGGACAGAGAGTAGCCCTCGATCAAATGGTGGATAAAGATAATCCCACGGCTGCTATCCTTTATCCAATTATTCTTCCTGACGAACTTCAGGTAATTGTCAAAATTCCCAAACAACCCCTGCAAAGCTACACTACTCAGATTTCTCATACAAAAGTAGAGAAATTGTTAGTAGAACTGCGAAAAAATCTTGTCAACCCCACCGCTACCAAAGCCATCCAAACCCAGGCGCATGAAGTTTACAATTGGCTGCTTCAACCCATTGAGTCAAAATTGCAAAACAGTGGGGTAGATACCCTAGTGTTTGTCCTGGATGGCCCCTTACGCAATTTACCAATGGCAGCTCTATATGATGGCAAGCAATACTTGGTAGAGAAATATGCAATTGCTCTAAGTGTGGGTTTGCAACTCCTCGATCCTAAACCACTGGTAAAACAGCAGCTAAGAGCGCTAACCGCAGGACTGACTCAGCCACCACCAGGTTTTTCTAAGTTTGCTCCTTTGCTTGCGATCAAATCTGAATTTGACGGCATTACCAAAGCAGGAGTTTCGACAACGAGCCTACTAGATGGAGATTTTAAGAAAAAGAATTTAGAGGGTGAAATTAATGCTGCTTCATTCAACATAGTGCATTTAGCAACTCACGGTCAGTTTAGTTCTCGCCTTGAAGACACTTTTATTTTGGATTTCGATGGTCAGATCAATGTCAAAGATTTTGATACTCTTTTTCGCAGTCAGGGTAAAACTATAGTAGAGTTACTAGTTTTGAGTGCGTGCCAGACAGCAACAGGAGACAGCCGTGCAGCACTGGGTCTTGCAGGAGCAGCTGTCCGGGCTGGCGCACGCAGTACCATCGCCTCACTGTGGCAGATTGATGATGAATCAACGGCAATGTTTGTTAGTGCCTTCTATCGAGAACTCAAGAGTGGCAAAATCACTAAAGCCGAAGCTGTCCACCGTGCCCAGCTACAACTGTTACAACACCCTAACTACAAAGCACCAAGCTTTTGGTCTGCCTATGTGTTGATTGGCAATTGGTTGTAATTTAGGCACTTTTGGCTCATATAGAGCATGGGAATAGCTGATTAAAGGCTGCTGACTCCAGTAGGGGCGCAAGGTCTTGCGCCCCTACCCCAACGCAGGGATGGGATGTTTTTTATATCATGTCTGGTTAATTAGTCATGATTATCTTTCCCCCTGCCCCCTGTGGACTTTATGATAAGTCTTTAAACGGACATGATATTACTGAAAGTCCCCAAACAAAAATAAAAACACATCATAATCTAAACCTCGTCTACCTTGAGAACCGTAGTTTTCCCGGATTTCTCACGATACTGTAGGCAGGGGAGTGTGGCAGGGCAAACGCATCTAAAGTATAAGAATCCTTTAATAGCAAGGGTTTTGGCGTTTTTTAATTTAGCCTATTTTTTCATCAAGATCCTTGCCCAGCAAGGGTTTCAGAAATCCCGTGCGTTCGCCCTGGGGAGTGTGGGGAGTGTAGGAAGTGTGCGGGGTCAGATTTCTTCCCCATCCTCCCACACCTCCCACACTCCTTGATTTCTCACAAGTGAGAAATCAAGGTTGGGTGCAGCGATCGCGTAACCCAACATAAATAAGGTGGTAATGTTGGGTTGCGTTTCACTCCACCCAACCTACATGAATATATCTTTTAAGAAACTCTAGGTTTCAACATAGATGAGGTTTAAAAAATGATCGGTCAATTCACTAATCAAATTGTTGTGGTGACAGGAGCAAATAGCGGTATTGGAAAAATGCTACTGATACATTACTTGCACATGATTTACTGACTTATTTCAAAAGCTCATGAAGGTATGAAAAATACTACAACTTTGGCAAGTAGCTATCACATTAGCTCAAAAATAAGGAAATTTTAATAATTATCTGTTGCAATATGCCATCAGATACATTTATTATTGTCCGAATCACCTGAATTACCACATAAATATATTTATATTGTGAAACTTTCCATATGGTTATACTGGTGATTACAGCATTACTGACATTCTTTTTTTACAGATATTTAAAGTAAATTTCTATACTTAAAACCTTACAGTAATAATTTCCATCTTTACTTCAAGAAGTCCAGCTATAAAAACATTCCCTTAAAATTAACTACTGAGATTGCAGCAGTTTTGAATAATAAAATTCAAAGAAAGAATTTATTTAAGTCGTAATTTTACGGTTTTTAATGACTAATATTTAAAGTTACGATCTTACCCAAGGTGGTAAAAGCAACAGTACATTTATATGTACTTTATTGCGCCATCGAAAAATAGTTTAGCTTAAGTTTTTGTTAGCTCTTTACACAAATGTGAGGAGAGTTGTCAGAACATTTTCTGCCATAGTTTATGAGGTATACAGCACTTCCGGCAGCTATAAGGTACATCCTCAAATCTGAAAGCTTTGATAGGAGAGGGCAAGGAGAAAAACTGTATTGCATAATAGCCGGAAGTGCTGTATTGTTTATTCTGATAGCAATTACAATCGCTGTGGCAGCATCTTAAGCTAATAAACTTTCTGACTTTCTCAATAAGCACTCTCTCAGGTTTTTGCCTGAGTAGTGCTATGGCTGACTGGATAACCAAGTCGGTTACAAACCCATTTGTCTATCGTTAGGAAAATGAAAATGAAAATGAAATCAATTCTTGAGTTGATTGAGCAGAAGAACCAGGAATATGCCAAGTTACCGTTCTTTGAGTATATGAAAGACGAGTCCATTGATCCACGCCAGAGACTAGCATTTGCACCTGTGATTGCTCCACTGGCACTGGAGTTCAGTGAGTTATGCAAACGAGTTCTTAGAGATGAGCCAACGACTAATTACATTCAAGAGATGGTAAATCTGCACACGCACGAAGAACATTTTCACTGGCAATGGTTACTAGAAGATATGGAGAAAATGGGGATTGACTATCCTATGCGGTTTAGTGATGCCGTGCGATTCCTTTGGAGCGATCATACCAAGGTTTCTCGTTCGATGTTTCCTATCTTTGAGCGGTATACTCGGGGAGCAGATCCTATCATCAAATTGGTTGCCATTGAGGTATCCGAGGTGACGGCGAATGTTTTTTTCCGTTCAACCATGTCTGCGGCCTTGCAACTGCAAGAAATGACTCAAACAGAGTTCCGTTACTTTGGTATGCGTCATAACCATATAGAAAATACCCACACTCTTCATACTCCCTCTTCTTTGCAAATCATGAAAGAAATTGAGGTGTCGGAAGAAATTCGTCAACAAGCACTTGAATTAATTGATGTGGCGTTTGTGTATTTTACAGACTTGATCAATGAGTTTTTAGTTTATATTAAGACTCATTCTTATCAAGAACCATTTTCTAAAGTGTACGAACCAGAGCGAACGGTAGCATCTGCCTAAGCTATCTGCTCAATTTTCATTCATTCGGCGACGGTAAAAGAGTCAAAGCCTTTTATCGTCGTTTCTTTAACAGTGACAGCTACTGTATAAATAGCATTGCGCTCTTGCTGAATTGGTTGAATTACTCCATCATAGTCAGTGGCTCGGCTCATTAAGCTATATTGTCCTGGCGTTGGTGGAGTCCATTGAAACGTGAATCGTTGCCAAGCATATTGCAACCGTGATTCAACTTCAGCAGCTTGCCAGGTGATACCACCATCTGTACTAACATCCACCGACTGGATACCCTTGGATGCCCAGGCCCAGCCCGAAAGTGTTTGAGGTTGAAGGTATAATACTTCTTTTTGGGAAGGATGAACAATTACAGACTCCGGTGCAACTTCCCAAACGGGTTTTAAAGTCGCATCATCGCCTCCAACTCGATCGTTATAGAAAGTTGTTGTAAAGGGCCCTGGCGATCGCTGATCTGTGACATAAATATGTGAGAGCCACTTGACAAAGTTCGTGCCATAGTAGCCTGGAACCACCAGCCGCAAAGGAAAACCCCGCTCTGCTGACAGAAATTCACCGTTCAGCTTGTACGCCAGCAGTACATCATTATCCAATGCTTTTTCTATAGGAATATCTTTAATATATGAATCGCTAGCAACTCCCTCATAAGCACCGCGATCAGTTCCGACAAACCAGACATAACGGGCTTCGGGTTTAACTTGCAATTGATTAAGAATTTCTCTAAGGGAAACTCCACCCCATGTAACATTACTAATGGTTCTTGTCGGGACTTTCGGTTCAAGCGGATTACCTGAACATTGATGGAAAACAGTTAATTCACGATATTCTAGACTCAACAAATGTTGGTATGACAACTCAAGACTTTTCTCTACTAATCCCGAAATTTTCAACCTCCATTGCTCTATGTCAATGTCTGGGATTCCCAGATGACAAAGAACGAACAGATGGTTTTCAGGAGTAATAAAAGACTTGAGATCGTGAACACCCAGTGGAAACTTTGCAATCATTCCCACATAGCTCATGCTCTGATCTTCTAAAGTTTGATCGAACTCATTCATTTAAGCAACCTGCCATTAACGATTTTTCAAACATTTTTTATCGAAACAGAATTCAGGAGTCAGGAGCCAGAATTCAGGAAAGGTATTTTGTGCGACACAACGAATATCGGTAGTTGAGCGTAGCCGAAACTCGTCAACATAGGTATTTTTTTCATCAGAAATCACCTTAAGACCCCACTAAATCTGCATATTTAGTGGTGCAATAATTCAGTGGCGAGTCTGAATCCCCCACTGATAGCGCAGCGTCTCGTAGAGAGGAACGAGCGTCTTCATTCTGACTTCTGAATTCTTCTTCAAAATAGTACTTATATAAAAATACACGCAGTAGACGCAAAGCGGCTACTCTGCAAGAATGCCAAAGGCGAACCCACAGAGTATTGTAGCTACCTGAACCGTATTGAACTATACCGGGTTGAGCTAAATCAACCGAATTTCTCAATTTTTTACCTTCAGAAAATTACATCATGAATTGTGATACTTCGAGTTAATTAGGGAAAACTGAACTCAGGTTATCCAGTCGCAAGTTTTATGGTAGAAAATCGAGTCGATGTTCCCGGTTATGGGATTGGTGAAAGAATTTACACCAGCACTCGCACCCTGGTTTACCGAGGTTGGCGAGAGGCCGATCAAACTCCTGTTGTGATCAAACTTCTAAAAAATTCTTATCCCAGTGTGATTGAGTTGGCTCAATTCAGGAATCAGTACTCAATTACGAAAATCTTAAATGTTCCTGGGGTTGTTCGGATCTATAGTCTGGAAAGTTGTCAAAATCGACCTGTCCTGATTTTAGAAGACTTTGGCGGAATTTCTTTGAAGGAGTACACTGTTTTTAGAAGGAAAGGACTCGGTGAGACAGGAAATCAAGAAAATCCCTCATCTCTGCATCCTGATTTTTTGACTGAGTTTTTAGAGATTGCGATCGCACTTGCCGATATTCTGGCTGATCTCTACCATCACGAAATCATCCACAAGGATATTAAACCCGCCAATATCCTGATAAACCCTACCACAAAGCAGGTTAAAATCATTGACTTTAGCATTGCTTCACTGCTGCCAAGAGTTAACCAACTTTCAACTAGCCCGACTGTTTTAGAAGGAACCCTCGCCTATCTCTCTCCCGAACAAACCGGGCGAATGAATCGGGGGATTGATTATCGCACTGACTTCTATTCTCTCGGAGTCACTTTCTATGAACTCTTAACTGGGCAATTGCCATTTCAATCGGATGATTTGATGGAATTGGTGCATTGTCACATAGCAAAACAACCACCACTTTTAAATGATAGAGGAGAGATTCCCCAAATTCTCTGTGATATCGTCATGAAACTGATGGCGAAGAATGCTGAAGACCGCTATCAGAGTGCATTAGGGCTAAAGCACGATCTGCAAATTTGTTTGGAGCAATTGCAGTCAAGTGGAAATATTATCCCATTTCAGCTAGGGCACAGGGACGTTTGCGATCGCTTTGCGATTCCCGAAAAACTCTATGGACGGGAAGTAGAAGTGGCTATGCTGCTAGCAACTTTTGAACGGGTGCGCCAGGGAACTTCTGAAATGATGCTGGTGGCAGGTTCCTCTGGCATTGGAAAAACGGCAATTGTCAACGAAGTTCACAAACCAATCACCCGTCAGCGCGGATACTTTATCAAGGGCAAATTCGATCAATTTAATCGGAATATTCCCTTTTTTGCTTTGGTACAAGCGTTTCGGGACTTAATGGCACAACTCCTGACAGAGAGTGATGCTCAAATTGACCAGTGGAAGACTCAAATTTTATCTACCTTGGGTGAAAGTGGTCAAGTAATTATTGAGGTGATTCCAGAACTCGAAAAAATCATTGGAAAACAGCCTTCACTACCGGAATTATCGAGTACTGCTGTCCAAAGCCGCTTCAATTTGCTGTTTCAGAAATTCATTCAAGTATTCACAACCCAAGAACATCCCCTAGTTATTTTCCTTGATGATTTGCAATGGGCAGACTCGGCTTCTTTAAAATTGATGCATCTGTTGATGAGTGAAGCCAGCAACTCTTATTTATTAGTGATTGGAGCATATCGGGATAATGAGGTTTCCTCAGCCCATCCCCTAATGTTGACCATTGAGGAAATGCGTCAAGAAGCGATTACAGTTAGTAGTATTGTTCTTTCTGCCCTTACCGAAACCGACCTAAATCAACTGATTGCAGATACCCTAAAATATTCAACAGAACAAGCAACTGCGATCGCCAATCTGGTGTATCAAAGGACTAAAGGTAATCCATTTTTCACTAACCAGTTTCTCAAGTCGCTGCATGAAGATGGGTTAATCGCCTTTGCTAGCAGAACGGGAGATTGGCAGTGCAATCTGGTTCAAATCCGGGCGCTATCTTTTACAGAAGATATTGTCGAGTTTGTGGCGGTGCAACTCCACAAATTACCACAGCAGACTCAGAATGTTCTCAAACTGGCTGCTTGTGTCGGCAATCAGTTTGATTTAGAAACCCTATCAGTTGTCTATGAAAAATCTCCAGTTCAAACAGCAGCAGATTTGTGGCCAGCCCTCAAGGATGAATTGATCTTACCCAGTGGGGAAGGGTATACATTTTTTCAGGATGAGTCTGTTGTCATGGATGATTTGACAAATGACAACACACCAATAATTATTACCTACAAATTTTTCCACGATCGCATTCAACAAGCCGCTTATTCACTAATTCCAGACTATGAGAAACCAGCAACTCACCTAAAGATTGGTCAATTGCTGTTGAGCAATACCCCGGAAACTGAGCAAGAATTGCTGATTTTTGAAATTGTCAATCAATTGAATATTGGCATAGAACTGATCGCATCTCAATCCGATCGCGATCGACTGGCACAACTCAACCTGCTGGCAGGAAAAAAAGCCAAATCTTCCACAGCTTACCAGGTAGCAATTGAATATTTAACTACTGGGATTCGTTTATTGAGAAGTGACTGTTGGCAAAGTCAGTATGAATTAACTCTGGCATTGCACGAATCAGCCGCCGATGCTGCTTATCTTAGTGGCGCGTATGAACAGATGGAGCAATTGACTCAAACAGTCATCCAGCAAGCTAAAACTCCACTGGATCAAGTCGGCATTTACGAAACCAAAATCCAGGCGTATACAGCTAAAAATGATGTGCTGGGGGCGATCGCGATCGCGCTTCAGGGAATGAGTAAATTCGGTGTGGTTTTCCCCGAAACACCTACCCCACAGGACATTCAACAAGCCTTGCAAGAAACTGCTACTCTGATTAACGGTCGTGATATTGCAGAATTACTTGACTTACCTGTGATGGTAGCCGCAGAGAAGCTAGCTGTCACCCGAATTGTGGCAAACGTTGCTCCAGCCGTTTACATTGCCGATCCTAATCTGTTTCCACTACTGGTTTTGTCTCAAGTCCAAGCATCTATTGAGTATGGCAATGCTCCATTTTCTGCCTTTTGTTATGGCTGTTATGGCATTCTGTTGAGCGGAATTCTTCAGGATATTGAAACAGCCGATCGAGTTGGCAATCTTGCCTTGGCACTAACTGACAAATTTAATATTAGCGACATCAAACCCACAGTATTTTATGTGGTAGGTGCTTTCATCACCTATTTGAAGTCTCCACTGCAAAAATCTTTGCAGTTAATGCTGGATGGTTACAAGATTGCTCTAGAAACTGGAAATGTATACTACGTAGGTTTCAATACCAAAGATATCTGCCAATATTCCTATTTCCTCGGTCGAGAATTGAACTCGTTAGAGGAAGACATCCGAGCTTACTGTCATGTTTTGGAAAATTTTAAGCAAGGTACGACTCTAAACTATTGTCGTATCTTTTGGCAAACAGTTTTGAATTTACTTGGCAAAGCTGAGAATCCCTGTATTATCACAGGCGAAGCACTCAACGAAGCCGAATTTGTGAATCAACTGGTTCAAGCCAATGAATTGACAGGGCTTCACTATTTCTTCCTCCACAAATTGATTCTCTGTTATCTGTTTGAAAACCTTTCTCAAGCAGTGGAAACAGCCGCCCAAGCTAGAGAATATCTAGTTGCGGGAACGGGCTATGCCACTGTGCCGATGTTTTATTTTTATGATTCCCTGACGGCTTTAGCAGAGTATCGCACAGCTATAGCCTCTCGCCAAGAAACATTATTAGAACGGGTTACAGAAAACCAGGAAAAAATGCAGACATGGGCGCACCACGCACCGATGAATTATTTGCACAAATTTGAACTGGTGAAAGCCGAAGAGTGCCGAGTGTTGGGACGGATGGCCCAGGCAGTGGATCATTACGATCGCGCGATCGCACAGGCAAAAGCCAATAGATATCTTCAGGAAGAAGCTCTCGCCAATGAACTGGCTGCCCGATTTTATTTAGAATGGAACAAAGAAGCGATCGCACAAATTTACCTAGAAAATGCCTATTACATTTACCTGAGCTGGGGAGCGATCGCCAAAGTTAACCAGTTAGAACGCCAATATTCTCAATTATTGCTTAAGGTGTTTCAGCAGGATGAAACTACTTCTTCAACCCTTACTACTACAATCGGATTCAACCAAAGTAGTTCCACTGGGACTGAAGCATTAGATTTAGCAACGGTGATGAAAGCCTCTCATGCACTGGCTGGAGAAATTGAGTTAGAAAAGCTGTTGACAACCCTAATGCAGGTTGTAATCGAAAATGCCGGGGCTGATAAATCAGTCCTTCTGCTGCTTCAAGAGGATAATTGGGTTGTTGTGGCTCAAAAAACTAGCCAAGCGATCTTTGAAGAAGAGCAATTTCTGCCACACCCTACGCCTACTGATGAAAACTTGGGGATAATAAACCTGCACTCCCTCCCTCTTTCAGCGAGTCAGGATGTTCCCAAAGCGGTTGTGAATTATGTATCGCGCACCACCGAAACCCTAGTGTTAGATGATGCTCGCAAGGAAACTACCTTCGCCAACGATCCCTACATAATTCTATGGCAACCCAAAAGCTTGCTATGTACACCTATTCACAATCGTGGCCAGCTAATTGGCATCCTATACTTAGAAAACAGTTTGACAACTGGAGCCTTTACCCAAAACCGTCTTGAGGTTTTGCGGTTGCTCACAGCACAAGCTGCCATCTCGCTGCAAAATGCCATGTTGTATAACAATCTAGCTGTAGCAAAAGCTCAATTAGAAGATTACAACCATACTTTAGAGCAAAAGGTGGAGCAGAGAACTCTGGAGTTGAATGATAAAAATCAGCATCTCTCGGAAACTTTAGAGGAACTGCAACACACTCAAAGCCAACTGATTCAAACTGAAAAAATGTCTTCATTGGGACAAATGGTAGCAGGTGTTGCCCATGAAATTAACAACCCAATTAACTTTATCTATGGCAACCTCACCTATACCAATGAGTATTGCCAAGATTTGCTACATCTGGTTGAGCGTTATCAACACTACTATCCTCAACCGTTTCCTGAGATTCAAAAAGAACTAGAGGCAATAGATTTAAACTTTCTCAAACCAGACTTACAAAAATTGCTGCAATCAATGAAAGTGGGGGCAGAGCGCATTCGTGAAATTGTCCTTTCTCTCCGCAATTTCTCGCGTTTGGATGAGGCTGAAATGAAAAGTGTCAATCTTCATGAAGGCATTGACAGCACCCTGTTAATTTTACACCACCGTCTAGAAGAGAAAGCACACCGCCCCGGAATCGATGTGATAAAGGAATATGCACAGTTGCCAGAAGTTAGTTGCTACGCCAGTCAGATCAATCAAGTATTCATGAATATTCTGAACAATGCTATTGATGCCTTGGATTCATCATTCACAAATGAGGATAGACAAAAAAAAATCCCCACTATCCAAATTCGTACCAAAATGACTGATGCTGATACAGTAACTATTCAAATTGCAGATAATGGATCTGGGATGTCTGACGAGGTAAAACAGCGCCTATTTGACCCATTTTTTACAACAAAACCTATAGGCACAGGAACAGGTTTAGGATTATCAATTAGCCACTCGATTGTAGAAAAACATCGGGGACGAATAAGTGTAATATCCGAACCGGGAAAAGGAGCGGAGTTTTCTCTTTCTATCCCTTTACATTGAGTATTTTGGTAAAGTTTTTGGTGTGGTAACTGTCGCAGTTCCGCTTCACTACACTAGCCAGAGAGGAAATCCAAAGATCGCTCTTTGGAATCCCCCGCTATATCAAGAGTAACTGATATAGCGGTGAGAGGATGTAAAATTAGAGCCGTATATTTTTTCCAAATTGGGATGCCCCCGTTTAAAATGCCTTCTTTTTGCGTTTCATCCACAATCCCATTGCACCAGCAACAGCTATGCCTCCCATACTAATAGGTTCAGGGACAGAAGTAGCAGTTTGCTCAAAAACAATTTCTGAAATGCTGTAATACTCTGGGAAGTTACCACTTGTCTGAAAATTGGAGAAGGTTACTTTATCAGTTACAACGTTTGCAAATATTGAATTAGAAAAATCAATTAGTTCATTAACTAGTCCATTAACATTATTAGGAGGTATTCCTTCTGGCTCAAACCCTATAGTAGAAAAGTTCTCAGTTATTCCATTGATTGTTATATTTACAGTGTCAATGTTGCCAGGAATACCATTTTCAGTAGGGCCAAATGAAAATAACTTGATGTTTGCAATTGCTGATTTTTGGTCAAGGAAAGTAGTAATTGTCGAGTTATCTGACTTTAAAAAAAGATGAGTGTTATCTATATCAGTTCCTATAAAACTATCATTTAGTGTTCCAGAGCCATCAGAGTAGTTATAGGTTCCATTGCTATTACTGTTAATTATTCCATTATAATTATGGTTCCAAGAACCAAATCCTGACAGTTGTGTATTAGTAATATCATAAGAAGAAATTCCTACAGTAGCTGCATTTGCTAATTCTGGAAAAATACTTCCTATACCTAAAATTGAAATAGCTCCAAAGGTGGCAATTGTTATTTTTCTCATTTTTTTAACTATAATTATTTGAGGCGAATTATGTTATTTAAAATAATACATGATTATTATATTTTTATTTTTATAATAAAAAAATGTTAATTATACAGATAAAAAGAAAATATATACTAATGTTTAGCGATAAGATAAATTTTTTGTTTTCTAGAAATGAGCATGAGTAATGGGGTCAAATAAACTGCATTACGTAGGCTAGCAAGAACCACAGGCATCATTGATATTTTTCATTTTTTCGGAGACAGGAACGAAAAGCGATCGCTTCAACCTAAAAAATTATTAGAGGAAAAATTGGTAAACAGCGATCGCTACCTGTAGTGGGTAAACTAGTCCTATACAGTATTGGTTTATATCTAATTCAGTGATGGACTCACGCCAGAATAGTTAATCAGTCACATTATCCGCAGGTAGAAACTCTTTGAGTGCTTCTGCCTGAGCAGCCTTCAATACTGGAAGAGACAGGGGTAGTGAATTTGCGATCGCAAATAATTGTTCTAGTTGACTCAGACCTGTCAAGCTACCACATAATAATACTTGGTCGCTAATTCGCAAATCCATGCCGCCATCAGGATAGCGAATAAATTTACCATCGCGCCGGATCGCCTGTACCTGTACTCCAAATTGCTTGTTGATATCTAAATCTGCAAGGGTTTTACCTAGTGTTGGCGTATCTGCATTAACTGTAACCCACTGGCAAGCACTATTTTCTCCAGGAACAGCAGCTTGTCCCTTGGCGAATTCTGCCAAAGCTGCCAGTTCTTCATCTGCTCCCACTACTAGCAAGCGATCGCCATCTTCCAATTTGGTTTGATTATTGGGATAATCGATTTCATCGCCGTTAGCGCGACGAATTGCCATCAAACTCGCTCCTGTTAAGTAGCGCATATCTGCCTCTTCTATACTCATACCAATTAAGGGCGAATCTGCTGGGAGAGGATACCAGCGCTGATTTAAATCGCGGGTGGCTTGGCGCAAATCACGAGCAACTTCAGTTGCAGAACGCTCTGGCCGCAAATCTAAATAATGATCGTTGCGGATTTGCTGCATTTCCCGTTGGACGACTGCTGGTGACAACAAGCCTAAGCCAGTTAATAAATAGGTTGCCATTTCTAAGCTGGCTTCAAACTCTGGCTGTACCACTTCTCTAGCTCCCAATTGATACAGCACCTCAATATTTTTATCCTGGGTAGCACGGACAACTAAATCTAATTCTGGGCGCAATTCTAAGGCGCGTTTCAAGCAAAGACGAGTACTCATCGGGTCTGGAAGTGCGATCGCCATTCCTTTGGCATGATTCACTCCGGCGGTTTCTAAAACGTGTAAACTCACGCAATTGCCATAGACATAGGACACTCCAGCCTCACGCAACTGCTGAATTCTACTTTCTGATTGGTCGATTACCACCACAGGCAGGTTGTGTTGCAGCAACAACTTCACTAAATTTTTGCCAACTCGCCCATAACCGCAGACTACTACATGGTCTTTGAATGGTAAATCTTCTGATACATCCAGCGCCTCTTGTTCTTCTAAGTACGGTTTCAACCAAGGCATTGATTCGGCAAAGTTAAATAAAAATGGGACTAACCGCAAGACAAAGGGAGTCAGCATGAGAGTAACTGCGGTGGTTCCCAAAATTAATAAGTATATCTGTCGGGACACTAGCCCTAAAGACTGCCCTTCACTGGCGAGAACAAAGGAAAATTCCCCAATTTGCGCCAGTCCCAAACCAGCAATTATGGCTGTTTTTAAAGGGTAGCGGAATAGTTTCACTAGGGGCGTGATAATCAAGAATTTACCTATGAAAACTAGTGCTACCAGCCCCAAAATTAATTCCAGGTTGTTCCACAAAAACACTGGATCAATTAACATCCCAATGGCTGCAAAAAATAAACTGGCAAAGATATCTCGCAGTGGTTCGACATAAGTTAGGGTTTGATCGGCGTATTCCACCTCAGAAATCATCAAACCCGCGACAAATGCCCCCATTTCAATGGACAGTCCCAAATGCTCTGTCAACAGGGCAATGCCCAAACATAAAGCTACAACTCCTAATAAAAATAGTTCTCGGCTTTCAGTACGGGCTAACAGTCGCAACAAAGGCGGTATCAGCCACATCCCCGCAGCCACTGCACCAGCAGCAAATAAAGCAATCCACAGTAGCGCTGTTAGCACGGCGATGCCAATGGTTTCTGCTGGTTGGTTTAGGGCTGGTAGAACTGCTAACATCAGTCCCAGTGCCAAGTCTTGGACTACCAAAATCCCCAACATCACTTGTCCATGAGGCGTTTCTGTTTCATTGCGTTCCATCAAGCATTTAAGGACAACCGCAGTGGAAGACAAGGATAGAATACATCCCAAAAACATCCCCTTAGCGGGTAAGGTTCCCCAGGCCCCGCTTAACCCTGATACCACAACTGTTACCAAAATTGTCAAAGCAATCTGGAGTCCACCTCCACCAAGAGCGATCGCTTTTACCTTCTTGAGTTCCGCAAAGGAAAATTCTACACCCAAGGCGAATAACAAAAAGGCAACACCAAACTGTGCCAGAGTCTCTACTTGAATAACTTCTTTAATTAATCCCAGTCCAGTTGGCCCAATGACTATCCCGCCGATGAGATAGCCTAGCAGCACGGGTTGTCGTAAAAGTGCCGCCAACAATCCACCACAGGCTGCAACGCCCAAAACTAAAACTAAATCAACAATTAGCCTAAAATCTTCTTGCACCAGTTTTAAAAGAACTATTTATTAAGACCTATTAATTCAGGATACAAAGTTTTACGATCTCAAACAGCTTGTTTGGGAATTGAGTATGGGAAATTGGGAATTGGGGCAAGAAGTTTTTTAACTGCTGCCCAATGCCCATTAAATTTTAGGTGAGCTAAGGGCACTCAGTAATAGGAGTGACCACGGCATTTTAATATTGGGTATGAGCCATGAGTAGTTTCTCAATATAGGCAATGCAGCCGGTAGCACAAAACGTAAAGAGCGTAGCGATGCGGGCTGATCGCCATTTTCATCGACAATTCCATATTTATCAGCTAGTTCGGCAACAATCTGCACACGTCCTGTACGGCGCATTAAATTTGGTTCACAAGCAAGTGCAGCAATTACCCGTCCAGTTAATAAAGGAGTTTCCCAGTTGTAGCGATCGCTAATTAATGAGTTTTTTTGCTCAGTAGCATTGGTTTGATTCATCTCATCAGCAAAACGGGAAAAAAGCTCAGTACCAACAATACCTGGCCAAATTGAAACAGAAGCGACATTATGGGGTTTTAACTCAACAGCCATATCAGCCGCTAGGCGATCGCAAGCTGCTTTTCCAACACCATAAGCTGTATTAAAGATATAAGACATACTGCCCCACGAGGAAATGGTGCAAATTAGTCCAGAGTTACGCTTGGTCATCATTCGCGCAGCAAAAACACTTGCAACGTAGTGGCTACGAAGACCAACGTTGTTGCTTGCATCCCACAGACTTAGTTCACAATCCCAAAAGGGCTGCCCAAAAGCGTTTTTTATTGCCTCAACTCCTGAGTAAGCATTATTCACCAATAGATCAAGTTGTCCATCCTGCTCATGTTGGATGCGCTCAAACAATAAACGCACCTGCTCATCATCGCTGTGGTCTACTCGGACGGGAATACACACACCACCAGCTTCTTCTATAGTTGATTGGGTTTCACCAAGACTTCCTGAAACCGCATCACTGGAGGAGTTGTTGAGGCTGCGTCCCGTGACGTATACAGTTGCCCCAGCCTCAGCTAAACCAATAGCAATTCCCCTACCAATTCCCCGCGTAGCACCTGTTACCAATGCCACTCTTCCCTCAAGGTGTTTCACGATCGCTTTTCCCTGTGGTTAATTTATTTAAAGCCGGAAAACCCAGCCTTAAAAAAGGCAAAAACCTCTCAAAGTCCCCCTAAGCAAAGGGGGATTTAGAGGATCTACAACTACAAATAATGTCTACCACTCAATCTAAGTAAGTTGGCACGAAAAAACCAAGTATGTTACAAAACGCAAATAGGCTTAAAACCCCCACTAATGCCAAATAACAAATGACGAAGGATAAATGACAGCCCTAGCTAGTTACCTTTAATTGCGCCAACCTACTAACCAATTAATTTCTGCCAGCTAGCAGGCCCAACAATCCCATCGGCATCTAAACCATTTTGCTTTTGAAAGTTCTTGACTACAACCTCTGTTTGCGGCCCGTAAACACCATCATTCTCAACACCTAAACGGTATTGTAAATATCTAACAACTGCACCACCCGCATGGTTTGGTCTGATAATTCGTTTTGCCAAAATTAGATTTATGGCATTCCATGTAGCTTCGTCGGCAACTCCAGTTGGCTGAACTCCGATAATAGCCTGAAATTTTTCGACGGCAGATTTGGTGTTAGCCCCAGTGAAGCCATCTTCTACTAACGCCTTACCATTTTTATCAACTATTTTGAGTCGATTTAAGGATTTTTGCAGTCTGAGAATCGTAGCATCTACATTCTCTTCTTCATCTGGTACAGGGTTAACAGGAGTAGTTGGCACTTTCCCAGTTAAGCCTTTGACGATCGCATTAGCCATTGCTTCAGGATTAAAAAGATTTACATCTTTTTGCGAATCGATGAAGCAACCTTCTACAAGAATTGCAGGCATATCTGTATTTTTCAGAACATACAAATGGGAACCACTCTTAACACCGCGATTAAAAAATCCCAACTTGACGATTTCATCTAATACAGGTTTAGCGATTTTTCTCCCTGTCTCACTAGTTGCATATACTTCTGTGCCATTAGCCTGTCCATTAAAACAGTTAAAATGAATCGAGACGTAAATATCTACTTTACTGCCATTGGCTGTAGAACATCTTTTTGAGAGTGATTCAGTTACTGTACGGGCACTACTCGGTCTACATACTACGACTTCATTGCCCAAAGCTCTTAACTTCGCTATCACTCTATTACCGACATCGAGAGTTAAATTATCCTCAAATTTAATCCCACTGGCTCCTGTGTCTGGTGGACAGTTGTGCCCACTATCAATTCCAAATTTCATGATTTTATCCTCAAATTACTTACTTTTTACACTCGTTCAAAACTCTTCCAATTATATAGACAAAGTTTTGTTAATAAATTTGTTGAAGTACTTGTTCGCAATGTCCGCATTATTTTAAGCATTACTACGCTAGCAGACAAAATAAGTTTTCCTGCGAACCTGAACAGCAAATTTATATGCTAAAATACCTTAATTAAAAGGTAGATTGTCACCAAAAACACAACCATTATAATTTATCAAAATCGAGAATAACAAGTTAATTTTTGCAATAATTTTCAATGCAGAAATTGCCTTCACTATTCAGATAATAGCGCTTTATAAAAGTAGAAAGCCATAAAAAACATACCTAGTTAGATATCCAAATCCCTAAACAGACGCACCTCCTGATATGAACGTGGGCTTATAAAGTCGTAAACTATTTACAGACTCTGCTGTTAACCCTGAGCAGCTTAACACATAATACTTTACAGTATTAAAGAATACGTGATATTTTCTACACACCTGTGGAAGATTAGATATTATCGAGTTGCATACATTCACAAACCTGTTAGCACAAGAAATTTGTTCGCTGTGTAGAGGTACTAAAGGCGTTGGTGATGGTGAAGTTCTAGCTACCTCAAGAAATTATTGACCGGAATCTGTGGGTAGATATATGACAATCAACCTGAAAGCACGTTTAAGATTTAAGTAAAGAAATATTTCGTAGCTTACAGGCATGAAACGCATCGTCTTGGTTGCTGGGTTTGAATCATTCAACGCTGACTTGTACAGGAAAGCAGCTTTTTTGGCTAACTCTCGCTGTCCTGAGTTGGATATTCGGGTATTTAGCGATCGCAATATTACCAGTCAACGCGCCGAGGTAGAAGCAGCACTTGATAACGCTGATATATTTTTCGGTAGTCTACTATTTGATTATGACCAGGTTATGTGGCTGCGCGATCGCGTTTCCCAAATTCCCATTCGCCTAGTCTTTGAGTCAGCTTTGGAATTGATGAGTTTAACCAAGCTGGGTGACTTTGCCATTGGCGACAAACCCAAAGGAATGCCCAAACCAGTTAAATTCATTCTTGACAAATTTAGCAACGGACGAGAAGAAGACAAACTCGCTGGTTACATCAGCTTCTTAAAAATTGGCCCCAAACTACTGAAATACGTCCCAGTGCAAAAAGTCCAAGACTTACGCAACTGGTTAATTATCTATGGTTATTGGAATGCTGGCGGCCCAGAAAACGTCGCCTCATTATTCTGGACACTGGCAGAAAAATACTTAAATTTAAAAGTCGGCGACATTCCCCCGTTAATCGAAACCCCCAACATCGGATTACTCCATCCCGATTATCCAGGATTTTTTGAATCGCCAAAAGCATATCTGGAATGGTATGAGAAGATCCCCCCTAGCCCCCCTTACAAAGGGAGGAATATTAGCCCCCCTTCTCAAAGGGGGTTGGGGGGATCTAAACGTAAAAATCCCGTTGTCGGTATTCTCCTCTACCGCAAACACGTCATCACCAAACTACCCTACATTCCCCAACTAATTCGCAGTTTTGAAGAAGCTGGCTTAACTCCTTTACCCATCTTCATCAACGGCGTAGAAGGACACGTGGCGGTACGAGATTTGATGACAACCGACTATGAAATTCAGCAACGAAAACTAGGTAATATAGAGACTCCCTCACTATCTAGTGAAGCAGTTAAAGTAGATGCGATTGTCTCAACAATTGGCTTTCCTCTCGTGGGTGGCCCGGCTGGTTCAATGGAAGCAGGCCGCCAAATAGAAGTAGCAAAGCGCATCCTGACTGCCAAGAATGTACCTTATATTGTTGCTGCACCACTATTAATTCAAGATATTCACTCGTGGACGCGCCAAGGTGTTGGCGGATTGCAAAGTGTGGTGTTGTACGCTTTACCAGAATTAGATGGGGCTATTGATACCATTCCTCTCGGTGGGTTGGTGGGCGAAAATATTTATTTGGTTCCTGAACGGGTGCAGCGATTAATTGATAGGGTGAAAAGCTGGGTGTCTTTGCGGCAAAAACCTGCTTCGGAACGCAAAATTGCCATTATTTTATATGGGTTTCCTCCAGGTTATGGTGCTGCGGGGACGGCTGCATTATTAAATGTGCCGCGTAGTTTGCTGAAGTTTCTCCATGCACTGAAAGAACAAGGTTACACCGTTGGGGATTTACCTGATGATGGCGAAGAATTGATTCGCTGGGTGAAAGAAGCTGATGAAGCTAATCCTCTTGTAGGGCAGTCGTCTCGCCTGCCCCTAGATAATGGCGGGCAAGATGCCCACCCCACAAGTACTGTAAATTTCCGTACTCTAGAAAAATGGTTGGGATATCTGCAAACTTCCCGCATTGAAAAACAATGGAAATCTTTAACGGGAACTGGTATTAAAACTTATGGCGACGAATTTCAGATTGGTGGTGTGCAATTAGGCAATGTGTGGATAGGTGTACAACCACCTTTGGGAATACAAGGCGACCCGATGCGCTTAATGTTTGAACGGGATTTAACGCCACATCCACAATATGCTGCTTATTATAAATGGCTGCAAAATGAGTTTGAAGCTGATGCTTTAGTTCACTTTGGAATGCATGGGACGGTGGAATGGTTGCCTGGTTCTCCGTTGGGGAATACGGGTTATTCTTGGTCGGATATTTTGTTAGGAAATTTGCCTAATCTATATATATATGCGGCAAATAATCCGTCTGAATCGATGTTGGCGAAACGTCGCGGTTATGGTGTGTTGATTTCTCATAATGTACCGCCTTATGGTCGTGCAGGTTTGTATAAGGAATTGGTGGCGTTGCGGGATTTGATTGCGGAATATCGGGAAGATCCGCAGAAGAATTATGTTTTGAAGGAAGGGATTTGTAAAAAAATTGTGGACTCTGGGTTGGATGCAGATTGTCCGTTTGCGGATGCGAAGAAGTTGGGGATTGCGTTTACGCCGGAGAATGTTCGGATGTTTAGCGGTCATGCTTTTGATGATTATTTGGTGGAGTTGTATGAATATTTGCAGGTTTTAGAAAATCGGTTGTTTTCTTCGGGGTTGCATGTTTTGGGGGAAAAGCCGAGTGAGGAGGAGTTGGAGTCGTATTTGGAGGCTTATTTTGGGGGGGAGGAAGGAATAAACGAACCGCAAAGGCGCAAAGGACGCAAAGAAGAAAGAGAAGAAGAAGAAAGGTTAATAAGGGATTTGTTGATGCAATCTACGGATGAGTTGACGAATTTGTTGAGGGGGTTGAATGGGGAGTATATTCCGCCTGCGCCTGGGGGGGATTTGTTAAGGGATGGGGCTGGTGTTTTGCCTACGGGGAGGAATATTCATGCTTTAGATCCTTATCGGATGCCTTCACCTGCTGCGTATGAACGGGGACGGGAAATTGGTCAAAAAATTATTGCCCAGCATTTGGAGGAATATGGGAAATATCCTGAAACGGTGGCGGTGATGCTTTGGGGATTGGATGCGATTAAAACTAAGGGTGAATCTTTGGGGATTCTTTTGGAATTGGTGGGGGCTGAACCTGTTAAGGAAGGAACTGGTAGAGTTGTTCGTTATGAGTTGAAGCCGTTGGCGGAGGTTGGACATCCCCGGATTGATGTGTTGGGTAATTTGTCTGGGATTTTCCGGGATAGTTTTGTAAATATTATCGAATTGTTGGATGATTTATTTCAACGGGCGGCTGATGCTGATGAAGCAGAAGATGAGAATTTTGTTAGGAAACACGCTTTGGCTTTAAAAGCCCAAGGGGTGGAAAATGCCTCGGCGAGATTGTTTTCTAATCCGGCGGGTGATTTTGGTTCTTTGGTCAATGATAGGGTGGTTGATGGTAACTGGGAATCTGGTGAGGAGTTGGGAAATACTTGGCAAAGCCGCAATGTATTCAGCTACGGGAGAGAGGATAAAGGTCAAGCTAGACCGGAAATTTTGAATACTTTGTTAAAAACTAGCGATCGCATTGTTCAAGAAATCGATTCGGTAGAATATGGTTTAACTGATATTCAAGAATATTACGCCAATACGGGCGGTTTGAAAAAGGCAGCAGAAAAACAAAGCGGTAAGAAGGTTACAACCAGCTTTGTGGAAAGTTTCTCGAAGGATACTACACCCCGCAATTTAGATGATTTGCTGCGAATGGAGTATCGCACTAAGTTGGTAAATCCTAAATGGGCGCAAGCGATGGCAAATCAAGGTTCTGGTGGTGCTTTTGAAATTTCCCAACGGATGACGGCGTTGATTGGTTGGGGTGGTACTGCCGATTTTACCGATGATTGGGTTTATGACCAAGCGGCTGATACTTATGCGTTAGACGCAGAGATGGCGGATAAGCTACGGAAGGCAAATCCTGAAGCTTTTCGCAATATTTTAGGGAGAATGTTAGAGGCGCATGGGCGGGGTTTCTGGGAAGCTGATGCTGATAAGTTAGATAAACTACGTCAGTTGTATGAGTTGACAGATGAAGAGTTGGAGGGTGTGACAGTTTAGAAAGTAGATGCGTTCCATTAATAAAAATTATTGTAGAGACGGCGATTTATCGCGTCTTTGCTTAACCGAACCGTATTGAAAACGATCTCTCTTACGCTTGAGGTTGTAAAAATTTAAACCTTTGCAGCTAATGTTACTTCATTTATAAGAAAGGCTTAAGTTTTTCTTGCAAATGTATAAGCCGTTGTAGCAAATGCTTAATACTTTGCAACAAATACTCATCCATGTATAAGAAATGCTTAAGCCTTTCTTGCAAATGTATAAGCCGTTGCAGCAATTGTTTAATACTTTGCAACAAATACTCTTCCATATATAAGAAAGGCTTAAATCATTGCAGCAATTGTTGTAATGAACTTATGAATTTATCTTTTCTTGTGGGGTGGGCAACATGAGCGCCCTATTTATGCAAGTTAAATGTGGAACAGCTTATTCCTGTTTGTTCAATTGCTGCACAAACGCATTATGTTCCGGCGACTTCAACCCTGCTTGCACTACCTCCAACACTCGCACCATCTGATTGTTTAACAGCGCCTCCACCGCTAACCACAAACCCGGAAACACCTGAGAGCGAATAATTCCATCTGCACCGGGAGATAGCGATTGATAGTCGCCATCAATTAGGCAAAACCATTCAATTTTATTCTCGTAAGATTGCCAGATTACGTACTCCAACACCCCATTACGGCGATAAACCTGCTTTTTACTGCCTCTATCAATAGCGGCACTACTCGCTGCAATTTCAACAATCAATTCGGGAGATCCTTCAATGTAACCGTCGCTGCTTAAACGGGTTTGTCCGCCTGCGTCTGGTTCAATAAACAGCACTACATCTGGCTGGGGTTCATTGTCTAAATCTAGTCTGACGGTTGGGGCATCACTCAAATCAACGCCAGGAGTCAGTGATTGGTAAACTCCTAACCAAGTTATCATCCGACTGTGGGGTTTGCCATGTTGCTCGTGTCTTAATGGAGATGCCACGTAAACGATTCCTTCAATCAGTTCTGCTTTCTTGATATGGGGTGCAGCCGCATAACGCCGTTCAAATTCAGGGCGAGTTAGGCGATCGCCACTTTCAAGCGGAGGCAGATGTTTCTGGGCTGAGTACTCTCTAACCATTTGCCAATCCTTGGAGTTGCCGGATATTTCTGACTTTAGCAAACCTCAGTTATCACTTAGAATTTCTTGATTTGCTTCTTGCCTCAAATTCCAAAAATCAAAAAACGTGATGTTAATTGTCACCGTGTATTCTACTGTGCGATCGCTTACTCGCCCAAGTTAGACATCGCCCACAATTGATGCTGCATAACAGCGTCCAACTAGCTATCATTAGCTAAGTGGTAAAGTGGTATGCCAGATACATCGACGGTAATACCGTTTAGTTAGCAGTCTTTATCAACTGCTTACACTCGCACCCATAAAAATTAGTTTGATCCATTTTCTATTCCCTGCTCTGTATTATGATCCGCATTACCTAAAAGTTATCTCACTAGGTACGGGGTGCAAAAAATACAAAAAATTACTCAAGAATTAAGATTAAGGATACGGCTATGGCAACCGAACAGTTAACTAGAGACAGCGACAATCTCGATTTAAATCAGCTACTAAGAACGCTGAATGCTGTTAAGCAAGGTGACTTCTCGGCTCGGATGCCCATAGATCATACTGGTGTGGCGGGGAAAATAGCTGACACGCTCAATGATATTATTGACCAAAATGAGCGGATGGCGGCGGAGCTACAGCGAATTGGTAACGTTGTCGGCAAAGAAGGCAAAATTGCTGAACGTGCTTCTCTGGGAGATGTTCGTGGTTCTTGGTCAAATTGCGTTACTTCTGTCAATACTCTAATTACAGATTTAGTTCAACCAACAGCTGAAACTACGCGGGTAATTCGGTCGGTTGCTAATGGTGATTTATCCCAAACGATCGCAACAGAAATTGACGGCAGACCTCTTCAAGGTGAGTTTCTCCAAACTGCTAATATCGTCAACACGATGGTAGACCGGCTTGGTTCCTTTGCGAGTGAAGTAACAAGAGTTGCCCGTGAAGTGGGAACTGAAGGAAAGTTGGGCGTTCAAGCCGAAGTGCAAGGTGTGGCTGGCACTTGGAAAGATTTGACTGATAACGTTAACTTAATGGCGGGTAATCTCACCGGACAAGTTCGCAACATTGCCGAAGTTGCAACTGCGATCGCAAATGGTGACTTATCCAAAAAAATCACTGTGGATGTGAAAGGCGAAATTCTGGAGTTGAAAAACACCGTCAATACAATGGTGGATCAACTTAATTCTTTTGCATCAGAAGTAACGCGAGTTGCCCGTGAGGTGGGAACTGAAGGTAAGTTAGGCGTTCAAGCCGAAGTTAAAGGAGTTGCAGGTACTTGGAAGGATTTGACTGACAACGTTAACTTGATGGCAGGAAATTTAACAGCCCAAGTCCGTAACATTGCGGAAGTGACAACGGCGGTAGCAAACGGTGACTTATCTAAGAAAATTACTGTTGATGTCAAAGGCGAAATTTTAGAGTTGAAAAACACCGTTAACATCATGGTGGATCAACTTAATTCCTTTGCATCAGAAGTAACAAGGGTTGCCCGTGAGGTGGGTGCAGAAGGAAAATTAGGCGGTCAAGCAGAAGTTCGCGGGGTAGCGGGTACGTGGAAAGACCTTACCGATAGTGTGAATTTCATGGCGGGAAGCTTGACGGCACAGGTGCGGAATATTGCGGAAGTAACTACGGCTGTGGCAAATGGCGACTTATCCAAGAAAATCACTGTCGATGTGAAAGGTGAAATTCTGGAGTTGAAAAACACTATTAACACAATGGTGGATCAGCTTAATTCCTTTGCAAGTGAAGTTACAAGAGTTGCCCGTGAGGTAGGAACTGAAGGGAAGTTGGGCGTACAAGCAGAAGTCAGGGGAGTTGCGGGGACTTGGAAAGATTTAACCGATAACGTTAATTTAATGGCGGGTAATCTTACCGGACAGGTGCGAAATATTGCCGAAGTTGCAACTGCGATCGCAAATGGCGATCTATCTAAAAAAATCACCGTCGATGTTAGAGGTGAAATTTTTGAACTCAAAAATACCATCAATATAATGGTAGATCAACTCAGTTCCTTTGCAAGTGAAGTAACAAGGGTTGCTCGTGAGGTGGGCAGTGAAGGTAAACTGGGTGTGCAAGCCGATGTGCGCGGCGTGGCTGGCACTTGGAAAGATTTAACTGACAGCGTAAACTTCATGGCGGGAAGTTTAACGGCACAGGTGCGGAATATTGCTGAAGTGACTACGGCGGTTGCAACAGGTGACTTATCCAAGAAAATCACCGTCGATGTCAAAGGTGAAATTCTGGAGTTGAAAAATACCATTAACACAATGGTGGATCAACTAAATTCCTTTGCATCAGAAGTAACAAGAGTTGCGCGTGAGGTGGGAAGCGAAGGTAAACTGGGCGTGCAAGCAGAAGTGCGCGGCGTGGCGGGTACGTGGAAGGATCTCACCGACAGCGTGAATTTCATGGCGGGAAGTTTAACGGCACAGGTGCGGAATATTGCCGAAGTAACTACGGCGGTTGCAACTGGCGACTTATCCAAGAAAATCACTGTTGATGTCAAAGGTGAAATTCTGGAGTTGAAAAATACCATTAATACAATGGTGGATCAACTCAGTTCCTTTGCAAGTGAAGTGACGCGAGTCGCCCGTGAGGTGGGAACTGAAGGTAAGCTGGGCGTACAAGCGGAAGTCAAAGACGTTGCTGGAACTTGGAAAGATTTAACCGACAGTGTGAACTTCATGGCGGGAAGCTTGACGGCGCAGGTGCGGAACATTGCCGAAGTGACAACTGCGATCGCAAATGGTGACTTATCCAAAAAAATCACTGTTGCCGTCAAAGGTGAAATTCTGGAACTCAAGAATACCATCAATATAATGGTGGATCAACTCAACTCCTTTGCAAGTGAAGTGACGCGAGTTGCCCGTGAGGTGGGAAGTGAGGGTAAACTAGGCGTGCAAGCAGATGTGCGCGGCGTGGCTGGCACTTGGAAAGACTTAACCGACAGCGTAAACTTCATGGCGGGAAGTTTAACGGCACAGGTGCGAAATATTGCCGCCGTTACCACAGCTGTAGCTAATGGCGACTTATCTAAGAAAATCTCCGTTGATGTTAAAGGTGAAATTTTAGAGTTGAAAAATACCGTCAACACGATGGTGGATCAACTCAATTCCTTTGCAAGTGAAGTGACGCGGGTTGCCCGTGAGGTGGGAACTGAAGGTAAGCTGGGCGTACAAGCAGAAGTTAAAGGTGTAGCCGGCACTTGGAAGGATTTAACCGACAGCGTAAACTTCATGGCGGGAAGTTTGACGGCACAAGTGCGGAACATTGCTGAAGTTACGACAGCCGTCGCAAACGGCGACTTATCCAAGAAAATTACCGTCGATGTGAAAGGTGAAATTCAGGAACTTAAAAACACCATCAACACAATGGTGGATCAGCTAAATTCCTTTGCATCAGAAGTTACCAGGGTTGCCCGTGAGGTGGGAACGGAAGGTAAATTGGGCGTACAGGCTTACGTCAGAGGAGTTGCTGGGACTTGGAAAGATTTAACTGATAACGTTAACTCGATGGCGGGGAACCTCACCGGACAAGTTCGCAACATCGCGGAAGTTACGAAAGCGGTAGCGAATGGCGACTTATCTAAGAAAATTACCGTCGATGCCAAAGGCGAAATTTTAGACTTGAAGAACACCACCAACACAATGGTGGATCAACTCAGTTCCTTTGCAAGTGAAGTGACGCGAGTAGCCCGTGAGGTGGGAACTGAAGGGAAGTTAGGCGGACAAGCGCAAGTCCAAGGTGTTGCGGGTACTTGGAAAGATTTAACAGATAACGTAAACTCGATGGCGGGGAACTTGACGGCACAAGTGCGCGGTATTGCCAGAGTTGTAACGGCAGTTGCTAACGGAGACTTGAAACGGAAACTGATGTTAGATGCTAAGGGAGAAATTGAAACCTTGGCAGAGACAATCAACGAGATGATTGATACTCTAGCGACATTTGCCAATCAGGTAACTACAGTAGCGCGGGAAGTAGGAATTGAAGGGAAGTTAGGCGGACAAGCGAGAGTCCCTGGCGCGGCTGGAACTTGGAAAGATTTGACGGATAATGTAAATGAACTTGCTGCTACACTGACAACTCAGTTGCGAGCGATCGCAGAAGTTGCTACAGCTGTAACGAAAGGTGATTTAACTCGTTCAATTGCCGTCGAAGCATTAGGGGAAGTAGCGATACTCAAAGACAACATCAACCAGATGATTGCCAATCTGCGGGAGACAACGCAGAAAAATACTGAGCAAGATTGGTTGAAAACTAACCTAGCTAAATTTACCCGAATGCTGCAAGGGCAGCGAGACTTGGAAACCGTATCTAAATTGATTCTCTCAGAACTAGCACCCTTGGTAGGAGCGCAACACGGCGTATTCTTCCTGATGGAGTCTGGGGAAAATACACCGTTTTTGAAACTAATTAGTAGCTACGCTTACCGCGAACGCAGACATTTGGCTAACCGCTTCCACTTGGGTGAAGGCTTAGTGGGACAATGCGCTTTAGAAAAAGAGCGAATTCTGTTGACAGATGTACCAAGTGATTATGTCAGAATTGCCTCTGGTTTAGGAGAAGCGTCTCCACTTAATGCTGTGGTATTACCTGTACTCTTTGAAGGACAGGTGACAGCAGTCATAGAATTAGCATCCTTCCGCCGCTTTAGCGAAATTCATCTGACATTCTTCGACCAACTTACCGAAAGTATAGCGATCGTCCTCAACACGATCGCAGCTTCCATGCGAACTGAAGAATTACTCAAGCAATCACAATCTTTGGCTGAAGAACTCCAAACCCAGCAAAATGAACTCCGAGAAACCAACAAGCGCTTAGAACAACAAGCCCAATCGCTCAAAACTTCAGAAGATTTACTCAAAGGACAGCAAGAGGAACTGCAACAAACCAACGCTGAGTTAGAAGAAAAGGCAGAGTTGTTAGCTATGCAGAAGAAAGAAGTCGAGCGCAAAAATCGAGAAATCGAACAAGCAAGAATGTCTTTAGAAGACAAGGCTGAACAACTCGCCCTTTCTTCAAAATACAAATCAGAATTTCTTGCCAATATGTCTCACGAACTGCGGACACCGCTAAATAGCTTGTTAATTTTGGCGAAGTTGTTAGCAGATAACATAGATCACAACCTCACCAGCAAGCAAGTTGAATACAGCCAGACAATTTACTCAGCCGGTACAGACTTGTTGGCATTAATCAATGACATTCTGGATCTCGCTAAAATTGAATCGGGAACCATGTCAATTGACATGACCCAAATGCCCTTGGTAGAGTTGGGCGAACAAATTGAGCGCACCTTCCGGCAAATCGCTCAGAGCAAAGGACTTGCATTCACAATTGAATTTACTCCCGACTTACCCACAACCATCTATACAGATGTCAAACGCTTACAACAAGTGTTAAAAAATCTCCTCTCCAACGCTTTTAAATTTACAGAGCAAGGGGAAGTCCGGTTGCAGATTGCGGTGGCGAAACAGGGATGGAGCAACGACCAAGTAACTTTAAATCGCGCTCAAAATGTTATCGCCTTCTCAGTTAGCGATACAGGCATTGGCATCGCTCCCGATAAGCAAAAAGTTATTTTCGAGGCATTTCAGCAAGCCGATGGCTCTACCAGTCGGAGATATGGCGGTACTGGATTAGGCTTATCAATTAGCCGCGAAATCGCCCGTCTCTTTGGCGGCGAAATTAAACTAACAAGTCAACCCGGTCAAGGTAGCACGTTTACATTCTTTTTCCCCCAATTGAATCCTGAACCTGCATCAACACAACTCCCTACTCCCTACTCCCTACTCCCCACTCCCCACTCCCCACTCAGCACTCAGCACGGGCTAAACGCCCCGCTACCGCTAATACCACTAATTAATGACGATCGCGCTACTATTGGCATGGGCGATCGCGTCTTGTTAATCGTCGAGGACGACGTGAATTTTGCCCGTATCCTCATAGATATGGCGCAACAGCATGGATTTAAGGTGATAACAGCCCAAAATGGCAGTACAGGTTTAGCATTAGCGCAGCAATTCCATCCTTCAGCCGTTTTGCTAGATATCCGAATGCCAGAAATGGATGGTTGGACGGTATTGGATCGCCTCAAACATGACCCAAATACCCGCCACATTCCTGTACACATTATGACCGTTGAAGAAGGGCAACAACGCAGTTTGCAACTAGGTGCGATCGCATATCTGCAAAAGCCCTTAAGCAGCGAGATCATATCCGAGGCATTGGTCAAAATTAAAGGTTTTGTTGAGCGCCAGGTAAAAAATTTACTGGTAGTCGAAGATGATGACACTCAACGGCATAGTATTGTCGAGTTAATTGGCAACAACGATGTTTATACTACTGCTGTTGCCACAGGTGCAGAAGCCCTAGAAGCCATCCGCACCCAGCATTTTGATTGCCTCGTCCTCGATTTAGGGCTACCCGACATGACCGGGTTTGAATTGATCGACCAGATTAAGCTTCTACCTCACGGCAAAACATTGCCCATCATTGTCTACACAGGTAGAGACATTAGCAAAGCTCAAGAAACCGAACTTAGACGTATTGCCGAAACAATTATCATTAAAGATGTGCGATCGCCCGAACGTCTCCTTGATGAAACAGCATTATTTTTACACCGAGTCCAGGCAAATTTACCTGCACCCAAACGACAAATACTTGAACAATTGCATTCCATAGATTACTTACTCGCTGGCAAGAAAGCGCTAATTGTAGACGACGATGTGCGTAATATTTTCGCGCTGACAAGTATGCTGGAGCGTTATCAAATACAAGTGTTATACGCTGAAAACGGCAGAGAGGGGATTAACGTGTTACAAAATACACCAGATATTGATGTCGTTTTGATGGATGTAATGATGCCAGAAATGGACGGTTACGAAACAACAAGCTTAATCCGCCAAAACGAGCAATTTAAATCTTTGCCGATTATTGCACTGACAGCTAAAGCCATGCAAGGCGATCGCGAGAAATGTATTGAAGCGGGTGCATCAGACTACATCACCAAACCCGTAGATACTGAACAACTGCTTTCACTCTTGCGTGTTTGGCTATACCGTTAAGCTAAATTAAAGGAGGCAGGGGACAGGGGACAGTGGACAGGTAGCCGTTGCAACTATTTCAACCCTAATAGGGATTTTGATTAATTGCAATTACGTATCCCTCTGATAGGTTTTCGCATTGGAATAGTTTCAATCCCTGATAGGGCAATACGGTTCAGTTAAGGCTAAAACTCTGTTACCAAAGTCGTTTTTTTAACGAACCGCCAAGGCGCAGAGAACGCAGAGAGAAGAAAGAGATGCTTA
This sequence comes from Nostoc sp. C057, assembly GCF_013393925.1. Taxonomy (NCBI): domain Bacteria; kingdom Bacillati; phylum Cyanobacteriota; class Cyanophyceae; order Nostocales; family Nostocaceae; genus Nostoc; species Nostoc sp. C057. The sequence goes on along the minus strand of NZ_CP040281.1, from coordinate 6,407,393 downwards.
ACTGAACTGTATTGCCTGATAGGGATTTTAATGAATTGCAATTCAATATCCTGGCAAGTTTGCTCCAATTCAGTTCTGTTTCAATCCCTGATAGGGATTTTAATGAATTGCAATGCAAGCTTGAGGTATTCCTTGCAAGTGGCGTAGTTTCAATCCCTGATAGGGATTTTAATGAATTGCAATCCCAAATTGTCGCTCATTATCTTAATGATTATGAGTTTCAATCCCTGATAGGGATTTTAATGAATTGCAATGTTGCTTGTTTTTCTACATCTGCAATAACTGTGGTTTCAATCCCTGATAGGGATTTTAATGAATTGCAATAGGGCTATCCCTGTTGGGTACTACGTGTTAGCTGGTTTCAATCCCTGATAGGGATTTTAATGAATTGCAATGTGTGCGCCGATGCCGACAGCACCAGAAGAAGCTAGCGTTTCAATCCCTGATAGGGATTTTAATGAATTGCAATTTGGTTATCCCGATTATGCAATCACGAACAATGGCGCGTTTCAATCCCTGATAGGGATTTTAATGAATTGCAATACGCGATATCAGGCAGGCTAGGTAAACTTATGCGTTTCAATCCCTGATAGGGATTTTAATGAATTGCAATTTAATAAAATCATGTCCAATCAATTTTGGGATGTTGTTTCAATCCCTGATAGGGATTTTAATGAATTGCAATGCTTGATTCCCAAGTTCTTGAGCCTGTTAGATACTGTTTCAATCCCTGATAGGGATTTTAATGAATTGCAATAAATAAATCCTAGTATTTGCAATCCGAAAATCCTTGTTTCAATCCCTGATAGGGATTTTAATGAATTGCAATTATATGGCCCTGGATATATGCCACCAGCTAACTTGTTTCAATCCCTGATAGGGATTTTAATGAATTGCAATAGCGGGACGCTGAAAGCCAAGCTGTATTTAGTTTTCAAGGTACGGTTGCGCGATTCAAGGGCAATCATAGCATTAGAGAATTCGTTTGGAAAGAGCGCCAAGAAAATTTAAAGGCTGAAATCGTATTTTGATAAGCATTTCAGAGATTGCGCGGATGATGATTAGGTAAAGAATGGGTTGAAAGGCTTACTGTACTTGGGATAGAAGCACTTTTTTAGACCTGTGGAATTTGTACACCTACCCTTCCGCGCATTTGAAATACAGAAACCTAGCCAGAAGGGGACTCAGCAAAGAAAATTGTTTCGTCTCGTGGCTGTTCTCCGCCAATACGTTCGACTTTTCGCTGACAGCAGCCACAGAGAAAATAAAAACGAACGCTATCGGTATCGGGTTTAATCAATTTAGATAAACGCGATCGCAGTTTAGCATACTGAGTAGGAGTGATATCGCACTCAAACACACTCAGTTGCATCCATTGTCCATAAGACTTGAGAATCGAATGGATTTTTGTCCGACGCTTATCTTCTGGAATGTCGTAGCTGACAACAATATACATGAAGGGAGTGGGGAGTGGGGAGATGAGGGAGATGAGGGAGATGGGGGAGAATGAATAATTACTTGAGAATTAAAGGGGGATATTTATCGATTTCGTTCATTAGGTATTTACTTAATAACCTTGCCTGAATTTCAAAAGATTCTTGATAGGTGCATTTGTTTCCCATGACTGGATGTTTGAAACTCGATAGTTTCTTTTGTTGGTAGGCGCGAAGAAATGTATGCAGTCCTTCTTTGGTTAAAGACACAGCACCACTGAGCGGTTCGGTGGTAAAGTCAGTTAAAGTTAGCGATCGCTTGTTAATCAGCGACAACACTACAGCATCCACTATTAAAGGACGAAATTCTTCCATCAAGTCCAAAGCTAGGGAAGGTCTACCATAACGCTCGACGTGTAAGTATCCTAGATAAGGATCGAAACCGACAATATTTAAAGCGCTTTGCACATCATGACGTAGCAATGAATACCCAAAACTCAGTAGGGCATTAACCGGATCGGTTGGTGGGCGGCGTTTTCTGGCTTCAAAGCGAAATTCTGGGGTTTTGATTAGCTGTTGAAAACAACCGAAATAGGCTGCACTACCCGCACCTTCTAAGCCTCTGAGGGAATCAATACTGTTAGTTTTTTCGATTGGTGCGATCGCATTTTCCAATCGAGTGATGTTATTATTCAGTTCAGTATCAGGATGTTCTCGCTGAGTGCGAAGTAAGCTATGGCGGTAATTTTTCAATTTACCCCGCACAAATCCTCTGACTAAATGTATTGCTGGTTCTGATTCTCCCACAGCTTGCCATTGGGCTTTACGAACAAAGATATTTTTAGTAGCTTCTGGTTCTAAGCGCCCTAAATATCGTCCGTTTTGTGTGAGAAATGTTAAACAGATATGACGTTCTAAAAGTTCACTGACGACGGCAGGAGAAATAGTAGCCCGTCCTAGTACTACAATTCCTTCTAGTTTAATTAAAGGAATATCCATGATAGTTTTTTGTTCAGCTTTGACAGTGAGGCGTTCGTCAACTTTGCCGATAAAAGCATCGGCTTGTGTTACGTAAAGTGTTCCCATGATTTAATCCTTAATTAATTGAAAATTATCAAACTCAATACAATTTGGTTAGCTTATTTACTACATAAAGATACCCCCAACCCCCCTTAAAAAGGGGGGCTTATCTACTTTGTCTTCCTCCTTTACCTCCTTAAAAAGGGGGTCGCCACAGGCGGGGGGATCTTATTTGAACAATGTTGAAAGTCAATACGTCCTCAACTAGAAGTTACTAGAGGATGATTTAATTTACTTCTTGATAACTTTTGACTTTATCGGTTGCTTTGGGCAAACATTGCGAATAAAGACTACATCCTTGACAGCGTTTGCTGTAAACTGGTTTTGGCATTGCTCCTGTTTCTAGGAGATTTGTGACAGATTGAATAGTTGCGATCGCACTTTCTCGTAACTCTGCATTAATCTCTACTAATTGCCGTTGATGGGAGTGGGCATAATAGACATATCCAGTGTTAACTGGTTTTCCTGTCATCTCTTCTAAACATAAGGCTTGGGCACAAACTTGCAACTCATCGTTATCCCATTCGCCTTTACGTCCTCGTTTGTATTCCACTGGATAAACTTGACCTGATTCTGCTTCAATTAAATCGGATTTGCCAATAAGTTTGTATTGCTCAGACTTCAACCAAATTGCTCTAATTTGCCAAGTTTCTCCTCGCTGTACATCGCTTGTAGTGTGGACGCGATCGTGTAAAGTTGTGCCTTCAATTGTATATTGATTATCGGTAAATTCTCCTGCACAGAACATCCGCCAACAGCGATGCGGACAATAGGCATATTGATTCAATGCCGCAATAGAAATATATTCTAATGAAGGGGATAGGTGAGAGGTTATAGGGGACAGAAAATTTTTCATATTTTTACTCATTGCGTATTGATTAGTCGATTACGAAGAGTAGTAAGCATTTTACTGATTTCTGTAATCAAAAATAAAGTGGAGTTTGCTTGTGATTGAGGTATATAATTCAATCTTACAGTCAGCATTAAAAAAGTTTCTGTTTCCATTAACGAGCCTTTAGCGATCGCTAAAAAGTTTGCATAATCTTTTTTCGTTCCTCGTGCATGACCCTCAGCTATATTTGCTGGTACTGATACTGCTGCTCTAGTGATTTGCGAAGTCAATCGATAAGTTTCTGTTGCTGGAAATTTAGCAGTTAATTGATATATCTGCACTACCATATCCATTGATTTTTGCCAAACAATCAAATCTCGATGCGATTCTATTTTCATAGGTGATAGGAAAGAGGTGATAGGGGACAGGGGACAGGTGATAGGTTACAGATTACGTCTAGTTATATTTAGTACATCATTTATAGCCTATCTACTGTTCTGTGTCGGGATCTTTTGGCTAAGGCATTGTTTCGATTTATTTACAACCTATCCCCTGTCCCCTGCTCCCTGTAACCTACGTGCCATTCCCATACCCATTGTTGTTTTTCTGCCGACACCAGTATACAAAGCAAAGTCAGCTAAAGCATTAATCTGCTTAATTTGTATTGGTTCAACTGCCCCTAAAATTTTATAAGTAACTTCGCCAAGAATGCCAATAAATTTGCTGCGAGAGTCGGCTAATATTTCTGTGTGAATGTTGACAAATGAGGGAAATATTGACTCGATCGCAATCTGAGAGAATTCTATACCACTGTATTTATTCCAGCGCGAAAGTAGGGAATTAAAGACAGATTCTCTGGTAGGAAGGGTACTGTCATACTGTCCTTGACGGAAGGCGGTAGGCGTGGAAAAGCTAAGGTTGATGGAAGAATTGCGATCGCTAGCTTCTTCATATAGTTGAGCATAAGAACTGGCATTCGCCCAAGGTTGAATAGATTGGGGTGTCCCTTGAATGCTGGTAATATACAAATCAGCCGGGCCAAGATGCCAAGGGCGATTGGGATTCAGATTTAGCCAGAGTTGGGTAAGTTTGCCAAATAAAGTGTCATCTAATAAAGAGATACGCCACCAACAAGGAGTTCCGACGGGAATAGGTTGTTGATGTGAATATTGCAATTTAGATCCCCCTTTACCACCCTTTAAAAGGGGAGAGTTTGTATTACTAATTTGTAAAGGGGAGAGGGTGAAAGCTTTATCTGCGGTGGAATCGTGCAAGCGATCGCCTAATGTGCTATCTACAGAACTAACGAGGGTTAAAAATAAGGCGTGGAGATGTCTACCTGTGAGATATTGTGGGGGGATGGGCGATTGAGGTAGCAAATTCAACACTAAACTATGAGGCATACTTTCTTTTTTTTGTTGTAGACTGAGTGCTTCTTGACTCTACAGTGAACTCAGGGATTTCCTGGAGTTCAGCATCACTCAAACTATACTGTTCACAAACGAGACTTAGACGATTTCCTGGGGTTTTGACTGCGTTAACCGAATGGGTTAAATCACCTTGAAAATAAACTAAAGTATTGAATTGGGGCTTAATTTGCCCAAGTTGGCGTTTGTGCGATCGCAATACCAGTTCTCCCCCTTCCATATCCGCAGGTACTCGCACATAGAGAACACTGACAACCGCAGGCGGTTCAATGGTTTTGGAGTAGGAACGTAAGGAGCGATCAATATGCGGATCGACGCGGGAGCCTTCTTTTAGTTGTAAAGGATTGAGGTAAAAAGCATTACAATTCGGCTGGAGAGCTAAATCTAGGTAAGGTTTGAAGTAGGGAAACTGCTGTTCTACTTTTGCTAATCCAGAACGTTGAAATACTACAGAAAATCCTTTAGTGGCGACAAAATCGCGGTTGAGGTTGTTGATAGCAAAGTAAGGACAAGCTTGGATTTCTCCCCACAAGTTGTTTAGGTATTCGCTGGGGAAGGCGTTGGTTTGTTGTTGATAGTGTTTCACTGGGGATAGAGGAGCGATCGCTGAATGTGGTATCTAAAATTTTAAAGACTGTCGAGTGATGATAGTAGTATTCTTCTAAGTTAGAAAAACTACATAGAGAGAAAGACCAATGAGAATTGATGATTACAATGCAGCAAAGGCACTAACTGAAAAACTGAAAGAGAACTTACCCATTAAAGCACGAGCCGGGAAGGAGTTTTTGAAGACATTAAAGCAAAAAGGAGTAAACGCCGATCCAGACAGAGAATTTGAAATTGATTTCGTTGGTTATTCAGGAGATGAAGGCGGGATTATGTGCGGACTAAAAGAGCCAAATAATCCCGAAAGTAAAGAACAATATGTTTCTTCTATTACTCACCTAAAGATTGATCCTACTCATCCTCTAGCTGCTGAAGTGCAGACTTATCAACGTCAGCGAATACGTAAGTTAATGTTGCAAGATTCTAGAGGTTTTAAAGCCGAGTTAATGACGATAGAGCCTCGAAAAACCAAAAACCGTAGTAAAGGTTTTGGGAAGTGATTAATTCCGAAACCGATATTCTATCCGAACTGGAATTTTTAAGTTTTGAATGCCATTAAATTGATAGTATTGACCTCGCATTTGGACATTCTGAATTAAGCTAACTGGAGGCATATTCACAACATCATAGCTAATCACTTGATTCGTGAACATCACATCTAAAGGATTTAATGGATGTGTACAAGTGAAGATACCTTCAGAAATTTTATGTTTCGGTAATTTTTCAACCGTCACTTCAGCCTTGCTCATCCATTTACCCAACCGAATCCACTTTGGTAGTTTGAGTTCTTTTTGGGAAATAACAAAAAACTCAAATCTACTTTCTGCGGCTATTTCTTTCGCTCTCCCAAAACTGGGGATATTTTTCTGAGTTTTCTCCATTTCAACGTGGTAGTTGTTGTTAGCATACTTCCAGGTATTGAGGATAGAAGAATGATTGAGCGATCGCGCCGGAGTTACGTAAATTCCTTGTTGATTGAGCGGCGTTAAATGCTCCTCATATTTTGGCACTTGTTCAGGACAAAAGTAGCGATAAGAATGTTCTTCAGCAACAGTAGTAGAGTAGATTTTGCTATCAACTAAACCCAGTGCATAACAGAGAGCGTAATTATGAATTATTGGCTCTGTTTCATATAATCGCCCGATTTCACGAGTTGCGTAATAAAGACTGTCATGTAGTTCTATTTGACAGCGATAAATAAATACCATTACTCCTTCCCCGCTTTAGCAGCCGTTTTCTTCTTACTAATATGCTTCTTGGCGTAATCTTTAGCTTCTGCATCAGCTTTGTGTAAAATTGCCTGAATACCTTTTTCACTTCCTGTCAAAGTTTTGACTTCATTAATTAGAGATACAAAAGCATCCCCAATGAAATCTGTGTGAACAATAAACTCATCAGCCATTAACGCCTCAATAGCATTTTTTGCAGCAGTAATCACATCATCTTCATCTAGTGGATCGGGAGCATTCAAAGTATTATTAGCCTTCATTTGGTCATATATTGCCTGAGTCCAACGCAGATTACTGGTAATTTCTCCGTCAGCAAATACAACACCAATTAACTCATTTCTGACACGACCTGTACGGGTAGTTTGCGCTCCATAGTGACGAGTTCTCAGAATGTTATTAAAAACGTAAAGAAAGCTAGCTTCAGTGGGGTCTTTCAAGGTGACAATACTAGGAAAGAAAACTTGCGGTCTAATGTGGTCTTGTTGATTGATCCGACTGGTAACTTCACCAGGTTTAGAACCATTTTCACCTTTGGAAGCCATCGTACCATTTTCATAAGGAGCATTGAGGGTGAATGTTTCGTGTGATTCATCAAAAGCTGTAATTGAGAATGCCGTGTCTACCACAACTTTCGATTTTTCAGAACCAGAGTCACCAATAGCAAATCCGTAAATGATGCAATCAGGATTATCCATTGCAAAATTTACATTGTATTCGCATTCTTCAGCAGTCATTAAGCCATAGTTACGCAGCAATTCCCGACCAACTAAACGCTCTGGAGTAGACTGTTTACGCTTGAACATTGACAAACGGCTAATTGTAGTTTTGTCTTTAACTCCTGCTCTTACCCGTGCTTTATTCAGTTCTGCATCTGTTTGAAATAGAGGGTAAGATTCAGTAATGCGAATAGTCAAGAAATGAACATATTTCCCCATTGGTTTGTAAGGAATCTCAGTTTGAAAGAATTTGGATTCAACAGTTTTTAAAATTGCCATGATTTATCTCCAAAAAATTGTTTACTACTTGTTTACTTCTAGAAGAATTTATTCCGGTTCCTTAACATCATCTATTACAGGAATATTTTCATTTTTTCCTGCATTTTCTTTGTCATCTTCAAGACGATAAAGAAATTCGCAAGTATCCCTAATTAAGTTGAGTTGACGGCCTGCTAAACGAGCGCGATCGCCTGCAAATGCGTTATCAAATACCTCCACTACAAAATACTTGGCAAAATCTAGAACAGCTTGCCGTTCTTCCTCTCGTTTGCTCATAATCCAACGTCCTTCAGCAGTAGAAGAATGAACGCGATCCATGAGTTTAAAAACTTCTGCTGCAACAGCCACAACTAATGTTTCTCCCTGAAACACACTTGACTCAGCTTTGAGTATAGTTTCAGCCGCAATATCAACTGGTTTCAACACAGCATTAGACTTAGGATTATAACGCTTATTAGCTCGGTAAAATCTGCGGTATAAATCTGTTAATTTCTTAGGATGATTCAGACTTGATGCTTCTCCCACAATTAATTGCTCCATATTAGTGTCATATTTCACACAAGGGTCAAAACAAGGATAAAAATGATAGGCATAAAGCCGAATTTTCTCGATTCGCGCTGTTTCCGAACCCTGGTTACGTACCCAGCGATTGAGATAAGAAAAGACGTACAACGGACTAGTTTCAAAATCTTTAGCCAGTTCTGTAAATCTTCCCCAGTTGGCATCGTAACCAGACTTACCCTGTCGCGCATTCACATCTAAATGAATGGCATAAGCGGCGGTAAGCACATTTAAAGGTGCTGGGTATTGAATACCGTTTTCATTCCAGCCTTCGAGGATGTAGTCAAGACGGAAGCGATCGCGCCTTACTAAAGCCCGGAAAGCATGAGGCGCACTATCAAGGAAAACGCTTTCCTCAAACTCAGCCCCATCATTAAAAGGTGGAATCGGTGACTCAGAAACCACAGTTTTAACATCTAAAATCATCGGGAAAGCAAACGCTAACCAAGTTGGCATTACCCATGATTCTGTATCGGTGCTGTCTCTTCCTGGCGGCAGTGCCATGAAGTAAAATGTTAAAGGCTGGTCTTCAGGATAGGAAAGTTTAAACGTGCGATCCTTATCACGCTGGAGGTTTTCATCGATTAAGAAACTATCTACACTTTGGTAGCGATCGCGCCCCAAATCCGCCTGTAAATCTTTACTGATAAAATGATTGCGAACGCTGGTATCAAAGCGAGTTTGAGCAATACCATTGTATGCTTTCTGCAAAAACTTATTAGTCTCTGGAGTAAAGTAATAAGTAGGATAAAAGTAGAGATAGCGATATTTACCATCTTCAAATCGCTTACCTACAGCTTGAGTTTGATTCATCAAGATTTGCCTCAGCATCATCTCCACACCTGCAATACTGGAGATATTGCGTTTAGCGTTAGAACCTCCTAACATTTGTTTATTTGTATAAACTTGTGGCGTAAATAAAACTGCTGATTCCATTTGCTCAGTAACCGTGTAAGCAGAATGAGAAATTGAGCAGATTAATTGTTTCCCTCGCCCTGCTTTTTTCGCAGCATTGTAATTGTCTAACTCATTTAGAAATGTTTCAACTTGAGTTTTAACAGATGGCTCTTGATTAGTGCCTGGTAACATCACAACTCGTTTTACCCACATCCTTAAATCATCCCAACCATCAGGTAATTCATACTGAGAAATTATTGGAGAAATTAAGGTTGTCAAATAGTCAATGACTTGCTGACAAGCTTCGCGGACATCTTCAATTCCTGGATGATGTTCTAAATATTTAGCCGCCAGATAATACCATTCATAAGGTACTCCTCCAGTATTCCCCTTTAACTTGTTTTCTTTCAGACTTTCATTAATGTGTTGAATTTCTCTAATTTGGGGTAAATATTCTGCTAAATTCCAAAATTCTGCAACTTTGTGAGTTAAATCAAAATCGGGAACTGCTGGCAGCTTTTTATCTTTCTTACGAGCAGAATCAACGCGATTAACTGTTTCTTCCCAAATCTTCCGGCTAACTAAATCACCAAATTCTGCTATTTGGTCAATGCGAATATCGTCTTCAAATTTGAAGTCATAATCCGCAGATAAAACATTTTGTTGCTGAAACTTATTCAGATTTTCGCTGCGACTTTTAGCAACAGAGCCTTTATTAGGGTTTAAGATGCGTAATGTAGCATCTAAGGCTACTTTCATCAAGCCTATGTCATCAAAAAATAAGTTGTAATATTCGGCATATTTCATGCCTTTACCATCTCTACCAAATCCTGTTTGTCTGAGGCGTAATTGACCTGCACAAAGCGATTTAATACTGTTAACTACACGGTCTGGTAAATCTTCCGGCGAGATAGCTGGAGCATTGCGCGAAGCCAAGTAAATTACGCCTGTTGGCAGATATAACAAAGGTTCATAGTAAGTATGCTCATCAGTATTAAGACTAGTATGAGCCTGAATTAAAGCATTATTCACCACATTAGTTAAAACACCACGGTTCTCAGCAATGCTGTGATAGGTAAATTTTAATTGTCCATCACTGAGGCTGTGGATGATTTCTTTGAGTCTAGGATGTTCTGCATCTTGAGGATGTTTAACAATTGAGGCGAGAGAATCAGCCAAACAAGTTAAATCAGATAAACTGCGAAGCGTGCGGTCTTTGAGAAGAGGATTCAACCCAAATTCAGAAAAATTCCAGTTAGTATCCCAGCGACGTTGAGCATTATAAGCCATGCACAACAAATCATCTAGATATTCTCGATAAGCTTCAGTATTTTCTGGATTTATAAAGTTATCTAGTCCTAACTGATGAACTTTTTTATCAATAATTTCACGATGTTCTGCTAACGGTAGCTTGCGACAGTTTTCAGGTACATCAGGAAATTTTTCAAAATCATGTAAAATAAATCCAGCAATTACTAACCTGCGCTCTCGCTCTTTCACCACTCGCTGCACTGTGGTATTAAGTTTTTCTAAACGTTTCTCAATTAAATTTGCTGGGAATAATCCATTGAGTAAGTGAGTATTAAGGGATTGATCAGCAGCATTATCTCGTCTGATTTTAGTTTTTCCTTCAGCTTCTCGCTGTTGGTCAATTTCATCAAAAAACTTACCGCCTTTTGCAGTTACGCCAATGGCTATCCGCAACAGATTTGGTAAAACATATTCACCAAAATCTGCCATTACTTTATCATCTGGATTTTGAGCCTGAATTGCCTCTCGTAATAGCTTGAGTGTTAATAATTCGCCTTCGGTTTCAATAGTGCGGTCTGAAGAATCACCATCAAAACCAAAATCACCTGATAACCAATCATCATTAGACATTTTCAAACTCCATTTTTTTACTCCACGCCTTCTAGCAACTTGGCAACTTGCTCTGGAGCCGGAAGCTGATTTTTTAATTCTTGAGGCAATGTTGAAACCACTTGATAAGTACCTACACCAATTGGTTTATTAGATTCCCTCAACGCATATTCAACAATCGTTCTCTGCTTAGACTTGCAAAGAATAATTCCAATGGAAGGATTTTCATCAGGTAGCTTTACCGTGTCATCTAAAACAGCTAAATAAAACTGCATCTTGCCTACATATTCAGGTAAAAAGTTACCAATTTTCAGTTCTATCGCTACCAAACACTTTAAGCGGCGATGATATAATAAAATATCTATAAAATATTCCTCTTCATCAATTTCTAGCCGATATTGACTACCGATAAAAGCAAATATCCCACCCATTTCTTGCAAGAATGGTTCAACTCTTGTTAAAATTGCCTGTTCTAGCTGGCGTTCACTGTGTTCATCTGCTAGTTCCAAGAAATCAAAAGTATATTCATCTTTGACGGCTAGTTTTAATTGGTTACGGATTTCTGCTGGAACAGTTTTATCAAAGTTAGTCTGATTCAACAGAGTCTTTTCATAGGTTTGATTTTCAATTTGGTGAATCAAAACATTCTTTGTCCAGCCAAATTTACGAGTCATTCTGATATAGAATTCCCGTTCTAGGTCATCTTTGCACTTCTCTACAATGACTAGATTGTGACTCCATCCAATTTCTCGCACCATTGGTGCGAGTTTTTCATTGTTGACATAGGATTCATAAAAAAGCCTCATCCGCCAGAGGTTAGCAGCAGAAAATCCACTAATTCCTGGAAACTCTGCTTGTAAGTCTTTTGCTAACTGTTCGACTACGGATTTTCCCCAACTAGCGCCCTGCTGTTGAGTAACAATTATCTGTCCAATGTCCCAGTAGAGGTTAATCATTTCCCGATTAACTGCTTTTAGTGCTTCGTACTGGGCTGAACGAATACGCTGTTTTATTTCCATTAGCAAATGTCTGTAATTGTCTGAAATAGGGTTACTCATAACGGAAAAGGTTCAACTCGTTCATGACTAACTAGCCGAGGTGCATAGATCAAACAGGCTTGTACATCTTCCCGTTCTAACCAGAGATAAGCTTCTAGCAAGGTTTCAATAGTATCTCCCGCCGCCAGCATCTCTAAAATATGTTCAACTGCAAGGCGACGACCTCGAATAATTGGTTTACCGTCAAAGATTTTAGGGTTGACTGTGATTAGATATTGTTCGTCCATGTTTAGCTATGTAGTGACGGTAGGTTGTTTTATGGTGTGTACACTCCAAACAGCATCCTAATCTTGTGGGTAACAAAAATTCACTATGTCCTGTAAATCCTCATTTCGACAAACTTGGTGTCCGAAATTTGTCTCTAAAGCACTGATGCGATTCTCAAGATCAGATAGCTGATGGTCTTGAATGGCATTGTGCTGTTGTACTAGATTCACCTCGTTGGATAGAGGAATAGACAGCGACACACTAATCTGGTTGCACTCTGCATTTATTACCACAATGATTTGATTAGGGTTATTGTTTTCGTTGGGCATGGTGAGTTACCTTACAAGGATTACTCACATGGTAATGCAATTAGTTAGTCATGACCATAGCAAAAGCGCTCAAATATTTTTGAGTATTTATATTTAATAAATTAGCCTTCTGTTGCTACTCTGGTATGCTAAAGCTGGGAGGGTAAGCCATCTACTCAACATAATTTTGAGCAATAATACTAATACCTACTAGGGATTGAAACATGACCTACTATTTGCGGTCTGAAACCCTCCTAAAAAATTTTCAAACAACCCATATCTCATCTCCTTTGCTTTTAAACGTATAAGCAAGCGTATCCAGCAGCAGCGCAGAGTGACCAAAAGCGATCGCATACGGTGCAGTAGCATCATGAAAGCTATACTGATCGCTGATGCCATAAATCTGAAAATTCATCGGTAGCCTTAGCCGCATCCGCACTTCAGCAAGAGGACGGCGAATCACGTAACAAACCAAACCTTCCTTTTTTAGGCGTTTGTTAATTTCCCCAACCCAATGGTTATCAGGTTGCCAAATTTCCACACCTGTCAAAACCTGAACTTTCCAAGCGTCAGCAATTGGCTGCAAGTTGCCAGAATAGGTAAACTTCCAGTTCAGCCGTTCCTCTCGGTAAGAACGCAACTTCATAAATGCTAGACAATGAGCAAATCTACCTTTGGCAATAGGTTGTCCCGTGCGTTCTGCGGTTTCTTTGAGTGTCCGTATAAATGCCGCTTCTGTCCATATTTCAATTTCTAAATTTCCCAAAATACCCGGTAAATCGTAGGTTTTAAACCTATCTGCCTCGTTGTCTTCCGTTAAATCATATAAACCACATTGCAAAGGACTTGAACCTCGAAAACTAGCAGCATCCTCAGCAATAGGATTTGCTGATTTACCAGAAAGCGCTTGCCAATCTTTCGCCCATCCCGAAACACGTCCAGCCGCAGACTTCAGACTAGTTTCAAATACTTGTTCACAGGCTTCTTGAAACTTGTCTCGGCTTTGGGCATACTGTTGTTTAATTGTGCGATCGCTCAACTGATAAAACAGCCAAAATGATTGCACAGCGCCCCATCGACGATAATAACCACGAAAATCGTTGATTTGTCGATAATTCTCAGTAATTGTATTGTGAAAAAAGGGGCGATCGCAAATACTATTCACTTCTAATGGTGGAGTATCCCCCTTAAACAAGCGCTCTACCAAAAAGTTAGGAACTAAAGAAAAAGCTGTGAAGTTCCCAAACTTAATTTTTTGGCCATCTTTCTCATATTCGTCATGTCTTCCTAAGCGTCCTAAACGTTGGATAAAGTTACCTGCATCGGATGATTCAAAAATTAAAAAATTGATTTTGAAATCAACCCCTACATCAATTGTGCTAGTACCAATAACCAAGTCAGCAGAAAGGCTTCGCTCCTTTTCTCCTTTTCCCGATAGCCCTGTATTCTCTCCAACTTTCAATCCGTAAGGCTGTAAGATTTCCCGAAAAAATTGAGTTAGGCGTTTGACTGCTGCTATAGAGTTAAGGATGATTGCGGCTTTACTTCCTGGATACTGCTGAAACTGAGCCAAAATCAAATCACTATTTTCTTTTAGCCAGGTTTCCGAAGCTTTAAAGGACGGTTCCAAAGGAATAAAATTCAATGTAATTGTTCGTGCTACTTGTCGCCAGCCCTGTGTTTGCAGTTGCTGCCCTTGTTCTGGTGTATCGGGAAACTGATATTTATTTTGTTTTAGAGGATCAATTTCTTGACAACGAAATCCTGCTTTTTCTAATCGCCCAATTAAGTTTGTATCTGGTGTGGCTGAGAGAAACAGAAATTTCTTGCGGCGATTTGTACAGCGAATTAACAACATTGTGTTAATCACACTAGCAATTTGTGGAGCAGCAAAAACATGAAATTCATCAAAAATAAATAAGTCAAAATCTTTATCAATTCTGCCCCATAGCTTATCTGGACTATCGCCGCGAATTATATAAGCACCTCTATGCAGGTAGTGAAAAATATCAGGGTTAGTTAATAATGCTTCTCTTTGGTTAGTGAGAGTTGCGATCGCAGCTCCTTTTTTCAATCCTTCATTTTCAGCATAAATCTCTAAATCAGCCCCACTGAGGCGCACTACACGCGGCTGATTCTCTGGCTGAAATTTCTCAACATATCCTTTAATCTGCGTTTCTTGATCGCGGGCGAGTTCATTGGTTGGGTAAAGTCCGATCGCAGAAAATTCACCCTGAAGAACTTCTAGGTAAGCCGCTAGACTTTTACCATCACCAGTCATCGCAGTGTTGAACACGACATCAATATTTGGATCGCGCAATGCTTCTAAAGTTGCGGCTTGATGCCAAGAAAGCAACCAATCTTTAGGTAATTTAACCCCGTCAGGTGTTGGGACGGTTTGGGAGTAAACAGGTTTGAGAGTAATTCTGTAATTTTCGGACATACACTTAAATAGTGTCCGTAACTGGTTGTTAAAATCCATAGTGGCACGCAAAATAGAAGTTGACAAGAGAAAATCTGTACAAAGTATACGGACATTTTGAATGAGTCGAAAAGGTCAATCTATTACACTGTCGATATCAGAACGTGATAAAGCCGAGCTAGAAGCGATCGCTCGTGAATTCGGTATGATGTGGGGAGAAGACCCTAACATCTCTAAGTTAATTAAAGCGATCGCTCAACGTAAGTTACTCATCGGTAACAATAACGATTGGAAAGAACCACGCATCAGGGCATTACACAGATGTATCAATGCGTTGACAGACATCGGGCAAATTGAACAAGCCCAAATCATTGCAAACTTACTTCTCGAACGCAGCGAACTATCATTACCGTTGCGAGGCGAAATCGAACGTTTCTTAGAGAATTTGCCCCCATCTTGGCGCTTAGAAATAGACCGCTACATCTTGCGCGAACAGCCCTTTCAGCTTTCCTATCAAGATGCAACTGGACGTTTATTAAACTTTACGGTTCGCCACGCCAAAGTAGCACCCCACGAAAAGCGACAATATCTTGATTGCTGGTGTGAAGAAACAGAAGGAAACTTTGATATCCCAGAACTGGTTCACAACTGGAGTTTACGATTAGACCGAATTACGGATGCGGCGGTGATTTCAATTTCCGGTGAGTGGCGTACTAATTTGGATGAGATAAAAGTAGAAATGCACTTATTAGCAAATTTGGCTTTTGCTTATCAAGCTAAACCAGAAGATGATATCCATGAATGGCTACCAGATAAACCAAAAGTTCGACGAGTGATTAGGCGAGTATCTAGTACATTTTGGTTTATACGGGAAGTTATGCAGTATGCGCCAGATTGTGTTGTGATATTACCTGAAAATGTGCGCGATCGCCTTAAACAAAAACTCCTCACCCTATGCCAGTTATACGATATCGAAACCAGGTCTTAACTCTTTCCCTCTCCGAGTCGGCTACGGTGTACACACAAGTCCAAGTAAACTACTAACAGAAGGAGTATTATATGTAATCGCCCTTTTATCATAGACTTTTCCTAAAGTCATAAAATAGAGGGTATGGTAAAATTCTTACATGGATGAGGATTTTAGCGCTATTTCAAAAATAGTTATCTCTCTATGATAACCTGCGGAATGTGGGCTTGAACTCTATCCGCTCAATTAATTCACGATGTCTCAGCAACAGCGCACCCTCTTAATTGTCGATGATTCCCCAGAAGATCGAGAGCTATATCGGCGGTATTTGTTGCGCGATCGCGAATATTCTTACACTTTCCTAGAAGGAACCCTGGGACAGCAAGGGCTAGAACTTTTCCAGCAACACCAACCAGATGCCATTTTACTTGATTATCGACTGCCTGACATAGACGGACTAGAATTTCTGGCTAAATTGCAAACCTCAACTCAAAATCAGTGCCTACCTGTGATTGTTGTCACAGGGCAGGGCAATGAGGCGATCGCAGTTCAGGCGATGAAAGCCGGCGCACAAGATTATATTGTCAAAGAGCAAATTACCGCACAAGGGCTACAAATAGCAATCAATGGGGCAATTGAAACAGTGCGGCTACGCACCCAACTGCAACAGCGTATTGAACGAGAGCGCGTAGTCGCGCAAATTACCCAGCAAATTCACTTATCTCTGAATCTGGATGAAATTCTTCAGGCAACAGTAGCCGAGGTGCGGCAGTTTCTCCACACAGATCGCGTCCTGATTTTTCGGTTAAATTCTGGTGGGGATGGGACAGTAGTGGCAGAATCGGTTGGGACAGAGTGGCGATCGCTTCTTTCCTCTACTATCCAAGATCCCTTCTTAGCTGAGACCTACATCACCTCCAATCGACCGCAACTTGTCAGCTACGATCCCGCCTTTATCAAGAATTATATCGAAGGCTATTATCAGGGGCAAGTAACGGCAGCATCGGACATTCATGACAGCAGTATTGACCCATGCCACGGTGAATTGTTGGCACAGTTTCAAGTCAAAGCTCATCTGGTTGTACCAATTCTGCAAGACAACCAGTTTTGGGGATTGCTAATTGCTCATCATTGTACCTCCCCGCGATTTTGGCAGCCCTTAGAAATTGACTTGCTTAAAGAGTTGGCAACTCAGATGAGTATCGCCTTACGACAGGCAGAACTGTATCAGCAGGCCCAGCGTGAGCTAAAAGAACGTCAACAGGTAGAAGCAGAACTACGCCAAAGCGAACAACAGCTGCGATTAGCACTATCAGCTTCTCGGATGGGAACATGGAACTGGAATATCCAAACGGGAAAAATTTCCTGGTCGGATAACCTGGAAGCCTCATTTGGACTGGAGCCAGGAGAGTTTGACGGCTCATTCGAGATGTTTGCCGCGCGAGTCCACCCTGACGATCGCGATCGCGTTCTAGCAGTCGTCGCTCGTGCCATCGCCACCGGAGAAGACTATGACATTGAATTTCGAGTGGTATATCCTAATGGTACGATTCGGTGGGCACTCAGCCAGGGTAAGGTATTCTACGACCAACACGGACAACCGATTCAGATGGCGGGTATCGATCTAGATATCACCGAACGCAAACGGTCAGCCGAAACTCTGCGTGAGAGTGAGGAACGTTTTCGGCAGCTTGCAGAAAATATTGATGTGGTGTTCTGGATCAAAGAAGTGTTGGAAAATCGAGTCAGCTATGTTAGTCCTGCATATAAACGCCTGTGGGGATTGAACCCCCAGGAATTGTATCAAGGACAACAAGCATGGGTCGATCGTATCCACCCAGAAGATCGAGAAGCGACAGACAGAGCGTTTCATGAAAAAGCTGTCGCAGGTAACTTTGATGAAGAATACCGGATTATTTTACCCGATGGTAGTATTCGCTGGGTTCACGATCGCTGTTTTGGGCTTCGAGATGAAACAGGAGAGATTTATCGTTTTGCAGGTATTGCCGAAGACATCAGCGAACGGAAACAGGCAGAACAAGCCCTGCGAGACAGTGAAGAACGCCTGCAAATGGCATTGGAAGGTTCTGGTGGCGGTCTATGGGATTGGAACATTGTTAGCAATGAAGATTATTTAAGTTCACGATGGCTGGAAATGCTGGGATATGAGCAAGGAGAGCTACCTGGGCACTTTAACAGTTGGGAGCGACTGATTCATCCTGACGATAAAGTTTGGGTGATGGAACGGTTGAATGCCCATCTTCAGGACGATTCAGTGTCTTACAAATTTGAATATCGGATGTTAACCAAGTCTGGGGAGTGGAAATGGATTGCCAACCACGGAAAAGTGGTTTTGCGTGATCAACAGGGCAATCCACTCCGAATGGCAGGCATCCATTTTGATATCACCGATCGCAAACAGGCAGAGCTTGCTTTGCGCCAGAGTGAAGAATTTAAGAACCGTATTTTAGATAGTAGTTCTGACTGTATCAAAGTATTAAGCCTCGACGGGCGGCTGCTGTATATGAATACAGGTGGACTATGTTTGATGGAAATTGACGACTTAAATTCCTATCTCAATACTGAATGGCTCTGTTTCTGGAAAGGCAGCTATCAACAACAAGCAGAGCAAGCACTCGCTGCCGCTAAAACAGGTGAAGTCAACATTTTTCGCGGATACTGCCCAACTGTAAAAGGCACTCCCAAATGGTGGGAAGTGGTCGTTAGCCCGATTCTGGATGCTTCCGGGCAACTAGAACGAATCTTGTTGATTTCACGAGACATCACTGATCGCAAAAAGATAGAACTCCTCTTGCAGGAGAGCGAAGCCCGGTTAAAATTGGCGTACAAAGCGACGCAATCGGGATTATGGGACTGGGACATTATCCACAATAGCGCTCATGTATCTGAAGAGTACGTCAATCTGTTTGGGCTTGACCCAACCACAAAGGAAATCACCTATGAACTGTGGTTAAGTCTCCTGCACCCAGACGATCGCATCTCAGCTAATGAAGGGGTGAGTCGCACCATCCAGCAACAGGAAGAGTACTATGAAGATGACTTCCGCACTATACATCCTGATGGCATTCGCTGGTTAGCGGCTAGAGGTCAAGTTTTCTATGATGCTGCGGGCAATGCGGTACGGATGGTGGGTAATGTACAGGATATCACCGATCGCAAACAAGCTGAAATCCAACGCGATCGCCTATTTCAGCTAGAACAAGCAGCCAGAGCAGAAGCCGAACGCGCCAATCGGATCAAAGATGAATTTTTGGCGGTTCTCTCCCATGAATTGCGATCGCCTCTCAACCCAATTCTCGGCTGGACAAAACTGCTGCAAACCCGTAAATTTAGTGAAACCAAAACAGCTGAAGCTTTAGCCACCATTGAACGCAATGCCAAACTGCAAACTCAACTGATTGATGACTTGCTGGATGTTGCCAAGATTCTGCGCGGCAAACTCACCATAGATGCTGCACCTGTGAATCTGGCATTTATTATTGAATCTGCGATCGATACGGTAACTACAGCAGCCATTGCCAAATCAATTTCGTTGCATCCGGTGCTGCCAAATATTGGGCAAGTCTCTGGAGATTCCAACCGCTTACAACAGATCGTTTGGAATTTACTTTCCAATGCTATCAAGTTTACCCCCAAGGGAGGACGGGTTGAAATCCGATTAGAGCAAGTAGATGAGCAGGCACAGATTATCGTCCGTGACACTGGTAAAGGCATTAACCTTGAGTTTCTCCCGTATATTTTTGAGTCATTCCGTCAAGAAGATGTTTCAATTACTCGCAAGTATGGCGGGTTAGGATTGGGATTAGCGATCGTCCGGCAGTTGGTTGAGGCTCACGGCGGCACCATCATGGCTGACAGTCCGGGTGTTGGCTTGGGAGCCACCTTTACAGTCCAGTTGCCACTGCTGAATCTTCAACCAGAAATCAAGCAGACAGATGAGTTGCCACAACCAGGACTTGAACTCACGGGAATTCGAGTTCTGACAGTGGATGATGACCCCGATGCCCGTGAGCTATTAACAGTATTGCTTACTGAATACGGAGCTACAGTCTTGACTGTTGCTTCTGCCGCAGAAGTGTTAGCAAACCTGGAGTCCTTTCAACCCGATGTGTTAGTCAGTGATATTGGGATGCCTGAAGTCGATGGTTATTCCTTGATTCAACAGATCCGAACTTTAACCCCCGAAAAAGGCGGACAAATTCCCGCGATCGCTTTGACTGCTTATGCCAGAGTTGATGATTACCAGCGAGCTATAACCAGTGGCTATCAACGCCACGTTACCAAGCCCCTCGATCCAGAAGAGTTAGTTCAAGCTGTGGTAGCACTCGCACAGATCAAGATTGGCAAATCGGAATCATCACAATGAATGTGGCTCCCTGTCCCGGTTCGGAAACACAATGTAGTGTGCCTTTGTGTTTTTCAGCCACAATTTGATAACTAATAGAAAGTCCCATTCCTGTACCTTTGCCGACAGCTTTTGTCGTAAAGAATGGATCAAATAATTTTTGCTTGATATGAGCAGGAATTCCGGGGCCATTATCTGCAATTTTAATGACAACTTGTTTGCTTTCTACCAGGCAAGTGCTAATCGTAATCGTAGGAGTTAAGGTTTGGTCTTGAGCGTTCGCTTCTTCTAGGGCATCAATGGCATTGCTCAAAAGATTCATAAACACTTGATTGAGTTGTCCGGCATAGCATTCGACTAACGGTAACTCTCCATAAGCTTTGACAATCTCAATGCTAAGAGAATCAGGTTTCGCTTTCAGTCGATGTTGCAGAATCATCAGTGTGCTATCAATGCCCTCATGAATATTGACTTCTTTCATCTCGGCTTCATCCATGCGCGAGAAAGTGCGTAGAGAGACAACAATTTTTTGAATGCGTTCTGCTCCAATTCGCATGGAATAAATAAGTTTGGGTAAGTCTTCTACTAAAAACTCCAAGTCCATCGCTTCGGCTTCTTCTTGAATCTCAGAGTCGGGAATTGGGTAATATTTCTGATAAAGTTCCAGGAGTCTCAGAATATTTTTGGTGTATTCATTTGCATGGCTAAGATTGCCGAAGATAAAGTTGACTGGGTTGTTGATTTCATGGGCAACACCTGCCACCAATTGCCCCAATCCTGACATTTTCTCAGCTTGGATCATCTGGGTTTGGGTGTGCTGGAGTTCTTGCAGAGTTTGCTCTAATTCTGCTGTGCGCTGGTTTAATTGGGCTTCGGCACGTTTGCGATCGCTAATGTCAAAGCTTGTGCCAATCACCCGGTAAATCTGTCCCTCAGTATTCTTGAGTGGGTTGAAGTTGATAAACCACCAGGTTTCCTGCCCATCAAAGGTTAGGCAATGCTCATAATAAAGGGGCATTCCCGTTCTGGCGCACTCAGCAAGCCGTTGTTGGATAGTCTGGGCCTGTGCTGCCCCAAGGACTTCAGTGGGCGTTTTGCCTACGGCATCAGCACTACGAATTCCAGAGGCTCGTTCCGCAACAGCGTTCCATCCGGCGTAATGGAAGCGATCGTTATCCAACACATCCACAACAAAGATGACTATTTCGGCTCCGTTGTAAATGCTGCTCAGAAACTCCTCTTTCTCTTGAAGTGCGGCTTCCGCTTGTTTGCGTAAACGAAGCTCGTCGTAGACATCGCTAATATCAATCACCACCCCATCCCACACAATCAAGCCATCAGCTTGCAGTTCTGGTCGAGAAACACATTGAATCCATTTGATTTTGCCTGAAGGAGTCACAATTCGCCACTCGTGACTAAAAGGCGTTAACATTCGACCAGAATCAGCAACTAACTGTCCCAGCATTGGGGAATCGTCTGGATGCGCCATGAGGTGAATGTTGTGTACCCCTGCCATCACTGCCTTTGGATCAACCTCATACAGGTCATAGCAACCCGAACTGACGTAGGGTGTCCAAAAAGAGCCATCGGTAGCCAGACAGAATTGGAATACCATGCCTGGAATATTGTCAACCACCTTCTGGAAGCGGGCTTCACTGGCACGCAGTTCTACCAGTGTTTGTTGTGTCTGCTCATAAAGTCGGGCATTTTCTAGAGAAATAGCGGCTTGAGTACATAACAGGTTAAGCAGTTCGACGCGATCGCTAGTAAATGCCCCAGTCGTCAAGTTATTCTCCAAATAAAGGATACCTACGAATTGACCCCGATGGAGAATCGGATTACACAAGATGCTTTTTGGCTGTTGGCTCAAAATGTAAGTATCGCTGGCAAAGACTGGATGATTAGTGGCATCCGCCAACACCACAGGTTGTAAGGAATGTTTGACGTGATAAATCACTCTCAGAGGAATGTCGTGGCTTTCCTCCACTGGAATTCTTTGCAGAACGATGGGTTGAGTATTAACGCTGACAGTCCCTTTAATCAACAAGCGATTGTCCCGCAGCAGCATTAACACGCATTTTTCTGCCCCAGCATTTTCAATTACTATCTGAAGCAGCATCATTAGGAGTTTTTCTAATTCAATTTCACCAGAAAGAGTTTGAGAGGCTTTGAGAATGGTTGCCAAATCGAGCGATTCTGTAATATTGCTGGAGCTAGAGGTTTGAGTCGAATGAAAAGATGGGGCAAAAATTGTGTTAGATGCACTAAGTAATGGTTGCGGGTGTTGCACAATTGCGGTCAAAAGCTGAGGATAGCGCTGTTCCAAGTCAGTTACTTTGGCTTTAGCTCCCCAACGGGCGTAGCAGTAATATGCTTCTTGCATATATGCTTGGGCGAGTTTTTCTTTGCCCCATTCGAGGTAGAATTTGCCTGCGAGTTCATTGCTGAGGGCTTCTTCTTGAATATATGCATTTGCTTTGGCGGATGCGATCGCGCGATCGTAGTAATCCATTGCTTCATACATTCGCCCCAACACCCGATACTGCTCTGCTTCCACCAAATAAAATTTGTGTAAATGGTTTGTAGGGGCGTGGTTTGCCCATTCTTTGAGCTTCTTTTGGTTGCCAACAACTTCCTGGGGCAAACTATTACATTCCTTACCTTGGGCATTGGATAATATCGCCAGATGAGTTAATGAACCGTAAAAGTGAAACACCGGAATCATGAAACAACCGGATACACCATGTAAATATTGTTTGGCATTAACTGCCACTTTTGTTGCTTGTTCCCACTCATTGAACAAGTAACAAAGAATTAGTTTATTAATATACAGTGTTCCCATTGCATAGAGATCGTTCGCCTGCTGATGCTTGGGCAACATCATTTCTTCGTCATAAACCACACCTTTAATTTCCCAAGGACACTTACTCTGTCCCAGTAAATTTAAGACAGATTGGTAAAAGACTCTTAGGTAATTGTGAGCAACTTCCTGTTTAATTTGAGCTAATGCCTGACTGTAAACCTTCATCTCTGGTTCTAAGATTGACAAATCTTTGCCGAGAAAATAGGACAGCGAACAATAATTGTAGGCACAGTAAGCAGCATATTCTAAAGTACCCATCTCCAGACCGCTATGGTATCCGTCAAGCAAAGGAGCGAGTGAATTTTGAATATGATGTTTCCAAGGCTTCACGAAAGGATAAACCATGTTAATCGTGCTGGCTTTAAATTCTCTACTCTCGAAGCGTGATAGTAGTCCCATTGCCAGTTGACCAACGCGATCGCCTAAATCTATTTCTCCAATACCGCACAGAATGACTCCATACCAAGCATAAGCCTGTGCTGATACCCCAGCATTACCATAAGCAACCGATAACCTCACCTGCTTGCACACGATTAACGGCAGCAATTCTGGAACCGCTTGATAGACTGCTGCTGTTACAGTCGCTAAAATTCGGATCACTGCCAGACCTCGGAGGTCTTTCATCTCAGGCAGTTCCAACAAATCTTCTAAATGTTTTTCTTTTAATATATCTTGAGTCTGTTGCAAACTTTCAGTAATATCTGCATCAGTTGGCTGCTCTGGAAACGACACTCCAAATAATTTCAAAGCAGAAAGAGCGGTTTTAATGGCTTTGGGTTGCTGACTCTGAGCGACATCAGCCAAAATTCTCACTTCATAGACTTTCACTTTGTCTAGTAATTGACGAGCATTTTGCAGTACCTCATCAACTATCTGCTCCATTTGCCCAAAGTAACCGCTCAGACAGGTTAATTCTGCGGCTAAATCATGTAGAGCCAACGTTAGCTCATAGCATTGCTGCCAACAATTTGCTGTGAGAAGTTGTATGCCTTTAGTGGTGTATTCAATTGCTGCAACGTAAGCGGTTGCAGATTTTGCTTTTTGTGCAGCAGCTAGATTTAGCTTCGCTAATGTCTCCCGTTCTGTTTCTAAGACAATTAAATCGGCTCCTTTATTTAATTGATTAACAATCTCGAAGATTTTTTCCTCTTTTTCCGTTTCATTCATTACACTTAAAAGCAATTGCCCAATTTTTAAGTGCATCAGTTGTTTTTGGTTATCGGGGATGAGTGAATAAGCAGCTTGTTGGACGCGATCGTGCAGAAATTTGTAGAAAGCAATCACCTGATTATCTGCTTCGATCTGTCCATTATCCTCAATCAACAATTCTGATTTTGACTGATAAAACTTGTAAATATCATTGCTGGGAATTACTAATCCTTCCTGAAGGGCTTTCCATAAGTCAGTAGCAGTTTCAGCTTGAGACTTTTCATAGACAATTGCCAGTGTTGCTAAATCAAAAGAGTTACCAATACATGCTGCGAGTTTCAGGACATTTTGAGTGGCAACTGGCAACTTCTGTAACTGCATTGCCATGAACTCTACCACGTCATCTCTCAGAGAGAGCAATTGCACATCACTAATATCACACTGCCAATGCCCAGCTTGAGGATCAAACTCAATAGCTCCCTCTTCATGTAGCGCCTTGAGAAACTGTGTGCTGAAAAAGGGGTTTCCTTGAGTTTTTTGATAAACTAGCTGGGTTAAAGGTTGAGCGATCGCTGCTGGACATTGCAATGTATCTGTTACTAGCGAATTTAAACTTTCTTGACTCAAGGGAGCCAGTGTGATTGTATTGACTGTAGTGCCAGCTTTCTTGATTTCTTCTAACGTCAATATCAACGGATGAGCAGGCGACACTTCATTATCACGATATGCACCAATCAATAACATGAAGCCGCTTTCTCTTTGTCCGATCAATACCTGAATCAAGTTTAGTGATGCTGAATCTGCCCACTGTAAATCATCCAAAAACATCACCAAGGGATGTGTAACTGTAGTAAATACTTGAATAAATTTTTGGAACAACAGATTAAAACGGTTCTGAGAAGCATTACCTGATAGTTCCACCACTGGGGATTGTTGCCCAATAATCTCCTCTAACTCAGGAATCACATCGATAATTACTTGGGCATTTTCCCCCAACGCTGTCAAAATCTTCCATTTCCATTGCTTTAATTGGGTGTCACTTTCGCCTAACAACTGCCCCATTAAGTCACGGAAGGCTTGGACAAAGGCACTAAGGGGAATGTTGCGGTTGAACTGGTCATACTTGCCTTTAATAAAGTAGCCACGTTGCCGGACAATGGGTTTATGTACTTCATTCACCACTGCCGTTTTACCAATGCCGGAGAACCCCGCCACTAACATGAACTCCGATGTCCCACTGGCAACCCGCTCGAATCCTTCTAGTAATATTTTAACTTCTTGCTCTCTGCCATAGAGTTTTTCTGCCATTACGAAGCGATCGCTTATATCTCGCTTTCCAATCGCGAAATGCTCAATTTTCCCTATTTCGTTCAGTTTTTCTATACATAGATGCAAATCATGTTTTAGTCCCAACGCACTTTGGTAGCGGTCTTCGGCATTTTTCGCCATCAGCTTATGGATGATCTCTCCCACAACCAAAGGGATCTCAGAGTTGACATCGCAAACATTAGGAGGAAGTTTTGCAATATGACAATGCACTAATTCCATCGGGTCTTGAGCATCAAAAGGCACTTTTCCTGTCAGTAGCTCAAAGAAACTTACTCCCAATGAATAGAAGTCGCTGCGGTAGTCAATCCCCCGATTCATGCGTCCTGTCTGTTCTGGTGATAGATAAGCTAGAGTCCCTTCCAGGACATTTGGATTTTGGATTTCGGTGGTTTCTCTCGGTAACAAGGAGGAGATGCTGAAGTCTATCAGCTTTAACACCTTGGTGTCTGGGTGAATCAGGATATTAGCGGGTTTAATGTCTTTATGAATTACCCGTTGTTGATGTAGCTGGTGCAGAATATCTGTTAGTTGTAGGGCTATAATTAGAAATTGCTCTAAGTGTTGCGGCTGTTCCTTAATAAATTGCCGCAGTGAGATGCCACCAAAATCTTCCATCACCAAAGCATAGCCATTATTATAGGGTTCTAGGCTGTAGGGCTTAATAATTCCAGGAATCTCTAGGTTTTTGGCTAGGGCATATTGGTTGCGAAACTGTACGAGTTCACTAAAGCTGGGGTACTCTCGTTTTAAAAGCTTAATTACAACTGCTTGGTTATCTGCTTCTCTGACCGCGCGATATACAAGTGTACGTGAACCTGAGTATAGTTGCTCTCTAATTTGGTAGCCTGACAGTGTTACAGTTACATCCACTTTTGCGCTCATCACTTTTTCAGGGAATTTTTCTAGTCAGTTTAGAATTCCCCACAGGACATTTTTTGTAACAAACTTTGGCAATTATTTACGCTTTGGATGTATCGCCTGATGAAAAGCTACACGTTAGCGATCGCTCTTTGTGCAACTGAGTTAGCAGAAAATACAAAAAATATACAACCAATAGAAAAGCAATTTATCGACTTACAAAAAGCTGAAGGCATTAAAGCTTTAACTCTCCATTTTTTGAAAATGATTTTCTGCTTCCTGGTTTATTACTACAGCGATTTCCAATAAGTAAATAGCTGATTATCACTTGATTTCCCTCCAAGGTTCTATCCTGTGGGAAAAGAAGGGGCTTTTTGATTGAAAATGCCTATAACCCTTTCTTGATAAGAATTACAACTATCCTTAACCTCAAATCGAATGTCTGATATATTTAGTTTTTAGCAAACAAACTTCTTGCAAAATTCTCTTCACGCGGTAAAATAACGAAATTTTGCAAGAGTTTTAATCATGAAACCATTTCTTTTTGTAAGCGATCTAGATGACACCCTCGTATATCGCACCGTTGGCGATGACAGTGCTTTACCAGAACTAAATCAACTCCTGAGTCAACATCGCCAAGAATACGGCACTAAAATTGTTTATTCTACCGGGCGATCGCCCTTACTTTACAAACAACTCCAAGCTCAAAAAAATCTTTTGCAACCAGATGCCCTTGTCCTTTCTGTAGGGACGGAAATTTATCTCAATGGTACTGATACTCCAGACTCAGATTGGTCAGAAACACTGTCTCCGGGATGGGAACGGGAAACTGTATTATCTATTACCCATAAATACCGTGAGTTACTTCGGCAACCAGATTCAGAACAGCGTCCTTTCAAAGTGAGCTTTTTTTTAGAACAAGAAGCATCTGCAAATGTTCTACCACAACTTGAAGCAGAGTTGCAGAAATCGAAATTAAATGTAAAGTTAATCTACAGTAGCGGTATTGACCTTGACATTGTACCCCATAGCAGCGATAAAGGTCAGGCAATGCAGTTTTTACGCCAGAAGTGGAAATTTGCAGCAGAACAAACAGTTGTCTGTGGTGATTCGGGTAATGATATTGCTTTATTTGCTGTAGGCAACGAACGGGGAATCATCGTCGGGAATGCCCGAAAAGAGTTACTCCAATGGCATAACGAGTATCCCGCCATGCACCGCTACCTAGCAAAAGGTTTTTGTGCAGGTGGAATTATTGAAGGCTTAAATTATTTTGGTCTCTTGTAATGATTAGTTATCTAAAAGGTATAGTCGCTGGTATCCAAACAATTGGCGCTAATCGCGTGATTCTGACTCTGGAAGTCAATGGCTTGGGGTACGATTTGCAAGTTCCCCAACGGCTAGCAAACCAGTTACCAGAATCGGGAGGCGTGGCGCAAATTTTTACCCATTTCCAAATTCGGGAAGAAGTGCCCTACTTATATGGCTTTGCTTCCCCAGCTGAACGCGATTTATTTCGCCACTTGCTGACTGTCACAGGAATTGGTGCAGCCTTAGCGATCGCACTCCTGGACACTCTGGAACTACCAGATTTAGTCCAAGCAATTATCGCTGGCAATACACAAATCTTAATTCAGGCTCCCGGTGTCGGCAAAAAAATCGCAGAGCGCATCTGTTTGGAACTGAAAAGCAAATTAGTCGAGTGGCGCAAATCAGCCGGGTTCTTCGTCGCCACAGGCGGGCCAGCACCAGGAATTCTCGAAGAGGTGCAAATGACCCTCTTCGCCTTGGGATATACTGCTCATGAAGTCAGTCACGCCCTGCATGTAGTCAGCGAAGACATCGGCCTACCCAAAGATGCCTACGTCGAAGATTGGATTAAACAAGCGATCGCTCATCTCAGTAGCGAACAAGTTTAATTGTCATTTGTCCTTTGTCATTGGTCATTGGTCATTGGTCCTTTGTCATTAGTTATTAGTTATTTCTTATTCTCCCCCTGCCTCCCCTGCTCCCCTCCCCCCCTGCTCCAATGACCGACCCTTATGCCTGGCTAGAACAGTCCTTAGCAACAATTCATCGGGCGGACTGGTATCGTTCGGTACAACCTATCAACGGTCGTCCGGGTGCAACGGTGGTTTTAGCTGGGCAAGAGGTAATTAATTTTGCCAGCAATGACTATTTGGGATTGGCTGGGGATGAGCGGTTGATGGCAGCCGCAACTGCTGCGATCGCAGAATTTGGCACTGGTAGTACTGGTTCTAGATTACTCAGTGGGCATCGAGAATTGCATGGGGAGTTAGAAAAGGCGATCGCATCTACCAAACAAACAGAAGATGCCTTGGTATTTAGTTCAGGGTATCTAGCTAATTTGGGTGCAATTACCGCCCTTGTGGGCAAGCGTGATTTAATTTTATCTGACCAGTACAATCATTCCAGTTTGAAAAATGGAGCGATTCTGAGCGGTGCAGCAGTTGTGGAATATCCGCACTGTGATCTTGAAGTCCTAAAAACTCAGTTGAGTCAACAACGACAAAATTACCGACGCTGTTTGATTCTTACTGATACTGTCTTCAGCATGGACGGCGATTTATGTCCGTTGCCCGCGCTGTTCGATCTGGCTGATGAATTTAGCTGTATGCTGCTAGTCGATGAAGCTCATGCTACCGGCGTACTAGGAAAAACTGGCGCTGGGTGTGTCGAGCATTTTGGGTGTACAGGAAAGCAATTAATTCAAATTGGGACTTTGAGTAAAGCTTTGGGTAGTTTAGGCGGTTATGTGGCAGGAAGTAGCGCCTTAATTGACTTTTTGCGGAACCGCGCACCCAGTTGGATTTATACCACTGGGCTTTCACCTGCTGATACAGCAGCAGCCTTAGCAGCAATCAAGATAGTGCAACAAGAACCGCAACACCTTGCCCAATTGTGGGGGAATATACATTACTTGAAAACTTTGCTGCAACAGTTGCCTAACTTAAAATTGCTGCCTTCTGAATCACCCATATTATGCTTTCAATTGCCTAATGCTACAGATGCCCTCAAAGCTGGAAAACAGCTAAGAGATGCTGGCATTTTTGCCCCAGCAATTCGTCCTCCTACAGTGCCCACAAGTCGAATCAGAATATCTGTGATGGCTACTCATGAAGTAGCACATATTGAAAAATTGGTAGCAGTGCTGAAGGATGTTATTTGAATTGGGAATTGGAGAATAAGAAATAACTAATAACTAATGACTAATGACTAAGGACAAATGACAAATGACAAATCCTTTTACAAAACTGGCAATCGGTTAAACAAGATCCAATAAAAACCAAGTTGTTGGACTGCTTGGTTAAATTGTTCAAAATCCACAGGTTTGACGATGTAGCTATTCACCCCAAGCTGGTAACTCTCGATCATATCCTGGTCTTCAGCAGAAGAGGTCAGCACCACAACCGGAATCATTTGTGTGCGTGGATCGGATTTGAGTTGCCGTAAAACTTCTAACCCACTTATCCTTGGCAGTTTCAAATCCAACAAAATGACTTTGGGTTGATTCGTCATGCTACGGTGCGCGTACTCTCCTCGACAAAAGAAAAAATCTAGCGCTTCGGCTCCATCTTCAAGCAGTTGAATATTGTTGCCAATTCTACCGCGACGTAATGCTCGGATAGTTAACTCAGCATCGGTGGCATTATCTTCAACTAATACAATGGAAAGTGCTTGCTCAAAATATGGAGACTGATCTATGGGTTGGTCACTCATGGGTTAATTTCCCCTTGAAGGGTGAAATAAAACGTCGCACCTCGATCGATCGCTGCTTCGGCCCAAATCCGCCCGCCGTGGCGTTGAATAATGCGTTGCACGATCGCTAGTCCGATCCCCGTGCCTGTAAATTCTTGTTCGCGGTGCAGCCTTTGGAATACCCCAAACAAATTATCTGCATACCGCATATCAAATCCTGCCCCATCATCTCTGATGAAATACACTCTTTCACCAGCCATAATCTCATAGCCTATTTCAATGCAAGCAGTAGATTTGTAGCAAGTATATTTGATGGCATTTGACAATAGATTTAGCCAAACTTGTTTAAACAAGGAAAGATCGGCTTGACAGATAGGTAAATCAGCGATCGCAAACTCAATTTGACGACCTTCAAAATCTGGGGCTAAATCACTCAGCACCTCTTGAATAATCTCATTCATAAAAACAGGCTGCCGGGACATTTCCTTACGATCTAGGCGGGATAGGTTCAATAGGTCGTCGATCAACTCACCCATGCGTTTGGCATTGTCTCGGACAATTTTCAGATAACGATTGCCTTCCGCATCAAGTTGCTCACCATAATCTTCTTGCATAATTCTCGAAAAACCAACGATCGCCCGCAGTGGTGCCCGTAAATCATGAGAAACAGAGTAGGAAAACGCCTCTAATGCTTTGTTTGCAGCTTCCAATTGGGCTGTTCGTTGTTTGACCCTGATTTCTAAAGACTGGTTCAGTTGATGCAGGGCTTCAATTGCCCTCTGGCGCTCCAATTCTGCTGCTGCTCGTGCGGCAAATACCTTTAGAATTACTTCTGTTCGTTCCGTATCTACCAGTGGTTGTACGTCAAGAATACAAAGATTACCAATTGGGTCGCCATTGGCATTTTTTAAGGAAATACCCAGATAACTCTCTGCCTGCATTGCCACTAAGTCTAAGTCTTCTGGGAAAATTTGCTGAACAAGCTTTTTGCAGTAGAATAAGCCGTTTCTCAAGGCAAATTCGCATGGTGTACGGGCCGGAAAGTAGGATATTTGTGGTTGTAATGCCCCATGCGCCCAAAAAGCTAGGGCTTTAAGTTCGCCATTTACTAGTTCAGTAACGAGAGCATAGCGGACGTGCAAGGCTGTGGCTATATGACCAACCAAAGCTGCGAAAAAATCTTGTCCTGTAACCGCAGCTGTTCCCATAACCAGATTTTGCAGCGTTGTTTCCGATCTTTTCAGATCCTCTTCCCGGCGTTTTACCTCACTAATATCCCGGATAATGGTAGATAAATATTCCAGACTGCCATCTGTTGCTTTATGAGCAATGATCATTTGGGAAACCGGAATTTCTCTGCCATCAATATCCAACAAAGCGGTTTCACCCACCCAGGTACCATCTCGAATCGCCAGAGGAATGCCCTGGTTTTGAATAATCTCTAATGCCCATTGGGGATGGTAGTTGCTGAATGTGCAAAGGTCTGCATCCAGTGGTATACCTGCTAGTTTCCTAGCTTGAGCATTATTCCAGAAAACATTGCCTTGGGGGGTGGCCATGCAAATATGATCGGTGGATGCTTCGAGAATGGCAATTAAGCGATCGCGATCTTTTTCTGCTCTTTGGCGTTCGGCAATTTCAGCCCGTAAGGATTGATTCAGTTCTGACTGTTGCTTTAATAAACGGGCATTGTCAATGGAAATAGCTGCCTGAGTCGAAAGTAAACTGAAGATTTCAATTCGCTCTGGGGTAAATGCGCTAGTGGTTAGATTGTTTTCTAAAAGGACAATTCCCGTCAGTTTTCCCTGGTTTAATAAAGTAGCACAAAGAATCGATTTTGATTGGCGTTGCACAATCCAGGGTTCAGATTGAAAGTTACCGACTTGAGCCGCATTATTGAGGACGATGCTTTCTTGGGTGCGAACTACATAATTAATTAGGGCAGTTGGCAAGCAAGGAGTACTGTCTGCTGATAACGATTCCAGAGGAATTGATTGCAAAACAGCTACTTTCTCATCGCCAATCGATCCCATTGCCTCAATCCGCCATTTTTCTTGTGTTGGTAAAATCAGATAACCGGTTTGTGCCCCGGCATTCTCAATCAAGATCGTCATTATTTTTGCCAGGAGTTTATCTAACAAAATTTCACTAGCGATCGCTTGGGAGGCTTTCAATACTGTTTCTAAATCAAGTGCTTCTAACTTTCTAGAAGTCGATTCTGTAATGTCAACTTTTCCGATGTTAGTTCTTTCAGTTTGCACCTCTAGCAGTTGGGGATAACGTCTTTCCAAATCTTGGACTTTAGCCATTGCTCCCCAACGGCTGTAGCCATATCTTGCCTCTTGCAGATAGACTTTGGCGATCGCTATCCGGTTGTTTGCCAGATAAAATTTTGCTGCTAGTTCGTTGGCCAGGCTTTCTTCTTGGAGGTATTCGTTTTCTCTCGCAAGCGCGATGGCGCGATCGTAGGCATCCATTGCTTCTACGACTTCACCCAATACCCGATGCCGTTCTGCTTCTACCAAATGCCACTTGTGTAGATAGTTCATCGGGGCATGGTGCGCCCAATTTTTCATTTTTGCCTGATTTTCTGCTACCTGCTCCAGCAACTCGGATTGTTTCGCTGTATCTGTGTTGGAATATACCGCCAGTCTGCATAGGGAATCGTAGAAGTGAAAGATGGCAACCAATGCCGCTCCAGTCATTGCTGGTAAGTACTCTTGAGCGATGACAGCATTGCCAATTGCCTGATTTGTATCGTCAAATAAATAACAGAGAAATAATTTATTGAGGTAGAAATAGAACAAACCCGCGTGAAAATGGGTTTGTTGCATCTGGGGTAGGTGGATTGCTTCATCATAAACTTGACCAGATAACATCCCAGGATTTGGAACCTTCTGAACCAGGTTCAAAACAGTTTGCGAGCAAATCTCGACGAAATGAATTCCCGCCGAGTGCTTGATTTGTTTCACTGCTTGGGTATAACTTGTCAGATGTAATTGGAGTTCATCCAAAGGTTGACCGATTGCCAATGAATAACCACAGAAATACATGGCAGCGTAGCCAGCAAACTCGAAATCGCCCTGCTCAATACCAACCTGATAGCAATCTTGGAGTGGCTTCAGGCTGTGTTTTAGGTGTGTTTTCCAAACATTAATCTGGTTGCTAACCGCGAATAGACTTCTGGCTTGAATGGGTTTGGCATCTAGGCGATCGAGCAGACTTACTGCTAGTTGACCAAATTGATATCCTGCTTCAATGTCCAATACAACTCCACAAAGAATAATCCCATAAGCGGCATAAGCAAAGGGAGCTAACATCATATTTCCGTACTCAATCAGCAAATCCACCATCTTGAGTACAACCAGCAAAAATAGGGGAGGGACTGCCAAATAAGCTGATGCACACATACTTGTTAAAAGCTGCATTGCCGCCAGCATTTCTGGCTCAGACATCATTTGTAAGTCAACTAAATCTTCAATGCGTCTATTCGCCAATTTGGAGGCAGTTTCCGAAAGTGCCTGCTGAACATCCTCAAAGGTTGGCTGGATGGGGAGGTGAATTCCTAATTGCTGAAGTAGCTGTAAACCAATTTGAATTGCCTCTAGTAATTGACTTTGAGCAACATAAGTTTGAATTTTGACATCGTAGACTTTTAAGCTGGCTAGTAGGGTTTTGGCGTGGTTAATTACCTGTTGGAACAGTGGCTCTACTTGCTCAAAATTACCGCTCAGATAGGCTGCTTCTGTTGTTGCACTATACAGGGTAAGGGTAAAATCGTAGTTTGTTTGCCAGCTATCGGTTGTCAGCAGATCCAAAGCAGTTTGCAAATATCGCCATGCAGCATCATAAGCAGCTGATGCCTTGGCTTTTTCTCCCGCCATCAGGTTTAAGCGAGACAAGTTATCCTGCTCGGATTGAGTTTTGAGGAGTTTTTTGCCCAGGTTCAGTTGGTTGGTAATATCAAAAATCTGGTGTTCTAAGTTTTCTGTTGGAGTTATTTGTAATAAGGACTGTCCGACTTGCCAATGGATCTGGCTTTGCTCGGCTTCGGGAATCAGCGAATAGGCTGCTTGCTGAATGCGATCGTGGGCAAATTTATATTCAATGGCAGGACAATTGCTAGGAAGTGGTACATCCAACTCAACCGATTTGTGGGCATTGCTTAGGGGTAGAATGAATCCTTGAGCGATCGCCATTCTTAAAGCCTGGGCAGTTTCTCGCTGGGATAATTCCGCAGTCAGTGCCAGAGTTTCTAGATTAAAAGAGTTGCCAATGCAGGCAGCTAGCTGCAACACTTCCTGCGTATTTTTATTGAGCTTTTGAATCTTTTGAGCCATCAAATCGACAATATTATCTGTAATTCCCTGCTGCTGAATTTGCTCGATCGACCATTGCCATTTTTTGGTTTGGTGATTAAATTCCAGTAGCCCTTCAGTGTAGAGAGATTTCAAAAATTCGTTCATGAAAAAGGGATTACCACCAGTTTTTCGTTGCACCAGTTCAGCTAAAGACAGGGAATCTTCTGGTTGGCAGCGAAATGTATCAGCGATGAACTGATTGATATGATCTAGGCTCAATGGCAAAAGAGAAAGTTGGTTTACCACACCTCCACCCTGCCGAATTTCCTCCACCATCTGAATGAGGGGATGAGCGGCATTAACCTCGTTATCTCGGTATGCCCCCATCAACAACAAAGATTGCCCCTTGGTAGCAGTAGCTAGTAGTTGGATCAGCTTCAGCGAGGCATTATCTACCCACTGGAGATCGTCTAAAAATATGGTGAGGGGATGTTCTGATTGCGTAAAAACGCGAATGAAATTTTGGAAAACTTGATGAAAGCGATTTTGGGCTTCCGTTGGTGGTAATACAGGTACTTCTGGCTGATTGCCTACAATCAATTCCAGTGCTGGAATTACCTGGGTAATAACTCGACTGTTTGAGCCGAGGGCCGCTAAAAGGTTCTGTCGCCATTGAGACAACTGTACTTCGTCTTCAGTCAGTAATTGTTTGATCAGTGACTCTAAGGCTTGAGCGATCGCAAAGTAAGGGATATTGCGCTGATACTGATCGAATTTACCAGAAACAAAGTATCCCCGTTGTTGCGTAATCGGCTGATAAATTTCCTGCACTAAAACTGACTTACCAATACCAGAGTATCCTGCTATCAACATCACTTCAACATGAGAAGCAGACGCGGGTAAATCAGAGTTATCTTTCCCTGCTACTCTTTCAAAGGACG
The DNA here is from genome assembly GCF_013393925.1 of Nostoc sp. C057. Lineage (NCBI taxonomy): Bacteria > Bacillati > Cyanobacteriota > Cyanophyceae > Nostocales > Nostocaceae > Nostoc > Nostoc sp. C057. The sequence goes on along the minus strand of NZ_CP040281.1, from coordinate 6,371,984 downwards.
CTAATAACATTTCCACCTCCCTTTCTCTGCCATAGAGTTTTTCAGGGATATGAAACTTATCAGAAATATCCTCTTTTCCTAGCAAAAAAGACTCAATTCTTCCCGTGTGTTGTAGCTGTTTCAGGCACTTTTCTAAATCATTTTTAATTCCCCAGGCACTTTGATAGCGATTTTCTGCTGTTTTTGCTAACAGTTTCAGTACAATTCCTGAGACTATCACAGGAATTCCTGAATTGATAAAATGGGGTGGGACAGGTTCTAAAGCTAGGTGATAATGAATTAACTCCAGCGCATCACTGGATTCAAACGGCAATCGATGGGTCAACAGTTCATAAAAAGTAACACCTAAAGAGTAAAAATCAGTTCTATAGTCCAAAGAACGGTTCATTCTGCCTGTTTGCTCTGGAGATATATAGGCTAGTGTTCCCTCTAATATCGGTAGATTTCTGAGAGTTAATATCTCCTGTGACAATACAGTTGAAATACCAAAGTCAATAATTTTAAGTTGTTGTGTTCTTGGATTAAAAACAATATTAGATGGATTGATATCTTTATGAATGATATTTGCTGTATGAATCGCACCCAAAATTTCAACAATCTGAATGGCTATTTTCAGGAAATCTGTTAATGAAAACTGTGCTTTTGCTATGATTTTTGCTAAAGATTCGCCCCCAAAATCCTCCAAAATGATTACAAAACTCCTTTGGTATTGCTGCAAACTATAAGCCTGGACAACACCTTCTAATGACAAGCTACGGGTAATTTCATATTCGAGCTTATAGCGTGTTATTTCTTCTGGTGTCGGGTAGTCTTTTTTTAAAACTTTGAAGATGACAGGCAGATTATTCTGTTGATTAATTCCCCGATAGACTCGTGAATTAGCACTTTCATGAATTTTTATACGAATTTTATATTCAGGAATTTCCAACATGGGTAAACTGCCTACAATTGTTAGACACAAAGACAAATTTGGTATGAGGTAATTTTAAATTTTTGATTTTGGATTAAATTATTTAGATTACAAAATGTAAGAACTTTTTAAAGTAAATAATTTAAACATGAGAACAAAGCTAAAATCCTAAGTTCTAAAAAATTTTATTCAGAGCCACCGCCTTGAGCCAGAGAATAAATCTAAAATATAAAATCCCAAATCACTTGGCTCACAAACCTGATTATACAAGTTTACTGAATAGTTACCAAGGAGATTGTGGGGTATGAATGAACTGTTGAACATCCTGATTGTTGAAGATTCAGAGGAGGATGCTATGTTAGTTATTCATGAATTGCGTCGCGGTGGTTTCAATCCAAACTGGCAGCGTGTGCAAACGGACAAGGAACTACAAATAGCACTCAATAGTCAGACTTGGGATGTGATGATTTCAGATTACCGACTGCCAGGATTCAATGCTCCTGCGGCTTTGGAAATCGCAAAGCAGAGCCAAAAAGATATTCCTTTTATTTTGGTTTCCGGCACAATTGGCGAAGTACTTGCTGTGGAAATGATGAAAGCGGGTGCGAATGATTATGTCATGAAGGACAACTTAAATCGATTGCCAGAGGCAGTGCGTAGAGAACTTCGGGATGCACAGGTGAGAGCGGAGCGCAAACAAGCTCAAAAGCTGTTACAAACATTAGCGTCTAATATACCCGGAATGATTTACAGCTTTGTTCAGTATTCTGATGGTTCTATTGCCTTTGATTACATCAGTTTTGGCTGTCTGGATCTTTTAGAGTTAACGCCAGATCAAATTTTAGAAAATGCCTCTCTTTGCTTTGCACAAATTCATCCCGATGATTATCCAGGATGTTATGCAGCAGCCAACGAGAGCGCTCAAACTTTAAAACCCTTTTCTTACGAGTGGCGATTAGTTACACCTTCTGGCAAACTCAAATGGGTACAGGCCAGCGCTCGTCCAGAATGTCGAGAAAATGGGGATATTGTCTGGTATGGTGTTTTATTAGATGTGAGCGAACGGCAAGTTGCACTTCGCGAACAGCAAGCTGCGCTGCGCGATCGCAAACAAGCACAAGAGTTAATTATCCACAACTCTTTACACGATCCCTTAACGGATTTACCAAATCGCACACTTTTGATAGAGCGGCTAGAACTAGCCATTAACAGAGCTAAACGATTAGAAACCTATCGTTATGCCGTCTTGTTTCTCGACCTAGACCGATTTAAAGTGATCAATGACAGCCTCGGACACCTTGCTGGAGATCAACTGTTAAAGAATATTGCTCACAAACTAAAAACTCATCTGCGGGAAGTTGATTTAGTTGCTCGAATTGGTGGTGACGAATTCGTAATTTTGCTAGAAGATATTTCTGATATTGAAAAAGCTATTCAAATTACTGAGCGTATGCTCATAGATTTTCAAACACCATTGATACTTAATGATGCCGAAGTAGTTATCAGTACAAGCATCGGGATTGTTTTAGGAACAAACGAATATTCTCAAGCCTCCGATTTACTCCGAGATGCCGATATTGCCATGTATCAAGCCAAAGCTCAAAGGAGAAACTCGTATAAAATTTTTGATGTCAAAATGCACACTCAAGCCGTAAATCGACTAACTATAGAAACCGATATTCGCAAAGCTATCGAACGAGAAGAGTTTGTTATATATTACCAGCCAATTGTTGACATACTTGGGGATGGGCAAAGCAAAGCAGGACGACTGATTGGATTTGAAGCATTGCTGCGCTGGCAACACCCAACTCGTGGGTTAGTCTTACCGAAAGAATTTGTCTCTATTGCGGAAGAAACGGGGCTAATTGTGCAAATTGATCGCTGGATGCTCTACAAAGCTTGTCAACACCTAGCAAACTGGAAAGCAAAGTTTGCTACTCACTTCCCAATCAAGGTTAATATTAACCTTTCTGTTCAAGACATTCGCCAAGGAAACTTAATTGAATACATGGATCAAATACTAGCCCAAACAGGTTTAAAAGGCGACTGTATAACCCTAGAAATTACTGAAAGTATGCTAATTGAGAATATTAGTCAGACAATTGATTTATTAAGCCAATTAAAGTCTAGAAAAATTCAAATTAGCATTGATGACTTTGGTACTGGTTATTCGTCGCTCAATTATCTCCATCGTTTACCTGCTGATAATTTAAAGATTGATCGCTCTTTTGTAAGTCAGATGCAGCAAGGAAACCGTAATTATCAGGTAGTTAGTACTATTATTGCTTTAAGCAATCAACTCGGATTAGCCGTTGTTGCAGAAGGTATCGAAACACCGCAGCAACTTCAATGGTTACAGGAACTGGGATGCGAATTTGGTCAAGGCTATCTATTTTCTAAGCCTCTAAGCCACCAGACAGTAGAAGCACTTCTGACGACAAGTAAAATTTTGCATTATATCCTCTGAATAATTGCGACTGACTAATGGAAAACTAGCCATTGGTAAATTTTATACCATAATTTTTATAAGCAAATTAGGCTACTGCATTTCTGATAATTGACTATTCACAATCGGCAAATTAATGTTATGGATATAGAAAATTTATAATAAATTATCGCTGACAATACTATATAACTTAATAATTAGCCTCTAGCAAAAGAGGTTTTTAAAACTGAAAAAAATCTATCTAGAGATAAATTACTAAAACTTGAAAACTAGCTTAGGGTATGTAGAGCCTCTGCAATAAGTATTGGTTGTTCTTAGACATTTTCATGCCTCATATTCATTATTCCCAGTTGCTGCGCTATGGAATTGTTGTATTAATTGTCACACTCGCACTAGTGTTAATGTTGATGCTAGACCCTTGGTTAAGCATGAGTGGAACTCCTTTCTTGCTGTTTTTTGGCGCTGTAGTGGTGAGTGCTTGGTATGGTGGTTTTAAATCAGGGCTATTAGCAACTTCCTTGTCTGCATTACTGAGCAATTACTTCTTTCTCCCGCCAGTTTATGAGCTGAGTTTTGACCTATCTAATTCTGTGCGAATTGGGTTGTTTGCATTACAAGGATTGCTCTTTAGTATCTTATGTGAGGCATTAAAGACTGCTAAAAGACGGGCTGATAGAAATCTCCAACAGCTAAGAGTTAGTGAGGAGAGATTTCGATTAGCGTTAAGCAGTTCAGATATTGTGGTCTTTCAACAAGATCGAGATTTGCGATATCAGTGGATTCATAATCCTCAAGGTTTAGATACTGCTGAGGAAATGTTAGGTAAGTCTGATGATGAATTATTTCCAGCTTCAGTAGCAGAGCAATTGAAGGCAATTAAGCTGAAGGTAATAGAGACTGGTATTTCAACCCGTGAAGAGGTTTATCTGACAACTTGCGGAGAATATCGTTACTATGATTTGCTGGTTGAACCACTGAAAGATACAGACAATATTATTCATGGTATTACTTGTGCGGCTGTGAATACTACAGAACGCAAGCAGGCTGAAGAAAGACTCCGCTATATCGCGCAAGTTAGTAGTGTCCTATCTACTTCGCTAGATTATGAAGAAACCTTAGAACAAATTGCCAAAATTTCAGTTCCCCAGCTAGCTGATTGGTGTAGTGTTGACATTTTAAATGAAGATGGTTCAATTCGCCGCCTACCAATTGCCCATGCAGACCCATCTAAGGCGGAGTTGGCGCGTAAACTTCAGGAGTATGCAACAGATTACAAGGGTGCAAGTGCAATTACTAGAGTACTGCAAACTGGGCAAAGTGAATTAATCTCAGAAATATCTGACTCACTATTAGTGGCAAGCACTCAGAATCTTGAACATTTAGAACTTGTTCGGCAATTGGGGATGAAGTCTGTGATGATTGTGCCCTTAATCGCACAAGGGCGAGTACTCGGCACAATCAGCTTTGTCAGCACCCAATCAAACCGTCGCTACGATCGCACTGACCTCACTTTAGCAACAGAGATTACTCACCGTGCAGCCTTAGCAGTAGAAAATGCCCGACTTTATCAAGATATCCAGCACGCTTTAGTCCATTACGCCGAATCTCTATCTCTTCTAGATGCGCTGTTAGAAGCCGCTCCTGTTGCCGTATGCTTTTTGGATCGGGAACTGCGATATATCCGAATTAATCAAGTTTTCGCTGACATTAATGGTTTGACTATAGAAGAACATCTAGGACGCAAATTTGGGGAAGTATTGCCAGCAATGGCGACTGAACTTGAGCAACAGTTACAGCGCGTCTTGGATACTGGAGAACCACTGCTGAATGTAGAAATTAGTGGTGAGACAAGGGAACAATCCAGACGTTACGGCTACTGGCTAGGCAACTATTACCCAGTCAACAACGCAATGGGCGAAACGGTAGGAATTGGGATTATTTTGGCAGATGTGACAGCAGCCAAGCAAACAGAAGTGGCTTTGCGAGAAAGCGAAGAAAGATTCCGGGCAATGTTCAACCAGGCAGCTGTGGGTATTACCCTGGTAGCGTTGGATGGAAAATTTATTCAGGTTAATCCTGCCGTATGCGAAATTACTGGGTACAGCCCTGAAGAGTTAATGCAAATAACTTTTGAGGAAATTACCCATCCTGACGACTTAGCAGTTGACTTGGAAAATGCTGGGCGAGTTTTAGCAAAAGAAATTAGTGGTTATTCCCTAGAAAAGCGCTACATCCGCAAAGATGGTTCTATAGTTTGGGTAAACCTAACTTCATCAGCAGTTTGGGATACCAACGGACAACCAAAGTATGCGTTAGGCATTATTGAGGATATTAGCGAACGCAAACGAGTTGAAACGACACAACAGTTTTTAGTCGAGGCCAGCACCTTACTCGCTGCCTCATTAGATTATGAAATCACCTTAGAAAGTGTGGCTAATCTTGCAGTTCCTACCTTAGCTGACTGGTGTATTGTAGATGTTTTCCAGGAAGATTGGTCAAGTAAACAAATTGCGATCGCAATTGCCGATCCCACAAAACTAAATACTTTAGACCAAATCCGACGGCGTTATCGACCCAAAACTAGAGCCAAACAGCTTGTACGGCAGCTACGGCTTGGTATATCTGTCTTTTATCCCGAATTATCTGACTCTCATCTGGTAGAGATGGCTGAAGACGACGAACATCTGCAATTACTGCAAAGTCTGGGTATTTGTTCTCTAATGGTGATTCCAGTTCGTTCCCGTGGGCAATTATTCGGAGCCATCTCTTTTTTCACAGCCGAGTCAGGTAGGTACTACAAAGAAACAGACTTGGCTTTAGCAGAGGATATTGCTCGTCGGGCGGCGACAGCCATCGATAACGCCAGACTTTACCAAGAAACTCAACAGGCAAAACAGGGCGCTGAAAGGTCTGTCAATCGCACTATACTTTTACAAAGAATAACCGCCGCCCTCTCGGAAGCCTTAACTCCCCAACAGGTAGCCGATGTCGTGGTGAACCAAGGGATTGCTGCCTTGGAAGCTACTGGTGGTTCCGTTGTCTTACTTACCGAGGGAGATACTACCCTAAAAGTTGTGCAAGCAATTGGCTATCCGCAAACACTCATAAATACTTGGGCAACTTTTCCCATCACATCACCTAACCAAATAGCAGAAACAGTCAGAACTGGGCAGCCGATTTTTTTAGAAAATTTAGCAGCCATGATTTCTAGATATCCTGAGTTAGCAAATGTTGTGACTGTTATAGGGAATAATTCTTGGGCTTCCATTCCCTTGATAGCAGAAGGCAAAGTAATTGGGGCACTGGGATTAAGCTTTACCACTGGACAAATATTTAACGAAGAAGACCGGGGATTTATGTTGACGCTAGGGCAGCAGTGTGCCCAAGCGATCGCTCGCGCTCAACTTTACGAAGCCGAAAAGACCGCCAGGTCCCAAGCTGAGACAGCCAACCGCATTAAAGATGAATTTCTTGCTGTCCTTTCCCATGAACTCCGAACTCCCTTGAATCCGATTTTAGGGTGGGCAAAGTTACTCAGAACCCGCAACTTCGATGAAGCTACTAAAATTCGGGCATTGGAAACAATCGAGCGGAATGCCAAGTTACAAACTCAATTAATTGGAGATTTACTTGATGTTTCGCGGATTTTACAAGGTAAAGTCAGGTTAAATCTCTATGCAGTGGATTTGAAAATAGCGATCGCAGCTGCATTAGAAACGGTACGTTTAGCAGCAGAAGCCAAGTCGATTCAAATTCAAACGATTTTAAGTAATGATATCGGCAAAGTCCTCGGCGATAGCGATCGCTTACAACAAGTAATGTGGAATCTCCTCTCCAATGCCGTTAAATTCACACCCACAGAAGGACGAGTAGAAGTCCGTCTAGAGCAAGTTGGCTTAGATGCTCAAATTCAAGTGATTGATACAGGTAAAGGAATCATCCCAGAATTTTTGCCCTACGTCTTTGATTACTTCCGCCAAGCAGATGCTAAGACAACCAGAGTATTTGGCGGACTAGGATTAGGGCTGGCAATTGTGCGTCATTTAGTAGAACTTCACGGTGGTACAGTTCAGGCAGAGAGTCTAGGAGAAGGGCAAGGCGCTACTTTTACAGTCAGACTACCTTTGCTGAAAAATTCTGAGTTGCGACTCAGCAGCGATGAGGCTTCTCAAACAGAACTAAGTACAGATGACACATTACTGGCTGGAGTGCAAATCCTGCTTGTGGACGATCAAGCTGACGTGCGAGAGTTTTTTAGCTTTGCGCTAGAACAATATGGCGCGACTGTAACCGCAGTTGAATCAGCAGCCGAAGCACTGGAAATATTAATGCAATCAAAACCAGATATCCTCTTAAGCGATATTGGAATGCCCTTAATGGATGGCTATATGCTGCTGCGCGAGGTGAGAAAATTACCGCCAGAGCAAAACGGGCAAATTCCAGCGATCGCACTGACAGCTTATGCTGGAGAAATCAACTACAACCAAGCAATGGCAGCAGGATTTCAAAAACACCTACCTAAACCCGTAGATCCAGCTGAATTAGCGGCTGCGATCGACAATATAATTCGTAATTCGTAATTCATCGTGATTAAAATCCAATACACTTGTAGAGACGGCGATTTATCGCGTCTTAATTGAACCATATTTGATTAAAACCAAGGTTAGAGGATGTTTGAAAAGTCCTCTTCTCGGTATCAAAAGTTTTAGATCCCTCTAAATCTCCCTTAAAAAGGGAGACTTTGATTCCGGTTCCCTGCTTTTTAAGAAGGGTTAGGGGGGATCTAAAAGTTCCTAAAATCACAGCGAAAAACTTTTCAAACATCTTCTTAAAAACAAACGAAAAAATCATCATTTTTTCAAAGCAAACGTATCTACCCGTGGTGTAACAATTACGAATTACGAATTACGAATTACGAATTACCCAATGGGGCGATTACCAGGATTGACTGCATGGATATATTCACTACCCGATCCCGGTCTTCCTCGTTTATAGTAAGCTTCTTCTGGTTTACCCCATCCTAGCTGCAAAATCATTTCCAAAAAGCTAGAATTTTCCCACTTGCACAAACTTGCCCACTCTGTTCTCTGAACAATTCTTTCTACATCAGATGTGAGAATTTGTTGGTATTGTTTACTATTATTGAAACTCAAATATAAATCCATCCCCATAGAGACTTCAAACCAAAATTCCACAATGGAATTTTTAGCAGCTTTTAATATCTCTAAGTCACTAGCAAGAGCTATTAAATCAGTATTTACTTCGGGATAGCTCAAGTTTTTACCTTTAACTGTCACCTCCCGCCAGATAATACCTGAAACTTGATTTTCTTTTTGATAGTCGTGAATTGCAGCTTTGAAATCTTGATAAGCTGTGAATTGTTGCAACCCATCAGTCCTGATAAACTGGTCAATTACAGGATTGCCAGAGACCGTTATCTCTAACTTTAGGCGTTTTCCGTTGAGGCAAGCTTGGCGTTCGGCTGCCAAAACTTGAATTAGCTCCTGGGTGGTGTAAACCTTTGACATCAGAATACACTCAATACGGGACTAGAGATTACTTTTCTAAATGGTTAACACAGATATTTCAATATTATGCTTTGACATCAGCAGAAATGTAGTAACAGATAGCACGAAAAACTAGGGCAGACCAATTTGGTCTACCCCATAACTTATCTAGCTAACTCACTACTGAACTCATTAAAAGCTCGTCGCTTTAGCTGTGCTGTTTCAGTACGTGGTAATAAATCAAAGATTTTGCGAAATTGATCATCTATTTCTTCAAAAGGTACTTGACCTTTTTTATCCAAAACTACCTCACCTGCTTTATTAAATACTACGACTTGAGGAACAGACCCAGAATAGTAATATCCTGGTTCTGTAGGGTCGTAGGTTTCTTTAGACGGGATAGTATCTACATTAATCGGCATAATTTCTGCTACCCGACCGTAGAATTCTTGTACCCGTGAGATAGAAATGGCATATCTTTTAGAATCACTGCTGTCATCCAAATAAAAAGCCAAAAATATCGGTTTATGTTCCGCTAAAGTTTGTGCGAGTGTCTGTCTGGGAGGAACTAATGAACCGTTGCCAGCATAAACAACGAAGATGTTGCCATCATATAAATCATTATCGAGACCAGCGTATGCAGGTTGCGTACTTATAATGAAAAGACTTACAAGCAACAATAGGCATTTGGACAACCACCTTCGCCAGCCAGTAATTTGTTTAGGTAAAAAAAGAAATCTTGTGCTATTCATCAAAAGGAACCTTGCAAGCTACTACTTGTCGTGAGTTTGTGCTGAATTCGGTAAACTGGGCAGGATATGTAATTACGCCCACGCACTATTTTTTAAGATAACGCCTACTGAGATTATCTCTCTTAAGTGGATGATGGAGTTGAACGGAGTTCTGATATGGATGAACGGAGTTCTGAAGTGGATGAACGGAGTTCTGATATGGATTAACGGAGTTCCGAGGTGGATTAACGGAGTTCCGAGGTGGATGAACGGAGTTCCGAGGTGGATGAACGGAGTTCTGAGGTGGATGAACGGAGTTCCGAGGTGGATGAACGGAGTTCCGAGGTGGATGAACGGAGTTCCGATATGGATGAATGGAGTTCTGAGGTGGATGAACGGAGTTCTGAGGTGGATGAACGGAGTTCTGAGGTGGATGAACTAGATTTTAACTCTCCCCTGCCCCCTGTCCCCTTGCTCCCTGCCCCAAAATCAAGAGGCTGGCTTTTTCAGTCAGGATTCGCTAAACTCACGCATATTAAATTTGCAATTAAATACTTTCAATTAGCAACGCCAGAAGACTAGGGTACAGATGTGGGAAACAAAATTCAATTCATAGATAGGCTGCGATTGGGTTTCGCGGTGTCAGTGGCAAAAAGTGTGACGTTTATAGTGCGATCGCTCCGTCTGGGTGCTGCTAGTGTATTACCAGGCTCGATTGCTCGTCGCATTGAACCCCGACTTTTAGAATTATTGAGTCAGCAAGTTAAAAATGGAGTGATTTTAATTGCTGGTACTAACGGCAAAACCACTACAGCCCTGCTTTTATGCACAATCCTAGAACGCAAGGGTTTTCGCGTCACTCATAATTCTACAGGTGCAAATCTGGAAAATGGCTTGATGACGGCGCTGTTAGAAAGCACCAACTTACTAGGCACGCTAAATACTGATTACGCCATTTTGGAAGTGGATGAGAATATTGTCCCAAGAGTATTAAAGCCACTCCAGCCGCGAATTATTCTCTGTTTAAACTTGTTCCGCGACCAGCTTGATAGGTACGGCGAAGTAGATACAATTAGTAAACGTTGGACAAAAGTTATTTCCACCCTACCAACAGAAACGGTGGTAATTCCTAATGCTGATGACCCAACTTTATCTAACCTCGGTCAGCAGTTACCGCAACGGGTGTTATTCTTTGGCTTAAATGAACCAGAACATTATTTAGAAGCAATTCCTCACGCTGTTGATTCTATCTATTGCCCCAAATGTGGACATTCTCTAGATTACAAGGGTGTCTATTTATCTCATTTGGGAGATTTTACTTGTCCAAAGTGTGGTTTCACTAAAAGTAAACCGACTCTAGAAAGTAGTGAATGGTCACAAATTCTGGTTGGTTTGTACAACAAATATAATACTTTAGCTGCTGCTACTGCGGCTATTGAGTTAGGAGTTGATGAAGTAACAATCAGAGATACTATTAATACCTTCCAAGCTGCCTTTGGTCGTGCGGAAGATTTAGTAATTAACGGTAAACGAGTGCGGATATTATTATCAAAGAATCCCGTAGGAACGAATGAAACCATTCGCGTAGTAACTCAAAGCACAGATAAAACCACACTGCTAGTCTTGAACGATCGCACACCCGATGGCACTGATGTATCCTGGATTTGGGACGTAGATACCGAGAAATTAGTCGAACGCGGCGGGACTTTAGTAGTGAGTGGCGATCGCGTCTACGATATGGCACTACGTCTACGTTACAGCCAAAAGTCTCTTGAGAGTAGCATAAATTTAATTGTCGAAGAAGATTTGCGACAAGCGATCGCAACTGCATTAGAGCATACCCCAGAGAATGAAACTCTGCACATTTTGCCCACTTACTCAGCCATGCTAGAAGTGCGAGAAGTCTTAACTGGTCGTAAAATCCTTTAAATTGGGCATTGGATAAGAGTTTTTCCTATGCCCAATGCCCAATGCCCCATGCCCCATTCCCTAGATTTATGAGTTCTCAAAATTTAGAATTAACAATAGGTTGGTTGTACCCGACGCTGATGAGTACTTATGGCGATCGCGGTAATGTAATTACTATAGAACGTCGCGCCCAGTGGCGCGGATACGATGTTAAAGTGTTACCCCTAGATCAAAATGCCACAGCCGCAGATATTAAAACTGTAGATGTCATCGTTGGTGGTGGCGCACAAGATCGTCAGCAAGAAATTGTCATGCGTGATTTGCAAGGTGCAAAAGCCGACGCAATGCGCGAAAAAATCGAAAATGGAACACCAGGAGTATTTACTTGTGGTTCACCCCAATTACTGGGACATTATTATGAACCAGGCTTGGGACAACGGATTGATGGTTTAGGAATACTTGATTTAGTTTCCGTGCATCCTGGTGAAAATACTAAGCGCTGTATTGGAAACTTGGTAATTGAAGTGACAGCTTCACGCCTAGCGCAAGAATTGCGAGAGATGACTGGAACTACACCATATTTGGTAGGCTTTGAAAATCACGGCGGACGCACCAAATTGGGAAAAGTAGAAGCTTTGGGGCGCGTGGTATACGGTTTGGGAAATAATGGTGAAGATGGTACAGAAGGAGCATTTTATCAGAATGCGATCGCTACTTATTCTCACGGCCCTTTATTACCGAAAAATCCCTTTGTCGCCGATTGGTTAATTCAAACAGCGCTGCGGCTAAAGTATCAGCAACAAATTACCTTAAAACCTTTTGATGATAGCCTCGCTGCACAAGCACGAGAAGCAATGTTTAAGCGATTGAAAGTGAGTTTACCAAATGCTGCTGCGGCGAAAGTTTAAGAGGTTGTTTGAAAAGTGTTTCGCTCTGACTTTAGGTACTTTAGATCCCCCCTAACCCCCCTTAAAAAAGGGGGAACCGGAATCAAAGTCCCCCTTTTGAAGGGGGATTTAGGGGGATCTAAAATTTTTGATGCCGACAAGAGGACTTTTCAAACATCCTCTAAGCTCAGTTCGCTGATTAAGCCTCTCTCCGTGTCGGGGAGAGGTTTGGAGAGGGGTCAAATTTGACATCAAGCAAGAGGGCAAAGTATGACTCAAGCCTTAACCAAACAAGTAACATTTGATGAATTTATTGCCTGGTATCCCGAATCTTCAGACAGGCATTATGAACTACATGATGGGGTAATTGTTGAAATGCCTAAGCCAACAGGGAAGCACTCAGAGATAGCCGGGTTTATCAATGGTTCTTTGTTTATTGAAATCACCCGTCTGTCCATCCCTTGGTTTATCCCTAAAGAATGCGTCATCAAGTCAATTAACACTGATTCAGGTTATGAACCAGATGTCATAGTTCTTGATAGACAAGCTGTTATAGATGAACCTCGTTGGAAAAAAGAATCTATCATCACGCGGGGTAGTTCTGTCAAGTTGGTTGTAGAAGTTGTTTCAACCAACTGGAGTGATGATTATGCTTTGAAGCTAGAAGATTACGAGTCTTTGGGTATTCCTGAATATTGGATTGTAGACTATCTAGGTTTAGGTGGTAGGCGGTTTATTGGCAATCCTAAACAACCAACTATCTCGATTTACCAATTAATTGAAGGTGAGTATCAAGTTAGTCAATTTAGGGGAAATAAGCGCATTCAGTCGCTAGCGTTCCCAGATTTAAATTTAACTGCTGAACAGATTTTTCAGGCTGGAGAAGTCACGTAATTTAGGTGGCTAAGGTTTAAATTTTTATCTGATTTTAAATAAAGCAAGAGGGCAAAGTATGACTCAAGCCTTAACCAAACAAGTAACATTTGATGAATTTATTGCTTGGTATCCAGAAAACTCACAACGACGCTATGAACTGCATGATGGAGTAATTGTTGAAATGGCTCCTCCCACAGGTGAACATGAACAAATTGTTGGATTTTTAGTTGGGGAAATAGTTACAGAATACAAACGTTTAAAACTACTTTATTTCATCCCCAAAACAGCATTCATTAAACCGACTCAAAGCGAAGCAGCTTACTCACCAGATGTACTGTTGTTGAATAACTCTAATTTAGTAAATGAACCTCTGTGGAAAAAAGAATCTACTGTAAGCCAAGCGGCATCAATTCCTTTAGTAATTGAAGTAGTAAGTACCAACTGGAGAGATGACTATTTTACCAAAGCAGGTAAATATGAAGAGGTTGGAATACCTGAATATTGGATTGTAGACTATCTAGGTTTAGGTGGTAGGAATTTTATTGGCAATCCTAAACAACCAACAATCTCGATTTACCAATTAATTGAAGGTGAGTATCAAGTTAGGCAATTTAGAGGAAATGACCGCATTCAATCGCCAGCCTTCCCAGAGTTAAATTTAACTGCTGAACAGATTTTTCGGGCTGGAGAAGTCGCGTAAAAAACGGCTAAAGAAGTAAAAGAACCATCAAAGACTCATCCGCGAGTATCAAAGACTCATCCGCGAGTATCAAAGACTCATCCGCGAGTATCAAAGACTTATCCGCGAGTATCAAAGACTCGTCCACAAGTATCAAAGACTCGTCCACGAGTATCAAAGACTCATCCGCGAGTATCAAAGACTCATCCGCGAGTATCAAAGACTCGTCCGCGAGTATCAAAGACTCGTCCACGAGTATCAAAGGCTCATCGGCGAGTATCAAAGACTCATTAACGGAGTTCCGAGCCTCATTAATGAGTATAAAAGACTGTTTGACAAGCCAATCTGAACCATTGGGAATGATAAATTCTTTTTAGATTCAGTAAAAATTATTAGCACTTGTGTAGTGTTACACAGGATAGTAAATTGCTTTGATATCTTGCAGCATTCTTAATTAACACCCACCTTTGCCTGCAACTCGAATTTCCTTTCTCATAGCCAAAGTCCATTCAATGTGGACTAAAACCCAAGTCTGGAAAGAATTTAGCCCTCTTAAGAAGACTTCCGCTATCAGCCAGAGGTTTCTAACCTGTGGCGGTTGTTGGGATTAGTGCAAAATATTAGTGGTTGCAAAATTGTCCAGCGAATCAGTGGCATTACATGTAACTTTCGTTAACAGGTGAACCTCAGTATGGCAAACACGCCTCAACGTTTCCTTGAAAAAATCCGAGAAGCGAAAGAGAAACAGCTTAAAGAATTAGATTTAAGCAATGATTGGCGTACTGATGACAAGGAAAAATTAATAGAGATTCCTGCTGAGGTGTTTGAACTGGAATGGTTGGAGGTTTTGGATTTAAGCGACAACAAATTAACGACACTGCCAGAAGCGATCACCCGCCTGCAACAACTCACTTCCCTGAATTTAAGCTTCAACAAATTAACGACACTGCCAGAAGCGATCACCCGCCTGCAACAACTCACTCGCCTGGATTTAAGGGGCAACCAATTAACGACGCTGCCAGAAGCGATCGCCCCCCTGCAAAAACTCACTTCCCTGAATTTAAGGCTCAACCGATTAACGACGCTGCCAGAAGCGATCGCCCGCCTACAACAACTCACTTCCCTGGATTTAAGGGGCAACAAATTAACGACACTACCAGAAGCGATCGCCCGCCTGCAAAAACTCACTACCCTGAATTTAAGCGATAACCCCATCGAAAAGCCGCCACCAGAAATTGTTGAACAAGGTATTGAGGCAATTAGGGATTATTTCCGGCAACTGCAAGCAGAAGGCACAGATTATCTGTGTGAAGCAAAGTTACTAATTATCGGCGAAGGTGGAGCAGGGAAAACAACACTGGCGAAGAAAATTGAAGACCAAAATTATCAACTCCGAGAGGAAGACTCTACGAAAGGAATTGAGGTGATTCGGTGGGATTTCCCAATGAAAGACGGGCGAGAATTTCGAGTCAACATCTGGGACTTTGGTGGGCAAGAAATTTACCATGCGACTCACCAATTTTTCCTTACTAAGCGTTCTCTCTACGTTTTAGTAGCAGATACCCGCAAGGAAGACACAGATTTTTATTACTGGCTGAATGTAGTAGAACTGTTGAGCGATAACAGTCCCTTGCTAATCATCAAAAATGAAAAGCAAAACCGCCACCGAGAAATCAATGAACGTGAGTTACGGGGGCAGTTTACTAATTTGAAGGAGACTTTACCAACAAACCTTGCTACCAACAGGGGTTTAGAACAAGTTTTAGAACAAATTAAGCATTACGTTAAAAGTCTGCCCCATATTGGCAGTCCCCTCCCAAAAACCTGGGTTAGAGTCCGGGAAGCTTTGGAAAGTGACAAACGCAATTACATCGGCTTAGATGAATACCTGAACATCTGCCAGAAAAATGGGTTCACCCAAAGAAATGACAAGTTGCAGTTGAGCAGCTATCTGCACGATTTGGGAGTATGCTTGCACTTCCAGGAAGACCCACTTTTGAACAAGACTGTTATCCTAAAACCCAAGTGGGGAACTGATGCAGTCTACAAAGTGCTGGATAATAAAGAGGTGATTAGCAATCTAGGCAGTTTCACCCGGTCTGACTTGGCAAACATCTGGTGTGAAGACGAATATGCCACAATGCATGATGAACTCTTGCGGCTGATGATCAACTTCAAGCTGTGCTACGAAATTCCTAGAAGCCAAGGAGAGTATATTGCCCCACAACTGTTATCTGCTAATCAACCCCTCTATGCCTGGAATCAAACCGACAACCTGATTCTGCGTTACGAATATGACTTCATGCCCAAGGGCATCATCACCCAGTTTATCGTCGCCATGAATGAGTTGAGGAATAAACAACAATATGTCTGGAAAAGCGGCGTTGTTCTCAGTAAAGACCAGACGAAGGCAGAGGTGATTGAATATTATGGCAAGCGGGAGATTAAGATTCGAGTTTTAGGTCGTCATAAAAGAGATTTGATGACCATAGTTACACATGAACTCGATAAAATTCATGACTCGTACAAGCGACTAAAGTACAACAAGTTAATTCCCTGTAATTGTGACACCTGCAAAGATAGCCAAGAGCCACACTTTTACCCTTTTGATATATTGCGACAGTTTGTAGCCGATAGGCAAGAACGCATTCAATGTCAAAAAAGCTATCAAATGGTTAATGTCTTGGGCTTAATTGATGATGTGATGGACAGAAGGGAGTTACTAAAAGCAGAACAGCATATAGACAACGATATTCTTCCTAATCCCTCTGAGATAAGAAGAGAAAATGTGGTTGTAACAGTTAATAATGTAATTCAGCCATCAAAGCAAGAGAATAATTTTATGACAGAACCATTTAAACAAGAAGATAATTTTCAACCAGAAGTGCATAAACCATCCTCGCAAATTTCACCTGCTGAACGTGGAATAGCCCTTGCTATGGCTCTGGCGGTCTTAATAGTCTTTATTGTTCTTGTACTCAACCCACGAGCAATGGAAGGTGGCACTCTAGCAATAGTTAGATTTTTAGCAGCCGCATTTGCTGGGATATCAGGTTATTTATTGACGGGTAGTCTTAATTTAGAAGCACACGTACCTTTGAGCAAAACTAATATTAAAGCTACAGGGGCATTTGCAGCGTTTGTCCTTGTATTACTTCTATTTTTTTATGGAGTCCCAGCATCTGATAATTCAGATAAGCCGAAGCCTATTTCAGATGCGAACACAACCATCACGGCGATCGCTAGCGTGAATCAACAGAGCGATCGCCATGCTGATTTTACTAATTAAAAGCGATCGCACCACTACAACATCTTACTGTTATTCACCTTTTTCCTGAAGGAGCGATCGCCAATCTTCAATCGCCTTCTCCGTCCACAGCCAATTTTTAGCTAATTTATCAACCTGGAAATTTACTGAATCAGAGTTGAGAACCATTTGCCGCAACTTGATCGCTTCATTAAGATACTGTGTCTGCTTACCACTAGATTGACTAAGTGCAGATTTATACAGTCCCAGAGCTAAACCAGCATAAGAAGTTAAAGCATCTTCAGGAACTGCCGTCTTTGAATCTGTATTTTGTTCTTTGAGAGCTAAATTCAAAGCCTTGAACCAAGAGTCATTGGCTCGATTTAAATTGCCTTCTGCGTAGTAAGCAAATCCTAAAGCGTTATTATACAAAAGCGATTCTGGTTTAGCTTTTGCAGCAGTTTCCCAGTAACGGCGGGCATCATCGACGCTATAGTTATTGTCTCCAGTCCCGATAGACTGCCAAGCTAATCTTCCCTTATAAAAGTTGACAGATGGATCGTCAACTTGCTTATTCGGAACAAGTTTAAGGGCCGTTTCCGCCGCAGCTAGTGCGCCACGATTGAGTAATTCTTCTACAGCCAACAACCCACCTTGTAAATCTCCCTGGCTCAATTTTTGCGTAGCGCTAGTAGTAACAATTCCAGTGGTTGCTGTTTCTAAATCGATATTTTGCTGTTTTTGGATAGGTAAAGAATCGGTGGGAATTGTTGGGATGTTTGGCAGAGTTGCCAGTTGGGATCGATTTTGCCACCACCAATTTAAACCGATCGCAGCTACTAAGGCACTGATTCCCACAATACCCACAATTGGCCACAACTTGCGGCCTTGGGTACGATGTCTTGGTACGCCTGGTTGCGATACCTGGGTTGGGCTATGTCTACGCGAAAACTCAGAATTTTGCTGACTTTCTTGAAATTTACCAGTAATTGCAGGGGGCGGTGCCGGGATTTCTCCCCACAAATCTTCTTCCAGAGAAGTCATGTCTTCTGAAATCTGGCTTTGCTGAAAATTATTTTCTGGAATTTGTTGATCCGGTTCAGTTGTAGCTTTTTGGTTATCTAGCTGACGAAACAAATCCGAAACGATCGCAGAATCTTCTTCATAACTTGGGTCATCATACTCAATTTCATCAACCAGATCGCCCCAAGTATCCTCACCCAGCCAGTCTAATCCAGAAGAGTCACGCGCCAAACCAGCAGGAATCATTTCTTCCATTCCTAAAGGCATATCGCTATCATCTGCGTTGGCGTAGCCCGTCGTAGACATCGCAGAGTACATCGTGGAAGTTATTCCTAAAGGTGAATTGTACTGATCCCGTAAGTCTGGACTTTCGGATACCTCAATTTCTTCACTGAGAAAACCGTCAGATTCTGGCTGGAGATATAAAATTGGTAATGCCCAGTACATCTGGTGAGAACCATAAGCAGAAATTAATCCTTGGCGTACCCGACTAACGCACAAATCTACAGGATATCCCTGACTCAAGTTGCGGTAAAACAATTGTGTGAGTGTCAATGCCACTTCATCAGGAATGCGTTCTGACATAGCCAAAACGCTTCTAATTCCGCGCTTCACGAGACTTTCTGCCAGATTACGTTCACCCGTATCTCCAGAAGGATCGGATGCAGCTGTGTACGCCCCCAAGCAGGAATTAAACACTGCCATTTGAATATTATTGTTGACGAGCAGACCTGCCAGATCGTCTCCACTCAAGATTTCCGTTAAGCCAGTTCTGCGACTAACAAGATAAATTTCTCCACCATTGCCACCTAAGTTACTATGACCAGAGTAGTGGAGAACTTGGTATCTGCCTTGTTCTAGGGCTTGCGTCAGTTCTTCCCGTCCTGGTTGGTCTAATACAGTGAGTTCAATTTCTGGGAAACGATTGTTACCTTCAGCAAGTCGTGATGTTTGACGGTGAAGTTCCGCTTGCAGCTTAATCGCTTCCTGTTTCTGTAAGTCAAGACGGGCTTGATCTGAGGGAGAAGCAATTACCATCAATACTTTCACACTACCTTGTTCTCGTGTTGTGAAACTATTGCGCGATCGCAAAGGAGAACCCCCCAAAATGCCACTTTGGAAGCGAGAAAAAGCCACATAAGGCCCAGTAGCCAGAGGGCGATCGCCTGCGTGCATCACTTCCCAAGGTAGACGAGCTAACCTAGTGTCCTTTAGCCCCAAGCGTAAGCGTAGTACTTGTTGGTGATTCTGGGCAATACCTTGGGCAGTAATCCAACTATCTCTGAGAGTGCCTTGAAACAAGGCGTTATAAAATTGTTGACCCAACGCCACCAAGTTAACAGAGTTTCTGGCGATATTGCTTTCGTGCCCACCAGAGGTAAATGGATCTCCCTGCAACACCGACTTCAATGGGTCATTCATCAAATGCCCAGCAGCTATTAACCAATCAGCTACAGGCCAAGTCACCAATTCTTCTGCCAATGGTACCCCAGGCGCGACTTGTTCCGTCCGCACCAAGTAGTCATTTTGCCCTACTGGGGTTACGGAAATGTGAAATTCCTGGGTCACAACTTCTCCTGTCCGCCTCCTAAATCTGGTTTGAAACACGAAAGTTTCAAGTCGATTTGCTCCCTCTGATAACTTAGATGCATCCCACCCCTGAATGTTTCTGATTCGGTGTTGTTTTGCTTTTTCTGCCTTTACAACTTTATCCGGATCGGATTACTTGGATCTAGAACACTTAATTGGTAGATGCACCTTGATCTTCAACTCCCCTAGCTGGCTAACACCTACTAGGGGTTTTTTTCAATTTTGGCAAACAACAGCAACTTTTAACGCAGATATTCTTTACCAAAAAATAGTGCTTAATCCTAGAATACTTGATTACTAGATAGATGTCCCTTGATTTTTAACGTGTCGCGGAAGTCCCCACCTTCTCTGCGAGACGCTAACGCAAACAATGTACTCATAAGGTGGGGATAGGGAGCGGGGGATAAGGATTGCATCTGATATTGATTTTTTGCTTAT
The DNA here is from genome assembly GCF_013393925.1 of Nostoc sp. C057. Lineage (NCBI taxonomy): Bacteria > Bacillati > Cyanobacteriota > Cyanophyceae > Nostocales > Nostocaceae > Nostoc > Nostoc sp. C057. Next base: position 6,351,742 of record NZ_CP040281.1, on the reverse strand, counting down.
GCAAAAACAAATATCAGATGTATAGACGAATCCCCAGAATTTTCTGATAAGATTATTTGATCTTGACCATCAATGCCATAAGTGAAAACCAAACTAATAGGTATATGTTGCAAGAAAAAAATTTGGGTCTTGGGAACCAGGACTCCTGCCCTTGGAGGGAATGTCAGACTAACTAGAACTATGGAGTTCTGGAAGCTATTCCCGATGAATTGGGAAGCTCCGTCCGTCTTACGGCGGAGTAGTTCACCTCCCCTAATTCAGTTAATATCTACTAGAGTTTCGTTGACACACCTTTCTAATAAATTTATCCGGAGCATGGTGGTTAAACCTAGAACACTTAATTGGTAGATGCACCCTGATAACTAGCTCCCCTGGTTGGCTAACACCCACTGGGGGTTTTTTTATGAAGAAATTTAGCAGCAATCATTTCTGACGCATCAAATTTTTAAGGCAATGCACTGGTTATTTAATTGGTAGATGCACCCTGATAACTAGCTCCCCTTGTTCGCTAACACCCATTGAGGATTTTCTCTGGTGAGCATCAATTTATCCGGTAGATTGCTCTTTAAGAATCTCTTTTAATCCTCATATAGGCTAGCACCCCCTGAATTCGTGCCAGTAGCCCTATGAGTATCATTTACAGGTAAACGAGATTCTGAAAGACTTTAGCTTCACTTGAAACCAATATCTGATAACTAACTCCTCTGGTTGGTTAACAACTTTGAGGTTTTTTTTCTGGTGAGCAAACAACAATAACTTCAACCTCTGCTATTTTATCCGGTAGCTACCCATTTACTTTAGAAAAGATGATCATATAGATGCACCCTGATAACTCACTCCCCTGGTTGGCTAACACCCACTGGGGGTTTTTTTCTAATTACCTAGGCGTAGCCCTTCCTAGACATGGCCGTCAACCCTGATTTTTGCCATTTTCCCCGGAAGATACTCGCTGCCCCTAGAAAACATTAATGGTAGATGCACCCTGATAACTAACTCCCCTAGTAGACTAACATCATCTGGGGGTTTTTATTTTAAAAAATAACTTATCTGTGTCCAAATTATCCGGAGTATGGTGTTAAACCTGAGAACACTTAATTGGTAGATGCACCCTGATAACTAACTCCCCTAGTAGACTAACATCATCTGGGGGTTTTTTATTTTAAAAAATAATTTATCTATGTCCAAATTTATCCGGAGTATGGTGTTAAACCTAAGAACATTTAATTGGTAGATGCACCCTGATAACTAACTCCCCTGATTGGCTAACGCTCATCGGGGGTTTTTTATTTTAAAAAATAACTTATCTGTGTCCAAATTTATCCGGAGTATGGTGTTAAACCTAAGAACATTTAATTGGTAGATGCACCCTGATAACTAACTCCCCTGATTGGCTAACGCTCATCGGGGGTTTTTTGTGTAGACACGTAGCGACTTGTCTTAGACATCGCCCTAGCATTTTCTGCTGATGTAACTAGAATGCACCACTACTCTTGTTGTTACTGCTCCTAGGATAGAGCATAACTTGCTCACTCAATTCCTGAATCGCTTTCTTTTTATTGTGAGCTAGAGATGCCACATCAAAATGATTGCTATGATATTTAATCATATTCTTAATTTTTTTTCTATATTTTGGCGTTTAATTATTTGTCTGCCAGCAATTACTGCTTTCAGCTTCCGAGTCAGAGTTTCCTTGGTAACTACATGTGTATCTTTCTTGTTTGTATGTTCAACCTGGGAATGCAGTACTGAAAGCTCTGCCTCCCAAAAAACATAGAAGCAAGGACGCAAGAAAAGATACTGGATAAGGGTTTCAGCTTTAAGTTGACACTAATAACCAGCTATATGGTAATATTTCATGGCATTATGCTAAAAAACTTTGCTTAAAATCAAAGAGTCGCCAACCCATGAGTTTAGCTGTAATTAAGTTCTCTTCAGAAGAGTGCGGCATCTGCCATAAAATGTCTTTTTACGACAAAAAGGTGGCTGAAGAACTGGGTTTAGAATTTATTGATGTGAAAATGCAGGATACGACTGCTTACCGCAAGTATCGCAAGATTTTATTAACTCAGTATCCCGATAAATCAGAAATGGGATGGCCTACTTACATCATCTGCAATTCTCCAGAAGGGGAATTTCAGATTGTGGGTGAAGTAAAAGGAGGTCATCCCAAAGGAGAATTTAGAAGCCGTCTGCAAGAGGTTCTGGATTCTACAGGTAATCAGAACTAAATTACTTCAAAAGATTTGACCTCTAGGACAGGGCCAATCATGGCAATAGTCATGATATCTTCACGCACCTGTCCTTTTACTTTTGCTTTTTGTCCGGCTTTGAGTAAGCTTTTGTCAGCCCCTTTCAGGATTTCGTAAGTAACGCCCTCTTCTGTAACCAACGCCCATGCGCCTGTGCCTATATCACGGCGTTCAATTGTACCTGTAAGTGTAATGCTCATAAACAGTGCTGAGTTGTAAGTGCTGTTAGCGATAGCGGGGCGTTTAGCCCGTGCTGAGTGGGGGGAGTAGGGAATTAGGAGTTAGGGTTAGGAGTTATAAACATTGATTCCCCATTCCCCATTCCCGATTTATGCGATTTTTTCTTCGTTTTTCAATGCTAAACGAGCCAGTCCATAGCAGATTAGGGCATTAGCGATGAGGAAGAGGCGTGATATGTTGCCACTTCCCAAACCCCAAACAGCTGGATCTAAAAATGCACTTACTGTCAAGCAGGCTGCTACACCTAATGTTGAACCAATGGCAAACCATTTCCAACTAGGATTTCCCAGCAGCAATGCCATTAACAAAATAGGAATCAGTACACTGGCAAATAGGGGATTCAACGCATCAGTTCCCTGGAGGGTATTACCTAGTTCGGGAATTGAACTGCCCAAAACCCGGAAAGGCCATTGGGGAAGATCAAAAATATAGATTCCCTTGAGGAAGAATAACCCGGAACTGCCAGCGATTAGCCCACTAGATAAAGACCAACTCCAAGTGAAGGGGAAGTAAACCCGTAAAAACCAAGCCAGTAGATAAGAGCCAACTACCATTAAAATTTTGGGTAATAGTGCCACTGCACCACCATCAATCCAAAAGCCAGGGTTAAGATAGCCGTTATCGCGTAACCACCGAAAGAAATCTGGAAAACTGATTTGTCCACCAAAAGCTAGTCTGACTGCTGCTTCTGCATTGAGTTGTCCAGCGCCATAATAGTTCAAACCATCATCTTGGATAACTCGCGCTGACTGCTTGAGGACTTTTAAAACTTCATCTGGTTCTTTGATCCCAGCAGCTTTAATTAATGCTGCCACGCCTGCAACGTGGGGAGAAGCCATGCTTGTACCCTGGAAGCCTAGAAATACGCCTTCGCCATTTTCGTCGATAGTTTCTTGGAGAATCTTACCAGCTTCACTACCACCAGGAGCCGAGATATCTACCCCAGCACCAAAGTTAGAATAAGGCGCTCTTTCGCCATCTGGACCAATTGCCGAAACGCCTATTACATAAGGATATCGGGCTGGATAGCTTGCGCCATTGGTATTTTCATTCCCAGCTGCGGCAATGATGACTACACCTTTTCTATGGGCATACTCGATCGCTTCTTTCATCAACTTGCTTTCACCGCCACCACCCAAGCTCATATTGATCACATCTGCGCCTTTATCAGCAGCAAATTTAATCGCTTCGGCAATATCGGCAACTGTACCGCCGCCATAAGAACTGAGTACCTTAAGTGGCATCAGACTAGCTTCATAAGCAATTCCAGCTACGCCATATTTGTTATTTGTGGCTTGGGCAATAGTTCCGGCAACATGGGTACCGTGGCCGTTATCGTCTTTGGCTTCTTCTCTATCGTTAACAAAATCATAGCCTTTGACGAATTTTGTCTCATATAAGTCGCGCAACTTAGTAATCCCGGTGTCAATTACCGCAACTGTAATGCCACTGCCTTTGGTTTGACTCCATGCGCCTTCAATACCGATTTTGTGCAAGTTCCACTGCTTGCTGTAATATTGATCATTGGGGCCAGTTAATGACGGGCTTGTCTCATCATCATTTTCTTGAGGTCTCAAAAATTCTCCTAACCAAGCTTTTTCACCTGGTTGTGGAATCTTTGTATAGATGTAATTTGGCTCAATGAATTCTGTAGCTTGGGCAAACTGAGATTTTTTCAGTTCTTGGAGTCGCTGGCGATCGCCTTTGACAATATACACATGATCTTTTTCTGAAAACTTGTTGTCTAATTGGGGTGTAACGTTGTATTGTTTGGCGATCGCTTGGAGATTCTGTTGCACCACATCTGATGGAATATCTTCCCGAAAATCAAGCAAAATCGTCTCAAACTCTCCTTTAACTGCCATTCCCTGGAAATTCAGGAAACCAAATATGGCAGCTCCCAGCCCAATGACAAACAAGCACAATAATATAAGCTTTCTCATATTAACTCATCACCGCTTTTTGCCAGTTTGCTCACTACCATAACTTATCTCCATCCTTTGTTGGTGGATTTTGCACTTTTAGTTACAAGTCTCACTTCATTACTCAGGACTTTTTGAAACGATGGAACGTGGTCTTTTGTGGTTGCCGCTATTAGTAATGTTTTTCTGGTTGGCTTGGCAAGGCTCGAAAGAGTATCAAAAAGTTGAAGCCTATCGCGCTTGGGCAGAACAATTTGAACGGGCTAAGTACGATATTTATGCTGTATTAGGTCAAAAAGACAATAATCTCACATGGGGAAAACCCACACCTCAAGGGCCTATTAAACTAGAAACATTCTCTTTGCTTGATATTAAGCAAATCAACTTTCTAGTAGATGATAAATCAGTAGATGTGGATAATATACCGCAGAAAGGTCGTTCTATAGAGCTAGAATTTCTCTTTTCCGAATCTAATAAATCGGTGCGTGTTCCATTTACCGAAATCCCTTTGGCGGCGGAATGGGGAAAGTTTTTGCAAGGGCGATTACAAGACTTGCGAACAGAACCAAAGAAGTAGTTATATTGAAGCTACAAGTTCTCGATTATACTACTGTTTCTGTAAAGAAAATTAGATTGGTAAACGATATAGCCTGTAATTCTGAAATACTCACAAAGGTGATTTTTTGAATTATTAATTCTTACTCTAAATTGTCCAATAAAAAATATGCTTCTGGGTAGATGAAAAGTAAGTCAATGGGTAGCATAAAATACTAAGGCATAGATGATTAAACCGTAAGGAATACGGAATTTTACTACGCTAGATAGATGCGGTTAGAGAACACTAAATGTTAAAGGTTAACCGCTTGCGGCTGCAAGATATATTCAAAATCCCGATAAATTCACTTGTGGCAAAAGCCGCAAGTGTAATACCCATCTTGGTTGGCGGTTTGGTGCTAATTGGCTGGTGGCTTGGAATTGAAGTTTTCAAGCGTGGCTTCCCTGGTAGTCCTGCGACGATGAAAGTCAATACAGCGTTGTGTTTTGTACTGTCTGGTTTATCATTGTGGCTGTTTTTAAAGGCAGGGAATAAGGGGAAAAGAACAATTCAAAACTACCCTGACTCTTCGACCTTTCAACTTCTCGATTTCCCGACTCTGGTAATTTCCAGGGTCTGTGCAATAGCTGTCACCACAATTGCTGCACTTACACTTTGTGAATATCTGTTCGGCTGGAATCTGGGTATTGATGAGATACTGTTCCTGGATTCGCCAACTAGTATGACGACATTGTATCCGGGGCGAATGGGGGTAAACACAGCATTCAACTTTATACTAGTCAGCGTTGCCCTACAGATTCTAATTAATCCCAAAAACCACCGTAGTTATTGGTCTGCTCAGATTATCGCTCTGATCGCTACTTTAATTTCCTTTCAGGCGCTTATGGGCTATGCCTACAAAGTGAAAGTTCTTTACGGACTTGCCCCTTATACAACATCAATGGCTTTACATACAGCGGTGTTGTTCATTTTGCTAAGTATAGGTATTCTTTGGGCGCGGGCAGAACAGGGGTTAATGAGGGTAGTTACAAGTGATACTTATGGTGGCTTACTGGCACGTCGTTTGTTGGTTGCCGCGATCGCAGTACCTTTTATATTAGGGTGGGTAATTGTTGAAGGTCAACGCGCAGGACAATACGATCCGGCTTTTGCAGTATCAGTGTTTGCGATCGTCCTGATTGTGATTTTTACTATTTTGATTTGGCAAAGTGCCAGGGTTATTGAACGCCTTAGCCATCAACGCGACCTCGCCCAAGAAGCACTAAGAACCTACGAAGATAAATTGGGGAGTTTCGTAGATTCTAATGTCATTGGTATTCTATTTGGCGATGTGTATGGCGGTATCCACCAGGCAAACGACGAATATCTCAGGATGATTGGTTATACGCGGGAGGATTTGTCAACGGGTAGGTTAAGTTGGAGCAATATCACACCATCTGAATATCGATACTTGGATCAGCGAGGTGTCGCCGAAGCACAAAAAAACACTAACGCTACTTGTACGCCCTACGAGAAAGAATATATTCGCAAGGATGGTAGCCGCATCCCGGTTTTAGTTGGTTACGTGCTGTTAGGAGAAAAGCGGGAAGAGTCAGTAGCATTTATCCTCGACTTGAGCGAACGTAAGCTTGCAGAAACAGAGCAACAAAAATTAGTATCGCTGGTAGAAAATAGCTCTGACTTTATCGGCATTGCCACCCTTGAGGGTCAATTGCTCTATATAAATGATGCAGGTCAAAAACTGGTAGGACTTGCTAGCTTTGAAGAAGTGAGGCAAAAAGTAGTATTAGATTACTTCATGCCCAAAGACAAAACCTATTTTCAAAAATATATACTGCCGACTGTACTATCAGAAGGTCGCTGGCAGGGAGAATTCTGCTTTCGGCATCTTCAAACAGGTCAACCAATACCAGTTGATTACAATATCTTCACTGTTACAGACAACAACACAGGTCAGCCAATTGCCTTAGCAACTGTGACTCGTAACATTAGCGAACAAAAAAAGGCTAAAGAAAAAATCTTACAACTAAACAAGGATCTACAGCGCCGTATTACTGAGTTACAAACTTTGTTGGAGGTAATTCCCATTGGAATTGGCATTGCCGAAGATCCACTATGCCAAAATATCAAGGTAAACCCTGCTTTGGCCAAGCAGTTGGGGATATCGTCAAATACAAATGCCTCTCTCAATGTTCCTAGTGATCAAAAATCCACAACCTTCAAAATCTACCGAGAGGGAAGGGAACTGTCAGAAGAGGAACTGCCAATGCAATACTCTGCTGCTCATGGTGTCGAAGTTGTGGATTGTGAACTTGAGGTAGTCCATGAAAATGGAAAAATTGTCAACCTGTTGGAGTACGTTGCACCTCTGTTTGATGAAGAGGGTAAAACTAGAGGAAGCGTTGGTGCATTTTTAGATATTACGGAGCGCAAACAGGCAGAAGAAATACTTCTAAATCAGCAAAAATGGCTGGAGGATGTATTAAATCTGATGCCAAGACCCTTGCTGTTTATCGAACCAGGAACGGCGCGGGTAACTTTTGCAAATCGCTCTGCTAATGAATTAGCTGGGGGCGAATTTCCTAAAGGTGTACCAGCAGAAGATTATCACACAGCTTACCACTATACAGATGCGGCAGGCGATCGCATTCCCAATGAACAAATGCCAGGAGTGCGGGTTGCCCTTGGTGAACGTCTCAATGGATTAGAAGTAGATTGGCACACTCCCTCTGGTGTGCGTTCTCTACTGATATTTGCTGATACCTTGCCAGCAATGCACGGTCATCCGGCTACCTGTATCTTGGTGTTCCAAGAGATTAGCAACCTCAAACAGGCAGAAAAAGCACTCTCGTTAGGTTACAAAAGACTAAAGCTACTATTTGACACAGCCAACGATTTACTCTCAAGCCAAGAACCAGTACTACTAATCGATAGCGTCTACCGAAAACTAAGAGAGCAAATTGGAATAGAAGTTTATTTGAACTATTTGGTTGAGGATAACTCTCAAGTAATGCGGTTGGGGTCTTACAGTGGTATTTCCCAAGAACTGGCCAAGGAAATCGAGTCGCTGGGATTTGGGGAAACGGTTTGCGGTACTGTAGCTCAAAAACGTTGTGCAATAGCTCTAGAGAATGTGCAGCAATCAACTGACCCCAAAACAGAATTGCTTCGTTCTTTAGGTATTACTGCTTATTATAGTTATCCGTTGATTGCCCAAGGACGATTGTTGGGTACTCTTTCTTTTGGCAGCCGGACTCGGTTAAGCTTTACCGAGAATCAAAAGGGGATGATGCAAGCAGTATGCGACCAAATAGCGATCGCAATGGAACGTGCTAGTTTAATTGCTTCTTTGCAAAAGCAAACTGAGCAGTTGCAAGAGGCGAACCGGATGAAAGATGAATTTTTGGGAATATTGTCTCACGAATTGCGATCGCCCCTAAATGCAATTTTGGGCTGGGCACAACTTCTGCAACGAAGCAAGCTGAGTGAAAGCCAAATAGCTAAGGCTACGGAGACAATTGAGCGCAATGCTAAAGCGCAAACCCAGTTAATTGAAGACTTACTCGATATATCGCGGATGATTAGAGGCAAGTTACGCCTCAATGTCCGTACTTGTAATTTGGTTCCGATGATTGAGTCAAGCTTAGAGACTGTTAGCCTAGCCGCTCAATCTAAGGAAATCGATTTAAGATTTTCCATCATTCCCTCAAAAGAAACGCGAAATTCAGATTTGGGATTAGAAATTAATCACGAAAATGTTGAATCAAGAGAAGCGGAATTTCAAAGCAATCAACGTTCAAAGGACAGCAAGTTTGGCGAAAATTCCCAATTCCTAGTTTCCGGTGATTTTGAGCGTTTGCAGCAAATTATCTGGAATCTGTTATCTAATGCCATCAAATTTACACCCACAGGTGGACAGGTAGAGTTGCAATTGTCAGTGGTAACTGGCGAAGAAAAAGAACATATAACAGAGAAATATGCTCAAATTCAGGTGATTGATACAGGTATTGGTATTAGCCCTGATTTTCTCCCTTACGTCTTTGATCGCTTTCGTCAAGCTGATAGTTCTAACACTAGATCATACGGTGGATTAGGACTAGGATTAGCGATCGTGCGTCATTTAGTAGAATTACATGGTGGTACTGTTCAGGTAGATAGTCCAGGTAAAGATCAAGGAGCAACATTTACAGTCAAGTTGCCACTTTTGAAAAGTCATCTATTCACAGTCTCGCAGCCTCTCCCCGTTGCCTCTTCTCCTCTTCACTTCGTCTCCCTCCTTGGTGTGCGGGTAGTGGTTGTAGATGACCAAACCGATAGCCGTGAATTTATGACCACAGTTCTCGAACAGTGCCAAGCCGAAGTTAAAGCAGTGGCATCAGTTCAAGAAGCATTGCAGGTAATTACAGAATGGAAACCAGATGTTTTAGTCAGTGACATTGGTATGCCCAATGAGGATGGTTACTCTTTGATCCGCAAACTGCGATCGCGATCGCCAGAACAAGGGGGAAATATTCCCGCAGCAGCATTGACAGCTTATGCTAGGGCAGAGGATCGAATGCGAGCTATACAAGAAGGTTATCAGCTACATTTACCCAAACCTATTGAAGCGGCTGAGTTGGCTACAGTAGTCGCTAGCCTTGTTGGACGGACTTAGACAGAATTGGGCATTGGGAAAAATTCTTGCTAACTCCTGTATACCCTTTTTTGCTAATTAGGACTTATACCATTTCTTTGTGAGGCTGTGCCAAACCCTTTTAACTTCTTTCTTTGTGTCCTTTGCGGTTCGTTTTTCTTTCTTTTACTTATGGTTTAGCGCATTGGGAAAATATCTAACTATTGGAAAAATAAACCAAAACAGAAAGAGCGGCTGTGCAATTCAGCGAAGATTATTTTTACTCATAATACTCAGAAAGCGAAACAAGAAGGATACATATCAATACTGCTCGGGTTTTGCATTTTTAACTCGGAATCGGGTTTGGGGAAAAGGTTAAAGGGTAAGGGTTAAGGGTTTTTTCTTTCCCTTTTCCCTTTCCCCTTTTCCCCTTAACCGAGAAGTATTGGGATACATATAAGAAAGCGCTCTCCCGAAGTAGGAGAGCGCTTTCTTATTTAGCTAATTGAGTTAATGCTTGAGAATTAACCGTTGATAGCAGGAGCGGTAAGAGCAACAGGAGCAGATTCAGCAGATGCCAAATCTAGAGGGAAGTTGTGAGCGTTACGCTCGTGCATTACTTCCATACCCAGGTTAGCGCGGTTGATTACATCCGCCCAAGTTGCAATCACACGACCTTCAGAGTCAATGATTGATTGGTTGAAGTTGAAACCGTTCAAGTTGAACGCCATTGTGCTTACACCCAAGGCGGTGAACCAGATTCCGATTACAGGCCATGCTGCTAGGAAGAAGTGCAGTGAACGGCTGTTGTTGAAGGAAGCGTATTGGAAGATTAGACGACCGAAGTAGCCGTGAGCCGCAACGATGTTGTAGGTTTCTTCTTCTTGACCGAATTTGTAACCGTAGTTTTGTGATTCGGTTTCAGTTGTTTCACGAACTAGTGAAGATGTTACTAGTGAACCGTGCATTGCAGAGAACAAGCTTCCACCAAATACACCAGCTACACCTAGTTGGTGGAAGGGGTGCATCAAGATGTTGTGTTCTGCTTGGAACACGATCATGAAGTTGAATGTTCCTGATATACCTAAAGGCATACCGTCAGAGAATGAACCTTGTCCGATGGGGTATACCAAGAAGACTGCGGTTGCTGCTGCGACTGGAGCAGAATATGCGATCGCAATCCAAGGACGCATACCTAAGCGGTAGGATAGTTCCCATTCACGACCTAAGTAGCAGAATACGCCAATCAGGAAGTGGAAAATTACCAATTGGTAAGGACCACCGTTGTACAACCACTCGTCTAAGGATGCTGCTTCCCAAATTGGGTAGAAGTGCAAGCCGATAGCGTTGGAGGAAGGTACTACTGCACCAGAGATGATGTTGTTTCCGTAGATCAAGGAACCTGCTACTGGTTCGCGGATACCATCGATGTCTACTGGAGGTGCGGCGATGAAGGCTATTACGAAGCAAGCGGTAGCTGCTAGCAAGGTGGGGATCATGACTACGCCGAACCAGCCGATGTAGATGCGGTTGTTGGTGCTGGTGATCCATTCACAGAATCGATCCCATACGTTAGCGCTTGAGCGCTGTTGTAAGGTTGTTGTCATTGTTTTATAAGTGCGGTTAGTGATTTATGAATCAGGCTCGTTTGTCTTTGCCTGTGAATACACTTTACAATGCTTTACAATTTTTCATCAACTATTTCACTTTTGTAAACCTGATGGAACTCATCAGCTTTGCTTATTTAAAAGCAAGCCACTAGATATTATGTAGAAATTCTGATTTTATTGCCTATTGATCTGGGAACAATAGCTTTGTAGATTAGGGGCTTGCAAGAAAATAAAATACCAGTCATTCTAGAAGAATAGGAGGCGCGGATCTGCCCGCGTTTGCTCTGAATTTCTAGAATTGGAATCACAGGGTTCATGCTTACCGACACCATAAAATCTACCTTCAAAGATGCAGCCAAGAAACTAACTGGCAGCTGTAAAAGAGACTTCATGGCAAAAGTTACTGAAGATTACTTCGATAGTTCAGCACGCATTGCAGAAACAGTTTTAGGATGGAATCGCTCCTGTGTACAACTTGGCTTGCATGAACGGCGGACAGGGATAGTCTGTGTGGATAACTATCATGCAAGGGGACGACATAATAGTGTTGAGATTCTGCCCAATTTAGAAGCAGATATTTGTTCTTTGGTAGATGCTCAAGCCCAAGCAGATCCAAAATTTCAATCGACCTTTCTATATGCTCGTATCAGTGCCAGAGCGGTACGAGAAGCATTAATCAGTGAAATAGGTTATGACCACAGTCAATTGCCGTCTCGTCAAACTCTGGGGAAGATTCTTAATAGCTTGGGGTATCGCCTAAAAAAACACAAAAAACAAAGCCCTTGAAAAAGATTCCGCAAACAGATGCCATTTTCGACAATGTGTTTCAGGAAAATCAGGCATCGGATGAGAATCCCAAATCGTTGCGAGTCTCTATCGATACTAAAGCCAAGGTGAAGATTGGCAATCTTTCCAGAGGTGGTAAAGCTCGGACACTGGAAGCAAAAGCTGCGGATGACCACGATACACAGTGGGAGGCAGTCTTAGTTCCTTTTGGCATTCTCAACACACACAGTGAAAAGCTTACGATTTACTTAGGTCAGTCGGCTGAAACCAGTGATTTTATTGTCGATTGTTTAACTGCTTGGTGGTATGAGAATCAACACGATTACCAAGATTATGATGAATGGGTAATTGACCTTGATGGTGGTGCAGCAACTCGCAGTAACCGCACACAGTTTATCAAACGTATGGTTGAACTGTCTCAAGCAATTAATTTAAGAATCCGACTGATTTACTATCCTCCGTACCATAGCAAGTACAATCCCATAGAGAGGTGTTGGGCAGCCCTAGAGAACTATTGGAATGGCGCAATTCTGGATTCGATTGAAATTGCCATCAAGTGGGCTTCCAATATGACTTGGAAAGGGATTGCACCCATTGTTCACCGTGTTGAAGCAACCTATGAAAAAGGAATCAAGGTTCTCTCACAAGAGTTAGAACACTACCAAACCTTCTGGCAACCTTCCGAAACTCTACCTAAATGGGATATCACAATTTTCCCCGTTTAATTGGTATCTTATTTTCTTGCAAATCCCTTACCGCTATTCCAAAAAAAATTAACCCTCGGCTTACCACTGGGGGCTTTTTCTGTTTGGCAAAATGGCATATCTATAAATTAGGCCGTTGCTATGGTATTTGAGTAGGATACATTCCATGCGAAAAAGTACTGACTTGCATTACCCCTGGCTAACTACCAGGGGTTTTTATTAGAACTTTTACTGAGATATTGCACCATTCCCAATAACCGTAAGATTGGGAGCTTAGGGATTCCCAGTAAAAAACATCCCATCCCTGCGTTTGGTTAGGGGCGCAAGACCTTGCGCCCCTATAAATATACAAATAATTTTGGATAATTTATTTTTTGGAAGTCCCTTAATATAAGTTGATTCTAGAATTTCGTGCTTTTCTGAATTAATCAGGGATAGCGATTTTTATTTAACTAGGGAAGTGTCAATATAGGCTTATATCGGAGTGAAAAATTAAGTGCAATAAATAACGATGATAGAAGCTAAAAATGTAATTGGTGGAAACCTAGAAGCCTGCTGCACTTCTCCCATGACTGGATTTTACCGCGATGGTTTTTGTCGCACAGGTGGTCAGGATTTCGGATCGCACGTTGTATGCGCCGAAGTGACTGTAGAATTCTTGGAGTTCACCAAATTGCGGGGGAACGACCTAAGCACACCTGTTCCTGATTTTAATTTTCCTGGATTGAAGCCTGGCGATCGCTGGTGTTTGTGTGCTTCTCGCTGGCAAGAAGCTCTCGAAGCAGGTGTTGCTCCACCTGTCGTTCTCTCTGCAACCCATGCTAGAGCTTTGGAAGTGGTTTCTTTAGACGAACTGAGAAAAAATGCCGTAATTTCCTCTTGATCGGTCATTGGCAAAGAGGAGGCAGGAGTTCTTTAATTTTGAATTGATTTCTCTCCCATTGCCCAGTTCAAAATCAACTTACTGGAACTTGAACAGGTAGTTTTAATACACTGGCAACCATAGCAATCAATTTAGTGGGGTCTATCGGCTTAGATAAATACTGCTGAAACCCTGCTGAAAGCGCTTCTAAACGATCTTCTTCCCGCGTATATGCAGTTAAAGCGATCGCTGGCATACATCCACCTTTTTCTGGTTCTAAAGAGCGCAGTTTTCGAATTAGTGTATAACCATCCTGTTCCGACATACCGATGTCGCTAATCAGGATATCTGCTTTTGCTTGCTCAAGTACTGCTAATGCTTCATCAACTGATGCTACCGCAGTGGCGATCGCTCCATACTCCTCAAACATAAAACTGAGCAAGTTACGGGTATCTGCTTCGTCATCTACAACTAAAACTTTTAATCCAGCAAGCGGTGTCGATGCCACTGAGGAAGAAATTTCTTCCGTGGCTTCTCTATTTTCCCTATTCGCCCTATTGTCTTGTAGCAGTGGTAGTCTCACAGTAAAGGTTGCTCCCTGTCCACTGCCTGGGCTTTGGGCAAATATTGTACCTTTATGTAGTTCCACTAAATGGCGGACGATCGCTAACCCTAGTCCTAGTCCATTGTGCGATCGCGTTGTGGTGCTGTCTGCTTGCCGGAAACGCTCAAATACTTTCGGTAAGAACTCAGAACTGATGCCTATGCCCGTATCAATAACTTGAATTTGGGCATATTTTTGAGTTATTTGTTGTTCTTCACCACAGACTATTGACAGATTCACTTCTACCCTGCCGCCCTTGGGGGTAAACTTAATGGCATTAGTTAGGAGATTCCATATTATTTGTTGTAACCGCGCTGGATCGCCATAAACTGAACCTACTGAAGTATCTAAGACAGTGTTTAATTGAATCTCTTTTGGCTCTGCTAGGGGACGCACTGCTTCTAAAGCTGCCTCCATGACTGAGATGAGATTCACCGCAGAGACATTTAATCGCAATTGTCCACGGATAATCCGAGATACATCTAAAATGTCCTCAATTAGTTGCATCTGCGATATAGCATTGCGTTCAATGGCTTCTAGGGCGCGGGAAGTGGCTTTGTCGTCAAGTTTCTTAGAGCGGAGAATTTTTGACCAACCCAGCATCGAGGTGAGGGGTGTACGAAGTTCATGGGAGAGAACGGCAAGAAACTCATCTTTCATTCGATTTGCGGCTTCTGCTTCTTGCCTTGCGGTCTGTTCTCTAATTACTTGAGCGCGGACTTCTTCTGCTTGCTTGCGTTCAGTAATATCTTCGAGAGTGCCTACATATCCCAGCAGTTCCCCTTGACCAGAAAGCATTGGTGATGAGCGAACCTGAACCCAACGAATGATGCCTTGAGCAGTTTGAAAGCGAAACTCTTCAGAGTAGTCACGACCCTCATAAATATAAGCAGACCAACTAGCAACTGCTCGTTCTCTATCTTCTGGATGAACAGATTCTAGCCAGCTTTTTTCTAAACTCTCTACCGCTTTCAGACCACAAATTATTTGATAGCGAGGATTAGTATATCTACATCCTCCTTCAGTATCAATTTCAAAAATGCCAACGGGTGAACAGGTACTTAGCGATCGCAATCGTTCTTCACTTTGCCTGAGTTCCGCATTCATGGCTACCAGTTGTGCAGCTTGTTGCTTGACAGCTTCTGTTTTCTTAAATAGTTCTACGAATACTGTGACTTTAGAAGTCAAAATATTGGGGTCTAATGGTTTGAGTAAATAATCAACTGCACCCAAGGCATAGCCTTTAAACAGCATTTGGTCGCTGGTGCTAAAGGCAGTAAGAAAGATAATTGGAGTATGACGCGATCGCCCCCGATTGCGAATCAAGGTAGCAGTTTCAAAGCCATCCATCCCTGGCATTTGCACATCTAGCAAAATTACTGCAAAGTCTTGATGTAGCAGACACCTCAAAGCTTCTTCTCCAGAAGTAGCTCTCACCAAATTCTCTCCCAGTTTTTCCAGGATTGCTTCTAGTGCTAGCAAATTTTCTAGTTTGTCATCCACTAGGAGGATGTTTACTTTGGGTTCCATCTGCATGGGTTTATTTCCGTGATGAGTGACAGAGCTTGACCATTTGGGAAGCTATGTTTGAGAGTGTCAAAATCCAGTCTACTGTAACAGCAGAAATTGCTGCTTCTGGCATAATATCGCTCTCAGCTGTAGTAGGTTCCTGTACGATGGTTATTCCTCCCCGCGCTTTTATTTTCTTAAGACCTTGCATACCATCTTGATTTGCTCCTGTCAATATTACACCAATAACTTGCTCAGTGTAGACATCGGCTGCTGACTCAAACAACACATCAATAGATGGTCTGGCATAAGAAACTGGCTCATCAGTCGAAAGAGCAAAGTGACCTGGTTCAACCAGTAAGTGATAATCTGCTGGAGCTAGATAGATATGTCCTGGCAAGATTTCGTCTTTGTCTTCCACTTCTCGAATCGGCAGTGAAGTAGATTCTTGCAATAATTCCTGGAGTGTGGTGTTAGATTCCTTGTGACGGTGTTGCACGATCGCGATCGGCACTATGAAGTCTGCTGGTAACTTCCCTAGAATAATTTTTAATGCTGACAATCCGCCTAAAGAAGTGCCAATCACCACAATTTTAAACGACACTTGTTTCGTCCTCACACTTGTAGAATGCAGGTTTCAATTTTAGTGTGACTTTATGGCTCATAAAATCCTTTCAGCTTTCTCCCGTAACACCACAGATACTAACTTACCTTGATTCGTATTTATACCAACTAATCAAAATTATATATTTTTGTCATCAACATTACAATTAAAGATTTTCTCATTGTGAAATACTTAACAGAAAAATATTAACATTTAGGGTTTTTAAAATATTTGTCAATGCCAGAACCGCTACATTATAAAAATACTTTTTTGCTAAACAACGAACTTTTAAAATTTTAATTATTATTGTTTTGACAATTCATAAAAATTTACTTAAGCTAAAGGATAGGTTAAGCAAATCAACAAACAGCAGCAATTTAGTTTAGCTCCATCAAGAGTTGCTGTTGCAGACTATTGGCATGAGGAAATTAATCACAATCAAAATTATTCTCTGTCGGCAAGCTCACTAGATTTAGCTGCAAAAAGCTAAGACATGATTAAGCATATTGCACCGCGCACATATTGAACATATTCCGGTCAATTATCGATGGATACTTGTGGTGATATTAGTAAGTATCTATCAATCATGGAAGTTTGACTAGCGATTTTAGATTTTGGATTTTAGATTTTGGATTAGGGTCTTCTGGTGTATACCCAATCAGGAGCGGAATAAATCTAAAAGACGCTCCATTATTCGTTAACACTGCGCTGTCGAAATCCAAAATTGGCAATCCAAAATCCAAAATTGTTTGACCACAGTGCGGTAGATATGTTCAGGAGAAGACAATGCTTGAGTATTTTACATCATTGAACGACCACAATTTGCCTTATCCAGATACGATTCATCCCATCGTTGTCCACTTCGTAATTGCGATGGTGTTGTTTTCCTTTTTCTGCGATGTAGTTGGCTATTTTACTGGTAAATCCAGTCTTTTTGAGGTGAGTTGGTGGAACATGTTAGTTGCCACGATCGCCATCTTCGTAGCGATCATTTTTGGTCAGTTTGAAGCAGGGTTAGCACAGCCTTACAGCCTAGCTAAATCGGTACTAAATTTGCATACACTGATTGGTTGGTCGCTTTCGGGAATCATCACAGCGATTACAGCTTGGCGCTATGTAATTCGTTCCCGCAATCCGCAAAAAATACCAATTTATTATTTGGGAGCCGGACTAGTTTTAACCCTAATAGTTGGCTTGCAAGTATATCTCGGAGATGAACTTGTTTGGGTGTATGGATTGCATACAGTGCCAGTTGTGGAAGCAGTAAAGGATGGTCTGTTGCGATGAACTCAGAATTAATTGATCAATTGAGCGGCTCTCTAGGCGCAAACGGATTACCTTACACAATTCCCATTCATCCCAACTTAGTCCATCTGACAATAGGTTTGTTCATCATTGGGATGACCTTTGATATTGTCGGTGTTCTGTTCCCCTTTGAAAAATGGGTCTTCAAATTTTTAGCAATTACTGTGGAACGTCAGAACTTATTTGATGTTGGTTGGTACAACATGCTAGCTGCCAGCATCATCACATTTTTCACAGTAGCAGCAGGCTTTTATGAAATGCTGTTGGCAACACCACCAGCTGATATGAAAAGCGCCTGGGGATTGCAGGCAATGGAAACTATGCTTTGGCATGGAGTGGGTGGTGTGTTCTTATTAGCGCTGATTGTTGTCTTGACCATCTGGAGAGGATGGCAGCGCTTCGTTTGGGCCAAACAAGAATATAAACAGACAGATAGAGAAGTGCAATGGATCTATCTGTTGGCAGGCATAGCAATCATGTTCATTCTGTACCTCCACGGGACACTAGGGGCGCAAATGGCTGCCGAGTTTGGCGTACACAATACAGCAGATAATTTGCTGCGATCGCACCAAGACCTCAACACAATACTCAAATAGTCATTTGTCAATTGTCCTTTGTCATTTGTTTAAAGTTACTAATGACCAATTATCAATGACCAATGACTAATACTTCGACTTCGCTCAGTACAAGTGACCAATGACCAATGACTAATGACCATGAAAATCCAGAAGATTTTAAATATTTTGACGCTGCTTACAGGCGCGATCGCAGTGACTATTACGAGTCTCTGGATCGGTCAGCAGGCTTACTCCTGGCTTCCCCCCCAAGCAGCAGCCGAATCCCTACTAATTGATGATTTGATTAGCTTCTTAGTAACCCTCGGTTCCTTCATCTTTTTGGGAGTCACAAGTACTTTAATGTATTCTGTGATCTTCCATCGGGCAATCAAAGATGACTTCACCGACGGCCCTCCAATTGAAGGTAATATCACCTTAGAAGTTGTCTGGACAGCAATTCCAATTCTGTTAGTGTTGTGGATTGCGGGTTACAGCTATCAAGTCTACGAACAAATGGGGATTCAAGGCCCATCGGAAATTGTTCACCTGCATAATCCATTGGGAATGGAATCGGCTTATGCAGAAGCAAAAGATGCCCCAGCTAACGCTTTAGCGGAACCTGTAGAAAAAATCGACGTACTAGCTAAACAGTGGGCGTGGGTTTTTCATTACCCCGAAAGAGATATTACCAGTACCGAATTGCATTTACCTAGCGATCGCCGGATACGTTTAGCGCTGAAATCACAAGACGTTCTCCACGGCTTTTATATACCTGCATTTCGCCTCAAGCAGGATATTATTCCCAACCACGCGATCGATTTTGAATTTACTCCCATCCGTCCCGGCAAATACCGATTGACCGATTCCCAATATAGCGGCACATACTTTGCAACGATGCAAGCGAATGTAGTTGTCGAATCTCCTGAAGATTATCAGCAATGGCTAGCACAAGCTGCAACCCAAAAGCCATCTGTAGCAACTAATCAAGCAGCTTCTGAGTATGCCCAAACATCTAATCAATCAGTCCAAACTGGTTGGGTTACAGTTCCACCTGCTGCACCTCCTCTAGTCAATTCACCTGGTTGAAAGGAAAGTAACCATGACTAATGTTCCTATTGAAGGTATTCTTCTCCCTGATGAGAAGCATAACCACGAATCTCCAACTAATTGGAAAGAATACTTCAGTTTTAGTACCGACCACAAGGTAATTGGTATTCAGTATCTCGTTACTTCATTTTTCTTCTTTCTCGTCGGCGGTATCTTTGCGATGGTGATGCGGGGAGAACTGATGACACCCGAATCAGATTTAGTCGATCGCACCATCTACAACGGTATGTTCACCATGCACGGCACTGTGATGCTGTTTTTGTGGACATTTCCCTCACTCGTTGGTTTTGCCAACTATTTAGTACCCCTGATGATTGGGGCGCGAGATATGGCATTTCCCCGCCTCAACGCCGTCGCCTTTTGGATGGTGCCAGTAGTCGGAATTATCATGATGGCTAGCTTCTTTGTCCCTGGAGGTTCTGCCCAATCCGGTTGGTGGTCTTATCCGCCAGTCAGTCTCCAGAATCCCACAGGTAACTTGATTAATGGTCAAGTTCTCTGGCTCTTAGCGGTGGCAATATCTGGCGTATCCTCAATTATGGGGGCAGTTAACTTTGTCACCACAATCGTGAAGATGCGGGCCCCAGGAATGGGTTTCTTCAAAATGCCCTTGTTTGTCTGGGCAGTATTTAGCGCCCAGATTATCCAACTATTCGGATTACCTGCATTGACAGCTGGTGCAGTGATGCTGCTACTCGACCTCACAGCTGGTACTGCCTTTTTCGACCCCGCTAAGGGTGGAAATCCAGTGATGTTCCAGCATTATTTCTGGTTCTACTCTCACCCCGCCGTTTACGTGATTATTTTGCCCATCTTCGGGATTTTCTCAGAAATCTTCCCAGTTTATTCACGTAAACCCTTATTTGGTTACAAAGTAGTTGCTGTTTCATCAATGCTGATTGCAGTAGTTAGCGGTATCGTTTGGGTACACCACATGTATGTCAGTGGTACACCCGGCTGGATGCGGTTGCTTTTCATGATGACAACAATGTTTGTATCTGTCCCCACAGGAATTAAAGTATTTGCTTGGGTAGCAACTATTTGGGGCGGTAAAATGCGGCTAAATACCGCCATGCTGTTTGCCTTGGGTGCATTAGTCATGTTTGTCTTCGCTGGCATCACAGGCATCATGCTTTCCTCAGTGCCAGTCAATGTCCACGTTAACAATACTTACTTTGTGGTGGGACATTTCCACTATGTCCTCTACGGCACTGTGACAATGGGCTTGTATGCAGCCATCTATCACTGGTTCCCCAAAATGACTGGGCGGATGTACTCCGAAAGCTGGGGTAAAATCCACTTCTGGTTAGCATTCATCGGCACAAACCTCAACTTTTTGCCCATGCACCCATTAGGATTGCAAGGGATGTTACGCCGAGTTGCTTCCTACGCCCCAGAGTATCAATTCTGGAATATCATCGCTAGCTTGGGCGGATTTCTCTTAGGAATGTCCACCTTGCCCTTCATATTCAACATGGTGATTTCTTGGATGCAAGGCGAGAAAGCACCCGCTAATCCTTGGAGAGCAATCGGACTAGAGTGGTTAGTTTCTTCACCCCCCCCAGTAGAAAACTTTGAAGAAATCCCCATCATTATCTCCGAACCCTACGGCTACGGCAAATCAGAACCCTTAACATCCAACCTCCCAGAATAAACACAAACTATCGGGAAGACGCAAAAACTCTCCGCGTCCCTCTGCGCTTCCCTCCGCGTACCTTTGCGTTTCAAACTCCCCCTCAAAAACCAAAATGGACAGTTATATCGATTCCCAAGAATTGCACCACACAGCCGCAGAACATACCCACGACGAAGAAGGCAACAAAATGTTTGGCTTCATCGTCTTCCTCCTCTCAGAAAGCGTCATTTTCTTGAGTTTTTTCGCCGGATATGCCATCTACAAAACAACAACCCCTAACTGGCTACCAGCTGGTGTTTCTGGCTTAGAAGTAAAAGAACCGACAATCAACACAATAATTCTTGTCGCTAGTAGCTTTGTAATTTACTTAGCAGAACGCGCCCTGCAACGCCATGACTTAGTAAAATTTCGCCTGTATCTCTTGACAACAATGGCGATGGGTACTTACTTTTTGGTTGGGCAAGCGATTGAATGGAACGGCCTCAATTTTGGCTTCACCACAGGGGTATTTGGCGGAACGTTTTACCTGCTAACAGGTTTCCACGGTTTGCACGTTTTCACCGGCATTCTGTTACAGTCAATAATTTTGGTACGTTCTTTCATCCCTGGCAACTACGACACAGGCCACTTCGGTGTGAATGCAACTTCACTGTTTTGGCACTTTGTCGATGTTATCTGGATTATTTTGTTTATTCTCATCTACGTTTGGCAGTAAATAAGAATGAGGGAGAAATTTCTCCCTCTACTTATTTTTCTTTACACTAAATAACTCGTATTTGGCACGATCGCAAAAAAGGCATACTCATACCAAGCAGTCCAAATAAAACTGCGAATCCATCGCTGGCGCTTTTCGGGACTCAATTCATATTCAAAGGCCCCACGAGATACATCAATGGAAGATAGGTGAGAGTTGCAACCACAGCCGTGTTGATAAGTAAAACCGTATTTAGAAGCAATACTTTGCACCTTCATCTGAATCGCAAACACCTTACCTGCATGGAGTATGGCATCCCAAGCACGTTTGTGTTCGATATCGCGAGGGTCAAATCTTAAGGCGCGTTCTTCAAAAACATGATCGCGGTAAATTGGTGCTAGATGCACATGATAGAAGCTGGCAGGTAGTTCATAACCAAATTCATTGAATAAATCTATCCCAATGTGAGCCACTTTTACTTCATCAGCATAAGCTGCCCCCTTTGACTCCACATCACGGAGAATTTCTGCAAAGTTTGGATAGCTGTCTTTGAGAAAGTCTTGCCCAAAAAACTCTAGGGTTTCCCATGCTAGTTGTGCAAAAAGCTGGGAGAATGAGGGTATCAAGTGAGCTAGTTGGGGGCGATCGCTAAATAAGTCAACGTCACCATACTGTAATTTATACAGGAACAACTGTGCCATCTCAACATAGCTTTGGGGATGGGAAAGTCCGACACTCGTGTTTCCTCTAGCAATGTCTTGCCATGTAAAAGGTAATTGAGAAACGTGTACCGCATTTTCTCCAGCAATGACTGCAACAGGAGGACATTCGAGAAGCTGCATCGACAATCTCCTTTAAGACTTTAATGTGTAATTTACCTTAAGCGATCGCTAAGTGTATCTTCTGAACACAATTAAAAATGTTTTACAGACTGTCTTTTGACAGAATTGCAACTTTATTCTAAGATCAAAATTTTTAGTAGCTCAAACAGCTTGAATTTTAAGCACCAGCTATTTTCTTATATAGTTTCTCACCTTTGACTATCTCTTCATAGTGCTGTTCATAAGAGGTGAACCTAATGGATTCTTGTTTTCCTAAACCCAAAATTCCAAAGGTGCAGAGGCTATTATAAAATAGTTGATGTACCCGCTTTTGAAGTGCCTGATTGAAATAGATGAGGACGTTACGACAAAGAATAACATTAAATTCATTAAAAGAACTGTCAGTTGCTAAATTATGCTGGGCAAACACAACATTTTCTCTGAGAGATGAGCGAAAAATAGCATTGTCATAAGCTGCGGTATAATATTCTGAAAACGACTTCTTGCCGCCTGCTTTCAGGTAAAGATGAGTATATTCCTGCATCAGTTTTAGGGAAAAAATACCACTCCTAGCATTTTGTAATACCTTTTCATTAGTATCAGTTGCATATATCCGGCAACGGTGATAAAGTCCTTCTTCTTGTAGTAGAATTGCCATTGAGTAGACTTCTTCACCCGTAGAACATCCAGCGTGCCAGATGCGAATAAACGGATAGGTTTGCAAGAAGGGGACAACTTGATTTCTGAAGGTGTTATAAAAGCTCGGATCGCGAAACATTGATGTTACATTCACCGTCAGAGCAAGCAAAAATCGTTCTAAATAAGCACGGTTGTGGAGTAAACGCTCTTGCAAAGCAGAAATATTAGCTAGCCCCTCTAATTGCATGAAGCTTTGAATGCGGCGCTTGAGTGAGGAAAGAGCATAATCGCGGAAGTCATAGCCGTAATATTGATATACCCCTTCCAAGAGAAGATGTATTTCGATATCCTCCAAGGTAGGTTTGGGCAAAGTCATAGTACGAATTAGCATATATGCTGAACCAGCTATTTTAATATGCTGGCAATACAAAGAGTTAAGGTGCTTGGAGTTAATCAGACAACTGTTTTCCAAAACGCCTTATGGATCAAAAATTATTCACATTCTAGGCTACTAGAGTTTTTAGAACTCAAGTGCATCTTACGCCTAAAATAGCTTACTGGATCTATTAAATTTGATAACGGTGCTAATTATGGGTTTCAGTTTAACTTAATTGCTGTCATTGCTAAAACAGCGATCGCTATTATTGAAATCCCAGCTAGCCATCTAACCTGAGAACGCAGATTTTTAATCTCTTGGCTGAGATTTTCTGCCGGTGGTAAGGGATATGGTTGAAGTTCTGCAACTTCAACAGCTACTTGTTGAGGTATGTTTTGGGTACTTCTAAAAGTTACCTGGGTGTGTAGCCAATTAGTAATCAGTTGCGGACAGTTTTTCTTAAACCAATTGAAAGCCAAAGTTCTAAAAACTGGTTTGGACATTCGGGCAATTAATTTCATTACCCTGTTTAAAGGCTTCATGCGAAGCTTTTGGTTGATCAGATTGACTGAACCAACATCATAGAGACAATCCATAATTAGTTTTACAGTGGCTTCTTCACTGTTAATTAAGTTTTGCAGCAAAAGGAGAACGTCATGCATCCGCTCTGCTTCAATAACCTTTTCTGCCAATGTTTCTGGAGTGTTTACTGAAGGACTTACGGTTGTATTTTGGGCGTTTTGTCTTACTATCGTCATATTGGTAACATAGCAGCCATAATAAAGTCAGTACACCTATCTACCGAGAGAAAGATTTTTTATCTAGAGAGAGAATGTAAAAGCTAAAAGTTGTTTGCGAGATATATCATTACATCGTCTCTGGAAAAAAGCTATTTGTCTAGTTCCTATGAATCTTTTATAGACTTCTTTTTATAACAAACCGCAGAGACACAGAGAACGCAGAGCAGGAGAAGGTAAAAGGGGAGAATCTCAGCCTAAAAATGAAAATATCTATCAAGCTTGCGATGACTTGTCAGATTGCTTCGCTTGATGCTGATTTTTTCGATAAATGACGCTTTCCAGAAGAGTTTATATCAGTAATAAGATAAATTTATTAACTTAGTACTTAATTTTATAATTGAAATTATTTCTCAAAATGACAAATCGGCAAAATTCAAAGCCAAGACGAAAGAATATATTAATAATAGTGTTTAATTAGTAGGATGGTTGTTTGATCGTAAAAATTAGCAAGCTTTAGCTTGTTGTGAGAATGGTTTAATTACTCAATATCCAAATAAATCAATATTAATTGGTGAAAGTTTTGTGCTTCTTTTCGTCTATTTTTAACAGAAGATTACAAATACGAGGAAACCTTATACCCATTAAACATGAATATTTTCTAAATTAAAAATCGTTTAAAATTACTATAAATTATATCCTTCTACTTCTAGATAGATAATATTTAAATATATATTACCTCGCCAGATAGATAAAAATATGATCTTAATTTATTAAATTAATTCAAGGATATGTTATTTAGCTATTTATAGGAGTTAATTTAATAATGCCAGAAAGTTCTGGATTAGGAGAGCAGGCGCTAAATAAAGCCGCAGAGATAGGCTTGTCTAGCCAATTAGATGAAGCCGAAAACTTAGATGTAAACATTAAAACAGACCCGTTGAAACTCGTTCAGGGACAGGTAGATTCAGTCAGCGTTGAAGGCGAAGGTTTAGTAATGCAAAAAGACCTCCGTATGGAGGAATTAAAAATGCAAATGACTGACGTTGCCATCAATCCTCTGAGTGTGGCTTTCGGAAAAATCGAACTTACCCAACCTACTGAAGCTAATGCCCAGGTTGTGTTAACCGAAGCTGATATCAATCGCGCCTTTAACTCAGAATATGTGCGATCGCAGCTGCAAAGTCAAAAAATCCATGTTAACGGGCAATTGACGGCTATTGAACCACAAAATGTAGAGTTTCGATTACCTGGCTATGGAAAAATAGCACTAAATGCCAGTATAAAATTAGTAGAGACAGGTGAAAACCAGCAAGTTGCTTTTTCTGCGATCCCTCAGATAAGCCCTAATGGGAAAACAGTTTCTCTAGAAAATGTTGAGTATGGGGAAAGTGAAGAAATATCGCCAGATTTGACAAAAGCTTTGATAGATGAAACTAGCGAGATTTTGAATCTGAGTAATTTTGATTTAGAGGGAATGAATCTACAAGTTAGGCAACTAAGAGCAGAAGTAGGCAAGCTAACTCTAAAAGCTGAAGCTTATATTGAACAAATCCCTTCTGCTTAAAAACTAATTAATTGAGGATACCAAATAATGGAAAGTACAGAAACAACGCAAACAAGTTCAACACCTTTTCCTAATATTCCACCAGTTATTGAAAGTAATGACAGTGAATATCGGGATACTGGCGTACCTAGCACAGTTGCGATCGCAGGACATCCCCTACATCCCCTGAGTGTGATCTTTCCCATCGCCTTTTTAGCCGCCGCCTTGGGAAGTGACATCGGCTACTGGTTAACTAGTGATTTCTTTTGGGCTAGGGCTTCGCTATGGTTAATCGGACTCGGATTAGCTGGAGGTTTACTCGCTGCTGCGATCGGTCTAAGCGACTTTTTAAAAATTGAACGAGTTCGCAAGCGCACCGCCGGTTGGGTGCATTTGATCCTTAACGTTTCTATCCTAGTTTTATCACTCGTCAACTTCCTCCTACGTTGGGGCGACGCTGAATCCCGAATAGTTCCCTGGGGACTATTAATTTCGCTCGTTGTTGGTACGCTGACCAGCGCTTCCGGCTGGTTCGGTGCCGAACTCTCCTATCGCCACAAAATCGGTGTAGTGGGCGCTGGTAGCAGAAGATATCCCTAACAAGACTTATGCAAACAATAGCCGAAAAGAAAGATGTTCTTCTTAGGAGAATTCATGTAGGCGCAAAGCGGTGAGCCATTCCGGTGTATGGGTTCTCCGGCATAAAGGAAGTAGCGTTAGCGTAGCGGTAGCATACCCTTGTGGGGAAGCAAGCTACGCGCAGCGTCTTGTAAAGAGGTACGAGCGTCACCCGCAGGGTATTTCCCCTACAGCGTGTAGTTTTATGTAAGTACTATTAATAAAATACAAAATTAGGAATTCTTAAGAAAGAGCAGTGTAGAGGCTAAAATTTTCCTTAGTCTTTAGCCTTCATAAAATGCTCGAATCTCGTAAACAAACAATATTTATTATTATTTCTATGCTCATCGTTGTACCGATGGGCCTTTTTTCTAAGTTTTACAGTGGGCCTGGTCATCAGTGGTTTAATGACTACGGTGGAGATATACTTTACGAAATATTTTGGTGTCTATTTGCATTTTGGTTTTTCAGAAGTCGAACGGCGATAACCCAAATTCCTATATGGGTTTTTGTCATAACCTGTATACTAGAATTCTTACAACTTTGGCATCCGCCACTATTAAATGAAATTCGTGCCACCTTGATAGGTAAATTATTACTTGGTACTACTTTTGTATGGTGGGATTTTCCTCATTACGCATTGGGTTGTATTGCAGGTTGGTTATGGCTGCGACAATTATATAAAATGGGTTATGCAAAAAAAAGTCAAAGTTAAACCTAATTCAAAACAGCAAAAAATTGAAGAACAACCTGATGGTAGTCTGACTGTATATTTAAAATCGCCTCCAGTTGATGGTAAGGCTAATGAAGAGTTAATTAAACTCCTAGCAAAGAAATTTGATGTAGCCAAATCTGATATCAGAATCAAGTCGGGTTTATCCTCTCGGCAAAAGCTGATAGAAATTGATACAGATACTTAGTTGATACTGAGTAATGTCTTCTTGAAAAACTTTACCTCTTTGCCAAGATAACCCCTACCAGAGGCAATAAATGAGAGATACAAATTTGTAACATCAACTTTTTATACTTCTGTAATGCTGATATATCTTGGTTGAGCTTTGACTCTTTCTATCCAAGCTTGAATAGAAGAAAATGGTGTTAAATCAAACCCACCTTCGTCAGCTACATGAGTATAAGCAAACAATGCAATATCAGCAATTGTGTAACGCTCTCCCACAAAAAAAGTGTTAGAGGTTAAATGTTTTTCCATCAAGCTAAGTGCTGCATAACCTGGTTCGCGTTTTTCCTTAATAGCTTCACTATATTCTTCAGTTTTACCTAAAATAGAAATCCAAAATCTTGATGTAGCAATGAAAGGTTCATGGCTATACTGTTCAAAAAATAACCATTGCAGCACTTGCGCTCTTAAAAAGCGGTCATAAGGCAAAAATTCTGTCCCTTCACTCAGATATACCAATATGGCATTTGATTCTGCTAAGTATTGCCCTGGCTCAATTTCTAGAATAGGTATCTTTCCGTTAGGATTTTTACTTAAAAATTCTGGTGTTCGAGTCTCACCTTTCAAAATATTAAGCTCTACCCTTTCAAAAGGCATACCTAGTTGTGTGAATAAAAGACGTATCTTATAGCCATTACCGGAAGGTAAAAAATCGTACAAACGCAGTAGTTCCATGCTAAAATACAGCTATCAATATGTTGATAAGTGAAGGCTTAAAATACAATATCTTACCAAAATATTTTCTCAAAACCGGATAATTTCTTTTAAAATTTAGCTTTTGAGTACTAGATAAAATTATCTGAAAAAATAAAAAAAATATTATTGATTTCTAGATTTAAATATTTAATTTAGTTAGTGGTTGGGAATAAAAGTATGTGTGGAAGATTTACTCTAAACCAGTCAGTAGAAGCTTTAGCCCAAGTTTTCCATGTCGAGCCAGTTCCAGATTTAGCAGCCAATTTTAATATTGCGCCTACCCAAATGGTGGCAACTGTGTTACAAAACCCCGAAAGCGAAAAGCGTGAATTTCAGCAGTTGCATTGGGGATTAATTCCCTCATGGGCAAAAGATGCAGGAATGGGAGCAAAGCTGATTAATGCTAGGGCAGAAACTGTTGCCGAAAAACCAGCTTTTCGTTCGGCTTTTAAACATCGTCGGTGTTTAGTGTTAGCTGATGGCTTTTATGAGTGGCAACGTCAACAAAGTAAAAGTAAAAAGCAGCCGTTTTATTTTCGTCTTGAAGATGGGCAACCCTTCGGCTTTGCCGGTTTATGGGAGAAATGGCGATCGCCTGCTAACGAAGAAATAATCTCTTGTACAATTTTGACAACGGCAGCAAACGAATTACTTCAACCTATCCACGACCGGATGCCAGTGATTCTAGAGCCAAAAGATTACGATTTATGGCTAGATTGTCAAGTCCAAACGCCCCAAACCCTACAGCAGCTATTGCGTCCCTATCCAGCGCCAGCAATGATTGCGTATCCAGTTAGCACCTTGGTAAACAACTCTCGGCATAATAGCCCAGAGTGCATCATCCCACTCAGTGAGGAGAACGCCCCCACAAATCAGTTAAATTAACTATTGAGCGTGCTAAGGGATTGGGAGATGAGGGAGATGAGGGAGATGAGGGAGCAGGGAGCAGGGGAGCAGAGGAGAAGTTGCAGTAAGTTTTTCCTCTCTGCCCCTTTGCACTTCTACCTCTTGTGCCTAGCCCAATGCCCAATGTCCCATACCCAATGCCCCATACCTAGTAATACCCAGAGACAAATATGCCAAGAACACAAAAAAACGATAATTTTGTTGACAAATCCTTTACAGTGATGGCAGATATCATCTTGAAGATCCTGCCAACTAACAAAAAAGCTAAAGAAGCGTTTGTTTATTATCGAGATGGCATGTCGGCCCAAGCAGAAGGGGAATATGCTGAAGCATTAGAATACTATGAAGAAGCTCTAACACTAGAGGAAGATACCAACGATCGCGGTTATATTCTCTACAATATGGGGCTAATCTATGCCAGCAACGGCGACCACAATAAAGCTTTAGAACTGTATCACCAGGCAATTGAGTTAAACCCACGCCTACCCCAAGCCTTGAACAATATCGCTGTGATTTATCACTACCAAGGCGAAAAGGAAAAAGAAGCAGGAGATAACGAGGCTGGCGAAGCACTCTTTGACCAAGCCGCAGACTATTGGATTCGAGCTATTCGCATGGCTCCCAATAACTACATCGAAGCCCAAAACTGGTTGAAAACCACCGGGCGATCGCAGATTGACGTATTCTTTTAGTCATTAGTCATTAGTTCTTTGTCACTTGCTAAGGACTAATGACCAATTAAAAATGAAAAATGACCAATGACAAATAACAATTTATGATTGACCAAGAACAAGTTCATAAAGTAGCTAATCTGGCTCGTTTAGAATTGACTCCAGAAGAAGAGGAACAATTTACTACCCAATTGGGTAGTATTCTGGATTATATTCAACAGTTGGATGAGCTGGATGTCAGTAACGTGCCCCCAACAACACGGGCAATTGATGTTAGCAATATCACACGAGAGGATGAATTGCAACCCTATGCTAATCGTGAAAGTATTCTTAACAGTGCGCCTGAACAGGAAGGCGAATTTTTCAAAGTTCCAAAAATTCTTAACAGCAATGAGTAAGTAACAAGACTGTTGAGCAGAGAAAATAATTGCAAAAAATCTAGATTAGTTATTTCATATCTGGGTAATCAAGAGACAATTAAACCATCCTGGACATAAATCAGTTGTTTTGTTTGATCTGCAATATTTTGTTTGTGAGTTACTATCACAATATTCATTCACTGCTCGTTCAACTCTGATAGCAAATTCATCACTTCTTGGGATATTTTGCTATCTAATGCAACCGTCGGTTCGTCTGTTATAACTAAAGTCGGCTTATTGACTGACCTTCAGAAAGTTGATTTGGGTGGTTAAAGATTCGTTCTGTTGCAGTAATCTCACCCTTATCAGTGATTTTTCTGTGCGATTCCGTCTTTGATAGATAAATTAATACCTTTAAGTATAGGAATATTAACTTTCCCTAAATAATATTTTTTGTAATAGATTCTAGATAAATTTCGAGTAGTTAGCTATGGCTGCAATGTTGTTTGTTAACCTCAAATCCAGACTGCATTAAGTATTTATACTTAATGCGTTCGATAAACATTTAAGGTATTTTTGTAAAATAAATACATACTACATTTTGAAGTTCCGTCTCTGGGTTATAACAGAAGCCGATATTAGGATAAACTGGCTTTTGAATACATCGAGAGTTCAGCAGAGACTTTGTTTTTTACTGCTGGTGACTTATTGCCAGTATCCTATCACCTTTTGCTGTATGAAACTTACTTCAAGCTACGGGAAGTCTCCCTCAAGAAGGTTTCTTAGCATCCAAAACGACTCTCACTCTTTTAAGGCTATAGCCTTAGAATATTTACAAGCTTTGCTTACGAATTAGCTGTCTCTAGAAAAAGTACCGATTTTGCTTTCTAAGCTGACATTACACCCGTTTATATGCGGATTTATGTAGCTTAATAACAAATTAGCGGATTCATTAATATTAAGCCTGTTTTACTATTTAGTTCCTTATCCTGATTTATTAGACAGCTAGAGTGTTCATTTCACTTTGTTCAATAGCTTTTAGCCCTTATCGCTCCCATGCTGACTCATCACCGCAAGCCCGTGTGCTTATCACTTATTTCTACTGACCTACCAATCTGGTCTGTTGTCGAAACTGCTGCGACATTGTATCAAAAAGATACTGATAGATTCCATTTGCTGCTAACTGCACCGCCCCTAATAAGCTGTGAAGTCGAGAGTGTCGTAAGTCCAGAGGATACGCTTCCCCAAAGTAAGAGCAAAGCTTACGCCCCTAACAGTCCGAGAATTTTGTGGCTAGAGATTTCCCCTTATCGAGTCATCATGACTATGCAAGGTAACGCTCAAGTGAGTTACCGTCACTTTTGGGAACAGGGCGTTTATGGTATTAGTCGCTATTGGTTGCCAACTGAGTCGTTGCAACCTAACGACCCTATTCGGTTACGAAATTTTACTAGTAGCCTAACTCTCAATGGACATCCTTTACCAGAGCATTTGCGTCTGGAATATGAATTGTGGGCAGAAAAAGTCCAGTTAGGATGCTACATACTTAATTTGGAAATTAAACACTGATATTTAAAGGGGATTGGGTACAGATTATTCTCTATTAGCTGTCACCTCTCCCCTAACGTCAATACTTGTAGCAATCCTATCTTAGAACAGTGGCATGGTTGCGTTGCGTAAGAGATTGGCTGCAACCAGAAAAGCGCTAAAGCCACCACAAATGATGGTAATGGTCTTAAGCCTGTATTAAAACATCTTTAGATACTTTAGAACTAGTATCCTTTGTGAGCTTTGTGACTATTTCCATAGCAGCAGTTTGTGACTTTAACCAATTAGTAAACAAGTCTCCAATGATTTTCAGTCGTCTTTGTTCGTCTAATTGAGGTTTAATGATTTCCTCAACTGCAATTATATGCACTCCTTTGGGAGTAGTTATTGGCTTGAGAATTTGTGGGGGATTAGCAGCAAAGATGGCTGCTGCAATCTCCGGTCTAAAATCAGTGCGTAGACGTATTCCTTGATATCCTCCAGCCCGGCGTATTTCGGTATTTTGGATGTATTGACGGGCGATTTGTTGAAAACTAATTTCCCCTTCTTGCAGCGCATAAAATAGTTCTAGCGCTAAATCTTCATCATCTAATACAACTTCATAAGTGACTGCTGCAATGTAATCGAGTTGGTGTGCATAAAAAAATTGTTCAGCTTTGTCTGCAAATAAATGATTTGCTAATTTGGCTGAGAGAAGGTTGTTTTCGGCTATTGCTTCAAAGTCGTCTAAAGAAAGATGATATTTTTCTAACCACGCCCAGGTATCTTCTGCCTTGAGCAGTTGGTTGGCTAAACGCAGGCTATCTGCTGCGCGTTGCAGTTCTTCTAAACCAATTTGAATACCTGCCTTTTTCGCTTCCTGTTCAATAATTTTTCTGGTTGCGATCGACTCTAATACATTAGGGATTTGGCAAGCAAGCTTTATGTGGTCAAGAATATCATCAGGAGAAACAGTCAATACATTTGACATCATTTAATTCCTCCAATGGCTAACCTAAATCATTAGGATATTATCAGGATTAATCGGACAATATTAATTACATCTATACTATAATTTTCAGATTTAATTATTTATTGCCTCTGTCTAATAGTAGCCTTAATATTTAATTTTGTGCGATTGTGAAAATCTTTTTATAAAATTAATATTTTTGCATTAAGATTATAAATACCAGTAAAAAATACAAGTAATTAAAAATCAAAATAAAATAATTTTTCACATACAAGTTGGTAATGCTTGATAGAAATTGAACCATGAGGCTCACCCCGACTTTTTTAAGAAGTCGGGGATCTTGTTGTTCATACTCTAAGCTACGGTTTAATTACCTGAAAATTGCTGTAAGTTGGCAAATTTCTAAAGCTCCAAACCACCTTGTTGTAACTTCTTAAACGGATCTAAAATAAAATCTACGATCCGGCGTTGGCGGATAATCACCTCTGCACTTGCAGTTTGACCTGGTGTTAGAGGGATACGTTTGTTGGCAGTTTGGATATAGGGCTGAAGTAGGGAGATTTCCAACTCATAGGTTTCGATGTTACCTTGATTAGCGGTTTGAACTTTCGAGTTAGGCGAAATCCAGCTAACGCGGCCTTGCACTACCCCATAATCTTGGAAGGGATAAGCATCAAATTTGATTTTAACTGGCATTCCTACCTTTAAAAAACCGCTTTGTTGGCTAGGCATCTGCGCTTTGAGAATCAAAGGAGTATTGTTGGGCGCAATTTGGGCAAGCATCTGTCCTGGTTCTACTACAGATCCTGGTTTGTGGATAGGCAATTCGAAAACTGTGCCATCAATAGGCGATCGCACTATTCGTTGTTGCATCTGTAGCTGTAAAGATGTAATCTGGCTTCCTGTTTGAGCAATTTCTGATTGCAGGTTAGTAATTTGTCCTTGTAAATCTTTAAGCTGTTCCTGATTTTTCAGCACCGCTAGTCTACCTGCTTGCACCACACTGCGATAGCTGCTTTGCTGTTCTTGCAGACTAAGTTTTGCCTGCTGAATATCTGAAAGGGCTTGACTCATCAACGAATGATAGCGGTTAAGTTCTTCTTTTAAGCGCAACTGTGCTTGTGTGATATCAGATTTTGCTTGTTCCTGTAAGCGTTGACTTTCTTCTGCAATCTTTTCTAATTCCACAACTTTGATTTGGGGAATTGCACCTTGCCGCAAAAGCTGGCGATAACGCGCAACTTCTGTGACATCTCGGCTGAAACGACTCTTCGCTAACTTTTGAGCAATTTGGGTAGAACTGATATTCTGGCTAGCTTGTTGCACTAAAGCCAATTTTTCTAGTCTTTGTGAGTTATAGGTACTCTGTTTAGCATCAAGATTCTGTTGTGCCTGACTAACTTGAGCAAGTTTTTCCAATTCTTGGGATTTATTTTGTTGCTCTTGGATGTTAATAGTCAAGATAATTTGGTTTTTTAAGAGATCCAGTTGCGATCGCCGATTCAATAAACCTTCCAGTTTTGTCTGCACTTGCTTCAAATCCGTTCGCAGCACATCAGACTCTAATTGAACTAAAATCTGTCCTGCTTTTACAGTTGAGCCTTCTTTGACATTGACGGCAGTAATACTACCAGTAACTGGACTATCTAATTTTTGGGTTGCTCCTTCAGGTTCCATGCGTCCTCTAGCACTTCCTGTTTCATCAACTTTAGAAAGCATTGCCCAAGGTAAGATGATTCCAGCAAAGCCTACCAGTAAATACAATAGGGAGCGCGTCCAGAGTTTTGGTAAGGCATCTAGTAGTTCCTCGGTGCCATAAAACCAATCATTTGCTTCAGATGTTTTTTGTGTCTGAGGATGAAAGATGGCATTTGTGTTTTCCACCAGGTGAAATTCAGTTGGTTTTGGGATAGCGAAGGCGGATGATGAATTATTAGATGGGTTTGGCATAAGAATTGGACGTTGGGGATTAGGGACAGGCTAATTTGTAATTAGGGCTAGATTGGAGATTTTGAGTATTTGGGGTAGATGAATCCAGTTCAAAGCTGGATGAATGAGTATCTGAGGTGGATGAATCCAGTTCAAAGCTGGATGAACGAGTATCTGAGGTGGATGAATCCAGTTCAAAGCTGGATGAACGAGTATCTGAGGTGGATGAATCCAGTTCAAAGCTGGATGAACGAGTATCTGAGGTGGATGAACGAATATCTAATTTCCTTCATCCCCTATTTCTGAGTCCCTTTCAACCTGTTTGCGCTAGTTGTTGCTGATTGAGATAAAAATAATGTCCTTTTTTAGCGATTAATTGCTCGTGAGTGCCGCTTTCGACCAAAATGCCCCGATCTAAAACCAAAATTAAGTCAGCATTACGCACTGTAGAGAGACGATGAGCAATAATTAAACTTGTGCGTCCTTGAAGAATTTTTGTCAGGTTGTGCTGAATAATCCGCTCAGATTCAGCATCTAAGTGACTGGTTGCTTCATCGAATATCAAGAAGCAGGGGTTTCCTAACAAAGCACGAGCGATCGCTAGGCGTTGGCGTTGTCCACCGGATAACATACCGCCACCTTCACCAATTTGGGTTTCGTAGCCCATTGGCATTAGCTTAATAAACTCATCTGCTCCTGCTAGCCGCGCCGCTTCAATAATTTCTTCTTGCGAAACTTCTGGATGAGCAATGCTGATATTCTCCTGAATCGTACCGCCAAACAAAAAGGTATCTTGGTCTACAACGCCAATTTGGGAGCGGAGCGATCGCAGAGAAATATTGGTCACATCTTGACCATCAATCAAAATTTTGCCATCCGTCGGCAGATATAGCCCTAAAATCAGTTTGGAGAGGGTTGTTTTTCCAGAACCACTACGCCCCACAACCGCTATAGTTTGCTCAGGTTTGATTTCAAAACTGAGGTTTTCTAAGACGTTAATATCACTTTCTGGATGATAACGAAAAGTCACATTTTCAAATACAATATGACCGCGTAAACTACTTAAAGTTTGACGTGGTTGAAATTGCAAATCTTCTTCTGGTTCGGCTTCTAAAACATCATTAATTCGCTCAGTGGAAATGATCACCTCTTGCAACTGATTCCAGAGGACAACGAGTCGTTGGAAAGGTCGAATAACGTTTCCTAACAACATATTAAAGGCAATCAATTGTCCAATGGTTAGTTGATTTTGAATTACCTGCCATGCGCCAAACCAAAGTAATCCTGTAGTAACTAGTGATTCGATACTAGAACTAAAGATTTGCAGTTGGTTACTAATTACCTGACCGCTAAAGGTCTTTTTAATGACATTATTCAGTAGTTCTTCCCAATGCCATCGGACTGTTTGCTCAATTGCCATTGAACGAACTGAGCGAATACCCGTGAGAGATTGAATCAAATAACTGTTTTCTTTAGCTGAAGCATTAAAAACTTCGCGGCTAATGCGGCGCAAAAAAGGTGTAGCGACCAGCGCCAATAATACAAAAGGCGGGACGATCGCTAAACTGAACAATGCCATTTGCCAGCTATACCAAAACATCAATCCTACATAGACAAATACTGTCATCAAATCCAAACCAATAGACAGTGCTTCTCCAGTTAGAAAGCGCTGAATTTTTTGGTTTTCTTGGACGCGAGAGACAATATCGCCAACGTACCGCGACTCAAAAAAAGCTAGGGGCAAGCGAAAGGTATGCTTAATAAAACCTACCAGCAGTGTTAGTGACAGACGATTGGCTGTGTGATCTAGTAGATATTGCCGCAGTCCATTCAGAGCAACGCGGAAAAAACCAAAAATTAGTAAGCCTAAACCAACGGCGTTTAAAGTTAGGGTACTACCCTGGACAATTACTCGGTCTAACAGTAGCTGGGTAAATAGAGGTGTAACTAGTCCAAACACCTGAATCAACACCGAAGCGAGAAACACTTCTAACAGTACTTGCGAGTGAGGTTTGACTAAATCAAAAAACTGCCAAAATGCTGTAGTCGCTTCTTGGGTTTCTTTGAGTAAGTCTGTGGGTTGTAATAACAGGGCGTAACCAGTCCAACCGGCTTTAAATTCGCTAGCAGTAAGGGTACGTTGACCGATGGCGGGGTCGCCAATAATTACCCGTTTTTTATTGACTTCATAGACGACAACATAGTGCTTACCTTCCCAGTGAGCGATCGCAGGTAGGGGTTGTTGGGCTAGTTTATCGAAGCTAGCTTTCACCGGACGGGTAGCAAAGCCGATACTTTCTGCGGCGGCTGTCAAACCCCGCATTGATGCCCCACTGCGACTGACGTTAGTTAAATCTCGGATGCGGTTGACATTAAAGCGCTTCCCCCAATAGCGACTAATCATCACTAGACAAGATGCTCCACAGTCGGAGGCGCTTTGTTGTTCAAAAAACGGATACCGTTTAGTCAAGCGTCCCAACCAATGCCCAGCCCTTACCTTTGGGCTAGGAAAGTACGGCCGTTGTCTTTTTTGCTTTTGTTTTGGCTCAATGCTAGGAATTGGGGATTGTGGGGATTGGGAAAAGTCTTTCCTAGTCCCCAGCCCCAAATCTCCACTCTCCAGGACAGTTTGAGGCTCTTGGGAATCTATCAACTCTGCTAATTGCGGCCAGTGTTGTAGGGCTGTTTGCCAATCTGCATTACTCAAACTGTAAGCGATCGCTGATTGCGCTACCTGCAAACTTCCCTCTTTGGGATTCAGGTAGATGTTTCCAGGTGTCAATCTTCGCCCATGAGAATCTAGCAGTTCGCCCCGATGCAGCAACCAAAGCTTGATATCTTTAGTGAGATTGGCACTTAAAGAACCACTTTCTAGATTGTGTCGCTCAAATAGAGATAGCGCTTTAAACGTCTCCTCAACGGTGCCATTATGCCCAATTAAGGAGTTGTAACAACATAACAGCAGCAAATCCCAGACCTCTGCGCGTCTTAAAAGGCGATCGCGGACACTAAGCGATGTCCGAATTACCTCTTGTAAAGTCTCTTGGTTGATATAACAAAGCTTTAAGTTTGCCGAAGCTCTAGCAACATAAGGACTAAATTCCTTTTCTGGAAATAAAGTCAACTCGCCAAATGACGATCCAGAAAAGAGAGTGGTAATTAAATTATTAGAGCTATCCAGCAGCCTGACTTTACCACCCAGGACAATAAAAATTCCTGCGTCAGTTGTAGTTGCTTGCCAAAACTGCTTTGCTACTTGTGGTTCGACAATCTTCAGCCCTCCAAGACACGTATCAAGTTCTTCCTTTGACAGCGACTTACCCAAGACTTGGGTAATTTGTTCAGCTAAATATTGCTGGGAAAACGCTGATGGCATTTTCTAACCTCCAAAACAGTATTAGTTATTGGTCTGAATTAGATTAAATGACCAATGCAAACTAGGTTCAGAGTTAGATTGCAAGTCGCAGATTGTAATGCCAGCATCTTTATTTTTGTCAGTTTCTTGTGGACAAGAATTTTTGCGCTTAGTAGAAAGTCCCATTTTTTTTAGCAGCCGATTAACATGGCGATCAGTAATTGCAATGCCAAATTCATTTGCTAAATGTTTACTTAACCATTGTGCTGTCCAGCAGCTAAATGCGTAACCATATTCACGCGGACTATTACTTACCAATTCTTTCAAGCGTTCAATATATTGATCGTTAACAGTCTTGGGTCTACCTATCGGTCGCTCATTCCATTTATGTGCTAAACCTGCCTCTGCTACACCAATCCAGTACCGTGCCATTTCTTGGGAACAACTTAAGATTTCACAGATTTGGCTTTGAGATTTACCTTTATCAGCAAGTAACATAATTTCAATCCGCCGACGATATTCTGGTTGTAAATTAGCTTGCAGGTTTTTCAGCAGTGCCTTCCGTTGGAAAGGTGTTAAGAACTTGCTCTCATGCATGTCATAGCATTCAAAAGCTTTCTCTTGACTGAAATTTTCTGACATAATTTTTATCAGTTTCTACCAAGTATAAAATGTGGGCAAATGTGTCTTTCGCAACTGTTTTTAATCCTGAGATAACAGGATTTACAACTGCAAATTAATTGAGCCTAGAAGGTTAATTAAATCTTGATGTGGTGTGCAAATAGCGACAGGTATATATACCCCTAATATTCTGATAATTTAGGAGCGATATTACTGTCATGATTCAGGTTTTAATAAATTAAAATTGGACATTAATGGTCTTCACTTGGAATAAAAATACTTCACACCATTAAACCAATCACTAGTTAGCCGCTAAAATTTGACAGATTTTCCTGAAGCCCGGTGCAATAATGGTATTGGTTAAGACCATTACCCCTAGTTGATGGTAATAGGTAAACACTTTCAAGGCTTCGGGTAGCCCTTATATTGATGATTTTACTGAGTTCTACAATACGGTTTATAGACTAACCTACTAATATTTAAGTAGGTTAAGTTTTGATTACCAACGAAAAATTGGATCTTGTTTAGTTAATGGGAAGCGAAAAACATTCAAGGTCAGGTATGAATAATAATCTACTTCTTAGACTATCTAAAATTAGTGGCTTTCTCATCAGTAGATAGTCCTAAATTTGAACCTAATTCGAAGAAAATTGCAACGTTGAAGTGACAGTTACCCAATCTTTATCTTAATCCACTATTACTTATTTAAGGATAATCCTACATCTAGTCAATAGCTTTCACAAAAAATAAAAAATATTTACCAAAACTTGATAATATTTTCACTAAAATATTACAAATCATCGGAATAAAAAAAGTAAGAGTTTAACATAGAGTTTTCGCTTTAATAATAATTGCTCATTTAAAATTTATTATCGGAACAAATGGCAAGATACCTAACTTATTGTCTGCTAAAAAATACAGGATTTTTATGAGTTTATATTAAGTCTACATCTGTCCATAGTAGGAAAACTACATCCCTTACTATCTGCCATATATATGATATATATATCTATCTATAGTATGAAAATATTCTAGTTTGGCAAAAAAGCATTTATAGACGTATTTACGACTAATTTGCTCTAGCTAAAGACAGGTTTTACTAAATTTTTGAAAAAGTTGACAGTTTTCTTTGGTTCAAGAAATATTTTTACAAGGTCATTCATTAGTTTTTGGCTTAGTATATTTAGACACTTCTAAAGAGTGTGCTTACCCTTAATTTCTTTCAAATCAAATAATTTCCTTCTCTATCTGGAAATGACTGAGGACAAATTGTAGTAACCAATAGAAACTAAATCAGGAACTAAAACCTCTGGAGTCCCCAGAGGTTTTTTCTTTAAACCATGCTCCCCTGCTGACATTTCTATGAGGAGTTAGGTGATATCCGACAACAAGCTGCGGCGTGTAGGCATTCGACAATTCGATACAAGCAAAAATTGTCGCAATGAATTAGGTAAGCTAAATTTAGATATAAGCTACTGGGAGTGAAGATGATGTTGTTGGAATTAAAGCGCATCCATGTTCCACCAGGACAAAGAGTGTTACTGCGAGATGTAACCTGGCAAGAATTGGAAACAATTCTAGAGGATTTAGGGGAACACCGTGTAGCACGAATTGCTTATGACAGGGGAATACTGGAGATTATGGCACCACTGCCAGAACATGAATATGATAAAGAAATTATTGGCGATTTAGTCAAAGCGCTTCTGGAAGAGCTAAATACTGAGTTCATCAGTCTTGGTTCTACAACTTTCAAAAACCAAGTAATGGCTCAAGGTATAGAACCTGACCAGTGTTTCTATATAAAAAATGAATCTAAAATTCGTGGAAAGAAGCGTCTAGATTTAACAGTAGACCCCCCTCCAGATTTAGCTATAGAAGTTGACATTACTTCTCGCACTCATCCTAATATTTATGAAGCTTTAAAAGTACCTGAGCTTTGGCGTTTTAACAAAGGAAAGCTCCAAATTAATGTTCTGCAAGATGGTCATTATGTAGAGTCTCAGCAAAGCCTAAATTTTCCTCAGTTTAAATTAGGTGAAGCGATTACTCAATATCTTGAGCAAACTATAACCGAAGGCAGAAATGCAACATTCAAAGCTTTTCGTCTTTGGGTACAAAAGCAGATACAACAGGGATAATTCGTAATTCGTAATGGGCTACGCTAACGTAATTCGTAATTCAGAATTAATTTTGGGTAATGAGCCGTCTAATTTCAGTTCTATTTTGGTAGGGAACCAGGATGAATAGCGGCAAAGCCGCTTATCCTGTCTCCCGTACATAGTCTCAGGTTATCAAATACCAGATTACTTAGTAATGATTGAGGTTAATACCAGCTTCTTTCGCCATTGCTTCTAACCCTTTAACTTCTAGGGTTTTAATTGCTTTGGTGGACAGCTTTAATTTGACCCAGCGATTTCCGCCAGCCCACCAAACACGCTTGCTTTGCAGATTGGCGTGCTGAAGGCGTTTTGTACGACGGTGGGAGTGAGAAACAGCAAAGGCGTTATTTGCCTTCTTACCAGTTAGTTCACAGCGACGAGACATAGCAAGTATCTCCAGATTGTTATTTTAATACAGCCTTTCCATTCTATGTCTTAGACAACAGAAGTGGAAAAGGGAGTGGGGGAGATGAGGGGAGCAGGGGGAGCAGGGGAGCAGGGGAGCAGGGGGACAAGGGGGAATTATTGAACAAGTAAGTCTCCCCCCTCTTCCTGATCTCCCTTGTCTCGTCTTCATACCCAATACTTCGGCTTCGCTCAGTACAAGTTCCCCATTCCCAATTCCCAATTCCCAACTATTTACTAGCTTGTTCAGTCAGCTTGGTGAGTACCTCATTCGATCGCTCGACGAAAGATTTCATTCCTTCAGCGTCAAATCCTTTTTGAGACATCAGCGCTAAATCGTAAACGTGTTGACAAATCAGGTTCACTAACTGATCTGTAGACGATTGACCGTCACCTTGGATAATAGTACCTTGGTTCAGATTTGCCAGATTTTGAATTAGCGGGTGAGCAGTATTCACCAGCAAAATGTGATCTTCGGGAAACTCTGCTGTTCCCTGCTGCATCATGGCATTCATTTCTCGCAGGCGGCGCAGAATCTCTGGTAAAAGAACGATCGCAGGTGGTGTACCTTGAGGATCGTCTGATTTCAAGGCTTCGGTACGGATGTTGAGTTTGGGTTTGTTGAGCGATTTCTCAAATAACTCTTTAATCGTCTCACTGCGAGTTTTGTTCGTCTTGGGATCAACAATTTCCTTATCTTTATCTTGTTCCAGCAGAGTATTGTCTAAGTCTGAGTCTACCCGTGTAAACTTGACATCCTGATATTCCCGCTCTAGGAAGTTGATAAAGTGGGTGTCAATGAAGGAGTCCATAAACAGGACTTCCAAACCTTGATTTTTGTGCAGTTCTATGTATGTAGCTTGGGTTGTTTCATCAGTGCTGTAGAAAACGCGGTTTTCGTTGCGTTCTTTGTTTCGTTCTAAATACTCTTTCAGTGTCGTGTAAGGAGCCGTGGGAGTTGAGTTTTCAGCACTGGGTGAAGGAGTCACATCTTGCCAAGCATCCCCATCTGAAGACTGGACTTCAACTACTGGAGTTTCAGCAGCAGCTTTCTCTGTCAGCTTGGCGGTGGTGCGGAAGACGATGATATCTTCGATTTGCTTTTTGAATTTATCGTCGTTGAGAACGCCAAATTTTACAAAGGTGCCGAGGTCTTTCCAAGCACTGATGTATTGTTCACGATTATCGCGGAAAAGTTCTTTGAGGCGATCGCCTACTTTTTTGGCAATGTAGTCGCCAATTCGCTTCACAGTGCGATCGCCTTGCAAGGCACTCCGCGATACGTTCAGGGGAATATCGGTGCTATCAATCACACCCCGCATCGGCATCAAAAATTGCGGAATAATTTCTTCGCAGTTGTCACTAACAAAAACTTGATTGCAAAATAGCTTGATCTGACCTTTCGTAACATCTACATCCGGTCGCATTTTGGGGAAATACAAAATCCCGTTGATGATAAAGGGATAGTCTGTATTTAAATGCACCCACAACAGAGGTTCTTCCTGAAAAGGATACAGGTAGCGGTAAAACTCTAAATACTCTTCTTGACTCAGATTACTCGGAGACTCTCGCCACGGTGCTTTTTGCTTATTTAATACCTCACCTTCTAGTTTTATTGGTACTGGTAAAAAGTCGCAGTAGGTCTTGACAAGATTCTTAATTCGTGCGGACTCTAAAAATTCCTCCTCTTCTCCTTGGAGACTGAGAGTAATAGTAGTACCACGAGTTGTCCGGGACGAATCTTCTAGGGTGAAAGCTG
The DNA here is from genome assembly GCF_013393925.1 of Nostoc sp. C057. Classification (NCBI taxonomy): domain Bacteria; kingdom Bacillati; phylum Cyanobacteriota; class Cyanophyceae; order Nostocales; family Nostocaceae; genus Nostoc; species Nostoc sp. C057. The sequence goes on along the minus strand of NZ_CP040281.1, from coordinate 6,309,133 downwards.
GGGAACCATCACAAGTCCAGTGAACCGCCTGCGCCCCTTCTTGATAGGAGAGAGTATCAATTTCTACCTTTTGCGCCACCATGAATGAAGAGTAGAAACCAAGACCGAAATGCCCAATTATGGGTTGATCTGATTTGCCTTCATATTTATGAATAAATTCTTCAGCGCTAGAGAAGGCAACCTGATTGATATATTTCTTAACTTCATCTGCGGTCATCCCGATACCGTTATCGGAGATGGATAGGGTTTTGTTATCTTTGTCAATGGCAATTTCAATTTCTGGTTCGCCGATATCTCCAGCGTAATCTCCAGCGCGGGATACCATTTTCAGCTTTTGGATAGCGTCTACAGCGTTGGATACGAGTTCCCGCAAGAAAATTTGATGATCTGAGTAGAGCGACTTCTTAATGATCGGGAAAATATTATCAGTATGAATACTGATAGTGCCTTGTTCTAGCATAATTGGTAATTTTTCGATGTTAGTATCTGAAATGATGATAGTGGCTTATACAGCCTAGGGCGTGTTTTCAAACTATTCGTTTAGCCTCCTAATTTTTTAGATACCCCTAAATCCCCCTTAAAAAGGGGGACTTTAAGAAATTCTTAGCCCCCCTTTTTAAGGGGGGTTGGGGGGATCTAAGACTTTGAAAACAAGCCCTAGCCCTCTGCTTTCCAGGATAAACCCGGAGAATACAGAAGGACATGATACCAATTAGGATTTTAAAAGCATAGCTTAGGCGATCGCACCTTTTTTGAGCATTGTTTGCCCCCATTTCTGATTCGGATTTCCCTACTTCCTAGTACAGACGCGATTAATCGCGTCTCTGCTTAATCTCCATTATTATGAGCATGATTGCTATATTTTTTACCTATGGTTAATAGTTCTGACTTACTCGCAAAACTCTACAATGCCTTTAACCCCTTTGAACCCTTACCCGCAGGCGATCCAAAATATGTAGATTGTCAGGATGTGCGGGGAGATGCGGATATTGAGCAAGAGTTGGGAAATCGGATGCGATTGGCAGATACAAATACTTGCCAATTGTATTCTGGCCATCGGGGTGCGGGGAAGTCTACAGAATTACTCAGGTTAAAGAAATATTTAGAAAATCGGGAATTTTATGTTGTGTATTTTGCGGCTGATGAAGAGGATATCGATTCTGAAGATGCCCAATATACAGATATACTCCTCGCCTGTACCCGCCGTTTGCTCAAAGATTTAAAAGAAATTGCTAGTCCTCGTCCTATACTCGACTGGTTAAAAGGTCGTTGGGAAGATTTGAAAGATTTGGCGCAGACTCCCATAGAATTTGAGAGTCTGGGAGTAGAAGCACAATTAACTCAATTCGCCAAGTTGACCGCAAATTTAAGGGCTGTTCCTGAATTACGCCAGAAGATTCGCCAAAAAATTGATCCTTACACCGTCACTTTAATTCAGGTGTTAAATGAATTTTTGTTGGATGCAAAACAGCACTTACCTAATGGCTACAAGAAACTGGCGGTGATTGTCGATAACTTAGACCGGATGGTGTTAGTCAAAGATGGAGAACGCACCAACTATGAAGAAGTTTTTTTAGACCGTAGCGAACAACTCCAAGCTTTAGATTGCCATTTGATTTACACTGTCCCGATTTCAATGGTCTATTCTACCAGGGCAACAGACCTCAGAGATATCTACGGCGACCCCCAAATTTTGCCGATGATTATGGTAAACACTCTCAAGGGCGAAGTTTACCAGCCAGGACTCAAGAAAGTTAAGGAAGTAATTAACAAGCGAGTCCGGCAAATTGCACCAGAGCTATCACTAGAAACAGAAATTTTCGACAGTCCCCAAACCTTAGACAGACTTTGTTTAATGAGTGGAGGTCATGTGAGGAATTTGCTATTGTTAACTCAAGATGCCTTTGGACGCACTGAAGAGTTACCTGTTTCAGAAAAGGCAGTGCGACGAGCAATTACTCAAGCTAGAGATACTTATCGCCGCGCTGTAGAAAATCATCAATGGTGTCTGTTAGCCGAAGTGTCTTGTTCTAAGCGCATTATTAATGATAACTTGTATCGGAGTTTGATGTATAATCGCTGTCTTTTAGAATACCGCTATTTGGATGATGATGGAGAGATGCAGCGTTGGTATGATATTCATCCATTGATTCAAGGAATTCCAGAATTTAAAGAAGCTGTAACGAAACTTGCATGAACCCAAATTTAAGTGATTGGGATGATGATTTACCCCCAGAACCAGAAGAAGCTTATCAAGACTTGCTTCGCGCACTGAAGCGTAAATCAGGATTTGGTTTGTTTTTTGTCCAATGTACACCTGGAGAAGCAGACAAGTTTATTGTCAAACTTCCCCAGGAGATTCCGCAGAAGAAGATTACAGTTTTACGCTTGGTTGAGGCAATTGATAATTTATATGAGCTAGTAGCAGAGTCTATTAAAAACAAGCAAGTTGATATTTTATTGATTAAAGGTTTGGAATATTCTTTATATAAGTATGAACAAAGAAATTTTGGTGAAATTACCGAAGGACAATTTAGCAATTTAACTAGTGTTCCGCATATTTTAAATCACTTAAACCAGCAGCGAGAACGCTTTAGAGATGATTTTGCAATTAGCTTTGTTTTTCTTGTGCGTTCATTTTCGATAAACTATTTTATTCATCGCGCCCCAGATTTTTTTGATTGGCGTTCTGGAGTGTTTGAATTACCGACAACGCCGGAAGTAGTAGAGCAAGAATCAAATCGCTTGCTGTTGGAAGGAGACTATGAAGAATATTTAAAACTCAGCCCTGAACAAAAAATTGAAAAAGTTATAGAAATTCAAGATTTGCTGACCGAAAAACATCAGACAGATAATCGTAAAGCAAGTTTACTATTGAAACTGGGAAATTTATTAATTACCGCTAATGAATACGAAGCAGTGATCGCATTTTACGACCAAGCACTGAAAATTAAACCTGATGACAACCAAGTTTGGTACAATCGAGGCTATGTGCTACACAATTTAGGACGCTATGAAGAAGCGCTCGCATCTTACAACCAAGCATTAAAAATTCAACCTTATGAAGACAAAGCTTGGTACAACCGGGGCATTGCGCTATTTAATTTGGGGCGCTATAAAGAAGCGCTCGCATCCTACAACCAAGCACTGAAAATTAGACCTGATAAAGATGAAGCTTGGAACAATCGGGGCATTGTGCAATTTAATTTAGGACGCTACGAAGAAGCGCTTGCATCCTACGACCAAGCACTGAAAATTAAACCTGATAAAGATGAAGCTTGGAACAACGGAAGAATTGCTCTCAGAAAGTTGAAATGGCAAAAATTTACTCAGGTTGTGACAAGATTTTTGCAAATTATTAGTTTTAGGCGTTAATTCAAGAGTAGCGATCCCATTCATACTACTTCTAATTAAAAGCGATGCCCATAAATTATCAATTACAGAGTTAACCTATCTAAAGAAAAGTAAATCAAATGTCAGAAACAATCAATCTTGAAAAAGTAGTACTAGATAATCTCCGAATTCTCTCAAACGAGAAGCAACAGCAAGTACTATATTTTGTCGAGTTTCTTGTACAAAAAACAGCAAATTGTAAGCAGCTAGACAATGAAAATTCAGATTTTAGTATTACATCAACTTCTCAACCAAAACGACTATTTCTCAGAGAAATTGCTCGGCGACCTGTGGCAGAACGTCACAAAATACTAGAACCCTTTATTGCCGCCACTGCCGAAGATTTTTTGAATGACCCGGAATTAACAGAATTCTCAGTTTTAGATCGTGAAGATTGGGAAACTGAGAATGACAACATAATTCATGTAGGAGAACCCGAAAGCACCCACAACCATGATGGCTTTTTGAATGGCTATATATTAAAAGATGAGGGACTTTATGATGACTATGCAAATCAGAAGGAAAATACTTAAAAAAAGTATGAAATTTATATATTAAATCTCAGTTTTAAGCAGCTTAAATTAAAAGCGATGGCACATACATATAGTAATCGTAAATTATTTGTGGAAAGTTAGATCCCTGACTTCTCAAAGAAGTCGGGGATCTGGACACCTAGCGATCACCATTTCACTTTACCGCTTCTACGATTTCTAATCGCCTTCTTAGACTATGTAGCAATCTGTGGTACTGACACCTTCACCAGCACTTTTTTGCTAAAAGACAGACCGTTCTCATTTTTGTCAATGATAATCGTGTCTCCAGAGATAAAAGTATTCTCCAATAACTTGGTGGCGAGGGGGTTTTCTACTTCTCGCTGAATTGCGCGTTTGAGTGGACGCGCACCATAAACAGGGTCATAGCCTGATTCCACAAGGTGATCGCAAGCAGCTTGGGATATCTCAAAGAAGATTTTTTGCTCGCGCAGGAGATTTTCTACTCGCTTGAGTTGAATACGGATGATCTGCCGCATTTCGGTGCGATTTAGGGTATGGAAGAGAATAATATCATCGACGCGGTTGAGAAATTCTGGGCGGAAATGCGATCGCAAACCTTCCATTACCCGCTTCCGCATCGTTTCATACTGAGAATCACCAGATACATCCAAAATATGTTCGCTACCTATGTTACTGGTCATCACAATAACGCTGTTACGAAAATCTACTGTTCTTCCTTGAGAGTCAGTAATTCTCCCATCATCTAACACCTGCAATAAAATATTGAACACATCTGGGTGCGCCTTTTCCACTTCATCCAACAGCACCACTGAGTAAGGACGGCGGCGAACTGCCTCGGAAAGTTGACCACCTTCTTCATAGCCTACGTATCCTGGAGGCGCACCCACTAACCGAGAAACTGAGTGTTTTTCCATATACTCAGACATATCCAAGCGCACCAAGGCATCATCAGAATCAAAGAGAAACTGAGCTAAAGCACGGGCGAGTTCGGTTTTGCCCACTCCCGTAGGACCCATGAACAAAAATGAACCAATGGGGCGCGAGGGGTCTTTCATCCCCGCACGGGCGCGGCGAATCGCTGCTGCTACAGCTTCTACAGCCTCTTCTTGCCCAATCACTCGTTGATGTAAATGACTTTCTAATTGCAGTAGTTTTTGCCGTTCTGATTCCAACAAGCGATTGACGGGAATTCCTGTCCATTTAGCGACGATTTCGGCAATATCGGCTTCAGTAACTTGTTCTCGCAACAACGTCGAACCTTGGTTTTGAATTTCTAAAAGGCTCGCTTCTTTGGCTTCGCGCTCGTGCTGTACTCCTTCCAATTTGCCATATTTCAGTTGAGCAGCTTTATTTAAGTCATAAGCACGTTCCGCCTGTTCAATTTGCACTCGCAGAGCATCTTCTTCTTTCTTTAAGGCGCTTATTGCCTCCAATATCTGCTTTTCACCTTGCCATTGCTCATTAAATACTTGCTGTTTTTCGGTCAAATTAGCGATTTCTTGCTCAATTCGCTCCAAACGCTCTTTAGTTTGGGCAGTACCCTTTTCTTCACCAGCTAATGACAGCTTTTCCATTTCTAACTGCATGAGGCGGCGATCGATGGTTTCCAATTCTGCTGGTTTGGAGGTAATCTCCATTTTCAACTGTGCTGCGGCTTCATCCACCAAATCGATGGCTTTATCTGGTAAGAAGCGATCGCTAATATAACGCGCTGATAGAGTTGCTGCTGCTACCAAAGCCGAATCAGAAATTTTGACGTTGTGATGTACTTCATAGCGTTCTTTCAATCCCCGCAGAATGGAAATAGTATTTTCCACACTTGGCTGATCGACAAATACTTGCTGAAAGCGGCGTTCTAGGGCGGCATCTTTCTCAATGTGTTTGCGGAACTCGTCGAGGGTAGTTGCACCAATACAACGCAGTTCTCCCCGCGCCAGCATTGGTTTGAGCAGATTTCCGGCATCCATAGCCCCTTGTTGGCTGGAACCTGTACCGACTACGGTATGTAGTTCGTCGATAAATAGGACAATTTGGCCGTTAGAGTCCATAACTTCTTTGAGGACAGCTTTCAGGCGTTCTTCAAATTCTCCTCGCAATTTTGCCCCAGCAATCAAACTACCGATGTCTAAAGAGATCAGTTGGCGGTTTTTCAGAGATTCGGGAACGTCACCGTTTACCATCCGTTGTGCTAAAGCTTCTGCGATCGCAGTTTTACCTACGCCAGGTTCACCAATCAAGACTGGGTTATTTTTGCTCCGACGAGATAATACTTGAATTACCCGCCGAATTTCGTCATCTCGCCCAATTACCGGGTCGAGTTTTCCAGCTTTTGCCTGTTCTGTTAAATCTCTACCAAATTTTTGTAAGGCTTCATAGCGCGATTCTGGGCTTTGATCTGTTACCTTTTGGCTACCGCGAACGGCTTTGATAGTAGCTTCTAGTTTAGCTGCGTCCGCACTAAAGCTTTTGAGGATCTTTCGTCCAATGCGATCGTCTTCAGCAAAAGCCAAAAGTATATGTTCTACGGAAATGTAGGAGTCTTTCATCCTGACTCTAGCTTCCTCAGCTTTATCTAGTAAAACATCTAAACTACGGCTAAGATAAAGCTGATCGCTTTTACCAACTTTGGGCTGACGTTGGATAAAGGCTTCTAACTGCTGTTGAAAGCGGATTGGATCGACCTCAGATCGAGCCAGGATACGTATTGCTAGACTAGTGGGTTCTTCTAACAGGGCAATAATTAAATGTTCAACATCTAGTTGCTGTTGTTGATAAGCACGGACTATATCCTGAGATTTAACAATTGCTTCCCAGGCTTTATCAGTAAATTTATTCGGATCTGTAGGTTGCATCTTTATAATTTTGGAATTTTGATTTTTAGTTTAGGGATTGGGCATTGGGGACTGGATATTGGGGATTGGAAAAACTTTTACTTAGTCACTAATTCCTAGTGCCTAGTCCCCAGTCCCTAATTATCCAAACATTCTCAGCGTATATCCGTGTGTATCTCCAGTGGCAATTTAGGAATGGTAATTTGGTGATAGTTTAATCTACTACCTATTTTCTAATTTAACGTGTCGGGGAAGTCCCCACTTTCTCTGCGAGACGCTAACGCGAACAATGTACTCATAAGGTGGGGATTGTAAGCGGGTACTAAGGATTGCATCCGCTATTGTTTTTTTGTGTAAACAAAAACAATAGCGGATGTATGACGAAGCACCAAAATTTTCTGATAAGCTTTGGATTATCTTGACCACCAATGCCGTAAGCGAAAACCAAGCTGGATAGGTATGTGTCGCAAGAGAAAGGTTTGGGTCTTAGGAACCAGGACTCCTGCCCTTGGAGGGAATGTCAGACCAATAGAACTACAAATTTCTGGAGGCTGTTCCCGATGAATTGGGAAGCTCCGTCCGTCTTACGGCGGGGTAGTTCACTTATAAGAATTACTGACTCACAAGTTGCTCTTGTGATTCCTGTTTGGCTGCCGAACCTTGAGATCCTAGTTGAATCAGTTCAATTTTATACCCATCTGGATCTTCCACAAAAGCAATTACTGTCGAACCATGTTTCATCGGCCCTGGTTCGCGCACGACTTTACCGCCCTGATTGCGGATTTCTTCACAGGTAGCGTAAATATCATCAACTCCAAGGGCAATGTGACCGTAAGCATTACCCAATTCATATTTTTCCACACCCCAGTTGTAGGTTAGTTCAATTACTGCGTTGTCGCTTTCGTCACCATAGCCCACAAAAGCCAGGGTAAATTCTCCCCCTGGATAATCTTTTCGGCGCAGTAATTTCATACCCAAAAGTTCACAGTAGAACTTCAACGACTCTTCCAGATTTGCTACCCGTAGCATTGTATGTAGTAATCGCATATTGACCTTTTCTGTGTAATTGATTTAGTGTTATTCTCTGCAAACATTTTACCTAGCTGACAGTCTTCAGGAGAAATGCCATCAGGGAAAAATTGAAGAAGAATTCAGAAGTCAGAATGGGCTAAACGCCCCGCTACCGCTAACAGGAGTCAGAATGCAAGACGCGACGCTAAAAGACTCGCTAACGCTTTGCTATCGTGGACTCGCTAACGCTGCGCTATCCACCAGTCGCACAGAATACCCAACTGAATTCTGGCTCCTGACTCCTGAATTCTGTTTCGATCAAATAAACATTCCCTTACCCATTTTTGGTGTTGTTCCCGATCCATATAATGGAAATCTTCTTTAATCTCAGCCAATAAAGTCTCTTAACAGCATAAGCTAGCGATTGGGTTAGGCAACTGGACTGGGTGCGTAACACACTCGAATAAAGGATAAAGTACAGATGAGTAAATTTTTAGACACTGCAATTGAAGCGATCGCAGCCCGTGAAATTCTTGATTCACGCGGTAGACCAACAATTGAAGCCGAAGTGCATTTAGCCAATGGTGTTGTCGGACTAGCGCAGGTTCCCAGTGGTGCTTCCACAGGCACTTTTGAGGCTCACGAACTGCGTGATGGCGATAAAAGCCGTTATGGGGGCAAAGGCGTACTCAAGGCAGTAAAAAACGTCAAAGAAGCACTTGCACCAAAATTAATAGGCTTGGATGCCCTCAACCAAGAACTCCTAGACCGGACGATGATCGCCATAGATGGTTCTCCTAACAAATCCAGTTTGGGCGCGAATGCGATTTTGGGGGTTTCCTTAGCAGCAGCTAAAGCAGGTGCTGAATCTCTAGATATTCCTCTATATCGCTATTTGGGTGGCCCTTTAGCGAATTTGCTCCCAGTGCCGTTGATGAACGTAATTAACGGTGGCGCACACGCATCAAATAACGTGGATTTTCAAGAGTTTATGATTGTCCCAATTGGCGCAACTTCTTTTCGGGAAGCATTGCGCTGGGGTGCAGAAGTGTTTGCTACCCTCAGCCAGGTATTAGATGAAAAGGGTTTGCTTACTGGTGTAGGCGATGAAGGCGGCTTTGCCCCGAACCTAGAATCTAATCAGGTGGCTTTGGAACTGCTAGTTGCTGCCATTAAAAAAGCTGGTTACAAGCCAGGAGAAGAAGTAGCTTTAGCTTTAGATGTTGCAGCTAGCGAATTTTACAAAAATGGCCAGTATGTTTACGATGGTAAACCTCACGCCCCAGCTGAGTTTATCGATTATTTAGGACAACTTGTTGACCAATACCCAATTGTCTCAATTGAGGATGGTTTACATGAAGAAGATTGGCAAAGTTGGCAATTGCTGACCCAGAAGTTAGGTTCGCGGGTGCAATTGGTAGGGGATGATTTGTTTGTAACGAACGCTACTCGTTTGCAAAGAGGCATCCAAGAAAAAGCCGCTAACGCCATTTTGATTAAACTCAATCAAATTGGTTCTCTCACCGAAACCTTGGAAACGATTGATTTGGCAACTCGTAATAGCATCCGTTCAGTAATTAGCCATCGTTCTGGTGAAACCGAAGATACAACGATCGCTGATTTAGCTGTAGCAACCCGTGCCGGTCAAATCAAAACAGGTTCCCTCTGTCGCAGCGAACGGGTAGCAAAATATAATCGCTTGCTGCGAATTGAAGACGAACTAGGCGATCGCGCCGTTTATGCTGGTGCTGTGGGTTTAGGGCCGAAGTAGGGAATAGGGAATAGGTTACAGGTTACAGGTATTTTCTGTCCCCTGTACCCTGTCCCCTTTCCCCTAATTAAGGATAAAACCCCAACTTGGGCAACCCCAAAGTTTCATCCCAGCCCATCATTAGGTTTAGACATTGAATCGCTTGACCCGCCTGCCCTTTAATTAGATTGTCAATTGCCGACATGACAATCACCCGACCTGTGCGCGAGTCAACTTCTACGCCGATGTAACAAAGATTGCTGCCGTTAGCCCATTTGGTTTGGGGATAAATGCCGCTACCGCAGACTTTTACCCAAGGAGAGTTGCGGTAGAAGGCTGAGAAAATTGTGATTAAGTCATCTCGCACTAGACCGGGATCGCTCATTTTGGCATATACCGTTGCCAAAATCCCGCGTACCATTGGGACAAGATGCGGTGTAAATTGGATCATCAGTTCGTGACCAGCTAAGTCACTGCAAATTTGCTCAATTTCTGGGGTATGACGGTGACGGCCGATATTGAAAGCTGCGATGGAATTATCTGCTTCAGATAGTAATAAGTTGGTTTGAGGTTGCCGTCCACTGCTAGATGTGCCAGCCTTGGCATCGATAATAGCTGTTTCTGGGACGATTAAGCCTTGCTTTAAGAGTGGCGAAAGTGCAAGGAGACTAGCAGTGGGATAGGAACCAGGACAGCCAATAAGTTGAGCTTCGGCAATGCGATCGCGATAAAGTTCTGGTAATCCATAAACTGCTGTAGCTGCAATGGTGCGATCGCTTCTCTCAATGCCATACCAATTTGTATAAGTTGTCAAATCCCTGAACCGATAGTCTGCACTCAGATCCAGCACTTTACATCCTTTTTCTAATAGTTTGGGCGCGATTTGGCAAGCCAGACCATTTGGTAAAGACAGGAAAACTACTTCACAGCGATGAGCAATTATTTCTGGTTCTACCGCTTCTATTGGTAGATTAGTGGCATGAGCCAGATGCGGGTACAAATCCCCAAAGGATTTACCGATACCACTCTCACCACCTAAATAAACCAGTTCGACTTCTGGATGATCCATCAGTAGCCGTACTAACTGCACTTCGCCATAGCCCGACGCGCCAACAATCCCAACGGGTACGCGTCTAAATTTGCCCATGATCTGAAATCCTTATCCCATGAATAGTTAATTCGTTCTCAGCTATCAACAATATCAGCGACTAGACTCTTAGCGTACAAAACACCTAAAACCCCTCTACTTTTTTCGGACGGAAAGTAAGAAGACGCGGCGAAGTGACAAAATATTCTATTTGTCCCCCCTTATGAATGGCACTAAGAAAACCTGAAACCTTTGTTTGAGGGAGGTGTGGGAGGTGTGGGAGGATGGGGAAGAAGTCTTACCCCCCACACTCCCCACACTCCCCACACTCAAAAGCCAGTTAAATCAAGGGTTTGCGCTTATCTTAATGCCATTTGTCCCCCTTATCTTGTTCATCCTTGGCTGTCGCTGCACTTTAAATTCCCATTTTGAACGGCAAAAATTTTTGCCCTGTTATCAAATCATTGCTAGTCTACTTCTCTGCCTTATAAAGGAGCTACAATCTAAAAGAAGAAATTGTAAAAAAAATTTACGTTGGTAGCTGGAAATCTTTCTGTGTCACAGCCTAATCCTACCCAAGCTTTTAAATTTGATTCGATTGATGCCGCTTTAGCAGACCTAAAAGCTGGTCGTGTAATTGTAGTGGTAGATGATGAAAATAGAGAAAATGAAGGCGACTTAATTTGTGCTGCCCAATTTGCGACACCCGACACGATTAATTTCATGGCGGTGGAAGCTAGAGGGCTGATTTGTTTGGCAATGACAGGCGATCGCTTAGACGAGCTAGACTTACCTTTGATGGTAAGCAACATTACAGACACGAACCAAACTGCCTTCACTGTTAGCATTGATGCTGGCCCAGAATTGGGTGTCACGACTGGCATCTCAGCAGAAGATCGTGCCCGCACTATCCAGGTTACTCTCAATCCAGCCACAAAACCTACCGATTTACGTCGTCCTGGTCATATTTTCCCCATTCGGGCAAAAGCTGGGGGTGTACTCAAACGCGCAGGGCATACGGAAGCAGCTGTAGACTTATCTCGACTAGCAGGGCTATATCCAGCTGGGGTAATTTGTGAAATTCAAAACCCCGATGGTTCAATGGCGCGGTTGCAGCAATTATTTGAATATGCCAAACGTCACAATTTAAAAATAATTAGTATTGCGGATTTAATCAGCTATCGCCTACAGCACGATCGCCTGGTGTATCGTGAGGTGATTACCAAGCTGCCTAGTCAATTCGGCCAGTTTGAAATTTACGCCTACCGCCATACCCTGGATAATACAGAACACGTTGCAATTGTCAAAGGAGATCCAGATAACTTTAAAGATGAGCCAGTAATGGTGCGGATGCACTCAGAATGCTTAACTGGTGACGCTTTGGGTTCTTTGCGCTGCGATTGTCGGATGCAGTTAGAAGCTGCCCTGAAGATGATTGAGGCTGCTGGTCAAGGTGTAGTTGTATACCTGCGTCAAGAAGGGCGGGGCATCGGCTTGATTAACAAGCTAAAAGCCTACTCGTTGCAGGATATGGGACTGGATACAGTTGAAGCAAATGAGCGTTTGGGATTTCCTGCTGACTTGCGAGACTACGGGATGGGCGCACAAATGCTGATGGATTTGGGCATCAAAAAGATTCGTTTGATTACCAATAATCCCCGTAAGATTGCTGGAGTTAAAGGTTACGGCTTGGAAGTAGTCGATCGCGTGCCATTGTTAATTGAAGCAACCGACTACAATTCTTATTACCTAGCGACAAAGGCGAAAAAGCTGGGTCACATGCTGTTACAGACTTATCTGGTGACAGTAGCAATCCATTGGCAAGATGACCCGGAAGCTGTGACAGAACGTTATGAACGCTTAGAGAAACTGCGACATTTAGCGAAAAGTAATGATTTATTGTTGCAAGAAGAAGCGCGTCCATTAGCGATCGCTATATTTGACGAGCCATCTTTGACAGTACACTTGGGTTTTGATCAAGCAAAAGTTGCTAGCTGTGATTGGTATCAACAAAGTGGCCATCCTTATATACAGGCTATCTTCCAAATTCTGGATAACCTCGCAACCTTGCCATACATCCAGAAACTAGAATTTCTGATTTCTTCTGGTTGTGATCCCTTAAGTAATTTACAAGTCCAACTAGATCGGCAGACATTCTCGGATGGTACACTACCTTCATCGATTAGCGATCGCCTGGAAAAGCAGCAAATATATAGCTTTAGCAAATAGCGTGGTTCAATAAATTTTGTAGTGGCGTGGCAAGACTAAAATGTTGCAAAAAAATTGTAGCGACTGTCTTAAAAGTCAAGCGAACGTTAACAAAAAACCGGGACTCTTAACATTGACGCAACTGGGGAACGCAGCGCTAGATTCTGCGGTGGCTGGTACGGGCAAAAAGACTTGTGGCTCTTGGTTAAGATGGTAGCAGCCCGCACCAGCCACTCCGCTTCGCCGCAGAATCTTCCCCAGTTGCTGGATTTCCCGTGGAGATAAAAAAGAGCATAAAAAGTTGACCCAAATGCCGCAATGGGATCATCGGGGGGACTATTCCAAAGTATAAAAACGTTGAGTTGTGATTAAGCGTTGGCAATGGGTTGTAAGTTGTCAGTTACACGCCAAGGCAAATTATCTCGAACCATTGCATTTAGAATGACTAACATTTTATGAACGCAAGCAGTGAGAGCTAATTTTTTCGATTTACCACGTTCGACGAGGCGCTCATAAAAGGCCTTTATAACCGGATTATGACGCATAGCAACAACAGCACCCATATAAAGAATGGCACGAACATGAGCGCGACCGCCATTAATCATGCGCTTACCTTTGTGTTGACCACTATCATGATTAATTGGTGCAACACCAACTAAGCGAGAAATTTGTTTGGCAGTGAGTTGACCCAGTTCTGGTAAATCCGAAACCAGAGTTGTCGAAATTACTTGACCAATACCAGGAGTACTTTTAAGTAAATTAACTTTATCAATCCATTGAAGATTGTTTTGCGTCAATTCGGCAATTTTTTGATTGAGTTGTTTGAGGTGTTCTTCCAGGTATTCAATATGAGCCTCAATATCTGCCAAGGCTTGACCACGAGTGCGTGAGCGGCGATTCTTTTCGGCTGTCTGCATCTCCACTAATTGTCGTCTGCGACTAATTAATTCCGATAATTGACGCGCCATTTCGGATTGAATGGCTAAAACTTGGGGTTTCATCGCTTCGCCAAAATGTGCCAATATTTGTGCATCAATGGCATCAGTTTTGGCCCAGCTTACCCGTAGCTTTCGCAAAATCTCGTCCTTGACGGGGATTAATTAATGCTACTGGTAAAAGTGCAGCTTGCAATTGGATTACTAGTTCAGTTTCTAATCCTCCGGTTGCTTCTAGTACAATCAGATTTAAACTATAGGATAAGAGTAGCTCCACTAGATTTGATATTTCTGATTCTGTATTTGCCACAATCATAGCTTTACCCAGAGGACGGATATAAACATCTAATGTGGCTTTACTCACATCAATACCTACCCATTGAGCAATATTTTCCATATTTCACTCTCACGGATTGTGTTTGTTATAGTTGATTCTTATCCCCTTGATTACACTCATCCTTGCACGATACGGACTGTATAATCTAAACATCAGTATTTAAATTTTTGCCCCTGGCGACTGTTCGAGTTCTGTCAAAGAGATTATTGTAGTGACCCATGCTACAAAGCGGTCTTTCTTGACCAAGGTTGGGACGGTCTACTACTCTTTCTAAGATACAAGGTTGGGTGGAGGCTTTGCGTAACCCAACATTCTGATATATGTTGGTTTGCGCTCCGCTTCACCCAATCTACGTCTAATGCACTATTTTAGCCTTGCCACGCCATTACGAATAAATTATTTACTAGCTCTATAAATTGGTCTAACTTGACGAAAAGTATTAAGTAAACTCAGAAATTTATTACCATCAAAATTTATCGGGTCAACTTTTTTACCAGAACGATCTACGAGATGATGGGTAGTAATTCGATAGTCTGGAACTTGACTTTGAGCAATTAACCAAGCAAGAGACTTATATTGAGCCTCCGTGTAGCCGCTATGGGTTTGTTGGCTATTACTGTCATAACTATCTGGCGGTGTTTCCAAAGAAACGTGGTAAGCAAAATTATTCACAGACGCAGGTAACTTTGGATTAGTCTGCACAGTTTCCAATCCCTGTGGACTCTCAAATACTGAGTTAGCTGCACCAAAAGCCCGCTTTTCTGGCGGTACTAGATAAACCACCGTTCCATCTAACTTGACTAAAGCGTGGTAACTTGCCTGTACACTTTCATCGTTATGGGCTACTTGAAAGAAATTAATCGCGCTGGAAGCAGAATAACCAGTTTCATGGAGGACGATAATCGGTTGATTGTGAAGAGGTATACCATTAGCATCTTGGGCGTACCGTTCTCCATAGTTACTTGGATCAACCGAAGCAACTTGATAACTAGGTCTGTACTTTGCAAAAGCTTGAGTAGTTATGTACCTTGATACAGGCTTGTTAGTCTTGACTGGGGACTTGATAACACGTTGAGATTTTTTCTCTGGCTCTTTCGCTGATTGGAATTGCACCTGCGGATATTGACTGAAGGCCATAACCCGTGGATTAGATACATGGGATGTTATTGGATTATTGTGTAATTTTGTCGCTCGCCCAATTAGCAGCACTACAATCACAGCCATGAACATCAGCGAGATTAGTAACACCCTAGTCGCCCAGTCTTTAAACCTCATTTTTCTAATACCCGTAAAACGGTAAATATTAACTTATAGCTAAATTGCGATGTCTTTCGTAGAGGCGCACTTCCGTAAACCCCTACCGTAGATGGTATCCAAACGATAATCACTATAACACTTTAATTCTAGTCAAATATACGTTACTAGTATATGTTGGAATGCTAAATAATCGTTTTAGACGCTTCCTCTGTCTAGGGAGTTATTTAAACTTCATAACTTTTGCCATGAGTATGGAATTGCTGCCAAAGGAATTCCGGTAAGTATACCAAGTAGCACTTATCCTCATTTGACCATTGAATAACCATACTTAGCGATCGCTCATTTATTATTTCTGTATATCTAAATTGTTTAAACCACGAAGTTTAGGGAAATTTTCTAACTCAAATTCGTTTTGTATAAGCTGGGAAATATTATTTATTGTTTCAGGCAGAGCAAAAACCATAAGAGTATTGAGTGTAGTTTTTCTAATTCCCCCTGTCTGAGGTTCTGGATGACCTATATTTTGCAGGATGTCAGAGAGTTTTATTGAGGGATGAGAGTGAACGTTGAAAGTTAATCTATCTTGATTTGCAAAACGTATGTACCAATCATAGTCTGCTAGAGTATTTAGTTTAATATCTTGGTTTCCACCTAAGAATTGAGTATGTTCAATGTTAGGTCTAAATAATTCTCTTAATTCCTGCATTCCATCATCCCATTTCAACTCCTCCTCTGAAAAAATAAATTCAGAATCAACTTGCTTGGCTTTTTTCTGAAATTCATACCCTCTGCAAAGACTTCGGTTCAAAAAGGCATACTGGTAGAGTATTTCTGGCATTTCTACTCCAAGAGTATATAAACTGCGTCCCTCGCAAAATGCGCGAATCTCATCACGTAATTGATTTATTAGTAGACCAATATCTTTAGTAGCAAAACTTGTGTAATCTCCTCCTTTAGCTTCAAAGGCATCAGCTTTTGCTCTGACACTAAAGGCAAGAGCTACCATTAGTGGTAATCTTTCCGGTTTGCCTATATCAATACGATTAAGTTGAGTTCGCAGCCAAGCTTCTAAATCCTCAGCTCTTTCAATAAGTTGATCTGCTTCTAATAATTCGGGCAGTATATAAGTAAATCGTTCATAGGTTTTGAGTAATTTAAAGGTTCGAGTCTCAAACTCTTCTCTACGCCTACGGGCTTCTAAATCTTTAACTTCTTCTACAATATTTTGAAAACCTGTACGCATCTCCTCACGGAGAATATTCATTTGCTGTGCTAAATTACACTGATTACAAATTAATAATTCAAGAGTGCGGTGTTGAACAGTCAGGGCATTTTTAATACTGTTA
Organism: Nostoc sp. C057; assembly: GCF_013393925.1. Taxonomy (NCBI): domain Bacteria; kingdom Bacillati; phylum Cyanobacteriota; class Cyanophyceae; order Nostocales; family Nostocaceae; genus Nostoc; species Nostoc sp. C057. The sequence goes on along the minus strand of NZ_CP040281.1, from coordinate 6,292,463 downwards.
AAGCAAGTTTGAATTTGTTCATTATTTCTGTCTAATTTCTCAACACATGATTGAACCTGCTCTTGATTCCGGTCTAATTTCTTTTTGATCTTGTGAAGTTGGACAGAATTGTAAATGCCGACACCAAGATTGAGTATATTTACTCCCAAATTAGCAATGTTAAACATATCAGTAGCTGGTCTAACGGATTGAATTGTCTCTCCACTTGCTCTATAGCGGGTACACCAAGTACCTGCTTCACCTTCGACTACCTCATAATCTGAGGCATTTCCTCCCTTAAACAAATGTGGTTCTGGTCGCTGAGTAAAAGGATTAACCATAGTTGTTGCCAACATAGACTTAATCTCAGTATTCCCAGGAATTATTTTGGTGTATCGCTCGTTCTATACAAAAGAGCGATCGCACCCTCCCCCACAAACTTAGATAAAATCACTATGGTGCTAGTTAACTTTCCCTAAATCTGATGAAAAGCGATCGCCCCCAACTCTCCCTTCAACGTCCTGAACTACTTGCGCCAGCAGGTAATTGGGACTGTGCTAAAGCTGCTGTGGAAAATGGGGCAGATGCGATTTACTTCGGTTTAGATCGTTTCAACGCCAGAATGCGGGCAGAAAATTTTACTGAGGCAGACTTACCTCAATTGATGACATTTCTGCACCGTCGCGGCGTAAAGGGTTATGTCACCGTCAACACACTAATATTTCCCAAAGAACTAGCAGAAGCACAGCAATATCTCCGCACAATTATTGCCGCAGGTGTGGATGCCGTCATTGTTCAAGATGTAGGAATTTGTCGTCTCATCCGTCACCTCTCGCCCGATTTTCCCATCCATGCTTCCACCCAAATGACCATCACTAGTGCGGCTGGGGTGGAATTTGCCAAGTCTCTCGGCTGTCAATTGGTGGTGCTGGCGCGTGAATGTTCTCTTCAAGAAATCAATAAAATTCAGCAGCAGATTGCCCAACAAGAAACTTCGCTGCCCTTGGAAGTCTTTGTTCACGGTGCTTTGTGCGTGGCGTATTCCGGTCAGTGTTTGACTAGCGAGGCTTTAGGCGGACGTTCTGCTAACCGAGGTGAATGTGCCCAAGCTTGCCGAATGCCCTACGATTTAATCGCCGATGGGGAAATTGTAAATTTAAAAGAACGCAAATATTTACTTAGTCCTCAAGACTTAGCAGGCTTAGATGTTTTGCCCGATTTGGTGAAATCAGGAGTAACTTGTCTCAAAATTGAAGGTCGCTTGAAAGCTCCAGAGTATGTTGCTAATGTCACCCGCGTTTATCGGCAAGCGCTAGATCGGGTGATGGAGGAGATCCCCCCTAGCCCCCCTTCAAAAGGGGGGAAAATAGCGCCCCTTGTTAAGGGGGGTTGGGGGGATCTTCCACTTAATCAAGAACACTACAACCTAGAGATGGCATTTTCTCGCGGACTCTACACAGGTTGGTTTGGCGGGATTAATAATCAAGAACTAGTTCACGCCCGCTTTGGTAAAAAACGTGGGGTTTATTTAGGTGAAGTTACCCGCATCCACAACGAACAGGTAACAGTCAAACTGGAAGCGCCTGTAAAACCAGGGGATGGAATTGTATTTGACTGCGGTCATCCAGAAGCGAAGGAAGAAGGCGGCCGGGTTTATGCTGTGGTGTTTAAGGGTAAAGAAGCAATGCTGACCTTTGGGCGAAATAACTTGAACCTGCGCCGAGTGCATATAGGCGATCGCATTTGGAAAACCAGCGATCCCGAACTTGATAAGCAACTGCGTCAAAGTTTTGCAGGTGAGAACCCACAATTTCAGCGTCCCATTGATGTTGAGGCTTATGGAGAAATTGGTCAGCCATTGATTGCGATCGCGCGCGATGGACTCGGTAATATTGTCCAGGTAGAATCTGCAATTTCTCTGGTGGAGGCGCACACTAAACCCTTAGATACAGAACGTTTACAAGAACAATTCGGTCGTCTCGGTAACACGCCTTTCTCTTTGGAAAAACTAACCAACCACCTCAGCACTTCCCTTATGCTGCCCGTAAGTGAGTTGAACCGGATGCGGCGCGAAATTGTGGTGCAGTTGGAAGAATTGCGAAGTCAACCTAAACGCTGGCAATTACGTTCTGATGTCTCTTTCCAAGATTTACTCCCCTCCTCATCTTCCTCTTCTCCTACCCTGCGGGAAGCTAAAGCTACATCTCCCTCACTCATCGTCTTAGTACGAAACCTCAAGCAACTCCAAGCCGCTCTCAAAGCTGGGATTGAAACACTTTACTGTGAATTTGAAGATCCCCGCGCCTACCGAGAAGCGGTGCAAATGGTTCGCCAACAACAGCAAAAAAACAAAGCAGACAATTCTTCACTTTTAACTGATAACTCAGCACTCCCCACAATCTGGGTTGCACCACCCCGAATTACTAAACCGGGTGAAAATTGGATTTTGCAGCAGGTACGTGCCTGTGAAGCAGATGGCTATCTGATACGGAACTATGACCAACTGCAATTCTTTGCTCAAGACCGTTGTATTGGAGATTTTTCGCTCAACGTTGCTAATCCCTTGACGGCAGACTACTTTCAGCAACGCTTTGCTTTAGAACGGCTGACGGCATCTTATGACCTGAATATTGCCCAACTACAAGACCTGCTCACCAGTTGTCCACCCCAGTGGTTTGAGGTGACAATCCATCAACATATACCGATGTTCCACATGGAACACTGCGTATTCTGTGCTTTTCTATCGACAGGTACAGATCATACTAACTGTGGGCGACCTTGTGAAAAGCAGGAAGTAAAATTAAAAGATCGTGTAGGCAGCGAACATGTCCTCAAGGCAGATGTAGGTTGTCGCAACACTGTATTTAACGGCACAGCCCAAACTGGAGCCGAGTACGTACAACGTCTGATAGAGTTGGGATTACGTCACTTTCGTATCGAGTTTGTAAATGAAACCCCTGACCAAGTGACCAAAATAATACATCGCTATCGTCAATTATTGCAAGGTGAAATTACAGGTTCCCAACTATGGCGCGAGTTAAAACTGCAAAATCAATTGGGCGTAACTCGTGGCCCATTGGGACTTTAACCGCACTCACTGCTGAGTTCTAAGCAAATTAAAGTGGGCAGTCTTTTAACTCTAAGACGAAACACAGACTAAACGCTCCGCTACCGCTAACGGAACTCAGTACTCTCGCTCAAAAAAGCAGAACGGCTTTTCTAAATCACCAAATAACTAAACTGTTAATATCTCCTTAAAACTTGAATAACTAGTGCTTAAACCAATAGCAGTATTTTCGTGAGGCTTACCTCATTTTGTAAACATCAATGCAAATACATCTATTTAAGTGGGTGCTTCTTCCCGTTGCATTTTTGGCTGGGAGCTTTCTAAGCGCACAGGCGGCAGTGGCGCAAAACATTGAAGGGATCGAAAATGGCCAAAGGGTCGAAAAAGGCAGAACCCTCAAACATATCTTCGTCATAGATATGGAAAACCATAACTTCACGCAACCAAGCAGTGACACAAAAGCACCCAACCAGATATTCGGCAGTTCCGCAGCCCCGTATCAGAACAGCCTCATAACCCCCGGAAATCCGAATGCTGCTCAGGTCTCCTACGCTGGTGCTTACCATAACGTCCTAGCTACACCGTCTGGCAATAACCCCAGCATCCACCCATCCGAGCCAAACTATATTTGGCAAGAAGCCGGCGATAACTTCGGCGTGCTTAACGATAATGACCCTTTCAAAAATCCAGGCGGCACTAACCAAAATACTACACTCCATCTCAGCGCTTTACTCGATCGGGCTGGTATCTCTTGGAAATCCTACCAAGAAGACATTAACCTAGCAAAAAATGCTAATGGTCTACTTACCAACACAGTTCTACCTCAAGACCAGTGGACTGTCCCTCTGAGCAGCTTCAGTGGTACATCACCTGATTACACTAACCCCTACAACGGTAGCCATCAATATAATTTTGCTACCAAACACGATGGTCATCTGTTTTTTACTGACACCAACGGCGGTAACGACCCAACAGCAGCAAACCCCCTAGCATCTAAATATGCACCATTGCAACAATTAGAAGAAGACCTTGCTCATAATAAAGTTGCTAGTTACACCCTGATTACACCAGACCAATTCAATGATTCACACACTGCGTTGAAAGATGGCTTTGACTATAATGGGGTGCATTACACAGGCGATCTGGCCGCAATTGCACAGGGTGACAACTTTCTGTCCAAGATTATTCCGCAGATTATGTCCTCGGCTGCTTACAAGGACGGTGGCGCGATTGTGATCTGGTGGGATGAGACTGAAGGTACTAACCAGAATGACTTTAGCCACACCATAGAGGAAATCGTGATCTCACCTCTGGCCAAGGGTAACGCCTATGAAAGCTTCGTAAATTATACCCACTCGTCCGACCTGAAGAGCTGGGAGGAACTCTTCGGTGTATACACACCAGACGGCAAGTTTTTGGGTGATGCAAACTCACCGAACACCAACGACCTCTCGGATTTGTTTAAGGAAGGGGCACTCACTCCGAAGGGACGGAGGCAATGGACAAATAAAGACGAGTAATTCGCGCTGTAGAGAAGCACTCAATTTAAGGACAATTCAACCCAAAAAGCATTAGCATTTGTATCAAATGAAACTATTTAGTTTTAACCAAATACCTTCTATTAAGTTCTATAACAATCCGAATTGAATCTTGAGAAGATACTGAAACTAAAAATACGTTTTTATAAAATTTTCAGCTTTTTTCTGTCTCACATCGCCACAGCTTTGGAAAGCGCTTTAGAAGCATTAATATTTCTGCACAAAGATATAAATCCTTGGTATTTCGCTAGTATTGGTTAGTACGCCAGTCTCTTATAACGGCAAGGCTTCAATATAATTTATGCTATGCTTTTTGCTCATTCAACTCCTTTTGCAGAAACAGAAGCAGTTATGGCAAACTGGATTTAGATGTTTGCCAGCAGTTTTTTAACAGGACTTTCTGGCAAGCAACAAATATAAGTAATTCGCGTCGTTGAAGAATATCTGAGACCAACACTGTATTAACAAGGAACTTGGACAACAGATGATCGAAAAATTCGCATCGTTGCCATTAAACTTTAAACTGTGCGAGTTTTGACTTATGCCTTAATTACGAATTACGTTAGCGAGTATTCGTACTCCTACGGAGAAGCAAGCTACGCGCAGCGTATCGTAGAGAGCATCATTACGAATTACGATATAGTACCAGCTATGCATGTACCTAAATTGTGCGATCGCCCTACAGCCCTTTGGACATCCTACGGCAGGCGTTGGCGCAGTGATCGCCAAACATCATTTTCATTACTACTAACCATTGCCCTCACCACTTTACTAATCCCGTCGCCCTCGCTAGCACAAACCCACGCGATACCGTCGCCTTCGAGTGCGCCTTTAGAACTAGATTTATTGACCAAGCCAAAAGACTATGTAATCACAGCTAACACAATTCATCCACAAGGATTAACTGTTCCGAGTTTATGGTGGGCACAACAAAACTCTGAGAGAAAGCTATTGGATAATTGGATAGCATATCCAGCTTCTGATAAGGAACCTGCACGAGTAGACTTGATCGTAAATCAGCAAATTTGGAGCTTACTAGAGTATATAGAGCGCTACGACTTTGTAAATCGCTTGGGTAGCGCTGCACGAAACTTTGGTTACAATGTCCGGGTATTTAACTATCAAAAGGAACCCTTAGCAACTTACACTTGTAACTTTAGTACAAGTCCAGCTTTATGCAGTATCCAAACAACTGTTAAGAACAAGATAGGCTTACAGCGTTCTCTCTAGACAATTAGAGAGTGGGGAGTGGGGAGATGAGGCAAATATGGTTTAGATAAGCAGGTGAGAGGGGGCAGGGGGCAGGGGAGCAGAGAATGAGGGATGAGTGAGTGGAAGAGAATAATTAATAACCAATGCCCCATGCCCAATGCCCCATGCCCAATTCTCAATTAAACCTTCATTTTGGCGAACAAAGACTCGTATTGTTTTATTGCAGATGGCGGTAAGGGAAGCAAAAATTCACTTTTATCCAAAACTTCGCGATCGCTCTGCAACAAACTCCGTAATGGTTCTTGGATGTCGGAAGCGGCAATATTTGTAGAAATTGGCGAATTACTTTTAGTCAGCACCGAAATTTGTTTAGCTGTACTTGGTTGCCAACAAAAATCAATCCATTGATCTGATAAAGTACCCTTATCAATACCTGCGGGACGCACCCACAAGTCCGCCCACATTGCTGTTCCTGACTGGGGTATAACTGCGCCAAGTTGCGGATAACGTCCTAAAACTTGCAGTACATCGCTTGACCAACCAACCGCTAGCCAAGTGTCTCCCACAATTAAAGGTTCTAAGTAGTTATTGGAACTGTAGAACTTCACCTGTTGGTTTAATGTCTGTAATTCCTTTTCCAAGTTTGGTACTTGGTCAAGATTCTCTGTATTGTAAGATTTTCCTAGCTTCTTTAAGACCAGACCAATAACTTCTCGTGGTTGATTAAGTAGAGAAATGCGTTGCTGCATTCCATCTCGCCACAAATCACTCCAATCTTTGGGTGTCCAACCCAATTCTCGCAACTTGTCACGGTTATAAACAATCACCGTGGTACCCCACCGATAAGGCGCACCCCACACCTTCCCTTGAGTATCCAAGTTACCTTGGTCGTCGCGTGTTACTAATTTTTTCCACTTTTCATCTAAAGCAGACCATTGCTTTAATTGGTTTCCCTGTAACTCTTGGAGTGGTTGAATCAGTTTCTGCTCAATAGCTGCTTTTAGCCAGTAATCTCCCAATGTCACGAGGTCTGCATCAGCCGTTTTTTGACCTTGCCTAAAGGGTATAAAGCGACTCCATCCTTGCTCATCAGTAGCTTTTGGTTTTTTCTGCCAATTTTGTAATTGCTGAAATAAATCCTCTATCTGCTCGACTGGGGCAAACTTTAACTGCACCTGTTGCTGCAAACCTTTGTGGAACTGATTCACCACCTGACCAGGTATAGAACCTTTTAATAACTGTACTTTTAGTTGCGTCTGCCTGTTTCCACCACAGCCAAAAAGCAGTTGTGAAAGTGCCAGTGTGCTTGTACCGAGCAAAAAAGACCGTCGATCCATTGATTTTGGATTTAAAATTTTTGATTATACCTAATATTAAGCAGAGATTCACCAGAGGCTGACTAGGTGAAAAAGCGGAGTTGGAAAATTATTGGAGTTTTATGTGGTTAATACCGATAATTTGGAATATTTGACTCAAAATAGCAACTTTATCAGCAAATTACTACCTAAAAGTGAATTTATCTCCATAAATTTCATTAGTGGTACTTGTAGTCTAACTTTACCTACATTTAGAAATAATGATTTAAATGTCACATTTGCACCAAAAGTTATCAATACTTAAATAATCCATAAGTATCGTTAAGGTTGGGAGTAAATTGAATAACATATAGAAAATGTACGGATAAAGGTATTAAATGGAGCTATTACAGCAACAGATCCTGACTTTAAGCGAAAAACTGGATGCCCTCTGTCAAGTAATTGAGCAACTTGATGCTAAAGTCACTCAAACTTTCTCAGAGTGTTCTATAGCCAATACACAAGCAAAGGATAATTATCAGGAAAATGGTGCGGCTGGAGGCTATCAGCTCAGACGTATCAGTTTAAATCCAGAAATGGAACACAAGGATGTACTAACAGATGGTATTTATCTAGATATGCATCGTCAAAGTGGAGATAACATAACACCAGAAATTCAAATACAACGACTAACAGCGCAGTTAACAGCAGCATACAATCGCATTGCTGCCTTGGAAGAACAATTACTTAGAGAAAGAATTCATTAAATTTAACCTGAGTTCAACGAATTAAAAAATGCCTGTAGGTATGAAAGTCAAGCCTTTAGGCTCAATATCAAGTGATGGTTTCGTGGGCATATATTTAAGTATAAGCAACTAATCCAGCTATCAAATTGATGAAAAGTAAAACACACTATTACGTAAATATATGTAATAGTGTGATGTGTACGATAATAAGCTTTTAGTGCATTCCTCACTATGAAACAAATGGAAGTTTTTAAGAAAGCGCAGAGGGATGCAAATTCCTGACAAAATTAATGAAATGCTGTACTTAGCCGTTCAAGCTGAGATTCAATAGCTGCTAAAAGTTTATCTTGCTGCCAATTTTGGCTAAGATGGGCGGCTATGCAAGCTGCCCCAGCACCCATACCTTCTTTCACAAAGCCCTGCTCATAAGCTCTCAGTTGAGGATAACGAGAATCAGCAAAGCTGAGATCAGTTGCTAATAGGGGAGGGGTTGTTCCACTCTGAGTCAAGTTGCCTTTTTCTAAGCTGAGGGCTAAGTCAACTGTAGCGCCAGTAGGATCTTCTGCTACCCAACGGGTTGTGCCTACAACTACTGCTTCTGGTTGCCATGATAAGGCATAAGCTTGAGCGATCGCACTCATCAGAGCATAAACCGCCAGCATTTGCGTCCCACCGGCAAGCATTACACCACAACTACGACTAGCTGCGATCGCCATCCCAGCTACGACCACCTGCATGGGATCGCCTACGGCTGCGACAAGTTGTAGAGGATCGACAGAATTTCGGATTTTAGATTTTGGATCTTGGATTTTAGATTGGAAGTTTATCTCCCCCTGCTCCCCCTGCCTCCCCTGCCCCCTGTCCCCTGCTTTCTCTAGCCCTGCTTGCACTAGTGCCCACTTTTGCCCGTGGTTACAAATAGGGTGGCTACTGTTAACTTTTCCAGCAGCATCTATACCCAAAGCAGTTAAGATTGCCAGGGCAGTTGTAGTACCTCCGACGACGCACTCACCAAAAATCACATAACTCTCTTGCATATTGGCAGCAAGGCGTTCTCCCCAAAGTAGCCCTTGTTTAAACAAGTGGTGTACCGTTGTAATTTCCATAGCAGCGCCTCCACTTAAACACTTAGCAGAAGCGCCACCCAAGTCAATTAATGGCACAGCCGGAGGGTGGGGTAAACCAGCATTAAACAAATGAACTGGTATCTTTAGCGACTCAAAAACAGCGCGAGAAATCAGCACAGGTGAAGCCCCAGCCGCTAATGGTGGTAGAGGATGTTGGGGCTTATGTTCTGGGCCGTAGTACAAAAACTCGGCATCGGCACAAGCGGTATATTTTCGATCCTCTGGAGTACGACCGGCTGCTGAAATCCCTGGAATTAAACCAGTTTCAGTAAATCCTAAAACACATCCAAATACGGGCAGAGAACCACGATATCGTCGTAGCCATTCTTCACCTTGTTCTTTTTGGGTATAAATACGAATTTGGGAATTGGGCATTGGGAATTAGTTAGGACTAATTATTTAACCAAGGACAAAGGACAAATGACAAATGACTATCCCTCATAATCCATGAGGACTTGTACCCATCGTGGTGGACGGGGAATCGGGTTGCCCAGACGGTCAAAAAGAAACCATGCTGCGAGGTGTACCACAAAAAGGTAGATAAAGTTGTTGAGTAAAATTAGAGCGATCGCTCCCACTTGAATCAAAAATACGCTGGGACTCGCCAATAAACTCAGCTTCAAAAATACCCACTCAATGAACTCAGTCACTTGGGTAATCACATAAATCCACAGGTCTTCACCGGACAAAACAGACAGCAGCCACAGTCTAAAAAAGACCCCCAAAGTACCCAACAGCGTACCCAAGGTGATAGAAACAATCCAGGGAACACGACGACGATACCATGTTGCTCCCAAAAGCACGCCCATAAACCCGTAGGGCATGACAAACAGCAAACTACGGGCTGGCCCCATCAGTACAGTCAGCAGTAACCCAGAGGTGAGTGCTGCCATCCATGCCGCACGCTTGCCCCAACGCAGATAAACTAGAGCGATGGGAACCGGAAAAAATATCCGTAAAACTGGGCCCAAGGGAAAATAGAAATTAATAAACCAAATTAAGCTAGCAGTACTAGCTAAAAATGCCGTTTCTACCATCCTCAACGGCGCATCAGCCTTGAGTTGAGGAGGCATTAACTGTTGTTCTTTGTCTAACCAATGATTGTGGGGAGTTGAAGATTCAGTTGATGGTTCTTCCTCCGGTTCATCTGGCAGAGAATCTAAAATACTCATATTTGACAAGTTCTTAAACTATCATTCTTTCCAAGGCTGACAAATCGGGAATACAAATAGTGTCTTGATCCCGTTTAATCAAGCCTTTTTTTTCTAGCCTTGTCAATACTCGTGTCACAGTTTCCCGTGCTAGTCCACTCAAACTACTCAATTCTCGATGAGGTAAATTGGGGATTTCGGTTCCTGTTTGCCCTTTTTTTCCCTGTCCTTCTGCCAAAAATAGCAACGTATCTGCCACTCGTGACTGGCTATCAGATTCCCGCAGACGCAATCGGCGATTTACTTGCCGCAAACGTCGTGCCATTAATTGCGCCAATCGAACTCCAGCCAAGGGTTCTATTTGAAGTAACTTGACAAAATCCTGAGCAGGCATACTGCCAATTACTGTTGGGGCTAAGGTAATCACATCTGTGGAGCGAGGAACTTCATCTAACGCCGCCATCTCACCAAATAATTCCCCTTTACCAAGAATATTCAGCGTTACCTCTTTTCCTTCCAGATTGTAGGTGCGGATTTTGACCCATCCGTCCATAATAAAATACACAGAACCACCCCAGTCATTTTCTAGCAGAATAACCTGATTGGCTGGGTGAGTGCGGGTAACAAGATGGATAAGGGCTGATTCCACAGCAGGTTCTGGCAACCCTTGAAAAAAGGGAGCGGAGGTGATCATCCAGGGATTAGCCTGTGCTTGCAAGCTATATCGGTCTTCCATTACGACATTTTTATTGAAGCTGCTATGTACACACAACAAACAAGAGCGCCATTTCTAGCCTTAGTCATCAAAGCACAGCTCCCTATTAAAAGAGAAAACTAAACTATGCTACATAAGAATACGACAAGAACCTTTTTCTAAAATAATCTTTACCTATAAGTTTAAACGGGGTAAAAGTTTTGCAAAAAGTAGTTTATAGCCGACAGTTATATTGCTCAAGGGCTAGCTGCACTGCAAACTTGATTATGATGAACTACCACACACCAACCGCTAGGCGGTGTGGTCAGGGCTTCTCAATTAATCACGAATAGCCAAGAGAACATCATAGTCCTATTGTCTTGCATTCCCTCAAAGGGCGGGAGTCATGATTCTCAAGACTCAAATAAATCTTTCTTTTGCGACGTGTACCTATGAGCTTGATTTTCGCTTACGGCATTGATATCAAGATGTACAATTATACCAGAAAAAGAGTTTGTTTCCCCATGTCCATTTTCAAAAATGGGCAACCAATCAGCGGCAAAACAAAGCTTCTTAAACAAACGCTGACTCAAGATTGCCACAACTCCCAGTAATCCATAACATAATGACAGTCACAAGTCCAAGCAGAAGCTTTTGCCACTCAAAACTTCTCAGATGGGAGCTTACTTCCTCGCAGGGGTACGGTGACTGTAAATTAATTGTCACATTAGTTGATATACGTTTTTAGGTAAGGTAATAAAAGTGACTTCCAGTGCAGATGAAATTCAAAAGCTGATCGCAGACATTGACAACTTACTTGCCAGTGGTGGCAAGCGCTTGTCTAGATTTCTGCCTGGTCAGGGGCAGGAACCTAAAGAAGTTTTAGAACGAATTCGCAACTTCTTGGTGAGGCTCCAAGAAAAAGAAGCATTAGAGAGCGATATCCCAAATAATTCTTCCGAAGAACCGCGTTCGCCTTTATTAACAAAATTTGTTGAGCGAGGTTATAACCAGTATCCCCTACCGCCGCTCGAATCCCATCAGGAAGAGAGTCCTGTTGCAGCCGGACAATTAAAAAGTGAATTTTCGAGCTTGATCCAGCCATTGCGATCGGAATTAGAAGGGCTATTGCAAGAGCGAGCCGCTCTCATGCAAGAAATTAGGCAACTAGAGCAAAGGCGATTGCAAAACTACTCCTTAGCGCAACAGTTGACAAACCAAGATCAAATGATTACCGAGTTTTTACAGGTACTCATGAATCGGCTGGTGCCCACTGTAACGCCACTGTTAGCACAACCGGGGGAAAATTCCGCCATTTCTCCAGAAGCAACTAATCACGCCACCTCTGTAACTCAACCTTTATTAGAATCAGTAGACCGTGTAGAGCAGTTAACCCAGCTAGCCAGGGAGTTGGATCAACGCCTATTATCACTAGATGGAACTGTGAATGTAGTCTTTGAGGCACTACAGCGCAATATTAATACTTATTACGAATCACTGTCGCAAGCACTGGCAAGAATGCATAGCAAGGGAATGCAAGGCGAAGAGTTGATGGCCAGCTTTCTCAACAATTTGACCCAGCATTTACAGCAACAATCCCCTATTTCCCCGCCATCTTTGCTGAGGGTAGAATCTGATATATCACCATCATTGCCTGAAACAACCGAGATCGCTGCTAAAGTTGCATCTCAACCCCTGGAGGCAATCCTGCCAGAAACTTCATCTCCACTCACAATAAATTCTGAGCAACAGGATACTACCCTCACAGAGGATCTAGATGCAGTGCTGTTGCAGCTTGGTATAGACTCGTCTCAATCTTCCGAAAACCTGACCGAATTATCGCAAAATATTTCTGCATTAGTTGGTGATGAAGTAGACCAACTTTACGCCAGTTTATTTGGTACCGGTGATGTTAATAACCCAAATTTTGATGTATTGACAAATGACTTATCTGCTTCCACAGCCTCCCAATCAACGTTGACAATCGCTGAGAGTCCATCTGTCCCTCAAAACGTTGATTCTGCGGTTGTGACACCAGATACAGGTATTTCAGCTCAAGAGACTTTAGTAGAAGCCACAGATTTATTATCAGAGCCACAGGAAGAACTATTTTTTGCAGAGGATACTGAGCTAGATTCACCTCTGAGCTTTTCTACACCACAAACAGACAGTTCCCCCACGCAACTCGACACTCAGCCAGCTAGTTTTTTTGCAGAGGATACTGAGCTAGATTCGCCTCTGAGCTTTTCTACACCACAAACAGACAGTTACCCTACGCAACTCGATACTCAGCCAGCTAGTGTTGATACAATTAATACCCTAACTGATCTATTGACTGGTGCAGGTAGTGAGCAGGAATTACTGGAAGTATCATCCTTTATGGATAATGGCACAAGTACAGCACCAGTTACTCCGAAAGCAGCAGAAATTGCTTTGGCATACCCCTACGGGGAAGCAAGCTACGCGCAGCCTCTCGTAGAGAAGCCCACCGAAGGTATCGCTCCACCGGAAATATTGAGCAACAATGCTCCGCCAGACCCTTTTTTAGATAACTACATTGCTGCTTCACCACAAGAAAACTTGCTTTCTGTTGAGTTAAACCAGACTCCAGTTGTACCTGAGATTTCTTTAGATGAAGAACAGTTGCAGCAATTAGATCGAGATTTGGCTAATTTTGATCAGCAGCTAAATTCTGATTCGCAACCAGCTACCAATTTGGATATTGTCTCGGAACTAATTGATAAAACTCAAGACACAATCCCTACAACTTACCCTGAGCCGCAAACAGAAAATACCTCAACAGAGGATTTATCAAGTTTGACAGTTGCCCAGGTAGAAACTGAAGAAAAAAAGGAAATCACAACTCCTATTCAAGACAGTTTTTTATCTTCAATTTCCAACTCCATCAACAATCCAGAAGTTTCGCCTAATGTTCTAGAACCAGTTTGGTATTTAGGAATTGATTTAGGTACAACCGGAATTTCTGCCGCATTATTAAATCGCTCGACTTTTGTTGTACATCCTATTTACTGGTCAGCAGAAAATCCGCCGGGAACAAGTTCCTTCCAGGAATCATTTCGTTTGCCAACAGAGGTTTATCTTCCTACAGCTTCTATACCTCAAGGTGAAAGTGTAAATATAGAAGTCAATGAGCAGACAGCACCTGCGGCTGTTGCTCAAGATAAAGCACCTGACCACTCGGTTACTCCTACAACACGTAAATCAACAGCAGATTCGACAACAAATAACCTGTACTCGGCACAGTTGAAGCCCTATTTACAAGTAGCCATTCCCTATAAGAAGGAACGGCAAAAATGGGAACCTGTTTTACAATTAAATGAATTTTCGGCAGGGCCTTTAATTTGGGTTGTGCGATCGCTCTCTAAACTACTATTAACCCTAAAATCCGAAAAAACTTGTACCACCCCTAGTTTAATGGCTGCTGCTGTTGGGATCGGCGAGCAAGATTTTCCGCAGATTATCAATAATATTGCTGGTGTGATTTGCACCTGTCCATCTAGCTGGTCGGAACAATACCGCTTTAATGTGCGGGAAGCTTTACTGACGAGTAAACTCATCCAACATCCGCAGCAAGTCTTTTTTGTCGAAGAAGCGATCGCTAGTTTACTCCCAGAACTTGATGCTGCTAACGGTGAGCAAGTAAAATTAAGCCAACGTCAAGGTTCTCAGCCGGCAAAAACCAGCGAACATCCGATTGTTGGTAACACTCTGGTAATCAACATTGGGACAACTGCCACAGAAATGTTGCTAGTTGATGTCCCAGAAAGCTTACCGCAATTGACATACAATGATTTTATGCTCCATAGTTTTGCTTATGCTGGCAAGGGAATTGAACAAGATATTATTTGCCAGTTGCTATTACCACCTAAATCTCGGCAATCACGCCTAGAAACACAAAGCGACCGCAAAACTACTAGCAGTAATCCTTGGCAATGGCAACCGTCAATTCCCGGTTTAGACCAAATGCGCTGGCAGAGTTTAGGGTTGGAAGAATTAGAACTACCGAGAGTCGGAGAACCAGATATTACCGCGCGAATTCGTCTTCAGCAGCGTCTAGAAAGTTCTTTACTGGGACAGGCGGTATTAGATGCGGCACTAGCTCTGAAACTGATTTTGCAGCACCAAGAATCTTTTACGCTGGAATTAGCCGATCAGCAGTGGATTTTGCAGCGACGAGACTTAGAAAGCCAGGTATTTATCCCCTTTGTGCGCCGCCTGAACCGAGAACTCAACAAATTATTGGTAGCTCGTGGTATCCCGACAGAATCTATTAATCAAGCTATCCTGACTGGTGGTGTGGCTTGTGTTGGGACAGTAAACCGTTGGTTAAAGCAGAAACTCCCCAGCACCAAGATTATTCAAGATTTATATCTCGGTGAAAATGGCGCTCCTAATTGCAGTCGGGTTGCTTATGGTTTGGCGATGCTGCCTTTACATCCCCAGATATTAGATATACCCAGACAACAGTACACTGATTATTTCTTATTTACCGAATTGCTGCGGCTGCTACCAGACCGGCCCTTATCTTTCGGTGAAGTTATCCAGTTATTTGAGAGTCGCGGGATAAATACTCGCACTTGTCAGCAACGCCTGCTAGCTTTTTTGGAAGGTGAACTCCCTTCAGGATTAATACCTTCAGTTATAGATTCAACTTGGCTAACCCAGAGTTCACAAGAAAATCCTGACTATCAGGCGATCGCCACAGCACCACTTTTTGAAAAACAAGGGAGCCTCACCTATCGTCCCAATTCTCAACAACTGTTGCATTTGCGTCGCTATCTAGATGCTATCAAGGCTAGTAACCAGCAATCATTAGAGGAACCATATACAGTGAATTTCGCCTTAGAGGTTCATGATTGAGACTAGTACATCTCCCTAGAAATAAGGATACTATTCAAAATTCAAAATGCTTATAACTATTAAATCTGAGCTTGCTCCAGAACAACGGGATATTGTCTCAAGCCTGACCAAGCCTGATTTTGTGTAGTTTCACAAAGGGTTAGTATTATGTCATAAGCATTTTGAATTTTGCAAAGTACTACTAGTACTTAAGTATGGTAATTTTTTGATGTGTACCATTCGCAATAGCTTTTTTATTTGATGGATGAAAATACTGTAAATTTACAATCTATAACTTCAATTGGAAGATTCTGTAAACTTTGGGTTTTCGGTTTTTATATTGTTTAAATTTTGTGTATATTAACACTCGGTGGTAAAGACAAGAGCAGTAAAAATCGTCTATCAATTATCTCCACGTCTACACTACTGATGCTAAAACCCCTGTTATAAAATAAGTTAGACCTTGTGAATAATCTTTCTCTTTATTCAGTTAATTGTTCGCAACAGCCTTTACACCCTTCAACTTTAAGCCTAAGAAAACGGTTAATTGACATTGTTGGAGCCATTGTGGGGCTAATAATCACGTTTCTGGTAGCAATTCCTGTGGCGATTGCTACCTTTATTCATGAGCCAAGTCCGATATTTTATTCTCAAATTCGCTGTGGTTTGAACGGAAAAACTTTTCGCATCTGGAAATTCCGCTCCATGATCGTAGATGCTGATAAAGTCAAGCATTTGGTTAAAAATCAAGCCAAAGGTCACATCTTTAAATCTGTTGACGATCCTCGCATTACTCCTATGGGTAAATTTTTGCGGCGTACCAGTTTAGATGAATTTCCCCAATTTTGGAATGTTCTGGTAGGGGACATGAGTTTAGTTGGGACTCGTCCACCCACTCCTGATGAAGTCAGCAATTACGATCCACATCACTGGGATAGATTACGAGTCAAACCAGGCATTACCGGAGAATGGCAGGCTAATGGTCGTTCGAGTATTACAGACTTTGAAACCATCGTCAAAATGGATATAGATTATCAACGCAAGTGGTCTGTAAGTTATGATCTGAGTCTGATTATTAAAACTATATCGGTAGTATTGAAAAAAACTGGTGCTTATTGAATAAGTCATTAGTTTTTCTCTTGTGTTCCCTTATCTCCATTTCTTATTCAACCCTTAACACCGCTACCTGTTTCTGTGGGTACAATGTAACGTTGTAAAAATAAAAATAGTAATAATACTGGAGCGATCGCAATTATAGAACCAGCAGCTACCAACCGCCAGTCAAGAGAAAATGTCCCTGCTAGCTTTGCGACTCCCAAAGGAAGAGTGTATAAATTTTCGTCTTGGATGACAATTAAAGGCCACAAAAAGTCACTCCAAGCACCAATGAATACGAAAATAGCTAAAGTTACTAATGCTGGGCGAACTGCTGGTAACATCACATGCCACCACAAACCTAACTCCGAACTGCCATCCATTCGGGCGGCTTCTTCTATCTCTTTGGGGACACTCATGAAAGCTTGGCGTAACAGAAAAATACCAAAGGCAGAAGCCAAACTCGGAAAAATCATCCCTAAATAACTATTTCTCAAACCCAACTGGACTGTCAAAATATAGAGGGGAATCATCACGATTTGGAAAGGAATCATAATCGTCGAGACAATCGCCACAAAAATCCAGTCTCGCCCCACAAATGACAATCTTGCCAAGGGATAGGCAGCTAAAGCGCAAAACAGTAGATTTAAGCCAACAGTCAGCACTGACACCAAAGTGCTGTTATACAGGTATTGCCCAAAAGGTAGAGAGTTCCAGACACTAAAGAAGTTATCTAGTGTCGGTGACGCGGGCAATAGCTGTGGCGGCGACTGCAAGATATTTTCCGTCGGCGATTTCAACGCTGTGCTAATTAGCCACAGTAAAGGAAAGAGCATCACCAGTGCAATCGCTCCCAATAGCGCATACATTAACAGATTTTGCGATCGTGATTTTTTCCAGTTCAGCATTTGATTAATAACCTAAATACTCTAAATTGATTGTGCTTAGGAGCTTACAATAACAAAATTCAATAAGTCGGAATCTAAATCCATATAGATGTAGAGAGTAGAGACGTAAAATCTTACGCCTCTACAATAGTTTTGGTTGCAAAACTTATAACTTTGATACATCAAATCAGCAACACCAAAAGTCGTATCTAATCAAGTAGGCTTATAGCCTATCATCCTACAGTTTTAAGCCAATTCACAGTGGTTAATCTTCAACCGCTACATAAGGTTGTGGTTCCAGCAAACGTTGGGCAATTTGTTCTCGTCGATACTTTGCAAGTTCGCTGTAAAGCCTCTTGCGAGAGAGATTCACACTTCCAACAGGTTCATGCTCTAGCAGTGTATGCCAAGGAGAGAACAGCAAACCCTCATCTAAGCGTTTGCGTTCTTCAAAGTCAAATTTCTGGCTGGGAATGCGGACTGTCGCAACTTTTATAAATGCTGAATCTGTTTCTTGCCATTCTTGAATGTGGTCTTCAATTGGCGTTTTTTCATCGTCTACATAAAACTGAATGAAGAAGTCAAAAGATGCTTCTCGTCCTTCTTCAGTCAAATATTTGACTAGCGTTTCTCGAAGATAATTTTCCGATTCTGGAAGTGTTTCTGGTGGTTGTTCTGGCTGTTGAGATTTGACAGATAATTTCACAATCCGCTCACCAAATTTAAACGGAGCCATGCTCCAATATTGAATCAAAAGTGGATTTCCTACCTTATGGCTGCCAATTTTTTGCAAGATAGCAAAGGCGTAACCAAGTTCTTCTAGCCGTTCTGGGCTAAGTTTTCCACTACCTGCTTGGGAAAGATCGGCGTAATCACGAACGTCTTTAGTCAAGAAAATAGGATAATTGTTGAGTATAAAATCTTGAGTTTTTTCTTCATCATCCAGCACTTTCTGCCCGTCCACATTCATCACCTTAATGGCAATACCGCGAACATCAGGCTGGCTATCGGAGTTGAATTTACCACGCTTTTGAGGCGAACCACCGCTAGAGAACCGAATCCACGCAGGATAGGTTTGGGGCGTTTTGAATAAACCTACTTTCAGGTCTTCAGGAAGATTGGGTTCAATAATAAACTCTCCCCAAAGGAGTCCATGACTTTTGCTATGAATTTGGCGGAGGTCTGGGCCTGTTTTTTGTTGAGCTTGGAGACTAGTTGCGATAATCTCGTCGATTATTGCTTCCTGCTCAGTGGTAGATGACGTTGGGTTAGTCATAAAACATTTGATAATGTGTCTTCATTATCCTGAATGCTTCAACCTTTCTGAGTCAATCCGGTTTCCGTAAAAATAGCTTGTAGTGGTTTATCCCAAGGTTCAATAGGTATTTGGGATAAATAGGCGAAATCAAAAACAATTCCGATAGTCGGCTTTGTCTGCCACTGCGGTAAACTGAGCAAGCGATCGTAATATCCGCCACCATAGCCCAGGCGATATCCTTGATAGTCGCAAGCTATACTGGGGACAAGAATCAAATCCACTTCGGCAGCATTTAAGATTGGAGCGTCAGGGTGCGGTTCAATAATGCCATAAGCGCCACTTTGAATAGAATCTTGAGGTGTCCAAATATGCCAAGACAAGGATTTATCAACGCAGCGAGGAAATCCCCAACGGTATTTGGTATTTGCAAATAGTGGACTGAGGTCAGGTTCTTGGCGAAAGCTAAAATAAGCGAGTATTGTTTTTGCTTGGGTAAATAAAGTAGAGTTTTGTAAATGAAAGCATAAGCGATCGCTTTTTTCTCTCCATTCTTCAACAGACATTGATTGGCGTGTTTTGAGTAGAGTGCGGCGTAGTTTTGCTTTATTTAGTTGATGATTAACTTTATCCATGAAAATTTATAGCCTCAAACAAATAAGCTGGGCATCGCCCAGCTTATAACACCCTCTATTAACTAATACATTGTTATGCGGCGTGTTGACGATACCACTCAATGGTATTCTTTAACCCTTCCTCAAAGCCCACCTGAGCAGTGAAATTAAAGGCTTGCTTTGCCCGTTCAGTATCCAAACAACGACGGGGTTGACCATTAGGCTTGTCAGTTTGCCAAACAATTTCACCCTTAAACTCCATCAATTCGCAGATTAGAGTTATTAAATCAAGAATGGAGATTTCATAACCCGTTCCCAAGTTAACTGGTTCCAATTCGTTATAGAATTGAGTTCCCATAACAATCCCCCGTGCTGCATCTTCTGAATACAGAAACTCGCGGGTGGGACTGCCATCACCCCAAACGGGCAGTTGCTTTTCTCCTTGAATTTGGGCTTCGTGAACTTTGCGAATTAAGGCTGGAATAACGTGGGAACTTCCGGGGTCAAAGTTATCTTCTGGGCCATATAAATTCACTGGCAGTAGGTAAATTCCATTAAAACCGTACTGCTGGCGGTAAGATTGCAATTGAACTAAAAGCGCTTTTTTAGCGATTCCGTAGGGGGCGTTGGTTTCTTCTGGGTAGCCATTCCAAAGATCGTCTTCTTTAAATGGCACTGGGGTAAATTTAGGATAGGCGCAGATAGTGCCAACACATACGAATTTTTCTACTCCAGCTTGATAGGCAGCGTGAATTAGGTGCGTACCCATGATCAAGTTATCGTAGAACAACTCTGCGGGTTTTTCGCGGTTTAGACCGATGCCACCCACATGAGCTGCTAAGTGGATAATTATGTCTTGCTGGTCAACTGCCCGTTGGCTATTTTCCCAGACACGCAGATCACAATCGCGCGATCGCACTATTGTAATCTTCTCATGATCAGCCCCTGCTTTACACAGTTGATCTATCACCTGACGACCTAGAAACCCCGACCCACCAGTGACGAGAATTCGTTGATTTTTTAGTTCTAAGGCGGTCATATTTTTATCCTCTGTGGTGCAAATCAGAAGTGCAAAGCGCCTAGTTCTTGACGAACAGTGGCAATATCCAATGGAAATTGCGAACCTTTTCCATTGGGTGAAGTATGACCCAATGCTTGTAAGTCTGCTTCTACCATTAAGGAAACTAATTCTTCAAAGGTTACTGATGTTTTCCAGCCCAACTGCTGGCGTGCTTTTGTAGCATCGCCAATCAACAAATCTACCTCAGATGGACGCAGGTAACGCTCATCAAACTCTACATAATCTTGCCAATTGAGATTTACGTAACTAAATGCTAGTTCCAAAAATTCTCGCACTGAATGGGTTTCACCAGTAGCAATTACATAATCTTCTGGCTGGTCTTGCTGTAACATCAACCACATTGCTTTCACGTAATCCTTCGCGTAGCCCCAATCTCGCTTAGAGTCTAGATTACCCATGTAAATCTTTTTTTGCTTACCAGCAACTATACCAGCAACTGCTCTAGTAATTTTGCGGGTTACAAAGGTTTCACCACGTCTTGGTGATTCGTGGTTGAAAAGTATACCGTTGCAAGCAAACAAATCGTAAGACTCACGATAATTTACAGTTTGCCAGTGGGCGTAAACTTTTGCACAGGCGTAAGGACTGCGGGGATAAAAGGGCGTTGTCTCACTTTGGGGTATTGCTTGTACTAAACCATACATTTCTGAAGAACCCGCCTGGTAAAATCGCACCTGAATTCCAGTCCGGTGTTGGTAGTCTCGAATTGCTTCCAACAGACGCAGTGTCCCCATTCCTACAGCATCCACTGTATATTCTGGTGAATCAAAGCTTACTCTGACATGGGATTGAGCGCCGAGGTTGTAAATTTCTACTGGTTTGACTTCTTCTAAAATACGTCGCAACGTCGTACCATCTGTCAAGTCACCATAGTGAAGAAACAACCGCACTCCCTGTTTGTGAGGGTCTTCGTAAATGTGATCGATGCGGTCTGTGTTGAAGGTAGAAGTCCGGCGAATGATGCCATGAACCTCATAACCTTGTTCCAGTAAAAACTCACTTAGATATGAACCATCTTGACCAGTGATACCAGTAATCAACGCTCGCTTCTGTTGCGTCATGCTCAATTATCCCTTATGTGTATTAAAAAGTTACAGCTAATCTGATACAACCTAGCAGTTAATCGCTAAATTGCCTAACGGGAAACCTACGAGTTCTTGTTGCTATAAGACTTTTTCCCGTAAATAAATATACTTAATAAAAATAATTTAACACCTAAGTTAAACCTTAGATAGACCAAGGTTTTTTAAGTATGTATATTTTTCTTTTACCAGATATATCAAGATTCTTTTTGTATACGTTATTTTTTGTCAAAATTTCATATATGTCTGGTTTTGTGAAGACTGAATAAAATAGGTATTTGAAATTAGAATTTTAGGGGCATTAACTGCCCCACAGAATTGCCCCTCAATATTGACTCAGTATGCCCCGTTATTTTTGGGTAGAATAACTACATCAACAGTTTTCAAAATGATCCATAAATCAAGCCAGAAATTCCTAAATTTGACATAATGCAGGTCTATTTGGACTCGCCGAGGATAGGGAATGTCATTACGCCCAGATACCTGCCACAAACCAGTAATTCCTGGACGGATTGTTAAAATCTCATCAATGTGACAACCGTATTTTGGTAGTTCTTCTGCTACTAAGGGCCGGGGACCGACTACACTCATGTCCCCTTTTAAAACGTTCCAGAACTGGGGAAATTCGTCTAAGCTAGTAATTCGCAAAAATTGACCAATTTTGGTAATCCGGGGGTCTTGTTTCAGCTTAAAACTGCTTTCAAATTCTTGTCGCAACTCGGGCGATGTTTCCATCATCTGCATGAGGATTTCGTCCGCATTGCTTACCATTGTTCGGAATTTAATACAATTAAACGCTTTGTAATTTTTTCCTACCCGTTCCTGGACATAAAATATTGGGCCTTCTGAGCTGAAGGCAATCAGCAAGGCCAAAATTAAGTAGACGGGGAAGAACAAAATCAATACCGACAGCGAAAACACTATATCGAACAGTCGTTTGGCAAACTCTCCGTTTAAACCCTGAAAAGATAAACCTTTGGGTTTAACTTTTGGCGTCTTTGTTTTTTGACCGCGTTTTAAGAAAGTACGCGTAGACGCTCTAGTGTCTTGCCGTACGCCTCGCTTGCCGGAGAGGAGTGAGCTCTGGGCAGTCATCATACTCCTTAATAATCCACACCACACATAGTCCCAATATTAAAGCCAAAATGATGTGCTTCTGGGGAAAATTGCCAAAAGCCTAAAAAAAATAAGACATTAACCAAGACCATCATTCCGAAAACGGCCTTTTTCGTTGCACTTGTTTACAAAGTTTAGATAACGATCTGCAAAGATTTGCGGTGAGAACTGCGCGGCGTGCGATCGCATATACTCGGAACTGAACGAACCCTCATACACTTCAAACTTTTCTACTGCCTCCACTAA
The DNA here is from genome assembly GCF_013393925.1 of Nostoc sp. C057. Lineage (NCBI taxonomy): Bacteria > Bacillati > Cyanobacteriota > Cyanophyceae > Nostocales > Nostocaceae > Nostoc > Nostoc sp. C057. The sequence goes on along the minus strand of NZ_CP040281.1, from coordinate 6,269,418 downwards.
AGCCGCCTCTGTTTGCGTCTTGAAGAATATACCTGTCCCTGTATCTACACAAGAGCGGATATCTCGCACTGTTTCGAGAGCCCCTCCTGCACCGTAGGCAATTACTGGTGTACCACAGGCTTGTGCTTCCACTAGGGCAATCCCAAAATCTTCACAAGCTGCATACACAAAGGCCTTAGCCCTAGACATATATTTTTTTACCACATTATCGGGTTGCCATCCCAGTATTTGAATATTGGAGTTTGCCATCTCGCGAATCTTATTCATTTCATCTCCTGTACCAATGACTACTAATGGTCGTTTTAGTTGATTAAAAGCCTTGACAATCAACGATATTTGCTTGTAACTCACTAAGCGGGAAACTGTCAGGTAGAAGTCCTCTTTCTCAGACAGAAATGGAAATTCCGCGATATTCACTGGTGGGTAAATGACTGTTGCTTCTCGCCGATAGCAACGCCAAATCCGCCGAGCCGTATGTTGCGAGTTAGCAATGAAGTAATCAACGCGATTGGCACTCAATACATCCCACTGGCGCAAACGATGTAATAAATATCGCGTCACCCACCCAGGTAAGCCACTACCCAGTTTGCTGTAGCGAAGATAATCAAAGGTCAAGTCCCAGGCATAGCGCATAGGGCTGTGACAGTAGCAAATATGCATCTGTTCGGGAGTGGTAAGGATTCCTTTGGCAACAGCGTGAGATGAAGACAGAATTACGTCATAATGCCGCAAATCAAGTTGTTCAATTGCCAAAGGCCACAAAGGCAAGTATTTTTGTATACCGTTGCGAGCAGATGGAAAGTTCTGGAGAAACGTCTTGCCAATTTGACGTTTATATAAATAACTTTCTCTATTGCTGGATTCAAAATCGATCAGAGCATACAAATCAGCATCAATGTGATTCAAAATTTCTCGGACAACGAGTTCGGAACCACCGGTGGCTTTAGGTGTCAGCCACTCATGAACCAGAGCATATTTCAAGGGCACAGCTAACTTGAATAAATGGAAGATACAAAGGCCAACTTGATGACGTTAACTGAAAAGTTTCCCCTTGTGATTAATTAATGGGAAGCGCCCCAGATTAGCACATAAGACGCAATTTTTCCGTTAGAGGTTCCAGATGGATGATAACCTCAGATTGGGCATTGGTTATGGGATATAAGGCATGGGACATCGGGGATTATTATTCCCCTGTTTCCTCATCCCTTGCACTCCCTTCCTCGCTGCCTACTCCTGTAACGACAACTGATATGGAAAAGGTGAGTTTATGCGAATTCTAATTATGGGTGGTACTCGGTTCATTGGTGTCTATTTGACTCAATTACTAGTGGAACAAGGACATGAGGTGGTGCTGTTCAATCGTGGAAATCGGCCAGCGCCTTCTTTACAGGGAGTAGGACAAATTATAGGCGATCGCACTGACCCTACCCAATTAAAAGCAAAGTTATCACAAGAAAGCTTTGATGTCATTTTTGACAATAATGGGCGGGAACTTACTGATACTCAACCACTTGCAGAGATTTTTCAAGGACGAGTGCAACATTTTGTCTATATGAGTTCTGCCGGGGTGTATCTCAAATCCGATCAACTACCCCATGCCGAAGGAGATTTAGTAGATCCCAAAAGTCGCCATAAGGGTAAGCATGAAACAGAAGCTTATTTAGCTCAATTGGGATTGCCCTTTACTTCCATTCGTCCTACTTATATTTACGGGCCTCGTAATTATAATGAGTTGGAAGGGTGGTTTTTTGACAGAATTGTGCGCGATCGCCCGATTCCCATCCCCGGAAATGGTTTGCATATCACCCAGCTAGGTCATGTAAAAGACTTAGCACAAGCCATGACCCAGGTTTTGGGTAATAAACAAGCTGTAGGACAGATTTATAATATCTCAGGCGATCGCTTCGTCACTTTTGATGGTTTAGCCCGTGCTAGTGCTGTGGCGGCTGGCAAATCACCCGATGCTGTAAAAATCGTCCATTACGACCCGAAAAAGTTTGATTTCGGTAAGCGCAAAGCTTTTCCGATGCGGGTGCAGCATTTCTTTGCTTCGGTGAATAAAGCGCAAAGAGAATTAAACTGGCAGCCTGAATATGATTTGATTTCTGGGTTGCAAGACTCTCTGGAAAATGATTATTTGGCTAATGCAAAAGATAAAACCGAAGTAGATTTTTCTGTAGATGACGAGATTTTACAAGCTGTTTAAAAACAAGATTCCCGCTTTTTTATCGAAGTTGGGAATCTCAAACTTAGCCAAAAGGAAGAATTTTTTCTTTTACCTGGGGAAGACGCAATTCATTGCGTCTTCAGTTTTTACTTGAATTTGATTGAAGAAGAATTCAGAAGTCAGAATGGGCTAAACGCCCCGCTACCGCTAACAGGAGTCAGAATGAAGACGCTCGTTCCTCTCTAGCGCTACGCTATCAGTGCGGGATTCAGACCCGCCACGGAATTGTTGCACCACTAAATCTTTGATTGGGGGTCTTAAACCCCTGGATTCAGACGCTCGCAGACTCACTAAGGCTGCGCTATCCACCAGTAGCACAAAATACTCAACTGAATTCTGGCTCCTGACTCCTGAATTCTGTTTCGATAAAATTTTTTCCTGTTGCCTATATGGTGTTATTGATTGATAAAATGAACGAGTTGCAATATCCACTCCACAATGTTCTAGAAGCCCGCGCCCGCTTGGGTGAAGGCCCCATCTGGGACTCTATCCGAAAACTACTATACTGGGTCGATATTTATAACCATCGAGTGCATCAGTTCAATCCTGCTACGGGGGAAAAGGGCTTTTTTGATGTAGGAGACGTGGTAAGTGCGATCGCAACAGCAGGTGCAGATAGATTAATTATGTTGCTGCGTCATCACTTGGCATTCCTCAACACTCAGACAGGTGTAGTTACTCCCATTTTGGAAATTGAAGCAAATCTTCCAGATAACCGTCTCAATGATGGTAAATGTGACCCTCAAGGACGTTTCTGGTTTGGTTCAATGTGTTCTATAGAAAAACCTCAAGCTAGCCTTTATCGCTATGACACTGATGGTTCATTGCATTTAATGGAAACGGGATTGACTATTTCTAATGGTTTAGGATGGAGTCCCGATCAAAAGACATTTTACTTAACAGATTCTCCTCAACAAAAAATATATGCTTACGACTTTAATTCAGTAACTGGAAGTATTACTAATCGTCGGATTTTTGTTGATTTAACTCATGAATATTTCTATCCAGATGGGTTGACAATAGACGGTGAAGGACATATCTGGTCAGCTATGTGGGATGGATGGTGTGTGATTCGTTTCAATCCCAAGGGTGAAGAGATATTGAGGATAAAGCTACCTGTGCAATTGCCAACTAGCTGTACTTTTGGCGGAGATAATTTGCAAACCCTTTACATTACCACTGCTTCAGTTGGACTAAGCCAAGCAGAGATCGAAAAAAGTTTCTACTCTGGTGATTTGTTTGCTCTCCAAACTAATGTTACTGGATTACCTACTTATGATTTTTATAAAAAATAGCAAATATACTCGGTGATTAGAAATCGCCAGAGTATTTTGAGGTATTCTCTATTTATTCTTTCCACTGCGCCACTTGCTGCTTGAGTTCTCTCATATCTAAATAATCGCTAGCAAAAGCTTTTCGTAAAAGTGGATGAGGAATAAATTGATCATATTTTTGAATTTCCGGTGCTTCTGAAGTACTGAGTAAATCTTCTGAGCTAATTCTTTGTTCACACAATGAAGCAATTTCGGGATAAAGATATTTAAATTTATCTTTGCCTAATTTGATTGTGAAATAATAGGGATTTAATCCGCCAATACTTGTAATTTCCAATGATTCTCTACAGTAGGAATTGAGTAATCTTTCTAGGGTGCGATAAGCAACCGTACCCATCCAGGGAAAAATGCAGCATTTACCTTTTTCTAATTGCACAATATTTTGTTTATCTAATCCAATCTTCTGTACCAATTGACGAACTTGACATAAACGTTGTAAAGCATTTTTTTGCAAATAGCTATACTCGATATTTTCAAATAAAACCTGTTGAATTCGTTGTAAAACTTTGGTGTGAATAGTGCCACTACTACCACGCCAATAAATACTAGCTTTACCCTCGGCTTGTTTAACAAAAATAGCCTTCTTTCTAAAGTCAACTTCTACAACTTCCCAACTTCTGCCAGCTAAAGCAAATTGATTTCCAACAGCAGGTGGCGTGACGATACTGCCAATTTGTGTTGCGCCTTGCTTAACAATATATTCTTGTTGTTCAGCAAAGACAGCATAAAACTGAAATTTTCTCACAATCTTTTCTCCTGCCAAACCCAGGATTAATTTACCTTGTTCAGTATGCTGAATATGACCAATATCAATTAAATAGCGAAGCAATAATTGGAAATCTTCTTTGGAAATAGCAGCAAAGGGTGGCAGACTAAAAATTTGTTTAGCTAAAGCATTAGGTGAAAGTTCTCCTGTTGCTGTTAAGATACTCATTGTCTGATGATAAAGCAAACTCAAAGGATATTTGATCGGTCTGATTGGTTCAATCCATTGTTCCTCTAAATAAAGTTGAATGATAGCGATAGACTGTAACAACTGCCAGGGTATTTGCTCTGGTAGAGAAGCTTCTGCTAATGGTTTATCTTCAGCACAGATAAAGCGCATATCGGCAGCTTCACCTCTCCTGCCACTACGTCCTAAACGCTGTAAAAAGCTAGCTACAGATAAGGGTGATTCTAACTGAATAACTCGCTCTAAATGACCAATATCTATGCCTAATTCTAAAGTCAGAGTGGCGGCGGTAACTGCTGGATTGTTCGGTTCACGCATTGCATTCTCGGCGGCTTGCCGTAAGCTAGCAGATATACTCCCATGATGCACATGATATATATCTGGTAGTCCTTGTTCTGTGGCAATTTGTCGCAAAGATGCGATTACAGATTCGGTACGCGTGCGATTATTAGCAAATATCAGACATTTGCGAGATTTGCTGAGGTTAAAAATATATTTTTCATAATCTGTTGCCTCTGATTCATCTACTTCATTAGTAATATAAAAATGTTCTAAAGCTAGTTTTATTTGGCGTTTTATCCCATCAGTTTGAGGTGTAATCACTGGCTTATCTGTTCCTGAACGCAACCAATCTTCAGCTAGTGAGTAATCACCAAGAGTTGCCGACAAACCAATACGGCGCGGTTGTTTTTGCGTTAACTGTGCTAAACGTTTTAATTGGCAAATAATTTGACAACCACGTTCTGAACCCATAAAAGCGTGAATTTCATCAATGATGACAAATCTTAAGTCACCAAATAAGCGAAGGAGGTCATTATTTTTATTGATTAACAAACTTTCTAGAGATTCTGGTGTAATTTGGAGAATACCTTGAGGATTTTTTAAAAGTTTGTTTTTGCGACTTTGAGAAACATCACCATGCCAGTGCCAAACTGGAATATCTGCTTCTTTGAGTAAGTCGTTAAGACGCTCAAATTGATCGTTAATTAAAGCTTTGATTGGACTAATATATAATGCGCCGATGGTGGTAGCAGGGTTGGTATGTAATAACGTCAAAATTGGTAGAAAGGCTGCTTCTGTTTTACCCGCAGCAGTTGCAGCAGTAACTAGCAAGTGAGCATCAGTGTCAAATATAACCTGACAAGCGGCAATTTGAACTGGTCGTAACTCAGTCCACTGATGATGATAAATATATTCTTGGATGAAGGGTGAAAGTCGGCTAAAAGCATCACTCATTTTTCTATGAATAATTGGATTAAAGAATCGGTCACGTATCTGTAAGATATGATGGGCAATTAAATAAATTTCTTAATTATATATAGGACTAGCCCTTTCAAGGTGGGTAAAAAATTTTTTCAATAAATTCCTTTTTAAGCTCTTTACTCTGTGTCCTCTGCGCCTCTGTGGTTCAATAAGAGACTTTTGAACCGCAGAGGCGCGGAGGACACAGAGAGAAAAAAAGAGATTTTAGCAGTCAGATTGAAAGGGCTAAATTAAATGGTATTTTGAAAAGTTTTGCCGATTTTCCTCCTGTTGACTCAAGACAGATTAACATCCATAAATCAAACTGAAGTAATAGAGACAAGTATATAATCAGGCAAAACCATGAATAAGTATAAGGAAATATTACGTGTAGTTCTTGCTATATCTATCATTGTGGTTGGAATGACACATTTTGTTGTTCCAGGAGAATATGTCAAAATTGTGCCGCCACAACTACCTTACCCTTTAGGATTAGTTTATCTGAGTGGCTTTTATGAAATTTTGGGTGGTATCGGCTTATTAGTCCCGCCTGTAAGTCAAGCTGCTGCTTGGGGACTTCTTGCTCTTTTTATTGCTGTTTACCCTGCCAATATTAATATGGCGGTTAATCTTATTAAGATTGAACATATACCAAATTCACCTTGGGTACACGTAGTCAGGCTTCCCTTGCAAGCAGTTTTAATTGCTTGGGCTTGGTGGTACACAAAATCTTCTGATTGGGAAAAACAAGCTTCCATCATTCCCAAATCACTCATTCCCAAAGAATTAAAATTGAAATGAGTGCGTTTTTTATATTTGAATTATGCGTGTCACAACTTTATTTGGGATAACACTTTCGTTAGCAATCGGTATTGGGGGAGTAACACTTCCGGTGACTGAAGCGGTGCAGCTTAGAGATGGTACAGTCTACTTTGTCCAACCGCCGAAACTTGTGAATGCAAGAACTACTTACAAAGATGTGAATGTTTGGGGTGGAACTTACTATTTCACTATCAACCTGCCGGAAAATGCTGGAGAATCTCTCCAGAAGGTAACGATCGCACAAAGGGAGGGAACAGAGAACATCCGCTACAATCTTAATGATACCCGCGCCTTTGTCGGAATGAGCGAGCGCAAAGAATTTCGGCTAACACTAGGCCCAGTCACAGACGAACGCGGCACACGAACCGTTACTGTGAATTTTGATCCGCCTGTCACTCCCGGACAAACAGTGACAATCGCCCTCCGTCCTGTGAGTAATCCCAGCTTTTCTGGTGTCTACTTACTAGGTGTGACAGCATTTCCGGTGGGTGAAAAATCTCACGGACAATTTCTCGGTTTTGGACGATTTCAGTTTTACAGCAATAGAAGTAACTGGTGGTTTCCATAAGCAGTATTACGTCAATGCTATGAACAACACAAGTTTCTATGGTATTGACAGTTTGCTGTAAGCCGTTACGCAGTTGTTATCGCAAATCAAATTTTTATCCCCAAATTATTTGCAAATTTAAAATAAATCTTGGTAAAACATCTTCTCCTGATAATTATTGTGGAGATGCTAGTATTTCTACTGGTTTACCAAGACGATAGATTTCTACCTGACGCATTTTCGGATTAATTAAACAGCCTAATTTAACTCCGTTGTCAATATATTCCTGCATTTTGGCTTGCGTTTCTCGCAAACTATGGTATTACTAGGATGGCAATTATTCGAGCGATCGCCGATGGAGAAAGAGACCCAAAGAGAAACGTAAAGGTGGACAACCAGAAGGGAGTAAGAACAAGAATAAAGTCGAGGTAATTTTCACATCTGAATTACTTCAAATTCAGAAATTGATTCATTCGTTATTCCAGTTATTAGAGGTTGTTTGAAAAGTGTTTCGCTGTGACTTTAGGCACTTTTAGATCCACCCCTAACCCCCCTAAAAAAGGGGGAAACCGGAGTCAAAGTCCCCCTTTTTAAGGGGGATTTAGGGGGATCTAAAACTTTTTGCTACCAACAACAGGACTTTTCAAACATCCTCTTAGACGGGTTTATTTCTCTTTCTTACTTAGTACTAAATGGTATTTTTGGAAATTATAATGCCTTGCAGATGGCTCGGCAAGTTAACTTCCATATAATTTCCAAGCTTCGCTACGATTCAGTATTATATATACCTTCTAAAAATCCTGACTCCAATAAGCACTTTCGTCGTAGGTCTAGTGAGAAGATTGACTATGGTAATATATCTGACAAATATTTATGTAAAAGTCCCATTGAACAGGATATTAAAACAGATATTTATGAAGCTACTTTACTCTACAAGGAATTTGCTCAAGCACTCAATTATTCATCCCGTTTCTACGGGCGTTGAACCCTTGTCAATTGGCAGAGTATTGGAGAATAGGTAGATTTATTTTCTTGAAAGTCATATCTAATAAGGATCTCGGTGAATTACAATCTCATTCTGGCTCGTCAATATTTAGATGTGTTTGCCTAGATGCCTAGCCTAGATTAATGGAAGAGTGATAGTCATCGCATTTTGAAGTAATCACATTTCGAAAATTTTCTAAGCCGAATAAATACTGAGGTTGTTAGTTCGATTTCTAATCTATTATCTCTAGCATATTTCAAGAGTCATTAGTAGATTTAATAACTAGCAGCCAGTTAACTGTGGCTAGTTGATTTATCTTTTGATTCAGCAACGCCGTTTAATTTCAGAGGATAAATAATGTGAACCCTAAATTAAGCAGATTCTTTCTGCACACTACGATTACGTTACTGTTACTACTGAGTTTATCCGCCATTACTCATGTATTAAATATTCCGGTTTTGGAGCCACTGAAGGTTGTGGCGGCTACCAGCACATTGACTATTCCGTCGAGCGCGGTAGCACCTTGGTCTGTATTTAAGCGTGTAGATGCTCTCAACTCATCGTTTCGTTCTGGACTAAACACAGCCTGGGGAGACTATTGGGAGCGTAGCGAAAATCCTTTTGATATTGGGTATACAGAGCAAACCCAAGAACTAACCAACACCGCCTATGGTAACTATGCAATATACAACAACCTTGACTTAGGTAGTGGTGTAGAGGCGTTGATGCTGCGTATCGCTTTGCCTTCTGGGACAAACAGCGTTGAAGTGCGCTTAGGTTCAGCTAGCGGCTCTGTGGTGGGGAGCTGTACCATCAACAGCACTGGTTCTCTGTCAGACTATCGTACAGTTCCGTGTCCTTTGAATAGCAGCCTTGCAAAGGGAAAACAAAACCTTGTCATTAGATTTCCAGGCTCTAACAGTTCTATGCGCTTTAATTGGTTTGCCTTCTGGGCAAAGGATACAGTGCAAAAAATTGACGAGATACAAAAAATCCAATCCAAGAATAATGTAAACCAAGGTTCGCCTGTTATTCCTATTTCTGGTAGACCGATACGAACACAAAACGGACTGCCATCCAGTTCTCAGATTCTGGCCAAATCCTATGGGCTGTGGTCTCCTGGCAAAACATGGGAATGCCCCAAGTGGATGCACGATACTTATTTTACCAAGGCCGAGGATGGTAAAGTCTACCCCACATGGCATCCACCTGTAGATTTCAACCCTGAAACAAATGTGTATTGTACATACGGTCACGAGCATGGTGACGATCCGCTCAGTTCAGAGGCATTTAATATTGCAGGGATGCCAGCGTTTGGCTATGTAAATGAGCAACTGGCAGCTAATAATCCATCTAATCCATCTGTTCATAGAAATGAAGATCACTTTGGTCATAAGGTTCTTGTTGCCAACAATTGGCAGATGTTCGATGAAAGCAACACCAGTTTAATTAAATCCTGTGACGTGAGCTTAAAACTGCACATGGGTACACATTCACCGGATGCGCTAGTAAATACAGCCCATGAAATGTTTGTGTCTGGTAAATGTGATGGGCTTGAAACCTTCAATTTAAAGCATTTTGCTTTGTTTGGTGCTGCTGGAGAATTTAAAGAACCTGAAACTTCTTTGTGTGACTTATCGGTAAATCCTGGTATTACTCCCTCCCCTACGAATCAACCCTATGGTGATGCCCATCGCGCCATTCCTACTGCTGGTTGTTACCAGCGTGGGACAGTTGATCAAAAAACGGCAGATGTAAATACAAGAAATACCGAATATTGGCTTACTGGCTTTATTGGAAAAAGTTTTTACTTTAAGATCACAAATCCTTCCCGTTTTTATGATCCGTCTACCACAACGAAGATCAATAGGACTGTGAATAGCTGCTACGACCCATCGCATCCTCTTTCTACAACTCTACTTTGCGAAGAAACATTAGCTGCTGGTAGCAAAGTCGAGTGGGACGACCCTCGCTCGCCCTTCCGAGGAACAACTCAAATAGAAACTCACTTTTCTGGTCTTGCATTTGAAAATTCTGCAAATTCAGTAATCTATACAGATGCTTATGGGAGAAACGCAAGCATATCACCCGCTCCCGCTCAAGGGATTACGTTCAAGCAAATTGTTCCTGTCCAAGGATTTAATTATGATGCAAATGGTCAAGCTAGCCTCTTCCCACCCAGAGACTATTCTGCATTGGGACAAAATGGGGTAAGAGCGCCTAATTAAATGAAACCGAGCAATTCTAAATCCGTAAAGTAGGGCGATTGTCCCAGCATTCCATAGAAAACTCAAAGTTTCAGTTTCTTCATTCGTCGATGTCACGTCTTCAACCGAGCGGCAATAGCCTCATTAGACTATCTATCAAGGTGTGGCACAGGCAGTTCAAAATACTATCTTTCCAGGACTTACGCAAATAATAAATAGCAATAGGGGTAATTTATGAATTGCCCCTACAGCGTCTAGCTTTGTGTAAGTCCTAATATATGTTCAATGCGATCGCTTATAGCGTTCGTTTTCCTACTTCGCACTCACCACTTTATGACCGATATCTCTCCGGTAATATATGCCCTCAAACTGAATATATTTGATCCCAGAGTATGCTTGGGCGATCGCTTGCTCAAAATTTTCTCCGATTCCAGTCACATTTAATACTCGACCCCCATCTGTCACAACTTCTTGTTGCTGGTTTAATTTTGTACCTGCATGAAATACAGTTGCTCCTGTTACCTCTGCGTCGCCAATACCAGTAATAACCTTACCTTTCTCATATTCTCCGGGATAACCACCTGAAGCGGCAACGACAGTGGCAGATGTTCCTTTTTTCCAAGCAATGGGCGGTAATTCACTTAATCGCTGTTGTACACAGGCTAGAAGTAACTCTTCTAGGGGTGTTTCTAATAATGGCAAAATCACCTGGGTTTCTGGATCGCCAAAGCGACAGTTAAATTCCAAAACCTTCAAGTCGCCATCGGGTGCAATCATTAAGCCAGCATACAGCACACCCCGGTAATCAATGCCTTTAGCTCGTAAGGTTGCGATCGCTCTTTCTAAGACTTCTGTTTGAATCCGTGCCATCAACTCTGGTGTGGCAATGGGTGCTGGGCTATATGCTCCCATACCACCAGTATTCTCGCCTGTATCGCCCTCACCAATTCGCTTATGGTCTTGAGCGGGCAGCAATGGACGAATCGTTAATCCATCGGTTAATGCTAAAACTGATACCTCTTGCCCAATTAAACATTCTTCAATGACGACAAATTCACCAGCACTACCAAATTGTCCCTGAAAAATTGCATCAACAGCACTTTCTGCCTGTGCAACTGTTTCAGCTACTATCACACCCTTACCAGCTGCCAAGCCATCAGCTTTAACGACAATAGGCGCTCCCTGAGATTTGACGTAAGATTTTGCTGCTCCTACCTCCGTAAATACCGCCGCCCGCGCCGTTGGAATCCCTGCTTCTTGCATCAGGGCTTTTGCCCAAGCTTTACTCGCTTCAATTTGCGCTCCCGCTCTGACTGGGCCAAATACCATCAATCCTTTATCTTGAAGGTAATCTGTGATTCCCTTAGATAGAGGTACCTCTGGCCCAACGACTACTAGAGTTATGCCATGTTCTAGGGCATATCGGCTAATGCCTTCAAAATCATCTACTGCTAGGGGCAAGTTCTGGCAACGTTCCATACTTGCTGTTCCCCCATTCCCTGGTACACAGACAACTTGCTCAATTTGCTTAGATTGCAACAGTTTCCATGCCAGAGCGTGTTCGCGCCCTCCATTACCTACAACTAAAACTTTCACTGATTTCCTCGTGCGTCCCTTGCAAACGAGAATACCTGATTAGGCTCTCGCGATCAATTTTTTCACCAATTATCACACTTGTACAAGCCTCATTATGATCAAAAGAGTCAGGGAAAGGGGAGAAATAATTATCTACGTTTCAGGATTTGTAATTATAGATCCATTGCCGTGAAGAGATAAGGCATTCTAGCGATCGCTTTATTTTTGAGGTTTTTTGTAAAGCGATACCTTTCCTGCGGAACACTACGCGAACGGTGAGCTTTCGGAATGCTAACGCACTCACTCTTCTATAACAGGCAACAACATTTGCTATTTCAGCGATCGCATTTGCTATTTCAGCGATCGCATTTGCTATTTCGGCGACAACATTTGCTATTTCGGCGACAGCATTTGCTATTTCGGCGACAGCATTTGCTATTTCGGCGACAGCATTTGCTATTTCGGCGATCGCATTTGCTATTTCGGCGACTACATTTGCTATTTCGGCGACTACATTTACTATTTCAGCGACTACATTTGCTATTTCGGCGAACGCTGTTACATAAATGATTGAGTTCATCCCAAAACAATAAGCAAATACAGATGGATGGATTAGTAAAAATACAGGTAAACTCTCAATATTAACTCTTAATTAAATCCACAAAATTACTCATCTCACGTAGAAAGGCATTCCGCTATGTTGAGATAGAACTATTCAAGAAGTATCTACCATGTCTTTAAAAACTCGCGGTTCTGCTGCTGTAGACAAAGCTCAACGCCGTCTTGCACTGCTTAAATCCATTAACGAGAACTTGGATTTAGGGCACGGATTAACAATTGAAGCTTATACCCGCTTCATTGATAATACCCGTGCCACGCTAGAAGCCCATAATACCCTTCTGTCTCATCTTGAGGAATCTCGTAAGACGATGAATCAGATGGATAGAGGACTCTCGGAACTATCTGAGAGGATGCTTAGTGCAGTTGCAACTGTCTACGGCAAAAACAGCATGGAGTATTCAAAAGCAGGTGGCTCTAACCGAAAGCGGAGTACGAGTAAAAAATCTATTTCACAAATTCCTATAGTTGTAACGGTTCCCGTCACTCAAGCCACCCAAACTGTAACTAACGGCAAAGGTCGCTTGAGCGATGTCTAATGACAAACTTTATGCGTCTACGTCTTGTTTTTAAGGTTTTCTGCAAGGCGTAGGCGTAGCCCGTCGTAGACATCGCTCCCGATCAACTATCGAAGCATAAAATTAAAGCATGTCGTTTGAAATACAAATCTCTGCAAAAATTAAATTCTAAGTAGCTGAGTCTGAGCGTTCTATTTGCTGCCGAATGGTATCAATAGAAGCATTAATGCCAGCCAGTTTAGACTCTAAATCATCTCGTATCCAAATCAAGAATTTTAATTTCCGCTCTAAGCTAGCTTTGTGCGAAATAGGTTCGCTTCCATAGCAAGGATTACCCCAAAAAGGAAACATAGTTTACCTCTATATTTAGCTTTGGTAAGAGTGCAATCTATTGCACCACTTCATTCTGACTAATAACAATCAGACTAATGTGGGTAATAACCGACCTAAATTTTACGTGCTTAACGAATACAGAGATATTAATGCTATTAAAACTACAGATTGTGCATATACCATAATATATTTTCCTTATTTTCTCTTGGCTGGGTAGTGCTTGCTGTTCAAAACTCTCATAAACTCTCTGCACCCACAAGAAGTAAAATATAAACTTTCAAAAAACTGAAAATAAGGGTTACGTCGATTATATAGCGGTTCCCAATTGCATGGAATACAGACCTAACCCCCAGCCCCTTCCCTTGAAGGTAAGGGGAGTAAGATTTAAAGCCTCTCTCCTTTTAGGTGAGAGGTTTGGAGAGAGGTAAAAATTGTACTGCACCCAAGCAAGAACCGCTATATTATGTATAAAAATGGTAATTATTGCTTAACTACTTTATGTCCATTCAAGTTTACGGAATTCCCAACTGCGGCACTTGTAAAAAAGCTCTGATATGCCTCCAAAGCAATAGCATTGAATATGAATTCATCAATACTAAAGAAACTCCACCCAACAGTGAGATGATCGAAAACTGGATGAAGTCTTTGGGTTCTGCTCCCATGCGAAATACCTCCGGCCAGTCTTATCGAGCTTTAGGGGATGAAAAGAAGACTTGGACTGAGCGACAGTGGATTGACGCATTTACTAACGATGCAATGCTGCTAAAACGCCCAATTTTCGTTAAAGATGGAACAGCAGTGTTAGTAGGCTTTAGAGATGAGGCAGTAATTAAAACAAAATTAAAGCTTTAATTCAGATGGCAAGTGGCTTTAACTCTTGATTTTCAGCACATTATAGTAGGACTTACGCCAAAACCCTCTAAAACTCTCATTCCTCCGTGACCTCTGCGCCCTCTGTGGTTCGTTTTCCTTACCCCTGCCTAAGTCCTATATAGTTATCTCCTTATACAGATTCTTATAAAGTGCATTTACTTCAAATAAACTTTCAATTCCAAAAAATCCTAGCTAAGTGGTTAGCTAGAAAAATCTGCTTGCTGAGATAGCTAAACTACTTTAATGCCTCAAACTGCTGCCAACAAAGATATAATGCACGCGGTACGTGAAAACATCCTTTCCATTTGCCACCTTTGAGGTTTAACAATACTTCCCCACGTCGATTGAGATAGCCAAACCACTCACCGTACTCTGAATCGGCAAAGTGTGACCAGGTATAATCGTGCATCTTTTGATACCATTCCCAACATACCTCACGCCCTGTCAGGCGATAGCCCATTGCTAATGCGACCAAAGACTCTAGGTGAACCCACCACAATTTTTGATCCCATTCCAATTGTTGTGGAGGATGACCGTCTGCATCCATAAAGTAATACAATCCGCCGTACTCGTTATCCCAAGCAAAATTTAGGATATTTAGCACCACATCAACAGCTTGGTTAATAGTTGTGGTGTCGTTTTTCCGGTGGGCGATATCCATAATAAACCACATAGCTTCGATACCGTGACCAGGGTTAATTAGCCGTCCCTCAAAACAATCTATGTGGGAACCGTCAGGGGCAACATTTTCGTACATTAGTCCCCGTTCTGGGTCGAGAAAATCGGTCATCACTTCGCCCTGAGTCTCAGCTAGGACATTCTCTAGGGTTTCTTTTGGTAGCAGCCATTCCATTTCTAGAGTCAGGTTGGCTAAAATCATTGGTACAGCCAATGATTTCATCAGGCGTGTGCCGGGATAGGTTTTATTATATTTGCCTTTCGGGTTATCTTTACGGCGTAAAACGTTGTTATAAGCCTGCATTGCCACATCTTTTGCCCATTCTTCGCCCCCAGCGAGTGCATATTTACTAAATGCCATCGCTGCAAAGCAATCAGAAAAGATGTTGTAAGGCTCAACCAGTGGTTTTCCTTCACGGGTGAGAGCAAAGTACCAGTTACCATCAGTATCTCTGCCATGTTGGGCGAGAAAATTAGCGCCATTGCTGGCAATTTTTAGCCAGTTTTCGCGTTTTTCTAGCTGGTTGTAAAGCATCGAAAAAGTCCACACTTGGCGGTTTTGCAGCCAGATGAATTTGTCTGTATTATAAATTTTGCCGTAGCGATCTAGGCAAGTGAAATAGCCGCCTTGTTGCCAATCAAGAGAATATTTTTCCCAAAATGGGAGTACGTCATTGAGGAGGGCGTTTTTGTAAAGTTCAGCGATCGCTTGAAAATTATACTCCATAAATTTTCACCCCTTTTGTGCTAAAGCTAACAGCTTAACAGTTATCACATTTTGGCTCGAACATGGAGCGTTCGCGTCAGTCTTTTACAAGATTTAGTCAGCAGCAGTTATACTTCTATCTTGTATCTTGCACTATTCTCAATAACCGTCGGGGAGACAGTGAGGTTGTTATGAGTGAGATTAAACGAGTTGCGATCGTTGGAGGAAACCACGGTAATGAGTTAACAGGAGTATATCTAGTCAAAAAGTTTCAGCAGTATCCAAATTTAATCAACAGAACAACTTTTGAAACTCTGCCATTACTTGGCAATCTTAAAGCTATTGAAGAAGGTAAACGATACATTGACAGGGATTTAAACCGTTGCTTCACCAATCAAGGTTTACAAAATCCTCAACTCTCAAGTTATGAAGATACGCGCGCGAAAGCAATCCAACAAGTACTGCAACCGCAAAATCAGCCATTTGTAGATGTAATTGTTGATTTGCACAGCACAACTGCCAATATGGGGTTAAGTCTGATTTTTTGCGATCTGAATCCTTTCTTACTTCGGTTAGCTGCTTATTTAAGTTCTATCAATCCGATGGTAAAAGTTTTTGTGAATCAGCAATCTAAAGAAGGTGGTTTTCTTCGTTCTTTGTGCGAATTGGGTTTTGTTATTGAAGTTGGTGCTGTGGCTCAGAATATTTTAAATGCCGAATTATTTCAGCAAACAGAGCAGCTTATTTATGCAATTTTAGACTATTTTGAATGGTGCAACCAAGGTAATATTCCGCAGACAAGCAGCCAGCTTACACTCTATCAATATATTGAGACTATCGATTATCCGAGAAGCGATGCTTACGGCGGGCTGCAAAGTGGGGAGATTCAAGCCATGATTCATCCCCAGCTTCAGTTTAGAGACTATGAACCTCTGAATCCAGGCGATCCAATGTTTCTAACTTTTGCAGGAAAAGATATTTTCTATGAGGGAGAGTCTACTGTTTATCCTATTTTTATTAATGAAGCCGCTTACTATGAGAAAGGAATTGCGATGTATCTCAGTCAAAAGCTGCAAGAGATAGTTTAATTTCTTTGCTTTTTAACTAAGATTGCAAATCAGCTAGTAAATACTCAACCTGCTAGCCGATACATAATCACTTTTCCTTTCCAGTTTTCTTCTACAAATACCAGATACTCGCCATTTGAACGATGAAAAGCGCGGATACCATAAGGTATATCAATCCAGCCACTTTCGCTGCCAACTTCTGGGCCTGGTTTTAAGTGTTGTACTTGCGCTCCCGTCTTGGCATTATAGACATATACCTCTGCGGTTTTGACTGTCACGGCAAATACCCGATCGCCCGCCACACTCATGGCTGCTGTAGATACTTCGCGTTTGCCGGTGGTGTCGTAGGGAATCACAACTCGCCACTTGGGGGTACGATTTCCTTTACTCCAATTGTCAAAACGGGCAATTTCAGATCCAGCAACTCCAGTATCGTCACCAAAGGCGGGGTGATCTACTGTGAAACCTGACAAATACATACTATCTGTTTCAGGGAAATATTCGAGCCGCCGCAAGTCGTTAAATATTCTGGGAGTAGTTTGCTTTTCCATCGAACCATAGTTGTAGATGGGGTTGCCTTTAGCATCTATTCCCTGTAAAGGATAGTGGCGAATGCCATCTTCTGTTCGCAAAGCTTTCCAAACATCTCCTTTGCTGTCTACCCACCATCCACCGATATAAGGATAATCTTTGCTAGTGTCATATTCATTATTTTCAAATTTGCCATTACCGTTGCGATCGCGCCAGATCCATTCGCCTTTTTGTGGTTGATTTGGCGGCCAATTTCCGGCTAAAAATGGTTTGTCTGCGCCATTGCTACCGACAAACATTCCGGCTGGAATAGCAATTTTTCCGTCTTTGTCTGGATTAAAACGATATATTTGCAGGAAGCTGTTGTACATATCTGTGAGGAACAAGAACGGCTTTCCTTGGATGCGGCGCACAAAGGTTCCATCGGGTGATGTATGTAGACGTGGATCTTGAGGATATTTGAAAGGATTTAAGGTGTAAGCTTTGTAAGTCCATTGCTTACCAGCAGGCTTACTGTAATCCATGAGATAGTGTTCTTGTTTGGTGAATAAATCTACACCATCAGTTTTAGGATCGGCATCTGCATTATCGACGAATATCAATCCTAGCGATCGCCATATTAGTTTTCCCGATGGCGAAAATTTCCGTAAATCTGTTCCCGATTTGTTGAAACCATTACTATTTATATAGATATTACCTGAAGCATCTGCACCAACTCCGGTAAGTCCGTAAAGTTTCAAATCTCCAACTTCGCCAGAAATTCCTGTATAAATACCACCCTTAGAACCAAAACTCCCCGTCTGTACTGGCTGATCTTTGATGTCATAAATCAATATTTGCTGACGCGGGCCATTTTCTGCCACTAACAGCTTACCTTGACGATCGATTGCGATCGCAGTTGGTTCAACGATATCTGCAATCTGTTCGGGCAATTGCTTTCCACTCTGGGAATAATGTAAAATTTTCGCAGGTTTATTACCATTTTTGCTTTGAATAATCCACAGATTTTTTTGTGGATCAACAGTTATTGCTCCCGGATTGGCAAAGGTAAAACTGCGTACTTGCTTCATCGTATCAGTATCATAGACACGAATGCGGTTAGCAGCAAAATCACTCACATACAACTCGCTTCCTACTGTTGCTAATCCAGTAACTTCACTTTTAGTACTGGTAATTAACATACTTTTATCCCAGCCACGCCCTTCAGGAAACGGTGCAGGTTTTCCCGACAAATCATAGCGTCTAACGCAATGCCAACTTGTACCTTCAGCTGGGTAATCTTCATCAGTTTTACCCTTCGATCCCTGAGTCATGGCAAGGTAAATATATTTACTACTTGCTGTTACAGCGATGCCACCTCCACGACTCCAGCCGTGAGTATCGCCAATAGCACTAATAACCTTACCATCTTTATATATGGCTGCCTCCATTCCCGCCTCATCCCAATGGCTGTTGGTATAAACTGTGCCATCAGGAGAAACATACATTGCCTCAATATTATTTTGTACCCGTAGATTTCCACTACCAATAGTGTTACCTATCCACGATGTTTTGTAAGTAAGCGTGGGTGTTTCAGTATTGTTTTGTACCAGCAGATTTGTATTATCAATAGAATTACTTGTCCACGATGTTTTGTATGTAAGCGTGGGTGTTTCTGTTGTTGCCCAGTCTGTTGTAATTCCCAGGGTAGTAACAATGACTCCAACAGTCAAACTGAGTAAAAAATTGAAGGTTTTACTTCTTTGTAAATATCTAAGTTTAGATAAATTTTTGATTTGCTGATTAAGCTTGTGACGGAGTTTTCCTAACTTCGCCATTAATTTATTTATCATATAGTTTTTCAGCTTTTAATTATTTATATACAATCATTTTTTGAGAAATCAGTAAAAAATATAATTATTATAAATGAGCGATAATTTTACGCTATCTTTACAAAAATCCTTTTATTATTTAATTTTTAAGGTAATATCTCTAAAACCTTTTGAAGGTATTAATAGCTACTGATTTGTAAGCAAAAATGGTAAATATTAATACATGATATTTCTACAATTGTTAATTTATAGCGATTTTTGCCTCTCTCTATCTAGCATTCGTCTTTGCTAATTAGTAAGTATCATATATATCAAAGTCAGTATTATGTAGTTTATAAAAACACAAGGTTTTCTCCCTTGTTGACGTTGACATATAAATAGTTTATAAATTGGTGTTCTATATAAAAATCTTATTGGAAATGTATATTTAGAAATTATAGTAATTAATCTTTGGAACATACTGTAGGGGCTTACAGTTGTACATCCATACTGTTTTTATATATTTATAGGAGACATATTAGTGAAAAATAAACCAGAAAATTTAGCTTCATCATCTGCATCTATTCTCACTTTGGGATTAGGCTGGTTTCCCAAAAATCCTGGAGGATTAGAAAGATATATGTATGAACTAACTCATAAATTAGCAGCCAATAAAGACCAGGTTGAATTATGCGGAGTTGGTCTACCAGAGACTGAACTAAATTTACCGATTAAGCTAACTAACTTGGCTTCTCCCGATAGCGCTATTTGGCAAAGATTATGGTCTATTCGCACAAACTTTCAGAAAACAAGAACAAACAAACCAGATGCTATTAATCTACACTTTGCATTATATAGCTTTCCGCTTTTAGATATTTTACCAAAGGGAGTACCTGTTACCTTTAATTTTCATGGCCCTTGGGCTTCTGAGAGTCAGCAAGAGGTAGTTAATAAGAATCTCAGTCTTTTGATTAAGCATCATTTAATAGAAAAAAACACATATAATCACTGCGATCGCTTCATTGTTTTGAGCAAAGCATTTGGTAAAATATTACATGATAAATATCAAGTACCGTGGAACAAAATTAATATTATTCCTGGTGGAGTTGATATTAACTGGTTTCAACCAAATTTATCACGCCAAGATGCTTGTAAACAGCTAGGCTGGCCAAATAATCGCCGAATTATATTTACATCGCGCCGTTTAGTGCATCGAACGGGAGTTGATAAATTATTACAAGCTTTGGCTATAATTAAGCCCAGAATACCAGATGTCTGGCTAGCGATCGCAGGTCGTGGTCACATCCAAGCTGCACTACAACAACAGGCTACAGAATTAGGATTAGACGACAACATTAAATTTTTAGGTTTTCTCCCTGATGAGCAATTACCTATAGCTTATCAAGCTGCGGAATTGACTATAATGCCTAGTCAATCTTTTGAAGGCTTTGGATTAGTAATAGTCGAATCTCTAGCCTGTGGTACTCCTGTTTTATGTACCCCAGTTGGCGGAATGCCAGAAATTTTGTCAGAGTTTTCACCTGATTTAATTACGACTTCAACAGAAGCCTCAGCTATTGCTGAAAAATTAGAACAAGTGCTTTTGGGAAACATTCCCACACCTTCACGAGAAGCCTGTCGTGAGTACGCGACTACACACTACGACTGGAATCAAATTGCTCAACAAGTGCGAAATGTTCTATTAAATTAAACTAGAGACGCGAAAATTGCTTTGTAGAGACGCGATTTATCGCGTCTGAATCGTATTGTATTATAAGGAAGTTTTATGAGAATTTTTTTCTTAGACCAAAGTGGTAAACCCGGCGGTGCAGAATTATGTTTAATTGATATTGCTAAACCATACTCTCATCGCGCTTTAGTAGGTTTATTTGCAGATGGACAATTTAAAGATTTACTACAGCAAAATCATATCCCAGTAGAAGTTCTCGCAACTCAAACAATCCAAGTTCGCAAAGAAAGCAGTTTGGCACAAGGATTAAAGAGTTTAAAACAACTTGCACCTTTGATTACTAAAGTAATAAAAAAAGCGCGTGAATACGATTTAATTTATGCCAACACTCAGAAAGCATTAGTTGTCGGAGCATTAGCAAGTTTTTTTAGTCGTCGTCCTCTGGTTTATCATTTACATGATATTCTTTCCACAGAACATTTTAGCCAAACTAATCTTCGCATTGCGATTAACTTAGCTAATCGTTGTGCCTCATTAGTAATTGCTAACTCCCAAGCTAGTAAAACAGCCTTTATTCAAGCGGGAGGACGCTCGGATATAGTCGAAGTTGTCTATAACGGCTTTGATCCAAAAATTTATCAAACTGATGAATCTGACATTAATCAATTACAGCAAAAGTTAGGATTGCAAGGAAAATTTGTAGTTGGACACTTTAGCCGTCTTGCACCTTGGAAAGGACAGCATATTTTAATTGATGCTCTTGCCAAATGTCCGCCAGAGGTGACAGTAATTTTAGTGGGGGATGCACTGTTTGGCGAACAAGATTATGTAAAACAATTACATCAACAAGTTGCCGATCTGGGACTAGAAAACCGCGTCCAATTTTTAGGATTTCGTTCAGATATTCCCCAGTTAATGGCAGCTTGTGACTTGGTGGCACATACCTCTACTTCCCCAGAACCCTTTGGTAGAGTGATTGTTGAGGCGATGCTATGTGGAAAACCTGTAGTTGCAGCAAAAGCTGGGGGTGTAATGGAATTAGTAGAACATGGACTTAATGGTTTTCTAGTGACACCAGGAGAACCCCAGGAACTTGCACAGGTAATAATCACCTGTCTTCAGGAGACGGAAATAACTGCAACTATAGCTAATAATGCCAGGACTACTGCTAGTCGGCGTTTTGATGTTGCAACTATTAATCAGCAAATTGCTCAACTTTTGTCCCACACATTCTAGTACACGCTGGAATTAGGGGATCTTGTCCAAGATCCCCTATAAATCATTTTGGATAATTTGTTTTTTGGAAACCCCTTGTCTTGCGTTGTCTAGTTGAATGATATGAGTTATTGAGCGATGCCTACGGCGGCAAGCTACGCTAATCTTGCTCTCAATTTAGCTACACTAAATTGATTATGCAGATGTTTCAAGCGATCGCATTAAGCCGCTTCCCGCAGTTGTGGTTGTGACTGCACACTCACCTCTGGAAACGAAAGCGAGAGTTGTTCTGCTTGAGGGACTGCGGCTTGCTGCAAAACTTGAACTTCGATATTCACGCTTACCAAATAACTGCCTGTATCAGCACCAACCGCTTCAGCAATTAGTTTAGCAATGTCTGGGCGTTTGGCAGTTAGCGGATCGCGTAAAATACACCGATCCCATTCATGTTTGGCAGTCGGATTGAGGTTGAGAATGTAATGCTTCATCATCGAACTAACCCTTGAATCCATCTTCCAGAAGGTTGTCACACAGCCGTTAGGCATTTAATTAGGCTTTGTGGACGCTATATCTATTATAGTATATTTGTACTAAAAAGCCATGCCTGAGTGAAAAAGTAGTACACGTGTGTGCTGTTATCATATTTGCGTGCTACATTCCATTGTTTTAAGGGCAGATGCGAAGAATCGAAGTGCGATGTCTAGGTTGGACGAAGCTAATGCTCAATTTAAGTAAGTGGGTGTAAATAATTGTCGTTGGGATAAGGCAATAGGCAATAGGCATAAGGATTTTAGCCTAGTTGATTTTTATTTACATAGTTTGATTTTATTGTGCCAACTTACTTACAGGCGTTTGCAAGTGAGTGAGATAGAAAATACAAGACTCACGCATCAAATATAAACAGGACTTACGCAACTGTCACAAGCAATGGCGCGGTGTAGCCGCGCCGTGCGCCAAACAACTAGGCAATAAACATGGGAACATTCGGACGTTTTAGTTGCTGAACTAAATAATTTGATCAATACCTTTGCCAATTTACGAGGGTTCAACGCCTGTAGAAACGTTATGAATCCGTCCCAAAGAAGTAATCTTGGCAAAAATCTGGGTTAATAAAATAGGCTCAGGCATTTCCGGAAGCATTTTTAAGATTTCACGGACATATCGAAAACCACGATAATGAGTCTTCAGGTCAATAATGCCAGAGTCGGGATTAAGGAGACGAAAATCCAAGAGAAGATGATGGGACAAGTTGACCATGAAAAATGCTAAATTAACAGCATTAGTCACAGCAGTTTGGCTTAAGTTCATGAAATCTTCCAGTCCCCAAAACTGCTTGGCATCACGGAAATTAAACTCGATTTGGAAGCGCAATTTGTAGTAATCTATTATTTTTTCGTAGGACAACTTTAGGTCACTAGAAAATAGAATTACATGACTACGAGCATGAGTTTTAAGATTAATTTTAACTAAAATAACTACATTTAGTGCTTGGGCAAATTCCTTGTGAAGGAGAGTGCATTGATAAACATCAGTTTGAATTTCATCCTCTATGCTACTTTTACGCAAATACTTATCAGGTATGTTATGGTAGTCAATCTTATCACCGTATTTACGACGAGAGCGTTTATGGGAGTCAGGATGTTGATATGGGATATACAATGCAGAATCGTGGCGCAACTTAGAAATTATGTGTAAGTTAACAAGACGTGCCATCTGCAAAGCATTATTGTTACCAAAATGCCCATCTAGCACTAAGTAAGTAAGCGGCACAAATCCAGCTAATAATTTGAACAGCGAATTAATCATCTTTTGAATTCGCACTAATTCAGATGTTAAAATCACCTCGGCTTTATTCTTATTCTTACTTCCTTTTGGTCGTCCACGCTTACGTTTTTCTTTAGGCTTTATTTCTGAGGCTAATGTTGAACTACTTTTTTCTACATCGCTCTTAATCACCTGTTCTATTTGAATGGGAAATGAGTGCCTTTGTTCAACACTTACTAATGATAATGTAAAGAAAGACAGTCCTAATATCGGTTTACTTACTAGGCTGGAAAAGAATCTATCCAAACCATAAGTTTTTTTACCTGATTTACTCACTACAACTTCATCTCCTGCAAGCAAATACACCTCATTTGCACGGAATAAATGCTTACGGAAAAATAGCCAAAACAACGTCGCCCAAGGTATTACTGTCTGAAAGAATCTTAATATCGTCCGATAACTACCACCAGTGCCTGCCCAACGCGAGATTCCCAACATCGTGACTCGCCCGCTCATCGTTAACATAGCCAGGATTATTTGGTTAAATTGCCGCATTGTTGTCGCGTTGATCTGCGGTAGCAGGCATTGTAGCAGTGATAAGATATCAGGCATGGGCTGCTTGTAGTGTTTGATTTATCGTTGTGAGAGACAATAAATCTACTACGAAATGCCCTACCTCTTCATACTCTTATTTTGGCAATGGTATTGTTGATAAGAGGCTATTTATAAAGTAAATCTAAAAGCCAGGAGAAAGGAGTTATGATAACGATAAAATACTTCATGTGCAGTGTATTTACATAGATAGTCGGTATGGCGCGAAAGTCTTACCCCACAGATTTAACTGATATAGAGTGGGAAATCTTGGCTCCCTTGATTCCACCAGCTAAAGAAGGAGGGCATCCACGCACAACAGATATGCGTGAAATATGCAATGCCATCTATTATCATTTGAAAACTGGATGTCAATGGAATATGCTTCCGGGGGACTTCCCGCCAAGCTCAACGGTATACAGCTATTACCGTAAATGGCAACGCAAGGGAGTTTGGGAAAAATTAAACCATACACTGCGCGATCAAGTTCGCATAAAATTAGGTAGGTCAACACAACCAAGTGCGATCGCAGCAGATAGTCAGTCGGTAAAAACGACTGAAAAAAGGGGGATGTGTACGGCTTTGATGGTGGCAAGTTAGTCAAAGGAAGAAAACGCCAAACAATCGTTGATAGCCTTGGGCTATTGCTCAAAGTGATTGTGAGCGAAGGCAATGCTCCTGAAAGAGTGCTTGCAGCGTATGCCTTGATGGAACTGGTGGAAGAACGCCCAGAATTATTGGAAAAAGTTGAAGTCATGTGGGTTGACTCGGGGTATGACGCAGGGCGAACGCACGGGATTTCTGAAACCCTTGCTGGGCAAGGATCTTGATGAAAAAATAGGCTAAATTAAAAAACGCCAAAACCCTTGCTATTAAAGGATTCTTATACTTTAGATGCGTTTGCCCTGGGGTATGACGGCGATAAGTTTGCGCTGGCTGTTTGGTTGATGATTCAAGCTCATGTTGAGGTCATGCGCCGTACTAATAAAGAATTTGAAGTTTTACCCAAGCGTTGGGTAGTAGAAAGAACATTCGGTTGGTTTAACCAGTACCATCGTTTGAGTAAAGATTACGAACGCCTGACTGAAATGAGTGAAGCTGCCATATATGCCGTTATGACTCGTATTATGTTACGTCGTCTAGCCGTCTAAAGATTTACTTTATAAATGGTCTCTAATCCTTCATTCCAGAAAATCTGCCCATAGGTAATGCTAATAAAAAACTATTGCAATTAAGCTTACAAAGTAACGCCTAATTTTATACAAATCGCTATATGGTAGATATCTATATTATTGACCTATTTGTAATTGGTCTACTTCTGCTGATGGTAACATTAGGGTCAGGTTGGATTGCTCGCCTACCTCTTTCTTTTGCCATTATCTACCTCATAGTTGGTATTTTTCTAGGCCCTTATGCCTTTGGACTGATTCAATTACGTCGAGATGAAGTTTTTAATGCCGAACTACTGGAAAAAATAACAGAACTTGTAGTAATTATTTCTGTGTTTAGTTGCGGTTTAAGAATTGTCCGTCCTCTAAGGTTGGGGGTTTGGGATATTACAGTGCGATTGATTGTATTTTTGATGCCCATTTCAATTTTTGCTCTGGCTGTTGTGGGTAAATTATTTTTAGGGATGAGTTGGGGAGAAGCAATTTTATTAGGAGCAATTCTTGCACCGACCGATCCGGTATTAGCATCAGAAGTACAATTGACTGATATAAATGACCAAGATGAGTTGAGATTTGGTTTAACTTCTGAAGGTGGGTTAAACGATGCTTTAGCTTTCCCCTTCGTTTATTTTGGTCTTCATGCGTTAAAAGATGACAACTGGGGTAACTGGTTTAAACAGTGGATTGCAGTTGATTTAATTTGGGCGATCGCAGTTGGCATTATTATGGGGATTGTTGTTGCCAAATCTATAGTTTGGATTGAAAATAAAATTCAAAAACGCCGTCCTGCCGATAAGTTAATGGAAGATTTTATTGCTATCAGCACAATTCTTATAACTTATTCTTTAACAGAAATGGTGAATGGCTATGGATTTTTGGCAGTATTTGTGGCTGGATTAGTTGTCCAACGCAGTTACAAAAATCCTGAAAAACCACTAGCCCAATTGGAATTTATTGAGCAAGTTGAAAAGCTGCTGGAAGTTGGAACAATTTTACTATTGGGTTCAATATTGTTGCTAAAGCCAATACTCAATTATGCTATGCAATCTTTGCTAGTAATAATTTTATTATTCTTGATAATTAGACCTTTAGGAGTTTGGATTAGCACTATAGGTAAAAGACCTTTAGACTCACGTCGCCGAACCTTTCATGCAGAAACTCGTTGGTTATTTGGATGGTTTGGCATTCGCGGTGTCGGTTCTTTATATTATCTCGCCTATGCTTTTGGTAATGGCTTAAAAGGTGAACCTGCCGAACAAATTGCTTGGATAACTTACACCACTATTGTCGCTTCTGTGATTATTCATGGCATTAGTGCAACTCCATTAATGAAGTGGTATGAGCGCAATTTTGCTAATCGCAGAAAGACCACTCCTCCCGACACAATTGATGAATTTGAATAAAAAAAATTGTAGGGTGCGTTACGATACAGTGATAACACATCCTACAATTTAATTTGATAAACCTATGATTCCCAACCGTATAGAGGCTTTTAATATTACTCACCAAATCTACTAGGTAAGGGTTAAGGGTTAGGTCTATATTCTTTATTTACCTGTCACCTTGTCAATAACTTCTTTCGCTTTTTCACCAAAAGTTTCTGGGGGATTTTGTTCTTGTTCAGCCTTCAAATTTCTTTCGTAAGTTTTTTCTATAGTATTAAGATTCTTTGAATCTTTTATCGCTTGCTCATAAGCTTTTTGTCTTTCTTCTTCTTGAATACCAACACCTGGGTCGTATTCGTTAGCACGATTAATTTTTTCTTCAGAATTTGGTTTAAACTGTGGAGGTATTAGCTTCAATTCTTCAAGAGTAGTTGCATAACTAGCTTGCTGAACGAATAGAAATGAACCTGATAAGCTGATAGAAACCATCAAGCAAACAACCAAAAAGCTTGAGCGTAACGCTTTTTTTAAAGTTAATCGAATTTTTTGCATGGAATAATACTCCTAGTTTTCCTAATGAGCCTTGGTCATGTATAAATAAATTCAATATTTAAGACTCACAGGCATCCTAAGTGTTTAGGTACACTTCTTCCTTCTACCGCAGGGTATATTAATTTTTACCTATAGTTCAGTTAAACCTATCTGAAGCTTTTAGGAGCTGAGGAACGAAACCCAACATTTCCGGGCTTTTGTTGGGTTGCATTTTGCTTAATCCAAGCGTATTGGATTATAACCAACTGTGATTTATTTTAATTCCTCGGCTTTGCATTACTTCTTCAAATAAATCTGTTGGGAGTGCTTCTTCCACAGCAAAAACACCTGGTTTATGGAGTTTTCCTTCTAGTAACAATTGGGCAATACTACCTGTGCCACAACCAGAAGCTATCGCTGTGTTTTCATGCACTACCGTTGAACAATAAACGGCAGTTTTACCATCTTTTTGCCCTGTCACTTCTGAACGAACCGCTACCCCAATTCCACTAAAATTATTAGTGAAATCTGTCATCGAATGGCTGACATGAGATAGAAATTCAATCATGTAACGACGCTGCATTAACCATTTGGGAAAAATGTGTGCCGCAATCCAAGTTAGGTGATTGTAAAAATCGGGAACAGAGCCAAACTTAGTAATTACAGTTTTTACTGATGGGAAAGCTTTGGGCAATGTAAAGGTTTCTGGCATATCAAACCAGTAAACTCCGGTGCGTTGATATGGGGATGGAAACTCAACTATTTCTCTTTCACTATAAGGCTTGATTATTTCCCACTTCCCATCTATCCAAGCCTCAAAAGGATACTGCAACCCAAGAAAAGTTGTCCGCATGACTGTAATGCCAGCACCACCAGAACCCGAAACTAAATAACTTAGATGGATCTTTTCTGGTTTATCAAATTCTTCAACACCTTGACGTACCATGCTATTAGAAATACCAGGAAAAATGCCAGTATTAATAATTGCCGTCACACCAGCAGCAGCAGCTTTTTCACTAAAATGGAGAGCTTTGCTGGTATAAGAACGATGGTCGCTGACATCTACATAATTAACGCCTTTAGCAATACAGGTTTCGAGAACATTAGTATCTCGATAGTGAAATGGGCCAGCACAATGAATGACTAAGTTAGAGTTTGCGATCGCATCTTGCAACTTGTCAACTTCTGCCAAGTCCAATACCAAAAACTGCACTTGTCCTCCCGAAGACAAGCTAACAGCCTTCCCAAACTCCGCAGAACGCCCAGTAATTGTAATTTGAGCCTGCGTATGAGTAGCTAGATCGTGAGCAACAGTGCTACCAATCCGCCCCCGTCCACCAAGAATTAAAACTCTGTCTGTCATTACTCCAGATTCGCAACACTAACCTTATTTCATCAGTTTTGCGTCCTGTTTGCCATCGGTTATAAGTATGATTTATAGCATTTCACGGAGTTATGTAAAGCAGCACAGATATGTGCCTTTACATTTGCGCCTCAATTTGCCTAACTACTGTCAGCGCCGAATAACTCACCCCAGCCGTACCTTCGCCGGGATGGGTGGAATCACCAACTAGCCACAAATGCTGGATGGGTGTACGATTGGCGAATCCAAAGGGGCCAAAGGTAGGAATCCTTTGACCAATACCGCCAACTATACCGCGATCGCGGGCTGTGAAATGAGCAAAAGTGCGGGGTGTTGCGGCTTCTTGATGAATAATCGTTTCTGGTTTGAGATAGAAGTATTGGGCAAGACGAGCGATCGCTTCTTGGGTAAACTTTTCTTTTAGTCCTTCATAATCTTCAGTCTCCCACCACTGTGCAGGATCGACAAATGAAGAAGCAATAATTGTCGCTTTCCCCTCCGGTGCGCGGCCATCTCCAGGATGACTGACAGAAACAAATAGGGAATTATTCTCGCCAATTGGGCCATTAACATCGTATAGAAATTGCAGGTGGGGAGGACACCCAGGCGGAATCGCGCTAGCATCTACACCCAAATACACCACAAACGCGCCCGATGCTTGGGGTAGTTTTTCCACCCGGTTTTTATATCCAGATGGTGCTTGTTCTCCCAATAACTGCACCAAGTTTTGCACGGTGACGTTGCTAACTATGTGGTCGGCGGCTTCTGTCCAGACTTCGCCAGTTTTCTGATTTCTAATAACAACAGCAGTAGCTTTGCCGTTTTCTACTTTGATTTCTTCTACAGTGTGGCGCATCAATAACTTGCCGCCATCTCTTTCTAAGGATTGTACCAAGCGATCGCTTAATACTTGCATACTTCCCTGGAGGTGAAACAATCCTTGGGGCAGTTGGGATACACTCAACGCTGTGGCTGCATAAAGTAACGCTGTCTCGTCTGCATCCACCTGAGAGTATAGCTTTAATTGCAAATCTAAAAAAGTCCTCAATCGCTGGTCATTTCCCAATCCACATAACCGTAAAGCATCTCCTACCGTAAACAAGGTGAAGGGTACGGTAATTAATGTACTAGGACGCACCGCTTGCGTTAGTTGCCACAAATCCCATAAATTACGTGGTGGTAGCACCGGATCGCGTCCTTGAAATTCCCAACTGGCATCAAACAAAGTTGCCATCAATTGCCAAAACGGTTCGCTACCGGGAAACTGTTTTTGTCGTTCCTCTTGCCATTTCTCTTGGTCGCGCCAGACATTAATCGGTGTGCTTTCCCCAGGTAAATAGACCGCACAAGAAGGATCGCAAGGCGTTGCTTGTGGTAAATCTACTTCTAATTCTGAGAAAATGCGGTGGTGAATTCCCCCTGGTTCCAACCCAGCCAGCTGAGTTGCGCCAACATCAAAGGTAAATCCCTGGCGTTTAAACGTGGAAGCACAGCCTCCTGGTACGAGGGCCTGATCCAAAACTAAGACGCTGTAACCTCTATGAGCTAATAATGCTCCAGCAGTCAGTCCACCTATTCCGGCACCGATAACGACGACATGAGAGTTACTTTTGTCAAGAGTAATGCTGGACATTGATTATTTTCTTTAAAATTCTTAACATTTTTACTTATAATTTTACCTTACTCTCTAAGCAGATAAAAGGGCGGTTAGAAACCGCGTCTACACAGACAAAACCCGCCTACGCGGGTTAAATAAAAAACCTTAATTTTTTCTTATTAGCCCACGAAGGTGGGCTTTGTTTGTGTAGCCGCGAATTCCATTCGCCGGGTCTTAATTTGACTTTCACAACTCGCTCTTCTTCTAGCACTTCATATACAAGCCGATGCTGGATGTTAATTCTCCCTTGAATATGCCCCTTGTAAATCTCCTTTTAACTTAGGAGGATTTTCATAGGGATTTTGCTCCAAAATTGCCAGAAGTTCCTCTGCTTTATGCTTGAGTGCAGATGCAGCAAGCTTTTTTGCATCTTTTTGCGATCGCTTGGTAAAACGTAATTCCCACACTACCAATCAAGCTTCTCTTTGGTCACACATTCTTCAACAGGAGTACGCATTCCTTCAAGAATATCTTCTCGCATTCCAGGAACTTGTAGTATGTACAACGTTTCTTGGATTGCGTTCCAGTCTTCAAGAGCAACAAGTACCGCTTGATTTTGATTACCACTAATTATTACTGGTGTGTGAGATTTTGCACTTTCATTAATGACAGCATCAAGGTGCTGTTGTGCATCATTAACATTAATCATATCCATGATTGAAACCTCTTTTTTATCAAACAGAATTCAGGAGTCAGAATTCAAACCTAAATTCTGGAAGAGTATACGTGAAAGAATCAGAATTTTAGACAATATTATATAGAGTAGCAGAGTTTATAAAAGTGCATCGGCGCAGCTTGTCGTAGAAATCGCGTGACTAATACACTTGAGAATTGGCAATATTTCATAGACCCTCTGTAGCAGAGGTAAACACCGCCCACGTAGTAATTATTCTGCATCATTCAGCACTAAATCTACTGATGACTCGGCGGCGATTTTAAAGGGAGGATCGTAAAATCCTGCGATCGCAAGTAAGAGAGACACCACTAACAACATCACTGTCCCCTCTAACAAATCACCTTCGCCACGATGATATAGATATCTGCGCCGCATTACATCCAGAGAGATTTTTTCAGCTTCAGTAATTTTAGGCAATCTCTCATACCACTCTGGAAAAACTGCTAGTCTTCAATGCGGACTAAACCGAATTGGTTATGAACATCCGTTAAGCTGGTAATTGCTGCTATATGTTTCATAGCTTTTCACTTTCCTGTGTATGGAAAACCCAGCCTTCCGGTATTATGACTTCCTTTACCTTTATATATAGTGTGAGATTATTCCATTTTTTATTGCACCAGAACTACTACAATTACTATTGATGCTAGATAATGGGAAGGCTTTGACATTTTCTTCCCAATCTAGCCCGGAAACAATAACTAAGACTTATGCGAACTCATTATTGCGGCGAACTCCGAAAAGAACATATTGGAGAAACTGTTACCTTTTACGGATGGGTAGACCGTCGCCGCGATCACGGTGGTGTGATATTTTTAGATTTACGCGATCGCACTGGAATAGTCCAAATCGTCAGCGATCCGCAACGCACCCCAGATTCCTACGAACATGCGAACGCCCTGCGAAATGAATATGTTGTCGCAATCACTGGTAGGGTAACACAACGTCCCGAAGAATCGCTGAATACCCGCATCCCTACAGGCGAGGTAGAAATCTACGCTGATAAAATTGAACTCCTCAATGCTGTCCGCAAACAGTTACCTTTCCAAGTTTCTGTAGCTGACACCGAGACAGTGCGGGAAGATTTGCGGCTGAAATATCGCTATTTAGATTTGCGACGCGAACGCATGGCGCAAAATTTGCAATTGCGTCATCAAATTGTTAAAGCCATGCGGCGTTATCTGGAAGATTTGGAAGGTTTTATCGAAGTCGAAACCCCAATACTTACCCGTTCTACCCCAGAAGGGGCGCGGGATTATGTTCTACCCAGTCGCGTCAATCCTGGTGAGTGGTATGCTTTGCCGCAATCACCCCAGCTATTTAAACAATTGCTGATGGTATCTGGCTTGGATAGATATTATCAGATTGCCCGTTGCTTTCGTGACGAAGATTTACGTGCCGACAGACAACCGGAATTTACCCAGTTGGACATGGAAATGAGCTTCATGTCCCAAGAAGAAATTATCGAACTAAACGAGAACTTAGTTTGTCATATTTTCAAAACAGTTAAAGGCATTGAGTTACAGCGCCCTTTCCCCCGCCTCACATACGCTGAGGGGATGGAACGTTACGGTAGTGATAAACCAGATACCCGCTATGGTTTGGAATTAGTTGATGTCTCAGATATTGTCAAAGACTCTGGTTTCAAAGTCTTTCGGGACACTGTTACTAATGGTGGTATCGTCAAAATCTTGCCCATTCCCAACGGTAACGATGTAATTTCTAATGTCCGCATTAAACCAGGTGGTGACTTATTCAAAGAAGCCAGCGAAGCCGGTGCTAAAGGTTTAGCTTATATTCGCGTCAGAGATGATGGCGAAATTGACACCATTGGGGCGATTAAAGATAACCTCAGCGAAGAACAAAAACAAGAAATTTTACGCCGTACAGGTGCTAAAGCTGGACATTTGCTGTTGTTTGGGGCAGGGGAAGCTGCTACAGTTAATAAAACTTTAGATAGATTACGACAAGCGATCGCTAAAGAATTTAACTTAATCGATCCAGATAAAATCAACTTACTCTGGATTACAGATTTCCCGATGTTCGAGTGGAATGCTGACGAAAAGCGTTTAGAAGCACTACACCACCCATTCACAGCACCACATCCTGATGATTTGAGCGACTTAAAGACAGCACGCGCCCAAGCTTACGACTTGGTACTCAACGGCGTAGAAGTTGGCGGCGGAAGTCTACGGATTTATCAGCGAGAAATTCAACAGCAGGTGTTTGAAGCGATTGGTTTATCTCCAGAAGAAGCACAAAGTAAGTTTGGCTTTCTCTTAGAAGCATTTGAATATGGTACACCGCCGCATGGTGGCATCGCCTACGGTTTAGATCGTTTGGTAATGTTGCTAGCTGGGGAAGAATCCATTCGAGATGTTATTGCTTTTCCAAAGACACAACAAGCGCGTTGTTTGTTAACAGATGCACCTTCGAGTGTAGATGCTAAACAGTTGAAAGAATTGCACGTTGCTTCGACTTATAAACCAAAAGCTTAACAAAGTGCAAGGGGAGTACAGAAAGTTAAAGTAAGCCTTTATAGCTTAGTTCTTCTTTAACTCTTCTGTTATGTTTATTATGCTCCCTTTGCCTTTCATCAATTGCTGGACTGTATTCTAAAGGAGTCTCTAAACACTCTAAATGTTCTTTTTCTCCATTTTCATAAATTATGATATGACGATCATTGGTCATTCTATGCATAGCGTAAAACTCAAGGTACTCAGCATCATCTTTTATCCCAAAAATAAAATTTATCTTCCAACCAGCTTGAAAAATTGAACCTTTCTGACGCTTTTGTATATTTTCTTCTGGCAAGGTAATTTTCCATTTAGAAAAATGTTTATTAAATTCATTCGTAATTGCATCCATCTTTATATCCTTTAGCCAAAGTCTTAGTGTAATTCCAGTAGTTTTACCATTATGCTTTGCGGTTGCAGTAGTTGCATAACATGAAATTCGGCTATCATGTCCGCATGATTAGTTATAATTGTCACCGTAATTGTACCTCAGATGCCAGTCATTTCACTTAATCTCTTTTCCTGATTTTTGGGTAGAGAAGACAAAGTTTAGCTTTGGCGGGGTGGGATTATTGGAGTGTGATAAGTAATCAAGTGGGCATAATATTAGTTACTGATAATCTATGATTTAGCGTGGATTAAATCGAAAAATAAGGCTAGTGTTTCCGATATTTTTACTATTAGTCTTTATAGTAGTAATCGTGTCGCAGGAAATTTCTGCAAGAGAACCCCAGCTAGTACAACAAGAAAACAATTACGGGATACATACGCGACAAAATTTTAATCAATCTGCTTTTTATCCAATTGCACAAATCCCATCTGCAAAACTTTACAAACCTATTGGCAACTGGGTAGGAAGGTTAATCTTACCAACAAAACAGCAATTACAAGATGGTTTAGATTGGGTATGGATGGAAGTGCAATATGCACCACCCACAGCGCAAAATTTGCTAGGAAATATTGTGCGTCTAGAGTGGAAAAATAATGAAAATTTGCTTGCTAAAGTTAAAGCTGTAACGCGAGATATAAATTTCACTTCAGAAGTAATTAAAAGTCAAAAACAAGGGAATATTCATCCTTTCCGACTAAATGGAGTTCGTCAAGTAGGTATTTTACGTTCTTTGGCTGGTGCAAATCCTCAAGATGATGTAATTGTTGTTTTAGATGCAAATACAATCATCAATGCAGATGGAGAAAAATCCATTTTGCAAATTGAACATGAACCTGTTTTGGCAACTGGTAGATTTTATGGATTAGTAAAAATAATTAACCCGATTAAATCTAATCTTTTATCTACAAAAGATAAGAAGGATAGCGATTATTTTTCTGTACAACACTATAGCCTTAATTCAAATAAATTTGATGGGGTTCAAGAAACTATTCGTATTCCCCAACAAGTAATAGATACGCGAGACTTCGCGCCTTCAAGTTCGCAGGAAATCGAAAAATCACCTGCGGGTGAGGATGGTTGGTATATTTATGGTGCTAAAGATGCAAATGCCGTATTTACAGTAAGCGCCCTTGCACCTCGTTCTCTGTTTCAAATTCAACCCCGTCAAATCATCACTGGCAAGGAATTAGGGCTAAATTATATCCAAGAGGTAAATTGGCGCAATACCGAGAAAGATAAAGGTAAATTCAATACTGCCTTGTTAAAACCTATAGAAACATCCATATCAAAATGGCAACAAGGCGATAAAGCGATTGTACTACACCTATTCGGTGGAATTGGCGGACTTAAAGCTGAAGCGATCGCAGTACCCTATACTATCACCGGACATTTTGCTTTTGGAATCGCAGAAGTTGTCCGCGACGAGTTTACTAACGAATTACGCTTTGAGACTAAATACCACCAAATTTATGCCCATAACCCTGATGGAATTATCGCCGGAACGCATACATGGGCTGATTATATGGGTAATTTACAACAGCAACACGTCCAGTATCAGATATTCTGATTAAATTCGACCCTGTAACGCAAGATTATGATTTTGATGGGATTAAACTTTCGCCTTTAGAAGAATTCCAGCAACAATTACAGGTAACAATGGCACGTTATCGCGTTGGCGATGGTACTGGTGGCGCAATGGTATCACCTGGTACGTCATGCGTCCAAGACTCAAGCCAAGCACTTTATGCTGCGATAATGGCAATTAAAAACCAAGTTGCTACAACTCCTCAAATTCAAACTTGGGTACGTACTAATCAGAATCATCCGCAAACATTACGCTTTCAGCAGCTAATTGAATTAGGTAAATCTTTAGAAAAACAATTAGCACCCTTAGGGATAGTTCGTGCTGATTGGCAGAGTCAAGCAGGTATACTCGCAGGGACGGGAATAGGAAAAACGACGAAACCATTTCAAGATGGTAGTATTTGGGCTGGTTTGACAACATGGCGAACAATCATGCCAAGACAAGTACAAGATGATCTCGCCGCGATATTTCTCAAACATGGTGCAACTTTGCAAGTAGTGCGAACCAATCAAGTGGGTGGTTGGCAATCCAATATTACACCCCTTGCACCAACAGTCTTTTTAGGACAAATTAAGATTCCCTTTACTAATATTTCACCGCTTTCAATTGTTGTAAATCGCGTTTTAGCGTCGTTAGTAATTCCTACACAGCAAGATTGGTTAGTTCTAATTTTACTGCTGATAACTTATAGTATTATCGCCCTACCTTATGGCTGGAAATTAGGATTTTTACAGGTCCAATTTTGGTCTGCAAGTTGGATTGACCAATGCTTATTAACGTTGCGTTGTTTATTTGCACCTGCGATTATCGAAGAACTCATTTTTCGCGTTATCTTGCTTCCTCATCCTAGTGAAATCAACAATTGGTTAAGATGGAGCTTATGGGCAATAGTTAGTTTAGTATTGTTTGTTTTGTATCATCCATTGAATGCTAAAACATTTTTTAAAGCTGGAAATCCCACATTCTTTAATCGTGGTTTTCTTGCTTTAGCTTTATGGTTGGGAATTATATGTACTGTTGCATATACCTTAACAGGATCTTTCTGGGTGATAGTTTTAATCCACTGGGTTGTAGTAGTAGTTTGGTTAATTGTTTTTGGAGGAATAACAAAATTAGATAAGAATCAAAAAAATCATAAAGCTCATACCAATTCTGTATAAAGATGCGCCAAATTATATATATAAGGAACGAACCGCAAAGGGCGCAAAGAACACAAAGGAAGAAATAAAATTTGGCGCAGCCTCACAAAAAAATGGTATCAGACGTAATACACCGTAGCTTCAAAGGGGGACTTTAATTCTAGTTCCCTCTTTTTATCGAGGTATTTAGAAGGGAATCTAAAACTTTCGATACTTACAGGAGGGCTTTTCAAACATCCATAAAAACAAAAAAAACCCGCCGTAGCGGGTTACACAACAAACTAAGAACAATGAAAACCTGATTTAGCTGGAATATCTCATTTCAGCTTCAAGTTGACGAATCAGTTGTTCGTCGCCCTTTGCTCTGGCTACTTGCAAGCGATGCTCTAGGCTTTTTTGAATATTCTCTCTGTGAGCTTCTTGTGCTTTCCTGCCACTTTGTAGTCTATTTTGATTCATAGTGATTACCTTCTTTAATTTTTCACTTTATGTCTTCTATTCGTAACATAGCACATATTTTGTAGCTGTTGCTACAGAATTTTATAACTTAATGTAGATTTTAACAAAAATATGTCTGAAAAGCAGATAGATCAACAACGACTCATGACTTTTCTAAGCGATTTTGGCGATCGCGATATTTATGTAGGCGTAATGAAGGGAGTCATAGCCCAAGCCAATCCCAGGCTGAGGGTGATAGACTTAACGCACCAAATTCCACCGCAAGACATCGCCGCAGCTAGATTTTGCCTGATGAATGCTTATCCATATTTTCCCGTTGGGACAGTGCATCTGGCAGTAGTAGATCCGGGTGTGGGAAGTAAGCGACGAGCGATCGCAGTAGAATTTGCTCAAGGGTTTCTAGTCGGCCCAGATAATGGTATCTTTAGCGGGGTACTTAGTCAAACTCTGGCGATAGCAGCCGTCGAACTTACAAATCTTAACTATTGGCGAACTCCTCAACCAAGCAACACTTTTCACGGTAGAGATATTTTTGCACCAGTGGCAGCTAGTCTTGCTAGTGGTGTCTCTCTCAAAGAGCTAGGACAAGAAATTGATCCAGCAAGTTTGGTCAAACTGGATATAACCGAGTGCAAGCAGACAAGCAATGGTGCAGTGGGTTGCATTCAATATATTGACCACTTTGGCAACCTAGTGAGCAACATTCCAGCGAGTTACGTACAAGGCAAAACTTGGTATGTGCAAGCTGCTGGGCTGAGTATACCAGGCTGTGAAATTTACAGTGATGTCAACGTGGGAGAGATACTAGCTTTAGTTGGCAGTCACGGCTGGGTAGAAATTGCCATTAATAGCGGTAATGCTCACTCCCGCTTGCATTTAGATTGGCAAGCACCGCTTCAAGTTGTTCTAACGTAGAACCAATCACACTAACTAAAACCTTCACTTAGGTGAGTTACAAAACCCACGAATCACGCATCATATCAAATATGGCGTTGCATATTTGCAAAATGATTTGGCAACTTCTAAAATTACCTCCTACCCCCTGCCCCCTGCCTGACAGGTGTAGGTATTTAACAAATGTGGCTGAAATAGGGTTTTTCCGTTGGTTGAGAACTCAAATTTTAATTTCTGATTTCCTACCCAAGAACGAAATTTCGTTATTTGAACCACGTTTAGAACTCTGTTTGAGAGTGCCCACTCATGCACAAATAAAAAACCTACACCTGTCAGCTGCCCTCTGCCCCCTGCTCTCTTCACATCCACCCTCCAACTTCCGCATCAGTTAAAGGTTTCTCTAACTTGCTATATTCCGTTTGAGCAGCCCGCAATACGTGTTTCATCTGCACTGCTTCTCCGGCATCGGCGGCAAGGAAAGCTGCATTTAAGGCTATGTTACGGATGTTACCCCCAGCAACATTTAGCCGTGCTAGTTGCAGAGCATCTAAGTCTGCGGTTGGGGTGTCGGCGGGAAAGACGTGCCGCCAAATCTCGGCTCGTTGTGTTGTATCGGGGAAGGGGAATTGCACCACGAAGCGAATCCGGCGCAGAAAGGCTGTATCAATTGCACTTTTTAAGTTCGTAGTCAGAACTGCTAAACCTGGGTAGCTTTCCATGCGTTGCAAAAGGTAGCTAACTTCAATATTGGCATAGCGATCGCGGGCATCTTTAACTTCACTACGTTTGCCAAATAAAGCATCAGCTTCATCAAATAACAAAATCACCCCGCCTTGTTCAGCAGCATCAAATACCCGGCGCAAATTCTTTTCTGTTTCGCCAATATATTTGCTAACTACCGATGATAGATCAATCCGATAAAGGTCGAGGCACAATTTCTGGGCGAGTACTTCTGCCCCCAAGGTTTTACCAGTGCCGCTAGCACCTGCGAATAAAGCACTAATTCCCAATCCTCTAGCACTCTTGCCACCAAAACCCCAATTGTTATATACAGTACTGCGTTGACGCACATGAGCCGCAATTTCTCGGAGAACTTGTTTCTGTGCCTCTGGCAATACCAAATCTTCCCAATCACCAGATGGCTCAATCCGTTGGGCGAGTTCATCCAAACGCGGACGTGCTTGCACACGGCAGGCATCCCATAAAATGCTCGTGATATCGTTGTCTGGTTTTTGTGCTAACTGTCCTGCGGCTTCTGCACAAGCAGCCCGGATGGTTGCGGCACTTAGGTTAAACTGATCCACTAGGGTTTTAACTTGCCCGTTCATTTGTGATGCCATTGAACCTAGGGCATCTTGCCAAACTGTACCTTGTTCTTTGCTAGTTGGTTGATGTACGTCAAAATTAACTACCAGGCGTTGTCCTAGTCCAATCCGTTCTCGACTCGTAACTATTAAAAAGCCCTTGGTGCGTTCGATGAAACGAGCGATCGCATTCAGCCGCGCCATATCATTATTATCTAGTTCGTTGCAGTCTATGAGTAACGCACACTTACTTAAAATCGTCTCACGAGTCCATAGGCGGATGAGATTATCTAACTCACTAGGTACTAAGGGAATCAGTTGTGCAGGCATTACCCACAAACTTAAACCCTGGAGTTGACAAATGGCCGCGGCAATGGCGCGTTTGCTAGTTGTTTCGCTACTACATAGCTGCACGATTGGTAAGCTATTAATTTTGTCAGCTTGCGACCAAACTGCTGCAACTCGCTCTGCTAAATCTTGGTGCGAGGGGACTAGATCGCTAACCTCTGGTAATGGTTCAATGATGCCAGCTAATCGTTCGTCAAGATATTGAATGCCCGTGAGATAATGTAAAATTCGTTCGTCAATTCTGACGGGACTGAGAGTCAAGGCATGACCATCACCAATTTGAATTAACCGCCAATGACGTAAGGGAGCATTTGGAGCGATCGCATCCCAGTGGACGTTAGGTAAAGCGGACAAACCTAAACTTAAAGTTGGGTAAGCTCGTTGTAAATCTCCGTGTGTTATGGCACACAATTTAGCAAAATCTCCATTCAACTCCATACCTGCACACAACAACAACAAATCACGTTCAAAGGATGAGAGGCTAAATATTTTGCATACTCTCTCCAATGCCGATGGCGCAGGCATTGCAGCCGCCGCTTCCTGTAAAGCTTGCTGTAAATTCTCTTGATTTTTCTCTACAGATTGATTTTGCTCTTTTGCTGTGTGATTTTCTAAAATCCCACGTACCACGGCAAGGGCTGCTGATAGAAAGCGGTAGTTTGCCTCATCCCAATTGGGATTTGTTGTAGCATTCATAAGATTGTCACTTGTGGTGAATCATAAGCTCCAGACTGATTCTTCTTGTGCAGTAGGCTTTCTGCCCCATCTACTTGCACCCGAACAATATAAGTTCCTGGCTTTACATTTTTGACAGGAATAGTAATTGCATCGGTGTCTTCAGTGCGTGGTGCGACCAAGAAAGAGTAAGCTACCGGACTATTAACTGATACTTCATTGAGTAGCAAAACTACTCGCTGTGCCTTACCAACTTTGGGCTGGAATTTAACGGTAATTTCTGCTGTGCGTAAATTGTCACCGCTATTTTCCACTTGAGCGACAAATGCTGTAATTGTTGGATGGATGACAAAAGCTGCAACGTTTGATTCAAATAGATAATCTGTTTGTCCTGCATTGCCCATTGTTAGATGTACAACTTGGATAGTCTGCACACTTGCGTATAAATCTGATGGGATTAACAGGCTAATTTGTGTTTCTTTAACATCATGAGGTACTAATAAAGTCTCCCTATGACTCAAACGGATTCGGGTAATCTCACCGCGTAAACGTTTACCACGAATTACTAATGTTGTGCCCGTAACAATCGTTTGCTCCGTCTTTGCCGAAGCCATAACTTGCTCTATAGTCGGTTGAGACAAGGGCATTATGTAGACTTCAGAATTTTCAGGTTTGCTACTCTCAATCAATACCATTGATGCCAGATAGGTAGCTGAAGGTCGATAGTGTGTTTGTAACGCAGACCATAATTTAGAAGTTTCTTCCATGTTAAAAAACTCTGGAGTCAGTTTAATCTGACCAATTTGTTCAGCTAAATCAGGTACAGATACACTTGCTACAGCTTGCGAAAAAGCACTT
Organism: Nostoc sp. C057; assembly: GCF_013393925.1. Classification (NCBI taxonomy): domain Bacteria; kingdom Bacillati; phylum Cyanobacteriota; class Cyanophyceae; order Nostocales; family Nostocaceae; genus Nostoc; species Nostoc sp. C057. The sequence goes on along the minus strand of NZ_CP040281.1, from coordinate 6,228,206 downwards.
GAGGTATTGGTTGTAGAGGCATTTATCAGAGTATTCTCAATAATATCCGATGTGATGGCTGGTGTTTTGTGTAATAAATGCATTGCATAGCCCAATAAAAGCTCCGCCTGAAAATCCTTGGCTCCATACGCTGTTAGTAAGTAATGGAGGTCAAGAGCTAGTGGCGGGCTTTGAGAGGATGTGTTTCCATTTATACGTGAATGCCTGCTGCGAAATTCCTGAGATACCCAATCGACATTGCGGTTCTGTGTTACTTGATAAAGAAACAGGTTGATTTGAGCCCGCTCGTCAGCTTCAACTGAAATTCGATCGGGCGGTAGGGCAGTTACAATCACATCACCAACACTCGCAGCGATCGGATCGCTGACTAAGCCATTTTCCAGCAAGACTTTTAGTACTGCTGTCACGGCGGCTATAGAGAGTACATTACTCATCCTCGTTCCTCATGGCAATAGCACATCTTAATCATGTACGCCAGAGTACATTGACAGAATATATTTTGCAAAACTTTAAATATTCTGTAACAGAGACTATCAGCATGGCATACGAAGTATCAGCACTAATGAAGCTAAAGACCTCGTATAATTCGCGTCAACTTCACATTAGAAACCAATTTAAAGTACCCTAGGGCTTAATTTTAAACATTTTATCAAATTGCTAATATTATTTTAAGTTAGTAATATGTTAAGCTGAGTATAATCAGATAAACGCTAAGTAATATATATTACTAATATTCATCTAAGTTACCAAGTAAGCAAAATATTTGTAATACTAGTAGTATATCTGAGCTAAAGTCAAAACCTTAAAGTTACTAGAATGGGTTCCCCCAGATGAAATCCCCACCTCCTTCAAATTCTTGGATTGGTCGCTTGGTAGGTGATAACGAGCGATATCGTTTAGACAAACGGTTAGGCGGGGGTGGCATGGGAGATGTCTTCCTGGCAACGGACACCCGTGTGGGTCAACAGGTAGCATTGAAGTTGCTCAAAGATACGCTGGTGGCATCACAAGAAATGAGAAAGCGTTTTGAGCGTGAGGTAGCAGTTTGTGCTGCTTTGCAAAGTGACCACATAGTTAAAATTAGTGATTGTGGATTCACCCCAGAAGGCTTTCCATTTTACGTAATGGAATATTTACGCGGGCAAACGCTCAGACAATTACTGCTGCGCGAGAAGCGGCTATCTGTTGAGCGGGCGGTAAAAATTATGGCGCAAGTTTGCAAAGGTTTACAGCTTGCCCATCAAGGGGTTACTCTCCAACGGGAAGGCGGAAAAAGCACTGAACATATTCAGGTAATTCATCGTGACCTGAAACCAGATAATATATTTTTAGTACCTACAGATTTGGGTGAGTGGGTAAAGGTTTTGGATTTTGGTGTTGCCAAAATTCGGAGTGAATCTTCAGAAAATCACAATATTACAAATATTACCAGTACTTTTATTGGTACGTTTCGTTATGCACCTCCTGAGCAAATCCAAAGCGATAAAAACCTGGATGCAAGAGGTGATATTTACAGTTTAGGAATTATCCTTTATGAAATGCTGAGTGCCGCCGATCCATTTGGAATCAGCATTAAGGGTAGTCATGTCAGCGAGGCTTCTTGGGTATTAGCTCATGCCTATGAACCACCAAAGCCACTGCGATCGCAACCAGGTTGTGAGCATTATTCCGTAGAATTGGAAGCAGTGGTGATGAAATGCCTCCACAAGAACCCAGCTAACCGATTTGCAACGGTAGAAGAACTCAATCTTGCTTTGCAAGCTGCTGCCAAATCTGTCACAAACACTATTAATTTACCCAAAAAAGCTACCGGGCAGTCACAACCTTCCTATAATCAAGGTTCAAACAACGAAACTGTTCCCAGACAATCGAACGACGACACCGTTCTCCGCCCTCCATCTGCATATAATCAAGGTTCAAATCACGAAACTGTTCCCAGACAATCGAACGACGACACCGTTCTCCGCCCTCCATCTGCATATAATCAGGGTTCAAATCACGAAACTGTTCCCAGACAATCGAACGACGACACCGTTCTCCGCCCTCCATCTGCATATAATCAAGGTTCGAATCACGAAACTATTCCCAGACAATTTAACCAGATTGAGCAAAACCAATCTGAGGAAACAGTTCCTCCCCTTCAGCCTGGATACAACCAAGGTTCAAATAACGAAACAGTTCCGAGGCAGTTTAATCCCGTTGAGCAAAGTCCACAGAGTCCTGTAAATAATCCCAACCCCAGAAAACCGGACGTGACCTTGTATCAACCACGACCTGGGGCGAATCAAGGTGGACAACAAGTGCCACCAGATAAAACATTGTTTCAACCGCGACCTGGGGCGAATCAAGGTGGACAACAAGTGCCGCCAGATAAGACATTATTTCAACCGCGACCTGGGGCTAATCAAGGCGGACAACAAGTGCCGCCAGATAAGACATTATTTCAACCGCGACCTGGGGCTAATCAAGGCAGACAACAAGTACCACCAGATAAAACATTGTTTCAACCGCGACCTGGGGCGAATCAAGGCGGACAACAAGTGCCACCAGATAAGACATTATTTCAACCGCGACCTGGAGCGAATCAAGATAGACCACAAGTACCGCCAGATGTGACATTGTATCAACCACGGTCTGCATCCAGTCAAGGCAGACGACAAGTACCGCTAGATGACACTATTTACCAACCAAAGCTAAGTGAGCAACTAGCTACGAAAATTACTCCCAATTTTTTGCGAATCTTGGGAGTAGTCTTGGCAATTGGGCTGACTTTAGCCTTGGTGGCCTATATTTATACTCAATCTCGTAAAGAACCTAGCAACCAGGAAAGTTTACCTAATAGTGATCGCATTCAGAACTAATTAGCTAATAGCTTACCTATGTTCATCCCAAGCTACAGGAAAAGAATAATCTGAAAACGCCGAGAAATCATGATTTTCACTGCGGGTTTCTTCATCCAAAAACTTGACAACTTTGTTATAAATATCTTGTGCTTGTTGCGGAGAATCACCGATGCTGGTTAATCCCAACTTGCCAAACTGCGAAAGACAACCCATGAGATGAAACACTGTGCCAGTCTCTGTACCAGTGTCAAAGTGTAGTCTATGTTCAGCGATGATATCCATCAAATCATTAGGTAACAATCCCTGATAGCGCTCTTTTTGCAAATTATCAGTAGCAATGTAGTATTTTGGACGACCTTGCTGACTATAAAATAAACCAGTAGAAAGGTCATAGCGACCGTTTGTTAATAATTTCAGGGTCATGAATGGATGAGTTGTGCCACCTTTACGCAGATTAATTTCGATCGCCTGAATATCCCACTCACCATTACCCTTGTCAACGGTGATAAAATCTACGCCAAATCGCTCTAAAGTACCTTTCTCTGCTAGCTTTCTACCAACTTGTAGTCCTAATTGTTGTAATTGCAATCGATAGCTTTCATCAGCCGGGAAGCGACAACCAAGATAAATCTGACCGTCTGGGCCTCCGAGAATTTGGTCGTGAGTTGAAAGGATTTCCACTTTACCAGTGGGTGTGATCCGTCCTTGGACACTGGGCGATCGCTTTATTTCCCCTTCCACAAATGCTTCGGCAATTGCCCCTAATTCTGGGATTCTTCCCGAAAAATTATCCCAAGTCTCAAGTTTTGCTTGAAAGCGCATTGTTGAGAAGCGATCGCTAATTGCTGCTACTCTTTGAGCATGAGTACCAATACCTGGTGCTAAATTCTCAATTGGCCTCAGATCGAGCAAGGCATTTCCCTCTCCCGAAATGCCTTCGTTGAGTTTTACCACTACCCGTTTTAATGTTGGTTGTCTTTCCCACAAATCACTGGTAGCTTCTGCCAAATCTGTGTGGTTCCAAATTTTTTCGCTGCCATCTGGATGCGGTACTCCACTTTCCTTGAAGATTTGCCGACTGCCACTTTTTGTCCCCCAGATCTGTAAATCTGGTGCAGCAGCATACAGTGGTACACCCAATTTTAAAGACAATTCGCCTTCCCAGTGCGAAGAGTTGTAGCAAATCATAAATGATTTATCTAGTCTCAAAGATTGATGAATCCGCTCTAGTAGACGGGGGCGTTCTAAAATCTTTTGACTAAGAGGTTTAAGGGAAGAATCGTAAGTAGAAAGTAGCAGCAAGCGATTGCGAGCATGAGAAAAGGGAATTCCTGGCAAAAGTTGCAGATAATAATCAATAATACTAGGATGCAGTGGTACAGATGTTACATAAACCAGCCGAGTCCGAGGATTCTGCAACCGAATTAAAGAAAATAGTAATCTTTCTTCATAATGTTCGCAGCCTTCGATCTTTTGGAGTTCGCGCTGGTCAAGACTTAGGGAGGGAATAATTAAAATATCTGCTTCACTATTGTCAAACGACTCGATCGTTTTCCAGCGATCGCGCAGGGTTAATTGTAATTGGCGAAACTTTTCAACCTGCTCTAACTCGGAAATATTTAGTATTGCCATAACCCCTGCCCTCTAATAATCCCAATGTAGCGCACCATGCAGGCTTTTGGCCTATTAGTTTGGTAACTAGTAAGCAAGTACTTTATCCTGCAAAAATGTGGCTATGCAGATATCAGCTTAAATTAATACCAATGAAGCTTAAACGCATAACATTACTATTCTGTCAAGCTACTTTTGAAGGTTTGTAGTAATGAGTTTAGTGCTTTTAAAACAGGGACTAAACTCCTTAATCTAAAATTGTCAATATGACTCATATTTTATTACGTGAAAAAACTCCGTACAATTTAGAAAGCCTTCTTTCCTATTGCCTCTTGCCTGCCCATCAAGTAACTATGGCTACCCCATACTGCGCGAAAAAAATCAAAGCGGATTCCTATATCCATAAATTTAAACTTGACAGACTGGTAGGTAGTTGTGCAACTACAAAGTGAAAAAGTAGAAATCTATATTTTCATTTATCGAAAATGCCACGGTTCTTGAGTGAGTTAGAAGAAATCATGATTAACTAATTGAATAATTTTTATTATTTAATTTATTTTCCGTCTTAAGGTTGAGCAAATTTTAGCTTAGTTTACCTCTATGGAGCGATAAATTACAGCAACTTAATAGTTAAATTAATAGCAGATGAAAGAAATAACTATTTCATCGAATCATAGTTTTATACTTGTTCTTGCCGTCAGGTGAATAGTGTCTGTCATGTTTGAGTATAAATAACATCATCTGCCTACAGTTTCTAGAAATAAGTGCCTTTGATACGAATTCGGGATATGTATATCCGAAAAATTGCAAATGGCAAGTAGGAGCCAAAGCAGAAAATAAACCTTGGGTTAAATTTTTGATCCAGGGTTTACTTTTGAAAATGGCTAATGAGAAAGATGGGGGTAATAAATGCCCAATTCAATATTCAATTACCAAGAAAAAACCTATGGCTAAATCAAAAGAGAAAAAAGAGAAAACATTGCAGCCGCCACAGCAGCAAGAAGTACCAGGTGTTGAATCAGAAATGACACCAAAACCGAAAGCAGATGATGCCCAGTATCGAGGTAGTGGCAAGTTACAAGATAAAGTAGCATTGATTACGGGTGCAGACAGTGGTATTGGTCGTGCTGTAGCGATCGCATTTGCTAAAGAAGGTGCAGATGTGGCTATCCTTTATCTGAATGAACACGACGATGCCAAAGAAACAAAAAATTTGGTAGAAAAACAAGGTCGTCGTGCAGTAACTATCGCAGGCGATATTGGCGATGAAACTTTTTGTCAGCAAGCTATCCAACAAACAGTCGGTGAGTTTGGCAAACTCGATATTCTCATCAACAATGCTGCCGAACAACATCCTAAAGAAAGCATTGAAGAAATCACTAAAGAACAATTAGAGCGAACTTTTCGCACTAATATCTTCTCAATGTTTTTTATGACTAAAGCTGCACTCAAGCATTTGCAAACAGGCAGTGCTATCATCAATACCACATCGGTAACAGCTTATAAAGGTAGCCCACAACTGCTAGATTATTCTTCTACAAAAGGTGCGATCGTTGCTTTTACTCGCTCCTTATCACAAAATTTGGTGTCAAAAGGAATTCGCGTTAATGCTGTCGCGCCAGGGCCAATTTGGACACCTTTAATTCCCTCAACTTTCCCCGAAGAGAAAGTTGAGAATTTTGGGAAGCAAGTACCAATGCAACGAGCCGGACAACCAGAAGAAGTTGCCCCCAGCTATGTATATCTAGCATCTGATGATGCTTCTTATGTCTCTGGACAAGTTCTGCACGTAAATGGTGGCGAAGTTGTCAATGGGTAATTGAAGAAGAATTCAGAAGTCAGAATCAAGACGCTCGTTCCTCTCTACGAGACGCTGCGCGAACGCTACCGCTACGCTATCCGCTTTTTCGTACAGAATTAATTCTGTTAGCGGATAGCTAAGTTTTAGCCCATTCTGACTCCTGAATTATGTTTAATAAAAAAGTTAGGAGTTAGAAGTCATAGAATTTGGAATTTTATATTTTTTGTTTAATTCAAAATTCAAAAACTAAAGTTATCAGAGTTCAAAATTATAACTTATTAACTTCTAACTACTAACTCTACCCTCATTGTCTTCCATTAGAGGGATGAGTAAAAATTGAAATATTGATAGTCTATTCAGCAGCATACATTTAGAGATAACAACTACGTCTATGGCATCTCCTACACCACTATATGGCACAGAACTAGTAGATTGTGCTAGAGCAAATGCCAAGCAAGGAATTGAAACTGCTGCTTATCAATGTGGCTATGGTCAAGACCTCAACAAATTTGCCCGAGAACTCAGACAAGCTTGTGAAGAAATGAATTTACAAGTAAAAGAACTCAGTGGATTAATTACTGAACAAGACATGATACTGCAATTGGGTACTGGCGAAATTGTTGCTCCAGTGACGGAATCAGAATTGTAAAAATAGTCATTTGTCGTTTGTAATTTGTTATTGATTAATGACCAATGACTCCTTTCGTAACTTTAAAGTTAACTGCGCCAAATTGAAATAAATCAAAATGCCTACGACATCAACTTCTGTAGTAAGAACTGGTGCTGACATCAATGCCGGATCTCAGCGGAGGTAGCAAAATAGAAACGGCAGTACTGAACCGGAGATAAAAGCTAATACAGAAATCGCTACCAGACACATGCCGCGATCGCTACTTCTAATCGCTTTTGCAGAAAGTAAGCCTAGATAGTAGCGATCGTTTCGCGGCCAACTATCTGCAATATGCCAAGCGATCGCATTTCATCAGTGTTCATCCCTCAAATCACCACTGTAGAAGACTGGACACGCACATTACCGCTAGCTACAAGTCAGCAAAGGGACAAACGCCGTCAGTGTTACCACTTTTGTTAAGATTTTTTCTTGTGACTTAATAATTTTTACTGTAATGGTGTATTGGTTATAAGTAAAAACCAACAACCATACAACCTGCTTCTGAGCAATTTCTAATAAATTCATCTGAAAATAGTTGTCGCTCCCGACTGCACACTACCACCCAAGGTATAGATATCTTCGGTGGTTTCTTGTTATCTTCAAATCAGCTTGAACATTCCCACTTACACCCTAGTTTAAGAGCAATAGAGTTCAGATAAGACCAAAACACTTGTAGAGACGGCGATTTATCGTGCATCTCAAAAACCCAAAATTTTTGCCAGTAGCCCTTAACTGAACCAGGGCGAACGCACGGGATTTCTGAAACCCTTGCTGGGCAAGGATCTTGATGAAAAAATAGGCTAAATTAAAAAACGCCAAAACCCTTGCTATTAAAGGATTCTTATACTTTAGATGCGTTTGCCCTGTTAACTGAACTTTATTGAGTTTAAGAGGATGTTTGGAAAGTCGTTAAGTATACTATAAACCCCGCTTCCATTCCTCTTTGCGAAAGATCGAGAGGCTTTGAATTCCCCCTTACCGCGTCGAGAAGGCAGGGTAGTTTCATACAAGTGGAATAAAAACAACAACTGGGTTGCAAAGCCTCTCTCCTGTTTATTACCACAAAGATATGAATTAATAGTCAAGATGAAGCATAGATAAATATTACTTTTTTAAATCTTTAAATATTAAAAATTTTCTTTATATAATTTTCATTTCATTAAGAAATATGAGGCTAGAAAACATGACATCATTCCCTATATTGGTAATTTTTATTTAAAAACCATTAAAACTTTTATATTCCTTTAAAAAGGTATATAGCAATATGAATATTTAAATAAAGTTCTATAAAAAAGATAGACATAACACCCTGATATAGTGTCAAATATGTAGTTGATAAATCTAATGACAGTACTTAAGCATTCTCATGTAAAATATAATCTTCAACTACTTAAGCATTTATCTGACATCTTGGATTTTGCTTTGTTTCAACTTTATGTAACTGCTTATCAGTTAGATTAAAGGCTCTCTTGAGAGGTTACTTATAATTTTTAATTGAATTCACCAAAGTGAATTTAATCAAAAAATCATAAGCTTGTAACAAAAAATAACCATTTATAAGGACTATTGCACCCTTCCGATAATTAATATCTGGTATTTCTTGTAGTACCAATTCTTCTCTATAATCTACCTTCAAAGAATATATAGAAAGGTAAATCAGTCCATATTCGTTCATTTTGAGGTTGACACAAATAGGCAGCCCATTAGAAAGGGATATGAGCGAAGGAGCATATATAAAAAAATAGTTTCTATCAGCAATTAAGAGAAAATATTACATGCAACAAATATATTAATAAGAAAATTTACTGTTATCTTATTAATATGTTTACACCTAGTATAGCTACGCCTTTTTTGTTGGAAATATCCATTATAAAACTAGTTCCACAACATTAATTATGGAATTAGTTCTAGCATTATTGTGAGGCATATATTTCAATGAATGAATTACAGAATCAAAATTCTAACCCAACGGTAATTGATAATAAATCTCTACAAACCCTTGATAAGACGCTGCTGCCAAGTATTTCTCCTCAAGCTAGTGCCAGTCTGCTTTCTCAAGGAGATGGACTCAAAGCAGAGTACTACGACAACATCGACTTCACCAACCTAAAGAAAACCCGCATAGATTCGACGGTGAACTTTGACTGGGGTCTTGGTTCTCCAGATTCGTCCATTGCTCCAGATACCTTTTCAGCACGTTGGACAGGTCAGGTAGAAGCCAAGTACAGCGAGACTTACAACTTCTATACCACTAGCGATGATGGTGTGCGACTCTGGGTGAATGGTAAGCAAATCATCAATCAGTTTGTCAATCAATCTGCCACTGAATTTAGCGGCTCGATCGCACTAGTTGCAGGTCAGAAGTATGATATTAAGCTTGAATACTTCGAAAATACCGTCAATGCCGTTTCCAAACTGGCTTGGTCGAGTGCTTCTCAGACCAAAGAAATCATTCCCCAGTCACAACTTTATAGTCAGAGCAACGTACCTGTTATTGGTAATGGCAACGGACTCAAAGCAGAGTACTACGACAACATCGACTTTACCAACCTGAAGCAAACCCGTACAGATGCGACGGTGAACTTTGACTGGGGTCTTAGTTCTCCAGATCCGACCATTGCTCCAGATACCTTCTCAGCACGTTGGACAGGTCAAGTGCAAGCCAAGTACAGCGAGACTTACAACTTCTATACCACTAGCGATGATGGTGTGCGACTCTGGGTGAATGGTCAGCAAATCATCAATCAGTTTGTCAATCAATCTACCACTGAATTTAGCGGCTCGATCGCACTAGTTGCAGGTCAGAAGTACGATATTAAGCTTGAATACTTCGAAAATACCGTTACTGCCGTTTCCAAACTGGCTTGGTCGAGTGCTACTCAGAACAAAGAAATCATTCCTCAGTCCCAACTTTATAGCCAGAGCAACGTACCTCCTAGTGGTAATGGCAACGGACTCACAGCAGAGTACTACGACAACATCGACTTAACCAACCTCAAGAAGACCCGCATAGATGCGACGGTGAACTTTGACTGGGGTCTTGGTTCTCCAGATCCGACCATTGCTCCAGATACCTTCTCAGCACGTTGGACAGGTCAGGTACAAGCCAAGTACAGCGAGACTTACAACTTCTACACCAGTAGTGATGATGGTGTGCGACTCTGGGTCAATGGTCAACAAATCATTAATAAGTTTGTCGATCAATCACCTACAGAAAACACTGGCTCAATAGCTCTGGTTGCAGGTCAAAAGTACGATATTAAGCTTGAATACTACGAAAATACAGTCACTGCCGTTTCCAAGCTGGCTTGGTCAAGTGCTTCTCAAAGCAAAGAAATCATTCCTCAGTCACAACTTTATAGTCAAAGCGCTAATGGCAACGGCAACGGACTCAAAGCAGAGTACTACGACAACATCGACTTTACCAACCTGAAGCAAACCCGTACAGATACGACAGTGAACTTTGACTGGGGTCTTGGTTCTCCAGAACCGTTCATTGCTCCAGATACCTTCTCAGCACGTTGGACAGGCCAGGTACAAGCCAAGTACAGCGAGACTTACAACTTCTATACCACTAGCGATGATGGTGTGCGACTCTGGGTGAATGGTCAGCAAATCATCAATCAGTTTGTCAATCAATCTGCCACTGAATTTAGCGGCTCGATCGCACTAGTTGCAGGTCAGAAGTATGATATTAAACTTGAATACTTCGAAAATACCGTCAATGCCGTTTCCAAGTTGGCTTGGTCGAGTGCTTCTCAGACCAAAGAAATTATTCCTCAATCACAACTGTATTCACCAGTTCTTCAGACCACAATCACATTAGGATCATCTTCCACAACTCTGAACGAAGGCGCTGGTAATGCTACCATAACTTTGCTCAGGACTGGTGATTTAAGCAGCACATCTTCAATCAAGTATGCAACCATAGCTGGTACTGCCACAGCAGGAGTTGACTACGGAAGTGATGGTACCGAAAGCGCTGGAACAATTATTTTTGCGCCGGGTGAAAGCAGCAGACAAGTATCAATTCCGATCAATGACGATTCATTAATAGAAGTAGATGAAACCTTTAGTTTTGTTATCGATCAGCCAGGGGGAGCAACACTAGGGCTCCAAAGAACTCTTGGAATTACGATTCAAGATAACGATCGCTCTGGCATCGATTTTAGTGCGCCAGTAATTAATGAGGGTGCTGGTACAGCTACGGTGACAGCTACACGGGGTAACACTGTCGGAGCTGCTAGTGTGAACTACACAACTGTGGATGGAACTGCTAAAGCTGGATCTGACTACCAAAGTAAATCTGGAACCTTGAATTTTATCGCAGGACAAAGCCAGCAAAACATTATTATCCCCATTATTAATGACAACGTTGAGGAATCAAATGAAACATTTACTCTCAACTTTAGTAATGCAGTTGGAGTCCAACTAACTAATCAACAGACAACTATCACGATTCTTGATGATGACTCTACTAAGTTTGCTTTAGATACGGTAGCTTCTGGTTTGAATCAACCCACAGCTTTTGACTGGACAGCTGACCAAAAGCAGATGTTCATTGCCCAGAAAAATGGGGTAGTGCGAGTCTTAGACAACGGCAAATTATTAGCAACACCATTTATCGATATTTCTGCACAGGTAAATGACACGCGCGATCGCGGTCTTTTAGGCATTGCTGTACATCCAGATTTTGGCAAAAGTCCAACCGGCAACAACTATGTTTACCTATTGTATACTTACGATCCACCAGAAACTAATCCAAACAACCCTAAGAACAATCCCAATAGCACATTGGACAATCCCGATCAGAATGGGAATCGGACTGCACAGCTAATTCGGGTAACAGCTGACCCCAAAACAAATTACACTACTGCCATTGCCGGCAGCCAATTTGTGCTACTGGGTACTAATGCCACTTGGGATAATATTAGCCGTCCAGATGGAAATAGCACAAATGTCTCACTAGGCTACGCACCATCAGGAATTATTAACAAAGATACTGGTAAGCAGTTTACTAGCTTGCAGGATTATCTTAATAATCTCGATAAAGTCCAAAATGTCCAGAATTTTATAGCCAACGATAGTGAATCTCACTCAGTTGGTGCTGTGCGCTTTGGTACCGATGGTTCTTTGTTTGTAAGCTTAGGAGACGGGACTTCCTACAACGGAATAGATCCGCGAGCAATTCGCGTTCAGGATATCGATAATCTGTCCGGCAAGATCCTGCATATTGATGCCATTACTGGTCAAGGTTTATCAAGTAATCCTTTCTACAACGGCGATCCTAATAGCAATCGCTCCAAGGTTTATAACTTAGGTCTGCGTAACCCCTTCCGTTTCACAATTGATAAGAATAATAACCCTGTGATTGGTGATGTTGGCTTTGATACTTACGAAGAGGTCAATGTCGGAAAACCAGGAGCTAACTTTGGCTGGCCGTTCTATGAAGGAGGTCTTGATGCAAAAGGCAACATCGTCAGCTTGCAACAACCAAAATATGCGACCCTAAATGCAGCAAAAGACTTTTATAGTAGTGGCAAAACTGTTACAGCACCAGTTTATACTTACAAGCATTTTAGTTCCAATTCAATTGTTTTGGGTGACTTTTACACAGGCAATACTTTCCCCTCAATCTATCAAGGTGCGTTATTCGTTGGTGATTTCAGTCAAGGAACTATCGATGCTTTGACATTTGATAGCCAAGGCAAACTTGTCTCTGTTAAGCGGTTTGCTTCCCCAGCAGACACGCCAAATCTAGGAGTGACTACACAAATCACTACTGGAAAAGATGGTAATCTGTACTACGCAAACTTGACCGGGGGTGAGATTGATCGCTTCCGATCTGCTTAGAGATGACTTGAAGGAGGCAGGAGGCAGGAGGCAGGAGGCAGAAAGAAGGGAGTAAACTTTTTATGTCTGATTTTTTGAGTCCTGTACTTTATACCTCATCTACTTGAAAAATCCTGTATCAATTATCAGTGAACAGTTAGTTATTCGGCTGTTCACTGAATCTTTGTCAAGATAACTTTGTTAGAAATCCCAACAATTTTTTGGTATTTGATGTCAAGAGTGTTCGGCGATAAGCATCAGCTGCTTTTTTAATAGCTTCGGCTTGAGTGGGATAAGGATGAATTACACTGCTTAACTTACTCAAACCGAGCTTATTTACCATTGCTGTAGTCACTTCTGAAATCATCTCACCTGCGTGACTGGCGACAATAGTTGCACCAATTATTTCATCAGATCCCTTTTTGTGGTGGATTTTCAGAAATCCTGATTCTTCACCATCTGCGATCGCTCGATCTACACTACTAAAAGGTATTTTAATTGTCGTCACCTCAATACCCAATTTCTGCGCCTCGTGTTCGTACATCCCCACGTGGGCAATTTCTGGGTCAGTATAAGTTACCCACGGCATCACCAAACTGCTGAGTTTCGAGCGTCCTAAGCCAAAGGGAGAGAACAGCGTATTTTTAATTACAATCCGCGCCGCAGCATCAGCAGCATGGGTAAACTTCCAGTTCATGCAGATATCGCCAGCCGCATAAATTTTGGGATTCGTCGTCTGGAGGTAATCATTTACCTTTACACCTTGGCGCTTGTCGTATTCTACACCCACAGCTTCTAAATTTAGATTTTCGACATTTGGCGATCGCCCCGCACCGACTAAAATTTCATCTACTGTCACCGAATCTCGATGACCATTGGAGGAAAAGTAAAGTCGTTTCCCCTCAGTAACAGTTACCACTTCTTCTAATTTGGAATTCAACACTACGCGAATTCCTTCCCTAATCAAAACCTTTTGCAGAACTTCAGCAGCTTCAGCGTCTTCTTTATTCAAAAGATGAGAACCGCTATGGAAAAGTACCACCTCAGAACCCAAGCGCCGAAAAGCTTGCGCCAATTCGCAACCAATGGGGCCGCCGCCAATCACCGCTAAACGTTCCGGCCGTTGAATTAGGGAAAAAACCGTCTCATTCGTTAGATAACCCGCCTTTTCAATTCCCGGAATCGACAGTTGTGCGGCTCTTGCGCCAGTAGCAATTACAGCTTTTTTAAACCGCAGGGTTTTACCGCCAACTTCCACAGTATTCTTACTCGCAAATCGACCGCTACCCAAAAAGACATCGACACCCAACTTTTGAAACCGCTCCGCCGAGTCGTTAGGGCTGATATCAGACCTGATTCGCCGCATCCTTGCCATGACTTTGGGAAAATCCACATCTATATTATGTTGGGGAATATTAACTCCCAAGTTTTTAGCATCCCAGATTTCGCCAACTACACGGGCAGACCGAATAATAGTTTTAGATGGTACGCAACCAACATTTAAGCAATCTCCACCCATAAGATGCTTTTCAATTAACGCCACTTTTAAACCCAAATCTAGACCCGCAGCACCCGCCGCCACCACTAATCCCGCCGTACCAGCCCCAATTACTACCAAATCATAAACATCGGCAGGTTGAGGATTAACCCAATTTGGCGGATGCACGTAAGATACCAACTTTTGGTTATACTCATCCGTTGGGCGAACCGTGACTCTCTCTAAATCTGAATTGGTCATTGGCGAAACCTCTTTTAAGAATTGAAAATACTAAAGTCAACTACCTTTGGGAGGAATTGAAAATTAAGAATCCTGATAAATTTAGTTGGCTCAGTCTCTTGTTTTTTATGTTTGTTTAATAATAAATACAGCCTTTGAATTGTTTTGTCCGTTTGGGAATTGACAGATACGATTAAAGTTTTCCTGTATAAACGTTTCAACAATCGATAATTTACAGCAATTTGCTGTTGAATAAACGACACTACTAGAGTAAGCTAAAAATATTTTAATTTGCATCCTCAAAAAAATGAATCTCTTGTGGAGTGGGCATCTTGCCCAGGGCAAACGCATCTAAAGTATAAGAATCCTTTAATAGCAAGGGTTTTGGCGTTTTTTAATTTAGCCTATTTTTTCATCAAGATCCTTGCCCAGCAAGGGTTTCAGAAATCCCGTGCGTTCGCCCTGGCATCTTGCCCGCCCTGGTTGTGCAAATTAAATACGCGACAGCTTACCTACAATTCCTCTTCTAAAGCTTTACGTGCAATCCGGGTTATATAAACTGTAACGGCTACTGTCGCCATCAAACCCAAAATCCGAATTGCCCATTGTAAAGTTGGGTTAGTAGGTTGAGCTTCAGTACCAATCATGGCAAGATTACTTGCAAGGGAACCTATATAAACGTACATAATGGTTCCAGGAATCATCCCTACAGAGCCAATGAAATAATCTTTAAGTGAAACTCCCGTGATGCCAAAGGCATAATTTAATAAATTGAAAGGAAATATTGGCGAGAGTCGCGTTAGCAGGACAATTTTTAATCCTTCTCTGCCAACAGCTTGGTCAATGGCGGCAAATTTTTTGTTATCCGCGATTTTACCAGCAACCCAGTTCCTTGCTAAATAACGTCCAACGAGAAAAGCAGCTGTAGCGCCAAGGGTTGCACCAATGAAGACGTACAAAGAACCCCAAACTACGCCAAATATAACGCCAGAACCCAAGGTGAGAATAGAACCAGGGAAAAAAGCGACGGTAGCGATAATATAAAGGGCAATAAAAGCTATGGCTCCCAACGCACCCAGGCTATCAATCCACTGCAACGAATCCCGTAAAATGGTTTGATGATTGAAATAATTTGGATTTGCAGATTCTTCTGCTAAAGCCGCGTCTGTGTTTAATGCGAAAGCACTCGCCAATATCAATAATATTAATACACTTAGGCTAAAAAGCTTCTGTAAGTTTCTGGCATCAATACTTTTAAATATCTGAATGATTGTTATTTTTGTCATGGGTTGTTATTTCTTCTAATGCCACACTTTGATCTAATGCTTTTTGAGCAACTTTTGTGATATATACAGTCACAGCAACGGTAGCAATCAACCCAACTACTTGCATTATCCATTGCCAGACTTGAGTTTCTGGAGTAGTTGGTTGATGAGACGTGTTAATCATGGCAAGATTACCAGCTAAAGAACCAATATAAACGTACATCACAGTACCAGGAATAATGCCAAAGGAACCTAATATATAGTCTTTGAGAGAAACCTGTGTAACTCCAAAAGCATAATTTAATAAATTGAAGGGAAAAACGGGACAGAGACGAGTTAGAAAAACTATTTTCCATCCCTCTTTAGCAACTGCTAAATCAATTGCTTTAAATTTAGGATGTTTGTCCATTTGTCGAGAAACCCAATCTCGTGAAAGGTAGCGTCCAATAATAAAAGCTAAAGTTGCTCCGACTATTGCAGCAATTAGTACATATATTGACCCCCAAAATACTCCAAACAGACAACCACCTTTGAGTGTCAAGAGAGAACCCGGTATAAATAATAATGTTGCCAAGTTGTAAATGAATATATAAGCGATAGGCCCTAAAACTCCAAGACTCTCAACCCAAATGATTGATGTGTGTAAAAGTCCCTGAAAGTTTAACTGTTTAGCAGCAATTATTAAAGTGAAAATCAGGCAACTTAGGAGTAGTAGTTTGAGTTTAGAAGTTAATAAAGGTTTTTTCATTTTTATAAGTTTGACCTTCTGAGGCTCAAGTTTGAAACCTAGATTTTAAATTCACTGCTCCTAAGATATAGTACCCAGATGAGAAACAGCTTAAATTCTTTTAAATTTTTCTCGGCGATACCAACAACGAATTCGCTCAGGTGAAACGCCGAGTAAATAAGCAATAATTACTATTTGATTAAGCAGCGTAGTTTTGAATACTCCCTTTTGCAACCATCTACGGGCTGAAGTAACAACTGGTGTAGGAATAATTACAATTCGTCCAATGGGTTTTAAGCGACGTATGAGTTCAAAGTCTTCCATGATAGGCAATTCAGGAAAACCACCAATTTGCTGAAATACTTCCTTGGTTAAAAAAAATGCTTGGTCGCCGTAGGGCATTTGGCAAAAATGCGATCGCACATTTACTCCCCACTCCACCCATCGTAAACTTAAAAGTGGGGCATCAATCCGCAACTTAAATGCACCAGCTACAATCCCAGGTTGTTCTAGCGCTGTGCGAATCATGTCATCAAACCCAGTCGGTAAACGGGTATCTGCATGAAGAAATAAGAGAATATTCCCGCTAGCCGCTACAGCACCCGCGTTCATTTGCACAGCACGACCGGGAGATGATGAGATAACTTTGACATTTAAAGACTGAGCTATTTCTATCGTGTTATCTTTAGAGCCACCATCTACTATGATTACTTCTATATTTGTATTGGGTTGAGTAGTTACAATTGCTTCTTTGATATTCTCTGCTTCATTAAGAGTCGGAATAATAATAGAAATTCTAGCTGCGTCAATATTTTGACTCATAAATTATTATTTTATGTTACTGACGGATGGAAAGTTTACCCTCAGTTTATTGACCCAGGTGATCAGATTGTGAGTAAGATTTACATACGTCGCTACCGCTTTGCCATCGCAAAATACTATGTTATTCTAAGTCCGTAGAAATATTAAAATACTCTATTCGATTATTACTTCACTACTTGAAGTATCGTTTTATCCTGGTGTTCAATTAATTCATACCGCACTCAGCAACGCCGAAAAATCTTGCGATGCCTGCGGCGGACGGAGCCATCGCTTCGTATACAAAAGCTTTAAAATTCAAAAATGGCAAAAGTTTTTCGAGAGTGACAAAAGCGGTTGATGGTGATGCTGTCATGCTTTTAAAATGCAGCATTTAGGTCATTTTGAAAAATACAGTATTTACGAGATCACCTGCGGAATCTGGGTTTAAATAAATCTCCGTCTGAATAAGTCTTTATAATTAACAACTCATCATGAAAACTAGTATCACCGCCGATGCCACACCCTAACAAATGGTCGAATGGGGCTATTGCTGCTAGGTCGAAGGCGTGGCATCAGCGGATGGAGAAACTGAAACTTTGAGTTTTCTATGGAATGCTGGGACAATCGCCCTGCTTCACGGATTTAGAATTGCTCGGTTTCTTTTAATTAGGCGCTCTTACCCCATTTTGTCCCAATGCAGAATAGTCTCTGGGTGGGAAGAGGCTGTCTTGACTATCTACATCATAATTAAATCCTTTGACAGGAACAATTTGCTTGAACGTAATCCCTTGAGTGGGAGCAGACGATATTCTTGCGTTTCTCCCATAAGCATCTGTATAGATTACTGAATTTGCAGAATTGCTAAATGCAAGACCAGAAAAGTGAGTTTCTCTTTGAGTTGTTCCTCGGAAGGGCGATCGCGGGTCGTCCCACTCGACTTTGCTACCAGCAGCTAATGTTTCTTCGCAAATTAGAGTTGTAGAAAGAGGATGCGTTGGGTCGTAGCAGTTATTCACAGTCCTATTGATCTTCGTTGTGGTAGACGGATCATAAAAACGGGAAGGATTTGTGATCTTAAAGTAAAAACTTTTTCCAACAAAGCCAGTAAGCCAAGATTCAGTATTTCTTGTATTTACATCTTCCGTTTTTTGATCAACTGTCCCACGCTGGTAACAACCAGCAGTAGGAATGGCGCGATGGGCATCACCATAGGGTTGATTCGTAGGAGAGGGAGTAATGCCAGGCTCTACCGGTAAGTCACACAAAGAAGTTTCAGGTTCTTTAAATTCTCCGGCAGCACCAAACAAAGCAAAATGCTTTAAATTGAAGGGTTCAAGACCATCACATTTACCAGACGCAAACATTTCATGGGCTGTATTTACTAGCGCATCTGGCGAATGTGTACCCATGTGCAGTTTTAAGCTCACGTCACAGGATTTAATTAAACTGGTGTTGTTTTCATCGAACATCTGCCAATTGTTGGCAACAAGAACCTTATGCCCAAAATGATCTTCATTTCTATGAACAGATGGATTAGATGGATTATTAGCTGCCAGTTGCTCATTTACATAGCCAAAAGCTGGCATCCCTGCAATATTAAATACCTCTGAACTGAGCGGATCGTCGCCATGCTCGTGACCGTATGTACAATACGTATTTGTTTCAGGGTTGAAATCTACAGGCGGATGCCATGTGGGGTAGACTTTACCATCCTCGGCCTTGGTAAAATAAGTATCGTGGATCCATTTGGGGCATTCCCATGTTTTGGCAGGAGACCACAGCCCATAGGATTTGGCCAGAATCTGAGAACTGGTTGGCAGTAGGTTTTGTGTTCGTATCGGTCTGCCAGAAATAGGAATAACAGGCGAACCTTGGTTGATACTGTCGGATTGGATTTTTTGTATCTCGTCAATTTCTTGCACTGTATCCTTTGCCCAAAAGGCAAACCAATTAAAGCGCATAGAACGGTTAGAGCCTGGAAATCTAATGACAAGGTTTTGTTGTCCCTTTGCAAGGCTGCTATTCAAAGGACACGGAACTGTACGATAGTCTGACAGAGAACCAGTGCTGTTGATGGTACAGCTCCCCACCACAGAGCCGCTAGCTGAACCTAAGCGCACTTCAACGCTGTTTGTCCCAGAAGGCAAAGCGATACGCAGCATCAATGCCTCTACACCACTACCTAAGTCAAGGTTGTTGTATACTGCATAGTTACCATAGGCGGTGTTGGTTAGTTCCTGGGTTTGCTCTGTAGGCCCAATATAAAAAGGGTTTTCGCTACGCTCCCAATAGTCTCCCCAGGCTGTGTTTAGTCCAGAACGAAATGATGAGTTGAGAACATCTACACGCTTAAATACAGGCCAAGGTGCTAGCGCGCTCGACGGAATAGTCGATGTGCTGGTAGCCGCCACAACCTTCAGTGGCTCCAAAACCGGAATATTTAATACATGAGTAATGCCGGATAAGCTCAGTAGTAACAGTAACGTAATCGCAGTGTGCAGAAAAAATCTGCTTAATTTAGGGTTCACATCATTTATCCTCTGAGATTAAAAGGCGTTGCTGAATCAAAAGATAAACAAACTAGCCGCAGTCAACAGGCTGCTAGTTACTACATCTACTAATAACTCTTGAAATATGTCAGAGCTAATAGATTAGAGATTGAACTAACAACTTCAGTATTTATTCGGGTGGAAAAATTTTGAAAATGTCGTTTTTTCAAAATGTGATGACTGTCACTTTTCCATTAATCTAGGCTAGGCATCCTTCTTTCGTTACTACGCAGAGAGTATATCAGGGATCAAACCGTTCGAGAACCATATATAATTAATTTTGTAATTTTGTCTGATTATTTATAAGCTTAGATTCTGACCTATTTACAACGAAAAATATCTTAAAGTACCATTATCAGTTTAAATTTACGTTAAGAGTGCAATCTGCGATCGCCTGCTTGAAGCGTTTTGCACAGAGGCTTTGCCTGTTTTCAGATATGTATTATCAAAGCTTTCGTTGCTTGATGGGTTGAGCCGGATTACCTGCATAAATGGTCATCGACTGTAGCGATTTTCCAGCAACGCCACCTAATGTTAGTACTGCTCCTCGACCAACAGTGACTCCTGGCCCAATTACAGACTTGGCAGCAATCCAGCTACTCTCTTGAATATTGATTGGGGCAACAATTAATTTAAAATCGGGATGATTCCAGTCATGATTCCCAGTGCAGAGATAGACCATTTGAGATAGGCAAACATGGCTTTCAATGGTGACACAAGCGAGGTTATCTATCCATACATTTTCCCCAATCCAAACAAAATCACCAATGTCTAACCGCCAGGGAAATTTTACCCGCACTCCAGGTTTAATACGGACACCTTGACCGACTTTAGCCCCAAAACTGCGGAGTACCCAAATCTTAAAAACTGAAAATGGTAGCCAATAACTTTCAACTAAGGGCGATCCAATAAAATACCAAAGAAGCTGTTTCCAGTATGGTGCTCCTGGAGTATAGTCGTTAACAGTATATTTATTTAGGCGCATACGGTGGTTAAATTTATCGAAATAGCATTCAGGAGCCAGAATTCAACATGAATTCTATACGACTGGAGGACTTTGACTTCGGTGTGACACTTCAACAAGGCTCAGTCGAACGCTGAATAGATGGTTTTAAGACCCCACCAAATCGTAGATTTAGTGGTCAACCTTTGTAGCTGTAGGTCTGAATCTCATATTGATGGTTACTGAGTGTATCGAAGTATTGTAAATATTTATAATATTTAAAATAAATTCTTAATAACTACTGACTAATTAAGTTTTAAATTTATCAGCTTCTATAAGTCGAATGCTCAAGAGTATTTCTGCCAGAACACGCTGAAAAGCATAGTACCAACCATGCCAACCATCTAGAATACCGCCTTTGATAATCAAGCAATAAAATAAAATTATAAAAGGTGCAATAATTTTTTGTTTGCGGATGCGATCGCCTAAACTAAGTTCACTAGTAGGAGTCTCTAGTAATTTTTTTACTTCCAATACCATATAACGCTCCTGTGCCCATAACCAACGCTTTAGGGGTTTGCGATCATCGTGGTGAATATAGGCAGAGAGTGTTGCAGAGTTACCAAACATCTGCAAAAGTTGTGTGTGTCCATCATCGATATACTTAGCCTTGCTTTTACGAAAAAGTACTTGACGAGGTGGAAGTATACAATTACGCATTGGTTTACCAAACACACAATACTGGAATCTGGCAAAATAGCCATCAATCTTTCCATCAATCGGTAGAGCAGCAATTTCAGAAATTAACTCATTAGTTACTATATAGTCTGCATCTAGAGAAAGCACCCACGGCGACTGAACTTGCTCTAAACCATAATTCCATTGTCTAGCATGGGTATCAAATTTCTGTTGGAATACATGAACTTGTGGATAGGAGTTAAGAATTTCTAGAGTTTTATCACTACTATAGCTATCAATAACTATAATTTTTTCTGCCCAAGTGAGTTGCTGGAGTGTGCGTTCAATATTTGGGTCTTCATTATACGTGAGAATAAGAGGAGTAATCAGCTTTAGCATATCAAAAGTAAATCTTTCAGAATTCAGATAAATTACCGAGTAAAGTACTAGAACAAAGCATAGACTTCCAAAGAAAGGGAGATCTACCTGCAAACTTAAATTTAATGTTTGTAATTATATTCCAATATCATCTCCATCAGAGGTTTTATGAGATAAAGATAATGATGTGATTGATTGGAAGATTGATATTCGTATTCGTATTGGTTAGTAATCTTTGAATTTATATGTTTAATCACCTATTATTTATAATTTATCTTAACTGGTAGTAGAAACAGTCTGACTTTCAATGATATCAGTATAAACTGAAATTAGTTTTGAGGCGATACGATCCCAAGTATAATTTTCTAATATGAATTTACGGGCGCGATCGCCTCGCTTCTGTGCTTCTTCAGGACAATCCAAAACCTGCTGTATAGCAGCCGCGATCGCAGTTATATCAAACTCTGCAACATAACCAAGATTTTCTTGTGCAACTAGATTAGCTAAAGCAACACCAGGAGTAACTATAACAGGAATACCCGCAGATAAAGCTTCTAATACTGCTACACCAAAGTTTTCCGAGTAAGAAGTCAGAGCAAATAAATCCGCTCCTTGCAGAAATAAATCTTTAATTTCTCCTTTAACAAATCCTGCAAGATGAGTACAGTTATGAATGTTGTTAATAGCAAGAAGAGATTGAATTTCACTTTCATAATTTGGATCGCCACTACCTGCTAAAACGAAAGTAAAGCGGTAATCAGATAGTTTACCTAAAGCTGGAATCAGGTAATCTAAACCTTTTTTAGGATGCAGGCGAGATAAAAATAAAACAATTGGTTCATCGGCTGGTAAATTTAAGTATTCCCGCAAATGCTGACGCGCGTTAGGGTTAATATTAGGAATATCAACACCGTGCGGTAAAATAAAACTTGGGGAACTTAGATTTAATTGCGAAGCTTCTTGTTGTTCTTGCTTTGAGGTAAAATGTATGGATTTACTATAATTTAGATTGGCTTTTTCTATGAGTTGGAGATAAATTTGCTTTTTGCGAGAGCTTTGTTGTAAAGACCATTCACATAGCTGTCCTAAAGGGCGAACGATGTAAGGAACTCCTTGGAAACGAGCGATCGCCATTGCTACTGTAGAAGGATAGGAAAAAATAGCGTGGACGTGTAGTAAGTCATACTTAGAAACATTTTGCCACAACCATATAGTTAGCTCTCTAGAAAAGGCAAATTCTCTGATGGAGCCAACTTTAGGAGAAAAACGCTTAAAGAAATTTACTGGTACTTGGTTGTACTCAATACGCCTACCAAGGGGTACATCAAGCAAATCATTACCATTATCATTAGTAGTAACAATTTCTGCTTCAATATTTTCATCTCTTAATGCTTTAACTACCTCTATTACTGCTTGACTTGGGCCACCTCTTACTGATGCTATTGAAGGAATAATATGAAGAATTTTCATTTTTATCCAAAATTGTGAGGTTTTTAAATATCAATCTAACTTTTTTTGGCAGTCCTCACGAGTTGCCTTTAAAATTGAACAACTTTTTAGGCATAAGTTCGCTCTAGCCAATGTTGTAACATCATCAAACTCCAGTGCCGATACCAATGAGTAAGAGAAATATTATCGGGAACCTTTACATTATTAAAATGATTTTGTAAATCTCCAGAAATCCACTTATCAACGGGAACATAAAATCCTTTTTTGGGACGGTTAACAACCCATTCTGGCAATTCAGGAACTGATTGAATTAATAGTTTTTTACCAATTGCTAAACGCATATTACTAGGAATAGAAGCTACTGCCTCAAATAGATGACGATCAACTAGGGGAACCCGTAATTCTAATCCCCAGTTCATGCTCATTACATCACTATCTCTTAATAGTTGATTACGCATATAGCAGGTTATTTCTAACAAACTTACTTCATCTTCTATTGTCAAATCTGCTTTATGAGTATCGGCTGATGGAAAGATATAAGTAGTTAAAGGTTGATGAGGAATATACTGCTGCATAATTGCACATGCTTCTTGGTGAGAGAAAATTCCTCTGAAAGTAGAATAGGCAGATGCAGAACTTGGAGGCTGTTCCAAAAAATCACCCAGGCGTTTTAGTTTTGGTGATTTTCCCCAACGCGATAATCCTTTACCTATATTCTTTCCTAGAACAGGAATTGTTTGCAATGTTTTACCCCATGCTAGCATCTGAGGAATTTTTTCAAATGATTTATATCCACCAAAAATTTCGTCTCCACCTAGCCCAGATAGGACTACTTTCATGCCGTCTTCGTGGGCAATCTGTGATACAAAAAAAGTATTAAATCCATCAATACTGGGCTGATCAATAGCTTGTAGGAATTCAGGAAAAAACTGTTTGGCAATAGAGGCCGTAACTTTATATTCTGTATGTTTTGCTCCAAATAAATTGGCAACTTTTTTTGCGACTTCACCTTCATTCCATTGGGTTTCTTCAAAAGCTATAGAGTATGTAGATATCTGTTTATTCTGCACCTTTGTAGCTAGAGCTAGAATAGCTGTAGAGTCAATTCCACCACTAAGAAAAATGCCAACAGGCACGTCACTTACCAAGTGATGTTCGATTGTATCAACTAAAGCATTACGAACTTTTTCTTGGGCTTCTATTGGTGAAATTGCTTGTGGAGTAAAGTTAATTTGCCAATACTGTTGTTTTGTGACACGATCGCCTTGCCAATACAACCAATGACCAGCTGCTAAACAATGAATATCTGCAATCAGGGTATATGGTTCTGGAACTGAACCATATACCAGATAGCCATATAATCCTTCTGGACTCAAGTTAAGGGCAGGTAAACGAGATGCAAGGATAGCTTTTAGCTCTGAAGCAAAGACTAAAGTAGAACCAGATGACCAATAGTATAATGGCTTGATTCCTAAAGGATCACGAGCCATAAAGCAGGTTTTTTCCCAGTCATCCCAAATAGCAAAAGCAAACATACCTCTTAAATGTTCTAAACAATTAGAACCCATTCTTTGATAGAGCTTGAGGATAACTTCTGTATCTGTTTGGGACTGGAACTGCTCTCCTTGAGAAATGAGATTTTGCCGCAGTTGTGAAAAGTTATAAATTTCACCATTGAAAGTAATCCAGTACCGACCATCAGGTGTAGACATTGGCTGATGTCCAGCAGGGCTGAGATCCAAAATTGACAGACGAGTATGAGCAAGGGCTACTCGTCGATCCTCTGATATATAAGTACCCAAATCATCTGGGCCACGGTGCTTAATAGCATTTTGCATCTTTAGCACCAAATTTTCCAGATCCTGATTTATTTCTGTTTTAGTTAAAATTCCGGCGATACCACACATTTAAGACCTCTTAAGAAATACAGAAAATATAAATATGAAAATTAATAGTAGATTAGCTTAATTTAGCGGCAAAGAATCTACAATTTTTCTTGACGCTAGCTACTCTTTGTACGACAGAGATACCTATGGATTCGCGTAAGTTTCTTAGAAAAGCAAGCTCTGGAAAATTTTTTTGAATCTTCAAACTTTTAGGAAACTTGATTGTTTTCCTTAAGGCATAACGAATGCTGTTCTTTGGAAGCTCACCTTAAATTACCATCATTTACTTTCTTTTATACAAAATTCATTCTATTCCACAGCAAAGACACAATATCAAGTCTGGGAAAACTGCTTTTCTAAGTAATAATTAAGGCGTTGTTGAAAGCGTTCAAAACCAAATTTATCAATTACCCGCTTTCTTAATTCTTCGGGTTGATATATTAGAGGGTTAGGATATTTACCTTGGAGGATTTGAATTATAGCTTCAGCGATCGCCTCTACATCATCAGGGTCAATCAGTGCGCCTAATTCTCCTTGACATAGAGCATCAACACTTCCATCTTTATTCCCTGCCAAAGTAGGTTTACCACAGGCCAGCGCTTCTAGGTAAACAATACCAAAGCCTTCACCTCTACTTGGCATGGCAAACAGATCGCAAAGATTATAATAATCTCCCAGTTCTCGGTCAGGAACATAGCCAGTTAAGGTTACACAATCTTGAAGTTGAGACTCGGCAATTAACTGTTCAACTGCTGGTCGGTCAGTTCCCTTACCGACTATAACATAGTGTACATTTGGGATAGCTTGACGAATTTGAGGTAAGACGCTAAGGATTTTATTATAGCCTTTGTATTGCTCTGATTGAGAAAGCCGAGCCACAGTAAGAATAATTGGTTGTTGTGCATTTAAGCCATATCGTTGGAGGAGATAATCTGGTTTGGGTGCAATCCTAAAGCGATTAGGAGTGAAAGTATTAGGCAGGACGACAACTCGATCTGGCTGGAGATTTTGTTCTTTGAGTAGGCGATCGCGAGTGTAATTACTAACGGCTAGAATTAAGTCAGCATTCTTGAGGGCTTTTTTAAGGGTGGGATTTTGGATGTCCCAGGCTTCGATTCCATGCGCTGCAACCCAGTAGGGAATGCCAATTAATCGTTTCAATAGGTACGCTATCACACTAAAGTTGAGATGAGTTGAAAAGATGAGTTTTGGTCGTTGCCAAAGACCAAGACCAATCATTTGGGCTGCAAGTATTGGAGTACGTAGGGATAAAGGCCAATTACCGGTTGCATGAAAACACAAATTAGGTGACTTGGATGGCACATCTGTATCGTGCTTAATTACAATATCGTAAGCAGAATCGGGGTAGAGACTTTCAAATGCTTTTAAACATAAAGAAGAGTAACATTCAATTCCACCTGTTGAGTTGAATAGACCAGGAAACCAGAGATGATAGTGTTGGTTATGTTTACTAAAGTTTTTCTTATTCACTTTTTGTTATTAACTATCAGCAAATTCAGAGTAGGAAACTTTTTAGATAAGGTTTTTATTTATTTAGCTGTAACTTCCTCTTGCTTGGGCCGACATACATAATCAAGCGCCTGTTTCAAACCCTTGCTTGCATGAGTATAGCTGTATTGAGACACAATTTTTTGGCTTTCTTCTCCCCAACGACACAAACGCTGGCGATCAGAAAATGCTTCTTGCAGGCTACTGACTAAAGCTGACACATTACCAGCTTTAAATACAAGCCCATTGTGTTTGTCATGAATCAAATCTTGGGCACAACCCACGTGGCTACTGACAATTACTGGGCGAGATAAGCACATTGCTTCGTTAATTGCCAGTCCCCAAGTTTCTGAAGCGCCGTAACTGGGCAACACAACTAAATCAGCAATAGCATAGGTGCGGGGCATCAAGCTTTGATTTTGAAAAGGAGCAAAATAGATATTTGAATGGTGTGCGGCTGCGGTTTTTAAATCTGCCTCCAAAGAACCTGCACCGACAAATAGCAGCGATACTTGAGACAGGTTTGCTGCCAAAAAAGCTTGTAGTAAATCCAAAGGACGTTTTTTGGATTCAAATTTACCTGCAAATAGAATCACTGCATGATCTGATGGGATACCTAATTCTTGCTTCCATATAGTTGCCTGGTGTTTGGCACTCTCTGCTTGAGTAAAAAAGCGATCGTTATCAACAGCATGGGGAGAAAAAAATAGATGATTACTGGGTACACCATGATATTGAAAGTAGCCATAATTAGCTTTACCTACATAAAGGCAAGCAGCAAAGCGGCGATAAATCTGGGTAATAAACTGCTGACGCGCCCATGCTTTAATTCCAGTAGGCTGTAGAAGTCGATGGGAATCACCTCTAAATAGCAACGGTATCTCAGATGAATTCCATTTCCAGAGAAATTTATAGATGCTAGCGTAGTTGTAAGTCATCAAGAGGACTGCATCAGGATTATAAGCTTTCACTTGTGAGATTAAAGATGGATTTTGTAATCCCCAAAAATGATCAACTCCTGGTTTATAACTAACATTTGGTACAAACTCGTATTTATATCCATCTAAGAGAGGAATATCCCACTGTAGGGCTTGCTGGAAGCCTGTATCAATCTGCTGTGTAACACCGAAGTTCCACAAGTAAAATACCTTAATCTGCAAATCACCAGCACTAGCCAGGTAACGAAACCAAGGTGCATAGTATTGTATTGGGTGAGATGTGATAATTGCCAGTTTTATCATATTCATAATTTAATTCATTTGTCCCCCCTGAAAAGCATCTCGTGAAACCCTCTGCTTTTTCATCAAAACTAACGAAATACCAGCTATTGTTGTGCTTGATTGAAATAAAGCAGCAACATATACTCCGGCAGAAAATTCAGATTGGAAAGAGTATGACATCATCAGTACAGCAAACAGAGACTGGAATGATAAAATTGGAGCATTCATACTCCAACGAGTTGCTTTTCCATAAGCTGCACCCAAAATAATAGCCAGTCCTCCACAGCCAATTAATCCAAAATTGGCATAGGATTCAGCTAATAAACCCCAGCCAATAGTAGTTTTCACACTTTGTTCGTATGTCTGTAGTTTATAGTGTACGTTTAAAATGCTTGTACCTTCATGAGACCTGATTTTATTAGAGTTTAATATGCGAGGGACTAAAAGTTCTGGTAAAATTGCGTATGTTGCTCCGTATAAATAAGGTATTCTATCGGGACTCTTGTCCTGAGCTAAAAGTAGCATTTGGATTACACTAGATCGTTCAACAAAAGAAGCTTTTTCTTCGGATTTACTAGGTAAATTCTCTTCACTCTTATTTCGATTTATATAAGTTAGTGAATAGCCTATCCATTCAGAATACCAAGCAGGATAATTCCAGGGTTGAACATAATAAGAGCTATTTTTAGCAAACCAATACTTAGACCTCATCTCGGATTTGCCATAGTGCAAAAAATTCAATAGAACCAGAAGGATTATAATTGATATTACAGGTATTTTTTTCCGAGAAATAACAAAGGAAATTATAGCGAGCAAAGCGATACTAGAAGCAGAGACAAGCAGTAATGTAACTGTACTTGTCACTAAATTGGCAATTAGAAATAATATAAACAATCTAGCCTGTAATTTTGATAATTCTTTTTTTCCTAATTGATAAGAAAGGACAAAAACACCTAGTGCGGTTAATCCTAAAATTGTACCGCGCACTACAGCAATTGTTCCTCCATTAATAGATTCAAGCCAGCCAGCATTACTATATACATTAAATAAAACACTGGTTATCAATATAAATAAAAAAAAGTTAATGCCTTTACGAATATTCAAACTCCGATAAAATTTAGGCATTGGAGGAATAGATTTGACAAATCGGAACCAGACTAAGGTTCCTAGTCCTAGAAACCCAGCGACCGTCAGACTAGCAAACAAATGGCTACTGGGAGAGTAAGTAATAACGGTTGGATGATTACTGACAAGTGGTAAGGCATGAGTCCAAAGGAAAGTGAGAGCAAAAAATGGGAAGATAGGCATTCCATGAGCGCGACCTGAACACCAAAGATAGCTAGGTACTAGAGAAGCAATAGTAATCAATACTGCTCCAGCTTTGCTAAGTATAGAGGTATTTTCATTGAAGAAGATTTCAAAAGTAAAAAGCCCTAAAGCGATTATCCAAAATACTCTTAATAGCTGATCT
Organism: Nostoc sp. C057; assembly: GCF_013393925.1. Classification (NCBI taxonomy): domain Bacteria; kingdom Bacillati; phylum Cyanobacteriota; class Cyanophyceae; order Nostocales; family Nostocaceae; genus Nostoc; species Nostoc sp. C057. The sequence goes on along the minus strand of NZ_CP040281.1, from coordinate 6,198,856 downwards.
TGTTTCTTCTTTGGGGGGCGAGGAAAGTATTCCCAAGGCTGAGGATTAGACTCAAAGTATCCGTTCATAATGATTTGTTAATTTTGGCAGTAGTAAGACAATTGTCAAATATACTACATTGTCTTTGAGTCATTTCTCTAGCGGTATAAGCTTGAAAAGCAGACCAGTTAGTTTCTGGTTCATAACCTTTTGGGATAGATAATAACCAATTGAGTTGGTCAACTATCTTGGGGAGCAAATCTGCTGGTTTGTTTTGGGAAGTGAAAGTTACAGATTTACCAGCTTGGCAACTCTGTAATATATTGACTACAGAACTTTGCTGGTGAAAAATGGCCAGAACGGGTTTGCGGGCTAGAATGCAAGGATAGAGTTTAGAGGCGGTATAGTCTGGGTCATCAGAACCAATCATTAGAACAGCATCGCTATCGACAAGAACTTGTAGCGCTTCAAAGTAAGGAATACGATGGACATGTTCTCGAACTAAGTCCGCAACACCTAATTCTTGAGCAATCGGCTCTACGGTTTTGACAGCGCGATTTCCTGGTGCATAACTAGTACCTACAAAGTGTAATTCAACTGCTTGCCATTTTTCAGGGTGATGGCGACGCTCTGACTGGATGCCGAGAAATAGAGTCCGTAATGACAAAGCCATATCATCACCGCCTCGACCTACGTAAACCCAATGACGTTTACCATCATGGGGGTTAAATATTTTTTGTTGAATATTGAGGGAGGGTAGTTGCTCAAAATCAGGCTCAGGCGCACCAAAGGGTAAAACAGTAAATTGTTCTGAAAGCAAATGTGGATATCGCTGTTGTAGAGTTTTTGGATAGGCTGGTGATACGCTAATTACGTGACTGACTTTGCTCATAGCTCTGGGTTCGAGCAGTTTTGCTTGGAGTTGAGAAAACCCATATTTCCAGCGTCCCCCTGGTGGAGGTGTGTTTGTCTGTTTGTAGTAATCGCTTAACCAGGGATCTTGAAAGTCCAAGACGTAAGGTATGCGGAAGCGGCGATACCATCGGGTACCCAGAGCCATTGTGATAAATACAGTTGTTGAAAAGTATATTAAATCAAATTTTGTTTGCTGAAGTAAGCGATCGCCAGTTTTGAGTAAATAGGGAAAACTTCGTATACCCAGGCTACCTAGGCCAATACGCTGAGTTTGTTGCAGAGGTAATGCCTTTGTATAAGTTACAGGGATGCGATCGGGAATTGTTTTCGCTAGTAGAGAGTCTTGAATACCTGCAACATAGTCTGGTTGAACCGTGAGAACATGAGCTTCCCAACCAAATTGTTCCATGTAGGGTAGAGACATTCTTACCCGTTGATGATCAGGGGCATTAATGGGCGGGAAGTGGGGACTGATGATTAAAACTTTATGCTTTAAAGTAGGATACATTGCATATTACAATTTAATTAGGCAGGAAAAGTCCGTTAGTATGACTTGGCCATTGACTTGGAGAATATATTTTTCCTTTTGAGTCAAACAGGTAACAGCTATAGCCAAACTGAGTAAGATAATCTCGAATTCGCTGCCCATTTTCATCTATCATCTCTGCGTAAATAGCTTTTATCCGTTGCTCCTTTAAAAATGCTTCTGCACCCTGTAAGGCTGGAATTTCATAACCTTCTACATCCAACTTCCACAAATCTACTGCTTTAATAAAACGTGCAGCTAATTCGTCTTCTAGACGTACTATCTGAATTTTTTCACCTTCAGTTTCAGATATTTGGCTCCAAGCACCATGTCCCAAGCTATCTCCAATATGGTTGAGACGTAATTGAGCCACAGATGCACCAAGTCCTGCCTTAATTATTTCTACGGGCAGTGTGGTGTTAATTGCTAAACATTCTTTTAGCCAGTTGCCTGCTTCAGTACCGGGTTCAAATGCTAGTATTTTACCTTGCGGTAGCCACTGAGCTAAGTACATTAACATTTGGCCGATATTTGCACCTGAGTCTACAACAATAGCATCGCTAGGGAGAAATTTTTTCGCCCAGTTTAGAAATGCTGCTCCTTCATATTTGCCATAAACAATCCAGCGATGGGTGGAATTTGTCAAATCAAGCTTCCAGGGAATTCCTGCTCCAGTTTCCACCCAACAGATGCCTTTTAATGCGATCGCTTCACCAAACAATCGTTCGCAAATTCCCAATTTATGTTTAAAATCCAGCGCTTGTATCCAAGTTAGAGGTAAAGGTAAAGAAATTGTTTGTATGCTCATCTTCTTTTAACTAAAACAAAAGGTTATGATAAAGTTTTTCGTACTGATCTAAAATAACAGAAGCTGAAAAATGTTTTTCAGCCCGTTGACGACATTGATAACGATCAATATTTAGTAATTGGTTAACAGCAACAACTGCTTCGTCAATACTGTTAATTAAGTAACCGTCAATACCTTGACGCACAATCTCTGGCAATGCACCTCTGGGACAGGAAATTACCGGAGTACCACAAGCCAAGGCTTCCGCAAAGACAATACCAAAAGGTTCTTCCCATTCAATTGGTACAATCATGGCAGCAGCTTGTCCCAATAGATCATTTTTCTGAGCATCGTTGACAGGCCCAACATACTCAATTCCATCTTTTCCCAAGTGAGGGAGAATTTGTTGTTGCCAGTATTGACCTGCTTCCCCAGTTGTGGCGTGATTACCAGCAATGATTAATCTGCGTCCGGTTTTTTTTGCAATAGCGATCGCATTATGCGCTCCTTTAATCTGCTCTACTCTGCCGAGAAATACCAATGGTGCATCGGGAGCTACCTGTGGTTGGAAAGTGTATTTTTCTAGTTCCACACAGTTGTGGATGGTATGCCAAACTCCCCCGGCAGTTCGTCCGATGCTACAAATATAATCACTACAACCTGTAAAGGTCAGAGAACCCTTAGCAAGCTTTGTACCCCACCGAGTGGTGCGATGGTTAGGATCTCGCTGATAAGACATCACCTTGGGAAGGCTAGATGGTAACAGAGGTAATAAATAGAGGATGCGAGAGAAACTATGGATAATGTCGGGCTGAAACTTCTTTACCGCTGACCCTAGGGTGATTGTATTCTGCAAAGCATCAAATTTGTTCTGCGATCGCTTCCCCGGCCAAGGAAAGAATTGAGTTACTTTTGAGGTTGAGTCAGGGTGAGCAACTAGTCCTACGGTATTACCACGAGTTTGTAATCCTGTAACCAATAAATCAACAATACGTTCAATACCACCATAAAGTTTTGGTGGTACTGGTAGTTCAGGATCGGCGCTAATCAAGATTCTCATGATACTGGTTTAGTTATTATTATTTGATGTCGCCAGTCATTTAAAGGCATTTTAATTAATCGATAAAACATAAGAATAACACTAATTGCTGCTGCCCAAATAAGTATCTTTAACAAGCATTATCATGGGACTATTAAGTGAGCCAAAATATCTTTTATTTCTTCTCCTATATAAATAATTCATAAACTCTTTAATCGAAAATTATTTCTAATTAAATAATTATTCAATTTGCACAAAAATAGAAAATTATAAAAACTCGTAACTGTTGAATTTCAAACTACTTTAACAATTAGCTTATTGAATCTATCAACCTGTCGCTCCCAACAAAACTGTTTTTGAAAAGCTTGTAATGAAACTGCTTTAGCAGTATTCAATTTGTCAGGGTTACATAATAATTCATTAATGGCTTGAGCTAGTGCTATTGGATTATTACTAGGTATCAAGTGACCAATTCCAGGATATTTAGATAAAATCTCTCTTTGACCAGCAGTATCAGTGGCAATAACTGCTAACCCTGCTTGTAAATACTGAAAAAGTTTATTTGTCACTGTGAGATTACGACTAGGAATATGGTTATACTCCAAAGCCAAGCCAATATCATGTTCAGCAATGCGAGATAGTAACTCAGTGTTGGGAACAGTAGGATGAATGAAAAGGCGATCGCGCCATTTATCAGGTATTAATGGTTCTAACCATTGACGGGAACTTTCCGGGTAATTACCTCGCAGATGAATTTCTAAGGGAATATTGATATTGGGTAAAGATTGGAATAGGATTTCTAGTCCACGTCCTGGCCCAATGGTTTGGGAAAACCAATGTAGAGATGGTAAGTTAAGATTTTGGCGATCGCGTTTTTGGTGGTCAATTTGCGATCGCTCAGACCAGGGAAAAGCATTATAAATGACTGTAGGTTCGCGTACTTGATAAGCTTTTGCTAATGCTGCGGCTAAAGCATGGGAAGTTGTCAGACAGTAACGACACTCTTTAGCTAGTCTGCTTTCCAGCAATTTTAACTGAGCAATTGGTCGAGTAGCACGAGCTTCTGGTAATAAATCTTCCGAAAACCAATCTTCGAAATCCACCCCGACTCTAAAACCTTTATTTAATAGTTGGTTTCCTACCCACAGACCCCCTTCTGAGTGAATAATTGTTAAATCTGCATTAGCTTTCCGGGCAGCTTTGAGCATAGCTTTGGTTCCATAACCAAGTAAATCAGGGGAAAACATACCGAAACGCAAGTATTTTTCCTTAGCTATACGTCCCTGAAACCGAATCGCCCAGTTGTGGAATTTTCGAGTTGGTTGAAAGTCGATAATGGGTGCAAATCGCCATTTTTTATTGGTGATGAGGAGCTGATCGCGCTCTACTAACGCTGGGTTAAACCAAAAGCCATGTACAGTAACATCATGGCCTGCATTAGCTAGTGTTTCTGCTTCTTTTTGAGGGCGAGGAGCTGTACAAATATGTCCACCGATTAAAATAATGATTTTTGCCATTAATTGATTTTAATTAGCTGATTAAAGCGGCGTTGTATAATTACAGGTTATTTAGATAATACCAAGCATCCGCCATTCTTTTTGACTTTTTTGGTGGCTTGTTAGCAAACCTTTCTGTCTATGAATTAAGCATTATTTTGTCTTGTAGCTTCGATATCCTCCAACCCAGAGCAGCTTTAGCATATCCATATTGATAAACTCGTCTTTGCACTTTTTTTGCCAATTTCCAGCCCAAAAAAGCAGAGACTAGTTTAAACATTGGGCCGCCTGAAGGTGTGAGGTCAGAACCACCCAACTGTTGCACCTTGGCTTCTGCTTTCTTTTGCAGGTCTGGCACATCAGGGTAAACTTCGTAAATAAAGCGTTGAAAAACAGTAGCACAAGCATGGCGTGTACGTGGGCTGTCTTCTTTTAATAAGAGATTATTGGTACTAAGTTCTAGAGTTAGAAAAGCAGATTCCCAGGCTTTACGAGATTTGGAACCACTAAGACTATTAGAGTTGCCCGATCTGTAATATGACTTAGCTTCTGAGCTAAACTTGGCTCCTTGACTAGCCAGGAGAATCCGACAAAAATATTCACCATCGTCATTTAATGATAGGTTTTCAATCCAAGTACCAGCCTTGTTAGCAATCTTGCGAGGAACTAACCAAGCAGCAGGGTGCATCATCCAGTATCCTTCCCAAGCGCAAATCAACCACTCAACGGGCGACATATCTACCCAAAGAGGCTGAGGAATAAACAAAGCTTCTGAGGGAGTTTTGTAAAATCTTGCCCATGCTCCTGACACAATATAATCAGAATTGCGATCGCAATCTAGAAGTTGCATTTGACGCTCTATCTTATCAGGTGCTAATAAATCGTCAGCATCTAGATATTGAATGAAGTCTCCTTGTGCTTCTTGAAGCGCTCGATTTCTTGCCGCACTTGCTCCCTTATTAGTCTGGCTGATAACTTTAACGCCGTTTGACTCAAATTTCTTAGCAACTGCCAAACTTCCATCACTTGAGCCATCATCTACTACGATTATTTCTGTATTTTTCCAAGTTTGCTGTAAAGCAGATTCTAATGTTTCTGCTAACCATGGTTCTGCATTGTAGCATGGTATAAGTATAGAGACTAAGGAATTCATCAATTTAATTAGTAATTAATATTATCAGATTAGAATACAAAAATTGATTAGTGATTTACTAGCGAAGCTGTGGCTTAAAGAATCTGATTAACCACTCTCTTAAGCGAATAGCAAAATAAGGATTACAATTACATAAAACTCGAAACGAAGCACTGAAATTATTTGGAACTTTACTACAAAGAGACATAGCTAAATCCACACATTTGTCAGCTGTTTTCCAGTCTAGATAAGCAGCAGCAACTGCGGCAATCCCCCAAAGCTTTTGAGCAATTTCATGAGAATATTGCCCTTGGACAGATTCAGCTACCTTCTGCATAACATGAAATTGTGCTTTGGCACATTTAATTTGGTTAGCAGAGGACATCGAATTATCTCGAGAGTAATTAATGATCGTAATATTAGAATCAGCCGCAAACTTTAAGCCTGCGATCGCCATTCGACAATGGAATGCTACATCCTCATTGTAAAGTACTAATGGATCAGTATCATAACCACCCGCTTGCAGGTATGCCGAACGACGATACAACCCACAAAAGGGATTAATTTGTTGTCGAATTGTGTATGTGATCGCATCTCGTCTCAATTCAGCATCATCAAACTTGCAAATGCCGAGCAACTCTCCAGTATCATCCCGTCGCCATTCATAATTGAATAGCACAACATCTGGGGGATTCTCTAACGCCATCCATTGATGAGCTTTTTCTACAAAATTTGGATATAGGGCATCATCAGCATCATGGAAATGAATCCACTCACAAGTTGTGTGTTCAGCTAGCACATTTTTACCGTGAGAACAGCCGCGATTTATTTCTCCTCTAATCACTTTAGCTCCAAACTCAGCAGCGACTTTCCCCGTTTCATCGGTGCTGCAATCATCATAAACCCAGATTTCATCGAACGGAATTGTCTGTGCTAAGGCAGACTCAAGTAATCGCGGTAGGTAAGCTGTAGCATTGTAAGCAGGAATACATAAAGCTAAGGAAGGATGAGTCATAGCTATCAACTTAGAAATTTTTGCAGACTGCGTTTCCACAGATAATTACTTAACTCACGCAAAGATAGAAGATCAAGAAATGCTAATGGTTTTTCTAAAGGCTGTGTAGGAGAAACAGCATCAATTAACCAAGAATTAGGACGATTTGGAAATCTACCATTATTGTTCAGCTTTTCATAAATTTCAATTCTTTGTTGGGCAATTTTAGCTGGTGCAAGTTTTGTCTTGACAGTTTCTTGAGCAGCCTTGCCAATTTCTTCTCGTTTTGCGACACTCCAACTCAGCAGAGTATCCAAGCCTTTTGCTAAACTTTGGGGATCACCTACTTTAAAAGTTAAACCATTGACTCCATCAGTAATCAAATCAGCTGCTCCAGCTCCCTGAGAACACAATACAAGCTGTCCTTGAGCCATTCCTTCTACACAGGTGTAGTTAAATACGTCCCAAATAGACGGTACAAGAATGAAGTTTGCCATTGCTTGAAGTTGGCAAGTTTCTTCTATAGAGAAAGTTCCTAATGGCTGAATTTTTTTTCCCCACATATCAGGATAGGTCTGTGTAAGATAGGCAGACATCAAAGTTTTTGAATCCCGATAAACTGTATCACGACCAATCCAGTCGATAGTAGGTGATTTTTCCCCCAGTAATCTTAGGGCCTCACAGAGAATTGTTGGCCCTTTCCAGTGCTGAATCCGTCCTACCACTAAACCATTGGCAGATTTATTTAATGGTTTAGTAATAGCCTTAGAAGACAGAGCTGGGGGAATATAGGTAACATCTCTGCCAGTCATCTGTTGCCAAATCTTAGCATTAGACTGACTGTTAGCTTGTAACTCATCTGCTAGCGATAGTAGATTTAATTCTAATAAACGAATCAAACTACCTTGGAGTTGATTATCAAGTTGAGGATCAGAAAAATCTATTTGACCAATGCTGGCATGAAGTTGAACAACGGTGGGTGGACTGTTTTCTGAGACAATCCAAGGGGCAAACAACATACCCCAATCTGTTGTTTCAACTAAGTCGTATTCTTGACCTCCGTTTACTTGTTCCCATATTGTCCAAGCAGCTGCAAGATGACGTTGAAATTCTGGAATTGCATGGTAACGATTAAATTTTGCAAGATTAGCATTTACTGCTTGGGGTTTGAGAAATTCTATAGTTAATCCGTTTACCTGATAGTCGGTTAGTGCTGGTGAAAAGGCACTACCCACTACTACACGAACTTGATGTCCTTGACGAGAAAGTTCTGGTAGCAGGTTACTATAAAAAGTAGCTATTCCACCACCAGAGCAAGGTGGATATTCGGGGATAATGAATAGTAATTTCATGCAATCACCGAATCCCAAAAACTATCAATTTTAGACTTGAACACTTAGTATTTTGCTTTTCTTCAAGTGTATAGCAATAATTTATATACATCTTCTACAATTTTGATATAGGTAGATAAAATATATTATTGAAATCAATATAAATAAAATTTGTTTTTAATTATTATGTTTATTTGTAACACATTATGCAATGTTTTTTATTAATATTAAAATGCCTGATCAGGTAACTCAAACATAAACTGTGAATGAATACGTTCTGGATTGAATTCATGAAGAGCAAATTTTTGTGTTTGGTCAGACATTTGCATCCAAGTTTCTTGGTTTGTCAGCTTGACTAAAGTATTCAAAATTTCTGCATTATCTAGTTGGGTAATGTGTGCAAGCCAATGGTTTCTCTCAGCCCACTCAGATATTGCTGTAGAGCGAGGTGACAGAATAAGGATTGGTAAACCTAATTTTGAAAACTCAACTAACTTGCTCGGAAAACTAGTGGCTGCCCAAGGTTGTTCAACTACGGAGAAGGAGTAGGATACCAATATACAACTAGCATTATCTGATAGAAAACTTATAACATCTTTATTTTGCTTAAAAGGCTCATGATATTTTACATTGGGGCATATATCAAGCAACTTAGCCAAAGTAGGATTATCACCAGAAGCAATGATTAAAAGTATCCCATTTATTTTTTGCAGAGTTTGAGCAAGGATTAGAAAGTTAGTAAATTGAAATGGATGTAAGCTTCCAGCATGAGCAACAACAGGATGGGACTGGAAATTACTTTTCCATTCCACAAAACTGCAATTGATTTTTTCAGGAATGGGGTAAAGGACAGAAATTTTTTCGCTATTCTTAAGGTTGTAAACTTTTGCAAGCTCTGACGAAACTGGCCAGATTCTAGCTGCTTTGTTAAGTATAGTTAGAGAGCGTTGCCTAATGCGGGAACGTTCGTCTTCTGATTTCGCCCATACTTCTTCTTGGTCGTGAATTATGACTGATAGAGGAACATTCCAACTTTGTGATAGATGCAAAGCTAATAGAGGATAGATATCCCAAAGACACGTCAAAATTACTGAGGGTCGCTCTTTTACTAGATATTGCTCACACTCCCATCGCCAAAGAGGTAGACGCATTTTTAATAGCCCTGAAATTTCCCGTCTAACAGGAGGCCACCACCATTTGCGACCAGTTAAAGGAATAATTTGCCACGAACTGGAAAATTTATTTGTATTGCTTAGAGATGATTCTGGTACTACAATTGTTATTTTCCAGCCTTGAAGCTCAAGTTGGCTGAGATGTCTTTTTAAAATAATAGGACTACCAGTTCCTGGCATTGGTGGTAGGAAAGAAACTAAAAGAATATGCTTTTGCATTATTTTTGCCTATTCATAGCATTTACCAAGGACTCACTGAGGGGAATGTCTAAGATGGGTATTGCTGCAAATGGACAATTTTCACTGATGCGATTTCAAATATCCACTTTATAATGCACAAACACTACAGTTACAGCGCTTCCGGCTATTATGCAATACAGTTTTTCTCCTTGCCCTCTCCTATCAAAGCTTTCAGATTTGAGGATGTACCTCATAGCTGCCGTAAGTGCTGTATAGACGAGCGCATAGGTGTAACCTGTTGTCAATATCATCCTTCCCAATCATGGCGATCGCAACACCTGTTGGTATAGCTCAATGTATCTTTTTGCTTGCAGTTCCAGGGTATACTCTTGAAGTGCGATCGCTCGACAATTTTCACTCATTTTGAGCCGTTGCTCTCTGTCTACTAGTAATTGGACAATACCATTACAAAAATCTTGTGTATCTTCTGGTTGAGCTAAATAACCAGTTATTCCTGGACGGACTAAATCAGGTACACCACCAACTTTGAAAGAAACCATTGGCGTACCACATGCCATACTCTCTTGCAGTACCAAAGGTAAATTATCCGCACGAGTGGGGAAGATAAACACATCAGCCGCAGAGTAGGCTATTGACTTCATGCGATCGCCACTTACATACCCCAAGTTTAAAGTTGGTATTCCCACTACTTCAAGAACTTTTTCGCCTCCACTACCCAAAGTTAGTAATATTGTTTCTGCTTTTAAGGCTTTAGGTAAAGCTTGGATCGCTTGTACAAGTAAATCCCCACCTTTACGAGAATCCTGTAAGCCATCTGCACAAAACATGATAACTTTTTTCTCGGCAGGAATACCTAAAATATTTTTACATTTGTCTTTATCTAAAGGTTGATAAGCATCAGTGTCAAGACCATATGGTATGTGATAAATTGAAAAACGGTTAAGTATACTTTTTTTTGCCTGCTCATTCAGCCATTGACTAGGAGTCACTATCGTGAGATGAGACTTACTGTAAACCCAGTCTTTCAGTTGCCATTCTAAACGAGTATTATCTCTTGCTATCTCTGGATAAATTCCAGGGTAGGGACATTGACCACAACCTTGCTGCCAGCGATCGCAATCGTAACTATAGGCGCAATGTCCAGTAAAGCTCCACATATCATGGAGGGTAAAAATAGCAGGTTTACTTTTAGTTAATCCAGGAATACCTAAATAATTAAAATACCCTGTGTGCAGGTTATGGAAATTAATAATATCAGCTTGTTCATAAAAATCATGCTTCCAGATGTCAAACGTGCTTAGTAAATGGAGGTAATTTAATCCCAAGGGCCTAGTCAAACGTAATAATTGGTTTTCTACGCGATACTTATGACCTACGGCAGCAACAAGGCTACTATCGGTGTTAACTTTGCCAACTAACAGTTTTGAGTTAACACCTTGTTGCAATAAACTTTGATGAAGGCGATAGCCTGCGATCGCCGCACCGCCACCAATATCGGATTGATTAATATGCAGGACATTCATATATCTGATTAAATTATAGTTTTTATTAAAGTATCTTAAGATAGATGCAGACTTAAATTATTCTTATTTATAATAATTAAGCCTTCATGTTAAGCGAGCAGAGGATATCTCTTGAACATCATACGCAACATATTGATTCATAGTATAAGTCTGACCATTATTATTTGAATTCAAGCTTAAACAACAGCTTTTGTAACTTTGCTAGATGCGACGCGATCACTACTTATTTTGACTTCTCCTACCTAATATCTTGAGCTAGCCAACCTTTGCTATTTAAAAAAAAATAACAGCAAAGGTTGGCTATTAACTTATATGTCTTTTTACTAAGTAAAAATTTTTAAGTTATTTTTTCAGATGCTATTTGACTTATAAAAGTATACTTTATTTTTTTTAAAACTTTGTATAAAGCTGGAAGATAAATATTCATTGAAAATGAAGTTTTTAATGAGAGATCGCTTAAAATAAGATTGTTTAATAAGTCTTGCAATAAGAACTTATTTAGAAATTTGCGAGCATTTTCTCTATCATCATTTTGCATATAAGCTATACATAATAATTTATAATTCTCGGACATGGCTATTCTTATTTTCTTCTGGTATTTAGAGTCTAGATAGTTTTCGATATAATGATATGCTTTCAAGATTTCCAAGCGCATTTCTATTTGAGTTCTCCAAGACCAATTCCCATTAGGATGAATTCTATATACATTCATGGTTTCATTGATATATCCAATATTTCCGTGTTGAGCAAGTAAAATTTGCAATATCCAATCAACAAAGTTTATATCGTACATCCACTCTGGAAATTCTTCTATAAAACCCTGTCGAAACACTATTGAAGCAAATGACATAATGTTTGAGTTAAGTATATCTTCAAGAGTAAAAGTATTTTTACAATTTTCTGGAGGCATAAAGCACTTTGTACTGCCATCCTGATAAAGATATAAGGCATTATGAAAACAGATTGTATAGTCAGTATGTGTATCTAAAAAATCTACTTGTTTTTGTAGTTTTTCCGGAGAAGTCCAGTAATCATCTCCTTCAAGAAGCGCTATATATTTACCTCGGCACGCTTTAAAAGTTTGAATGAAATTATCATGCATTCCCAAATTTTTCTCAGGCAGTAACAAGCGGATTTTCTCTGGATGTTCTTGTTGATATCCAACCAGAATATCTCGCGTATTATCTGTAGAGCAGTCTTCGCCAATCACAATCTCATAGTCAAAATCAACTTGCTGCATCAGAACACTATCTAGTGCCTGAATAATAAATTTTTCATGATTGTAGGCGAGTATTAATACACTTAGTTTCATAGGAATACTGTCTAAATAATGTTGACTCAAACAAATTGCCCTCAGACTGAAAGTCTGGGGCTATACAAACTAGGTCAGCTGCCACGGACTGAATTATCCTAAATTGCGGAGGTCGGCTTCGTTTGTTTAATCGCGATTTCTCATTGTCTAATTTTTCCTAAGTGGAATATATATATGTGTCATCGGCGTGTCCGTATCAACTCCTCAGATGCATCAACTAGTCTTTCCTTGACTTCACGACTATGCTGAACTACCAACCGAATAATCTGGCAGATTTTATTGATTTCCTCTGTACCAACCGCCGTACCTGTAGGCAGAACCAGTACTCGTTTGCCCAAACTTTCAGTTTCCGGTAGCAGTAGTCCTGCATGAGGAAAGTAGGAGCGATAGGGTTCCATACGATGACATCCAGGATAAAAGTAGCGTCGAGCTAATATATTTTCAGCCCAGAATATTTTTACCAATTCATCTCGGCTGATGTGAGTAATTTCCTGGTCAATTTCCAGCACAATATACTGATAATTGGATTTTTCAGCCTCATCGTAGGTTAATAATTTAACACCTGGAATATTCCTTACTTCGTGTTGATATTGTTTGTAATTTTGATAGTTGACAGCCACGAATTCGTCTAAACTTTCCAAACCTGTTAGCCCCATTGCGGCACAAATTTCGCTCATTTTGCCATTGGTGCCGATATAACTGACATTCTCAAATCCAGAAAAACCAAAGTTTTTCATCAGACGAATTTTGCCAGCGAGTTCATCATTATTGGTGGCGACAGCTCCACCCTCAAAGGTATTGAAAAATTTAGTTGCATGAAAGCTGAACACCTCTGCATCGCCAAAGTTACCTATCATTTGTCCGTTGTAGGAACAGCCAAAAGAATGGGCTGCATCAAACATCAGCTTGAGGTTATGCTTGCGAGCTATTTCTGTTAAGGCTTCTACATTACAAGGTTGTCCCCACAGATGAACACCAATGATTCCGGTCGTACGGGGTGTAATCATTGCCTCAACCCGCCACGGATTGATAGTGTAAGTGTGAGGATCAATATCACAGAAGACTGGAGTTATCTCTTGCCACTGTAATGCGTGAGCAGTAGCAATGAAGGTGAATGAAGGAATAATAACTTCTCCCGTGAGTCCTGCTGCTCTAATAGCAATTTCTAAAGCAACAGTTCCATTACACATAGGAATGCAATGCTTGACCCCAATCATGTCAGCAATGCGCTGTTCAAACTCCTGAACGTAGCTACCGTTATTAGTCAACCATCTTCTATCTAGCAGGTCGTTAATTCGTTGGAACAGGCGATCGCGGTTCCCAATATTAGGGCGACCCACATGTAGCTTTTCATTAAAGGCAGGAGCCGCACCGAATATTGCTAAGTGTTCCAATCGAGTTTTGTTACTCATTTGCTGTAAATAACCTTTTAGTTTATGTCTGTTTACTAGGTGATATAGAGAACCAATAGAGTTCTCGAACAATTGCTATTAATGATTTTTATGAACCAAAGCTAAAAGCTAAAATTTCCAGTGTGCTGGTACATCACTAACAGCTTGTTTTATTTTTTTAACGACTTCGGGGTCGAGTGCGCCAAATTCTACAGCTTGCAAGTTAGCTTTCACTTGTTGAGGATTTCTCATTCCTGGGATAACGACTCCAACACCTGAATGATATAAGACATAGCGCAACGCTGAAATTGTAATTCCTCCTGGCAATTCATCTAGAAAAGCTAATTTTCTGGCACTTTCCAGTAACCAATTTTTATCTATTTCGGGCAAATAATGCCGCCAATCATTCTCAGCAAATTCTGGAGTTTGGTACAAATATTTTTGCTTAAGAAAACCGGAAGCTAAAGGCACTCTAGCTATAAATTGATATTTATCATCTAAATTATTAAATAAATATTCTTCGGCACGGCGATCCAATAGATTAAATATGGCCTCAATCTTACTTCCAAATTTATCTTCTGCTACTTTTAATGCGCCTTTAATACTTTTTGAACTCACACCATATTCCTTAATATATCCTTTCTGTTTGAGGCATTCTAGAATGAACTTATCGTAATTTTTCCAATCAAAATTATCTGGCGGACTATGAAATAGTAAAACATCAATGCAATCAAGTTTTAAACGTTCAAGGCTGTTAGTTACAGCTTTTTCCAGCCATTCCGAAGAAAAATCCTGAAAAGAATTACCTTGATTATCTTTTCGATTGCCAAACTTCGTACAAACAATAAAATTCCCATTCGGATAGCTTTGAAAAGCTTTACCTAAAATTTCTTCTGATCTACCCTCTCCATAAGAATCAGCTGTATCAAAGAATTGGATACCGCCATCAAGAGCAAGATGAACTGCTTGAATAGCTTCTTTATCGTCAATATAGCCCCATCCTTTATGCTGACCAGCAATAAGGGTTTCGCCGCCAAATTGCCAAGTACCAAAACCTAATTTAGCAGTTGCTGTTTTCATGCTGGGCAAAAAAGTTCTAAATTCTTGTGTTTTCTTGAATGCAAAATTACAGAACCTTTAAGGAGAATTCGGTCTCCTTTGTTAGGAGTAAAAAATGCATTTCTACCGTGCAAAACTCTTTCGTCATGGAAGAATACAGCATCTCCTTTTGTTAATATGATATTCGTGTAAATTCCGCTATGATGAACGCGATCTTCAAGGAAGTGCTGAAATCTTTCAACTAAATCTTTAGCTTCTGGAGTGTTATCTTTATCTAACGGGTAATAATTATAATTTAAACGAAGCCCTAATTCGTCTTCTGTAATAATGGGCTTAGTTTTGCTGACACCTTCTTTTGAAAAAGATACAGGAATTTTTTTTAGGTCTTCTAGTAACTGATGCTCATTGTCTAACTCCAAAACTTTAATGAGCAATTCACTATCTAAGAAAAAAGTAGCACCTCCCACTTGCGCCTGAGATAAGCAATAAAAATAATTCACAGCATCGTGATGATTAAGATAAGAATTATCCGTATGAAGAGGTTGCCTAGTTTTACTTGAGCGGTACTTATTTGGACGTGCGGGATCGTAGCTAATATCTATCCAACGTTGGCCAGTTCGTTTACCTGTGTCTTTATCTTCATCCATACTAATCACTAGTCCTAAAAAATCACTTAGTTCCGTGAAATAGTCGTGAATATTTATTTGAAAATCAAACCCTACAAAATGAACTATTTTATATTTATCGAGTGCTTCTTGGATAGCTTTTTTAGTTTCTTCAGGAGAAGTGTATTGTATTTTTTTATAAAATTCCATAATCAGCCTCACCAAATCAATCTTCCTTATAAGTCAATTTTTCTGATTACTCTAGCCGGAACACCATAGACTAAGACACCATCAGGAATATCATTGACGACAACCGCGCCAGCACCGATCAGGGCACCTGCACCTATCCGCACGCGATCTATGACCGTCGCTCCAATTCCTACACAAGCTGCACGCCCCACAGTTACTCGTCCAGCTAAGTGAACACCTGGGCAAATATGCGCTCCATCTTCTATCACGCACTCGTGATCAACACTCGCAGAAGTATTGATAATGACATTCTGACCAATCTTTGATCCGGGATTAACAACCGCTCCAGCTGCAATTACGGTTCCCGATCCTATAGATACGTCAGCAGCAATTACTGCATTTGGGTGGATAGCAGTTGCTAAGGAAAAACCTTTTCTATAAATTAATTCAGACAACTTTAATCGCGCCTGACAATCTCCGAATCCAAAAATTATATACTTAATCCCTTTATCTTTACAATAATCTAACTGTTCTTGTCCTCCCAGAATTTTAGCTCCGCAGAAGTTTTCACCATAACGTTGTGGATTCATATTATCAAGGAAACCAACAATTTCATAGATTCCTTGTAAGCGGATTATGTCTGCGACCACTAAAGCGTGCCCTGAAGCACCCCAGAACAGTAACTTTGATATCATAAAAATTTACTAAAAATCTTCGTTGAATTATCTATAGTCTTAATTCATCTTCAACATTTTTTAGTCAAAAATTTAGCAGGACTTAGATGCGAATATTTCAACGGGAGCAAACCTCCATTTCAAGTTAGGGCGAACTATTCCTTGCCATTTGCCATACCATTTGAATTCTCTCTCAATATCATGCACAGTAAAACTCAGTAAATTTTCACATGTATAAAGTATAGTTGAAGTATCTTGAACGACCATCATCGTAATTTGATAACTTCCATCATTAAAAAAATCTTCAGGAATGTAACAAACTCCTCTGATTAGACCTGAAGTACAAGGAATCGATCTTGAGATTGAATTAAAAACACAAACTCCCTCTAGTGTGTAGACGTGTAAGCTCAAATTTAAATTAGCACCATTGAGGTAATTCCAATACTCAAATTCAATCCTGAGAGGGGTTTTAACCGTAATCTCATCTATTGAGTCATCAATATCTGGAATTACCCTGATTTGATGTATGCGAATTTTATCGTTTCCGGGAGCAGTTTCAATATCATCCCAGATTCTTTCAAGAAATTTAGAGTCATTTTCGGACTCCAAATAACTAGATACGACCTGATGAGTTTCTCCATAAGTTACTAAACATCCTGATTTGAGCAAGATGGCTTGATCGCATAGATTTTTTAATGCTGTCATGTTGTGACTAACAAACAAGACAGTACGCCCTTCTTTTTCAGAAACATCATTCATTTTTCCCAAGCACTTCTTTTGAAATTGGGCATCTCCTACCGCCAGAACTTCATCCACAATCAAAATCTCTGGCTCTAAATGCGCCGCTACGGCAAATGCCAAACGCACATACATCCCTGATGAATAGCGTTTAACAGGTGTATCTAAAAACTTCTCAACTTCAGCAAAAGCAACAATTTCATCAAACTTTCTTTTAATCTCTGTTTTGCTCATCCCCAGAATGGCACCGTTGAGATAAATGTTTTCTCTACCTGTCAATTCTGGGTGAAAACCTGTGCCCACTTCTAAAAGACTTGCGACTCTACCCTTGAGAGAAATACAGCCGCTGCTTGGTTCAGTAATGCGGCTCAAAATTTTGAGTAAAGTTGATTTTCCTGCACCGTTGCGACCAATAATTCCAATGCTATCGCCTTGTTTAATTTCAAATGACACATCTTTTAATGCCCAAAACTCTTCACGGGCTGGATTAGATATTTCTTTGCCAGAAGACTTCACCAATTTTTTACCCAGTGAACTGACTCTATCACTGATGGATTCTCGCAAAGATTTATATCTGCTGCTTCCTTCTTGTTGATGACTCAACACGTATTTTTTACTGAGGTTTTCAACCCGAATTACTGTATCAGACATTATTAAATTACTCTCAGTAGATCGAAAACTTTTCTCTTAAAAGACCCAAGTTACTATGGTGTACCACGGACAGGCCAACCGTAGAGGAGGCTCGGCTTACTGGTGTTGACAACGCCGCCGAAGTTTAGGAAGATTGCCCAGGCGGAATTCCCAGCCTCCTGGTAAGGGCCCGTAGTACTAGACCAGTAGTTGAACTGGATGCCGGTAGCCCACTGCGTCCCCTGGGCAAAGCAGCCTGAACCCTCTTGGTCTACCAATGTCGGATTAGTACAGTTTAGATTTGAAGGAGGTAATATCGCCGTAACCTCGTCTTTGGTAGGCAAACGCCAATCGCCAGAAGAAGAGTTATCCGACAGATTGCAGTCGCCGCTTTTAATCTCAGCTGCTTTGTAATTGGCTGTTGCCCAATCTGTTGCTTCAAGACAATCTGCCTTCTTGAGCCATATAAGTCCAGTCACAGTATCAGTCACCGTGCCATTACCACAGTCTACATAGCGATCGCTGTTATTGAAGCAGGGGCCGGAGGCTTTGACCACAGTTCCCACAGGTTGTTGGGTATTGATGTAGTTTCTATGTTTCCTGGCTTGTACCGACACAGGAAGAGTAAAGGTAAAAGCCAGAAAAAATATGAATACAGCCCCGTATAGTATTTTGATAGCAAAACCAGGTAAACGAATGTGGAGCATATTTTTCAACTTCCAAACATCTAAGCGTGCAAATCTCTGCCGCTTGCCTCGGTGAATCGATACTCAGAGATTAAGCATAAAATACTATAAACTACTTCAACAGCAATCTTTTTGTCATACTTGTATATGATAATCACTGAGATAACAAGGCTTTCTTAGACTCGCGCAAATAGAATTTTATCGACCGCAAATTTTCTCACCAGAGTCATAGCTCCGGTTTTCATATCCACGGTGAACAGAGAATTTGTTCCCTCATATTTGAGGTCAGCAAGTGCAAATAGTTGACCTGAAGAAGAAAAGGCTAAACTTGCTAAGTCATTTTCCAAAGGTTTGTTCTTGAAGCTTAATTCCACCAGTCTGATAATCTTTCCTCTACCACTAACTACTGCCCTATTCTCTAGGTCTAGTTGCACTAAACTTAGACCACCACCTTCACCGCCGACACTAGTAGCATAAATTTTTCCATCTAATGGAGATTGAGCAAGATTACTGAGCCTCTGCTTGGGGGAAATATATGGTAGACCTGTTGCAACACTAGAATCCACTTGCCCTGAGTTTTGGTCAATAAATGCCAACTCAAAAGGAGGGCTACCTTCTGCAAGACTAATTACACCAAGTAGTACCTGCTTACCTTTTATAGTGGTTGATAATAACCCTTCAACAGTACTATACTTCTTATCCTTGTTTTTTTTGATTTTCAAGCCTTTTGGAGGCTTAATTCCAATCTTTTTAGGAGGTGTAATAGATATCAGGCGACTGAAATCGCCTTTCTTAGTGGCTGCAACAGCAGCAATAACAAATGTGTTATCGGGTAGGACAGTAAAAGCAGTTATCCGCTCGCTGGGCTTTTTAACAACCAAGGCTTTTGCAACAGTCTCAGTGGTTTCTAGGGAGTTAGTAACGCTGTCGGCAGCGATTTCGGCAGTTAATAACACCTGACCAGTGGTAAAGTTTATAGACTGAAAGATAATTCCTGGTATGGCGTTAGCAGCAGCAGTGTCAACTAAGTCTTGTGTTTTACTTTTGCTAGCTGAAGAAAGGATCACTCCATAAAGCTGCTCCGACTCTTGTGCAAACACCTTAGATGTAAATTTAGCACTTGCTGCGGTGACAGCGCTGACGATAGCCAACTGCCCAAATCTTCGTCGTCTGATTCTCAAATTCATAACCTACTACCTAAGCAACTGGGATTAGTATTTGCTCAATTATGAAAGATAACTGTGGTGCATCCATTTATGTGGTACATACAGTACTCCAGCAAGGGTAGAGCATAATATTTGTGAATTTTGTTACGGTTTTTCAAGGCACAATTATGCCGGAACCGGGAGTCAAAGGTCTAGCTCCCATGTCTGCTAAGATATTGACAACCATTTGCTTGACGCGAGTATCTTCGCGAGGTCCGCTAACGCCCTCGCTGTCTAACCCCCACATAAACTGAATAGAGCCAGTCGAAAAGACCTTAGCACCACTAGCAGAAGTGAAGCTAACTGCTTGGGAAATCCGTGGGTCTGTTCCAGCAGGGAAACCCTCTAGTTCAGCTTGATCAAAGTTTTGCGACTGTACTGACTCACTCAGAACGACCAACCCACTTGGAGATGCATTTAAATTGATTGCATCCCATTCAAAGCCCACCAAACCACTTAATTTATCCCCATCATTCAGGTTTGTGTTGGCATAGTAGGGGTGAGTACTGTTTTTCACCACAAAATCGAACCCATCAAAAAAGAAATTCTGCCACCTACCTCCAATGTACATATTCCCTTTCAACGCACTCTCTGGCTTGTTGTTTTCTGGGCTGCGGAATTTGTTGGTTGGCGCAACAGGATCTGTAGCATCTTTGTAGCAAGCCATAGCCCTGTTAGCTACCCCCGTACTAGAGTTTTCAAACCGAACTCGCCAGTAGACACTGTTCGCTGAGAAAAAAGCCTTGTTGATGCTGTTGCTCTGGACACTATTGAACTCCTCTAGCGACCAGTACTCATCGTGACCGACTGACAGAAATATGTTGTGCTGTTGCAGCAAACTTGAGTTGGCGTGGACATCTACGTTAGTTACGTAGGAGATGTCATAGCTTTGGGACTCCAGCCACCGCACCATATTGTACTCCCAAGACAAGATAATGTTGTTATAAGGGTTACTACCACTTAACGTGCTATGTTGTGCGAATGGTCGGTCGTAAGAAAGCTTAAACGCTCTTTGACCTCCGATACTCTGTTCTGGGTATAGAGAGTAACCACCACTGAGATTATAAGCCTGCAAAGTATTGAAGCTGCTCTGGAATAATATGTCAGACCTTTCACTGTCATGACGAACAACAAACACTACCTGGGACTTACTCCCACTTCTTTGGTCAGTTAGCTTGGCAATATACAAACCACTAGTCCAGTCATTGCCAACTTGTAGCGTGTAGGAAGTTGACCAGTTTTCACATGAGACTGTGCGGGTAGAACTGTCGAAATTACATGCGGGCTGGGTAATTCCGTTAAGCTGACCGCTACTCAGTATTAGCCGGCCGCCTTGTCCTCCGTAGTAACCTAACCGATACACATCAATCGTGTAATTTCCGGCCTGTGCTAGAGAAACTTTAATTGGCAACGAGCCGCCCTTATTTACACTAGTTGCTGTCGCATAGCCAGCAATATCTGATTGACCTACTTGAGGGATTCGCCAATCTGTAGTGCCAGGTTTTTGGTTTTCTAAATAAATCGCATTAGTGTTTGCTGGGTTAGCACTGGCACTGAAGGTGAGGCTGCTTATGCCAGAAGCTGTTACACTCACAGTGTTTGTTATGCCAGCTGTTGTTCCTAGAGTTAGCACTGTGCTGGCTTGGCCATCGTTACCAGTTACCGCACTAGCAGATGAAACTGAACCTCCACCAATGATGACAGCAAAGTTGACTGTCACTCCTGACTGAGGATTGCCATTACTATCTGTAGCTTTAACAACGAACGGGTTGGCTAAGGCAGAACCTGCCGTACCAGTTTGATTATCTCCGCTTACTTTAGTCAGACTGTTGCCAATCACAAATACTATGTCGCGGAAATAGTTACTGTTCTGATAGGAATTAGTGGGGAAAGAATTTAGACTACCAAAGACTGCATTGTTGCCATCAGCAACTGAACTGAGATCGCCATTTACAACTGGACTGGCTAATCCATTATTAGTTACACCAAAATAGCTATTGCAACTGACAGTCACTACATAGGTGGTATTGGCTAAGATACTCACTTGCGTGCTGAGGTCCTGCTGCTGCCAACCCGAAGCGGTTTCATTCAAGAAAGTAACACTTCCTAGTATAGATCCTGTTGCCGACCAGATTCTCCCTATATGATTGCCAGTCTCATTGACCGCTTTCCAATAGCGGATTGCGGTAATTTGACCACTCTTGGCACTTTGGAACTTCATTCCAAGTTCATAGGATACGCCATCACTCCATTCAAACCCAGGTACCTGAGTTGTAAATACAGTTTGCGAGGTGGTCTGAGATTGGGCTAAAAGTATTTTATCGAAATCGTTTTGCTGAGTCATTGCTGTTCAGAAATTTAATTTTCTTAACACGTGAGTTAATATAAAAAAGTTGAAGTACAAAATTTTTAGAGTGGGTAGTAAACTAACTGATCGATGTGGTTATCATCAAATATTTCAAATCCCTCCTAAATGACATCAGCAAATGTCCGTTCCATTTTGCGGAAGTACCAAATGCCACTTACTAGTAACAAAGCAACTAGTCCTAGAGATAACGTGAATCCAGTCCAGTAAAGTTTGGATTCTCCCCCTAAAATTGCCCAGCGAAAACCATCAATCACGCCTACCATTGGGTTCAAATAGTAGAGCAAACGCCATTGCTCTGGTACAATGCTGCTACTAAAACCGACGGGCGATACATATAGACCAAACTGCACAATAAACGGCACAATGTACCGGAAGTCTCGATATTCGACATTCAAAGCTGCCAACCACAGCCCTACTCCTAATGAAGCAGCAAAGGCAATGCCAATAAATAACGGTAATGATAATATCCGCCAAGTGGGAACGAAATTATACCAGGCCATAAGCCCTAAGAGAATCATTGCAGAAACGAGAAAGTCCACAAAGCTGACAATCACTGAACTGGCAGGCACAATTAAGCGCGGAAAGTAGACCTTAGAAATCAAATTGGCATTACTAATTAGGCTGTTGCTACACTCACTTAGGGCATTGGAAAAAAATTGCCAGGGTAACAAGGCAGCAAATACCAGTATTGGATACGGTGCTGACCCCTCTGAAGGTAATTTCGCCAAACTTCCGAAGATGACGCTGAACACGATCATCGTCAAAAATGGTCGAATGAGTGCCCAGAGCATACCAATCACTGTTTGCTTATACCGCACCAGAATGTCACGCCAAGCAAGAAAATAGAATAATTCTCTATAGCGCCATATATCTTTCCAATACTGCTGCTCTGTACGT
Organism: Nostoc sp. C057; assembly: GCF_013393925.1. Classification (NCBI taxonomy): domain Bacteria; kingdom Bacillati; phylum Cyanobacteriota; class Cyanophyceae; order Nostocales; family Nostocaceae; genus Nostoc; species Nostoc sp. C057. Next base: position 6,176,007 of record NZ_CP040281.1, on the reverse strand, counting down.
CCAGCTTCAATCACTAACTCCTGTTGGGAGAAAATTTTTGGGCTACTCATAGTTCTTGATTGAAGATTAGTATTTTTAACGAAATGACACGAATAATTCTTAACTCACAAACTGGAAACCTCTAAGACCTTGATAACCAACTTGCCTGGCGCTTTTACGAGTAAACTCACCAACGGAAGGGTTCCCTAGAGAATCAATCACTCCTGTGACTTGCCGCCATAGTTCTTGTGGTGCTACCAAAATTTCATAATTACTATGATCACACTTACGAATGTGATACCAGGTTGTTTGCTGACATCCTTCACACCAAAAAGCTTCTAACCATTCCCCTTCTATAGGAACTGTGGTTTGGTTCGCTACTAACATCAAAGCATTCCGTCGACTCATACCTCGTTGCTGTAATTGACCTGCTTGGTCAGCAAACATTTGATATTTTTGACTGACGCTATCTATATAGCAACTATGAATCGGGCAGTAAATTGCTCTTCGCTTGGAACGTTTCCGATTTCGGTCACACCTCATATGTAATTTCACCTCCTGTATAGACAAAAACCATGAGCAAGGAAGGCTATGTTGGAGGGACTGAGATCAATAAGACCATCAAAGCCCTGCTCCTAAAAAATATTGCAAAAATATTCAATTATAAATGATAATTTTGTTTTTATTTTACCTTGTTTTTTAATTAATTCACTTCCTTGGTAATTGAAAAAAATGATTTCGCAAAGAGTTAGTTTTTGACTAAATCAAAATATTCTAATGCTCTATTTTTCTCCTAATAGTCTTATACCATGCAACCAAAAATTTGTGGATCAAATTGTTGTAAGGTTTATCAAAATCATAGAAATTTAATAAACCTAATATGCTTACTTTACATCGCTTCGAGACATGGTGAGTATTTCATCAAATACTGCCTGCTGTAAAACATGTAAGTATTGTTTAGAGATAACTTTAGGTGTGAAGTGCGATCGCAAATACTGACGACCTGCTTTGCCCATCTGCTCTCCTATTTGGGGATCTCGATTCAGAAAGCGAATAAATTGCGCTAGACCTTGACCATCTCCATTGTCAAATGTGCTACCACAACTAGCATCAGCTACGAGTTGTCTCAAATATGAAGTCTGGGAGCAAATTACTGCTATTGGTCGCCCAGAGGCTAAAGCTGAGTAAAGTTTGCTGGGAACAACTAAACCCTCTGTAGCTGCATCTACACTGACTATTGATAGATCGCAAGCTGTTAGAGAATAAGGTAATACCTGCTTATCTTGATAAGGTAGAAATGTAAAATTGGTCAGCCCTAACCGATCCACCTCCATCATTAATTCTTCGCGTTTGGCACCACCACCAATGCAGACAAACTGAATTGGCTCATCTTGCAATTGCTTTGCAGCTTCCAACATGGTGTCAATATCATGGCAACGACCCATATTGCCAGAATAGAGGACGGTAAATTTGTTAACTAGGTTATACTTCCAGGCAAACCAGTTTTCTTTCTTAGCAATCGGCACGATCGCTTCTGGGTTAGCCCAACTGTGAATTACAGAAATTTTATCAGCTACTTGGGGACAATGTGCCACTACCTGTTGTTTCATCGCTGGGCTAAGTACTATGATCCCCTTGGCTTTTAACCAAACCTGTTTATTGATTGCACGCCACAATTGCACCAGCCAGTTACTCTTTGAAATTACACCTAATGCGATCGCAATATCAGGGTATAAGTCATACAACACGCATACATAGGGCAACTTGAATAATATATAAGCTAAATATCCGATCACTGGCAAAAATGGGGGCGCTGTAGTTAGCAACAATACATTGTTGCGACGCGAACCTCTCAGCAAATAGAGCGTCGCCCGCAAGGTGTATAGCACACCATTAATGGCTTTGCCACGAATTCTTCCAGGCCAGAGTTGAGCAGTGCGCGATCGCTGAATTCGGATTTGGTCAGCCCATTCAACTGCTGGGGCCGTATCAGAACGAAATGCATATCCTGGCTGACTTGTAAAAATTTCAATATCCACTCCTTGCTGCCCTAACTGTTTCACCAATTCTTCAATCAGCTGCCCTGTAGCGGCATAATCCGGAGGGAAAAATTGGGTAACTACAGATAACTTAATTGATTGTTGAGCTTTTACAGAAGGCTTGTTTCTTGTATCTTTTTTTGCATCTAAAGGAGTAGAAATGGATTTCAAAAAATTTTGATTAATCCATTGATTAAGTCTCATAGTCTATAGCCTCGTCTGAAATAGAAAAAACTGTTATCCAAAACCCGTATAAACTCGAAATAATCTAGAAAACATATCTAGACTATATTGTAAGAATTTACAAATCTGGCTTAATATTCACTAAGAAAGCTTGAATTAACAAACTACAATTTTCGTAAAGTTAAGTCATTGATATAAGGTACTATCAAGACCAATTTTGTTTCGGTATGTTAGCCACAGCTTGGCAACACCCTAACTAAACTGAAAACCTTGTAATTTTGTTTAGTTCACGCTCCCAAGTAGAGTCTAGTTAGTCACACCACAATAGCTTAAGAGACCTCTGAACCTTGCACATTTAGGCATGGTCTTATAACTCTATTAAGGCTAACTACCAGAACACTCTTTCTAGTTTATATACACACTTCTCTAACAGATACGAGAACACAAAAATGATGAAAATACTTCTAGCCGAGAACAAATTATTTTAGAGAGAAGGTAATATTCTTATGTGGTAAAGCAAGTCCTTGACAGGTTGAGCAGGTACTTACTTAAACTTCTAAAAAGAGATTTAATAGTTGGTGGCAGTCTCTATTGTTTGATTAACATTCAATCAACTGAGATATCTGGAGTTATAATTACTATTCACAATTTGATTCTAGAATGTTTTGTTTTGAGCAGTGTTTAGTTTTTGTTTAAGTTTCTCTAGTTACATATAACTTTATAATTAAAGCTTTTAGGCTTTATTACTTTTTATATGCAACACTGAGAACTTCACAATATCATGTTTCCATATCGAATCATTTACTTCATTAAAAATTTATATTTTTAAAGTATATCTAATCTAAAACTTTATAAAATAATAGTTTTATGGGCTACCAGGACTCCTGTTTGATTGTTGAAGAGGATTTAGATAACATACTGAGGAAATAAAAGTATAATAAATGCAAGTATACTTAATTTGTATTAAAATGTACTTAATATTTATTCAATGAACTGCAAGGTATGCAAAGAAAGAGATCGGTCGAGGAATTAATTATTCAGTGCATTTACTTAGGATTTGGTAGAAGTCAGCATTTACAAGCTGCCACAGCCGCAGTAGGAAGTATGGCGAAAACTCCACTTGATGTCAAGCATCTATAATTTATATCCCTTAATTATTAACTTAAGCACTTGAGTATTGCCTGTGTTTCCACTGAATCCAAAAATAAATTGTTTTTATGAGAGAATAATTGGACATCATTAACCGAAATTCACGTTTATTAAGTAGAAAATTTCAATTTTTGTACTTTCCTATACTTAAACCAAATTACTTGTATTATTTCATACTATTTAACGAGCCTAACTAGCAACTTGCGTTATTTGTGTAATGGATTAAAGAATAAAGACTTGTAATTTCATCATAAGTTTATTAAGTAAATATCAAATATAGTATAGATTGTTGGCCGTATCAAAATTTATCTTACAGAAGCTTATAAAACTCTTTCTACTAAATTCTGTCTAACTTATTACCAAATATTAAGAATATGATAGAGAATTATCCTTCCCAACCTTCCAGTTCTGATAGTAGTAATAATTCTGTGCCTCCATCTCTTCAAAATCAACAAAATCAACTTGTTCCGTGGGTTGAAGAGGAAGAAGAATGGAGTGTGCAAAAATTTCTGGGTGTTTTACGGCGAAGAGCGCTAGTTATGACAGGTGTAACTATTACTGTTATGACAATTGCAGTTATTAGCTTAGTGCTAAAACAGAAGCCCCCAGAATATGAAGGCAATTTTCAACTGTTAGTGGAACCTGTGAATGATGACTCCACAGATGTGGATGTTGTCAAAAACTCTAACTCACAGATGTCTAGTCTAGATTATGAAAGCCAAATTCAGGTTCTTAAGAGTCCTGAACTGATGAGAGATACTCTTAAACGGCTACAAGCTTCTTATCCAGAATTAAACTATTATTCTCTGATCGATTCTCTAAAAATTACTCGATTAGGTGAAACCAAGATTATATTAGTTAGCTATCACAGTAAAAATCAAGATCAAACTCAAGCCGTACTACAGAGGCTCGCTAAAGATTACTTAGACTACAGCAAAATAAGGAGGCAAACCAAATTACGTCAAGGGCTTCAGTTTGTTGAATACCAATTACCTTTAACACAGAATCGGGTAGATCAACTCCAAAAAGAGTTGCAATTTTTTAGACAAAATTACAATTTTGACAATCCAGAATCCCAAGCAGAGCAAATCTCATCACAAACCGTTGAATTATCTCAAAAAAGACAAGAAATTGATCTACAGTTAGCTCAAGCTCGTGCTAATTTAACGAGTCTAAAAGAAAAAAATGGCGCAACAGCAATGCTGAATAATGCTCCTTTATATCAGCAGTTAATTACTCAAATACGTCAATTTGATATTCAGATTGCAACTGAATCAACTCGTTTACAGGACAAAAACCCAACCATTCAAACATTGAAAGAGAAACGAGCTAGTCTTTTACCTTTGCTACGTAAACAGGCACAGCAATTATTGGGTATAAAATTTGCAGAAGTAGAGATGCAACTTCAGAAATTAGAAGTGCAAAGTCAAGAACTTACCAAAATAGAACAGAAACTTGCACAGCGACGCAACCAACTGCCAATTCTAACAAGACAGTACACTGAATTACAGCGTAAATTGCAATTTGCAAATGAGAGTTTGAATCGGTTTTTATCAACCCGCGAGAATCTCCAAATTCAAATATCCCAAACAGAGCTGGGCTGGCAATTACTTCAAGTACCAACTACACCGGACATTCCTATTTCTTCTTCTGATACCCTACGCAGTTTCGTATTAGTATTAGTTGCAAGTATCATCTCAGGAGTTGGTATTGTCTTACTAATGGAAAAGCTAGATAATGCCTACCATACTGTCGATGATCTGAAAAGAAAAGTTAAGCAGCCATTGTTAGGAAATATTCCTTTTGAACAGCAAATTCAAACTAAGCAAAACCGCACTTATCAGCAAAGTTTTCCCTTGTTAAGGATACCAAATTTTCTTTCTAAGGAGATTGCTAAACTGACTGTTTTACCAGAGGAAGAACAGGGTGAGTATTCTTCCAACTTTTCGGAAGCTTTAAGGGTAGTTTATACAAATATTAAACTACTCAGTTCCGATAGCCCGTTCCGTTCCATAGTTATTAGTTCAGCTATGCCTGGTGATGGCAAGTCTACCATAGCCCTTCATCTAGCTCAGATAGCTACAGCAATGGGGCAACGAGTCTTACTTGTAGATGCTGATCTTCGTAAACCCACAATTCACAATCTCTCACATTTAAATAATCTCTGGGGATTAAGCAATTTAATTTCTACAAACTTGCCAGTGGGAGAAGTAATTCGACAACTACCTTCTATGAGCAAACTATCTGTAATCACAGCTGGACCAGTACCATCCGATCCCGCAAAGTTGCTCTCATCTTCAAAGATGAAGCAATTAATGACAGATTTTCAGAAGAATTTTGACTTAGTGATTTATGATGCACCTCCCCTAGTGGGATTAGCTGATGCTAGCCTGATAGCACCCCACACTGATGGACTATTGATAGTAGTTCGAATTCACAAAACAAATTCTTCAATACTAAAAATAGCTTTAGATAACCTGAAAATTTATCGCTTGAATATATTAGGCATAGTTTGTAACGGTCAAAAAACTAATTTCAATGGTTTGTATTAAAAAAGAATGAACTTTATAGTCTCCACATTACAGTTATAGAAGCCTATGACCTTGTAATTATTGACTCTGGTTCATAGATTCAATTTCCGGGATGGTGAGGTGAAAAATAATTAATTAACAATCCAATCTTGAAAGGATACTATTGGGATCAGCAAATAAGATAAGGGCAACAAACGATTCAGGCGTTCCTGAATCATGGGATGATTTAGCCAAATTTGTTTGGAACGAGTTATCAATGCTTTCACCCGCCAATTCAGGGCAAACGCATCTAAAGTATAAGAATCCTTTAATAGCAAGGGTTTTGGCGTTTTTTAATTTAGCCTATTTTTTCATCAAGATCCTTGCCCAGCAAGGGTTTCAGAAATCCCGTGCGTTCGCCCTGCCCGCCAATTCATCCCGTATTTATACAACCCCCAATTTTAGATTCTGCTTTCCCAATCTGTTCAGAATGCTTTCATCACATGAAAATAGTTTTATATTGATTTTCTAGACTCAGAATGCTCTAATGTGTCCAATCTTTGTTTTGATGGTCCTGGGAAATCTCACGAAATTCACTAGCTAACTACTCTAATGTAATTGCTATGTGGATACCTAGGTCAGGAGGGTAACTTCGTAACTTTTATTGGTAAATTCCTTTTTATAAATCACTTTATATACGTTCGCTCTCGCCTAAATCCCCAGTTACAAAAAAAACTTGTGCCAAATTGGCGTGACACATACAACTAAAATTTGGTATAGATTTTAGTAGTTCAATATAGTAATAGTAATAGTTACATTTAGTTAAGTACAACGTAATTATTACTAACTTTAAGTGTTGGGTTACACAAATTTGAACACCGCTCAATTACCAATGCGATGTTATCAGGGGTAAATTTTAAATATGATATTCACTCTTTGCATAAAGATAGCAACGCCATTAACTTACAAAACAAACAATCCATCTGAAGTAATACGTAGCAATCTATACAGGACAATATTAATTTAAATATGGTTTGTTAGCACATAAGTTGTATAAAATTGTCAAGGCAAATTATAACAATTAAACAATTGCTGAAGACAACTCAAGCATAAATACAAACTAGTGCAAAGATAGTAGTTGCGTCATTCAACTAAATTCCGTACTTAGAGGATGTTTGAAAAGTTTGCGGTTTAGTAGACCTCTTGCAGAATAATTTTATGTTACGATAGAGAATTTCGACATAAATTTGCCAAAACTTTTGTGCAAGAGGTCTACTCAAAAAATCTCTCAGGATATAAGTTGTAAACATATTTCAGTAACCTGGGCACAAACCAGTAGAAATGTGCATGGGCATTTTTTTGATTATTAGCTATGTCTATTTCTAGACAAGCCAACTCTAATATGAATTTAAAAGTCAGAAATTAGGAATTGATATAGGAATTAAATTTTTGTTTATTTATAAATTATCAAATGGACAAAAGACATACCTATGTCAATTCTCTAGAAATGATTATTTAACAAGACGTTCCAGGCATATAAACATCATTTTTCAAGTTATTTGGCGATATTAAATATTCTCTGAATGAATAAAATTTATGCACAAAACGGATGATTCTGTAACTTGCTTAGGAGGTCTTTTGAAGTATGAAACTCTTACTTAGAATCTTTCAAAAATTTAGTGCCAATTTATTAAAGAAACTGCTAAAGCTAAAAAATACGCACTTGTTAATTTTTGATATTATTATTTTTTCAATTACTCCTTTATTAGCACTGCTTATCCGTTTAGACGGCTCTCTCGATATTCAAGCGGACATATCACAACTAGGAATCGCAACTCTACTATTTTTATTAGTTAAACTAATTGTATTTTGGAGTTTTGGTTTTTATAGGCGATACTGGCGCTATGCCAGTGTTGAGGAACTGACATATATAGCCATGTTGATGGTAGGTGCAATAGTCATCCAAAGCATGACATTTAATCTTCTTAATCACATATTGCCTTTTGCAACAGATAACCTGCCGCGATCGCTGCCATTTATTGATGGATTACTGTCATGTATTTTCATAGGAATGTTACGTTTCAGTTTTCGAGTTGTAGAAAGATTTATCCAACGTCAAGGAGTATTTAATCCACGAGAGCGGGTGCTGATTATTGGTGCTGGTAATGCCGGAGTTTCCCTTGTGCAAGATATGCAAAGCAAGCCTAAACTAGGCTTTCATGCTGTTGCCTTCATTGACGACGATCCACGGAAATTAAATGTCCGAATTCGTGGTATTCCAGTTGTAGGCAATCGCCACCAAATTCCTGATACTTTGAAATCTCTCCAAATCCACAAAGTTATCATCGCTATGCCTACGGTTGCTGGCCATGTTATTCGAGAAATCGTAGATATTTGCAAAGCAACTGGAATACAAACTAGTACTTTACCTGGAATATATGAAATCCTCAACGATCGTGTGCGGGTAGATAGCATTCGAGATGTCAGGATTGAGGATTTGCTCAGGCGAGAACCCATACAAACTGATGTTGAGCAAGTGCATAAATTTATCAAAGGTAAAACAGTACTGATTACAGGTGCAGGAGGATCAATTGGTAGTGAACTTTGCCGTCAAATTTTCAAGTGTCATCCTGCGGAAATGATACTTATGGGACATGGGGAGAATTCTATATTTAATATCCAACAAGAGTTAGAAAAACTGATCCAAATACTCAAAAATGATGGGAAAGTACAGCGATACACCCCTCGTATTTATACTTTCATTGGCGATATTCGTTATAGCATTCGCCTAAAACAAGCTTTTGAACAATTTCAACCTAACGTGATTTTTCATGCGGCTGCTCATAAGCACGTTCCTCTGATGGAATTAAATTCATCAGAAGCAATCACTAACAATGTGCTTGGAACAAAAAACTTATTGGATATGGCGCTGCAATACAATGTTCAAAACTTCGTGATGATTTCCACGGATAAAGCTGTTAATCCCACTAGTGTCATGGGTGCTAGTAAAAGAGTTGCCGAAATGCTAGTGCTGCAAGCTGCAAAAGAAAGCGGTAAACCTTATGTTGTTGTGCGCTTTGGCAATGTTTTGGGTAGTCGCGGTAGTGTAGTTCCCACTTTCAAAAAACAAATTGCTTCAGGTGGCCCAGTAACCGTTACCCATCCAGATATCTGTCGTTATTTCATGACTATCCCAGAAGCAGTGCAACTTGTTTTACAAGCTGCGGTATTGAGTCGTGGTGGTGAAGTTTTAATGCTGAATATGGGCGAACCTGTAAAAATTGTTGACTTGGCGAAGGAATTAATTCGCCTTTCGGGATACGAGGTAAATAAAGATATTGACATCTTATTTACAGGCTTAAGACCTGGAGAAAAGTTATTTGAGGAACTGTTTATCGAGGGAGAAGAGTACGAACCAACTCAACATGAAAAATTGATAGTAGTGAAAAATGGCAGTCGGATTGTTTCAGAAAATCTCGCCATGACTGTAGAAGAATTGTGTGCCGCAGCAGGTAAAAATGATATTAAATACATCATGTTATTACTGGAACAACTGGTGTCAGGATACAAACCTAAGTACTTAGAAAATAATGAGCGAAGAAACAGTCTAAAGAATAGTGCTGTAATCAGATATTCAAATAAAAATAAACTTGCGAAAGTGGAATCGGGAGGAGCTAAATAAAATAGAGGATTTGGACTCTAAGTCGATGGCTAATTCATCAAATAACTCTACATTTAATTTAGGGAATCAACATGAAAACTATCTATGGCTCTCACGGTTTATTACAAAAAATAATCCGATATACCCAGGATGATGAGCATTTGTATGGCAATCAAGTGAGAGCATTTGAAATTACCGATTTGACAACAACAACTTATAAAGAAAAAGCGTTTAAAGATAATCCAATTATCAATGTAAGTGGTTATGGGTGGAATAAAACCGGAATGCATAATATCGATCCTCACAAGCTTGAGAGCGGCAAATGGATAGCTTGTGTAGATGGTTATCAAATCATTGTTGTGTTTGGTATCAAACTGCAAAATTGGATGAGGTTAATGACTAAAGCAAATGCAACAACATAAGCCTCTAACACTGCGCGGCAACTTTTCTTGGACTTTCGCCGGTAATTTAGTTTATGCAGCTTGCCAGTGGGGAATGTTGGTGATACTGGCTAAACTTGGCAGTCCAGAGATGGTAGGACAGTTTACCTTGGGGCTGGCGATCACAGCACCTATAATCATGTTTACAAATCTTCAGTTGCGAATTGTCCAAGCAACAGATGCCAGAAAACAGTATTCTTTTAGCGATTACTTGGGGCTAAGACTAATCTCGACAGCTTTGGCACTTGCGATCATTACGGTTATTAGTTTGTTAGGCGGCTTTCGATGGGAAACCTCTCTAGTTATCTTCTTGATGGGCTTGGCAAAGGCATTCGAGTCTATTAGCGACATATTTCATGGACTGATTCAGCAGCATGAACGCATGGATCGGATTGCAACATCGTTGATGATTAAAGGCCCTCTATCACTCCTACTACTGGGCATTGGAGTATATATGTCTGGCCATATTCTCTGGGGAGTGGCGGGGTTGGTCTTTGCTTGGGCAGTGGTGTTGGTCGCTTGGGACATTCGCAGTGGTATCTTGATGCTATACAGGTCACAATTGCAACCGCGTTGGCATCGAAAAACCCTAGTAAAGCTGGTATGGCTCTGTTTGCCTCTGGGGTTTGTGATGATGCTAATTTCACTCAATACCAATATTCCCCGTTACTTTATTGAACGATATTTAGGTGAGCGGGAATTGGGGATTTTTGCAGCCATTGCCTACCTGATGGTGGCAGGAAACATCGTAGTAAATGCCCTAGGAGAGTCAAGCATTTCTAGACTAGCTAAGTATTACGCGGCTAAAGATGCTATTGCTTTCCATACACTCCTACTCAAGCTGGTAGGAATCGCTGCCTTATTGGGCGGAACAGGTGTTTTGATAGCTGTTGTAGCTGGACATCAGATCCTGACTCTTCTGTATCAACCTGAATATGCCGAGCAAACAAATTTGTTTATCTGGTTGATGGTTGCGGCTGGAATTAACTATGTATCGTCTTTCCTGAGCTATGGAATGACGGCATGTCAGTACTTTCGCATCCAAATGCCTTTGTTTGCGACTGTAGTAACTATCTCAACCATAGCCTGTCTATTGCTGCTACCCAGTTTGGGGTTGCTAGGAGTAGCGATCGCACTAGTTATTGCAACTATTGTTCAAACAATTTTTAGTTTAGGAGTTATCTTCTATGCACTACACAAACTCTAGAGATATCCAGAATGTCGATGAGCATTCAATACGTATCCTCCATATTGTTGCAGGGATGAACAGGGGTGGAATCGAAACCTGGCTAATGTACATTTTGCGGCACATTGATTGCGATCGCTTCCAGATGGATTTTCTGATTAACACAGCCCAGCCCGGTGCTTACGATGAAGAAATCCGTGCCCTTGGTAGCAAGGTTATTCTATGTTCTCATCCGTCACGATCCTGGTTTTATGCTCCTAATTTCAAACGTATCTTACACGAGTACGCAACAGGACTACCTTGTGTGTTCTCAAAGTCATAATATTGGTACAAATTAATGTCAAATATGATCATTAAAAAAACATTAAATCAGGATTTTTGGAATAACGTAATTCTTTTACCTATTGACTTAATTTTGATTTTTTGTTCGACATTTCCTGGAGAGAATAAAACGGTGTATGAAATTCCTTTATTTTTTGTTTTTTGGACAATAGTTTTTGTCCTGAGAAGAAACTTTATTTTAAGCCCAGCAGAAATTTCTGCTCAAATATTCATTTTTCTCGCTCTTTTACCTATTTTTATTCAATTTTATCAATACAATTTTGACTATTATTTTGGCGCTATATCAGGAATTCTATATGTTAATATTCTTGTTTTTGGCACTCATGTAATCGAGCGATTGCTCAGTAATAGTCCAGGTTGTAAGATAGTTCGATGGCTGCCTGCCATGACACTAATTTTTCTTGGAGTATTATCTCAACAGTTTTCTGGAAACGAGCCAAGACAATCCTTTATATTTGGGCCCAATATTTACTACAGAATTATTGGAACTATTTTCTTGCTAAATCTCGTATTGGTTCATGAAAATTACTCTAGCAAAAAAGAAAAAATTTCAATACTTAGCTTAATCACTACGATATTTTGTTTAGTTATTGCATTGTCTCTAATGGTTAAAACAGGTTCTAGAGGTGCAACAATAGTAGGAATTGTTATGACATTATCTTTTCTTTACACAGTACTATATATCAGATTGAATTGGCTAAAGTTTGCTAGTATAGCTATAACATTTGCTCCTTTTTTACTCGCTATAAATTCAAGTTTTTCTAAATATATTATTGATTCTAGAGTATTTTGGTTTTATGACCGTGGTGCCTCCTCTAGTTCTATTGCAGTCAGGGAAGGATATTGGCAAAATTTGACATCTTTTTTTATAAAAGATAATTTTTTATTCGGAGAAGGAAGCCAATATATATATTCCTATCCTCACAATATTTATCTAGACCTGCTATATAATAGCGGCTTTTTACCCTGTGTTATTCTTATAGGATTTACTGCAATGTATGGAATACTTTTATGGCAAGGTAAATTAAATAGAAACTGGAAAATTATAACTATAATTTGTTCACCAATTTATATAGGTTCTCTATTGTCTGGAACATTATATGACAACTATTCAATTATAAGCCTAATATTAGCACTACCAATTTTGATACAAAACCAAGTTCCTACTATAGCTACAAAAAATCAAAGGGTCTAATAAAGATTCAAATCTATAGTTTGAACAGGAGAGAATCAATTTTATGTATGAATTTGATTTGTTGATACATACCTTCCGTTTTGAAGGACATCCAATAGCAGTATTAGAGGCTTTATCTTATGGAATACCTTGTCTACTCACACCTGGTACTAATATGGCAAGTGAAGTGGAGACCGCTGGGGCTGGATGGTCAGTGGAGGCTACTCCAGCAGCGATCGCTAAAGGTATGCAAGATGTTTTGGCCGCGCGATTAGAACTTTCAAAAAGAGGACAGGCGGCACGAAATTTAGTAGAAGAAAATATTCCTGGAACCAGATTGGCAAGCAGTCACTTCAAGAATATTTAAACTTATTGCATCCAAATTACAAAATTGCAGATGTAATTGTTAAGTCAAATAATTCTCCAGAGGTTCAACGTTGATGGATACTCGCACATTAATTTATTTACATCAATATTTTTCTATTCCCACAGTTTCTGGAGGCACAAGATCCTGGGAGTTTTCGACTCGTCTTGTCCAAGATAAATGGCAAGTTTGTATGTTTTGCGGTGACTCGGAAATTCATGGAATTCCCGCCGTTAATATCCTGAAATTGTTCAACACCAAAAATGTTAGTTTTAAATTAAATGTTATTCCTTTGAAGTACAGTAATTACATGAGCTTCTCGCGGAGAATTTTGGCATTTTTGAGTTTTGCTGTAAGGTCTTCTTTACAAGTCCTGCGGGAAGAAAAAGCTGATCTCACTTTTGCTACTAGCACACCGCTTACTATTGCAATACCAGCTTTATTGCGAAAATGGTTACATGGGACTCCTTATGTTTTTGAAGTCAGAGATCTCTGGCCAGAAATGCCAATAGCGATGAAAGCTGTACGCTCACCATTAGCTATATTTTTGGCTCGGCAATTAGAACTGATAGCTTATCAAAATGCTTCTCATATTGTGGCGCTTTCTCCTGGCATGAAAGAAGGCATCGTCAAACAGGGTATTCCTGCTGAGAAAGTAGAAGTGATTCCTAATGCTTGCGATAATGCACGTTTTAACATTTCAGAAACAATTGGATTAGAGTTTCTCCGCCAGCATCCCGAATTATCTGGCGGGCCTTTGATTGTTTACACCGGTACATTGGGGCATATAAATGGAGTCAACTACTTGGCTTATTTAGCAAGTCACATGAGAAATATCATACCTGAGGCTAAATTTCTGGTGGTTGGTTCAGGTGTCTGTGAAAGTGAAGTCAGAGAAGCTAGTTGTCAATTAGGGATTTTGGAAAAAAACTTCTGGATGTGGCCACCTATTCCTAAAGCTGAAATGCCAGCACTTCTTTCTGCATGTACCGTTGCCACCTCCTTGTTTAAGCCAATTCCTGAGATGGAGCATAATTCAGCTAATAAATTCTTTGATGCCCTAGCAGCAGGTCGTCCAGTCGTAATTAACTATGGCGGTTGGCAAAAAGAAATTCTCGAACAGTCTGGTGCTGGTATTAGCATTTCTAGCAACGATCCAAAAGTTGCTGCAATTCAACTTGCAAAATTTTTAAATAGCTCTGAGTGCTTGCAAAGCGCTCAGACTGCTGCAAGAAAACTTGCAGACACAGTGTTTGATCGGGATATTTTGTACAAGAAACTAGCAAATGTTTTTCAGAAGGTTTTAAATGAAACGCATTCTGGCATTTAAAAAGTGGAAACATTGGTCGAAAATAAAATTCTTACGTTGTGCTGATAAGTTACTAGCAGCCGTTGGAATTGTTGTTGCGTCCGTCGTCTTTACGGCAACAAATACAGAAGTTGTTGGACAAGATATATACCCTAAGAGTAAGCAATTTCCGTTAGGACTATACTCCATACACGAAGCACAAGATATGCAGAGGGTGCGGCAATTCGGATGGAAAATCGCCCAGACATATCATTTTACCCCTTCTTTTCTTGAGACTGTAGCTAAGGGTAAGATGCTTGCTCTTGCCAGCCTGCCAGGTAAATCTGAGCCGATACCAGAAGTGCAAGCGGCAAAGAAGATAACTGCTCTTGCTAAGAGCGATCAAGTAGCGTGGTGGGAATTTCCTGAAGAACGGCGCTATTGGAGAGATGGAGAAATGGCGATAGTCACCAATTATGCGAGTTGGACACGCAAGTATGACCCAAAAAAGCGACCAAATTATATGTACATCCCCGGTCACTATGATGCTACAAGTGTCCAGCAGTATGTACCTTATTTGGATATCATTCCCTCCAGCGTTTACACAAACTATATAGGGGTGCCACATGCATGGGTGCGATGGCGGATGGAAACCACACTAAAGGGGATCAAGCTAGCACAAGCCACGATAGGCCCTGATTATCTGAATGGAGAAAAAACTCCTGTAGCAATTCTGGAACTTTTTTACGAATCGGGTAATGCGATCGCCACAACTGAAGGGGCCTATCATGACTTCTGGCAGTCTATTGTATCTGGTGCTAGGGGGATTCTCATTTTTTCTTACTGGCATGAGCGCGACCATCCAAATCTAGAAAGTGTTTTGCAAACATATCATAAGGCTGCTGGAGAGATTGTAGGGCCAGAGCAATTGGGCTCGGCTATCTTGTATGGCACGAGGCTAGATAATGTGAGCTTTGAGATTATCGCTGGGCCAAGAAGGACAGAGAAGTTCTACACCTATGGCATGAAACAGCCACTCAGCTTTCCTTCTATTAATCTCCTGACAACTGTTTGGAATCAATCTACCTACGTTATTGCCGTCAACTCAGCAAATGAACCTGTTTCGGTTAGTTTTACTGGTCTTCCTAATACGCCCACCGAAGCAACTGTTCTATTTGAAAACAAGACAGTTCCGCTTACCGATGGAGTGTTGAATACCGAATTTCAACCACTTGGTGTACATATCTTCAAAATTGCTAGCAGCAGTAGCAGCAAAGTCTTGAAAGGGGAAAAGCAAAGTATCTGCGCTCAATTTTTTCGATAAAAGTTATATACCTTGATTACTGATTTTAGTTGACAAAAGTGAAGAATATAGCTATGAACAGCAAATATTTACAGCAACATATTTCTATAAAAAGTAGCAGATTAATCAAGTCTATATTAGATAGATTTGTAGCAGCGATCGCCCTTTTAGCTCTTTCTCCAGTGATATTGATAATTGCGATCGCTATTTATCTCCGTATGGGTTATCCAGTTATTTTTATCCAACCCCGTCCCGGTAAAAATGCTCGTATTTTCAATTTTTACAAGTTCCGCACTATGACGGATGAACGCGATGCCAAAGGTAATCTTCTCCCTGATGAGAAACGCCTCACGCCTTTTGGTGAATTTCTTCGTCAAACCAGTTTGGACGAACTCCCACAACTTTGGAACGTCCTCAAGGGTGACATGAGTTTGGTGGGCCCTCGTCCTTTACTGGTACAGTATCTTGACCGTTACAGCCTCGAACAAGCACGTCGCCACAATGTCAAACCGGGTATCACAGGTTGGGCGCAAATCAATGGTCGCCGATTATTAGATGGATGTTGGGAAGAGAAATTCAGATTAGATATTTGGTACATTGACAATTGGAATCTATGGTTGGACTTGAAAATTCTGGTTTTAACTCTGTTCAAAGTTTTGAAAAAAGAAAATATTAGCCAAGAAGGCTACGCTACAGGTGAAGAATTTCAAGGTAGTACTAGAGAAGTATGAAATATTATTGTACAAACTCTCAATAAATAAGGCAGAAGACTGAGAAAAGTCTGAGTGAGGTTTTTCGAAGCTCGTGAACTCGCTAACGCTTCATAACTTCGTCAAGACAAGAGATTAGCTTCACAATAACCAAAGAAATTTCTTGTAATAAATCCTATTATTTCAGGTAAATGTTTATGGAAAAAGGATGGGAAGTAGGTTCTGAATTTGATTGGTCAAATGACTTTTTAATGGCATCTAAAACTAACAATTTTCTACCTAAGCTATATGAACTTTTTTCCACTGGTACAGCTTGTTTGATTTCTCTCAACAATCTATTAAATCAGAATCAAGTCCGTCAGCTACGACTGCATTTGCCATCTTTTTCATGCATGGATTTTGCAACAAAACTCAAAAAATATTTTGAGATATGTTGGTATCGAGATTTGCCAACTGAAGAATCCCCAGATTTTAACTCCCTCAATACTTTCCCAGGTGATTTAGTTTTAGCAGTTAACTTATTTGGGGTTAGACAAAGAAAATGTTGGCAAGATTGGCTATCTAAACATAATGAGATTATCTTAATTGAAGACCATAGCCACGACCCTTTTTCTTCTTGGGCACAGCAAAGTAATGCTCACTATGCTATAGCTTCTCTACGTAAAACTCTGCCAATCCCAAATGGAGGTATTATCTGGTCACCCCAAAATATTAAGTTGCCAAAAGCTTCTTCAGAATCACCAGCTAGTTGTAAAAAGCTGACTGCGATGCTGTTAAAACGAGCTTATATTAGTGGTGCAAATATCTCGAAAGATATCTATCGGCGACTAGAGATTGAAAGTGAGGAAGAGCTTGATTGCGAAACTAATTATGCAGCTTCAACTTTTACTTCTAATATTTTAAACTGCCTAAAAATTGGAGAATTTAGGCGAAAAAGGGAAAAAAATGTCAAACAATTTTTAGCTTGGATATCAATTACAAACCATCCTAATTGGACACCCCTTTTTACCTCTTGGCCCAATGGTTCTGTGCCATTCAACAGTATAATTGTCTGTAAAGATTCAGAAAATCGAGAAGCTTTACGTAACTACTTAATAAGTCAAAACATATTTCCACCGATTCATTGGCCGCAAACGCCAGAAAATTCATCTAATGACCCTTTAGCAATAGATTTGTCAAAACGCATTTTAACAATACCAACAGATCAACGTTACTCTTTAGATGATATTAGTCGTGTGGCAGCGAAATTTCGAGAATTTTTTCAACAATATGATAATCTTGCTATCTCTATGATTGGAGGATGAAAAGTAATTCAAAATTCAATAATTTATTGTTGTTCGCACAATTTTTTGAAGTTTTGAAAGTAAGCAGGATATATTACATGAAAACTTTTACTTACAAATTATCACAAGATCAGCTAGCTCTTTTACCCACAGAGTCAGATATTGCTTTTTATGAAGAACACGGCTGGTTTATTAGCAAAAAAGTTATACCTGATGAGATTATAGATGAAGCGATCGCAGGTAGTGAAAATTTTTATCGCGGAGAGCGAGACGCAACACTTCCCTATAGTACTGGTTACAGCGATTGGAAGCCTGGAGATGGAGACGCTGTACGCAATAATCAACACGTTTCTTATCGGAAAAAAGAACTACGCAAGCTCGTTCTTCAGCCAATTGTTGGGGCGATCGCCGCGAAACTAGCTAGAACTACAGAAATTCGATTATTTGAAGATACGCTAATCTATAAGGCACCCATCACGATTAGCAATCAAGGAGGCGTAGTTGGCTGGCATACCGATTACTCTTATTCTTCTAACTGCACCTCTAAAAAAATGCTTTCCGCTTGGATACCTTTCCAAGATATTGATGAAAATAAAGCACCACTCGTTGTTCTTGATGGTAGTCATAAGTGGTCAGATACTGAACATCTGCGTTGCTTCAATAACCAGAATCTCAAAGAGATAGAAGAGAAATTTACCCAAAAAGGACGAGGAATTGTTGAAGTACCTATCATCCTCAACAAAGGTCAAGTTAGCTTTCACCACTGTTGTACTATTCACGGTAGCTATTCCAATTGCAGCAATTCAGTACGTTTAGCATTTGCTTTATATTTACAGGACTATGCCAATCGCCATCAACCTTTTTGGAATAACAAAGAACAAATTCATCACTTTCTTGACAGTATCTGTCGCAAACTGCCCAACGGCAATCCAGATTATAGTGATCCAGCAATATTTCCTATCTTGTGGTCAACAGATGATAGATAAAAAATAGTCAAATATAACCAAATAACTTGGGAACATAAGATAAATATGCAAGTACAAATAATAGAATTAACAAATGATTTGTGGTTAAAAACCCTGCAAGAAATCCGTCATGATTTTTACCATTTGCCTGAGTACAGCTATTTAGAAGCTAAAAGAACTGATACTATCCCCGAAGCTATATTAATAACTGAAGGTGAAAAAAAGTTTTTTGTCCCTTATTTACTCAGGAAATGTAATGATATCCTCTTTGAAGGACTACAATCAGCAGATATTTTTGATGTTGTTTCCCCCTATGGCTATCCGGGAATCTTGCTCAGTGAAGCAGCTCTTAACACACCAGGATTTCTAGATGCTGCTCTAGATATCATGAAGCAGGAATTTCACTCTAGGGGAATATGCTCCGCTTTCTTTCGTTTGCATCCAATTCTCAATGAGAGTTTCACCAAAGTCTCTCAAACGGAAACTTTGAAACTTACAGGCGAAACAGTCTCAGTTGATTTGAGGCTTTCTAACTTGTGGACTCACACCAGAAAGGGTCATCGTAGCACAATTAACAAGTGTAAGCGCCTCGGAATGGTTGCAAAGATGGTTCCATTCCAAGATTATTTGGACGAATTTGTTGCAATCTATGAAGAAACCATGAAACGTGTCAATGCAACGACAGGATACTATTCCTTTAATTCCGAATATTTTACTCAAATGAATGATTTGTTAGGTATTAGTCTTCATCTATGCATTGTTGAACATGAACATCAAATAGCTTGTGTTGGTTTATATACAGAATGTTGTGGAATTGTGCAAAGCACACTTGGAGGAACAAGAAATCAATTTGCTCATTTATCACCAGGTAGTTTAGAAACCGACTATGCAAGGTATTGGGCACAGAAACGCGGTAATGAATTTTTGCACTTGGGAGGTGGAGTTGGTAGTTCAAATGAGGATAGTTTATATATTT
This sequence comes from Nostoc sp. C057, assembly GCF_013393925.1. NCBI lineage: Bacteria > Bacillati > Cyanobacteriota > Cyanophyceae > Nostocales > Nostocaceae > Nostoc > Nostoc sp. C057. Next base: position 6,156,455 of record NZ_CP040281.1, on the reverse strand, counting down.
TCAAAGCGGGTTTCTCTCAACTGACTCACAAGTTTTTAACATTACGCTTAATAATTAATGAGGAAAAATATTATAAATTGGTGGAATTAAGAGCGAAAGTTATAGGTAAAACAGCATCAGAATTATTGGAATCAGACTTTTTTCCTGCTTATCGTTCACATTGAATAACCACGATCGGAAAATTATGCTTTTCATTTTTCATATTGGTTAAGCAATTAAGCTTGATAATGCTTCTAGTATTTAAGTTTTGAAAATTTACATAAATCATAGTCAATGAAAATTCAACAACCATCCGTTTTAATTCCCGATCCATGCAACAATCCTCTCGCGTACTATGCAATACGCTGTCTTAAAAAAGCTAATAGTGAATTTAAGATAAATGTGATTGTCTCTTCAGACCAAGTATCAGATGAGAATCAATGGTTATATTTTTACAAGCATTCGGCATATATTGATAGTTTAGTTATTTCGAAAAATAGGATAAATTCACTAGAGTATTTAGATGAGGTAATTAGGATAATCGAAAATCAAGGAATAAATATTATATTTCCGGCTTCCGAAGAAGGATTTAAGTTTGTTTCAAAATATAGAGATAAATTGTCAAAGTTTTGTAGAATAGTGGCATTACCAAGTGAAGAAAATTTAGATACAGCCTTTGACAAATGGAAGTTGCACCTTTTATTAAAAAAACATAATATTCCAACACCTGAAACAGTTTTACTTAAAGAGATTGAGAATATTAGCCAATTTAATTATCCTGTAATACTCAAACCAGTTGATGGAAGTGGTGGAAAAAATATACAAAAATTTGAGTCTTTAGAAGAAGAAAACTTTCAGGCTCTTTGTAACTATCCCAACGATGTCTATATTGTTCAAAAATATGTACCTGGTCATGATATAGGTTGTAGCGTTCTTTGTCAAAATGGGCAAGTTCTTGCTTACACAATACAACAGCAATTAGGGTTAGCAAAAGGATTTACTCCCAAAATTGACAAATTGAAGTTTGTTCATGATTCTGCTGTTATTGATATAGTCACAAAAACTATGAATGTACTTAAATGGAATGGTGTTGCTAATTTAGACTTAAGATACAATTCTCAGACAGGGCAAATTAATATTATTGAAATCAATCCACGGTTTTGGCAATCTCTAATGGGTTCTCTCTCAGTTGGTGTAAACTTTCCGTATATTTTATATTTACTATCAAATAACATCAATTTTGAGAGGATTTCCTATAAAGAACAATATTATGCTAAATTCCATAGGTTTATTCAAGATGCTTTCAACGGCTCTTTAGAATATAGTTTGTTTGATACGAATGTTAAATATTTTTTATCAGATCCAAGTGGTATACTCCATTTCTTATTTTATAAGCTTATTAAACAGAAGTTACTTCAAAATATGAAAAGTATATTTTCTCTGCAATCTCAGAAATTACAAAATGTTAAATAACAACTAAGTGTAAAGATTTTTAGGGTCATCAGGAATACTTTGAGGAGTTTCTCATGAAAAAATCTGAATTATTGCAGCCTTATCAGATAATCCAAACTACTGAAAATAATCATGACTAAACCAATCTTGCTCTCAACTCCACACATGGGCGATCGCGAGCTAGAACTCATCAAAGAAGCTTTTGATACTAACTGGATTGCACCAGTAGGCCCACACGTAAATGCTTTTGAGCAAGAATTTTGTCAAGAAACTGGGGCTGGGTATGCGGCGGCTGTTAGTTCTGGTACAGCAGCTCTGCATTTGGCTTTACGGTTAGTAGGTGTCCAGTCTGGAGATGAAGTTTTTTGCTCTACCCTGACATTTATAGCTACCGCCAATCCAATTGCTTACCTAGGAGCAAAACCAGTATTTATTGATAGCGATCGCACTTCTTGGAATATGAATCCTGACTTATTGCAGGAAGCGCTAGAGAACCGCGCACGTTTTGGTAGATTGCCTAAAGCAGTGGTACTTGTTCATCTGTATGGTCAAAGTGCAGATATCGATCCCATCCTGAAAGCTTGCAATCAATATGACGTTCCTTTAATTGAAGACGCAGCTGAAGCTTTAGGTGCTACCTACAAAGAGCGTTCCCCCGGAACTTTTGGGCGCATTGGCATTTACTCCTTTAATGGCAATAAAATCATCACTACCTCCGGCGGTGGAATGTTGGTTTCCGACGATCCACAATTGGTAGCAAAAGCCCGTTTCTTAGCAACCCAAGCACGCGATTTATCTCCCCATTACCAACACTCAGAAATTGGTTACAACTACCGTCTGAGCAATGTTTTAGCTGGTATTGGTCGCGGTCAATTACATCTTTTGAGTGAGCGAGTGGCGGCTAGAAGACGCAACTTTAAAATTTACCAACAGGTTTTAGGAAATCTCCCAGGCATAGAATTTATGCCGGAAGCTATTTTTGGCCGTGCTACTCGCTGGTTAACCTGTTTAACAATCGATCCAGCAACTTTTGGAGTAGATCGAGAACAAGTCCGCATCGCACTTGCCGCACAGCAAATTGAAACTCGTCCTGTATGGAAGCCTTTGCATCTCCAGCCTGTGTTTGCTGAGTGTGAATATATTGGAGATACAGTCGCTAAAGATTTATTTACACACGGTCTTTGCCTACCTTCGGGTTCTAATCTTACAGACGAAGATTTGGAGCAAGTGATTAGTGAAATTCTAGCAGTTCACCATAATAGTTCTAAAACTCATACTTATATGTCTCTATCTAATCAGTAGCTTGGCTTGACAAATTATCTATCTTATTTATTTTACTTTTTTGCAATATTGAGTCATCCAATCTTAATTACATCAATCATTAAAAATTCAATTTAAATTTATGGAATCTCGAACAGAAAGCATTATTACGTTTAATATATATTTGCAAATTTTGAAGCGCCGATGGTTGTCTTTTATAGTAATATTTTTCCCAGCTTTGCTAATTTCATTGCTACCTTTGTTATTAAGACAGCCTAATTATATGGCAGAGGGAAAGCTGCTATTCCACAAAACAAATATAACTTCTTCCCTAACGGGAGTAGGAACAGAAATAAACAAGCTAGAATCAGTATCTCAGGATCAAACTAATCCTTTAAATACAGAAGCAGAAGTTATACGCTCTATACCTATAGCGCAAAAAGCTATAAAAAAACTCAACTTGAAGGATGACAAAGGGGAGCTTATAAAACTCCAGGCTTTTCTTAAAAAGTTGAATGTGAATAATATTGATGGAACTGATATTTTATTAGTATCATATCAAGATAAGAACCCGGAAATTGCAACAGAAGTTGTTAATAAATTGATGGATGCTTATTTAGAATATAATGTATCCGCTCAGAGGAATCAAACTACGGCTGCTCGCAAATTTTTAGAAAAACAGATGCCGAATGCAGAATTAACTGTTCTAAAAGCAGAAGCCGATATCGCAAAGTTTAAAGAAAATTATAAAAGTGTTTCCCTGCCAGAGGAAGCAAGTAAGGCAGTAGAAAATATTGCAGATTTACAAAAGAAATTTAGTGAAGCTCAATCAAAAATTGCTGATATCGATGCACAATCTAAAGAAATCCGCGAACAATTGGGTATGAACTCTCGGCAGGCAATGATTAAGACTTCCCTTAGCCAAATTTCAGGTGTACAAGATATTCTCAAAGAAATCCAACAATTAGAGTCGCAACTTACGCTCAGGCGAACTGTTGTAAAAGACACCCATCCGCAAATTATAGATTTAGAAGACAAATTAAAGTCTTTAAATGAGCTACTGCAACAACGTATAGAAAAAGTTACAGGAACGAATAAACTACAACTAAATCAAAACTATGAATTAGGAGAGCTACAACAGCAACTCTCAGCGAAGCTTATAGAATTAGAGTCAACCCATCTAGGTTTAGAAAGCCAAGCTGCTGCTTTATCTAACTTACAAGCTAGCCACAAACAACGTTTGAGTTATCTTCCGAGATTAGAACAACAACAACGCCAGTTAGAACGTAAAGCACAAGTCGCACAATCTACTTATTTACTTTTGCAACAAAAGCTAGAAGAAAGCCGTTTAGCAGAAAATCAAAACTTAGGTAATGCAATTATCCTATCCGAAGCTCAAGTTCCTCAAGAGCCTATTTCTTCTCCTTTTATGCTTGTGAGTGCTTCTTTATTGTCTATCCTGGCTACTTTAGTGGCTATCTTTATTTTGGAAGCAACAGATAAATCAATTAAGACTGTTGATGAGACCAAAAGTTGTTGGGATTGACTTCATTAGGGATTATTCTTTCTTTGAGTAATACCATTTCACGAATATTACTGAATTCTAAATGCAAACTTCAGAATCAATTTTATGGAGCTGCTTAAGTAGAAAATTCCAACCGATGTGCAGTACCATTATCTACAAAACTCTGTTCACCAACGCCGACTAATTCCACAATGGTTTCACGTGTTATGGGTGAAAACTCACCTTCTCTGGCTGCAATCTCAACAATGGTTGTTTGCTGCTCGGAATAAACATGGTAAGTTGTGGTGCAAAAGGCTCCTGTTTTGTACTCAAAAGTATGACCATCATCTTCATAAAGGGTAAACTCACCAACACCCTTCCAAATCCGCAGTCTCATTTGATTTATGGGATGTTCATCTACATATTGCATTACTGGTGCGATCGCAATAATGGAGCCAGCACGAACATATAACGGCATTTTCTCCAGTGGTGCATAAGCAAGAATGTGAGTTGGCCCTGTAAATTCCTCTCCACTCCACCAATCGTACCAACAACCTTCAGGCAAGTACACAGCACGATGTTCAACGCCTGGACGGTAAATAGGTGCTGCTAGTAAGGAGGGGCCAAGCATTACTTGATCGGCAAGAGAAAAGGTTTTTGGGTCATTGGGGAAATCATACAGAAGTGGGCGAAGAATTGGTGCGCCAGTAGTTGCAGCTAACCAAAAAAGACTGTAAATATAAGGTAGTAGTTGATAACGGAGTTCAATATACTCGCGGCAGATTTTTTCGATGCGATCGCCAAATACCCAAGGCTCATGCTGTGCAGTAGTTAATGCAGAATGCCCACGCATCAAGGGGTAAAGCATTCCTAGCTGCATCCAACGCGCATATAGTTCAGCCGTAGCATTCCCCGCAAACCCCCCAATATCACTACCAACAAAGGGAATGCCCGATAGGCCCAGGTTACAAAGCATTGGTATGGACATTTCCAAGTGTTCCCACAGAGATTGATTGTCTCCTGTCCAGATAGCTGACCAGCGTTGAATGCCGGCATATCCAGAGCGTGTCAATATAAAAGAGCGTTCAGTCGGACGAGATATTTTAGCTCCTTGATAAGATGCCTGTGCCATCATTAACCCATAAAGATTGTGAACTTCCTTGTGGGTGGTTATTTCCTCAATTGGCCCCTGTGGTGCATCAAGGGGAAAGGAAATTTTGTTACCAGGGTCGCCGAATGGACGGTCATCCAGTGCGGGTTCATTCATGTCGTTCCAGATGCCGGCAACACCAATATCAGTCAAACTTTTTTGCCAATTTCCCCACCAATCTCTAACTTCAGGACGTAGGTAATCAGGAAAGACAGCCTTGTCTGGCCAAACATAGCCGTGGAACAATTGACCATTAGTTTTTCGGATGAAATAGTTGTTGTTTAATCCCTCATCAAAGACTTTGTAATCTGCTTCTGGCTCGTATTTGACCCCCGGATCAACAATCGTCACTACTTTAAATCCATCTTGCTTAAGATTTTGGATTAATTTTTGAGGGTCAGCAAATCGCTTGGGACTCCAGGTAAAAATCCTATAGCTATTCATATAGTCAATATCTAAATGAATAACATCACAGGGAATGCGACGCTGACGAAATTCATCAGCTAGTTTGCCTACTATATCTTGTGACTCGTAACTCCAGCGACATTGGTGATAACCTAATGACCATCGAGGTGGCAAAGGCATCCGTCCAGTTAACTGCGTATAAGTCTGGATAATTTTCGCAGGTTCAGGCCCATAAATAATGTAGTAATCTAGTTCACTCCCTTGAGTTTCCATCTGCCAGACTCCAGGCTGCTGTGCGCCCAGATCAAATCGGCTCCAATAAGTAGTATTAAAAAAAAGTCCGTATCCCAATCCAGGACGCAAGGCGATGAAAAAAGGAATTGCCTGATACATACTGTCTGTCATGATGCCGTAATCGATCGCATCTGATGCCCAGTTGGTTTTGACTTTTGAACGCTGATCTAGTAAACCAGTCGGTTCACCAAAACCATAGAAATGTTCGTCAGATTCAATCCGTTTCCACCCAGCAACTTCCCCTGTCCGCCACCCCATCCCTAAGTCTGTATCTTGTGCAAAAGGCTGTCCTGCTGAGTCAAAGCACTGGATACGACACGGATCGCGGGACACGACAATACACAATTGCTCAGTTTCAATTTCTATAGTCTCTGCTTTTTCCCGCACTTCAAACGGCACAGTAAGCCATTCTTCATCCGCAAGTGCTACTGCCCACGATCGCCTAGAGAGAAATTCACCACTTGGGGCCATCCTTACCCGAATTAAGTTTGGTGCTAGCACACTAACTATTAGACAAGGGTCGCCGCACAGCAATAGGATATGACGCTCATTTTGTTGTATTGCTTGTACTGCTCCCAGGGTTGACCAAGGCGCTTCAGTTGTGTGCAGTTGTCCAAAGTATTGTGGCATAATTTCTGATTTTAAGATAATTATTTTACCCAATTGAGATTCACATAAACTACTACTCAAAAGCGTGTATCTTTAGGCATAGCGTATATTGAACTTTATTTATCACTGTCCTAGTAGTCTGCCAAGGAAACTTTGCATGGTGGTTAGCAGAGGGGCAGAGGAGCAGAGGGGCAGAGGGGAAAGAACTTGTATAAGCCTCTCCTCTGCTCCCCTGCTCCCCTGCTCCTCTGCCGACTTCCACCCAACAATTTTGGGTTGGCGAACTACTAGGCAATCAAAGCCGTGCTTTGGAGCCAAAAGTAGTAATATCTGCGATCGCAGATATTATCCCTTCAAGAGCGATCGCTTTCTATGCCCCACGATTACCCGTTTCTATGTGAATACGAAATTCTGAGCAAAGTCTTAAGGTGGATGAAGCTATGAGCTAAATTTGTTACTGTTGGCTAAAAATTACAATTGAGTAAATTTGATGAGTGTTCGAACACTACGCTCCTACGCTTTCCTATCAATTGGGGCAGCAGTTGTTACTATTGCTTTGAAGTTTGGGGCTTATCTGCTAACCGGATCGATAGGGTTGCTTTCGGATGCAATTGAATCGTGTGTGAATCTGGCGGCAGCATTGATAGCACTGTGGGCAGTAACTTATGCTGCCAAACCAGCCGATGCAGAACACACCTTTGGGCATTCTAAAGCGGAATATTTTTCCAGTGGAGCAGAAGGTGCATTGATTATAGTTGCAGCTATCAGTATTGGAGTTGAAGCTTGGGGAAGATTACTGCATCCAGAAGCGATCGCTCAAGTGGGATTGGGTTTGGCTCTATCAATGTTGGCAACAGCAGTCAATGGAGGAGTTGCTTTTGTCTTGCTAAAAGCGGGACGACGTTTGCGTTCGATTACACTGCGAGCTGATGCTCACCACCTGTTTACTGATGTCTGGACTTCGGGTGGTGTGATAGTGGGAATCTTTTTAGTTCAGGTAACAGGCTGGCTAATACTTGACCCAATCATCGCTTTGTTGGTAGCAGTCAATATTGTCTGGACAGGATTTAGTTTGCTACGAGAAAGCTTTTTTGGATTACTGGATACTGCCTTGCCTATTGAAGAAATAGAGACAATCCGGGTTATTCTCAGTAAATATGAACGCCAAGGTATCCAGTTCCATGCAATGCGTTCTCGGATTGCTGGAACACGTCGGTTTATTTCCTTTCATGTTTTAGTACCTGGAGTATGGACAGTGCAGCAAGGACATGATTTATGCGAAGCAATTGAGTTGAGCATCATTCAAGCATTGCCAAAAAGCAGCATCACAACTCATCTGGAACCATTAGAAGACCCTGTATCTTGGGACGATCAGGAATTGGAGCGGACTAGTAACCAATGACATGAATCACTTGCAAATACTGTTCAAGAGGTTAAATAATAGGTGAAGCACCTTCTAAACACAAAACAGCCACCTCTGCCCCATTCAACGATCCAACATCAGCAGCATTTTTTGAATGAGTGTATGTATGAGGCGGTAGCCCCTAGGGACGAAAAAAAGCAAGTACCTCTGAAAATCTGCATAATTATTTACCTAATTACACAGAAGTTACAGTTAGTAACTTCTGTGTAATTAGCAATTTTAAAAATTTTAACTATTTCCTTAACTGTCTTAACTGTCTTAACTGTCCGCTTAACTGTCTTAACTGTCTTAATTGTCTGGTTAGCTATCTTAAGCATCCGCTTAACTATCTCCTTAACTGTCTTAACTGCTATTGCATTTTGTAGATAAAGCTGAGATGATTTGTAGGCTGAACTTCAGCCTGTTCTTTGAAATGCAGTTATTAAATTGAAAAATAATCTAATTTAATAAATTTATTGTAGAAATCTATCATAATGAAAGTTTTTTCCGATATTAAATAGTAGGAATAAACGGTAAATCTTATCTCATAAGCAATCCCTAATCCATCTCAAAAAACTATGGAGTTCACACCAATTAAAAATATAAAATGCTTGTCATTAATGAAGGACAGTACCAGGAAAATTATACCAGCATAAATAGAAAAGCGAATGCTAAAAATTATTTTTACTTTGTTAGATTTAATTGCTAACATTTAAACCGGAGGTGTTCTTACAATCAGACTAATAGAATTTTATTAACCTTAAATAAATCTCATACATTTCCGAGCGCTAAATTATAGTGTTGAAAATCTCCCCAAAAATATATTTAGTATAGGAATGAGATATTTTACGAGCTATTATTTAAACACATAGTTCCTTTAAAAAAGAATATATTATTCTCATGAAAATATTTTTCTGAATTAGATACTTAAGTAGTGTTTTCATCAGCATCCAAGTGTAAGGATTTTAGGTAATTATTATAATGGATGACATAGTTAAAAAACTTGCTGGTCTGGGTCTTCCTGGTGTAATACTCGTGATTCTAACGGTAACAACAGGGGGGAGTTCTACTGCTGTTGCAGCTATTCTGACAGCCTTGGGAGGGCCGTTTGGCATCGTCGGAGGTATAGCGCTGCTAGGTCTAGTAACTGTGGTAGGAGATACTGTAACGGGATATGGAATTGAAGCCATTCTTAAAGGCATCTATACAGAACGTAGCAAAACTGAATCTGTGATATTTCTCTTCAAAGAAATTCAAGGTTTACCGATTACAGAGGAGCTAAAACTCAAACTGAAAAATCAACTTAGCGTAGCAATGATTACTGATACTAAAGAGGTTCGATATCTAAAAAAAATTGAAATCATCGAGAAATAGTTTTTATAAAACTGTACGTTGGTCAACCTAAATCTTGACCAATGTACAGCAAAATAATACTATTTTTCTCAAAGGGGACTTTAATAAGGATATAAAAGGAATTCGCACTCGAATTGTGAACAATCTGAGAGTAAATCCCGATTATTTGATTCCACTAGATAAAGAAATTATTCCTAAAACTGCAATTGGCAAAATTCAGCGATCGCAACTTAGCCAGCGCTTTAATGCAGGTGAGTTTAAAGCAATCATTAAACGGATTGATATATTACTGGGTAATGCCAATACTATTCCTGACTAGTTTTACCGTAAAGTTATGAAAGCAAAATTACAAATTTATTTTTTGTGGAGATTAAAATCTTGTGACAAACCAGATATATAGCCAATCAGTACTAACATTTGATGGTCAAGATGATTACATAGATTTTGGCAAAAACGATTTTGCTGGTGTTTTTGCTCAAGGAAGTTCAGCCTTTACGATTTCAGGATGGGTGAATCCTCATAAACTAACAGATAAAGCCACCACTTATGGAACGCGCAACGTTTTTTTCGCTCGTTCTTCAGATCGATATAGTGATAATTTTGAGTTTGGCATCAGTGAATCAGGGAACCTAGATGTATACATTGACGAGAATGTTGAAAAATTTATCAAACCCTTTGGTAATGGAGAATTAACTGTCGGACAATGGCACTTTTTTGCTATTGTTTTTAATAAGGGTCAAGTAAGTATATACCTTGACGAAAATGAGTACTTTGGCTACTTCACAGGTGACTCTTTAAACAAAGCAACGAGTTCTGTGACTCTGGGCGCGACTTTACACAACAACATATATTTCACCGGTCAATTAGCTAACATTAGCGTCTGGAATTACCCTTGTCCCCCAGTGGAAATCCAGAGGCATCGCTATCAACCTTTAGTTGGCAATGAACAGGGATTAATCGCTTATTGGGCATTAAACGAAGGGCAAGGGACAAGTGTAAAAGACCAAACTGGAAATGGCCATGATGGAAAATTGCGTGGCGATCCCAGTTGGGATGTTGCACAACTTCCCTTTGGAATTACACAATCATCCAGCGAGAGTGAGACACAAGACCAGATAGCAAGTAGTCCTGATGGGGAACAACCAGAGGAAACTGTGGTAGTGGATGAGGAAAGCCAGTTGATTGCACAAGTTATCCCCACTGAAGTAACTGCGATCGCTGAAGGTGATTTGCGGCAACTATCCGTTGAGGTTCCTCCGGTTGTAGAAACTGACATCCCCACAGAGAAAACAACGAAGGGAAAAAAAGGGGCAAAAAGACAGACCGAAAAATCTGCAAATATTCAAACTAACCAGCCAAAGGGACAGAAATCAGAAACAGCCCAAACAGTTGCAGTCAATATCCAACAACAGGAACAACCACAAACATTAACTCAGGAGCGATCGCCAAAAGCTATGAATACTAAAGCCAATTCCAAATATAAAATCCTTGCCATTGACGGAGGCGGTATTCGGGGCATTATCCCCACCATGATCCTGGCAGAAATTGAAAAGCGGACACAAAAGCCGATTTTTAGTTTGTTCGATTTAATTTCTGGTACTTCTAGCGGAGGAATTCTGGCACTCGGATTAACTAAACCCCGGTTAGATTTAGAGTCCACTGATACCTCACCCACCGCCCAATATAGTGCTGAGGATCTCCTGCAAATATATATTGAGTATGGGGCTGAGATATTTTACGAGCCATTCTGGGAAAAAGTACTCGGTCAAATAGAGGATATATTCGTTCAACCAAAATATTCTTCCGAAGGAAGAGAAGAAATTATTAAGCAATATTTTGGTGATAGTCCTCTAGAAAATAATCTCAAAGAAGTATTTGTAACTAGCTACGATATCGAGCAGCGAATTCCGATATTCTTTACTAACAAACTGGAAAAACAACAGACAGAATCGAAAAAGTTTCGTAAGTTATGTGCAGGTTTTACCCTCGCAGATGCGGCATTAGCAACTAGTGCAACTCCAACTTATTTTGCTCCCTATCGCGTTTCTAGCTCCCATAATACCAACGGATTTTATACTTTAGTCGATGGTGGAGTAGTTGCTAATAATCCAGCTAATTTGGCTATTTTAGAAGCACAAATCAGTAGACAAGAAGCAAAACAAGCCCTGAATATAGAGGATATCTTATTAGTATCCTTGGGTACTGGTTCCTTGACCAGTGTCTACGCTTATGATGAAGTCAAACAATGGGGACTATTACAATGGGCAAAACCACTGTTAAATATTGTACTGGACGGTGGGAGCGAAGTAGTAGCTGGAGAATTAGAACGGTTATTTGAGGCTACTAATAAAGGGAGTAAAGCTTCTTATTATCGATTCCAAACATTCCTAAAAAGCGAACTTGAAGCAATAGATAATGCCAAACTAGAAAATGTCCGGCAGTTACAAACTTTAGGTAGCATACTGATTCAAGAAAAAAGTCAACAAATCGATGAGTTGTGTAGTATTTTAACAAGCTAAATCTGAGAGGATGTTTTAAAAGTTGCCTTGGCGATATCAAAAGTTTTAGTTCCCTCTAAATCACTCGATAAATTGGGAAACTTTGATTCCAGTCTCCTGCCTTTTTAGGGGGATAGAGGGAATAAATTAAGTGTCTAAAATCACAGATAAACACTTTTAAAACAACCTTTGAGGCTTTCTGAGTAAGTATGTAAAACAACGAGGTATTGGAGTTGTGGCCAAATGGAGTCTTTAAGTAAAGCATCTTATCGAATTGTTGCCATTCCTGGAGAAGGGATTGGGCCAGAAGTAGTGGAAGCTTCCTTAAAAATTCTGCAACACGTTGCTAAAATTCAAGGATTTAGCTTACAGGTAGACTATGGTTGGCTCGGCGCAACTGCCTTTGAACAACTGGGTAGTTACTTCCCTCAAGCCACCGCCGAACTGTGCGATGGAGCCGATGGGATTGTATTTGGTGCAGTTAGTCAAGGCGGATTGCTGGAACTCCGAAAGCACTTCGACTTCTTTTGCAATCTTCGTCCAATCCTCAGCGTTAACAGTCTTGTACATAAATCTAGTCTTCGACCAGAAAAAATTCAAGGACTTGATATTCTCATCGTTCGAGAACTAGTCAGTGGAATCTATTTTGGCCCATCTGGACGCTCTTGCGATGAACAAGGAAATTATGGATACCATACAATGCGCTATTACGATGAAGAGATTCGTCGAATTGCTCACAAAGCATTAGAAAAAGCGCAATCTCGCCGAGGATTACTGACCGTATCTCACAAAGAAAACGCTTTACCTCATTTGCCTTGGACTCGTCTAGTTCAAGAAGAAGCTAGACAATTTCCCGGCGTTGTTGTTGAGCCAATGCTGGTAGATAACTTAGCTATGCAAATGGTTTTAAATCCCCAACGGTTTGATGTCATTTTGGCTGGTAATTTGTTTGGAGATATTCTCAGCGATATTGGTGGTGCATTAGTTGGCTCAATTGGCTTATTAGGATCGGCAAGTCTTAACGCTAATGGATTTGGTTTGTACGAGGCCATTCATGGTACGGCTCCAGATATTGCAGGCTTAGGAATTGCTAATCCCCTCGGAACCTTGGGCGCGTGTGTTTTAATGCTTCAGCAATGGGGAGAAGTGCAGGCTGCCCAACATATTATTGCAGCGCAAGACCGAATTTTAGCTAAGGGATACCGAACAGCTGATTTGTTTACCCAAGGAGAAGAAATTTTAGTTAACACTGCAACCTTAGTTGACCTTTTACTTGAAGAACTTTCAGTTGTGCAACATTCTCAATTAGGAGTGCTTCATGAGTCAAGAAAATAAAGTTTTACACCTTGGAGATGATATCAATACCGATGATATTATTCCTGCCAATCGAGCTACAAATGATGACTTAGATAGCTTAAAACATTATGCTTTAGAACATGTGATTGGAGCAGGTGAACTGCTAAAATATGATGTTATTGAAGCAGGAGAAAATTTCGGCTGTGGTTCCAGTCGAGAAATTGCTCCCATTGCCCTCCAAGCTGCTGGAATTACAAAGATTCGGGCGCAATCGTTCGCCGAAATTTTTTATCGTAATAGCATTAATATTGGACTTTCTCTAGAAATTTTAGGGGAGAAACAGGAGAATCCTGTCGTTGATGCGATCGCAGCAGCAGGTGGGTTAATGTCTTTTAATCAGATGCGTCGTCAGGGTCAGATTACCATTCCTCGCAGCCTGACCCCGACCCGACCCATGACTTTAGTAGAAAAACTTTTGGCCAAAGCCTCTAGAAATTCCTACGTCCAGCCTGGAGAAGTGGTTTTTGCTCAGGTCGATTTAGCATTATCCCATGATGCTGTAGCCGGGCCTGTAGCTAAAACATTCTATAAACAGTATGGAGAAGGAGCAAAGTTATGGGACTCCCAAAAGGTGGTCTTAGTAGCAGATCACTTCATCCAAATCAACGACATCCGTGCTGATGACAAAGCATATCTGATGTACGAACAGATGATTGAATTTGCTAAATTCCAAGAATGCCACTTATTTGATGTGGTTTCCCCAGGTGAAGCAGCAGGCATCTGTCACGTTTTACTTCCAGAAAAAGGGTTTGTCCGACCAGGGATGATAATTGCCGGTACAGATTCCCATACCTGCACATACGGGGCATTGGGAGCTTTTTCCACAGGGGTGGGAACGACAGATATGGCTAATATTTATGCCACAGGAGATATGTGGATTCGTGTTCCTCCAACCCTGGTATTTGAGTTATCTGGAACCTTACCTCCTAAAATCAGTGCCAAAGATATTATCCTGTTTATTTTGGGACAAATCGGCTGTGCTGGTGCTACCAGTAAAGTAATGGAGTTTAGAGGGTCAATCCTCACACAACTACCTTTTGATGAACGGTTGACTTTAGCCAATATGGCCGTGGAGTGTGGGGCAATCTGTGGGTTGATTGTTCCTGATGAAGTAACCCGTGAGTATCTAAAAAACCGAGTTTCAGAAGAATTTCAAGAGATTATTGGCGATGCTGATGCTGAGTACGAAAGGGTTTATCAATTTGACCTCAGCAGTTTAGAACCACAAGTTGCACGTCCCCCAAAACCAGATCAAGTAGTTGCCATTAGTCAGTTAGAAAACATTCCGATTACCAAAGCCTTTATTGGCTCTTGTACTGGAGGAAAACTCTATGACTTAGCTCAGGCAGCCGAAGTTTTAAATGGTCGCCAACTGGCAGACGGTGTAAACTTGTTTATTGTACCTGCAACCATTGAAATTAGAGAACAAGCTCAAGAATTGGGCTATCTCGACATTTTTGAACAAGCAGGGGCACAAATTCTTAAGACAGGTTGTGGGGCTTGTATCAATTCTGGATTTGGGGTTTTGGCGAAAGAAGAAACAGGTATTTATGCAACCAATCGCAATTTTAAAGGACGCAGTGGCGATCCAACGGGCAAAAATTATTTAGCCTCACCCAGAACAGTAGCTATCTCTGCTGTAAATGGAAAAATTAGCGATCGCTTTGATTAAAGACTGAGCTATCAGATGAGGTTGAATTAGAGATAAAACTCAAAGAATATTAACCCAATCTGAACGTGAATTACTCTTATTTAGCTTAGTCTAGGTTTTAAGAGAAGTTTCTTGATTTACAAAGACTCTATCCTCTTACCCTTAGTAATGTCTTAACCAACAAAAAAAGGATTTTAGGTAATTAAAATGGACGAAATCGCTAAAAAACTTGCTGGTCTGGGTCTTCCTGGGATAATTCTCGTGATTTTAACAGTTACATCAGCAGGTAGTAATGCTGCTATTGTTGCTGCCCTCACAGCAGTAGGAGGCCCATTTGGCATCGTTGGAGGTATAGGTTTACTTGGTCTAATTACGGTTCTAGGTGATACTGTCGCGGGATATGGAATTGAAGCTGTTCTCAAGGCTGTCTATACAGAACGGAGTAAAACCGAATCTGTAAGATATCTCCTGAAAGAAATTAAAGATTTACCCATTTCAGAGGAGCTAAAACTCAAACTTAAAAATCACCTTAGCCCAGAAACTGTTACTGAGGTGGAAGATGTTCAGGCTCCAAAAACAATTGAAATTGTCGAGGAATAATTTCACGGTTAGATTTGGTGACATTTAAAATCAAATGGCACAAATCCTATTTGGGATTTTAGATTAGGGATTTGGTGTTATTAAAAGCTGACTGGATTTTGCTTTAAGATATCATTCGGATTCTATTTTCAAAACAGTATCAGTTAACCGATCGCACCAAATTTCTATGAGCAAAGAAAATGGCCTCTGAGTCCAATCTCACCGATTAAACCCTCAAAGGCCTATTTTTTGAGATATCTATGCAATAAATCTGTTACCTAACAGAAGCCCAAAAATCGCTCTAAAGGTCTGTGAAAGAAATAACTGTAAAGCCTGGGCAAGCATATAGTAAAAAGTTAGAGAAATTGTAAAATCCTTACTTTCTGTACCAAATTTATTATGGAAGAAACTATCATTAACTCTATTCAAAATATTAATAATTTGTCTGCCTTAACTGAGCAGGAGCGACATAAAATATTGGTGGAATGGAATCATACAACGGTAGATTATCCAAAGCACTTATGTATACATCAGTTATTTGAAGCACAAGTAGAAAAAACTCCAGACAGCATCGCTGTTGTGTTCAAGGAGGAACAACTAACTTATCAAGAGTTGAACCACCGAGCCAACAAAATAGCACATTATCTACAAATTTGGGGTGTAAAACCAGAGATGTTGGTAGGGATTTGCGTTGAGCGATCGCTAGAAATGATTGTAGGAATGTTGGGTATCCTCAAGGCGGGTGGAGCATACATTCCACTAGATCCAACGTATCCGAAAGAGCGTCTATCGTTTATGCTCTCAGATTCGCAAGTCCAAGTGGTGTTAACCCAAGACAAATTTGTTGAAGAATTAGCTGCAAGTGGGGCGAAGTTGATTTGTCTGGATACTGGCAGGGAATCTTTTCAGCGAGAGAGCAACGAGAATCTTAGTAGTGGGGTTACACCCGAAAATCTGGCTTATGTAATTTACACATCAGGGTCAACAGGAACACCCAAAGGCGTGCTACTCCAGCATCAAGGCGTGTGTAATTTAGTCCAGGCACAAATAAAGCTGTTTGATGTAAAGCAAAATAGCCGTGTTCTCCAGTTTGCTTCTTTCAGCTTTGATGCTTCAGTTTGGGAAATTTTCATGGCTGTGTGTTCAGGAGGTAGCCTTTACATTGGCACTCAAGATTCCTTGCGCCCAGGAACAGATTTAATTGAATTTTTGCGTGAGCAATCAATAACTCAGGTAACACTACCACCCACAGCACTAGCAGCGTTACCAAAAGAGGAATTGCCAAACTTGCAAACCCTCATCGTCGCCGGAGAAGCTTGTAATCCGAAGCTGATTGCTGAATGGTCAAAAGGACGGCGCTTTTTTAATGCTTACGGGCCAACAGAATCAACAGTCTGCGCCACAGTAGCAGAATATACTGGCGGCACTCAACTGACAATTGGTCGAGCGATCGCTAATACACAAGTTTATATCCTCGACAACCATCAACAACCAGTTCCGATTGGTACTCCTGGCGAATTGTATATTGGTGGCGATGGCTTGGCTAGAGGCTATCTGAACCGCCCAGAGTTAACCAAGGAAAAATTTATTCCCCATCCCTTTGAGAAAACAGAAGGGAGTAGATTATACAAAACTGGCGATTTAGCCCGCTTCTTACCAAATGGCAACATTGAATTTTTGGGGCGAATCGATCATCAGGTGAAGATTCGCGGCTTCCGTATTGAACTGGGAGAAATTGAGGCGCTTTTGAGTCAATACCCGGATGTACAGCAAGCGGTGGTAATCAGCCGTGAAGACATCCCTGGTGATAAGCGTCTTGTCGCCTATATTGTGCTTAACCAAATTGATGCAAGCGTCACTACCCTCAAACGCTTTCTTCAAGAAAAACTGCCTAACTACATGGTGCCAGCAGTCTTTGTAATCCTAGACTCCTTGCCCCTTACTCCCAATGGTAAAGTTGATCGTCAAAATCTTCCAGCCTGCGATCGCACACGCCCCGATCTTGAAGAAACCTTTATCGCACCTCGTAACTCCACTGAAGCAACACTCTTCAGCATCTGGGCTGAGTTACTGGGACTTGAGCAGATAGGAATCGATGACAATTTTTTCAATTTGGGTGGTCATTCCTTAATAGCAGCTCAGATGCTTTCCCGCATCCGCGAGGGTTTCCAAGTCGAGTTATTCTTTCACCACATTTTTGCCAATCCTACCATAGCGGGTCTAGCTGGGCTGATTGAACAGCACAGCCAACTCAAACAACAGTTGCAACGTCCTGCTATGCAGCCAATTCCACGGTCAGGATACTTGCCTGCATCCTTTGCTCAAGAGCGAGTATACTTCATCCAAGAAGTAGCACCTGAAAGTGCTGCCTATCAAGCTCAGGTAACTCTGCGATTCACCGGGAAACTTAATGTGTCTGCATTAGAGCAGTGCCTCAGTGAGATTGTCCGACGGCATGAAATCTTCCGCACAACTTTTCCGGCAATAGATGGACGGTTATTTCAAGTAATCCACCCAGCCTCACCACTTAAGTTAACAGTGGTAGACCTCCAGAGATTTCCTGAGTCTGAGCAAGAAGCAGAAAGTCAGCGCCTATTTGACGCAGAGGTGCAAAAGCCCTTCTACTTAAATCAACTGCCGTTAGTTAGGTGGTTATTGTTGAAGTTGAGCAACCAAAACCATCTTTTGATCCACATCGAACATCACATGGTTCATGATGGCTGGTCTTTCAACAATGTGTTCTTGAATGAGTTCCTGGAACTTTATCAAGCCTTCTGTTTGGGTAATCCCTCCCCACTGCCAGAATTAACATTCCAGTTTGGAGATTATGCCCATTGGCAGCGAGAGTGGGTTAAAAGCCAGGAAGCCGAAGCACAGTTAGCTTATTGGCAACAAAAGTTATCCGGCAGTCCGCCCCTATTGGAATTACCATCAGACCGCCCGCGACCAGCAGAACAAACTTACAACGGCGCTCAAGTCAGGGTAGAGTTGCCCATTAGCTTGTGTGAATCTTTGAGAGTTTTGAGCCGTCAAGAGGGAATCACCTTATTCATGACGACGCTAACGGCTTTTTTAGTAATATTGCACCGATACACCAGACAGGACGATCTCTGTGTGGGGACAGCTGTTGCCAATCGGCGGATGCGCGAGACAGAACAATTAATTGGCATGATCGTCAATAATTTGGTTTTACGCACCGATTTGTCTGGTAATCCCACGTTTCGGGAGTTACTAGATCGAGTCCGCCAAGTCAGTCTAGAAGCTTTTGCTAACGAAGATTTACCCTTCGATAAGGTCGTGGAGGTTCTGAAACCAATACGGAACCTGAGTTATAATCCCCTGTTTCAGGTGATGTTTAGCTTCCATGATTCTCCTCGTCCAGACTTAACTCTCCCAGAGTTGAACATCACCACGAATGTAGCCCTCAGCAACAAATCAACAAAGTTTGATCTTGATGTCGTTCTGATCCCGCAACATGGTATAGAAAAGGGAATTAGTGTTATTTGGGAATACAACACCGATTTATTCGACGCTGCCACAATCCAGCAGATGGCAGAGCAGTATCAAACTTTACTAGTGGGAATTGTTGCTAATCCAGAGCAGCGAGTTTCTGAATTACCACTGTTAACGCAGACTCAGCAGCAGTTACTAGTGGAGTGGAATCAGACTCAGAAAGAGTATCCCGCTAAAGAGTGTATTCACGATTTATTTGCGGCTCAGGTGGAGTTAATGCCCGACGCTGTAGCTATTCAACAAGAAGGTCAACAGTTAACTTACCGCGAATTGAGCGATCGCGCCAATCAACTAGCCCACCATCTGCAAAGTTTGGGAGTCAAACCAGAAACCTTAGTCGGTATCTGCGTTGAGCGTTCCCCAGAGATGATTATCGCCTTACTCGGCATTCTCAAAGCTGGGGGTGCATACATTCCCCTTGACCCTGCCTATCCCGAAGAGCGACTGGCTGATATTCTCGAAGATACACAACTAAGTATTCTGCTGACTCAAGAAAGATTCCAGGGCAAAGTACCAAATTATGCCGGAAAAACGATCTGTTTAGATAGAGATTGGAAAATAATTGCTCAACACAGTACAGCCAATCCGATTACTAAGGTTCAACTCCATAACCTCGCATATATTATTTACACCTCTGGTTCCACAGGTAAACCCAAAGGGGTGATGATTGAACAGCGATCGCTAATAAATTTTGTCATCACTGCCACTCATGAATATGGAATTAATGCGGGCGATAATATTCTGCAATTTGCGTCAATCTGTTTTGATACATCTATTGAAGAAATCCTACCTTGTCTTTTAGTCGGTGCAACATTAGTGCTGCGAACCGAACAGATGTTGCACTCCAGCGATGAATTTTGGCGGTGTTGCCGAGAATGGCAGTTAACTGTTTTGGATCTTCCCACAGCGTACTGGCATCAATTAGTCGCAGAACTTACCCCTGAAGACTCCCGAATTCCCGAAAGTATCAGAATAGTGATTATTGGTGGGGAAGAAGTTCAACTCGAAAAAGTGAAGCGCTGGCACAGTAGTGTTGCTCACTTCTGGCATCCACCCCAATTACTTAATAGTTATGGGCCAACAGAAGCAACGGTTATAGCCACCTTAGATCGCTTAACCCCATCAGCCTCCTCTGTTAGCATTGGACGACCGATTAGCAATGTTCAGGTTTATGTCCTGGATAAATATCTGCAACCTGTCCCTATAGGAGTTCCCGGAGAACTGCACATTGGCGGAGCCGGATTAGCTAGAGGCTATTGGCAACGGACTGAACTTACCGCAGAGAAATTTATCCAAAATGCAAAATTGGATCGCCTCTACAAAACAGGAGATTTAGCACGATTTCGCGCAGATGGCAATCTAGAATATCTTGGTCGAGTTGACGATCAGGTGAAAATTCGCGGCTTCCGCATTGAGTTGGGAGAAATCGAAACGGTGCTGAGACAACACCCACAGGTGTTTCAAACTGTGGTTATTGCTCGTGAAGACATTCCGGGACAAAAGCGGCTTGTAGCTTATGTTGTACCGCACGAGCCGCAACCAACCACTGATGAACTGCGCCAGTTCCTAAAAGCAAAGTTGCCTAATTATATGGTTCCTTCAGCTTTCGTGCAGCTGAAAGCCCTGCCGATGACTCCGAACCGCAAGATAGACTACCGCTCCCTACCAGCACCCGATCTCTCTCGTGGCGCAGAAGATAACTTTGTTGCACCCCAAACCCCTACAGAAGAGAGATTAGCAGCAATTTGGTCGGAAATCTTAAGACTAAAACAAGTCGGCATCCACGATAACTTCTTTGAATTGGGCGGCGACTCCATTCTCAGCATTCAGGTAATTTCAAGAGCTAATCAAGCGGGTATCCAAATTGCCCCTAAACAGCTATTTCAGTACCAAACCATTGCTGAATTAGCTGCTGTGGCAGGCATGACTCGCTCTGTCAAAGCCGA
The DNA here is from genome assembly GCF_013393925.1 of Nostoc sp. C057. Taxonomy (NCBI): domain Bacteria; kingdom Bacillati; phylum Cyanobacteriota; class Cyanophyceae; order Nostocales; family Nostocaceae; genus Nostoc; species Nostoc sp. C057. Next base: position 6,135,504 of record NZ_CP040281.1, on the reverse strand, counting down.
ACAAGGATTAGTAACTGGCAAGGTGGCGCTAACACCTATCCAACACTGGTTTTTTGAGCAGAAATTGCCCGAATCTGATTACTTTAACCAGTCAGCCATGCTGGAAGTGCCGCCAGATTTGCAACCAGAGCTATTGCAGCAAGTTGTACAAGAATTGTTATTGCATCACGATGCTTTGCGTCTGCGATTTGTGCAGGAAGGGGAAAACTGGCAGCAGTTTAACGCCTCTACCCTAGAAGCTGTGCCATTTAGCGTCATCAATTTATCGCACCTATCGGCAGAAGAACAACAAACAGTAATGAAAGCGGCAGATGCTGAACTCCAAGCTAGTTTGAATCTATCGACTGGGGCGATCGCACGAGTAGTACTGTTTAGGTTGGGCAACGATCAACCTGGTCGGTTACTGTTCATCATCCATCATTTAGTAGTAGATGGCATTTCGTGGCGGATTTTGCTTGAAGACTTGGCTATGGCTTACCAGCAAATCAGCCGTGGTGAAGCCATTAAATTACCAGCTAAAACAACTTCTTTTCAATATTGGAGCGATCGCCTCACAGAATACGCCCAATCAGAGGCAGTCACAGAGTTGGATTACTGGCTAAGTCAATCTAGTATTCAAGTTACAGCTTTACCAGTAGACTATCCTTCCGATAAAGAAAATAACACTGTAGCCTCAACTGCGTCTGTGTCAATTTCTTTAACTGAAGAACAGACCCGCGCCCTTTTGCAGGATGTACCCTCTGCCTACAACACTCAAATTAATGATGTGCTGTTGACTGCCCTAGTGCAAAGCTTTGCCCAATGGACGGGAGAACGTTCTCTGCTTGTTGATTTAGAGGGACATGGACGAGAAGACTTGTTTGAGGATGTGGATTTGTCGCGGACTGTAGGTTGGTTTACTACTTTATTCCCCGTTCATTTACAGCTAGAAGAAATTGACCATCCAGGAGAGGTTTTAAAGTTAGTTAAAGAACAACTGCGGCGCATCCCCAACCGAGGAATAGGCTATGGCGTGTTGCGATATTTGCACCCGGATGACACAATTCGCACGAAACTACAAAGTTTCCCCCAAGCACAAGTAAGTTTTAACTACCTTGGTCAATTCGATCAAGTGCTTAAGGCTTCTACCGCCTTGGGTTTGGCTCAAGAATTCAAAGCTGAACAGAGTTTACTTAATCAGCGCAGCCACCTGTTAGGGGTAAGCGGATTCATTCGTACAGGAAGGCTAGAAATGACTTGGGCTTACAGCGAGAAAATTCATAAACGAGACACTATTGAGGGTTTGGCCTTTGGATTTATTGAGGCATTGCGATCGCTCATTACCCACTGTCAATCCCCTGATGCGATCGGTAATACACCTTCAGACTTCTCAGCAGCCAGACTCAGCCAAAAACAGCTTGACAAATTTATGACCAAAATCAAAAAAAATAAAACGAAGTAGTCATTTGTCATTTGTCATTTGTCATTGGTCATTTGTCATTTGTCATTGGTCATTGGTCATTAGTCAAGAATCATTTTTTATTTTCCCCATTCCCCAGTCCCCACTCAAAGGTATTTTCATGAACAATATCGAAGACCTTTATGAACTTTCGCCCATGCAGCAAGGGATGCTGTTTCATACCCTTTATGCGCCAGAATCGGAAGTTTATTTTGAGCAGTTGCTTTGTATCCTTCAAGGAAAATTAAATTTTCCTGCCTTCCAGCAAGCTTGGGAACAGGTTGTTGCACGACACCCAATTTTACGCAGTTCCTTTTATTGGGAGGAGATAGAAAAGCCCTTGCAAATGGTGAGTAAGCAAGTGAATCTCCCGTGGGAGGAATTGGACTGGCGGCATTTTACACCTGATGAACAACAAGAGCATTTAGAGAATTTTTTGAAATGCGATCGCCAAAAAGGATTTGAACTGGATGTTGCCCCTCTGATGCGCTTCACCATCATTCAACTAGAGGACTATACTTACCAATTTATTTGGAGTCATCATCATATCCTCTTTGATGGTTGGTCGATGCAGATTATTCTCAAAGAAGTTTTAGCTTTCTATGAAGCACATCAGCGAGGCGAACATTTACGCCTCCAACACGTTCGCCCCTATCGAGAGTATATTAATTGGTTACAGCAACAGGATATTGATCAAGCAAAGAATTTTTGGCAACAAACTCTCCAGGGGTTTGAAGTTCCTACACCTTTAATAGGAAACAGGGGACAGGGAACAGGGAACAGGGGACTGGAAACATATAATGAGCAACGTTTTCAATTATCCCAAACGGTAACGGAGAAATTGCAATACGCGGCGCGACAGTACCATTTAACTTTGAATAATTTGGTGCAGGGAGCATGGGCATTACTAATTTCCCGCTACAGAGGGGAAAGCGATGTGGTCTTTGGTGCAACTGTATCTGGTCGTCCACCAACGCTTGTGGGAGTGGATTCGATGGTGGGGCTATTAATCAACACCCTCCCTATACGGGTACAAATTACACCAAAAGCAAAATTATTACCCTGGCTCAAGCAATTACAAAGTCAAGCATTTGAACAGGAACAGTATGCTTATTATTCACTGGCAGAAATTCAGCGTTTGAGTGATGTTCCCCCAGGAATGCCTCTGTTTGAGAGCCTTTTAATATTTGAAAATTATCCGCTAGATGCTGCTGAACAGGAAACCAAAAAAACTTTAGAAATTAGTCATCTTCGTTGTTTTGAACGCACGAATTATCCGTTAACAGTGGTGATTAATCCTGAATCACAATTGTCTGGAAGGATTGTCTATGATATTGGTCGTTTTGAGCAAGAGACAATTGGGCGGATGATTGGACATTTCCAAACATTGCTATCAGGGATGGGAGCCAATTTACAACAAGATATTTGCCAATTATCCCTGCTTAGTGCAGCCGAAGAGGAAGAGATAATTTTACAAGAGAATAATAAAAATATAGATTCTATTCAATACAAATGTATTCATATTTTATTTGAAGAACAGGTAGAAAAAACTCCTGATGCAGTCGCACTTATATACGAAAAGCAACATTTAACTTATCGGGAGTTGAATAACCGCGCCAATCAATTAGCCCATTATTTACAAGGGCTGGGAGTTAAACCAGAAATACGGGTGGGAATTTGTGTAGAGCGATCGCTAGAAATGGTAATCGGAATACTCGCTATTCTCAAAGCGGGTGGGGCTTACGTTCCATTAGATTCCGCTTATCCTTCCGAAAGACTGGCGTTCATGCTAGAAGATGTACAAATGCCCATCTTACTAACACAAACTAATTTACAAAATAGACTCCCAATTGATAATCAAACTGTAGTTAATCTTGACTCAGATTGGGAAATAATCGCTCAACGCAAAGAAGATAATTTGCTCAGTGAAGTTAATCCAGAAAACTTAGCTTATATCATTTATACCTCTGGCACAACGGGAACACCAAAGGGAACGGAAGTTACCCATCGTAGCATTATTGGTTTTATGTTTGGGGTTGATTATATTCACCTTGATGCAGAACAGATTTGGCTACAACATTCATCGATTTCTTGGGATGCACTAACCTTAGAACTTTGGCCGCCATTGCTTTACGGTGGGCGTTGTGTACTTTATTCAGATAAAATTCCCACACCAGAAGGCTTAAGCCAGATTATTCAAGAACAAAAAGTTAACACCTTATTTCTGACTACAGCTTTATTCAATCTCATGATTGAGACAATGCCGCAAGGATTGTCAGGTGTAAAACAACTACTGTTTGGGGGAGAATCCGTTTCTGTACCTCATGTTCGTCGCGCCTTAGAACTATTGCCGAAAACGCAAATTATTCATGCTTACGGCCCTTCAGAATGTACAGTTTTCACCTCTTGTTATCCAATTCCTAAACAACTTGCTGAAAATATCCATTTAATTCCTATTGGTAAACCCATCGGTGATAGGACAGTTTACATACTAGATGAGAATTTACATAGAGTTCCAATTGGTATTACTGGTGAACTATATGTAGGTGGAGCAAGTGTTGGTAGAGGTTACTTAAATCAAACGAAATTAACCCGTGAAAGATTTATTCCTAATCCTTTTATTGAGGGGGACAAGCTTTACAAAACTGGAGATTTAGCACGCCGTCTCCCTGATGGAAACCTGGAATTTATCAGTCGAATTGATACACAAGTTAAAATTCGCGGTTTTCGCATTGAATTAGGAGAAATTGAGGTATTTTTAAATCAACACCCTGATATAAAGCAAGTCGTTGTCACTGTGCGGGAAGATGAACCTGGTAACAAGTATTTAGTGGCTTATCTTGTCACCAAAGATAATCAGCCAACGCCTAGTACACTGCGAAACTTCCTCAAGAAAAAGCTGCCTGATTACATGATTCCCGCCGCTTTCGTATTTCTAGAGGCATTCCCCCTAACGCCTAATGCTAAAATCAATCGCCGTGCTTTGCCCGCCCCAGATATTTCCCAAAGAAATCTAGAGGTTGATTTTGTTCCTCCTCGCACATCTACCGAACAAGAATTAGCTACGATTTGGGTTGAAGTTCTCAAAGTAAAACAGGTTGGAATTCACGATAACTTTTTTGAGTTAGGGGGACATTCTTTACTAGCTACACAAGCAATTTCTCGATTAAGAGAAGCCTTTTCTGTAGATTTTCCTCTCCGTTATCTGTTTGAAAATCCGACCATTGCTGAACTTGCCCAAAAAGTGATCGCCCAACAGATTGAACAAGCAGAAAATGATGCCCTAGCACAAATTTTAAAGGAAGTTGATCAGTTATCAGACCAAGAAGTGACGCAAGAATTGCTTTTTTAAGTATTAATTAAACTACTCGATATTTTTGTTGTCTCTCTGTGTTCTCTGCGTCTCTGTGGTTCGATAAAAAATTAATTTTAAACGACAAATATTATGAGCGATATACTAAAACGTCTAGAAGGACTTTCACCAGAAAAACGAGAATTAGTCCTACAAAAACTGAAGAAGCAACAGCAATCTGCACAAAATAATAACAGGCTAACTCCACCCCTAACACCCGTATCAAGAGAGCAACCCCTTCCCCTTTCCTTTGCCCAACAAAGACTGTGGTTTCTCGACCAACTAGAAGGCGAAAATTGTGTCTATAACGTACCGTTTTTCTTGCAGATTCGCGGATTTTTGAATATAACTGCGTTAGAAAAAGCGATCGCAGAAATTGTCCAACGTCATGAGGTCTTACGTACTAGTTTTTCTGTTGTCGATGAGTCACCCATACAGGTGATTCACACTCATCCGCAACTGACAATGCAACTGCTAGATTGGCGACAATTGACACAAGCAGACCAGTTAAGCAAGGCGCAGCAGTTAGCAGCAGAAGAATTACAACAGCCCTTTGACTTATCAAATCCTCCTTTGCTGCGGGTAAAGTTGTTGCAACTGGCCGATCAATCTCATCTGCTGTTGCTGGTTATCCATCATATTGTTTGTGATGGCTGGTCAATGGACATCTTTCGCCGGGAATTGTTCAGCCTTTATACTGCTTTCTGCGCTGGAAAACCTTCTCCTTTACCCGAATTATCTCTACAATATGCCGATTTCGCCCACTGGCAAAGACAATGGTTACAGGGAGAAGTACTGCAAACCCAACTCAATTACTGGCAAAAACAATTAGCCGGAGTCCCGCCTCTGTTAGAATTGCCCACAGATCAACCCCGCCCATCAGTGCAAAGCTTTAGGGGACGGAGTGAGTTTTTAGAACTCAATCAAGATTTAACGCAGAAGTTGAAGCGTTTAAGTCAGGAATCAGGAACTACCCTGTTTATGACAATGCTTGCAGTATTTACGCTGTTATTGTCGCGCTACAGTGGTCAACAGGATATTGTAGTTGGTTCTGCGATCGCTAATCGTAATCGTCGGGAGGCAGAACCCCTAATTGGCTTTTTTGTCAACACACTAGCATTACGTAGCAATCTGCAAGGGAATCCAAGTTTCTTAGAATTACTCGAACGAGTGAAGCAAGTAACTCTGGATGCTTATGACCATCAAGATTTACCCTTTGAGAAACTAGTCGATGAATTGGGTTTAGAGCGATCGCTTTCTCATCATCCCCTATTTCAAGTGGCCTTTGGTTTGCAAAGTGGAACCCAAGAGAAACTAGAAACTCCTGGATTATCTCTAACCCGTTTTGAGTGGGAAAACACAACAACGCTGTTTGATTTGTCGCTGATGTTCCGTGAAACTCCTCAAGGCTTGGTAGGAGAATGGGAATATGCAACTGATTTGTTTGAGGCTAAAACAATTCAACGGATGGTGGGACATTTTGAAGTTCTACTTAAGGGAGTTGTTGATAATCCTCAACAAAATATTAATAATCTGCCATTAATCGCAGAAAGCGAACGTCAGCAACTCCAAAACTGGAATCAAACTAAAACTGATTATCCCCTGAATCAAACTTTGGTTGACTTGTTTGAAGCTCAAGCTGCCAAAAACCCTAATAATCTCGCTTTAGTATTTGAATCTCAAAGCTTAACCTACCAACAACTTAATCAAAAAGCAAACCAACTAGCTCATTATTTAATTCAAAATTATCAAATTAAGCCAGACACTTTAATTGGTATCTGCGTTGAACGGTCTTTAGAAATGATTATTGGTGTCCTCGGTATTCTTAAAGCAGGTGGAGCTTATGTACCGATTGATCCCAATTATCCTCAAGAACGAATTGAGTTCATGTTAGAAAATTCTAGGACATCGGTGTTGCTAACCCAAAGTCACCTCAAAGAGCAATTACCTTTAACTAAACTTAAACACCAGATCATTTGTTTAGATCGAGAAACTTTTAATTCAGCATTAACAGATAATCCCAATCCTCAAAGTACTCCTGATAATTTAGCTTATATAATTTATACCTCTGGTTCAACGGGACAACCCAAAGGGGTGATGATTGAGCATCGTGCAATTGTCAACCTAAGTTTAGCCTGGGCTGAAACTTTTCAAGTTCAACACGATAGCCGTTGGCTTCAGTTTGGCTCTTTTAGTTTCGATTTGTCTATTGGTGAAATTGCCACTGCTTTATCCGCAGGTGCTTGTTTGTACTTAGCTAAGAAAGAAACTTTGTTACCTAGTCAAACTTTAGTTGACTTATTGCGCGATCGCAAAATTTCCCATTTCACCTTACCTCCTTCCGCCTTATCTGTATTACCTCAAGCCTCGTTACCTGATTTGCAAGCCGTAATCGTTGGTGGTGAAGCTTGTACAGCCGAGTTGGTTACAAAATGGGGCACAGAAAGACGTTTCTTTAACTGCTATGGGCCGACGGAATCGACGGTTATCGCCAGTATCTCTAGTTGTGAACCGAATGGGAAAAAACCTTCCATTGGGCAACCTATAGCTAATAACAGCATCTACATTTTAGATGCTCATCATCAACCATTACCGCCTGGACTTCCTGGGGAATTGTGCATCACTGGAGTGGGTTTAGCACGAGGCTATCTCAATCGTCCAGAAACTACCTCTGAAAAATTTGTTGAAGTTGAAATATTTGGCAAAACTGAGCGAATTTACAAAACTGGCGACTTAGCAAGATGGAGAGATGATGGAAATCTTGAATATCTCGGTCGCATTGACGATCAAGTTAAACTGCGGGGCTTCCGAATCGAACTTGGTGAGATTGAATCGCTATTATTGCAGCACTCTTTAATTAAAGAAGCTGTTGTTATTTTATATGAAACTGATAATAATCCCAGGTTAGTAGCTTATGTCACGGCAAAGGAAAAATCCAGCAATTTAAGCAGTCAACTCAAAGACTACCTGAAAATTCGCCTGCCGAATTATATGATTCCTAGCCAGATTATGGTGTTGGATCAGTTGCCCCTTACCCCTAACGGTAAACTAGATCGTAGAGTATTACCAGCACCAGATACAGCTACTTATACTAACTTTGAAGCCCTTGTTTCTCCAACTGAAGAACTGCTGGCTACTTTATGGCAAAGTCTTTTAAAAGCTAAGTCTATCGGTCGTCAAGATAACTTCTTTGAACTGGGGGGACATTCTTTATTAGCAACCCAATTAGTTACTCGTATTCGTGACAGTTTTGGGGTAGAAGTGCCTGTCCGCAAGGTATTTGAGCAAAGTGTTTTGTCTGAGTTGGCAGGAGAAATTGACAAGGCTACTTGCAGTGTCACCTTACCACCCATTACACCACAGCCTGAAAATGCTCCTAAAATTTTGTCCTATTCCCAATCAAGACTCTGGTTTTTAGACCAACTTGAAGGCATAGGAACCTCGGCTACCTACAATATGTCAACAGCGCTGCAACTTGACGGCAAGTTGAATATAGAGGCGTTGCGTGCAAGTTTTGATTATCTCCTCGATCGCCATACCATTCTACGCACTTATTTTCCAGCACTGGAGGGAGAGGCGCAAGTAGTCGTCCAAAATTCAGAGGATATAGAAGTACTGACAATCGCAGATTTACAGTCACTCGATCCTCAGTCTCAAGCAGAAACTGTACAACGTTTAGCCGATACCCATGCTCAAGAACCCTTCGATTTAAATACTGGCCCCCTGTTCAAAGCACAACTGCTGCAACTTAGCGAACAGAAAAATGTACTGATGATTAATATGCACCACATTATCAGCGATGGCTGGTCAATGGGTGTATTTAAGCGCGAATGGGAACAAGCTTATGCTGCTTTTGCTGCGGGGTATACTCCGAATTTGTCACCATTGCCGATTCAGTATAGCGATTATACAGCTTGGCAGCGCAGTTGGTTACAAGGGGAGATTTTAGAAAGCCAGGAAAATTACTGGAAACAACAACTAGGCGATGCTCCCCGATTGCTGGATTTGCCTACCGATCATCCCCGTCCAGCGCAACAAAGTTACCAAGGTGGGCGTGAGGAATATCCTTTAAGCAGCGAACTGACTCAGAAACTCAAAATTGTCAGTCAAAAACACGGGGTTAGTTTGTTTATGACCCTGTTAACGGCTTTTAGTATTTTACTATCTCGTTACAGCCGTCAAGAGGATTTATGTATTGGTTCTGCGATCGCTAACCGCACCCATAGCAATACAGAATCGTTAATTGGTTTTTTTGTCAATACCTTAGTATTACGGAGCAAAATTAAGCCAGAGCAAGGATTTAGTCAGTTACTCCAACAAACCCGCCAAACTTGCCTAGATGCCTACGCTCATCAAGATATTCCCTTTGAGTATTTAGTAGAACAGTTACAACCAGAACGCAGTCTGAGCCATAATCCCTTATTCCAAGTGATGATGGTGTTCCAAAATACTCAAGAAGCGGGGAAAAATATTAGTTTATCAGGGCTGGATATTCAATATTTAGAGCAAAGTTTACCATTTGCCAAGTTTGACCTAACACTGGATCTTTGCGAAAGGGGCGGCCAACTGCATTGTATGTGGGAATATGCCACAGATTTATTTGAAGTAGAAACAATTCAACGGATGGCGGGACACTTTGAAGTCTTGTTGGAAGCAATCGCCCAAAATCCCCAACAACCGATCAGTAAACTACCCTTAATCACAACCGCAGAAATTCAACAACTGCAAATTTGGAATCAAACCAATATCAATTATCCCAAAAATCAGACTTTGGTGAGTCTGTTTGAACAACAAGCAGCACAAACGCCCGATAACATTGCGGTGGTGTTTGAAGATAAAAGCCTGAGTTATCAAGAACTCAACCAACAAGCTAATCAGCTAGCCCATTATTTGTTGGAACTCAAAAGGGAGCAACAATTACCTGATAATCCATTGATTGCGATTTGTGTGGAGCGATCGCTCTTAATGGTCATTGGCTTGTTTGCTATTCTCAAAGCGGGTGGCGCTTATGTGCCGATTGATCCGAGTTATCCTCAAGAACGCATTCATTTAATGCTCAAAGATAGTAATGCTTCTGTATTACTAACAACAAACCCCATCAAAAAGCAACTTCCCCTAGAAAAACTAAAAAACCCCTGTCAAGTAGTATTTCTAGAGAAAGAAACATGGGCTAATCAGCCAACAGATAATCTCAACTTGCAAAGTAGTCCTGATGATTTAGCTTATGTAATTTATACTTCTGGTTCTACAGGACGACCAAAAGGTGTAGCAGTTTGTCACTCTTCACTGACGAATTTTTTATATTCAATGAAGGAAAAGCCTGGAATAGCTGCGTCCGATACTCTTCTGGCTATCACCACTATATCCTTTGATATTGCTGCACTGGAAATTTATTTGCCTCTTATAGTAGGAGCCAAAATTGTTCTAGTCAGTCGTGAAATTGCTTCTGACAGTTTACAGTTATCAGAACAATTGCTTAATGGTATCACTTTCATGCAAGCGACTCCAGCGACTTGGCGCATATTATTAGCCGCCGGATGGAAAGGTTCAACACAACTAAAAATTCTCTGCGGCGGTGAGGCTTTAACCTGGGAACTTGCTAATCAACTACTAGAAAGAAGTGCTGAACTCTGGAATCTTTATGGCCCGACAGAAACCACTATTTGGTCAGATATTTATCAGATAAATACTTTTGAGAGAAAAAACTATTCTCAAGGCGCTGTGGTATGTATCGGGAAGCCCATTGCTAACACCCGCATTTATATTCTAGACACCTATAACCAACCTCTTCCTCCTGGTATTCCTGGGGAACTCTGCATTGCAGGTGCGGGTTTAGCACAGGGCTATTTGAATCGTCCCGATCTGAGTGCTGAAAAATTCATTGACCTCAATCTCTTCAACCAAACTGAGCGGATTTATAAAACTGGCGATTTAGCTCGTTGGCTACCTGACGGCAATTTGCAATATTTAGGTCGCATCGATCGCCAGGTCAAACTTCGTGGTTTCCGCATTGAATTAGGTGAGATTGAAGCGTCTTTACTCAAACACTCAAAAATTCAGGAAGCAGTTGTCATTATCCGAGAGGACAGTGATTTCGATCAACGTCTAGTAGCATACATTGTCCCAACAGGAACAGAGGATGAAGACCTTCAAGGTGAACAGGTAGAATTATGGCAACAAGTTTTTAATGATGCTTACCATAAATCACAAGATCCAGAAGATGACCCAACGCTGAATTTGGCTAGCTGGAATGATAGCTATACAGATAAACCTTATCCCAAAGCTGTAATGCAAGAATGGCGGGATAAAACTATTGACCAAATTCTGGAACTTGCACCCAAACGGATCTGGGAAATCGGTTGTGGGACAGGGATGTTATTGTTAAAAATTGCTCCCCATTGTCAAAAGTACCTGGGTACAGATATTGCCGCAGCAGGGTTACATTATATTGAACAACATCTTCCACAGCAATCTCTCAAAGAAAAAGTTACTTTAAAACAAAGTGCTGCTAACCAATTTAACGGTATTGAGACAAATAATTATGACCTGGTAATACTCAATTCTGTTATTCAGTATTTTCCTTCTTTAGATTATTTGTTAGAAGTTATTGGGGGTGCTGTTAGTGCGGTGAGGAATCAAGGAAAAATATTTATTGGAGATGTGCGAAATCTCCATTTACTAGAGGTTTTTCATACCGCAGTTAAATTTAATCGCGCCCCTGATGAATTATCAATTAAGGATTTGCATCAACAGATTCAAAAAAATATTCACACCGAAGGCGAGTTACTAATTGACCCTAATTTATTTATTGCCCTAAAACAAAAATTTCCTCGGATTAGTCATGTACAAATCCAAATGAAACGAGGTTATGGGCAGACGGAAATGAACCGTTTTCGTTATGACGTTGTTTTACATTTGGATCAAACAGATACTCCAATTGCAGAACCTGAATGGTTAGATTGGCAAACTGAGCAACTCAATTTAGAAAAAATCGAGAGAATTTTAACAACTCAACAACCCGATTTTCTAGGTATTAAGAATATTCCGAATGCGCGTCTAACTTCAGAAATGGTGCTGGTAGAAAAAATTAGTCAATTGGATGGTACTGTTTCAGACTTAAAAGCCGCAGTTGCCGAAGTCAGATCAGGGATAGAACCCGAAGCATTCCGAAATTTAGTACGAGATTTGCCCTATACGGCTTTTATCCAATATAGCCCCACAGAATTTTCTGATTACGATGTTGTTTTTCAACGGAATATTCCTGGACAGGCGACAATCCCACGATTTAATCAAGGGGAAAATTTGCGGTTAAAACCCTGGCAACATTATGCAAATCAACCGTTACAATATCGCACCAATCAAGTTGAGCCAGCGTTATTAGAAGAATGGCGAGATAATCTGGAAAAAACTCTTCCAGATTATATGATTCCTAGCCATTTTATTGTTTTGGAAAAACTGCCACTAACACCAAATGGCAAAGTAGATCGCAAAGCTTTACCCGCACCAAATGCAGCCATTTCATCAACAAACATTGAATTGCCTGTAACCTCGACAGAAAAATTGCTGGCCGAATTGTGGGCGAAGCTGCTTAAATATGAAGCGATTGCCCGCCATGATAACTTCTTCAAGTTGGGAGGACATTCCCTACTAGCCACCCAAATGTGCTACCGCATCCGCGACACTTTTAAAGTAGAACTGCCACTGCGTCAAGTATTTGAGTCTCCTATCCTCAGCGAATTGGCAAATTATATAGATAGCTGCATTTGGGTTAATTTCTCCACAGCAGATATACAACCTTTAAACTCAGACGAGGAGGAAATTGAACTATGACTATGACACAAAATCAGCAAATAGTTTCTTTAATGCTTCGTTTGCAGAACATAGGCTGCAAAATTTGGGCTGAAGATGATAAGTTACGGCTTCGTAGTAGTAAAAACGCCTTAACTTCTGAACTCAAGCAAGAAATTCAAGCCAACAAAGCAGATATATTAGCCTTCTTAAATTCTGCCAAAGCCGGATCTGTCATGGCAGAGGAAATTCCAACTTTACCAGATGATGTCCCCAAACCCCTTTCCTTTGCTCAACAACGTCTCTGGCTGTTAGGGCAACTCCAAGGCCCATCAGCTAGTTATAATATGCCGATCGCTTTACAACTGGATGGAAACCTCAATATTGATGCTTTGCATTCTAGTTTGGCTTATCTGCTTAATCGGCATGACAGTCTGAGAATGTATTTTCCCACAGTGGCGGGACAACCCCAGGTTGCGATCGCAAATTTAGACAACATCGAAGTTTTAACGTACCAGGTACTGGGGACTGGGAATCAAGAAACAACCGTTCAGCATTTTATCGATGCTCATGTTCAAGAACCCTTTGACTTAAACACTAGCCCTTTATTTAAAGCAAAACTGCTGCAATTGAAGGATCACAAATATGTGTTGCTCATAATTATGCACCACATTATTAGTGATGGCTGGTCAATGGGGGTCTTTGTCCGTGAGTTACGGGAAGTCTATACTGCCTTTGCCCAAGGTCATACCCCAACTCTTGCACCATTACCCATTCAATACAGCGACTACGCAAACTGGCAACGCCACTGGTTACAAGGAGAGGTATTAGAAACCCAGATCAACTACTGGAAAAATCAACTCAGTGATGCTCCCCCATTACTGGAATTGCCTATCGATTATCCTCGTCCAGCATTGCAAAGCTACCGAGGCGATCGCGATCGCTATTCTTTATCGGCTGACTTAACTCTTGCCATTAAAACTCTAAGTCAACAGCAAGGGACTAGTTTGTTTATGACTTTGTTGGCGGCTTTCAATATTTTGCTTTCTCGTTACAGTCGCCAAGAAGACGTATGTATTGGTTCTCCTATTGCTAACCGCACCCATAGCCATACGGAAGGATTAATTGGCTTTTTTGTCAATACTTTAATACTGCGTAACCAAATCAAGCCTGAGCAAAGTTTTATCGAGTTCCTGCAACAAACTCGCCAAAATTGTTTAGATGCATACTCTCATCAAGACATTCCCTTTGAGTATCTGGTAGAACAGTTGCAACCAGAACGCAGTATGAGCCATAACCCCTTATTTCAGGTCATGTTCGCACTAGAAAATAATGAAAGTCCCGACCTGAGTTTACCAGGCTTAGAGATTGAATGGCTCCCATTAAGCTATCCGTTTGCTAAGTTTGACCTAACACTTATGGTAATAGAATCTAATAACCAGTTAGATTTAACTTGGGAATACGCCACCGATCTTTTTGAAAAGGCTACTATCCAACGGATGGCGGAACAGTTTGAAGTTCTGCTGAAGGGAATTATTGATAATCCTCAACAACCTATCAATACTTTACCTTTGATGACAGCGCCCGAACTTCTGCAACTACAACGCTGGAATCAAACTCAAAACGCTTATCTTGACGATAAAACTTTAGCTGAGATATTTGAACAACAAGTTGCTAAAAACCCTAATAATCTCGCTTTGGTGTTTGAATCTCAAAGCTTAACTTATCAGCAACTCAATCAAAAAGCGAACCAACTTGCTCATTATCTAATTCAAAATCACCAAATTAAACCAGACACTTTAATTGGTATCTGCGTTGAACGGTCTAGTGAAATGATTATCGGTGTACTCGCTATCCTGAAAGCAGGCGGGGCTTATGTGCCGATTGATCCTAATTATCCTAAAGAACGTATTGAGTTCATGTTAGAAGATTCGGGGACATCAGTGTTGCTGACCCAAAGTTTTCTGCTAAATCAATTACCAATCGCTGAACTGAAAAAACCCTGTCAAATAATTTGTTTAGATAAGGAAACTTTTACCACGTTAAAAGAAAATCCTAGCTCTCAAAGTATGCCTAATGATTTGGCTTATGTAATCTATACTTCTGGTTCGACGGGACGACCAAAAGGGGTAATGATTGAGCATCAAGCAATTGTAAATTTAAGCTTGGCTTGGGCTGAAACTTTTCAAGTTCAACAAAACAGCCGTTTACTTCAATTTGGTTCCTTTAGTTTTGATCTATCTGTTGCTGAAATTGCGACTACCTTCGTCACTGGTGCTTGCTTGTATCTTGCTAAAAAAGAAACCTTGTTACCCAGTCAAACTTTGGTTGACTTTTTAACTCATCACAAAATTTCCCACAGCTTTTTACCTCCTTCGGCCTTATCTCTCTTACCTCAAGCGACCTTACCCGATTTGCAAACCATAGGCGTTGGTGGTGAGGCTTGTTCAGCAGAATTGGTGGCGCAGTGGGGAACGGGACGGCGTTTGTTTAATTGCTACGGGCCTACTGAATCTACAGTTAATGTGGCGTTAGCACTTTGTCATCCTAATGGAAAGAAACCACCCATTGGTCAACCATTATCTAATATCCGCATCTATATATTAGATCCTCACAACCAACCATTACCCCCTGGCATACCTGGAGAACTATGCATCGCTGGTGTGGGTTTGGCACGAGGCTATCTAAATCGTCCTGACTTAACCGCTCAAAAATTTATTGAAGTTGAATTATTTGGTAAAGTTGAGCGAATTTACAAAACTGGCGACTTAGCAAGATGGAAATCTGATGGAAACCTTGAATATCTGGGTCGCATTGACGATCAGATTAAATTACGGGGTTTTCGCATTGAACTCGGTGAAATTGAATCGATTTTGTTGCAACATCCATCAGTTAAAGAAGCAATTGTCACCTTATATAAAACTGAGAGTAACCAGAGTTTAATTGCTTATGTAACGGGAATCACCAATGATTTATCTACCCAATTAAAAAATCATCTAAAATCCCGTCTGCCCGATTATATGATACCTGCTCAGATCATCGTATTGGATGAGTTGCCTTTAACTCCCAATGGCAAAGTTGACCGAAAATCTTTACCTACTCCAAATGGAGTAATTGAGGGCTTATATGTAGCTCCACGTAACGAAACTGAACAACAACTGGCGCAAGTTTGGTCTGCTGTACTCGAACATCAAAATATTGGGATTCATGATAACTTTTTCGATTTGGGCGGTCATTCTTTATTAGCAATCAAACTGCTCAATAATATTCAACAGGTATTTGGACAACATCTTTCTTTAAGTAGTTTATTTCAGAATCCTACTATTGCTCAACTCGCAGAACAACTTTGTAATACTGAGCTTCAACAGTCAAATCCCGATTTACTTTTATTCCAACCTCAAGGAAATGCAACCCCTCTATTTTTTCTTCCTGGCGCAAACGGACACAGCTTCTATTTTCGAGATTTAGCAATTAATTTAGGAACTGAGCGACCAGTATATGGACTCGAAACTCCAGGAAGAGACGGCTCTAGCGCACTCCCTGAATCAGTAGTAACCCATGCAAATCAATTGATTGATATATTGCGTCAACAGCAAGCGAAAAGCCCATATATATTAGCAGGATACTCTTCAGGTTGTGCCGTTGCTTTTGAAATTGCTTCCCAACTCGAAAAGCAAGGTGAAACGGTAAGTTTACTAGCTATCTTCGATGCTGGACTGGTTTCTCAGCCTGAGTATTTTACTGATAGAGCAGAGCTTGATTGGATCTGGCAATTAATTC
The DNA here is from genome assembly GCF_013393925.1 of Nostoc sp. C057. NCBI lineage: Bacteria > Bacillati > Cyanobacteriota > Cyanophyceae > Nostocales > Nostocaceae > Nostoc > Nostoc sp. C057. The sequence continues at coordinate 6,119,146 of NZ_CP040281.1, read as the reverse complement.
GACGAATTGAAGTTTTAAAGGGAGTTTCTTCAAGACTACAATACGACGATTTAGCTGCTCAACCTAATGACCTAGCTAGGTGGAATTTAGCGGCAGAGTATTTGTACAGAAATAATGTTTTACCGGAACACTCCACACTTTCTTTACTCAAAACCAATATGAAAGTAATGAAAGGACTAACACTGAATTACGCTAATTATCAGCCTAATTATCCAATTTCTGCCCCGATTGTTTTATTCCGCGCTCAAGAAGTTAAGGAGATTGTCTTGCAAGAACTCCAAGCTTTTTCTGATTACAATCTACCCGATTGGGGATGGCAACCCTATACTCAAAAGCCTGTCAAAGTAATTTCTGTACCTGGCAACCACGGTCAGATGCTTTATGAACCCAATGTCAAACTATTAGCTGCACAATTACATAATTTGATGGTAAATACAGCAGAATAGAGTATTTCAATAGTCTATTCTTACCTTTTCTTTAGCCCACTATAAAATGATTCTGCAATAGGTATAATGGAAACTATTTCTATCAGAATTTCCGATGAAACCCTGCGTGATGGAGAACAACAAGCAGGCATCTTCTTCTCTTATCCAACTAAACAAAAACTTGCCTATTCCATTGCTCAAACGGGAGTCGATGGACTCGCTATCATGCCCAGTGTTTGTAAACAAGAAGAAGAATTAGTCAAATCATTAGTATTAGAGGGATTTGATAGTCTGCTCACTGCTTGTACCTTAATGGGAAAGGAGTACATTGATAAAGCAAAAATGTACGGAGTTAAGCGCATTATCCTTTTTTATGGTCTTTCCGATCGCCTGCTGTTTTTGCGAGATCCTCAGATCCGTTTGTTGAACGAGTTTAAAGGAAAAACCATTGATGACGATATCCCTAAAAAAGTAATCGAGATAATTCGCCAAAACGCCATTGATACAATTGTCGAAAATTTGCGCTATGCCACTAAGGTTGCTGGTCTTAGGGTAGACTTTGCCGCCGAGGATGCTTCAAGAGCTGATTTTGACTTTTTAGTGCAATGTATCCGCTCATGCAGCCCTTATATTGAAAACTTTTTACTTTGTGATACAGTCGGAGTCCTCACTCCAGAAAAGAGTTATATCTGGGTTAATGATCTGCTCCAACGTACAACAGGCGTTGCTTTCGGGGTACACTACCACAATGACATGGGCTTGGCTCTCGAAAATACTCTCCAGTCCGTTATGGCCGGAGCGACTTTAGTATCGGGTACATTTTCCGGGATTGGTGAGAGAGCCGGAAATGTTGCGATTGAGCAGGTATTAAATGGGTTGCGAGTCCGTTTTGGAATCGAAGTCAAAGGGATTAATTATGATGCGATCGCCACAGTGACTGATTACATTGATCAACTGGGAATTCGTCCTGCTCCCCCTTACTCTCAAACTGCTCAACGCCACGAATCAGGTATCCATGTCAATTCTTTGTTTAGCGATCCTCAAAGCTATGCTGCTTTGCGTTACAGCACTATAGAAGTTCTCTTCGGTAAATGGAGTGGAGTCAGCAATTTTCAATATCTATTTGAAAAGCAACTACAAAATCCCCAACCCAGAAATCAATATGAAAAAATGCGCTCAGTAATCAAATCTCTTGCTGTTGAGCAAGAACGTTATTTTACAGCCAACGAGGTATTAGAGTTATGGAAAAATGGGGTCTTTAAATAATCTATGTTCTCGTATAGTAGCTCGCTACTGTCATGGGATGGGAAAAAATATCCGCGAGCTACATCCTACAGCTAAAACATATAGACTTTGTTTGCACATTACTGTAAAACCCTAAAAGCATTGCAAAACAAAGAATGTAGTCAATATAGTAAAATACCAAAATTATTCAGTCAGCCTTAAGAGTCTTAACTGATTTCGAGAATATGCAATCTAAAACCGTTCATAATCAATCCCTAACCAATACCCCTTCAGCTTTTACTCAATTTTGGGAAGATATCAAAGCGATCGCAGGGCCTTACTGGTATCCCACAGAGGCATTGGGACGAGCATTTTCAGACGTGATTCGTGCATGGGGAATGCTCATCATCCTGATATTATTAATAATAATGCTTGTCGGTGTAACTGCCTTTAATAGTTTTGTTAGCCGCTATTTGCTAGATATCATTACTGAAGAAAAAGATTTTAATGAATTTATTAATACATTATTAGTTTATGGTGCTGCCCTTATATGCGTAACACTCTTAGTAGGATTTTCTAAATTTGTTAGAAAAAAAATCGCTCTTGATTGGTATGAATGGCTAAATAATCATGTTTTAGAAAAATATTTAAGCAATCGTGCCTATTATAAAATCAATTTCAAATCCGATATTGATAATCCAGATCAACGAATATCCCAAGAAATTGAACCTTTAATCAGAAATGCTCTCACGTTTTCGGCTACTTTTCTAGAAAAAGTGCTGGAGATGGCAACTTTTTTAATAATTATCTGGTCTCTCTCCCAATTTGTTGCAGTTGTATTGGTTGTTTATACGATAATAGGCAATTTAATTGCTGTTTATTTGGCTCAAGAATTGAATAAGATTAAACAAGAGGAACTCGAATTTGATGCAAACTATGCTTATAGCCTGACTCATGTACGTAATCACGCTGAATCAATAGCTTTCTTTCAGGGAGAAAAAAAAGAATTAAATATAATCCAGCAAAGATTTAATAATATTATTCAAAGTGCTAAACGCAAGATTAATTGGGAGTTAACTCAGGATATTTTTAACAGAGGATATCAGGCGGCTATCCAAATATTTCCATTTATAGTATTCGGGCCTTTACAGATTAGAGGTGAAATTGAATTTGGAGAAATTGCTCAAGCCAGTTTAGCTTGTAATTTGTTTGCTACTGCTATGGCAGAATTAATTAGAGAATTTGCAACTTCGGGACGATTTTCTAGTTACGTTCAACGTTTGGGTGAGTTTACAGATGCTTTAGAATTTGTTACCAAAGAACCAGAGAAAGTAAGTACTATTAAAACAATAGAAGAAAACCATCTCGCTTTTGAGAATATCACTTTACAAACACCCAACTATGAACAGGTGATTGTTGAAGATTTATCACTTTCTGTTCAACCTGGAGAAGGCTTATTGATTGTTGGGCCTAGTGGTCGAGGTAAAAGCTCTCTATTGAGAGCGATCGCTGGCTTGTGGAATGCAGGTACTGGTCGTCTGGTACGACCTCCATTAGAAGAAGTGTTATTTTTGCCCCAACGTCCTTATATAATTTTGGGAACTTTGCGTGAACAATTGCTCTATCCCAATACAACTCGTAAGATGACCGATGCAGAACTCAAAGAAGTTTTGCAACAAGTCAACCTACAAAACTTGTTGAGTCGAGTAGATGGCTTTGATACAGAAGTTCCTTGGGAGAACATATTATCACTAGGAGAACAACAACGCCTTGCATTTGCACGACTACTAATTACTCATCCTAGATTTACTATATTAGATGAAGCAACAAGTGCTTTAGATTTGAAAAATGAAGAGAGTTTATATCAACAGTTGCAAAACACAAAAACAACTTTTATCAGTGTGGGACATAGAGAAAGTTTATTTAATTATCATCAATGGGTTTTGGAACTATCAGGAGATTCTAGCTGGAAAATTATTAGCGTACAGGATTATCAACTACAAAAAGCAAAAGAAGCTGTCATTAATCTTCCTAAAAAGCCTGAAATTACAATAGATGTTTTACCCAACAATGAATCCCAAACTAAACCAGAAACATCTATTGAGATAGGTACAGTCGAAGGTCTTTCTCATAAAGAAATGCAGATATTAACAGACTGTAGCATTAACACCATCAGAAGTAAGGCTAGCCTTGGGAAGTCTATTACTGCTAATGATGGCTTTACCTACCGCTATGACAAAGACCCAAAGGTGTTGAAATGGGTAAGAGCTTAACGAATATTTTTACTTTTTAAAATCAAGGTCATGCTAACTAGACAGCAAAGACAACTAATTACTTACAAGACTATTTCCATTTATGAAAGAACCTATCAATTACCAGTTCTAAAAAATAATGCTGTAAAAATAGTTCAAAAAAAAATTAGAGAACGTCAAAGATTAATTAAAGAAGGCGTTCGATATAGTCATCAACTTGGCGGGATAATTAAGCGAAAAGAAGAAATTAGCCAAGGAGAAGTTTTTGAGGAAATCCAATTATTTATTAAAGATTACAGTCATATTATTGATTTTTTAGAAAATTATAAGGATAATTATCATAATTTTTTATTAAATCTTGCGGATGACTTAAAAGAATTATTTAAACAAAAATATTTGGCTATAAAAACCTTAGAAGACGAAAGAAGTAAATTAGAGCTAAAAAATCATAACAATCCGAAAATACTTGATGAGCTAACATGGGAAAAGCAAGAAAATCTCAAAGCAGTTTTGCTATTGAGTAATGCTTATTTCTTAATGCTAGAAAAAATAAAATTGCTTGGTGAAGGGATTAAAAATCTTGCAGAAGATACAAAAAATCAAAAAGAAGTTGTTCAACAAATAGTAAAAGATTTAGAAGTATATCAAGAGATTTACGAATATCAAAGAAAAGCCCATAAAATTCGTCAAGAAATAGCTAAAATTGCCCACACTGCAATCAACCTTGAAAATTCTTTACAAGAATACTTTAGTCCCTTTCAATCTTTAATAGATGAAGTCATAAAGGTAGATGAATATTTTTATGCAACTGTTGGAGATATTAAAAATTTAGGAGATAATATTTTAAAGCATCAATCAAACTTATTTAACCTGGAAAAAAACGAGGCTATTTCTGAAAGTTTTCTCGATTTTATGGTGACAAGTTATGAGAAAAAAGCCAGATTAAAAGATGCTTTTATTCAATCTCAATTATTAGATTGGCAAATCCATAATTTTGATTTGAGCGAAAATGGTGTCTTTTTAGATAAGGGCATTGATTTAATATCTAACTATATATCCACGCAACTAACAGATCAAAGAAAAGCGCTAGATATAGCAGAAGTAAATTTTGTCTCTACAGATTCTCTATCTCCTGTTGAAGAAACAGGATTGATAGGACTGACTAATAACAATGTTACGTTGCCAAAAACATTTCCCAGCAATAAAGGTATTGATTATACCCAATTGCGGTATCTCTTAGCACAACATCATTGGAAAGAGGCTGATATTGAAACCACTAAAATAATGCTAAAAGTCATGAGTAAAAATTATTGGAATGAAGTTTATAAAGAAGATATTGATAACTTTTCTTGTCAAGACCTTCACACTATCGATCAACTTTGGGATCAATATAGTTATGGCTATTTCGGCTTTACTGTTCAGCAAACTATCTGGAGCGAAATGGGTGGCCAGGTAGATTACGAAACAGAAAAAAGACTTGGCGATCGCCTTGGTTGGCGAACAGAGGGAAACTGGTTAGACTATGAGCAACTAACTTTTAAATTGTCCCCTATGACACCGATGGGACACTTGCCAGCTCAATGGTTACACTACGATCAACATAGTTTTGACTTATCCCCAAAATCATCTACAGAACACCTTTCAATGGGAGCTTGGCGGGTCAAGTCTTGGTTAGTTTGGCAGATGCATTTATTCTTTTCTCGTATAAAAACTTGTCACGAAACTTCCTTATGTGATAATCGCACATTTATTAAGAATAGGAAAAATTAGAGCTAAAGCTAATTTGAGGATAAACATGAGTAATAGTAAGCATTCTGATATAGAAATAGAAATTTTACTTTTTGGAAAATGGCGTTTTGATACGTCTTCCGAAAAAGTTACTATTGAATTTAAAGATGATATGACTTATGAACAAACCACGGTTCAAACATTGCTTTTCTCTAAACCGAAAGAACTTATAACAGGGAATAAATTTACTGGGGTATGGTACGTAAGTCAAAAAAAATTATATTTAAATGTTAAAACTATGCCAAAATCCTTTTTGAACTTAAGGATACCACTAGTTTTTAAGATATCCATTGCAGATATGATAGCTACTTTAAGTTCGGTACTTATGGTAGAAAATTATGAAGTTATGAGAATTAATAGTTCTAAATTTTTAATTAAGGATAAAGAACAATCAATTATTGGGACAAAAATAAATAATATTAATATTAGAAAATAACTTTATTTTGCTACTTTGGAGATGGGTACAGCGGGCTTAAATACGTTTTTTTTGATAAAATTAACTCTCAACTAAGATCCAATCACAATTACGGGCGGTAACATTTCTAAAACCGTAATGCTCAAATCAGGAAACTCTAAAGGTGAAATAGTCGCATCTTCTGCCAAAATCACTTCATTTTGATAGCCATCCTGAGTTGGTTCTCGAAAGACGTGCAATTGACGACTAACCACATCTAACACCCAATAATCTGTAATTCCCGCTTGCGAGTAGGCTTTAGCTTTGATTTCGCAGTCTAGTTTCAGGCTGCTATCTGCTACTTCAATAATCAGATAAACTTCTTTTGGAGTGGGATGGTGGTCTGCGTAGTCTAGTGGATCTACTTTAACGACAGCTATATCCGGTTCTGGTTCAGATCGTGCGTTTAACTTTACTGGGTCTTGAATACATACCCAAGCCCGATTTCTCAAACTATTTTGCAGTAATCTATCTGTTCTCCCCACTGCTGAACGATGGGCTGTCCCTTTAGCAATCATCCAAATAATCTTTCCTTCTAGGAGTTCTACTCGTTCATTTGCACCAAAAATCCCAGCCTCAGCCATCCGATGGTATTCTTCAACTGTCCACAGGCGAAGCCTTAACGTCGTTTCTGTGTTTTGCATGGCTTGTTTCGCAATTGTGAAAAGTAATTAATATTTTAGCCTGTTTTCCTTGACTTAAGAAAAATAGTATGATATCAGCAAGATATTTCGCTTTAGTCAACTTAACCTAAAATCGGCTGTTATAAACTAAACCGCATCTATAAAGTCAAAACCCGCGCAGGCGGGTTTCAGACTCTTGATTTAACCTTAGCCCAAATCGGTGTAACTCTTGTTTGTGTGCCCGTAACCTCTGCGAATTCTACTTGTTAAGGCTGCTAATCTTCTAAAATCTGGATTTCATCAAGTTGATTAATCACCACATCTGCACCTCGGACATTATCTGACTTACCCACCCAAGTGATACCAATACAACCTGCGGCTTTAGCATTACGTGCCATTTGCATATCGCCAACTGCATCACCTACCATCAAGGTAGCACCTGGTTCAACTCCCAATGCTTCGCAAGCTTGCAAAAATAGGACTGGATCTGGTTTGCTCGGTCCCTCATCTACTCCCATTTTTAACTGGATATAATCGCTTAATTGGTGATGCGCTACAAACTTATTTACTTCATCGGTTGTTGCCGCTGAGAGGATACCGAGTTTTAAGCCTCCTTTGCGTAAGTATTTCAACAAGTCTAAGCTACCCACAAATAGCGGTGAAGGAGTTTGTTCGATGTATTTTTCTGCTTCATCCAAAGCTTGACGGGCTATTTTTAAGGACTCAAACCATCCTTTCCCTGTTTCGGCAATATATGCCGCAGCCGCAACTTCTGTTTCGCGGCGACTCGCTACCGATATTAAGCCTGCCGGATCTAGAAGATTGCCATTGATGCCAAATGCCATTAATAGGGGTTCCCCAGTTCCAGGGATTTGAGCATCTATTAATCTTGTTGCCTTTTGTGCGAGCGATCGCAAATACGTTTCTGAATCTTCTAGAGTACCGTTTTTGTCAAACAAAATTGCCTGAATATTATCAAAAGTGATTTTTCTACATTTAATAGTTGCCACAATATTTCACCCCACTTATTTAGTCAGAAGTTATGAGTTTTTATTCCTAACCCCTAACTGTTCCTAATTTTCCACATAAAAAAAGAGGGTTTTTCCCTCTTTATACAATGATTTAATACTCTTACTTAAAAACAAGTAAAACTATAAAATGTATTATTCTTCAATAGCTGCTGGAATTTCTTCTTCAGTTTCCGTGGCTGCTGGAATCTCTTCTTGAACTTCCGCAACTACTGGGGTTACTTCCTCAATTTCTGCTGCTGGTGGAATTTCTTCTTCTAGTTCTGCTGCTGGTGGGATCTCGTCTTCAATTTCTGTTGCTGGTGGAATATCTTCTTCTGCTAAAACATCAGCAGGTGCAGCAGGCGCAGCAGTAGCACCTTGTTGCTTGGCTAACAGTTGTTCACGATATTTAGCAGCCATTTCTTCTGCCTTATCGTAAACCAAATCCCGGTTTTTAATCATGTCGCCGGGTTCGGGTTCTAGCTGCTTGGTAGATAGGGAAATGCGACCCCTTTCTGCATCCAAGTCAATGATCATCACTTTCACTTCATCATTGACATTGAACACGCTATGAGGCGTATCAATATGTTCGTGGGAAATCTCAGAAATGTGTAGTAGACCACTTACACCACCAATGTCGATGAAAGCACCGTAGGGTTTGATACCACGAACTGTACCAATTACTACTTCCCCGACTTCTAGGCGGTTCATCTTGCGTTCAACCAACGCCCGACGATGAGATAGAACTAAGCGGTTACGTTCTTCATCCACCTCTAGGAATTTCAATGGCAGTTCTTCGCCTACCAATTCTTCTTTAGGTTTGCGAGTACTGATGTGAGAACCTGGGATAAAGCCACGTAATCCTTCAATCCTTACCAATGCACCACCGCGATTGGTTGCAAACACGCCAGAACGGACAGTGGCATCTTCTGCTTGCAGCTGTCGCACACGTTCCCAAGCCCGCATATATTCAATACGGCGAATGGAAAGGGTTAATTGACCATCTTCGTTTTCATCGGTAAGGATGAAAAACTCACGCGTTTCGTTTGACTGTAAGACTTCTTCCGGGCTATCCACCCGGTTAATAGACATTTCTTGTATAGGAATATATGCTGCGGTTTTAGCACCAATGTCAATCAGAGCGCCGCGCGGCTCTATACTGAAAACTGTTCCTGGCACAACATCGCCAGGGCTAAAATGATAATCGTATTTGTCAAGTAGAGCAGCGAAATCTTCGTGAGTGAATCCAATTTCTGTAGCGGTTAAATTCTGATTGACCATGCTGATTTGTTCCTGGTTCTAGTCTCCGTAAAGGTTGTGCGACAAGCGCGATGTACTATGTAAGCAGTTCTATGGCAGTTTACACCTAACATCCTTTTTCATCCTAGCGCAGAAAAGCTAGTATTAACACATATCTACTCCCAAGATTGGAAATTATATCACAATATAAAAATGATTGGTTATTTACTTAGTATTTAAAATTAACAAAGGACAAACACAATAATATCCGTTGCCCCTACAATTAGTAGCAACGGATACTAACTTCTTTAAATCAGCTAAAGGTCTGGTAATTAGGATCTACTTATCTTTTGGTTTCTCAAAGCGAGGGGGTTCGCGAAATGCGATCGCAAAAAAGATAGTACCTATACACAGAGTAAAAATCAAGATGTACGCAACGCTTTCCATATTATGAATTCCTGCCTATCCAGCCAGTAATTAAAGTTCTGAGTATTGAGTCACCGAATGCTGAGTCAGAGCCTTAACTCGGAACTCAGCACTCAGAACTCAGTACTTAAATTAGAGAGCTTCCTTCCGGCGGGTTGACTTGTCACCCACTTTCTGGAACAGCCCCCACTCAACTTGCTCTTCTAGATCCGCATCAACACCGGCAAATACGTCTCGGTAGATTGTCCGAGAGCCATGCCAGAGATGACCAAAGAAGAACAGCAAAGCAAATACAGCGTGTCCAAAGGTAAACCAACCTCTAGGACTGGTGCGGAATACACCATCAGAGTTCAAGGTTTCGCGATCAAATTCAAAGATTTCGCCACCTTGAGCTTTCCGAGCATACTTCTTCACATCAGCTGGTTCTGTAAAGGTTTTACCATTCAGATCGCCACCATAGAAGCTGACGGTGACACCAGATTGCTCGAAGCTATACTTTGATTCTGCCCGACGGAAAGGAATGTCAGCGCGGATAATTCCATCAGCATCGGTCAAAATTACTGGGAAGGTTTCAAAGAAGTTGGGGAGACGACGCACGGTCAATTCCCGTCCTTCAGAATCTTTGAATACGGCGTGACCTTGCCAAGATTGGGCAATACCATCACCCTTCACCATCGGCCCTGTACGGAATAGACCGCCTTTAGCGGGGCTATTACCGACGTAATCATAGAAAGCCAGTTTTTCAGGAATCTGCGACCAAGCTTGGTCAAGGGTTGCACCTTGAGCAACGTCAGTTTGGACGCGGCGCTGAATTTCTTGACGGAAGTAGCCTTGATCCCATTGGTAACGGGTAGGGCCAAACAATTCGATGGGAGTGGCAGCGTTTCCGTACCACATAGTACCAGCAACAACGAAGGCAGCAAAGAAGACTGCTGCAATACTGCTAGAAAGTACTGTTTCAATGTTCCCCATCCGTAGGGCTTTGTAGAGCCGTTCGGGGGGTCTAACTGTGAGGTGGAATAACCCTGCAATAATACCAACAACACCAGCAGCAATGTGGTGAGCCGCAATGCCACCAGGGTTATATGGGTTAAAACCATCTGGGCCCCATTCCGGTGCTACTCCCTGGGCAGCCCCAGTTATACCATAAGCGTCAGAAACCCATATCCCCGGCCCAAATAGTCCGGTGACGTGAAAAGCACCAAAACCAAAACAAAGTAGACCAGATAAGAACAGGTGAATGCCAAACATTTTTGGCAAGTCTAGAGCAGGTTCACCAGTGCGGGGATCTCTAAAGAGTTCCAAATCCCAGTAAACCCAATGCCATACGGCAGCTAGGAATAAAAGACCGGAAAGAACAATGTGAGCCGCAGCAACGCCTTCAAATGACCAAAAGCCAGGATCACTTGCTGGGCCACCAGTAACGTTCCAACCACCCCAAGATTGGGTAACGCCCAAACGCGACATGAAGGGCAGGACGAACATCCCTTGCCGCCACATCGGATTGAGAATTGGATCGCTAGGGTCATAAACAGCCAGTTCGTAGAGTGCCATCGAACCAGCCCAGCCTGCTACTAAGGCTGTGTGCATCAGGTGTACAGAAATCAGCCGCCCTGGATCATTCAGAACGACTGTATGTACTCGGTACCAGGGTAGTCCCATCGACTACGCTCCTCCTCGATGAGTTAGTTTACAAAGCAATTTTCTTACTGAGATTCTAAGGAACGAAATTCGCCACTCAGAAAACTCTCTCTTGTTTTTTGTTATTGCCAGAGCCAGAGTACTACCACAGTTAGTCTTATAAGTTAGACAGCGTGGGTGCTTTGACAATGCTTACTCGCTTCGGGAGGTTTACCTTGTAGGGTAGCCACCGCCAAGCAAAAAATGAGAATGTTTTAAAAAGTGTAACTATTGATGGAATTGTTTGCAAGCGTGTAAATTGATGCGATCGCGTAGCATCTCAAAGTTTTTTCGCTACCAATCCCTCTTGGAGATTAAATTTACTTATCATTTAACTTTATTAAGGGGAGCAAGGGGGTAGGGAGAAGGGAGGCAGGAGGACAAGGGGGACAAGGGGAAATTATTGAACAAGTCTCTCTCTTGTCTCCCCCCTCTTCCTTGTCTCCCTTGTCTCTTTTTCATGTTCAATACCCAATGCCCAATGCCCAATGCCAATCCTACTGAACCACCAACTGGATATTTTGCAGTTGGCATTTCGCCTCAGCTGTGTTTAAGCGTTCAATTACCTGTTCAGCACTCATCAAACGCTTGAGTACTACTTGACCTATGGTAGTACCAGCTGTGACTGGTATTGTCGGTTTCACTTCTACGGTTAAAATGGCTTCTTCAACTCGATAAAGCCATAGCAATTCGTTTTCTTCCACTAAACAAATATTCATTCGCTGAATATCTGGTTGCCGCCGCCATGCAGTTACTTGCCAGAGTCCATCAGATGCCCAGACTCTAGCAACTGCCCATCCCTCAGATAGAAAGAAATACTTCACGATCTTAGTCTCACTATTAAACTTTCAATCTGCTGTTTACGATATCGTATATTATTTGTTAATTATGTATAAATAATGATATTTTAAATTAAGACTATTTAAGGTTACTTTAGTTTATTCTCTACGCTTTAATAAAATAAATAGCTATTTATAATTTAACTTCAGTACAAAAAATAAATTAATAATATTTAATTTTTAAGTTACTAATTTTGTTTTTGCAAGTTGACAACAAATTTTTATGTATAATATAGTTAACAAATAACGTATATAATTTAGGTAATTATGAACAAGGCTATAAACTCACCATTTAGATATCCTGGTGGCAAATTTTATGCCCGCAATTTGATTCTTAATCATATTCCTTCTCACTCCTATTATGCTGAACCTTTTGCTGGGGGTGGTTCTATTTTTTTTGTAAAAGATAAAGTTAATATTAACTGGCTCAATGATATTGATGAATTATTAATAAATACCTTATTAATAATTCGAGATCAACCAGAAGAATTAATAAAATTTTTAGCAGGGGAATCAGCTACTAAAGAAAGACATACATATTACAAAAATCAATTTATCCCACAAAATAAATTAGAACAAGCTGGTAGATGGTTTTACCTTAATAGAACCTCCTACTCTGGGATTATGAAGCATCAAAACTGTTATTGGGGATATGGTGATAAATACAGTATGCGTCCAGAGAATTGGCCCAGAAACATACGTCGAACTTCGGAGAAACTTCAAAATGTTAAAATTACTAATCTTGACTTTGAAGAAGTTATCGAATCTGTACCTAATGGAGCTTTTTTATTTATTGATCCTCCTTATTTCAATGCGGATCAAGATAAATTTTATGCTCATTCATTTTCTAAAGACGATCATTTAAGGCTCTGCCAAATATTAAACAGACATAAGGAGAGAATAAAATTTCTTATAACTTACGATAATAGCGAAGAAATTAGAAATCTATATGAATGGGCATTAGAAATACACGACAAAGAATGGAACTATACAATTAATAGAACCGACGATCAAAAGAATGGAAAGAGTAAACAAGATAATTTTAAAGGCGAACGATATAAGGGGAAAGAAATTTTTATATTAAACTACTCTTCTTTTGACTCTACTTCTCAAAATTATGAACAGTTAGTTTTAAAAGTTTGAATAATTGTATATCAATAATCAATATAAATTGGTTAGTAATAGTCTAAAGCTTTAGAAGTAATTCTTCAAAGAAAGCTTCGCATTTTTCTATTTCTATCCATTTATTTTTTGGATAGGGAACTTCTGTTGATTCTAAATTTTGAACATTGCCAAAATTAATAACTGGATAGTTAGGTATAAAACCACAATTAGACTTGTCTAGGCATTTTTTTCTTCCACAAATAATCCCTGTTTCGTGTGAGACAACTATATCAAAAGAACTAGCAAGATAAACTTTGTTGTAAACAAATTCTTGTATAAATGCTTCGGTAAGATGAGGAGGATTTAGCTTTTTTATAAATTCCATTCCTTCCTGAGTAGGACTAAATCTATATGATATGTTTGCCTCTTCATCTTCACCTGTTTCATAAAAAGCATTGCCAATAGATGTAGCAACAACATGAAAACTAGATGTACGATATTGGTCGCTATGTGTAATAAAAGCATCAAGAGAAACATTAAATTTGTTTGCTGCTGCTAAGGCTTTATCATTACTCTTAGTAGTTCGTGAACGCATACACTTAACAGGTATCAAATAATCACCTTTCTGACCAAGACCACTTTTATTCTGTTTTAGTACTTTAAAATCTCCTTTTTTAGCTAACTTACACTCAATAGATATTATTTTCCGCGTGTCTTTATGTTCCAATTTTATATCAATATCATGTGTTCCAGTTTGTGCATTCATCATAGGCTTTGTTACCATCCATTTTTCGCCAGGCAAAATTTGCTTTAATCTAGCGTATGTAGAAAATTCAAATGCTTTGCCACGAATCATTGGAGACACTTTTAAATCAGTTACAATTTTGTATAAATCATTAATTGATATATTTAATGATTGGCAATATTTCCGAATATCATTTATCCATTTCTCTTCTTGTTGTTCTTGAAGCACTTTTAAGTAATACCTCTTAATAACTCATCTACACTTATTACCAGGGCTTTAGCTATTTTTTTAATATAAAGACAGTAGTAAATTTATACATACTAACCTTCTATATACTATAGGCTTTAAAGTATTTTTACTTAATCATCCTGAATACACATAAATTTATATATATTAGCAAAATCCTCTATAAAAACTATCTAGAGTAGTAATTAATTGTAAAATTTTCTATAAAATTAGCAAATATATAGTATAATCACTGACTTCTCATTACATGAAATTTAACTGTATGACCTGGTTTTCCTTGTCCGTGCAACGGTGGGGTCGGATTACACAATTCCTATCTTTGTTCTGTCTATGTTTATTTTTAGTTGTTAGTTGCGCTCCTCGTCCACAGCCTTCTACGCCACCATCGGGTTCTGTAAATAGCCCTACAGGTGATGGTCGTATTACTATAGGTACAACAGCAAAGCCGAGAACCCTTGATCCGGCTGATGCTTATGAGTTAGCATCCTTGGGTTTGGTGTTTAATATGAGCGATCGCCTCTACACCTACGAACCAGGAAGCACGGAAATTAAGCCCCAGCTTGCAACAGCATTACCTAAAGTCAGTCAAGATGCCTTAACTTATACCATCCCCTTACGTCAGGGAGTGGTTTTTCACGATGGGACTCCTTTCAACGCCGAAGCAATGGCGTTTACCATCAACCGCTTTATTCAAAATAAAGGAAAACCTTCATTCTTACTAGGTGATATAGTAGATTCGGTAAAAAGTACAAGTGAGTATGAGTTAACCATTAAGCTGAAAAAGCCTTTTGCAGCCTTTCCTTCACTGTTGGCGTTTCCTGGGGTATGTGCAGTTTCGCCAAAAGCTTACGAACTCGGTGCTGGTAAATTTAAGCCGAATATTTTTGTGGGAACTGGCCCTTACAAGTTGGCGCAGTATGGTACTGATTCAATAAGATTTGATACGTTTGATAAATATTGGGGAGAAAAACCAGCTAACAAAGGTGTTAACCTCCAAATTCAAACTAGTCCGGTTAATTTGTTTAATGCTTTCCGTACAGGCGCTGTAGATGTGGCTTATCTGTCACTACAGCCAGATCAAAATCGGAGCTTAGAAGAAGGTGGTAAAAAAGGGGATTGGCAAGCGATCGCAGCTGAAGGTAGTGTAGTAAGCTATCTGGTATTGAACCGGAATCAGCAGCCTTTAGATAAATTAGAAGTTAGACAAGCGATCGCGTCAATAATTGACCGTCCACTCTTAAATGAGCGAGCCTTACTTGGTCAAGCAGATCCGCTTTATAGCATGATTCCCACAACATTTAATGTTTCTGTGCCATTATTCAAAGATGCTTATGGCGATGCTAACTTTGATCAAGCTAAAAAATTGTTAACTACTGCTGGTTTCTCCAAAGAAAATCCCGCAAAAGTCCAAATTTGGTATCCTTCTAGTTCACCTACTCGTAGCTTGGCAGCACAGACGCTCAAATCTCTTGTGGATGCCAAAATGGATGGAATTCTGCAATTTGAAGTTACCCCTGCTGAAGGGCCGACATTTTTTAAAGACATTGCCAAAGGATTATATCCAGGAGCTTTACTTGATTGGTATCCAGACTTTTTAGATCCAGATAATTACGTCCAGCCGTTTTTGTCTTGTGACAAAGGTTCAGTTGCTAAAGGATGTGAAGATGGAGGCAGTCAAACTCAGGGTTCGTTCTACTATAACGAAGCGATGAATAAACTGATCGATCAACAACGCAAAGAACTAAATCCCGAAGCACGTCAGAAAATTTTTGCAGAAATTCAAAAGCAAGTAACTGCTGATGTACCTTATGTTCCTTTATGGCAAAGCAAAGACTATGTATTTGCTCAAAAAGGTGTGAATAGCGTACAACTTAACCCAACCCAAATTCTGGTTTACCAGACAATTAAAAAGTAGTCATTAGTCATTAGTCATTGGTCATTAGTCATTAGTAAAGAGTTAAATCTTGTCTATTTTGAAATTTGGAGTTTTTCAGGAAAGTTAGGACTTACGCAAAACTACACGCAGTAAGGGCAATTCACGAATTTCCCTTCTGCAAAATCAAGGTTTCTAAACAAATGACAAATGACAAATGACAAATGACAAATAGTAAATGACAAATAACAAATAACTAAAATATGTCTCGCTCTAAAGCTTTACAATATTACATAGTTTCTCGGTTGCTTCTCGCACCACTTCAGCTATTAACAATTATCACCATTGTCTTTCTCTTATTAAGAGCAACACCAGGAGATCCCGCAGATGCAATTCTTGGTGGACGTGCGCCAGAAGCTGCCAAAGAAGAATTGCGAAAACAACTAGGTTTAAACTTTCCTTTGTGGCTACAGTACCTAAATTATTTGGGAAGCATACTGCGCTTTGACTTGGGAACGTCTCTAATGAGTCGCGGACAAAATGTTTGGGACATAATTGGGCAATATTTCCCGGCGACAGTGGAGTTAGCAGTTTGTAGTATGGCGGTTGCACTCATCGTCGGAATTGCGGTTGGGACTCTTTCAGCTTCTCGTCCTGGAACATATTTTGATATTGGTGGGCGCTTGTTTGGGATTATCACCTACGCACTCCCCATGTTTTGGGCGGGAATGCTTTTGCAGTTGATTTTCTCAGTCCAACTGGGTTGGTTTCCCAATTCCAACCGCTTTCCGCCTAATCTTCCGGCTCCCACTACCGTGACTGGGTTGTATACAATTGATAGCTTACTCGGTGGAAATCTCACCCAGTTTTTCACATCTTTGCACCATCTCGCCCTACCGAGTCTGACTTTGGGAATTTTGCTGAGTGGGATTTTTGAGCGAATTGTGCGAGTGAATTTAAAGCAAACCTTGCAAGCAGATTATGTAGAAGCCGCTAGAGCTAGAGGTATTGGTGAAAATAAGATTTTAGCCTCCCATGCCTTAAAGAATGCTCTAATCCCAGTAATTACAGTGTTGGGATTAACTTTTGCATCTCTGTTAGGTGGGGCGATTTTGACAGAGGTGACATTTTCTTGGCCTGGGTTAGCGAATCGACTGTATCAAGCGATCGCCGATCGCGATTATCCCACAGTCCAGGGAGTGTTGGTCTTTTTTGGTGCGATCGTTGTCAGTGCCAGCATTCTGATTGATATTTTAAATGCTTATGTAGATCCGCGAATTCGATATTAGCAAAAAGTTCTTAATTCTTTCTAACCTTCTTGTGGGGTGGGCATCTTGTCCGCCCTTTTGTATTAAATGAACAGTAAAATGTTGGTTGGGTTAAGCAAAGCAAAACCCAACACAAAACTATCATTTTGTCTGTGAAATATTATCGATTTGAGTTATCTGACCCAGAGATACTTTTACAGCTAATATGGGTATAGAAGTAGCTGCAATCAGAACAGCAGTAGCCAGGATAATTGCAACTGGTTTACCACCATATTGGACTAAGACCTTAAAAATATTTTCTGCTGTCTGACCCCCAGCTTGAACTAATTCCACTGTATCTGATTTGCTTAAGGCAGCAGTAATATTTTCAGCGATATCGAGAAGTTGTTCTGTATTGTTTGACTGACTGAGAACATCTAGAGATTGAACTATTGGCTGTTGCTGTGCAGCTAAATTTTCATTTCCAGGATAGTAAGTAGACATCGTTTTGCACTCCTCTGTTGTTTCGATGTCTCTATATTCGCCTGTAGTCCATAGTTATACGTAGGATGTAGGTAAACGTAGGATTAGGTCATAAATACAAAGAATATCTACATAGACGTAGGATTATGTAGGTTTTGCTGTAAAATAATAAACTTATATCTAAGTGTTAACTTTATTCTACCAACTCAATCAGGTTAAATGGAAGCTGAAGAAGCATTAGAATCTATTAGGCAAATATTTGAGGAGAGGAAAGGAAAAGTAGTATTACTGAGCAAGTTAGAAGAAAAAGTTTTTCTACTAAGTTGGCAAGGTATGGATTATGGCGATATGACTTGTAAAATATATAAACCTACTGGCAAACCATATACAGAACAGTATTTTAGAGAAATAGGTAAAAAATTAATTGATAAAATTAAGAAAGTTTTAAATATAGACGACTTTGATAAAAGGAATTTTAGGGAAGAACTTGAAAACTTTTTTGATAAAAATTTTAATTACCCTAATAAAAAACTATCTTATATCACTGCGCCAAAACCAAATTATACTACTTCTTCAGAGTTAAGTAATAATACTGTATCTGAGCTAAATCAAAATCCCTTCATTCCTTTTAGTGGCAGAGTAGAAGAAAAGTATCTATTTTTTGACCGAGAGCGCGAAATCCGACGAATATTTGAGGTACTAAATAGCGGTAGTAGTATCGTTTTAATTGGGGAAGAGGGAATTGGCAAATCTTCGCTGCTATGGATGATTAACCAACAGGCGAAAAACTTTCTCAAAAGTGAACGTCAGCCAGTTTTCTTAGACCTGAATTTACTTCATAATGAAAGCCAATTTTATAGTGAATTGTGCCACGAGATCGGTATACCTGACAGTAAAGACTATCAGTTAACCCGCAATTTGCGAAGTTGTAAAATACTACTGGCTATAGACAATGTAGGAAAGCTTACAAGCGAAGGTTTTACTCGTAACATAAGGGATTATTTGCGCGGTTTAGCCGAAGGAAGTAATGCTCCGTTGAAGCTGATTTTAGCTGCCACCGAACCCCTGAATAACCTTTTTAACGATAGTCAGGAGCAAGGTAATACTTCTCCGTTGGCAGGTATTTGCCAAGAGGAACACATTCATCCTTGGGATGAATTTACTATGCGTGCTTTTATTACCAACCGTTTGGCTAGAACTTCTGTGAGTTTTACTGAAGATGAAATCATCCAACTCATCCAAGAAAGTGGCGGACATCCTCGCAAACTGATGCAATTGTGTTATCGAACTTATTCGCAGTATGTGGAGAGTTTGCAATGAATGACACCGCTTTTATCTCTCCCCTACAAGGGGCTACGGTGTACACACAAGTTATCGAATTACCCCACCCTAACCCTCCCCTTGGAAAGGGGAGGGAACTAGATTTTCTTGTTTCCCCCCTTTACAAGGGGGGATTAAGGGGGGTAAAACCCGGATCTCAAAGTAACTACGATTTGTGCGTACACGGTAGCCTACAAGTGGAGGAGAGCAAGATTACTCTTATTCCACCTTCCCTGGAAGGGGCTGGGGGGTTAGGTTCTTCATTCATTAAGAATAATGGAGGTTGAATAATGAACCCTGTACCCCGCCTAGACTTAGCGCCCAAGTTGAAGCGTCCCCTCTCGCTGTGGAACCCTTTAGATTATCTGCGCCTTTTGTATTGGGTGTTTTTCTTTCCGCAAGCTTTACGGTGGTATGTGGATACATTCGGGGGTGGGTATATTCCTGAAGAGGAAATGAATTGGCGGAAGGGATGGGAGTTATTGCGTCAAAATGCTATCCAACGTCAGTTACTTTTTCAAGGATTAGTTTTAACAGTAATTACACCTTTAGCTATAGGTTTAATTTTTCAGGCAATAAACATTCCCGTTGACTGGTTCGGCGTGGCGGTAGGCGTGGCGTTCAGCGTGGCGGTAGGCGTGGCGTTCAGCGTGGCGTTAGGCGTTGCGGTAGGCGTTGCGCTAGGCGTTGCGGTAGGCGTTGCGCTAGGTGTGGCGGTAGGTGTGGCGGTAGGTGTGGCGTTCAGCATAGCGTTAGGCGTGGGAGGCGTAGCGTTGGGCGTGGTGTTGGGCGTGGCGTTGGGCGTGGGAGGCTTGGAAGGCGTGGCGTTCGGCGTGGCGTTGGGCGTGGCGTTGGGCGTGGGAGGCGTGGCGTTGGGCGTGGGAGGCGTGGCGTTGGGCGTGGCGTTGGGCGTGGGAGGCGTGGCGGGGGAAAGTGTGGCGGGAGGCGTAGCGGGAGGCGTGGCGTTCAGCGTGGCGTTCAGCGTGGCGGTACTGCGTCCAGAAACCTGGCTTATTGGCTCACTTTTAAACTTGCGAATCATCCAAAACAGTAGTTGGCTACTCCCCCGCATCACCCCGCTTCCCCTTCCTAATCTTGTCTGGCGCTTGCAAAATTGGTTGCAAAATGATTGGGAAATAGGTTTACATAATACTAATGAATTGCTGGCATATACTCTACAATTCATTCCTGTTGTGCAAGCAGTCAATAGAGTACTTGCCAAAATCCCCTCAGAGCAAATTATTTGGAATGTCTCTCGTCTAGTAGCAAATCCTTTTGATTGGAATATAGTACATTTGGCTTCAGTTTCTTTAGATCAAACGCCAAAGTCAAGTACTCCTGCCCGTGCTGCTGCTGGTTTCTGGCATCTGCATGAAAAAGAACCAGCAAAAGCCTGTATTGCTTTTGCTGTAGTGCATTCTCTTCTCTATGGCGAGGAAATGTATACCCTTGCTCAAACTCTAGCGCTGTTTCACAAAGCTAAAAAACCAGCCTCTATTGCTGCTATCCAAGTTCCTCCTTTTCCCCAGGAACCGCTTTTACGTCCAATTACTTGGAAAGTCCTTGCTAATCTGCGTAGAGTTGTTGAGGATGTCCAGTTTATTAATCGCAGTGTCTCACGTTCAGCCAGGTCTTTAGCTCTCAATCGAGCATTAGGCGAACTGACAAAAATCCTAAATCAAGCCGACACCTTGCCGCAAGCAGAGCAAGGGTTAATTATAGATATCGCTCAAACTTGGCAAAAAAGCCTTTTACAAATCGCTGGTGAAGTGGGAGAGATTTCCATCACCAAGCCTGTGGTTAATCCTTATGTTGTAGGCGACCCGGTTCAAGGTCATCTCTTTATTGGGCGAGAAGATATTATCAGACAGTTAGAAGAACTCTGGGTCATGGGTAATCAACTTCAGTCTGTAGTTCTCTACGGTCACAGGCGGATGGGTAAAACCTCTATTCTGGTTAACGCTGCTAACTGTTTAGGCTCACAAATACAGCTAGCTTATGTCAACTTGCTACGTTTGGGAGATAGCCCCCAAGGTGTGGGTGAAGTGCTAATGGCAATTTGTGATGAAATTTCTCAAACTGTAAAACTTCCACCACCAGCTGACACTGATTTACTAAATCTTCCCTACCGGACTTTTGAACGCTATTTAAAACAGGTGGAAGCAAAGCTAGAGGGTGGGTTAATCATTGCCTTAGACGAGTTTGAGAAAATTGAAGATTTAATAGAGGCGAAAAAAATCCCTATCGACTTTATGGGTTTTCTGCGGGGTTTAGTGCAAATGAGTTCTAAAATCGCCTTTGCATTTGCTGGTTTGCACACTTTAGAGGAGATGACAGCAGATTATTTTCAACCCTTCTTTGCCAGCGTCATTCCTATTCATGTAGGCTTTCAAGAACGTGCAGCTACTCGCCAAATTTTAGCTAACCCAGGTAATGAAGACTTCCCTCTCGACTATATGCCGGAAGCTTTAGATGAAATTTATGCTTTGACATACGGCCAGCCATATTTAGTGCAACTGCTGGGTTTCCAGCTAGTACGCGGCTACAATGACTTTGTTTTTGAGCAAGGGCGATCGCGTGACCCAGTTTTCACAGTAGAAGATGTGGAAGCAGTTATTAATGACCCTGAGTTTTTCAAGCGGGGACGCTACTACTTTGATGGGGTTTGGGGTCAGGCGGCGCGGGGTGCTGAGGGTCAACAAGCAATTGTACGAGTACTTGCACCTCACCCAGAGGGGATAAGTCTGGATGCCTTAGCTCAGTCTACAGGTATGAACGACGCTGATTTACAGGAAGCGCTGAATACTCTGAAGCGTCATGATGTAGTTGAGGAAATTCAGGGAAACTGGCGGATTATGGTAGAACTTTTTCGCCGTTGGGTTTTACAGCAGTAGAGTAGAGCGATCGCATTTGTTACATCGGAGTTCGCATTTGTTACTTCGGAGTTCGCATTTGTTACTTCGGAGTTCGCATTTGTTACTTTGGCGATCGCATTTGCTATTTCAGCGATCGCATTTGTTACTTTAGCGTTCGCATTTGCTATTTCGGCGATCGCATTTGTTATTTCGGAGTTCGCATTTGTTACTTCGGGGTTCGCATTTGCTATTTCGGCGATCGCATTTCCTATTCTAAACGCTTATCTTCTTAAACTCCGAGGGTCGAGTGCATCTCTCAACCCATCACCGAGTAAGTTGAATGCTAGCACTGTGAGAATAATCAACACAGCCGGCGGCCAAATTAACCAAGGTTGCAGTACCAAAATGGAAGCATTGCTAGCCAGAGAAAGCATATTGCCCCAAGAGGGGTCTGGTTGTTGAATTCCCAAGCCGATGAGACTTAGTATTGCCTCTGCACCAATAAAGCTGGGGATTGCAAGAGTAGCAGAGATAACTACATAACTAGCCGTTTGCGGCAAGACGTGGCGAAGGATTATATAAAGTGGGTTTGCGCCCATCGCGCGTGATGCTTGGACAAATTCTCGTTCTTTAAGTGATAGTACTTGTCCTCGAATGACTCGTGCTAAACCAGCCCAGCTAATAACCGAAGTAATCACCACAATCAGCAAAAAGCGCTGGGTACTACTTAAACCCGCTGGTAAGACTGCGCCCAAAGTCACCAAAAGATAAATACTAGGGAAAGTCATTAGCACTTCTGCCAAGCGCATAATGATGCTATCAGTCACACCGCCGAAATAGCCCGAAATTCCACCGATGAGCAAACCGAGGGGATAGGTAATGATAATGCCAAAAATCCCGATAAACAGACTGATGCGACCGCCATGTAAGAGGCGACTAAATTGGTCGCGGCTTTGGTCATCAGTGCCCAAGATATTGACTTTTGCGTCAGTTGTTGTGCCAAATAAATGCCAATTTAAGGGAATACCAGGAAAAATTGTGACTTCATCCCACTTGGGTGGTAGTGGCAAACTCATCTGCAACAATCGGTATTCTGGCCCGGAAACAAATAGACGCACAGGTGATGGCTTTTTGAAGTCTACAATGAGTTGGCGATCGCCTGTTTCTAAATTTGTGTCTCCCTGAGTTGTGGGATAAACATGGGGCCCGATAAACTGTCCTGATTGAGAAACCCAGTGTATCTGAGTTGGTGGCAGCAGTGAACCATTAGGCTGTGAGGCATAAGGGTCATAAGGAGCCACGAAATCTGCTGCAATTACTGCTATGTAGAAAATTAACAGCAAAATCGCCCCAAATTGTGCCAAAGGATTTTTCTTTAGTCGTCGCCACCAATCCATAGTAGTTAGGAGTTATAAGTTATGAGTTTATGAGTTATTAAAGTTTTATCTTAATTCATAACTCATGATTAATAATTATTAACTCCTAACTTTTAACTCCTAACTCTCAACTCCCCACTCCTAACTTCTCTAAATACTTCTGCTGTTCTTGCTGTTGTTTTTCGTGTTCTACAACAAACACGTTTGAGTAGAGATTAGCAAGAATTTGTTTGCCCTGTTGTGTCAATGATAGGTAATGCAGCCCTTCTTGGATATAGGGATAGACACCATTCCAGTAAAACTTAGCGTAGTTATTCCGTAAATCGGCAGGGGTTTTATAGCCTAAAACTTTATTTACACCAGTTTCTTCAAACTCGTAAAATAAAGAAGTAATTTTCTTCAGGTAACGTGGGTCGCTTAGTTGACCAATCAAATCAGCAGCCCGGACTAAACCAGCAAAGCACTTTGTATCTTGATGATCTTCTGCCGCAGGCACGGGAAATCGTGTCAGTTCAATATTGCTCTTAATTGCCTCAGCATCTATTAACTTGTGGCCTCCAAAACGCTCATCAATAAAAAGCTTGGCTCTATCAACATGATATGGCGTGAGACTGGCATCAGAAGCGCCAGGAGCTACAGAAACCATTTTGCCATTTTTACCTGTGGAATATAAGCCTACTGCTTCTTGGTCTAGTCGGCAAACTCCCTTAACGTAGCCAATATCATGGCTCACTAAGGAAATAATACAATGCAACCAGTCTTCACTGGAAACACCGCCTTCTCTGATGTGTTTGCCACGTAATATTTCTTGCCCCACAAGGGTGACAAGGACAGTGTGTTCAACATTGTGATAAAGGGCATCGCTATTGGCAATATTTTCCAAAGCCATGTTACCAGCCCAGGCGATAATGTCCTGATAATCATTTTTGAAGCAGCCATAAGTGCGACGGTAGCCTTCTCTAATTTCATTTACAAAGGCATCAATTAAAATTTCAGTGGCATTGAACATATCTGGTGACTCTGGTAAATACCAATTATTTATTGATTTGATTGATTTCAAAATTCCACTATCAGGATCGCCCTGGCTGGAATTTACCTGGATTTCTCACAAGTGAGAAATGAGCGTGAGTGTAGGGAGTGTAGGGAGTGTAGGGAGTGTGGGGAGTGTGGGGAGAAAGAGGAGGAATTGAATAACTGCACATCAATGAACGCTGCATTGCCTCCCACACCTCCCACACCTCCCACACCTCCCACACCTCCCACACCTCCCACACCTCCCACACTCCCCACCCGAACCACACAATACGTGAGAAATTCGGGTTAGGGTAATGCGAGTTTGCTCATTTGTAACTCACGTGTAGCTGTGGACGCTAGCTTGAACTATCCCTGGATGTACGACTTTTTGACAAGACAAAGGCTTTAGAGGAATTAGGATTTGCGTAGATAAAAGCTTTTACTGGTTTAATAACATACATTGATAGTTCAAATTTTTAATTAAATAATTCTAGATTAGCTTTATCAGTTTTTCATATATGAGCATTGGTTGACGGTGATCTAAATGGGTATATTGTGTGATTTAGAGTAGCTAGATGAGATGAAATAATTTCTTGTATCATAATCTACAGAAAGGTTTCAAGTATTTGATGGCAGTAATTTTTCTTATCAAAGAAGTTCTATTATATACGGTTAAAAATAAAAGACATTTACTATGAAATGCGTCATAGTTGATGGGAAGTAAATAAATTTCAAGTTTTCTTAAGAAAATACCAATATTGGTATGCATAGACAGAAAGTGGAGGTTGGACTGTGAGCGATGAAAGTGTTTCAGAAATCGAGGTGGAAGAACCTATAACCTCTGAGGATGCTAGCTTTTTGAGCAAATCAGAGCAAAAACCAACTAGGGCATGGTTGAAGCCATTATTTTTGGGTGCTGGTTTAGGAATTGCGATCGCATTTGGTGGAATGAGTGTATTAAGTCATCTTCCATCCCGTCAACAAAGTGCGGTAGCGGATAAAAAAATTAACCCATCAATGACAGTTACCATCGCCACAGTAGAAGCCGCCCGTGTTGTGCGTACTCTTAAAACTACTGGAACTGTTGCAGCACGTGATTTAATTCCGGTTTTACCACAGACAAACGGTTTACAAATCAAAAGTATCCCTGAAGATGTGAAAGAAGGGGTTTTTGTCAAAAAAGGTCAAGTTTTGGCGGTGTTGGATGATTCCATATTGCAAAGCCAAATTAGCCAAGCAAAGGCAGATGTCGAATCAAAACAAGCCGATGTGGAATCGAAACAAGCAGATTTAGCATCCAAGCAGGCAGATTTGGCATCAAATAAAGCCATAGTCCAGCAAAAACAAGCAGATTTAGCTCAAGCGAAGGCAAAGCTAGAAGAAGCCGCCAAAAATTATCAGCGCTATCAACAACTGGCTGATTCTGGAACCATTAGTAAGCAAGAACTTGATACTCGTTCCTACGCTGTAAAAACTGCCATACAAGTTGTGAATCTATCCCAAGAAAATCTGCGTAGTGCCCAGGCCAATATCGGCAGCGCCCAGGCTAATATTAGTAACGCTCAAGCTATTATCAACAAAGCCAAAGCTGATGTCCGCAGCAGTGCTGCTAAGGTGCAACAACTACAAACTCAGTTGGAACAAACTGTGGTGCGTGCGCCGGTTTCTGGAGTCATCGCGGAGAAATTGGCCAGAGTCGGTGATGTAACTGGTGTGCCGCCGCAAACGCAGGTGGGAACCGTGATTGGTGGCACACAAAAGCTATTTTCGATTATCCGAGATGAAAAGTTAGAACTTCAGGCGAAGGTTCCTGAAATTCAATTAAATCAAGTGAAAATTGGCGCATCTGTGCAAATTACTTCCGATGTCGATCAGCGCGTGCGATCGCAAGGACGAGTCAGAGAGATCCAACCACAGGTGAACGATCAAAGGCGAGAGGCTACGGTCAAAATTGACTTACCGCCAACCACTTTACTTAAACCAGGGATGTTTGCCAATGCTGCAATTACTACTAACTCAGGGATGACGATGGTAGTGCCGCAAAAAGCAGTCCAATCTCAAGCAGATGGAAGTGTAATTGTATTCACCTTATTAAGTGGAGATATAGTTCGCAGCCAGAAAGTAGACTTAGAAAATCCTACAAACGGCGACAAAGTAGAAATTAAGAGTGGGTTGCAATTAGGCGATCGCATCGTAGTTGATGGTGCAGGATATCTCAAAGATGGTGATAAGGTTCGAGTTGCAAAGTAAAAGGGAATTGGCAATGTGGAAATGGGATGTGCGACTTATTCTTAAAACCCCTCTCCAAACCTCTCCCCGAAACGGAGAGAGGCTTTGATTATTGCTCCCCTTCCCTTGTAGGGAAGGGGTTGGGGGTTAGGTCTGAGAGAAAGTTGCACACGGCGTAAATAGGGAATGGGGAATGGGAGAAATAACCAATGACCAATGACCAATGACCAATGACAAATGACAAATCCAAAATCTAAAATCTAAAATTTTCTCATGTCCTTTAATATCTCAGCTTGGTCGATTAAAAAACCTGTTCCTACGATAGTTTTATTTTTAATTTTGACGGTTGTGGGTTGGTTCTCCTTTTTATCCTTAGGGATTGATACTAACCCTAATATTGATGTCCCAACAGTTTCGATCAAAGTCACCCAACCAGGTGCAGGGCCAGCCGAACTAGAATCCCAAGTGACGAAAAAAATTGAAGATGCCGTCGCGGGGTTGGGCAATATCGATTTTATGATTTCCACCGTCAGCGATGGGAATTCTAAGACGACAATCAATTTTGTTTTGGGTACAGATAGCGATCGCGCCACCAATGATGTCCGCAATGCGATCGCTCAAATTCGCCAAGATTTACCCCAAGAGATCAACGATCCAATTGTGGAACGTCTAGACTTTGCCGGCGGCCCGGTGATTACTTACGCGGTTAAATCAGATAAGCTTTCTGTAGAAGAGTTAAGCAATATTGTCGATCAAACCATTAGCCGCGCCTTATTGGGAGTTCGTGGTGTCGCCCAAATTCAACGTGTGGGTGGAGTTGATCGAGAAATTCGGATTAACCTGAGTCCAAGCCGCTTACAATCTCTGGGTATCACCGCCACTCAGGTAAATGACCAAATCCGCGATTTAAACATTAACTTACCTGGCGGACGGGCCGAAGTCGGCGGTAGCGAACAAAGTATCCGCACATTAGGAAGTGCCGCCAGTGTGGATATTTTGAAAACCTACGAAATCCTTTTACCACAAGGCGGTTCCGTACCCTTATCCAGTTTGGGAACTATAGAAGATAAATTTGGTGACGTGCGCCAAGCTGCTACTTTAAATAATCAACCTGTGGTAGCTTTCCAAGTGTTGCGTAGTACTGGCAGCGTTCTGGTGACAGTAGAACAAGGAGTGAAAGCAGCAGTCAAAGAACTGGAAAAAACACTTCCCGCAGATGTCAAACTAGATTTGATTTTTACTAGAGCCGATGTTGTTCGCCAATCTTACCAAAGCACCATTGATGAATTAATTCAAGCTTCAGTGCTGGCTGTCATCGTTATTTTAGTATTTTTGCGGGACTGGCGAGCAACATTAATTACGGCTGTTGCCTTACCCTTGTCAATAATTCCCACCTTTGCAGTGCAGCAAGCCCTTGGTTACACGCTCAACAACATGACTTTGTTGGCATTAGCGCTGGCGGTGGGCAACTTAGTAGATGATGCCGTGGTGGAAATTGAAAACATGGAACGGCATATCGCTATGGGCAAATCAGCTTGGGATGCTGCTTTTGAATCTGCCGACGAAGTAGGATTAGCGGTAATCGCAAGTTCAGCAACCATTATTGCCGTGTTTATGCCCGTTGCTTTTATGGGTGGGATTCCGGGGCAATTTTTCCAACCATTTGGTGTTACCGTTGCCGTTTCCACAATTTTCTCAACTCTTGTCGCGCGGATGGTTACGCCGATGATGGGGGCGTATCTTTTAAAAGAGGCAGGGGAGCAGGGGAGCAGGGGAGCAGGGGAGCAGGGGGAGCAGAGGGAGCAGGGGGGCAGGGGAGCGGGGGGAGTAATAAGATTGTTTAATTTCAAGTTTGCACTCCCAGGTAGAAAGCATGGAAACAGAACACTTAGAACTGAAAATCGTCGGGGGTTTCAACCTTATAGATCGTTATTACAATGGGCGTTACGCCATAGATTGACCACAATGGCGATCGCTCTAGCTTTCTTCATTGCCAGTGTGATGCTGGTTCCGTTGATTCCCAAGGGTTTCGTTGATGATGGCGACTTTGGGATTTCTAACGTATCTATAGAACTAGCTCCAGGTTCGACATTAGAAGATGTTAACAAGGTAGTCACACAAGCGACTGATATCATCCGGCAAAACCCAGTCGTTGAACGTGTATTAGCAACCGAAGAGATCAATTCTGCAAACCTGGCAATTAATCTCAAACCCAGAGAAGAACGAAATATTTCTCAAAAACAGTTTGAGGAACAAGTACGCCCTGCCTTTGAGCAAATACCAGGAGCGAGAATTAGTTTTCAAAGTCAGTCACCAGGCGACAGTCGCAAAGGTTTATCAATTGTTCTCAGAAGTGAAAATCCGGAAGCATTGAATCAAGCGGCTGATGCCCTAGAAAAGCAGATGCGATCGCTAGCAGGATTGGTAGAAGTGTCTTCGACTGCGAGTTTGGTTAAACCAGAGATTTTGGTAATTCCGAACCCACAACGGGCAGCAGATTTGGGAGTAACAGTACAAGCGATCGCTCGGACAGCTTCTCTGGCCACCATCGGCGATAATGAGGCGAACTTGGCAAAATTTAATTTAAGCGATCGTCAAATCCCGATTCGCGTGCAAATCGATCCGAAAGTCAGGGCTGACATTAACACAATCACAAATCTCCAAGTCCTCAGTCAAAATGGCAAATTGATTCCCCTGGTGGCTGTTGCAGATATCCGTTTTGGTAGTGGCCCTGCAACCATCAACCGTTACGATCGCGCCCGTCAAGTTGCTGTAGAAGCCAATTTGCAAGGGATTTCTTTGGGAGAGGCTGTAGAAACAATCAACAAACTACCTATAATGCAAAACTTACCGCCAGGGGTAGTACAGCAACCCTCCGGTAGCGCCAAAATTATGCAAGAGATTTTTGGGCGCTTTGGTGGCGCGTTAGGGCTGGCATTAATGTGTATCTATGCAATTCTGGTGTTGCTGTATAACAACTTTCTGCATCCATTATCGATTATGGCGGCCTTGCCATTTTCTTTAGGCGGCGCACTAGTAGCCTTGATGGTTGCTCAAAAACCATTGGGGATATATGCCTTGATTGGTATCGTGTTGCTGTTGGGGATTGTCACCAAAAACTCGATTCTGTTGGTGGATTATACAATCATCAATATGCAAGAAGGCAAAACTCAGCGTCAGGCACTCGTAGAAGCTGGCGTGTCACGTCTGCGTCCAATTTTAATGACTTCTCTGGCAACGATCGCCGGTATTCTACCCCTAGCGTTAGGAATTGGCGCAGGTTCTGAAGTTCGGCAACCAATGGGAATTGCCATTATGGGCGGTTTCACAACTTCTACTCTGTTGACACTGGTAGTAGTGCCAGTGATATTTAGCTACATTGACAACTTCCAAACTTGGATTATGGATAGATTGCGCTATGGCTTTGGTAAGAAACCATCGCGTTAATAATTATTGTAGAGACGGCGATTTATCGCGTCTTCTTAACCAAATCGTATTGCTTGCTTACAACGTAAGTTTTACCCCACCCTAACCCTCCCCTTGGAAAGGGGAGGGAACTAGATTCTCTTATTTCCCCCCTTTCCAAGGGGGGATTAAGGGGGGTAATTCGACTTATGTGTACACCAGAGAGGTTAATTTCCCTACTTCCGCTTCCTTAAATATTGTGCGATCGCATTTACCAGTGGGAATCATAACAAACAGATTCACCACAGTAAATAAACAATGGCTTACCAAAACATTACAGGCTCCCTTACCCCAGCAGATATCCAAGAAATTAAAGCAGCCTTTGCGACTATCCAAACAAAGTTGCCTTTTCTGGTGACTCTGAGTGTAGAAGAACGACGCAAGTTATTTAAGATGGGCGATAAAAGCCTAGCTTTTGTCAACACTAGCCTGACTGCTGCCCAATCTAACCAAGATATTTTACCAGCCAGCTTTGATGTAGATGAGTTTGTGCGGGATTATCAACTAGCCGCCACTCTCAGCGAACTTCTGATTGGACTGCGACAACTGACAGAACAAGTAGATGATACCTTAATGGCTGTCGGTAGTGAGACAATGAGCAGCAGTTTGACAGTTTACGATTATGTCAAGACTGCTGCTAAGAAGACTCCAGGGTTAAAAACTATTGCCGAACAGTTAGGGGAACGGTTTAAAGCTATTAAAAGTAAACCTGCTAAAACTGCTTCTGATTCATAAGCTTTAAACTTCGCGGGAGAGTCTTTAGGGATTTCCAACAAATAAATTATTCAATCTTGTGGGGCGGGCAACATGAGCGCCTTTGGCTATGGGCGGGTGAGACACCCACCCCACAAGAATTATTTGAGTATTTTTTTATTTGAAAGTTCTTTGATACTCGTGAATGAGTCTTTAATACTCGTGAGCGAGTCTTTAATACTCGCGGGAGAGTCTTTGATACTCGTGAATGAGTCTTTGATACTCGCGGGAGAGTCTTTTATACTCGTCGGCGAGTCTTTAATACTCGTGAATGAGTCTTTGATACTCGTGGATGAGTCTTTAATACTCGTGAATGAGTCTTTGATACTCGCGGGAGAGTCTTTTATACTCGTCGGCGAGTCTTTTATACTCGTGGATGAGTCTTTTATACTCATGAGCAAAGATTAACATCCAGTCTATTCTCTTACTTTGCGCTCTTTGCGCCCTTTGCGGTTCGTTTCTTCATTCTCTTACTCCTGCCTGAACGCAGCATAGTAAATTTTCAAATTTGGGAAGCTCCCACAAATACAAATTTAAAAACCCAAAGAAAATCTGACTTTCTAAATCAGGAATTAGGAATTGCAAGCTTGGTATTATACCGATAGCCGCGTGTAATCTGCCACCCTGCCCTGATTTATGCTCATAACTCCCCGCCACACTAACAAGCTTTCCGTCTTTTTCCTTTTCTGTTTCACCCTACTCCTAACTCTCTTCCTCTCTCTACCTTGGGT
This sequence comes from Nostoc sp. C057, assembly GCF_013393925.1. NCBI lineage: Bacteria > Bacillati > Cyanobacteriota > Cyanophyceae > Nostocales > Nostocaceae > Nostoc > Nostoc sp. C057. The sequence continues at coordinate 6,087,745 of NZ_CP040281.1, read as the reverse complement.
AAACGCCAAAGAAACCCCCAAACCCAAACCCCAAGATTGGCAGATTAACGGTATATCAGCAGCCCTTGATGATGGACACGACAAAGTTAAGGGATATGCTCTGGATAAATTAGTTGAATATGATCTGAAAGATTTAAAATCCCTGGTGAAGAAACCAGAGGATATTGCCGAAAAAGCTGCCAAAATCCTCAAGGATGAAAAGGTGGACACCTCCGTTCGTTCAGGTGCGGCATCGGCATTGGGCAACTTGGGAGACGCCACAGCCAAGTATGTCCCTGACATCCTTAAAATCCTCAAGGATGAAAAGGTGGACACCTCCGTTCGTTCAGGTGCGGCATCGGCATTGGACAATTTGGGAGACACCGCAGCCAAGTATGTCCCTGACATCCTCAATATCCTCAAGGATGAAAAGGTGGACACCTCCGTTCGTTCAAGTGCGGCAGAGGTATTGGGCAACTTGGGAGACGCCGCAGCCAAGTATGTCCCTGACATCCTCAATATCCTCAAGGATGAAAAAGTGGACGCCTCCGTTCGTTCAAGTGCGGCAAAGGCATTGGGCAACTTGGGAGACGCCGCAGCCAAGTATGTCCCTGACATCGCTAATATCCTCAAGGATAAAAAGGTGGACGCCTACGTTCGTTCAGGTGCGGCATCGGCATTGGGCAACTTGGGAGACGCCGCAGCCAAGTATGTCCCTGACATCCTCAATTTCCTCAAGGATGAAAAGGTGGACGCCAACGTTCGTTATGGTGCGGCATCGGCATTGGGCAACTTGGGAGACGCCGCAGCCAAGTATGTCCCTGACATCGCTAATATCCTCAAGGATGAAAAGGTGGACGCCTACGTTCGTTCAGGTGCGGCATCGGCATTGGGCAACTTGGGAGACGCCGCAGCCAAGTATGTCCTTGACATCCTCAATTTCCTCAAGGATGAAAAGGTGGACACCCCCCTTCGTTCAATTGCGGCATCGGCATTGGACAATTTGGGAGACACCGCAGCCAAGTATGTCCCTGACATCCTCAATATCCTCAAGGATGAAAAGGTGGACACCTACGTTCGTTCAGGTGCGGCAGAGGTATTGGACAATTTGGGAGACACCGCAGCCAAGTATGTCCCTGACATCCTCAATATCCTCAAGGATGAAAAGGTGGACACCTCCGTTCGTTCAAGTGCGGCAGAGGTATTGGGCAACTTGGGAGACGCCGCAGCCAAGTATGTCCCTGACATCCTCAATATCCTCAAGGATGAAAAAGTGGACGCCTACTACGTTCGTTCAAGTGCGGCAAAGGCATTGGGCAACTTGGGAGACGCCGCAGCCAAGTATGTCCCTGACATCCTCAATATCCTCAAGGATGAAAAGGTGGACGCCTACGTTCGTTCAGGTGCGGTAGTGGCATTGGGCAACTTGGGAGACGCCGCAGCCAAGTATGTCCCTGACATCCTCAATTTCCTCAAGGATAAAAAGGTGGACGCCAACGTTCGTTCAGATGCGGCAGTGGCATTGGGCAACTTGGGAGACGCCGCAGCCAAGTATGTCCCTGACATCCTCAATTTCCTTAAGGATGAAAATATGGATGCCGAAGTTCGTTCAAGTGCAGCATCGGCATTGGGAAAAATCAGACAACTGAAATTAGAAGAGGTTGCTGTAGTTTTAAATTATGTCTACGAACCAAATCAGGGAAGTTTTGGTTATGGTCAGAATAATTATGAATTTTGGCGATTTTGGACTTATTTTCTGGGTGGCGGCACTGAGCAAGTGCAAACTTTACTGAAATGGCTTGGCAGACCTCAAGCAACTCCCGATAATCTGAAGCACCCTGAAGGTGTCAAAACACTAGAAGAATTCCGTACTACCTGGAAACTCAGTCAAGAATTTCCACGTTTACAACAAGACTTAGCTAGGCAAATTGCTGTAGTTGCCAGAAAAGTCTCTTGGCAACAACAAGATATTTTGATTTTAGAAACTCACTACCACAACCTGAAAAACGCCGGCTACAACGAAGCTGACTCACTGCAATCAGTCATAATTAACCTCAAAGGTTGGCAGTGGTTTTTTAACGCCAGAATTACCATCCTCACTCATGCCGCCTTTTGGCTTGCCCTCATCTTCGCCTACCCCAAATTTCCCCAAGTCCAAGCCATCTTCTTCTGGAACCCTTGGGTACGCCGTATTCTCGGCGTCGGCTACGTCGGCTTTCTCCTCACCTGGTTTCCCCCCTTCCGCCGCAAATTATTTGAACCCTTCAAACCTTCCCTATTAGCCGATGCCAGCTTAGATAATTTTTATGACCAATCATACTTCCCAGAATCAAAAGTCAAAATTCCCACTTCAGGAGACATCCAGCCAATTACCGCAGCCCTACCCAGCATTCAAGGACAAATTATCTTACAAGGAGATTCCGGCTTAGGCAAGTCGATGTTTATCCGTCATCTGTTGAAAAACTCCCAGCGCATAGTCGTTTATCTCCCCGCCCAAAAATGTGATAAAGGCGTAATAGAAGCCATCCAAGACAAGCTACACGGCCAAGCCCAAGATGCCGGCTTCCTGAAAAACCTGATTTACAGTGGCGCGATAGATATCTGCATCGACGGACTCAACGAAGTCACCGCCGAAACACGGGCGAAAATCTGCCAGTTTGTCGAAAGCTATTTCCGGGGCAACATTATCATGACTACCCAGCCCCTAGAGTGGACACCCCCCTCAACAGCCAAAACCTACTACTTGCAGCCCCTTGAACAACAACAAATTCAAGAGTTTTTGATCTCCCGTCAGCCGCGACTCCCCCAAGATGCCAAAATTCAAGGTGCTGATTACGCCCAAGCCAGCACCATTTATTTAACAGAAGTCCTCAACAACCAGCAAGCCAAAGAAGAGTTAGATGCTGTCCGCCGCATTCTTTCCAATCCAATGGATTTAACAGTAGTAGCGCTGATGTTATCACAAGGTAAACAGCCAAACTTGTTTCGCCTGCAAGAACAGCAATACAACCTGATGGCGGCAGAATACCAGCAAGAATGGAAACAAGAATTTCCCCTCAAAAGATTTTCCGCCGCCGTCTACCAAATGCGACTCGATGACAAACAAGCCTTACCCGCCGATGAATTTCACCAAGTTGCCATGTCTTTGGAAGATGAGAAATACAAGATGGTAGTCAGCCGTCAGTGGCAAGATGAAAAAGGCGAAGCGAAGAAAGAATGGTACTTCCGCCACGATAAAATCATGGATTTCTTCTTGGTGCAAAACTTTCTCGGCGAAACTGATACCGCCGAAGGACTATTAGTTGATAGAATGGGCGATCCGCGTTTTCGTGGTGTTTATTTCTTGCTAGCAACGTTGCTTCCTTTAGATGCAGCCAAAGAACTGCGAGAAGATTTGATTCAATACGCGGCGGATACTAAAGACAATACGGTGAGTAATACCTTTGTGCAGTTGTTACGGACTAGATAAGTGGGCATGGTTATTTTCTTTGTGTTTTAGAGGATGTTTGAAAAGTTCTTAGTGATGTATCAAATCCTTTTAGATCCCCCTAAATCCCCCTTAAAAAGGGGGACTTTGAGAGCTTTTTGCCTCCCTTTTTAAGCTACGTGTATACACAAGTTATCGAATCACTCTACCAGTCCTCAAATTACCCCACCCTAACCCTCCCCTTGTAAAGGGGAGGGAACTAGATTTCTTTTTCCCCCCTTTCCAAGGGGGGATTAAGGGGGGTAATTCGATTTGTATGTACACCGTAGCTTTTTAAGGGAGGTTAAGGGCGATCAATAAGTGTCTAAAATCACAGCCAAATACTTTTTAAACAACCTCTTAAGCAAAGTTGCATAGCACCACAAAGTTAACTTAGGGGATAATCATAACCGATCTACTCATGTTCTATTGCGATCGCTCTTGGGGCATCGCCAACTGTTGCCAGTTGCACTGTAAATGTGGAACCTTCATATAATTTACTTTTTACAGAAATAGATCCCCCACAGCGCAGCAGCAATTGCTGTACTATTGTTAACCCCAAGCCAGCACCAGCATAATCTTCTGTAGATCCTGTACGCACACGATAAAATCGCTCAAAGATTTTAGAAATCTCGTTTTCGGCAATACCAATACCTGTATCACGGAATTCTAATTGGACATAATCGCCTTGAAGACGGGCACGCACCCATACTTCACCCCCATTAGGAGTAAATTTAATGCTGTTGTGCAGCAGATTAATTACAATCTGCCTCAGCCCACCACTCACACACCAAATAGATGGGAGTTCAGTGGGTACGGTGTAGGCTAGCATAATCCCTTTTTCTTGGGCTAAAGGTTGGTACGTACTCACTACTCCAGGTACAATCTCTGAGAGCCGCACCGACTCCAAAACCATCCCCTCCAAATTACGTTCTAGTTGCACCAGTTCCAACAAACCTGTAATTAGAGAATTTTGTTGATCGCACTGGGTATTTAACATCTGTAAATAACGTTGTCGCTGCGTAGGTTTGAGATTAGGAGAATTCAATAACGAAAGTGCTGTTTTGATATGCGTCAGGGGTATACGCAATTCCTGACAGAGATTTTTCAGATATTCATCTTGAAATTGTTCTTTGTTGTGCAGTTCTTGATTTATCTGCTGCAACTTGGTAGTGCGGGCTGTGATGATTTGGCGATTAATTTCATCCTGTCGCAGGAGTTGTTTTGTAAACAGTTGACTCATCGTTGCCGCTTCCGGCATCGTTGGACAAATAAAATCAGCAGGTACAATAGGCGATGATTCTGGCGCGGAACTGCCTGGCAGATGGTCGTTAGATATCGCTTTTTGGATACCATTTAATACTTGCTGAATTACTCTCCCCTCAACAGTAGTGATAATCAGCAATGGCTGATTTTTATGAGTATTTACCTTCCCCGATGTCTGACTCTTGCGTTTTTTAAGTGGCCGATGAGCCAAAATTAAACTACAAAACTGGGGCGATAACACCATCAAAAAGTTTTCCCGTCGCAGTTGGCTATCTGGTGTCAGGTGAACGGTGACATGATGAGTAGATGAGAAAGATGAGGAAGTATTTTCTTCCCCTGCTTCATCATCTTCCCCCGCTCCCTGTTTTTCATTCTCGTCAATCTGGCAAGTATAGATAATACTAGACGCACCCACTGAGGATTGGTAACGCGCTAATTCTGATTGCCAAATTTTTTCTGGTGGTAGCTTCACCCATAAAGTGGCTGCAATTTGCTGCTCAATTAGTAAGTCAATTTGCGCTCTCACCAGTGATAGCAGAGTCGCAGGACTGAGAGACAATGGTTTTGGAGGCACTTGCACTCCCATAACCAGTTGATAAACAGACAGATCCTTAGTCAGAGAAACATTCATGAGTCAAGCACAAAAAGGATGAAGCAAGAAATAATTCTGTCTCGATTTTCACCTTTATGTGTCCATCTTTTACAAAATCCCCACGGAAAGAAACATTAAATATCAAAAACTACACCCATCAGGGGCAGTGGGAATGGGGGAATGGGGGCAGGGGAGACAAGGGGACAAGGGGACAAGAGGTGAGAAATTGAAACAACTCTTTCCCATTGTCCCCAATTCTCCTTGTCCCCAAATCCTCTTGCCCATGCCCAATGCCCAATTCCCAATGCCCCATGCCCAAATAAATTAAGCTTGGCTATTAAGTCTTTGCTGTAAAGCGTCGCGTGCGTGTTCTCGGTCGTCAAAATGGATTTTTTCAGTGCCGAGAATTTGGTAGTCTTCGTGACCTTTACCAGCAAGCAGCACTCCATCACCTGGTTGTGCTTGTAAAATAGCGGTACGAATCGCAGTAGCCCGATCGCAAATTACCATTGGTTTTACTGTTTGGGCAATTCCCGCCAAAACGTCTTCTAAAATCCGTTCTGGGTTTTCTGTGCGGGGATTATCTGATGTCACCACTGCCACATCAGCTAATTCAGCAGCAATTCTACCCATAATTGGGCGCTTGGTGCGATCGCGATCGCCACCGCAACCAAACACGCAAATCACCTTCCCAGGTATAAATGGACGTGCAGCTTTCAACAAGTTTTCTAAGCTATCGGGTGTGTGGGCATAATCCACAATCACACTAATATCTTGGTCAGAATTAATCTGCACCCGTTCCATCCGTCCGGGAACTCCAGGAAACTCAGGTATTACAGATGCCACTAACTGCAAATCTAGCCCTAAGTGTAAAACTGCTCCGACGGCTGCGAGAAGATTTTCTAAATTATATTGCCCGACTAATGGCGATCGAAAAGCTACGTCACCTTTTGGTGTATGTAATGTCCCACTGACACCATTCGGCTCATAACTTAAATCACTCATCCATAAATCAGCGCTGTTGTCGTTGACGCTATAACTCCAAACCCGTTCGGAATCTAACGAGGCAATTAACCGCTTTCCGTAGGAGTCATCAGCATTAATTATTGCCCGTCCTTTAAGATAATCAGGGCTAAACAACAACGCTTTAGCGGCAAAGTAATCTTCCATGTCGCGGTGATAGTCGAGATGGTCTTGGGTAAGATTACTGAACACCGCCACCTCAAATTGACAGCCCAAAACTCTACCTTGAGCCAAAGCGTGAGAACTTACTTCCATCACCCCGAACTCACTACCAGCATTGACAGCCTCTGCTAGCTGCTGTTGCAGTTCGACTGCAAAGGGCGTAGTGTGGGCAGCAGTTTGCTCAAAACCTGCCCAACGAGTGTAGAGAGTTCCCATCAAAGCTGTGGCGAGATTAGCTTTGATCAGGAGAAATTCAATAATATGAGTAGTTGTAGTTTTGCCATTGGTACCAGTCACGCCTACCAGCTTGAGTTTTTGCCCTGGATAACCATAAAAAGCACTAGCTATCTGGGCACAAGCTTGAGTTATGTTACTTGCACTGATGACCACAGCCTCATTTGTGGGGGGATTTTTTTGTGCAGCTTCAGGAGAAACGATCGCAGCCACAGCCCCCGATGCGATCGCACTTTGCCAAAACTCCCCACCATCAACCCGCGTTCCTGGCATCCCAATAAACAAATCTCCCACACCACAAGCATGGGAATTGGTCTTCAAACCCCTAACTTCCACATCCTCCAAAGTCGGATGGCTAGGCAATTGTTCAACACTGTCTACCGCCGTTAGTAATTCCCGCAATTTCATGTTGTGAACCTCGTCACATTCTTAATCTTGCGCTTATTCTGCATTATTTTTTTCTAATTGGCTAAATACTTACGCAACATTTGCTCCAACTGTTGCACACTAGCACGAGGAGAAGGACGCGGCAATAATTTCTCACTCCCCTCTGCGTCCTTTGCGCCTCTGTGGTTCGATAAATAAAGTACTGGCACTTCATACTGATATGCACCGAACCAATCTTCACGAGTCGTAATATCCCTAATTTCCAACTCAAAACTGATATTTTGGATTTGTTCTAGCTTTTCTTGCAAGCCTTCACATAAATGACAGCCGGGTTTACTGTATAAGATTAATTGCATTTGAGTTGGGGTAAGAAGTTATAAGTTTAGAATAACGAACCGCAGAGGCGCAGAGGACGCAGAGGAGGAGAGATGAGAAGAGAAGGGTTTGATGTGGGTGAGTATGTTGATCTTATGGCGTTGTTGTTGGATTTGCAGTTAAGAGATGAGTATCGGGATGGGGTAGTGGCAAATTTTGAGAGAATTAGTGCGATCGCAAATATTGTAAATTCTTTCCCTTTACCAGAAGAAATTGAAGTTGCACCAGTTTTTGAACCATAAGAGCTATTTTAATGTTTAAGGAATTTTACTGAGTTTTCAATATAACCAACAATACTAAGATATAGCCGACTATACCTTGGAAAAATCAGATGAATAATTTCAATGCTGTTATTTCATTGAAGTCTGCGAGTATCGGTAGATTGTTGGTGCGGTTACTTTGGGTGCTGCTAGGATTTGGTGTTGCTTCTACGCTATTATCTTTGTTGCAATTAATAGCAAAGCCACTTTATCAGCTACTTGCTTCTCTAGATGCACTGATATCAATAGTTACATTACTTTTCAGTTTAACTTCAATCATTGTTTTTATGATTTGGCTATATCGTCTCCATGCTGATTTAAGGGATATTTTCAAGGAATATCCGATTACGCCAGGAGGTGCGATCGCGCGATTTCTAATTCCTATATATAGCCTTTGGGGAATAGCCAACACGTTATCCACTTTTGCTGATCGATTTAAAGGTGAAGGTGAGGATTTAACACGTTTAAGTGAACAAGTGCGATCGTTAATCGGGCCGCTATATGGTTGTATGATTGGGTCAAATCTTTTGAATCGGCTCGCTTTTACAGAAGCTGTTAAAAATCCCGAAGATAAATTTCTGCCCTTTTGGTTTTTATTCTCTTGTATTTTAGATTTAGGTCTTACGGCTATTTTGCTACAACTAGCAAAAACTATGCAGACTGCTATTACTCAAAAAGCTAAAAGTGCTATCTCCTAATATTCCAGCATGAATTTTGATTCTGCCGATGCCATAACAATATCAAATGCGGTGCGTGCAGCCAAAGTCAGCGCGGTGGAAGTTACCAAAGCTGCGATCGCACGAATCGCTGCGCGAGATCATCAACTCAACTGTTTTACGGCTGTGACTGCTGAAACAGCTTTAACAGATGCAGTTCGCATTGACGAAGAAATTGCTCAAGGTAATAATCCTGGTTTGCTTGCTGGTGTGCCTTTTGCGGTGAAAAATCTTTTCGATATTGCTGGTTTAACGACTCTGGCGGGGTCAAAAATCAATGCAGAGAACCCAGCCGCTACCCAAGATTCAACCGCAGTAGCGAAGCTGAAACAAGCGGGTGCTGTGCTGGTTGGTGCTTTGAATATGGATGAGTACGCCTATGGGTTTGTTACGGAAAACTCCCATTACGGTGCTACTCACAACCCCCATGATTTACAGCGAGTTGCTGGTGGTTCATCGGGTGGTTCGGCGGCGGCTGTTGCTGCTGGGTTAGTACCTTTGACGCTGGGTTCTGATACTAATGGTTCAATTCGCGTTCCGGCGGCGTTATGTGGCGTTTTTGGTTTGAAGCCAACCTATGGAAGGTTATCTCGTGCTGGGGTAGCTTTATTTTCTAGCAGTTTTGACCACATTGGCTCTTTTGCGCGTTCGGTGCAAGATATTGCTACGGTGTTTGATGTGCTTCAAGGAGAAGACGATCGCGATCCAATTTGCACAAAGCGTCCGCCTGAATTGGTTTTATCACAACTCAAACAAGATATTTCTGATATTAGAATTGCCATTGCTGCTGATTATTTCACCAAAGGTGCAGAACCGGAGGCTTTAGCAGCAGTGCAAAAGGTAGCCGATGCTTTGAATGTCACTGAATACGTAACCATACCAGAAGCACACCGCGCCCGTGCAGCAGCTTTCGTGATTACAGCTAGCGAGGGTGCAAATCTGCATTTAGATAATTTGCGATGTCGTCCTCAAGATTTTGATCCAGCGACACGCGATCGCTTTTTGGCTGGGGCGTTAATTCCCAGTAGCTGGTATCTGCAAGCACAACGGTTTAGAAGCTGGTATCGCGATCGCGTTCGAGAAGTATTTCAAAATGTGGATCTAATTATTGCCCCAACTACACCAATTTCTGCACCGCTAATCGGTCAACAAACTATGATTTTGGATGGGGAAGAAATTCTTGTCCGTCCTCATTTGGGGCTATTTACTCAACCATTATCTTTTATCGGCTTACCCGTTTTATCAGTACCAATTCAGCGTCCAAATGCCTTACCTTTGGGTGTGCAATTGATAGCAGCGCCATATAATGAAGCTTTAATTTTAAGAGTTGCGGCTGCCTTACAAACAAAGGGCGTAGTTGCGGCAGTTATAGTGTAATTATAGCAGATAATAAATGTTGGATATATATGCGATATTGTTGTATCTTTCCCATTCTAAAGTCACCTCATTGTTAGGCGTAAATAATACTATACTTCCTCAAAAGCAGCCGGATAAACAACCTTACCTTTATACTTTTTTTCATAGCTTTGCAGTGTTTTAACCATGAAGACATCCTCTGGTACTGGAAAGGGAGACTCGATTTCATAAATAACAGAAGGCTGAAAGCCAAAACGATTATAGAAATGAGGATGACCAAGTACAATAACTACGGCTTCTTTCTTTGCATCTGCTTTTTCTAATCCTGCTTGTACCAGTGCGCTACCAATACCTTGTTGTTGAAACTGTGGATGAACCGCTAAAGGTGCTAGACCGATTACCTGTAGTGTTTCTTCACTCACCAGGTTAATATAGCTGAATAAAATATAACCGACTACAACATTTTCAACTTCTGCAACCAGAGTAAGTTCTGGAATGTAGCGGTCAGAACGGCGAATTTTCTCTACAAGTTTAGCCTCATTTCTCTGCCCAAAAGCTAATGTATTCACTTCAGCTATTACTGTATAATCTGCCAGAGTTTCACAACGGATATTGATCATTTTAAAATTAATTCCATAAAAACCCAGTTTGCTCGATATTCTAAAGGAATCTCTGTTTTTTCTAAATACGGCTCGATATCCCGAAAGCCAAATACACGATAAAGTGCTTGGGCTTGCTTTGCAAATGGGGCGCTGTCTAAACGAATCTGTGAGTAACCAATACTAGAAGCTTCATTGATGATAGTTTCTAATAATGTTCTACCTATTCCTTTTCTGCGAAATTCTGGTCGAACATACATTCTTTTAATTTCACCAATATTTTCACCAATCTTTCGCAAGCAAGCGCAGCCGACTATTTGTGTTTCGTATTGTGCCAAAAATAAGCGTCCTGAAGGGGGTATAAATTCATGAAGTTGAGTCATATATTGCTCAAAGAATGTATTAGCATCTAAATTTATGCCGAACTGATGGCTGAATATCAACCTAGTCTCATTAAAATATTCCCAAAACAGTTTCTGTGTGTGAGATTTATGTTCGTCAGTCTCTACTTGTATAATTTTAAGCAAAGTTTATACCTCCGCTAAGTAATTGCACAAAAATCGGTATAAAGAGAATTTACTTATAACTTAATCTGTGCCAATTAAAACTCCGTATCGAGATCCTACCCAAGGGCGAGTGACATTATACATCATAAATTTCTGTTGTAATTAGTGCCTAGTAGAGCTAGCGTAAAGTGGACAATTTGACAATCTTTAATACTCAAACTACTTGGCGTATAGTCATAATCTGTCCGCACGCAACAAGAACGCAAGACACTTAATATATGGTTCGAGAGCTAGAAAGAAAACGCCAGAGTGCAAAGTTTCCTGAAACAGCACCGGCTGCAAATCCCGTATTTTTTAGAACCTATAGCCGCCGCACAAAGGCGGGATTAAGGGAAACATGGGATGAGGTATGCGATCGCACTCTCCTCGGCTTAGTCGAGTTGGGAAAGCTCACTCAAGAAGAAGCTGCCATACTGGATAAGATGCAGCGCAACTTGAAAGCTATGCCCAGTGGACGCTGGCTATGGGTTGGTGGTACAGACTGGATAACCAAACCAAAGAACTTTTCCGGCGCTTATAATTGCACCTCTACCAATCTCGAAGACTGGAGTGCCTTCGGGTTAATGATGGATTTGGCAATGATGGGCTGTGGTACTGGAGCCGTCCTAGAACCACAATTTATTAACCAGTTACCTCCTATCCGTAATCAACTGAATGTCACTGTAAAAGGTGAAATTGGCAGCACTCCTGTGCAACAGCGACGTGAATATACTCAAACTCATATAGAAGGCAATAACGTCACTATTCACGTTGGAGATAGCCGTGAAGGTTGGGTTGAATCATATCAAGCCCTATTAGAACTTTCCACTAATGAACAGTTTTCAGCAGCAGTTGAAGTATTAGTTGATATCAGCGATGTCCGAAAAGCCGGAGAAACTCTCAACGGCTTTGGAGGAGTTGCTAATCCTGTAAAATTGCCCGGACTTTATCAGCGTTGTGCATCTATTCTGAATAAAGCTTTAGGACGACAATTAAATTCAGTTGAATGCTGTCTATTAATCGATCAAGCTGCTGTAACAATTGTTGCCGGTAATATTAGAAGATCAGCTGGCATGAGGCAAGGTTCTAGCGAAGATAGTTTGTTTGCTGATGCCAAAGATAACTTATGGCAGCAAGATGAAAATGGCAACTGGCGAATTGATCCAGAGCGCGATGCACTCAGGATGGCAAACCATACCAGAGTTTTTCACCGCAAGCCAACCTTAGAAGAATGTCTTAATGCTGTTCGCAAACAGTATTATAGCGGCGAGGGAGCGATTCAATGGGCTGGTGAAGCTGTAGCGCGATCGAATATTGATTTGCTGCCAACACAAGCTCTAAAAGTTGAGTTTTTACAAGCTTATGAACAAGGAACAGCAAAACAGTGGTTAGAAGAACGTTATTCAAATCTTGATGCTAATGAGTTAGAACATCGTTTAGCTCGCTATGGGCTAAATCCGTGTGGTAAGTGATTTTGCCTCACGTTAAAAACCTCGCAAAAACGGGGAAAGCTGAGATGCTAATCCCGTGGTAATCAAAGGAATTAAAAAGTCTTTGACACCGTACAGCGTAGAGAGTGAAACTAGATGACATCAGAAATTTGTGTCTAGAATATAATCTCTCCAAGAGTGCGAGGGTGGATGTGAAAAATACTTGTGTTGAGCGGAGCCGAAACACTTTTATTATCTAAAGTCACATCTGCAAAAGGTACGCGGAGCTACTGCAAATAATCAAGCAGTAGAACTAGGGGATAAAAAGCCTCTAGGGTAACAAATTTGGAAATCATTGGTAGTAATTTTCACTGTAATTTGTCTGAGGTTCACCTTAATCAAATCGACCCACGTAACTACAAAGAACAAGAAGAAGCTTTCACTGCTGGGGCGTTATCTGTTGCGGCACTTTTAAATCACAAATTCTTAGAACCACGCTATCAATACAGCCGTGAATTAGACCCAATTGTGGGAGTTTCTTTTACAGGTTTATTTGATTTCTTTGTCCATGCTTTTGGTGTTGATTGGCTGCGCTGGTGGGAAGCAGGAAGACCTGCAACTCCACAAGGGTTAGCTTTCAAGCGTGAGGAAGAAAAATATCTAAGTTCTTGGAGAGATATTGTACATCGTGTAGTTTGGGATTATTGCGATCGCCACAATCTCAAACGTCCCAATCGCTGTACCACAGTCCAACCCAGTGGTACTAAGGCTTTGTTAACTAATGCTAGTTCAGGATGGCATCCTCCCAAAGCCCAAAGATTTATTCGCCGCATCACCTTCGGCAAAAATGATCCAGTAGCTTTAGCCTGTATTGACTACGGTTATAATGTCATTCCCTCACAATCAGACAAAGATGAACAGGGCAATTTGCTCAACGATCCCTTTGATTCACGGGTGAGTGAATGGTTGGTAGAAATCCCTGTTTCTGTATCTTGGGCAGATTTACCAGGTGCTGATGAGATTGATGTTTCTAAGTTTTCAGTCTTAGCTCAATTTGATTTTGTCCTCCAGGTTCAACGTTGGTATGTAACTCACAACACATCAGCTACTTTGGAACTGCGTTCTGATGAAATCGAACCTTTGGGACAGAAAATCTATGAAACTATTCAAAGCGATCAGGGATATATTTCAGCAGCTCTTTTAGCTCGTTTTGATGACTTGCAATCATTCCCCCGTTTGCCATTTGAACCAATAGATAAACCAACCTACGAGCGCTTGAATCAAGAGGTGAAAGCACGACGGAAAACAGATGATTTCTGTGCAGTCTTAAGCCGCTACGATTTAGGTGAAATGTCAGAGGCTGGCCCTAGTGGTTGTGATTCTGATAAGTGTATGTTTCCCGATCAGCAACCAAGCTCATAAGGCGAAATAACATCAATTTAGGGTAGGCACTGTTTATTTATAGGACTTAAGCACGAGTTACGGAATAACGAACCACAGAGACGCAGAGGACACAGAGAAATGAGAGTTTGAGAAATATTGTGCGTAAGTCCTAATTTATTACAATAAACAGCAGTGGTTTAATATGACATTAAACCACTGCTTTTTGTATGAAAGCTTACGAAATTCAAAGCAACGGCGGGATTGATGCGATCGCATTAGTCGAGCGCGCTGAACCAAAACCAACTGCGGGACAAGTTCTCATCCAAGTCAAAGCAACATCCCTAAATTACCGCGATTTGCTCGTCGCTGAGGGTGCTTACGGTGCTGGACAGAAGTATCCGTTAATTCCCCTATCTGACGGTGCGGGGGAAGTTGTGGCCGTAGGTGAAGGTGTGACACGGGTGAAAATAGGCGATCGCGTCGCTGGTATTTTCTTCCAAGACTGGATTTATGGCTCTTTAACCAAAGAGAAAATGAAATCTGATCTCGGAGGCGGTATCGATGGAATGCTGGCTGAATATGTCGTATTACACCAAGATGGATTGGTGATATTACCAAACTATCTATCCTACATTGAAGGGGCAACTTTACCCTGTGCAGCAGTCACAGCTTGGCACGGACTGGTGACAAAAGGCAATATTGGCGCAGGTGATAGTGTTTTATTACTCGGTACTGGGGGAGTTTCGATTTTTGCTCTCCAGTTTGCCAAGATACATGGTGCTAGAGCAATTATTACTTCCAGCAGTGATGCTAAATTAGCACGAGCTAAACAGCTTGGTGCTGACGAGACAATCAACTACAAAACAACACCAGATTGGGAAAAGCAAGTTTATCAATTAACTAATCGCACTGGTGTAGATTATGTAGTTGAAGTAGGAGGTGCAGGTACTCTGCCAAAATCACTACAAGCAGTCCGTATTGGGGGACGGATTAGTTTGATTGGCGTATTGTCAGGAAGAGGAAGTGAAATTGACCCCATGCCAATACTTTTTAAGAGTTTAACAGTTCAGGGCATTTATGTCGGCAGTCGGGAAATGTTTGAGGCGATGAATCAGGCGATGCAACAGCATCAAATCAAACCAATTATTGATCGAGTTTTTCCATTCACTGAGGCAAGAGAAGCTTACAGTTATCTCAAAAGTGCGGCTCATTTTGGGAAAGTCGTAATTCGTAATTCGTAATTGTAAAGAGTTTAATTCTATGTTTCAAGTGGGGTTTAAATTCCCACTTGAAACATAATTATTAATTACGTTTATACAGCAGCGAGAGTAGGCGCAGCGAATTTAGCATATCGCTCTATGTAGAATTCCTTAGAGTTTGCGATCGCTTTCACAGATTCACGCTCTTTCAAAGCATGTTTCCACTGGCGTACACGGGTAAACTCTTCTGGTATCCCAAAACCACGATACTGCTTTAGTGCAGCCCAGCGCTCAAACCAGGGGAAATAGGTGAAATCGACCAAACTGATAGATTCACCAAACCAGTAAGGACCTTCCCCAGAAAGCTTTGCCAAACCTTCGTTTTCAACGAATTCCAGGTGTTTGTATAGTTCCTGTTTAGCTTCTTCTTGTTTTTGCGGATCTGAACTCCGCAGTAGGGTAGAAAAAGCGGGGACGAATCTGGTGTTAGCAAAATCGATCCAGATACGAGCCTGCGCCCTAGCAGCAGGATTGCTAGGTAACAGTGGTGGATTGGGAAATACCTCATCGAGATACTCGTTAATTACTGCTGATTCCCAAACTCGGTTATCGCCATGAGTTAGTGCAGGTACTTTACCATAGGGGGAAACTTTGGTAAACCCTTCAGGCTTGTTCTGCAAATCAATCTCAATCAAATCGAAGTCAATGCTCTTCTCTTGGAGTACCAAACGGGTACGGTGAGCATAAGGACAAACAACTGCACTGTATACTTTGATTTGGGCCATGTTTAAGTACCTTGGTAAATAGGACTTGTTAATCGGCATTGGGAATTGAATTTGAATCCAAAATCCCAAATCTTCAATTGTTAGTGTCCTGAAGCCCCTTTGAGGCGCATGAAGCGTGAAAAATTCTCGACACTAACCAAACTTTTAATATGAGAAGTTCGTAGTAAGGACTTTAGTCCTTAATTTTCTAAGCACTTCAGTGCTTACTACGTACCAGGCTTTTATTAGCTTGACAAACTACTAAAGCCAAGGCACTTCTTCAGGTGCATAACGGAAGGCGCGGAAGACTGTATTCTGCTCCCCACGAGTGACCGGCGATTTCTCACCTGGAATATTCCGAGTTGCAAAGTAGGGGTTGATGTATTCCCAAACAATCTCTCCTGCAACTGTCACCTCGAATATCCGGCCGTAAGCACCTTCTGTAATCAAGGTATTGCCATTCGCTAAACGTTGCGCTCCTGATATGTATGCACTGAAGAAATTTTGAGGCGGGTTATCGGTATATTCCCAAACTATCTCTTTCGTTTGACGGTTTACCTCAATCACACGGGAGAAATTGAGAGCGACGTTACGGCGATGTGCGCCATTGTCGAAAATCAGGATATTACCGTTAGCTAGCTCGTTCGGAAAGTGCTGCTGTGCTAGCACGTCATCACCCAACGTCCAAATAATTTCTCCGGTTTTGCGATCGATAATGACAACTGTGGATATATTACGAAAGCTGACTATAATGTTGCCATCAGCGAGTTCTCCCACAGTATTTCCATGAGTCCATTCATGTCGATGATCCTGGGGCGTAATGGTAAATATATCTGGATCGAGGTGTTCGTGGGCGTGCCAAGTCCAAACAATTTCCCCTCCTGGAGTCACTTCATAAAGCACATCCGCATATATATTCCCATCTGGCTCTGTACCTGTTACGCCGCCTTTGATACGAGGTACCAACGACTGAGGTATTTTTTCAATGGCGAGTAAAATTGTGTTGCCATTGGCTAGTCTGCGTCCATCGTGATGATGATCTGGATGCTTATATTCCCAAATAATATTTCCTTTGGGATCTGCCTCTAAAACAACACCACTTTTAAACGCAGCCCACAAAGCAAAACGCAGTGGTTCTTCTGGTGGAGTCTTACCGTTATAAAAAAGGTTGCCATTAGGTAAGAGATAACCATATAACCCTGGTGGATATGGCAGATTCCACTGGTGTACTACTTCTCCTTCTAAGTTCAAAAGATAGACTTCACCTTGACCTGTCAGAGGCGTGAAAAGTGTGTATCCTTTAAATACTTTTTCGGGATTATAAGCCTTTAAACCAGTACCCCGACGACGAATAGTATTTTGGTCAATCGATGTTGCTGTAAAAGTCATATCCTACCTACTAAATATCTAGTTTTGAATCTAATAATGAGAGCCAGAGCCTCTAGGGAGGCATTACCAGGCTGGAGCCTGGTAACGAGGTGAACTGTCTAAAATGTTTGAATTTCTAATTTCTAATTTTTAATTTTTAATTGTTCATGGTGCTGGGTTTGGAGACTGACCATGAACTACATCCAACTCTTCCAAAATGTCTTTACTGAGAACTACATCTACACTTTCCAAATTCTCTTTGAGTTGTTCTAGTGTCGTAGCACCAATAATTGTGCTAGGGACAAACCAACGACTCCGCACAAATGCCAAAGACAGATGCGCTGGACTTAGTTGATAGCGCTTGGCAATATCTATGTAAGCTGCTACTGCTTCACTAACTTTTGGTTTTAAGTAGCGTTGACCAAAATTTTCAAATAAACTGAATCTTGCTTTTTCTGGTTTGCCATTCAGGTATTTACCAGTCAATAAACCAAAAGCCAAAGGACTATAAGCTAGTAATCCAATTTCTTCGTAATAAACTGCTTCTGCTAAGGCTCCATCAAATACTCGATTTAGTAAGTTGTAAGCATTTTGAATAGAGACAACTTTGGGTAATCCTAATTGTTTAGCAGCGTTACTAAACTGTGCTACTCCCCAAGGAGTTTCGTTACTTAAACCGATATAGCGAATTTTTCCTGCCTTAATGACATCGGCAAAAACTGCTAGCTGTTCAGCGATAGGAACTGTTTCTCCCACTTGAGTCGGATCGAATACCGTTTGCCCAAATCTTGGCACGTAGCGATCTGGCCAGTGGATTTGGTAGAGATCAATATAATCAGTTTGTAATCTTTTTAAACTATCATCTACAGCTTGTTTGATATTATCACGATCAATTGCTTTGGCTCCATTCCGTAACCATTTAAAGCCACGTCCAGGGCCAGCAATCTTAGTCGCTATAATCAGTTGTTCTCTTTGTTGGCGTTTTAACCATTCCCCAATGTAAGTTTCAGTTAATCCATAAGTTTCGGCACTTGTTGGAACTGGATACATCTCCGCAGCATCAATAAAGTTTACTCCTTGAGCAATAGAATAATCTAACTGAGCATGGGCTTCTTCAATAGTATTTTGCTGTCCATAAGTCATAGTGCCCAAACAAATCTCAGAAACTTTTAAGTCGCTCTTGCCAAGTTGGTTATACTTCATGTTTTCGTGTTGTTATTCTGTTTGATTTAACAGTGATATTTTTGTTGGAGATTTTACATTTTGTCAAGTACGTTATTATTTTTAATTAACTTAGCTTCAAACAAAACTTAGTTTGGCACTAAGCCAATATAAATTTTTCAGCAAAATATTATTTTACTGAAACTACTAAAAATAGATAGTTAAATCGTATTTAATGAATGAAGTTGCTTATTGTTGCATAAAGTAATCCGATAAGTAAGCTAGTTTGTGGAGTCATAAAAATCTAAAATTGTAGTACAAAGTACTTGCTTTTATTGGGTTTTTGTGGAATAGACTGTTTCAGCCCAAGCATATACTACGATAAATCAGTTAGTTTACCGTAGTATACCAAAAATCTTAAGATTATTCTGGAATTAAGTCTTAATAAATGTTCATATTAATATGCTTCTGAAAAAGTATATTATTTTCGTGAACAATCAAAATATACCGAGTCTATCGGGAAAGGTCACAATATCCGATCGCAACGACAAAGACTTAGGGTTGCAAGGACTTGTGCAACCAAGGATTTTTTGCTGCGATCGCTGACAAAGATTCTCGTGTCCATATGATGAGTAAACGTAATTTGACTTAATTCTGCAATCGCAAGTGCAATTCCTGTGAAATTTAGCAATTCCAACTTTTTGGGATTCCTTACCTTTAAACTGACCTACTGATTTTTTTATACTTTCTATTAACTTTGATAAAGCCAGTAGTTAACAATAGAAATATAGTTTTTTACTGTAGTATATGCTTAATACTTTGCTATTAATTTGTATTATGTTTTTCAGTCTTTAGTATAGATACCTCAGACACCTATACTAAGTTTTTTGGTCTATAATCTGGATTTTTTGTTACTATGAATAACTAATTTAATTATGTTATATTATATATGAATATAAAAATCTCAATTTTCTATTATAACTTTTTTAGGAAATACATCTTTTGACATTTAGGGTTAGACTCTTGATTTTCTCCTTATGCCGCAAGTTGCCTTTTCTAGAGACTGCTAGATTCAGGAGAACCCCAATGTCATTAGACAAAAATACCCTTGAGCAACCAGCAAATAATCTGCTGGCAGCTTTGCCAGACAGTGATTATGAACGTCTTGCGCCCCATCTAAAGCTAGTTTCGCTCTCAAATAGGCAAATACTTCACGAAGCAGGCGAACCGATCGCACAAGTCTATTTTCCTAATAAAGCAGTGGTTTCTATAATCACCACTATGGAAGATGGCTCGACTGTGGAAGCTGGTTTAGTGAGCAATGAAGGCATGGTAGGTATCCCAGTAATTTTAGGAGACAGCATCACAACCACAACAGCATTAGTGCAGATTCCAGACAGTGCTATGCAGATGGATGCAAATATATTCAGAAGTGAGTTTAATCGGGGTACAGCCCTTCAGAACCTGTTGCTACGCTACGTGCAAGGTGTATACACTCAAATAGCACAAGGATCTGCCTGCAACCGTCTTCATAAGCTAGAGAGCCGACTGGCTCGGTGGCTGTTAACAGTTTCTGACCGTCTGGAATCAGAAGAATTTCCCCTCACGCAAGAATTTATTTCACAGATGCTGGGTGTACGTCGTGCTGGTGTCACCGAAGCAGCGAATATCTTGAGCGAAGCCGGAATCATCACCTATCACCGTGGTCAGATTAACATCCTGAATCGAGAAGCTTTAGAAAAAACCTCCTGCGAATGTTATCAGATTATAGAAAATGAATATATCCGTTTATTGGGCAATAAGCCCAATAAACGGAAAAAATAATTTTTTTCTAGCCTCTATGTACGATACCGCACAGACTTGAAGAAATGTGTTCATTTAAGATTTTTTAGATTGTCCCCGTGTTCCTTTAGAGAATACACCTTTTGACATTAGGATCAGAACCTTAATCCTTTCCTTGTGCCCTGAGTTGACTTTTCTAAAGTCACCTACCTTAAGGAGAGTGACTTCTAATGTCATTAGACAAAAACCTTTTTCAGCAACCATCAAATAAGCTGCTTGCAGCCTTACCAGCTAGTGATTATGAGCATCTTGTTCCCCATCTAAAGCTAGTTAAGCTTCCAGTTCAGCAAATTCTTTATGAAGCAGCCGAACCCATCACACAGGTCTATTTTCCTGATAAGTCAGTGGTTTCTATAGTCACCACTATGGAAGATGGCTCAACGGCAGAAGTTGGGATAGTAAGCAATGAAGGCATGGTGGGTATCCCAGTAATTTTAGGAGACAACACCACAACCACAACAGCGTTTGTCCAAGTTGCGGGCGCTGCTATGCAAATTAATGCAGATGTACTCAGAAACGAGTTCAATCGAGGCGGAGCTATTCAAACCCTGCTGCTGTGCTATGTACAAGCTGTATACTCTGAACTAGCGCAAGGAGCGGCTTGCAACCGTCTTCATACTCTCGAAGAACGGCTAGCCCGATGGCTACTGACAGTCTCTGACCGTTTGGAATCAGAAGATTTTCCGCTCACGCAAGAATTTATCTCCCAGATGCTAGGTGTACGTCGTTCTGGTGTGACGGTAGCGGCTAGCACCCTCAGCCGAGCCGGAATGATTCGCTATCAACGTGGTCATATTAGCATCCTGAACCGGGAGGATTTGGAAGCAACTTCCTGCGAGTGTTATCAAGTCATACAAAACGAATTTGCTCGGTTACTGGGCTTTTTGCCCAGTAACCGAGCCAGAAAATTTTTTTGAGTTATGTGTACGAAACCGAACAGACTCGCAAAAGTAACTTGATTTAAAGTATTTTGAGGAAATTTCTCTTTTAATGTTCAGTGAGTGAAAATACTCTTAAGCCGCAAGTAAATAGATTACTAGCGGCTTTGCCAACTAGTGATTATGAGCGTCTTGTTCCCCATCTGAAATTAGTTTCGCTTCCGACTCGGCAAGTCATTTATGAACCAGGAGAACCTATCACAGAGGTCTATTTTCCCCAAAACGCAGTGGTTTCTATAGTCACTATTATGGAAGATGGTTCAACGGTGGAAGTTGGGATAGTTAGCAATGAAGGTATGGTCGGTATCCCAATAATTTTAGGAGGCAATACAACAACCACAAAAGCGTTTGTCCAAGTTGCGGGCGAGGGAATGCGGATGGATGCAGATATTCTGAGAACCGAGTTCAATCGGGGCGGAGCTATTCAAAAGCTGCTGCTGCGCTATGTACGAGCTATATATACAGAACTTACGCAAGGATGTGCTTGCAACCGTCTTCATACACTAGAAGAACGGCTAGCTCGTTGGCTTCTCACAGTTTCTGACCGTTTTGAATCAGATGATTTTCCACTCACGCAAGAATTTATCGCCCAGATGCTAGGTGTACGTCGTTCTGGTGTGACAGTAGCGGCTAGCACCCTCAGCCGAGCCGGAATGATTCGCTATCAGCGTGGTCAAATTAGTATTCTCAACCGAGAGGATTTGGAAGCAACTTCCTGCGAGTGTTATCAAGTCATACAAAACGAATTTACTCGGTTACTGGGCAATCAGGCGCGTAGGCGTAGCCCGTCGTAGACATCGCCGATGAATCAATTTTCTAAGTTATTATGTCCGAAACCGGACAGACACTTAGCAATTAGTTCCATTAAGATTTAGTAAAGAATGCATCATAAGGTATTTACAAACGCGTGCCATTTGATGCAATTGCTACTTTAAGTGTTTGAGCTAGACGGCGGTGAGAATAATGTCTAATCAATCAATGTCTTTTAAAGGTCTACGATTGCTCGTCGTAGATGATGACCCTGATACGAGAACTTTACTTACCTTCTTGTTTGAATTAGAGGGAGCAGAAATTATCACAGCTGCTTCGGCAGGTGCTGCTATAGAAATAATGTCATTTTTTAAACCAGACATCTTTATTAGTGATATTTACTTACCAGATGAAAACGGCTGCTCACTGCTCATGAAAGTCAGAAATCTGGAAGCAAATCGAGGGAGAAAGATTCCAGCTATTGCTCTGACAGCATCTGCTTTCGACGAAGACCAGAATCGGGCATTATTAGCAGGTTATGATATATACCGATGCAAACCGATAGACTTAGATGATTTATCTTCTACAGTTGCTAGTCTAGTTACGCTCGAAGAATACGCTTGACACATTTGGATGTTTTAGGGATGAGGCATTAAGCAATAAAGCTTTAAATAAATTAAATTTATTTTGAAAATGCGATGTCTACCGAGGATTATACCAACGCCTGATGATTTTTATACTAAATCAGCGTGTTGGCGTAGCCCTTCGTAGACATCGCATTTTTTTAGGAATTTTTTGACTAATTTTATTCTTTTTTAATTCCGCTACCAGCAAAAACCTTTGAAAGAGCAGAGATATAAAATATACTAAGAATAAATACAGAGAAGACTAAGGTAATTCTCTGTGAGTACTCATTTTTTCATATAAAGGGCTGCATTATGGAATATCTTGCTTATTCTCACATGTTTATTGCTCAAGAAGAGGCATCTGAAAACACCAAATATAATCTCCCTAAATCTCAATTAAATGGGAAAGAACCTCTTAAATCTTCCAACATAGTTATTGCTGAAAAACAGGTATCTGCAAACAGCAAATCTAAGTTTAATTGGAAAAAACTACTTAAATCTTCAGCTTGGTTAGCTTTAGCTGGTGTTGGTGTATTGCTTATTGCTGCTACCCAAATTCAAATGAGTTCGGCTGCTTATGTAAAGACTAACGGCGGTTGTTTGCGTATCCGTACAGGCCCAAGCACAAACTACTCTTATGTTGATTGTGTATCAAATGGTGCAACACTTCCAGCGATTGAGAGGTATGAAAACGGTTTTGCTCGGCTTTCTACGGGTAGATATGTTTATGCTCGATGGGTTGCTGATAGACCTAACAACCCTCCTGTGACTAGTAGACCTGGTGGCGTTGGTGGTTCAGTCATTCTTTCCCGTGGTTCTAAAGGTCAGCTTGTAAAAGACGTTCAGACAGCTTTAGGTAATCTCAGAGTTGATGGAATTTACGGTCAAGAAACTGTTAACCAAGTCCGAAGCTTTCAGGCAAGTAAAGGTCTACTTGTAGATGGTACGGTGGGGCCCGAAACTAGAGCAGCTCTGGGTATTTAAAAGTTAGAGGTTGTTTGAAAAGTAGTTGGCTGTGATTTTAGGCACTCATTGATCCCTCCTAACCCACGCCAGTCGCTCCACTTGGGGAGACCCCATCGCTTTTAGCGTCTCCCCTTGGGAGAAGACCGCGCTGGCTCCCCTTAAAAAGGGTGGAACCGGAGTCAAAGTCCCCCTTTTTAAGGGGGATTTAGGGGGATCTAAACGTTTTGTTACCGAGAAGAGGACTTTTCAAACATCCTCTTAGAGACAATTTCATCAAACAGCCACTTTTGAAAAATCTCATTTCTAGGTTATATCTATTTTTTTAGAAATATAAATTGAGGCAGTCCTAGATTAAAACTTCTCCTATCGGAGACGCTGTGCAAACTGAACATCTCGCCCGTCTTAAAGCGGGCAAGATGCTCACTTCACAACATTGAAACTGTGTTGAATTGAAATAAGAAAAGTCGATTTTATACACCCTGAAAAACAGAAATTTTGTATTTTGTTTAATCTAAGTTGATATTTCGGATGAAACACCCAAGTAATTTTGCACAATCTGCAAAATGCGCTCTGCTGCATGACCATCCCCAAAGGGATTAATTGCATTTGCCATTGCTGCATAGGCATCTGGATCGCTTAGTAACTCAGTAGCAGATGCAAAAATATTCTCACTCGTAGTGCCTACAAGTTTGGCTGTACCGGCTACAACAGCCTCTGGTCTTTCGGTGGTATCTCTCAAAACCAGTACTGGTTTTCCCAAACTGGGGGCTTCTTCTTGCAAACCACCAGAGTCAGTGAGCAAAAGATGCGATCGCCCAATAGCACCCACCAACTCTCCATAATCCAGAGGATCTGTCAAGAAAATTCGGGGATGATTCCCTAAAAGTTCTTGTAACGGAACTCGCACTGTGGGATTGCGGTGTAATGGTAGCAATAAAGCTGTATCAGGGAACTTGTCTAAGATTTGTAAAAACCCCTCTGCGATCGCTTGCAGGGGTTCTCCCCAATTCTCCCGCCGATGAACTGTTGCTAACAGAACGCGGTATGAATCCCAGTCTAAGCCTGGTACATTGCAAACAGCTTGGCTTGCAGCTACATTCAACAGCGCATCAATTACCGTATTACCCGTCATGTGAATTTCACCCAAAACACCAGAACGGTGCAAATTTTCCACAGCCCAAGGAGTCGGCGCAAAGTGCAACTGAGTAATTTGAGAAATCAACCGCCGATTGGCTTCTTCTGGGTAAGGATTGAAGATATCATCAGTTCTTAAACCTGCTTCTACATGACCAATAGGGATTTTTTGATAAAAAGCTGCCAAAGCTGCGGCAAAAGCCGTTGTCGTATCTCCCTGCACCACCACTAAATCTGGCTTTTTCTCTTTAAATAACGCTTCTAACCCTTGTAAACTGCGGCAGGTAATATCATTTAAAGATTGCTGAACCTGCATAATTTCCAAATCATAATCTGCCTTGATGTTGAACAGCTGCATAACTTGCTCAACCATCTCCCGATGTTGTCCAGTTAGAATTACTTGCGACTCAAAAGCTAAAGACTTCTGGAAAACCTGAATAACTGGAGCAAGTTTAATCGCTTCGGGACGAGTACCCAAGATAATGCAAACCCGTTTTTGATTAGTCATTAGTCATTAGTCATCTGTCATTTGCCAATGGTTATAGTCAATGGTCTATGACCAATAGTCAATAGTTGACGGTCAATCATTACACAAATCATAAATATAAAAGGAAAAATTATATAAAAAGCATGAAAAAACCCGGCTTAATCGGGTAGATGAACTGTATATCGAATTCAATTGTAATCACATCATTAGAGAGCATGAAAAAACCCGGCTTAACCGGGCAGACGCACTGTTTGTCGTATTCACCTGTGATGACTACATTTTAATCTCACAAGTTAAAGGGCAAGCAGCATAAACAGTAGTCTGCATTGGGTCTGCCTCTCCATGCAACCAGCTTAACCATTTAACTTCACTTGGATGAACTCCTTTAATAGTTAGCACACCCGCAGCAAATACAACTGCCATGACATTAAACATGATTAAAGCACCTGCTACAAGCAAAACAGCACTAACAGGCATCACAGATTGCAAGATGATCGATAACAGACATCCAACCGTAGCCATCAAGACCACTAATGGAAAACCGACAACCAACAAGCATACTGCTAATGTAAAAGTCCATATTAAAAAGCTTTTAATCATCAACAAGGAGTAGGTCTTTCCTAGATTAGAGCTTTCAGCAGAAACCATGACTTTTCCTCCCAAAAATACACAGCAAATTTTAATTTCAGTCATATCTCGCTTTTGGCGAGTTAACTGATTTGTTTCTCAGTGAAATTCAGTATATAAAAACTAATCAGGAAAATGAGCATTTGTTTACTAAAGTTTACAGTTAGTTTTTTGTAATTGTGGATATAAAACCAAGTTTATATCTATTAGAATAACTTGCTTTCTGCATCTGTCTTCAGGTATATAACCTAAAAGGTATGGGCTTTTAACGTTGATCCCCAGATATTGCTCCTACCAAGCTTAACATTTCTTATAAAAATTGATAGCGCTTCTCATAATTGATAGATGGGCTGAATAAATGAATAGTTAGTATTTATGCTGTTAATTGCTGGCAATTTGTATTCATGCCCAAGATAAATTTCTCATCTAATGGCTGAGAATATTCATATTTTGTTGTAAGTATTATAAAGCACAATATAATCTATGGATTTTTCCTGAGGCGCTCTAAGCTATTAGGTGTGTTAACCATTATATATAGGTTAAATAATTTTTCTAAATTTTCTGAGTAGCGGAATCTTAGAAAAAAAGATACCAGTTTAGGTGGATGAAATGGATTGACCGTGGTTCTAGATTTTCAATCGCCTCCCATCACGACTAGGGCTTGCACGCAAGCATTTTCCAAAAGTCATCGAAGTAAGTGCTTGACTTCTCACTCATTCAAATTTTTACCTGCCAAATGTGAAGATATATGACAGAATCACAGTCTCCATCAAATTCTAGCCCTGTTACCGAACGTAACTTGCCCCCAATGCCCCCAATGCCACCACCTCCGCCAACCTTTAGTACGCAGAGGCAGATGACACAGACATTGGATATGTCAATGGATAGGGGTTCCAACACACCTGTTGCAGGTCATCGTCCGGTTAGTCCACCGCCAATACCTACTTCAGTTCTCCCTAAAACCAGCAGTGCGGGGCCCACTTTAGAGAAGTTAATTAGGGAAGCTTACGATCAGGGATATTCTGACTTGCACCTAGGTGTCGGTGAAGTACCGCGCTTCCGCACCCGAGGAGAAATTCAATCATGGGATTATCCAGAAGTAGATAAAGAAGCTTTTATGAATTGGTTGCGGGAGGTAATGAGTGAGGCGGAAATTCAGCGCTTTGAAGAACACTTAGAATTTGACGGAGCAACTCAATATGACTTTGCTCGCGTGCGGATTAATGTTTTTGGCACTCTTAGAGGGCCTGCGATGGTGTTGCGGTTGATTCCTCTGAAAATCTTAACTATGGAACAGTTGAGATTACCCTCAGTTTTTCGGGATATTTGTCATCACCACAAAGGTTTAATTTTGGTAACTGGGCCCACTGGTTCTGGTAAGTCCACCACAATGGCAGCGATGGTTGACTACATCAATAAGGAGATGGCCAAGCATATCATTACCATTGAAGACCCAATCGAATTTATCCATCAAAGCCGCAAATCTTTAGTCAAACAACGGGAAGTGGGAATGCACACCCGGAAATTTGACAACGCTTTGAAAGCAGCTTTGCGGGAAGATCCAGATTTGATTCTGGTGGGGGAAATGCGAGATAAGGAAACAGTTAACACTGCCCTAAAAGCTGCTCAGACTGGTCACTTGGTCATGGGAACCCTACACACCAATAGCGCAGTTAAAACCATTGAACGGATTCTCAACCTCTACTCTGGTGACGAACAGGATGCAATGCGAGTAGCAATTTCTGAGTCTTTAGTAGCGGTAATTGCTCAAGGTTTGTGCCGCACAACTGACGGGAAGCGAGCTGCTTTCCACGATGTGCTGATCAATACTGAGGCTATTAAAGAATGGATCAAAGACGGTAAGTATGATGAAATTGGCGAGTTGATGAAACAAGCTAGCTTTGACGGCATGATTACGATGAATCAGTCGTTACTCAATCTCTATCAAGACGGTCGCATCACTGAAGAAACTGCTTTGGAAATGTCGCCAACTCCTAATGAAATGGCACAGTTTCTCCGAGGTAGAGTTTAAGATTTGGGCATTGGGAATTGGGCATTGGGAATTGGGAAGAGGATTTGGGGACAAGGGGAAAGACTTGTTTCAAGTTCTCACCTCTTGTCCCCTTATCCCCTTGTCCCCTGCTTCCCCTGCCCCCTGCCTCCCCTGCTCCCTCATCCCTCAATCCTAAATATTTTTCTGATCCTGGTTGCGGTTATAGCTAAGGTAAAAGGTAAAAGAGAGAATTTTTACTTTTAGCTTCCTAGCCTTTGTGAATAACTTGACAACAAACAAACTATCTACACCCCAGTTGTTTAAAGGCATTGCCCTATTTACACCTGGAGGAGATTTAATTTACTGCATCGACCCTAGCAAACAAGGTCGATGGCATTTGCATTTGTGTTCGGCTTTGCAAGAAATTCTAGATTTGCCAGAGCCACCGCACTTTTTAGTGCCTTGTTATACTGCAACTATTGACCACTGGTTAGATCCGCGTACTCAACAAGTGCGAACTTTTGCTGAAGCTTATCCGGCTGTAATTAGACATCAAGCTTTGCTTAATGCCATTTTTGGTACAGGGGATTTAGTATGGCAAGCTGCTCCTTGGCAAGAGGGGTTGTGCGATCGCATGGTGTTAACATCTTATCGTTCCTCATTTGGGCAGCTTTGGGAAGATCACGATTTAATTGTTCGTCTAGACCTTTCTGAACCTGTGCCAAAATACCACCAGCCAGTAATAGTACAAAAAAAGGAAGTAATCACACAAGGCTATGTTCTCCGCTTGTTTGTTGCAGGACATAGCAGTACAACCGAACGCATTCTGCAAAATTTACACGAATTGTTGGAGCGATCGCTCGGACATCCTTATACTCTGAAAGTAATTGATGTTTTAAGTCATCCAGAACAAGCAGAACTCAATCAAGTTTCTGCAACTCCTACCCTTGTCAAAGTTTGGCCGCACCCAATTCGGCGAATCGTTGGAGAGTTGGATCATGTAGAAAAGATTTTACAGATGTTAGCTGCTAAGGAAAAATTTTAAGTTTTATAACGAAATTGGAGCGTTAAAAGTAAAATGCAGAGGTTTGAGAGGTGGCAATTGTTTTTGCTAGAAATCAAAGAAAGTCTGTAGTAAGCTCATGGCTCGTGAACCGCTTTGCAATCAGACTAGTTTTTTTGCCAAGTGCGCGAATGGGTAGGTGTTGGTGAAGAGGTGACTACAAACATGGCTGAATTGCCGTGTATGCAAAGACTTGACGACTGGAGAATCTTGAAGACATCCGCGCACCTTATGTGGACTGACTTTCAGCGATTTTCGTATGACACATTGCCACTCTTCATGTTATGATTTTTCTATTCGCGCTCTTGAACCTTGAAAACCAAATAACACAAAGCTTTCAAATGCCAGCGATTGCAATCAAATAAAATCCCTATTAGGGATTGAAACCAAAGTCAGTCTGCACCAATATTCGTGCTTAATTTATTGCAATCAAATAAAATCCCTATTAGGGATTGAAACCGAGTTTTATCTGCCTATCAATTTATTCAAAAAAATTGCAATCAAATAAAATCCCTATTAGGGATTGAAACTTGCAAAGGGTCTATATAAATACTATTAGGCGCGTTGCATTGCAATCAAATAAAATCCCTATTAGGGATTGAAACCATTCCATGCGCGAACTGAATCAAACCTATAGTATCTATTGCAATCAAATAAAATCCCTATTAGGGATTGAAACTTCTTACCTGCATTGGCAAGCTTGCCACTACTTCTATTGCAATCAAATAAAATCCCTATTAGGGATTGAAACCCAATCCTTCGTAGTATGGACAGGATACAGGTAAAATTGCAATCAAATAAAATCCCTATTAGGGATTGAAACAAGCAGTCCTTTGTTTTCTAACTGTTGAACTTGGATTGCAATCAAATAAAATCCCTATTAGGGATTGAAACCACCAAAGGCAAAGATATTTACGCCTATAAGATTGCAATCAAATAAAATCCCTATTAGGGATTGAAACCTTCCCGTGTTGCGAAGGATGGAGCATTGATTACAACATTTCCATTGCAATCAAATAAAATCCCTATTAGGGATTGAAACCTTCCCGTGCCACTTCTGGCGCGATCTCAGCAAGCAATTGCAATCAAATAAAATCCCTATTAGGGATTGAAACCAGAGCATCCCTACCAACTTTGCCAAATCCCTTGGGATTATTGCAATCAAATAAAATCCCTATTAGGGATTGAAACGAAACCTTAAACCTCGACACAATACACAGCATTTATTGCAATCAAATAAAATCCCTATTAGGGATTGAAACAACTGTCGCGGGCTTGACAGTAAACACTACTAGTAATCCCACATTTAAATTGCATAAGCTGGGCGGGCAATATGACCGCCCCACAAGAGCTACGTTTAATTAGGTTTATGCAATTTAGATGTTTTTTATCCCTCTTGTGCTTAAAAAGCGACAGCTTGGGCTGTCCCCTTGAGATGGATTATTGTATAAGTTTGTTTCTGCCCTTGGTTGAATTGAGGAATCGTAGAAAACCGATTTAATGTTGTGATTCCGTTAGTTACAATTTTGACTTCGTTGCTATATCCCAGGTTTACATGGGGGATGAGCAAGCTAAATGTGGTGAAACCAGTATCTACTGTCTTTTTAATAGTCACAGTCACCAGTGTACCAATTTCCATTTCGACAGTACGGATCTCATCTCCCTGAAAGTTTAATGTCTGTTTCTGATCTTGATAGTTGAAAAGGGGCTTGCCAGTAATGCTTGATGCTGAGTAATTAATACTGACTTTTTCACCTTTAGAATTATATCCTGTGAAATTATATAAGTTCGGTGTTTTTTCTTCTAAGGCATGAGACTGTAATACAGGTATTGCTGTTAAAGCTATACCTAATGCGAATGATGCAATTAAGTTTCTTGTTTGCATATCTCAAAAAGTTCTTGCTAGTTTGACGGAGATACCTACCCTGATGGGATGACAATTAGGAATCAAACCAATCGTAGAAGTAGCCATACCAAAACACTTGTCAAATGGAACACATTGCAATAGTTGTTAATATAATTACAATAATTAGTAACAGTACGTAAATTTATATCTAAAAGAAGATGAAATGAGTGTTACGGGATAGAAACAAAACTTTTTATACCATTATTGTGGACTATTGCTTGTAAGTGTATTGCAAATAAGTCAACGTGAAAACCGACTATTACGGCATAGGAAAAATAAAGCTACCATTAAAAATGTTAAAAAAGCTGAGAATGTTAAGTCTTCTCACTTCCACGAAGTGGTACTAAGGTTTTGTTTTATCAAAACAGAATTCAGGAGTCAGAATACCCTTTCAGGGAAGCAAGCTACAGAATGAATGCTGTACAACTGGTGGATAGCACAGAGGTAGCGAGTCCCTTACTAATTGATTGTGACCGGAGTTGCGGAGTCCCCGGCTTTGCTTCTGAATTCTTCTTCAAAATTAGAAAGTTTGCATTTGGCATTGCTTATGAAGTTACGTTCATATATGTTTTTAGGTTTTTTTCTGAGTCTGCTCCTAACTTTTTTGCCTTTTTCGAGCAATTTCATAAATGCTGCAACACCGACAGCAGTCGCACCTGTATCTGCGGCCTCATTCACCCAAGGGGTTAAAAAAACGGTGTTGGACAATGGCTTAACAGTGCTAACCAAGGAAGTTCATACTGCTCCAGTGGTGAGTGTACAAGTTTGGTATAAAGTTGGTTCCCGTAACGAAGTTAAGGGAGAAAATGGCATTTCTCACCAGCTAGAACATTTGATGTTCAAGGGTACAACTGCCCGCCCAGTGCAGTTTGGAAGATTGTTTAGTGCCTTGGGTAGCCAGTTCAATGCTTTTACTAGTTATGACGAAACAGCTTATTTTGGCACAGTGCAACGAGACAGACTCGAAGCATTGTTGACACTGGAAGCCGATCGCATGGAAAATTCCTTAGTTGGGTCTGAACAACTCACAAGTGAAAAGCGAGTGGTGATATCCGAGTTACAGGGGTACGAAAATTCACCAGGCTATCGTCTGAGTCGGGCAGTAATGCGAGATGCTTTCCCTAACAGAGCTTATGGCTTACCAGTGGGAGGCACAAAAGCTGATGTCGAGAAATTCACGGTGGAGCAGGTACGGAATTATTATCAAACCTACTACAGCCCAGAAAATGCCACGTTAGTAATTACGGGGGATTTTGCCACAGAACCTGTACTCAAAGTTGTTCAAGAAACTTATGGGAAGTTGGCAAAACGATCGCAACAGGGCAATGTAAGGAGAAATGTCGCTCCATCTTCTCCACTTGCCCCTACTACTAAAAAAGCACCGATTGTTTTGAAGCAACCGGGAAGTGCGGCACTGCTACAAGCAGTGTATCCTTTACCAGATATCAAGCATCCTGATGTGCCGGCAATTGATGTGATGGATGCCATTCTCACAGGTGGACGTAGCTCTAGACTTTACCAAGCTTTGGTAGAATCTGGACTCGCTAGTTCAGTGAGTGGCGGTGCTGCCGAACTTATCGAACCAGGTTGGTATGAAATTAATGCTACGGCAGCTCCAGGTCAAGAGTTAAGTAAAATTGCCCAGGTGCTTCAGGAATCTTTAGGAAAGTTGCAACAGCAGCCTGTCACCACAGAAGAATTGAATCGAGCGAAGACGCAACTGCAAGCTTCGTATATCTTGGGTAATCAAGATATTACTAGCCAGGCTACCCAATTGGGATATAACCAAACGATCGCGGGCGATTATCATTTTATTGAACAGTATCTCGCTGCGATCGCTAAAGTCACCCCAGCCCAAGTCCAAAAAGTAGCGAAAACTTACCTAAATCCGGCTAAACAAACCATCGGTTTCTTTGAGCCGACTCAACCAGATGGAAAACCAGGGACTTCTAGCGCTGGTTCTGGGCGCACAGTCGAAAATTTCAGCCCCGGTAAACCTGTAGATCCGGCAGAACTAGCTAAATATCTCCCACCTGCCACATCAGCTACAGATTCGGCCAAACAATCGCTACCAGAAGAGTTTACCTTAAATAATGGTTTGCGGGTTTTGTTGTTACGCGATCGCAGTCTCCCCACTATTAACCTGAGTGGACAAATTGACGCTGGTACTGAATTTGACGGTAATCAAAAAGCTGGATTAGCGAATCTGACTGCGGCCAACTTAATGAATGGGACGCAGACTAAAAATGCTCTTACCCTAGCAAAAACCTTAGAAGACCTGGGAGCCGATTTGAGCTTCAGTGCTAGCCGTGAGGGAGTGAATGTTAGCGGTGAAGGACTTTCAAAGAACCTGCCGATATTGATTCAAACTCTGGCAGATGTGTTAGAAAACGCCACTTTCCCCGCCGACCAGCTAGAATTGAGCCGTCAACGAGCGTTGACAAGTCTTAAAGTCCAGCTAGATGATCCTAGAGGACTAGGACGACAAGTATTCCAGCAGGCAATTTATCCTGAAAATCATCCATTCCATAGCTTTCCTACATTCGAGAGCTTAAAAAGCATTAGTCGTGATGATTTGCTTGGCTTTTATCAGACACACTACCGACCAGATAACACAACGATCGCAATAGTTGGAGACTTTGATCCAGTTAAGGTAAAAACTTTGCTGAATCAGGCGTTTGGCACATGGCAAGCCACAGGTAAGCCACCTGTGCTGAAAATATCATCCGTGCCATTACCGCAAACTTCGACACGTTTAAGCACAATAATTCCTGGTAAAGCTGAGGCTGTTACCTACATCGGCTACAACGGCATCTCTCGCAAAGACCCGCGTTATTATGCAGCACTGATACTGAATCAAATTTTGGGTGGTGATACTTTATCGAGCCGATTGGGTACGGAAGTGCGCGATCGCCTCGGTCTAACCTACGGTATCTATAGTGGTTTTGCCGCCGGCATCAATCCCGGCCCATTCTTGATTCAGATGCAGACTGCTCCTGGAGATACCCAAAAAGCGATTGCCAGTACTCTCGCTTTACTTAAACAGTTGCGCGAACAAGGAGTAACTGAGGCTGAATTCAACACGGCAAAACGCTCACTTACTAATAGCTACCCCGTGGATTTAGCTAATCCCAGTAATGTATCAAGTATCATTTTGGATAATGCTGTCTTGGGACTTTCACGATCAGAAATCCGAGACTTTCCTCAACGGATTCAAGCAGTCACTATGGCTCAAATGCAACAGGCAATTGAGGATTTAATTAAGCCAGAAAATCTGGTAATTGTCACCGCCGGGCCTGGAGAGATTGTACCTAAAGGCGGTTAATTAACTCACTGAATTTTGAATTTTGGATAATGGAATTGAAAGATTCAAAATTCAAAATTTAACCTGACAGTGCTAAGAGACACATAGCTAAACATTTTGAGAGAGTATTTCTCTATCTAACGGAGGAATTGAGAAAGATAGTATCAGGACAAAATAAACAGATATTCCGATCACCTGACGAACTTTAACTCCTATTTCCCCATTTCTAGATAGAAATGAGGAATTTTTTTTCAAAAGCTACCAACGTGGAATTCCAATGAAATATTTATCTGTCTTTAGGAGGAATAAGATCAAGTCTAAAAATAATAAAAACTTAAGTAGCCCGATTACCCTACCGAACTTTGTTCTAGCTCTCCCCATGTTTTTACCTAACGGGGGAGAGTTTATTTAAACAATCGATGGCTGCACCAAGACAGATGAGAGTTCTTGCAAATCAATCAGCTTAGTTTAATCCTTGATTATCCCTAATCATCGGGAAAATAATTTTTAATGGCGCTTTCATATTGCTAATGCAATTCATAAAAAAGTATGTAACTAGAGAAATCTTAACTTATAACTATCGCAATAACTATCTAGGCATAAATAAATTTAAAGTTTGTAGTAAGGACTTTAGTCCTGATATTCCTTGCTCTGAGCGATAAATCGCTCACTACAAACTAAGAGTTTATTTTATATTTAATTATGTCTACCTACTTATCTTGTTTTTCCGATTTTATTTTTCTTCTTTCTTTTCTTCCAAATTGGTTATCTTCGCATTTGGCATCAGGATATAGTTTTCCTGGCTCTGTTTTTCTTCTTTCTTTTCTTGTATAACTTGAGTGGAATATATTTCAACATCTCGTTGAATAACATCTTCTACATTACCCGCGAAAAGATTAAACGCCTGTTGGTGGCTTGTATAATCACGATAAGGGCCTGTCAACTGGGAGAATTGCCACCCTTGGGTTTTCAAAGATTCAACTGTACGACGATAGTGTCGCCAACGTTCACCGTAATGAAAAAACTCTTCAATGGCAGCACTAATAGCAACAATTTGACTTAAACCAAAAGTTGACCAGATAATGATATTTCTGGATCTTTCATTAACTTGTAAGGGAGAAGTAATGTTAATGTTTAAACTTACCAGCGCTGGGAGAATTACACCGCCAATAATAGTTGTTATCCGTAACAAATAATGGCGATCGCGTGATAAATTAGCCTTACCTTCCATCCAGAGTACTTGGTCTAACCAGCGCGATCGCAAAAAATGCCTTTGCCCATCGCCTAAATTCATACCTTCAAATAACTTGTTAAAATCTTCCTTTAAAAATTCCTGATAACTATCTTTTTTTGCCATTATTCACTCCTAATTAGACAGCAAATCTTTAATTATTTGGCCTAAATTTTTAACCCCATTCTCGATGTCAATCAAGTTGACGTATTGTAATATACCAGATTTTGCTAACTTTTTAGCTCGCTCATCAGTACCCTCTCCACGCAAGGCATCGGCAAGGATATCTGCGGTTCTACCACTACCAGCAATCACAACAACTAACCTTCCAGTATTAACGCTATAAAACGCATCATCAAAGGTGATCTCACCACCGTTTAAAAGTACAGTTACTGAAGGTGCATTATTGGCCAGCATAGTTGCAACGTCAGATATCCAAGGTGATTCGTCGCCCCAATTATCACCAGGAACCAGTACAAAATGAGTATGGTTTGGCTCTAACGGTGTCAAATCAGAACCGGGTTCTTGTTGATCAGGTAAAGCCACTTTGTTTTCGGGTGTTACACCAATCAAAGCAAACTTAGCACCTATCTGGCTACGAGCCTCACCCATCAATTGCATAACTCCCGCATCCGTACCTCCATCGACAACATAAGCACCCAAACTTTCGGCTATTGGGGCTAAAACTTCCGTAAACAACCGTTTAATCCGAAGAAAATCAGCTTCACTGATTTTACTTGCACCCCCTACCACTACTAAAATAGAACGCGAACCGCCAAGCCCTATTTGCTCAAGAGCATCTGGTAATTCGGCTTGTCGATCGACTCGAATAGCTAATGCTGTTTGTCCTCTGTCAAAGGTAAATTTCAAAGGATTTTTCATTTGTCCACAATTTTGACTGATTAAGTTTCCCAGGGTAGAGGTTCCTAGCCATGTTCCGCAAGGGTTGTATTACCGACAATTAATTGTCGAAGCGTTCAGATTTTTGTTCTACCGAGGAGCGATGTCTCCGACGGGTGGTTCCTGAGCGCAGCCGTTTCGTGGAAGCAAGCTACGCGAAGCGTCTCCGACAGGAGAAGGGCTACGCCTATGTCAGAAGTATTATTTGGTGCAGCTTCAAAAAGCAACGTTATGATAATTAATGCATTAATCAAGCTTACGCCTAATAATAAATAAGTTGGCACAAACAAACCTCTAGAATACGGAGACGATTAATCGCCTCTATAAAGCTGTTAGGTACTGTGCCAAACCAAAATCAGCCGTTGTACAAATTTCCATAAGGATAATTGAAGTGACTAGGACTAATTCAGACTTTCTTTCCTCCACCGATCCAGCGATCGCGGAGTTAATCAACGACGAACTACAACGCCAGCGAGATCACTTGGAGCTGATTGCTAGCGAAAACTTTACTTCTGCTGCGGTACTGGCGGCTCAAGGTTCGGTACTGACAAATAAATATGCCGAGGGGTTGCCTGGTAAACGCTACTATGGCGGTTGTGAGTATGTTGACAAAATCGAGCAACTAGCTATCAATCGTGCTAAACAGATATTTGGCGCTGCTCATGCCAATGTCCAACCCCATTCTGGCGCACAAGCCAATTTTGCAGTATTTTTGTCGCTTCTGGAACCAGGGGACAAAATTATGGGGATGGATTTGTCTCATGGGGGACATCTCACCCACGGTTCACCTGTAAACGTTTCAGGTAAGTGGTTCCAAGTTAGCCACTATGGTGTCAGTCAACAAACAGAACAACTTGACTATGACCAAATTCGGGAGCTGGCGCTGAGGGAGCGTCCTAAGCTCTTGATTTGTGGTTATTCGGCTTATCCCCGGATAATTGATTTTGAAAAATTCCGTAGTATTGCTGATGAAGTCGGTGCTTATTTACTTGCCGATATCGCTCATATTGCTGGTTTAGTTGCTAGCGGTCTTCATCCCGATCCCATTCCTCATTGTCATGTAGTAACAACAACTACGCATAAGACTCTCCGCGGACCCAGAGGTGGTTTAATCTTGACCAGCGACGCAGAACTAGGTAAAAAACTAGATAAATCTGTTTTTCCTGGTACTCAGGGCGGGCCATTGGAACACGTCATTGCTGGTAAAGCAGTGGCTTTTGGAGAAGCTCTAAAGCCTGAGTTTAAAACCTATTCTGCCCAAGTAATTGAAAATGCTCGTGCTTTGGCAGAACAACTACAAAGTCGTGGTTTAAAATTAGTGTCAAATGGCACTGACAACCATTTACTCCTAGTGGATTTACGCTCTGTAAATCTAACTGGTAAGCAAGCCGATAAGCTAGTCAGTACTGTAAATATTACTGCTAACAAGAATACCATTCCCTTTGATCCACAATCGCCATTTGTTACCAGTGGTCTGAGATTAGGTTCGCCAGCAATGACAACACGGGGCTTAGGAGTAGCAGAATTTACCGAGATTGCAAATATTATTAGCGATCGCCTGCTTTCTCCAGATTCCGACGTAGTAACCCAAGATTGTCGGCAACGGGTAGCAGCATTGTGCGATCGCTTCCCCTTATATCCTCACCTGGAAATTCCTGTACCAGCACTAGCATAATTGGGCATGGGGCATTGGGCATAGAACATTGGTAAATAATTCTTCTTCCCCAATTCCCCATTCCCCATTTCCCATTCCCATTCCCAATTCCCAATTCCCAATTCCAATGAGTGCAGAAATTATTTGTGTTGGTACTGAATTGCTGTTAGGAGATATCCTCAACGGCAATGCTCAATATTTGGCGCAACAATTAGCGCAGCTAGGAATTCCCCACTACTATCAAACAGTAGTTGGGGATAATCCAGAACGGTTGAAGCAAGTTATAGAAATTGCTATTTCCAGAGCGCAAATTCTCATTTTCACTGGTGGACTCGGCCCCACACCAGATGATCTCACCTGCGAAACCATCGCCGATTTTTTTAAAACCCCTTTGGTAGAAAACCCAGAAATCATCGAAGATATAACCCAGAAATTCGCCCAACGTGGTCGGGTTATGTCACCAAGTAACCGCAAACAGGCTTTGATTCCCCAAGGTGCAGAAATTCTCCCCAACCCCACAGGAACAGCACCCGGTATCATTTGGCAACCTCGTCCTGAAATCACAATTTTTACCTTTCCCGGTGTTCCCAGTGAAATGTACCCAATGTGGGAAGAAACAGCTGTCCCATTTCTCAAAAGTCAAGGTTGGGGTAAAGAAATTATTTACAGCCGGAGTTTAAAATTTTGGGGTATTGGTGAATCTGCTTTGGCGGAAAAAGTTGCTTCTTATTTGAAGTTGCCAAATCCCACAGTAGCCCCTTATGCAGGTAAGGGGGAAGTAAGATTGCGAGTTTCTGCTAAAGCCACTTCCGAAGCAGCCGCAGAAGAACTAATTGCGCCCATTGAGAAACAACTTAAAGAAATTGCCGGACTAGATTTTTACGGCGTTAATAATGATACTCTTGCTTCCGTTGTCGGTGAGTTATTGCGGGCATCAAAAGAAACGCTTTCAGTGGCAGAATCTTGCACTGGTGGCGGTTTAGGGCAAATGTTGACCGAAATTTCTGGAAGTTCTGATTACTTTTGGGGTGGAGTAATTTCTTATGACAATTCGGTGAAGGTTGGGCTGCTGGGGGTTAACCAGGAAGATTTAGATAAATTTGGGGCAGTAAGTGCAACTGTTGCAGAGCAAATGGCTGTTGGGGTAAAAACCCGCCTTGCAACAACTTGGGGATTGAGTATTACTGGTATTGCTGGCCCAACTGGAGGGACAGATACCAAGCCAGTGGGTTTAGTTTACGTTGGTTTAGCTGGCCCAAAGGATGAAGTGACAAGTTTTGAGTATCAGTTTGGTACAGTGCGAGGCCGCGCTCTAATTCGTCATGTCAGCGCGAATGCAGCGTTAGATAATCTGCGGCGGAAGTTGTTGACGAGGTAAAAGGTATGTTATTTTTGTCATACAAATGTATGACAAGCTTACCTAACCATGCGAATTAATGCGCGATTAGATGATGAGTATGCTGACAAACTAGCCTTTATTCAACAGCAGACTAATCAGGCAGTAACAGATGTGATTAAGTCTGCTATTGAATTGTATTACCAGCAGCTTCAGCAGGAGCAAAAGAATCCTTTCTCAATGCTCACCCAAACAGGCTTTATTGGTTGCGGTGAGTCACATCCGGATCTATCTGTAAATTACAAATCAATTTTAAGAGATGGTTTAAAAGCTAAGTATGATTATCGTTGATACTGGCTTTTGGTTAGCATTGGCAAATCGCAATGACTTGTACCACACTCAAGCAATAACAGTACTTGCCAATGTCAACGAACCTCTGATTACGACTGGGGCTGTCGTTACAGAGACTTGCTATCTACTGCTAACAAAGATGGCGAACCACGCGCAAGTAAGTTTCATTAATAACTTATTTTTAGGGGCCTTTACGGTTTTTGATTTGCAACCCCATCATGGTAAACGCATTTGTGAACTGATGGAAAAATATGCGAACTTACCAATGGATCTGGCCGATGCTTCGTTAGTAGTTTTAGCAGAACATCTGGGGCGTGGAAGGATTTTGTCTATAGATTTTAGAGATTTTAATGCTTACCGTTGGAAAAATCAGTATCCGTTTGAAAATCTGATGGTATGTTAAAAAACTAAATTATGACTTACGCAGCTATGAGCAAAATTTCTATTCTTAAACCAAATCACTCATACACTTCCAGAAACTATTTTGAGATGTTATTCGATCCAGAAGATACACTGTCCGAATTTGGCTATTCTTTAAAACGTTCCTCTCTGAATCTACAAAAGTCCAAAGTGTAGAAATGTCGAAAAAGCGTAAATTGCTAGAGAAAGTTCTTTCTGGTTCTAAGAATATCCAATTTAATGAACTGGTGACTTTGGTTGAGGCGTTTGGATTTTCTCTATCACGGGTTAATGGCAGCCACCACATATTTACTAATCCAGATATTCCTGAGCTTGTTAACCTGCAAAATTGAAAGGGCGAAGCTGTTCCATATCAAGTCCGTCAATTTTTGATTTTGATTGAAAAATATACACTTACTTTGGAGGATGAAGAATGAAAAACTATCATATTAATATCTTCTACAGTCAAGAAGATGAGGGCTATATTGCTGATATTCCTGATTTGAAATACTGTTCAGCATTTGGTTCAACTGAAGAAGAAGCACTTCATGAAGTTTTGAAAGCAAAAGAAGCATGGTTAGATGCTGCGAAAAAGGAGGGAAAACTAATTCCTGAACCGAGATATCGTCCTGCAATTTACCAGATAGCCTCATGATTAGTAGAGATGCGATGTCTGATGACAAGCCGTTCCGCGTCTACGCACTTTTATGTAGAGATTGCGATCGCCTTTGCTAAAAAATCTTAATACCAGTATTCAGGTTATTTAATTGCAGCTAAATCATAGTTAAACTTTTTGTTAATAGAATCTATAGCCTTAGCTTCTGCTGGTGTAATTACCCCGTCTAGATGAGCAATTTTTTGACATTGCGCCAGTAGAGGTACGGCAAAGTCACTATTAAGTTGCTCAAGTAAAGTTTCTAAAGATGGTAGCGATTTTATATTACCTGTAATCGCATCGATTGAGGCAGGACTAAGATTCGCAGCTTGTAATTCTAGCAAAATATCTTTCCAAGATTTATCTGGATTTCCCGCTAAGACAATATGAACCAAAATTTGATCCATAATCTTTTCTTGGGAGATAGCAGCTTCAAGATATTGTTCACTCTCTAGTTGTGTATCATATATAGTACTGGTGAGAATCTTAGCAATAACTTAGTTTGATTATTTCCACTCATTAGATGCAAAGTAACATTTGATACGTTTAAATTATAATCATCAGTTATCCAACTCCTACCCATCAGCACAATTAATCACGGGATCGCTTGCTGTATTCTTCACGATTTGTTACAAAAGTACAAAGAACTTCTAGAGACTAAGAACCACATGTTCGGCGGACTTACTGGTTTACAAGATCCTAAAGGCACTGATTGGGGTGAGCGGATGCTCAACACGGTCGCCAGCCAAACGATTCGCCACCTGTTTACCCAAAGCGAGTCAGTAGAAGTCTTTGTGCGCTGCTACCCCTCCAGCAAGCTCTTGCAAGGCAGCATTGATAGCTTCAAAATGAGCGGTCGTGGCTTGGTGATTCGGAGAGATTTCGCAGTAGAAGAGATGTCTTTTGAAACTGATGCGGTGGCTATTGACTTCGGCTCGGTTTTAAAGGGCAAACTTAGTCTTAAGCAACCCACTCAAGCGATCGCTCAAGTAATTTTATCAGAAGCAGGCATTAACCAAGCCTTTAATGCGGAACTGGTGAAAAAGCGCTTGCTTAACCTCACCGTGCCATCACTGACAGAATTATCTGGCGGAGAACCAGTCTCCTTTACAGATGTTCAGGTACAGCTATTGCCAGAAAATCGGTTGCAGGTTGTAGCAAAAGCAGATTTAAACAATGGCGAACTTGTGCCCCTGAGCATGATTTTAACTGTAGGTATTGAAAGGCGGCGGCGAGTTTCTTTCAAAGATCCAAAAATTCAACTTGATCAAGTTCCAGAAGCACAACGAGA
This sequence comes from Nostoc sp. C057, assembly GCF_013393925.1. Classification (NCBI taxonomy): domain Bacteria; kingdom Bacillati; phylum Cyanobacteriota; class Cyanophyceae; order Nostocales; family Nostocaceae; genus Nostoc; species Nostoc sp. C057. The sequence continues at coordinate 6,046,027 of NZ_CP040281.1, read as the reverse complement.
AATTTCGCAAACCTTGAGCGTAGCGCTGGTAGAAATTTTAGATAATATGGTTGATTTGGATCGTTTTGACCTCGATGGAGTGAAAATGCGGCTCAACCGACTAGAAACTGAAGGTCAAAAACTTATTTTCAGTGGATATGCTGAAATCGAGCGTATTCCAAGTAGCAGCTAATATGAAATGAACACGTAAAATATCAAAGTAAAGTCTTTCTGAGCAACTTTGTGTAAAACTTTAAACAAATTAAATACCGCCTAGATTATTCTAGGCGGTACTTTAAATTTTTAGGTTTTTAAGGGATTTCGGAGTAATTGATTACAGGTTGTAATTCATTTTTACTTATCACCCCTAACTCCCAATACGGTTTGCTTAAGATCCCCCCGCCTGCGGCGATCCCCTTTTTAAGGGGGTATAAAGAGGGTTAAAAGATCCCCTTAAAAAGGCAGGGCTGTTTCATTCGATCTCTTAGAGATTTTGTCAAGAGTAGGAGTCAGAAATTTGCTTAATTTGCTAATCGAAAAGCTACCACCTCAACGAGTAAATTTCAGTGCGATCGCGATTTTCTTGCCCAATCAGATTTTTTAGTCACATGACTTTTTTGCCTGAAACGCTTGTAAATCAGAGCCTTTTAGGGAATGAAACGGCCCTGCCTTAAAAAGGGTGCTTGGGGGGATCTTCAAAAGATTAAAACTTTAACCGAACCGTATTGCCATAACTTCCTAACTCTCTACCTTCCCACGCCTACATATTGGAATCCAGCGCGGATCAGTGTTTCAGGGTCGAGGAAGTTACGACCATCGATGATAACGGGGTGGGCCATCAGTTTCGCCATCTTCACATAGTCGAGAGTGCTGAACTGCTGCCATTCGGTGACGAGTACTAAGGCATCGCAGCCGTCAGCTAACCTTTCGGCATCGGTTTCTACTAACACGCCAGAAAGACCATGACGCATACCTGTTTGGGAAATAATAGGATCGTAGGCTTTAACTTTGGCTCCTAGTCTGTTTAGCTGCTCAATTAAAATGAGGGCTGGAGCATCACGTAAGTCATCGGTATCTGGCTTGAAGGTCAGTCCGAGTAGTCCGACTGTTTTGCCTTTGAGAATTTTCAGAACTTGTTGGAGTTTCTCCAGAGCAATCAAGCGTTGGCGTTCGTTAACACTAACGGCAGATTTTAGTAACTGGGCTTCATAACCATAGTCATCAGCAGTATGAATCAGAGCCGAGACATCTTTGGGAAAGCAGGAACCACCCCAACCGATACCAGCTTGTAAAAACTTGTTACCAATGCGGGAGTCTAAACCAATACCTTTGGCTACCTGGGTGACATCAGCACCGACGCGATCGCAAATATTAGCAACTTCGTTAATAAAACTAATCTTAGTGGCTAAAAAGGCATTAGCGGCGTATTTAATCATCTCCGCCGAACTCAGGTCTGTTGCCAGAATTGGCACTGGGGGTAAAGATTGATCCTCAGCGTACTTGCGTTCCACAATCGGGGCATACAGTTGTTGCATTAATGCTACTGCTCTTTGACTATTGCCTCCTAGTACAATGCGATCGGGGTTGAAAGTGTCGTGAACAGCCGAACCTTCGCGCAAAAACTCTGGATTGCTTACTACATCAAACTCGGCTACAAATTCAGGTAATTTCTGATCACTCGGCACTCCACCTGCGGGTATCAATGTTTTTTGCCGCTCTGCAACACCATCTAGAACAAGCATCCGCACCCAATCACCTGAGCCAATGGGGACTGTAGACTTATTCACTATCACCTTATAACCACCGTTGAGATTTTCGCCAATCCCACGGGCTACAGCTTCAACGTAACGAGTATCACTTTCACCAGTTGGCAAAGGTGGTGTTCCCACAGCAATAAACAGAATTTCACCGTGGGAAACTCCAGCAGCAAGATCGCTTGTAAAATGAATCTTCTGTGTTTGAATGGCAGACTGCATAATTTCTGAGAGTCCCGGTTCAAAAATTGGGGACTGTCCAGACTTCATTAACTTAACTTTTTCTTCGTTGTTGTCTACGCAAATTACATCATGCCCAATATGAGCCAAGCAAGCACCTGTAACTAAACCAACGTAGCCAGTACCAATCACGCAAACACGCATTCTTTAACTCCCTAATTTTTTTTGGTGTAGTCTTCAAAAAGAAGTTATCAATATGACACTTAACACACAGTTAGAAAACTCAGTAACTAAGCATACCAGCTACCCTTTGGGTAAGCCTGCATGAAAATTCAGAGCAACGCTAGGCGCTACGCTACTTAGTTGGTTGAATTATTGACATCGCCTTGAATGCGATTACGGAAATCTTCTATTGTCAGTTTTAACCCCTCTTGCAGAGGAATGGTAGGTTCCCAATTTAACAAAGTCTTTGCCTTAGTAATATCAGGCTGGCGACGACGGGGATCGTCCGAAGGGAGTGGCTCAAATTTAATCTGTGCGTCTGGATTGATCATGTTCTGCACAGCTTGTGCCAATTGTAAAATTGTGTATTCACCAGGATTACCCAAATTTACTGGGCCAACATAGTCGCTATTCATCAGACGGATGAATCCTTCTACCAAATCAGAAACGTAGCAAAAACTCCGAGTTTGCGAACCATCGCCATACACGGTTAAAGGATTACCTCGCAAGGCTTGAACTATAAAATTGCTTACTACCCGACCATCGTTTTCTAACATTCTCGGGCCGTAGGTGTTAAATATTCGCACAACTCGAATATCAACTTTATTTTGTCTGTAGTAATCAAATGCTAAAGTTTCAGCAATTCTTTTACCTTCGTCGTAGCATGAACGTATCCCAATGGGATTGACGCTACCCCTATACTCTTCAGTTTGGGGATGAACTTCTGGATCTCCGTATACTTCACTAGTTGAAGCCAAGAAAAATCTAGCTTTCACACGTTTAGCCAGCCCCAACATATTCAGGGTTCCCATGACGTTAGTCTTAACGGTTTTAACTGGGTTGTACTGGTAATGTACTGGTGAAGCAGGGCAAGCTAAATGGTAAATTTGATCCACTTCTAACCGAATTGGTTCGGTAATATCGTGGCGGATCATTTCAAAATACGGATGACCTAACCATTTAAGAATGTTACGTTTATGGCCAGTGTAAAAGTTATCCAAGCATATTAATTCATGCCCATCGGTCATTAATCGGTCGATGAGATGGGAACCAATGAACCCAGCACCGCCCGTCACCAAAATTCTCATAGTTTCCCAGTTACTTACAAATATTTTCAGTACCTATTGCACTTACTTTTAGATTACCCAGCTTGGGGACAAAAATACAGAACTCAAAAAAGAACAAGGCTTAATCAAAAAGTGTTATTGAACTTACTTATTTTGCTATGGTTATAGTCTTGTGATGTTTTTACCTGCTTTTTTAACAATTTAACTAGCAAAATAACAAACTTAGTCTCAATATTGTTAGTCTTCCACTTAAAGTTCATCAAATCTTCAATAATATAAAATGTTTTTACGGTTATTGCTGTTCTCAGTTGGATGCAAAGCAGTGAAGAATTGACCGTAGGAATATCTATATATTCTTACAGTCAATTCTTTTGTTGCAAAGCTTTTTTTCAATACAGATCGCAGCCCCAGTTCACTCAGATAGACTAAAATCTGCTTGATATTATACAGCAGATGTAATACTAGTAACCGTGTTAGACATAACTATATTTGTGGTTTGGGTGCGCTGCGGTTCTCCAAGCATGACAATGGAGCAGGTTAGTTGTCTGGCTAACTGGGTTGTAACATCGCTAATGGCTAACCCTCCAGGACTGGTACGATTGCGTATAAAAGGTAAAACTACTAAATCATATAATCGTGCTGCCTGCAAAATTGCTTGGGCAACATTTTCATGAGCGATAATTTGAATTTCTGGAGCATTAGCCAAAGCTAAATTAGATACCATTAGGGAGAGATGCGATCGCCTCCAAGCAATTTTACTGGAACTCGTGCGGCGATCGCACACATTTAGCACAGTAATGTGGCTCTGATTTGCCTCTGCCAACATCTGGGCAAATTGTACAGGCTGTAATATGGGTGCTGTTAAGTTTTCTACGGGTACTAAGATGCGCTGAATTTTTTTCGGTGATTCTACTAGACGTGTTACTGCTACTGGGCAATGGGATGCCCAAAGCACACCATCAATCACATTCCCAAATAAACGCGCTCGTAACCCAGTCCGTTTACCCCAACCCATCACAATTAAATTAGCCTTTTGTTCGCGGGCGGCTCGGCTAATTCCTTGAGCAAAGGCATCATCAATTCGCAGCATTGGTTCTGCGGTAACACCTAATAATCGACTGTGTGCCGTGGCTTTAGTCAATAACTGCTCACTGCGTTGTAGAGAAGCTTCTAACTGTGGTGCATCCATCTGAGCCGCAGCAGTTGCGATCGCCAGTGGTATAATTTTTCCCTGAGACTGACGCGCTAATAAGGCAGCCATTTCAATTAAATGCTGTTCGGTATGAGGATTATAGACAGGTACAACTATCGTAAAAGCGCTGTCTGTCTCTGGTGCATTCTGGTCAGATAGAGGTAGTGCCGGATCTTCCTCTGCTAAGGAATTCAAACCAACAGCTATTCGACTGGTTATCAACGGCCCCAAAGTTGATGTGACAACCATTAAGACAATGACACTGTGTAATACTTCTAGTGGCAGCAACCCAGCCCGATATCCCACTAACGTAGCTGCTAAGGTTGTACCAACCTGGGGAAGTGATAGCGACCAGATGGTTAACGTTTCTTGCCACTTGTAGCGGTAAAGCAGTTTTGCCAACAAAGCTGCAATCAATTTACTGGCAATCAACCCGACTATCATCAACAGCGTTAACTTGAGCGTATCCAGGTTGTTCACAAAGGTGGATAGATTGATCAGTAAGCCAAGGTCAACAAAGAAAATGGGAATAAACAACACACTGCCAATAAATACCACCTTTTCTTTGACAGGGCCTTCACCCACAGCTTCATTCACCGCTAAACCCGCTAAAAAAGCACCAACTATTTTTTCTACCCCAATCAATTGAGCGCCTACAGCCGCCAGAAATACGGAAAGTAATACAAACAAAAACTTGTTTCCTTCATCATCTCCAGACCGCTTGAAAAATTCCTTACCTGCCCAATCAAAGCCTGTAACAACGGCAACAGAGTAAATAATTAACCAACCCGACAAGGTGAGTAGTTTAGCAAAGCTGAATGCTCCAGCATGAGTGATGCCTACACAAACACCTAAGATCAGCACTGCCCCAATATCTGTAAAAATCTTAGCTCCAATGGTGACAGTAACAGCTTTATTGTTTACTACTCCCAAACGGCTGATTATGGGATATGCCAAAAGAGTATAGGAAGTGAATAAAGAGCCAATTAAAATTGAAGTATTCCAGCCATAGCCTAAAATCAGCCCTACTAAGGTTCCCATTATCAGGGGGACAAGGAAAGTCAAGCTGGCAAAGCCAAAGGCACGACTTTTTTGCCGACGGAACTTTTCGAGATCAATTTCTAGCCCGGCGACAAACAGTAAATAAATTAACCCAATCTCTGATAGCAGGTTAATCATCGGTGAGTCAGACTGAAATAAATTCCAGCCTGAAGGCCCAAGTACTAGCCCTGAGAAAACCAAACCCACTAATCCTGGTAATCTTAGCCGCTCAAACATGATCGGGATAACTAAGATAACCACCAGCAAAATAGCAAAGGGAACAATTGGTTCCTTGCCAAGAACTTGGGAAGTTGGTTCCAGAACAAGAACTTGTGATATGAGTTCCATAGGTAGGAATTGAAGGGGCTATGGTAAAACTGCGATTACCTGGAGGCGATCGCCTGATGGATATAAAATGGGTAAGCCACCTGACGAAAAATTAAAAATATTAACTTACACTAACTAGGCAATGGTCTAAGAACTAACTACCTACGGATGGATTTGACTTAAAATAAACCGCAAGCGATCGTAGTCGTCTTTAAGTAGCACGCTTAGGTTACGTCCAGCTTTAATTAACCATTCTCGGTCAGCTTTGCGTAATTGGTATACATCTCGAATGGCAGCTGCGGTCAAGGACTCGACTGGCGCACCGTTAATACAAAGTAATGTCCGCAAAAAATCTAGTTCTTCAGTAAATTTAACGATCGCTTCTGGTTCACACCGATAAACAGCTTGATGAATTTGCGGGGGACGGGGTGGTAGATACTGATATATTCTTTGGTTATAACCTCGATTCTGGGAAGATTGTTCAAATCCCACGATCGCAGCCCTAAATTCTGTTCTCAACATGGCAAATATCTGGGGTTGTTCCTCGCGTAAGTCTTGCAGTGACAACCCCAAAGCCCTAGCTCGGTGTACTGAATCTATAGGCATAGTAGTAGCATAATATACCACACCATAAACTTGATTCCCAGATTCTTCATCCACAGAGCAAACCCAACTACCAAAGGGTGGCATGGAGGGAAAGCTTAAATCTTCTGGTTCCAAACACTGAGCTAGAAATTCAGTACTAGTAGTTTCAATCACCTCCGCAATGTGGTTGGGATGGCGATCGCCAGTAGCAAACTGTGGTAGTGGGAGGCGCATAGTAATTTAGTCATTGGTGAGCCAGCGCGGTCTTCTCTACGAGACGCTGCGCGATGGGGGTTTACCCCATGAGTGACTGGCGTTAGCGCAGCGTTAGCGAGGAACGAGCGTCACCCGTAAGGGTCATTAGTCATTAGTTTTTGCCAAAGGACAAAGGACAAATGACTAATGACTAATCTTATTTGGCTTTTTTCCGTCCGGCTATGGTTTCTACGAGTTCCAATTCGCTTAGGCGAAAGGTAACTAATTTATCCCAGTTACCACCTTCAAATAATACGGCTACTTTACCATCGGTCAGTCGTTGCACGAGTCCTTCGTAGCGATAATAGGTATCTGCGGGATTCTTGACGCGAACAGTTGCTCCAGGCAGAATCATGTTTTTAGCCTCGCTTGTTTCCTGTTATATAGCTTAATACTTCTCATTAGTCATTTGTCGTTAGTTCTTACAAATGACTAATGACCAATGACTAATGACCAATGACGAATCAATAATACTTCTGCCTTTGGCGAAAATTTGCTACCGATTCTACTATTCCCAAGGAAATGAAGTTGGTCAGCATAGCAGAACGCCCATAACTCATCCAAGGTAAAGGTATTCCTGCCACAGGTGCTAAACCTACAGTCATGCCAACGTTCACAATCACCTGAAACACGATCATAGATAAAACGCCAATAGCCAACAAGGAACCAAAGTTATCTTTGGCGGTTTGGGCAACATGCAGCAGACGGAGGCAAATTAAGCAGAAGACAAACAGCACTAACAAACAACCAACAAAACCGAATTCTTCTCCGACTGCGGAGAAAATAAAGTCTGTATGCTGTTCAGGTACAAAATTCAGTTGCGTCATTGGCCCCTTGAACAGACCCCATCCCCAAATTTCACCAGCACCAATGGCAATACGAGATTGGATTAAGTGATACCCAGCACCAAGTGGATCGTGGTCGGGATCCATGAATACAGTTAGCCGAGCTTTTTGATATGGTTTTAGAATATGGTTCCAAGCGAAGACTCCTAATTCGCCACCCAGTATATTGAGAGTCCACGCACCGATCGCACTGCAACCAAATCTACGCCAAGGGAGAGTTTGCCAGCCCAAAATAGCCATCGCAAATGACCAAACTATTCCCAATGGGCCAAAAGATAGTTCTTTGAATAAAATTATTGGCTCTGATAAAGGCCAAGATATACTAAACAAAATGGCCGCAACCACAGGAGAAATCAGCAGAATTAACCAGCCTGGGTTAGCATTTGCCCAATAAAGCATTCCTAAGACGATCGCACCAAATACCAATGATGTTGCTAAATCTGGCTGCAAAAATACTAATCCCCAAGGTATGGCGGTAATTGCCAGAACCCGGAAAACACCTTCAAGGCTAGAAGCAGTACGCCTGTGTAGCAAAGCTGCTAAGGTAACGATCATGCCGACTTTGGCAAATTCTGAGGGTTGCACGTTAAAGCCGGCGATACTAATCCACCTCTGTGCCCCTTTAGCGCTAGTACCAGCAATCATCACCGCGATTAAGCTGAAATTCGTTAGTGAGTATGTTACCCAGTGCCACTGCATTAAGAGTTCGTAGCGGATGCGAGATAAAAAGAGGGCTATAAGCACACCGATACCCGCTACCATCCAGTGCCACCACCAGTCAGTTACTGGTTGCTTCAGTTCCGTACTGAGGATCATGATGCCACCAAAGATACTGACAGCAACTGGCAAACAAAATAGTAGCCAATCTACATTTTGCCAGGGCTTAACCCAAGACTTCCAGCGAATTTTGGGGAGCGATCGTTTTAATAACATTGTGCCAATTTAGACTTTTTGAAGTGTTGGGAATTGGGAATTGGGAATTGGTTATTTTAGCTGTCTCTCTAAAGTTGTGATCTGTTGACTTGTCTTTTGTTTTCCTTTTCTCCATTCCCCATTCCCCATTCCCCATTCCCCATTTCCCATTTTTAGTATTCCCAGGACATAGCCCAGGAAGCAGATAGAAATTAAAAATTAATTATGTCAACGCAGCAACTGATACTTTACCAGCAATGGTAAGAGCGATCGCAGTTAATGCTTTTGCCGAAGCTGAATCTGGATCGCCAACAACTATGGGCACACCACTGTCACCGCCAACTCGTGTGGAAATCTCTAGTGGCACGCACCCCAGCAGTGGCACTCCCAATTCGGCGGCGGTTTTGGAGCCTCCACCGGAACCAAAGATGTCATAGTGCTTATCTGGTTGATCGGGGGGGATAAAATAGCTCATATTTTCCACGATCCCCAATACCGGGACATTCATCTGCTGGAACATCCGCAATCCCTTGCGAGAATCTAATAGGGCTACAGTTTGCGGTGTGGTGACAATTACCGCCCCGGCCATTGGAACTGCTTGAGTTAAAGTTAACTGAGCATCTCCGGTTCCCGGTGGCATATCTACAATCAAATAATCCAGTTCTCCCCATTGCACTTGATAGAGAAACTGGCGAATTACGCCATTAAGCATAGGCCCCCGCCAAATGACTGGTTGATCTCGGTCAATCAAAAAGCCCATTGAAACTAATTTGACACCGTGATTAAAAGCAGGTTCCAAAATATCACCTGTTTCAGTGGAACGCACCACAATTTGAGCATCAGCTAGACCCAGCATAGTGGGATCGTTGGGGCCGTAAATATCAGCGTCTAACAAACCAACTTTCGCCCCAGTTTGAGCTAGAGCCACTGCTACATTCACCGCCACCGTACTTTTACCAACGCCACCTTTGCCACTGGAAACAGCAATAATATTTTTTACGCCAGAAATACCAGTGCGATCAGGCAAACTTTTTTGTTGGGGTGTTTCTGCGGTTACTTCTATGCTGACATCTGTAACACCCGGTAGCTTTTTGACAGCTTTCTGACAGTCTTCGACAATAAATTCACGTAAAGGACAGGCAGGAGTGGTTAACACTAAAGTGAAACTAACCTTGCCACCGTCAATTTTGACGTTGCGAATCATATTCAGTTCCACCAGACTTTTGCGGAGTTCTGGGTCTTCCACTGGACGCAAAATTTCTAGGACAGAGCGAGAATCGAGGACATCGTACATAAAAATTCAAAATTCAAAATGAATAAATACACTTGTGGCGAACATCTTAGCTATTAACTTGATGTTTTCTTAAGTAAGGTCAGCTTAGTGTTTTCACTGTCAATGCCGTAATAAAACTTAGCAAATAGCATTATTACCTAATAGAATCTTAACTTTCTTTGGGCATTGGGCATTAGCCTGGATTTCTCACAAGTGAGAAATCCAAGGGGTGTGAGAAGTGTGGGAGGTGTGGGAGGATGGGGAAGAAGTCTTACGCCCCACACTCCCCACACTCCCCACACTCCCCACACTCCTCTTCTCCCTCTGCCTGCTCCCCTTTATCTAAAAATCAAAACAACTGTCATCAAGAGATTTCTTCTTCCCAGATACCGTTGGCAATGCCGTCTTTTCTGCTGCTTCTACTAAAGACCGTGCTACGCGGTCTACATAAGGACGGGATAAAGACCAAATCAGGGGCGATAACCACCCCCGTAGCGTTACAGAATAAGATAAACAAGTGCCACAAACAGTTGACTCTACTTGATAAGTCACCCGTTCTTCTATTCCTGGAATTGCCAGCACTCGGATACTCAGCATCTCTCTGTGATTGACACGCTCTACAAAAATACGGATGGGAATTGGCGAAAAGCGTGTTACAGCATGAAAAATCAATCCTGGTTTGGGTACTAATCCGTAGGGTACATTAGTACTCTTAAGTAGTGGATGCCAGGAAACATCTGTTAAGTCAGCAACTTTTTGCCACAGTTCATCTACAGAAGCAGAACTAATTTCTCGATATGTCCGCACCAGAGAAGCGCAAAACCGACGACGTTTGCGGTGGATGAATTTGGATAACCAATCTTGCATTTTCCTAATCCTCCTCCCTAGACACTTTCTGGTAACTCTGGTATTGTGTGCAACTACGCTCAGTTCCTGAAGTACCAAATGAGCGAAATAGTTAAAATTAACAAAATAAAACTCAGTCAATATACAAGCCTATACGCATTTGAGGGAAAATAACTCTAGTGATGGCCATCAATCGTATAAATGCTTAACCAGTAAGAAAAAAGCGGGTTGGGCAAATAGAGCTTGATTGTTGGCGCGTGTTTCCCCCAAATTTTTAAAATTAAGAAATTTGTGGCTTTCTGGAAATTGTAATTTAGGTTCGGGAATCTATGTTGACCAACTCGCAAACACCAACTGTAGCAGCAGAATCATCCAAGTCTTTGCCAGCACCTGACGCTCAGACTAGAGTCAGTCAGTTTATGAAACAACTGCAAGACGAAATTACTGAATCATTGGCAAAACTAGATGGTGTGGCTAAGTTTAATGAAGATAGCTGGGAACGCCCTGAAGGGGGTGGAGGGCGATCGCGCGTGCTGCGAGAAGGTGCAATATTTGAACAAGCAGGTGTAAACTTTTCTGAAGTTTGGGGTTCCCATTTGCCAGCCTCAATTTTAACCCAACGCCCTGAAGCCGCAGGACATGGCTTTTATGCCACGGGTACTTCAATGGTATTACATCCTCACAATCCTTACGTGCCCACAGTTCATCTAAATTATCGCTACTTTGAAGCGGGGCCAGTGTGGTGGTTTGGTGGTGGTCTTGACTTGACACCTTATTACCCGTTTGCTGAAGATGCGTCACATTTACACAAAACGTTAAAACAGGCTTGTGACAAACATCACCCAGAGTATTACTCAGTATTTAAGAAGTGGTGTGATGAATATTTTTACCTCAAGCATCGTGATGAGACACGAGGCGTAGGTGGTCTATTTTTTGATTACCAAGATGGTCAAGGTGTTTTATATCGCGGGCCAAATCCCGATGGAGAAGCAGCTATTTATAGCAACCAGGTGGGAACACCAGCAACCCGCAATTGGGAAGATTTGTTTGCTTTTGTGCAAGACTGTGGCAGAGCATTTTTACCAGCCTACGTACCTATTGTAGAACGGCGACATGGGATGGAATATGGCGATCGCCAACGGAATTTTCAACTCTATCGCCGGGGACGGTATGTAGAATTTAACTTGGTTTATGACCGAGGTACTATTTTTGGTCTGCAAACCAACGGACGCACCGAATCAATTCTCATGTCCCTACCACCTTTAGTACGCTGGGAATACGGCTATCAACCGGAACCCAATACACCCGAAGCCGAGTTGTATGAAACCTTCCTTAAGCCTCAAGATTGGATCAACTGGACACCACCTCAATAGTGCTGTACATGGATAGCGGAGCCTTGAGCCTGTGCTGAGTTAGGAGTTAGGAGTTTCCCTATCTCCTTCATTTTCCTAGTCTTTGCCACTCCCTCGTTTAAAATTGCTACTCAGTACTGATTTAGTGAGTTAAACTACTAAAGTTAAGCACCTAGCAGAAAAAGGTGACAATTTTAGCTATAGCTTGTTAATCTCAAGTGACAGCGTTAGACAATTCTGTAACTACCTAATCTTAAGAGGAATGCCACGGGGAGGGCTTTAGTGATTCATATAGACCAAAAAACTTATACAACCCAAGACGGAAACACCGTTATTGTCCTAACACCAGCAGGTCGCCTAGACATTACCACTGCTTGGCAATTTCGCCTGAAGTTACAAGAGTGTATTTCTAAACTCAGCCGCCATGTAGTTGTAAATCTGGCTCAGGTGAATTTTATTGATAGTTCTGGCCTCACGTCTTTGGTAGCTGGAATGCGTGATGCTGATAAAGTCAAGGGCAGTTTCCGCATCTGCAATGTACATCCAGAAGCCAAACTCGTGTTTGAAGTGACGATGATGGATACTGTCTTTGAAATCTTTGAAACAGAAGATGAAGCTTTAGAAGGTGTACCTCGTAGTATGGCTAGCTAAAAAAGAGTTAGGAGTTAATAGAAACTTCATAACTCGTAACTGATGAATGATAGGTTTATCTTATTGAATACTGATTCCGCTTGGTGTAGCGATAAGGGCCCATAATCGCTCCCCAAGTTGCTTTTCCAGTTTCTGAATCAATTCCTTTGTCGTAGCTGTGAAATTCTGCCGCAGTGGTTTCAAACCCCAAGGAAACATAGATGCTATTACCAAGATAAGTAAAGCTGCAACGAGTGTCTGGTTGTGGTGTGGCGGTAAACTTATAGCGATCGCCAGCTAATGCTTCGTGAGTTACTGTTAGGATACAACCTGGTAGTAAATCTAATTGTTCGGGTGTCAGTGTGTTCAGTAGAGCAGGGTTATTGCCTGCGCCTCTTAACGCATCTGGATCTTGAGGTATATAGTATTGTACTTCCAGAGATGTGTGAGAGTTGCGACCCTGACGCAACCGCATAATTCGCTGACGGTAAGGTTTATCTAGGTTAATCACGCTAGCTTGTTCGGCAAACAAGGTGATGCTATCTTCTGTGAACAAATTCACTGGTCTTTGCCACATTCGGAGATGGACATACCAAACTGGTTCTTCTATAGCTTGTTCTCGATTATCAAATTCACCAGCTAGGTACTCACCTAAAGCAATTAACTGTGGCGAGAAGTTCATAAATTCAATAAACAAATCATTAAGGAGAAATATTTCTGGCTAGTTTTTTAGAGGAAAAGGTCTTAATCCCCTGTGGCTACTAGCTTATAAAATACTTTTGATTTGTTTATATTGTAGATGAAACCGTCACAAGTCAAAAGCTCAACTTGGCAAAGTAGCCTTTAAGCGAGAAAATAAAGATACGTCGCCCTTAACATTTTCTTTGTGAATAACGTCCGTACTGTCTCTGATACAAAACGAACTTTTTACAATCTTCACACCCGTCCGATTAACACTATTTATCGTCGGGTAGTAGAAGAATTGATGGTAGAAATGCATCTGCTGTCAGTAAATATCGATTTTAGCTACAATCCAATTTATGCCTTGGGTGTCGTCACAACTTTTGACCGCTTCATGGAAGGCTATCAACCAGAACGGGATCAAGAATCAATTTTTAACGCCTTATGTCAGGCTATAGAAACAGATCCACAAAGCTATCGACACGATGCCCAAAGATTGCAAGCTGTAGCTAAAGGTTTGCCTGTTAAAGATTTAATTGGGTGGCTAGCCCAAACTACTTACTTAGATAGAGATACTGACTTGCAAACACAACTGCAAGCGATCGCCAACAATCCTAACTTTAAATACAACCGTTTGTTCGCAATTGGTTTATTTTCGTTATTAGAACAGTCAGATCCTGAATTAGTCAAAGATCAAAAGCAACTCACTGAAGCGCTAAAAGCGATCGCAGCTGGCTTGCACGTATCTGATGACAAACTCAACAAGGATTTGGAATTATACCGTTCTAACCTAGATAAGATGGCGCAAGCGCTGGTAGTTATGGCAGATATGCTCTCAGCCGATCGCAAAAAACGCGAACAACGTAAACAGCAATCAACAACTCCCGTTGCTCCCCCAAGTTCCAACGAATAGTTAGGAGTTAGGAGTTAAGAGTTATTAACGATTAACTCCTACCTTCTAACTCATCACTATTGATTTTAAACACCCAATAATTTGTAGATTAAGCTGTTAATTATAGTCAGCGTAAATGCTCCAATAACAGCACTCCAAATACCGTAACGTAAGCGGAAGCCCTCTACTAACCAAGCAGCAATACTAAAACAAACTACGGCAATCATAAATGTGAAAATGCCGGAGAGTAAATCCAACGTAAGTAAATTGGGGACTGCAAAAACGAGGCTTAAAATCGGTCTGACTATTGCCGTCACGATACCAAGCACTGCGGCAGAAAGAAAGGCTTTACCAGGAGTATCAATTTCAACTCCTAAAGGTAATTTACTAATTATCAACAGGCTGATAGCTGTTACTACCCAAACAATTAAAAGCGTAACGATATTCATGCCACAACCCCTGAAACGTGAATGGCAATTGGTGATAAATTCCTTCAGTTTATCGGTGGAAAAATCTTTAAAGCTCAACCAATTATTTGTAAGTTAGCAGAAATTTCATTGCTAACTGAATTTTGTTTTAGATATCTTTAGGATTGAGAAAAAGCTCCAGGGGCAGAGGGGCAGGGGAGCAGGGGAGCAGGGGGCAGGGGTATACAGCACTTCCGTCTGTTATAAGGTACACTAGATTAAAATATAAATACTTTTAAATGAAGTCATACTCTGTCGAGCTTCGAGAAAAAATAGTTGCGGCACATCTTCAGAAAAACATCTCAATCAGGAAAGTAGCTAATATATTTTCCGTCTCAAATAGTTTAGTCCAAAAGCTTGTAAAACAACAAAAAGTTGAAGGAAATTTACAATCCAAGCCGCGAGGAAAGCCACAATTTAGTCATCTAACAAATGCTGACATAGAGTTGACAGAATTAGTTGCATCACATCCAGATGCAACATTAATAGAATTGTGTGAATTATTTGCAGACAAGACTGGCAATTTCGTAGGTCGAAGTGCAATGTGTCGTGCGTTACAGAAATTAGGATTAAATCGGA
This sequence comes from Nostoc sp. C057, assembly GCF_013393925.1. NCBI lineage: Bacteria > Bacillati > Cyanobacteriota > Cyanophyceae > Nostocales > Nostocaceae > Nostoc > Nostoc sp. C057. The sequence goes on along the minus strand of NZ_CP040281.1, from coordinate 6,030,948 downwards.
AAAAAAAACAAAGCGGAGTACCCAAGCAGGCACGGAGAGAGTCCTGAATTTAAGATTAGATTTTTGGGAAAAGGTCAAACATATAGAGCCAGAAAATTTAGTATTTTTGGACGAAACTGGCGTTCTACTTGGTTTAACAAGGACTCATGCCCGTTCACAAATTGGAACAAGAGCTTACTCTCTTAACCCCTTCTATCGGGTATCAAAAGTTACAGTAATTGGAGCAATTAGTATTAAAAAAGTAGTCGCATTAATGACAATGAATAATTCAATGGATGGCGTTGCAAATGATGTATTTATTGAGAAGTTTTTAGTACCAGAGTTATGGTCAGGAGCAGTCGTAGTGATGGATAATTTATCCGCGCATAAACTCGATTCAATTGTGCCAATGATTGAAGCTGTCGGCGCTTCAGTTCTTTGTTTATCCCCATATTCTCCCGATTTTAATCCAATTGAATTATGGTGGTCACAACTCAAATCTTTCTTACGCAGTTTTGCTCCAACTACAACAGAAATGGTTGATAAACTAATATCAGTTGCACTCGACTTAATAAATCCTCAACATTTAAGAAACTGGTTTGCTAATTGCTGCTACTGTACCTCATAACAGCCGGAAGTGCTGTAAAGAAGAGACAAGGAAGAGGGGGAGCAGGAGAGAGACTTATTCAATAATTCCCCCTTGTCCCCTTGTCCCCTTGTCCCCCTGTCCCTCTGCCCCTCTGCCTCTCTGCCCCTCTGCTCCCTATTTCACCTTTTAAGAGGTGGTTGCGTTTGTTTGGGTGCTACAGGGGCTTGGGATGCTGGTGGGTTGGAAATACCAGGATTTATAGGACTGATGCCTTGCCCGGTTGGAGGCTGACTTACACCAGGTAAGGGTACGGAATTAGGTGCTAAGGGAAATTTAGGGGTAATATTCCCTTCTGGATTAATGCCTGGAACTGGTGCTATACCAGGATTGACTGGGAAAGAGGGAATATTAGGTTGGTTGAGTGAGTTTGTGGGTGGTTGAGATGGGCCAGGAATAATTCCTAAAGAAACGCGATCGCCTCCTACTTGCCGTAGCAAATCCAATGTCTCAATTACATCATTGTAAGTGGCTGTCCGCGAAGCATTTAGCACCACAATAGCACTGGGGTTTGCTTGGAGATACTGTTTTAGTCTCGCTCCCAAATCGTCGCGTTTTACAGGCTGTTTTTCTATGTAAGTATTGCCAACGGCATCGATAGTTACAATCAGACTTCCGCTCTGTGATGTTATTGCAGATACTGTACTTGGGCTGGCTTTGGGCAAATCGACATTTATTGCCTGTTGCCGTGTAAATTGTAAAGCCGCCAACAAAAAAAACGTCAGGATACAAAAAACGACATCAATTAAAGGGATGATTTGAATTTGGACTTCTTCAATTGGGGTATGTAGATTAACTTTCATTTTCTCAATTTAATCGCCTGCTTGGGGTTTAATTCTTGACTAATTAGGTAAATTCGGGGGTTCAGGAGGTTCAGGCAACCTAGTCTTTCCTGGCTTGCGGGGTGGAGTGAAATTTTCCCGGACAATTGGTGATGTAATATTACTAAAATCAGGGGGAGACTGGCGGTAGAGTAATTCCATCTCATTCCCTGCTTTCCGAAAAACTTTGACTTGGTTGACTACAAAACTTTGAAATAGGCGATAAAATACCAAGCTAATAATGGCAACTATTAACCCAGTTGCCGTACTAATTAAGGATTCACCAATACCAGTAGTCACCCCGGCAGTAGATTCAGTTCCCAAATCGCCAATCCGAATTGAGCGCAGAGAATGAATTAAACCTAAAACAGTACCCAATAATCCCAGCAGGGGCGCGAGGGCAATCACAGCTTCTAAAAGCTTTTCGCCCCGCCGCATTCCAGCCAATTCATCTTCTGCTGTAGCCTCAAGTGCTAGTCGAAAGGTTTCCACATCAGTTTTTGGAAAACGTAAGGGGGCATAGAGAAAACGCCCGACAGGTTGATGGCTTGCTTGTTTGGCAATGTCAGCAGCTTCTTGCCAATTATCTTGGGCTGCATCCAGAATGCGATCAACTATTTGCTTTTCCTGAGTCAAAATTCGCAACCAGAACCACAGACGCTCAAAAATCACACTCAAAGATAGAATCGACAGGACAAGTAAAGGCCACATCGCTGGCCCGCCCTTATAAAATAAATCTAAAATATCCACTGTTTAAGTTTCCTCCCTCCATGACTAGAGCAAATGTGCTAAGGCATTTTAATTCTAGAGATTAATGCAAAATGAGGGACTTCCAAAATATAAATTTCTCGAAAAGCTAAAAAGATAGTGTAAGCATGGGGTATTGGACTTCGACTGGTGGACAAACTTGCTGCTGGGTTGCATAATCCCGAATTAATACAATCACTGTCTAATTTGTCAAACCCTTGCGGTATTAAACTCTTATGGATAATTACAAAATAGGTTTTTGATGACAGATTAGGAGTAGCGTCTTCTCGACTAACTAGGACGGTTATTCCCACCGGGAATTTTTAGGATTATTTGTCAAAATTAAAGATAACTGGAGGTTCAAAATATGAAATTTTCAATCCAATCACTTTACACCTGGTATCGCGATGTACTCCGTAACCCCAAGTACCGTTGGTGGGTTATTTTAGGAACGTTAGTCTATTTGGTCAGCCCATTTGATGTTCTCCCAGATTTTATACCCGTTGTGGGACAGATTGATGATGTTTTCCTTTTGACTCTGCTAGTTTCTGAGGTGTCTGGGCTAGTAATTGAGGGCTGGAAGGCTCGTAAGGGTGATGTGGATAATGAAGTGCCTAATACTACTGAGGGTTCTACCTCAAGTGCAAGCACTATTGATGTTGATGCTGTTTCTGTTAAGTAGTTTTAATAAAACCCCTGCTTTTGGAATTTGAGGTGGGGGATATTTTTTTTAACGCATAGGCGCTTCGCCTTCCCGCAGGGTAGGGGCGCGGAGGTTCGCGGAGGATGAGAGGGAGTGAGAGGGGGAGTTAGAGGTTGTTGGCTACGCGTTTAATGGCTTCTTTGAGGTGGAGGACGTTAAAGTTGAGGAGAAGACCTAGTTTGCAGTTTGCTAGTTTGAGATAGGTTAGAAGTTGAACTGAGTGAATCGGGTGGAAAGATTCTACAGATTTAATCTCTACAATTACTTTGTTTTCGACTATCAAATCTAATCGATAAACGCATTCTAATTGCACATCTTGGTAAACCAAAGGCAATGGAATTTGCTTACCAACATTCAACCCGGCTTTGTTCAACTCATAATTCAAACACTCCTCATAAGCCGACTCCAACAAACCAGGTCCCAAAGCAGTATGCACCCTCATCGCACACCCAATAATCACCCCACTCAACTCATTCTCTCTCATCCTCTGCGTTTCCCTCCGCGCCCCTACCCTGCGGGAAGGCGAAGCGCCTATGCGTTTAAAAATCCTTCACAAATTCCGTCAAGAACCTAAACGCCTTCAAGATATAACTAGCGCAATCTCTAGGAGAAGTATTGTAAAACGATCGCCACGCACTCGCCTTATCCTCATCATAGCGATCGCTGCGTTGACTATGATTTTCTAGCCATGCCAATCGCACCGCGTGTCCAATCAACACATCTAACACAATATATTCTTCGATTTGCAGCTTGGGATTATTAGCTGCGATCGCTCCTAATTCGATTAATGCTTCAATATTAACTTGGCGGTATTCTGGAGCTTCGATTTTATTCAGCAAATGCTCAACCAAGAGAGCAAAATTCCTTTCCCCTGCTGTCATCTCGGACAACATTATCTCACTATCTAAACGATTGCGGCGCTCTAGTTTATCCCCAATTACTAGACCCTTGCAATGTTGCATTAATAGCCAAACCTGCTTGAAAAAGTCTTTTGGTACGCGTCCCGTCGCACCTTCGGCTTGACGAAACCGCCGCCAACCACCTGGTGGGACTTCTATTTCTTCAGCGATTCCTGGTAACACCACCCAAGCAATATCACTTTCTTTTTGCTTGACGTGTAGTGATTCTTGCTGACGCAACAGGTTACTCATGCCAGTATATCCAGTCAGTACCTGACGCAAGCGCATTTTGACTTCAAAGGGTGAAAGTTGCATTAAGTAATCGTAAGCTTCATCTTGAGTAACGTGTAATTCCCGCGCTAGTTCGCTGGTGATCAATAAGATGAGATAGCCGACTCTCAGCGTGAGTAATCCCTGGAATAGTTCGGATTCTGAGCGAATTAAGATACCAAGATAGATTAAAATTTCTTGAGTTAGGACGCGATCGCGTATATCTTCACGACAAAAATGATTAATTTTATCGGCAATTTCATCATGTGACATGGGTACGCTAATCAAGGACGCTTCACTGTAAGCTTTACCCACAGCAATTTGCTTACCTCGCACCAAAATACTTGTCACTGCATCTGATAGGCTGATATCAACCATTTGCCTTAACCCCGCAGCCCGACGTACCACTGCCCAAATACCTAAATCTCCAGCTTTGGTATACACTTCATCGAGTAAATCGGCTACGGTTACAGGATATCCTGGGCCGCCATACCCCGTATCAAAGTTCATGCCTTGCAAGCGAGTTAAAGTTTGCAGTAACTCAATTTGTTCGTAGATATTCTCTGAAGCACGCAAAGAAGAAAGTAATAATCCGAAATTGGTTTCATACTCCATCTGAAATTCTTGAGTATGCCCTAAGCGCCAGTTTTTCTCAGGATGATAAGCCAAATAATAGCAACGTGGGCCAGCATTTCTCACTGGCGATCGCGAGAATTCTGCATTAGGAAGAAAATCAATTCTTTGAATTCCAGCCGTCAGCATTAGCTGATTTAGCCGCCCTAATTTCACCCGCACACTGTTACAAACACCATCTTTTAGTTCTTGCATCAGTTCTAGTAATGCTTCCGAACCACTTTCTAACATGGTGTGCGTCAACATTAAAGTCAAAGTAGGACGACCTAAATCGCTCCAATATTTTTGGATGTAAGCTAGTTCGCTTCTAATTTGATCTAACAGAAAATGGTAATCAAGGGTTAAGTAAAATTGTTGAGAGTCTGAGAATGAAGGCAAAAATACAATTGTTTCACCGCTAATCCGAAAGATTCTAGATGTTGTTAAACTCCGCAGCCGTCGTACTGGCCGCCCAGTTAAACCAAGTTTGTCATTACGGCCAATTTGGGTATAAATAGCTGAGAATTCTCCAGCTTTTCTCACCTGAATCGGTTCTACTTGGGTAGGCGTTTGTGTTTCAATCCCATGAACTTCTAGTTTTTTCTGTAAATCTTCATCTTCTGCTAGCAAGGCAATTTGTACCAAAGATTCGCGCTGTTTACCCACACACAAATGTCTTCCCAAAGGGTCGATATCACCAACTGCTAGTAACCCTTCACTCAACATTTGACTAAGAAAATATAAACTCTGCGCCCACACCAAAGGGATATTTTCATTGGGTAAACGTGGTTGCGTTTGGGGTGCTAACTTTTCTGCTTCTATGTTTTCGGCTGGGACATAATATAGTTCTGGCAGTAGACGCAAACCATCTTGTTCTATAAGTAATGATTCTAAAAGTTCTTGGTACTTTTTAACTTGTTCTTGCTCACCGCAAAATAATCCATCTAAAACTAAATAAGTGAAAAATAACGGCCATTCGCATTCAATATGCTCAAATTGCTTGAGTTCCCACGGTTCGTAGTGCAAGCGCTGATTATCTTCTAAAACCGTTTGGTGTCCATCACGCAGAAAGCGTTTGCAGCCGTATTTACCTGCGAGTTTATTGATAATATCGTTTAAAGTGCGATCGCGTAGCTCCAAATCTTCCACTGCAAAGGCAGGATAACTAATAATACTTAACAGCGCCGCATCAATTTCTTTGGAACCAGATTCTCTCGGTAATAGTGATTCTAAAGTAATTCGAGCGCGGGCGATTTCATCTGGTAGCACATGAATCACCGATGCTTGACTACCACGCACACCAAACAAATCCAGCCCGTTGATAGCTTCTAAAGCAGCTTTTGCCATGCCTACGGAACTGGCATTTAACTCAGCACTACCACGATTAATTTTATTACCACGTTCCCAAATACCGTAATCTGGTGTACGGTAAGCTCGTCCAATGTAATAAACCAAATTTTGGACGAAATTTACTTCATCAATTGTATAAATTATTGGCAATCCAGCAGCCGTCATTTGCGCCAACATCAGCAAAAATATAGATGTGGCATCAAGTTGCAAATGTCCCCATTCGTCATCACCAACAACAATGTCACCGGTTGCGGTATTGTATTTGGCGTGTAGTCCATCTAGTAGCGACTGAGTATGTTTAAATGTCTCTACTTTATGAGCCTGTCGCATCATCGCAAATAGCAACCCGCGCATCAGTTTGATGACACTGTGTTCTAGTTCATAAGTGCGTCCCTTATCGTCGTCAATCTTGCGGTATGCAAGTCCTAAACCCCAAACTGCCAAAATGCTGTAAACGTTGTCTCGCACCCAGGCATCTGTATAATCGCCGTGGGCTGTAATCGCTGTACTCGCAGGTAGTAAACCAGTAATCGGATTCTGCCGAGCCAGGATAATTGTCTTGATTTGCTGGTAGTAATAGTCCAGGCGAGTTAGCAATTTGGTAGATGTTTTCATGGTTTGGTTCAGAACAACTTGCAAAATTCGACCCTGTGACTGTCAAGTGAATTACCTAAACCAAGCCAGAATAATTTCTGTAATGGTTGATGGGACAACAGCTAAGGGTGGTGTGAGTTTATTATTATCTCTTGTTAATACGCCTCTGGGTACTTAATTTTAGCGATCGCAAACTAAAATACGATTTACTTAGGCTGTTTTATACTTAAGATGGCGAAGCTTATTACTGGGGGTCTTTTTGGGGCAGTGCGATCGTTGATCCAGTCGTAGAATTAGCTCAAAAACGCGGCGTTAAACCAAGACAAATTGCCCTATCTTACTAGCATCAATTACCGTTGTTGGTACTAGTAAGATAGGGCATCTAAAAGAAGCAGTTATTGGTGTGACTTGCAGGTTTTCGATTAATTGAGGTCGCTACCACACTCAATTAAACACTCAAATTAACTTTGATAGGGGCGCGGCAATTGGCGCAGTTGATGAGCAGCATCCAATTCACTATTGTTTTTTCTGCCATACCCCCAACCCAAGATGCGACGATATTCACCCATGATGCCACTTTCAATTAAATCATCCTCATTGACTGCAACATTGGTATGAGATTGGGGCGCAACATAGAGTGCATCCGCAGGACAATAAGCCTCACACATGAAACAAGTTTGACAGTCTTCTTGTCGAGCGATCGCGGGTGGTTGGTTAGATACGGACTCAAAAACATTGGTAGGACATACTTGGACGCACAGATTGCAATTGATACAGAGTTTATGACTGACAAGCTCGATCATGATACTGCTCCTGCTACAACTTTGATACAGAGGGTGTGGTTTGAGTGGTTGGTACTGGTACTGTAGCGATCGCGTTCTGCTCGTCGTAGGCGATGGCATCCGTTAGCCAATCACGCCTCACCCATAGACGATCTAAGCCGCCGGTTGCCTGATAATAACGCTGATTTGGATCGGTTTCGGGATAGTCCATACGAATATGTTCGCTGCGGGTTTCCGTGCGATGTAAAGCACTAAAATATGCCCATCGTGCTACAGCTGTGAGAGCAGCCGCTCGCCGAGAAAATTCCACATCGCGCACTGTATCTTGTTTCGGGTTCGTCTTTACCTGCTGCCACAACGTTTCTAATTTGGCGAGGGAATCCAAAAGTCCTTGCTCACAGCGCAAGTAATTCTTCTCTAAGGGGAACATCTGCGCTTGTACACCGCGCACGATCGCCTCGCTATCGAATGTTTCAGAAGTGGGAGACTGTGATGGGCTACGCAATCCGGCTTGACCAGCAGGATGCACCACCCGTTCATGAAGATGAGCGCCAAGACTCTTCGCAAATTCAGCCGCGCCAACTCCAGCCCATTGCCCTGTAGAGATTGCCCAGGCCGCATTGGGACCACCACCCCCAGAAGCTAAACCTGCTAAAAACTCCCGCGATGCAGCATCACCGGCGGCGTAGAGGCCAGGAACCTTTGTACCGCAACTATCATTCACAATCCGAATTCCACCCGTACCACGGACTGTACCTTCTAAAATCAGTGTTACAGGCACTCGTTCTGTATAGGGGTCAATGCCAGCTTTTTTATAGGGTAAAAAAGATATGAAATGAGACTTTTCAATCACCGCCTTGACTTCAGGTGTAGCTCGATCCAAACGAGCATAAACGGAGCCTTTCAGGAGGGCATTGGGAAGAAATGATGGATCGCGACGACCATTGACATAGCCACCAAGATCATTACCTGCTTCATCGCTGTAACTAGCCCAGCCAAAGGGAACACCCCTTGTTACTGTGGCATTAAAAGCTGTCGAGATGGCATAGTGATTAGAAGCTTCCATACTGGAGAGTTCACCACCAGCTTCTACTGCCATCAGCATTCCATCACCTGTATTGGTATTGCACCCTAATGCTTTACTCAAGAATGCACAACCACCATTGGCCAGGACTACTGCACCAGCGCGAACAGTATAGGTACGATGATTTTGTCTCTGCACACCTCTTGCTCCAGCCACTGAGCCGTCATCAGCCAATAAAAGCTCTAGAGCAGGACTTTGGTCAAGAATCTGAACACCCACACGCAATAGATTCTTGCGAAGTACCCGCATATATTCGGGGCCATAATAACTCTGGCGTATGGATTCCCCATTTTCTTTGGGAAAACGATAGCCCCACTTTTCAACTAGAGGCAAACTGAGCCAAGTTTTTTCGATGACACGCTCGATCCAACGTAAGTTAGCTAGGTTTTTTCCTACGCGATAACGCTCCCATAAAACTTTGTCCCAATTTTCTGGAGAAGGAGCCATGATGCCATTACCACTGGCAGCAGCTGCACCGCTCGTACCCAGAAAACCTTTATCAACAATGATTACTTTGACACCTTCTGATGCGGCTGCCCATGCTGCCCATGCTGCGGCAGGGCCGCCACCAATTACCAGCACGTCGGCAGTTAATTGCAGTTCATTTTCGCTATAGGCTGTTAGCAATTCTTTGTCCTCCTTTTTGGCAGTCAACTTCATACTTTGACTTGGAAAAGTTCTGTTAGAGGGACTTTGAGCAGTGTGCTGATTTCTTAACTCAGTCCCTAAGAGTTCTTTAATTTTGAATTCCGCTTTGCTGTACCAGTCCCTTTTTCATCCGTCCTGGTGTACGCAGTTCGTGATAAATACTTATGCAGTAGATAGAGTTTGCATAATCTATACAAAGAATGTGTAAGGCAAATTACAGTTCACATGATACACTAATTATTAGCTTTACAAACATTAAGTATTACGAATTAATATCTTATCCGGTTGGAACTGTGGTAAAAGTTTCCATTCTCGTGAGGGGTAATGACATATCGGCTCACACCAATATCACCATGACCAGACTTAGTAGAGTGCTATGTAGATAAGCTGGCAGCACGCACGCATCTTTAACAAATGAGACGCTATGAACTTCCTGTTATTTCAGCAGTCTAAAAATATATTTGCATTATACTACGGTAATTCGATCGATTTAGTGTATGATTCTAAAAACTACGACCGCTTCCTTTGGAATATTGCTTGTAGTGGATAGCAATATTCCAAAAGAAAAGGACGAGTGCGGACACCACCTTATAAATCAAACTTTGGAGAGTCTACATGGGCTACAAGCATATTGAAGTCAAACAAGTAGCTGGTTTCATTGGTGCTGAAATCAGCGGCGTGGATCTTTCGCGTCCTCTGAATGATGATGAAGTCAAAGAAATTCGCAAAGCACTATTGAAGTGGAAAGTTGTGTTCTTTCGTGGTCAGAACATCGATCATGCTGCCCAGGTTGAGTTCACATCTCGTTTTGGCGAAGTGACTTTCGCACATCCACTTGGAGAGCCTGAACCAGTTGCGGGATTTCCGCAGATCAAACCCGTAGACCGTAGGCTCTATGAAAAGCAATATGGTTTCCGCAGTGGAGGCCCCTGGCACACAGACGTGACTGCGGCAATTAACCCACCAGCAGCGTCAATTTTGCGTGCAGTTAATGTTCCTAGCTTCGGTGGTGACACCCAGTGGAGTAATCTAGTTGCAGCTTATGAGGGTTTGTCAGCACCTTTACGGGCGCTAGCAGACACATTGAAAGCTGAACATCGCTTCAATGGAGGTAAGGCATCAGCCCCGCAACAGCAAGTTCACCGAGCGTATTGCTGTCAATCCACTAGTCTCAATCCACCCAGTTGTTAGGGTTCATCCTGAGACTGGTGAGCGTGCGTTGTTCGTTAACCCTGGCTTTACCTCGCACATTGTTGACGTGTCACCACAAGAGAGCAACCTGCTGCTGGAATTGTTCTTCAACCAAATCACCAAGCCTGCTTACACCACTCGTTTCCGTTGGAACAATGGTGATATCGCCTTCTGGGACAACCGCGCCACAGTGCATTTGGCTCCTCAAGATTTAGATCATTTGGATGTCGAGCGTCTCCTCTATCGCACCACCATTACTGGCGATGTTCCAGTTGGCGTTGATGGTTTCCGCTCAGAAGTGGTTCAAGGTGAGGCGTTCAGCGCAGAAGTACCAACCGTCTTCAAGCAAAAAGCCCAAAATCTGGAAGCACAACCAGTACTTTCGTAAACCACAAAATACTAAACCGGGCTGCGTGCATCTGCCTGACGCAGCCCATTACAGCAGTTCCGGCTGTTATGAGGTACAGTAGCAGCAATTAGCAAACCAGTTTCTTAAATGTTGAGGATTTATTAAGTCGAGTGCAACTGATATTAGTTTATCAACCATTTCTGTTGTAGTTGGAGCAAAACTGCGTAAAAAAGATTTAAGTTGTGACCACCATAATTCAATTGGATTAAAATCGGGAGAATATGGGGATAAACAAATAACTGAAGCGCCGACAGCTTCAATCATTGGCACAATTGAATCGATTTTATGTGCGGATAAATTATCCATAACTACCACTGCTCCTGACCATAACTCTGGCACTAGAAACTTCTCAATAAATAATTCAAAAGCTTCGCCATCCATTGAATTATTCATTGTCATTAATGCAACTACTTTTTTAATACTAATTGCTCCAATTACTGTAACTTTTGATCCCCGATAGAAGGGGTTAAGAGAGTAAGCTCTTGTTCCCATTTGTGAACGGGCATGAGTCCTTGTTAAACCAAGTAAAACGCCAGTTTCGTCCAAAAATACTAAATTTTCTGGCTCTATATGTTTGACCTTTTCCCAAAAATCTAATCTTAAATTCAGGACTTTCTCCGTGCCTGCTTGGGTACTCCGCTTTGTTTTTTTTTCCGATTTAATCCTAATTTCTGTAACGCCCGACACATTGCACTACGACCTACCCAATTACCAGTCTTATCTGCGAATAATTCACACAACTCTATCAATGTTGCATCAGGATGTGATTCAACTAATTCTCTCAACTCTATGTCAGCATTTGTTAGATGACTAAATTGTGGCTTTCCTCGTGGCTTGCATTGTAAATTTCCTTCAACTTTTTGTTGTTTTACAAGCTTTTGGACTAAACTCTTTGAGACGGAAAATATATTAGCTACTTTTCTGATTGAGATGTTTTTCTGAAGATGTGCCGCAACTATTTTTTCTCGAAAATCGACAGAGTATGACTTCATTTAAAAATATTTATATTTTAATCTAGTGTACCTTATAACAGACGGAAGTGCTGTATTGAAGTTCCTAAATAGATTTTTTTGTATATCCACCAGCATTTAATAGAATATTGAAGAAGAATTCAGAAGTCAGAATTCAGGAGTCAGAATAAATCAGTCGGGGATTCAGACCCGCGACTGATTAAAGACCACCAAATCGTAGATTTAGTGGGGGTCTTAAACCCGGCTATTCAGACGCTCGTGGACTCGCTTTAAGCGAAGCCATGCCGTTGGCGCAGCCTCTCGTAGAGAAGGCTTTACGCTGCGCTATCCGCCACTCGCACAGAATTCATTCTGAATTCTGACTCCTGACTCCTGAATTCTGTTCGATAGAATCTTTTTTTTGATTGCCGTGGATTATATTACTTGTATATCAGCCTTTATCCAAACAGAATTCTTCAATTTTGTCCAGGTAACTATGCATGAAGTTGCTTGATATAAAAGACTACTTATTAAGTTTGTAAATATTTTGACTCTGTGAATTTTGCGAGTAAATTCCTTTATTGGCTTGACATAGCTTCTAGCAGTAGTAAAATCTACTTTAAGTACACAGAAATTACCTAAAATTTAGGGCAATTAAATTAGTCAGAAATATTATAGATGCTGAATGCTAATATTCGGTGTCTACCTGAGAGTGCGATTCCAGGTTAGGATGATGACTAGCAATGCCTTGATTTAGATATCGATATTGAATTGTTGAAATTTTATGGGCAATAGTCCACCAGATGGCAGTATCAACCTCCTCTGAGCTGGCGAGGAAGTCTCCCAGCGCGGGGGAGACTTAGGAGATATATCTCATGCTCACACAAGATATTCGTGATTTGCTGACTGATACTACCGATTTAAACCAGTTGAAGTGGGATTTAAATCGCTTGCAACCTGTGGATGTGGGAGATTACATTACACAATTGCCTGAAAAACAACGCGCGATCGCATTCCGTTTACTCAACAAAGGTCAGGCAATCGATGTATTTGAATATCTGCCTACAGAGGTGCAGGAAGAACTAATTAATTCTCTCCATGATGTCCAAGTAGTGCAACTTGTAGAAGCAATGAGTCCCGACGAACGGGCAGAATTGTTTGATGAATTACCTGCTGGGGTAATCAAACGGCTATTGCAAGAACTGAGTCCAGAACAAAGGCAAGCAACAGCAACGATTCTCGGTTATCCAGAAGGCACTGCTGGACGGGTGATGACAACCGAATATGTTCGGTTGCGGCAAGGATTAACTGTAGGTGAAGCTCTAAGTAAAATCCGCCGTCAGGATGAAGACAAAGAGTCGATTTACTACGCCTACGTCACTGATGATAACCGGACGCTGGTAAGAGTAGTTTCACTGCGCCAGTTGCTATTTACCTTTCCCGATGTTTTCATCAAAGATATTTCTAGCGATCGCGTCATCAAAGTTAGAACTGAAACCCCTCAAGAAGAAGTGGCGCGAATCATGCAGCGCTACGACTTAATCGCTATCCCGGTTGTTGATCGGGAAGACCGATTGGTAGGCATCGTCACCATTGATGATGTCATGGATATTTTGGAAGAAGAAGCCACAGAAGATATTCAAAAACTGGCGGGTGTGAGTGGTGATGAAGCGGCTTTATCCTCTCCCTTACTCACGATCCGCAACCGCTTGCCTTGGCTATTGGGCATCATGGCCATGTATATTGGTGCAGCCAGTGCGATCGCGCCTTTTCAATCTGTAATTGCCGCAGTGCCAGTTTTAGCAGTAATCATGCCGATTTTTTCTAACACTGGTGGCACTGTTGGTATTCAATCATTAACGGTGACAATTCGCGGCTTAGGGGTGGGTGAGGTAACACCCAAAGATACCTTGAAAATTCTCCGCAAGGAACTTCTAGCTGGTTTAGGTACAGCCCTAGCTTTAGCCACAACAATGATCCTGCTTTCCTTAATTTGGGCGCGGCCCCAAGAACGATGGGTGGCTTTAATTGCCGGAATGGTAATGGCAACTAATACAATTGTGGCTGTTACACTCGGTACTTTATTGCCAATGGGTTTGACACGGCTGAAGCTTGACCCTGCTTTGGTTAGTGGCCCGTTAGTGACTACAATGCTAGATACAATTGGATTTTTAACGTTCCTCAGCTTAATTTCTCTAGCTTTAAACGTTTTCCATTTACCAACTTGAAAGGATTGGGAATGGGGCATTGGGCATTGGGCATTGATTACTTCTCCCTTATCTCCCCCAGTCCTCCAGTTCCCAATCACCAGTCCCCAGTCCCCAGTCCTCAAATATGCCTACTACCACCTGGAATCGTCATCACATTCTTTCCCTAGCCGACTTCACTACCACTGAATACGATACAGTTTTGCAAACTGCTGCCAGTTTTCAAGAGGTGCTATCGCGGCGGACGAAAAAAGTGCCAACTTTGCAGGGACAGGTGGTGGCGAATTTATTTTTTGAATCTTCTACGCGTACTCGCAGCAGTTTTGAACTCGCGGCGAAACGCTTAAGTGCAGATACGCTCAACTTCGCCGCCGCTACATCTTCGATGACTAAGGGAGAAACAATTCTCGACACGGCGAAGACTTATTTGGCTATGGGAACTGATATTATGGTAGTCCGCCATCGAGAGGCTGGAGTACCAAATGCGATCGCAGCTGAAATGGATCGTTTAGGTGTACGAGTTAGTGTCCTTAATGCTGGTGATGGTCAACATGAGCATCCTTCCCAAGCACTGCTAGATTTATTTACCATAACTACTCTAATTGACCCAGCTAGCCCCCGACTGGAACTTTTAAAGGGGAAAAAGATTGCCATTGTTGGAGATATTCTTCATTCTCGTGTGGCGCGATCGAATATTTGGAGTTTAATTGCCAGTGGGGCCGAAGTCCATCTGGCAGCACCACCAACCCTCTTACCCAAATTATTTGCCGAGTACATCTCTGAAGAATTAGGAGTCAGAAGTCAGGAGTTATCCCCCCACTTCCCCACTCCGCCACTTTTTCTACATTGGCAGCTAGAACCAGCTTTACAAGATGCCGACTTTGTGATGACTCTGCGCCTACAAAAAGAGCGTATGACGGCTCATTTACTACCAAGTTTGCGAGAATATCATCAGCTATTTGGCATTACACGTACAAAATTGCAACTTTGTAAACCTAATGTTAAAGTTTTGCATCCAGGCCCCGTTAACCGTGGTGTTGAAATTAGTTCTGAATTGATGGATGATCCAGAATTTAGTCTTATTCAATCGCAAGTTACTAGCGGTATCGCCGTTCGCATGGCGCTACTATATTTATTAGGTAGCGGCAAAGCTTAATTTTGACAATACATTTTCACCTGTTGACATCCTCACCGCCGTGAACGCACTCTTAAGAAGGAGTAATAAGTAATAAGTAATTAGTAATAAGTAATTAGTAATAAGTAATTAGTAAATACCCATTTTTCATCCACTCATTACTCATTACTCATTACTTTAAATCCGTGCTGGAAGCACGAGGTTTTAAACCCATTTTTCTGATAATTGGCAGATTTTACCCACCCAAAGTCCGAGTATAAATTACCTGGTCTTTAGAATCATAAAGGATAAGGGACAGGTTGGCATTGTCACTAATTACAGCTAGAGCTTCTCGTAAGATTTGCAAGTGATTGGTAATATCAACAGCAGTACTAGAATTCTCAGAATAAGGATTAGCCAAGTTATTTTGTCTTACTTGGTCATACTCAGAAGTTAAACGGACAATGATTCCTGCATTGTCTATGCTAAAGGTACAAATCTGAATTTCATTAATACAGGTTTTATCCAAATCAGTGCGGGTTTGTTGCAAACTACTAACAACTTGTATTTTTTCTTGTGCTTGTTTAAGGGCTGTTGAATAGGGTTCGATGAGGGACTGAGCTTGATTGTAGTACAAGCTATCTTGGGAAATTTTTTTAACAGTTTGTAAAGCCTGCTCCCAGTATGTAGCGGCTGCTTGCCATTGGTTTTGTCGCTCATAAAGCTTGGCTTGCTTGGCGGTGCTAAGAACTTGTTGGTAGGTTTTAACAGCTAATTGTTCCTTAGTCGCGCGATCGCGTGCCGCCATCAGTTTAGGTTTATAATCTACCAACAGCTTTTCAGCTTCTTGGTATCTAGGGCTAGTTAAGGGAATACTATTCAAAGCATTAATCGCCACCAGCCAAGTAGACCGCACCTTTTGCCAATCATTCAAAGATTTAGCAATACCTTCTTGCTTTTCGGCAGCACTAGCTACAGCTTTTGCTGCTGTTAATTTTTTTAGCCATTTTTCCTCAGTAAATATCTGCTGATTTACAGCGTGCAAACGAACTCGATAATTAATCAATTTCCCTTGCACTAGCCCATAGAGTTCACTGTCGGGACTTATAGTTTCTAGTGGTGCTATAGCCTGTCGCCATAAATGTTGTCTAGCTTGTAATTCCTCTAGGCTAGATGCAGGAGTTTGAACTTTTTGTGTCGCCAAAGATCCTGTCTGCAAAGCCTTGACTACCTGGTTGATTTTTTCTGATCGTCCAGACAAACTTGCTTTTAGTTCTTCTGATACCTGGGAACGAGGCGACCAACTAGGAATTACATTCAAGGCTGTACTAGCTGCCGCAAGTTGCTGTTGTACGGCTACTAATTCTTGTTCAGACTTAGCACGGCGTATCAATTGTGGAGATTTTGTTTTTAATCGCTCGGCATTTTGTATTTCTTTACACTCCGACATTACACAAGGGCGAGTCAAGAAGTAAGCACCACTGCCTAAGACGACAATTCCCGCTAAGGCTACACCCAGCAGCATGGGTTTGATTGCGAATGCTTTTGAAGTCGGCAAATTCGGCGCATCTGCAAACGGATCAAACAGTTCCTCTTCCTCTGTCTCATCAAGTGATGGAGAATAAGTCAAAGCAGATGAAGACATGGGAGAAAAGTATTGCCCCTCTGCTCCCCCTACTTCCTCATCTCCCCATCCCCCCGTCTGCTTCAGGGGTAGAAAACATTTGGCATAAGGGAGTTGTTCACCAGAAACTCTGAGGAAACATTGCACTCGCTGCTCTCTATGGGGTGCTAGAGACTGAAGTACTTCCTCAATGACTGCAAAGATTGTCTGAGTGTCAGCTATTACATCTGATTCATGTTGCGTTAAAATCATTAATCCGTCTTTATTGACGGCACACTTAACCTCGAAGACTTCAGCCGATGAGACTTCTACAAGCAATTGTTCCTGCAAAGTCTTGGCTAAAAGCTGTAAATCTTCGTGCTGGACTGCTACTTTCATAGAGCTTTCCCGCTTAACTTCTATATTGTTTTGATTATTTTTAAGAGGATGAAATGAACTTTTTAGTTTTGTTGAATGCAAATGCACAATTTAACCAACCACAGCCTGAAAATCTGAACGACCAACTTTCTAACACAAATTCTGACTTTTCACCAAAAATTAAAAAAGCAATTATTGTTCGCGGCGCTACATTTTCACGCTACTAGATGCAAAATTAAATAATCTGTCTTCAGATATAAATTACAAATAAAAAATGGGAATAATAGGAATTTTGAGTATTTTCACTGCATTATTTTGCGACAGTTAAATTTAGAGTAGCTACTATTCTGTAAAATTTTGGTTGCAGAGCAGTTGTGAAAATTTTATCCAAAGGTTAAGGAAACAGTGCTAGGTCAGAGGGTTTTGACAGAAATGGTAGTTATCTTCTATGCTGGGAAACTTACTGAGGAGATTAATTACCTGTTGTGGCTCTGGCACAAACAGGTTAGCTATCAAAATTAATATGCCTCATTTGCTGGGTTCGATAAAATTGATACGTAGAAAAAGAAATTTTTATAGCTGCCAAAAGCTTAATTTTTAAATAAAAGTGCTGCAAAATATTAAAACAGCATTCACTAAAAGCTTGGAAAGTGTCAATACAAGGTGTATCAATGGATTTATTAGAGTATCAAGTTAAAGAATGGTTTGGGAAGATAGGCATTCCGGTCTTGCCCTCCCAACGGATTGACCATCCTACAGATTTGAAACGTTTAAAAATTCGCTTTCCGATTGTACTGAAATCTCAAGTACATGGAGCAGAGCGGGCAAAAGCGGGTGGGGTCAGGTTTGCCGAAACGACAATTGATGCGATCGCAGCTGCTCAAAATATTTTTAGTCTACCAATATGGGGCGAATTGCCAGAAGTGGTGCTGGCAGAATCCCAATACGACGCGAACCAGGAATTTTATCTAGCGGTGGTTTTAGATACTGCTGTCTGCCGACCAGTACTTTTAGGTTGTAAAGAAGCAGACATCGATTGGGAATCTGCTGGGGAAAAAATGCACCATGTCGTCGTGGAACAGGAATTTTCGCCATTTTATGCCCGAAGACTGGCTTTGAAAATGGGTTTACAAGGGACGCTGATGCAGTCGGTAAGCAGCGTTTTGGAGAAGATGTACCATTTATTTGTGCAAAAAGACCTGGATTTAGTCGAAATAAATCCCTTGGCAGTCAGTGCTAATGGTCAAGTTATGGCTCTTAATGGTAAAGTCAGGATCAATGAACGGGCAATCAAGCGTCATCCAGACCTAGCTGAGATGGCTGCAAAAATTATCAGCCGTCATACCAGTACTGAAATTAATGGTATTTTAGGTGACTGGGATGGCGTAAAAATGCACGGTAAAATCGGTATTTTAGGTAATGGTACTGGTTCAGTGATGGCAACTTTGGATTTAGTCGCCAATGCTGGTGGCAATCCAGGTGTTTGTTTAAATCTACGTCATGCTTTCCTCACAGATACGACACCAACTACCTTCCGCGATCGCCTAGAGACAGGTCTGAAAATCCTAGAAGCTGACAAAAGCATTCAAGTAATACTAATAAACTTTCTGGGTAGCATTCCTCAAACAGAGGAAGTGGTTGAAGTTATAGCCAGAGTTGTACAGCAAGACAACAGCGAACTTGAATCACAAGTTGTACGTTCTAATGGTAGTAAAAGTCGTCAAGTACAGAATTTTACACCCTTAGTTGTCCGTCTTGCTGGTTCTGAATTTAATGCTGCTAGAAAATATCTAGCAACACTAAAAACCCATAGCGATGCGCTACTCGTGGTAGAAAATTTAGATGAGGCTGTAGCGGCAGCAGTCCGTCTTGCTAAACCAACTGCTAATAAAAAGTAGTGACTGTGATTTTGTTCCAAATCAAAAATTATTAATTTTTACCACGTAAATATATTGTTGGGAATTGGGCATTAGCCTGGATTTCTCACTTGTGAGAAATCCAAGGGGTGTGGGAAGTGTGGGAGGTGTGGGAGGTGTGGGAGGATGGGGAAGAAGTCTTACCCCCCACACTCCCCACACTCCCCACACTCCTCTACCCCCTCCCCCTGCCTCCTGTGGCTTAACTCACTGGGTTGTCAAACTTACGGTAATTTTTTATGAACCTAACGCCAGAAAGTAAAGTAATAATTCAAGGCTTTTGTGAATTTATATCAGGCACTCATGTTGCTCAAATGCAAGCTTATGGTACGAATTTGGTAGCAGGTGTCAATCCGGGATGTGGCGGACAGGAACTGCATGGACTGCCAGTATTTGACTTAGTAGAGGAGGTAATAAAACAATTTGGGGTAATTGACACAACAATTATCTGTGTAGATCCTTACGACGTTTTAGATGCTGCATTAGAAGCGATCGCATCTCATATTAGCCAGATCATTATTATCACTGCTGGCGTGCCACCTTTGGATATGGTGCAATTACTCCGCAAAGCCGAAGCCTGTGAGACTTTGGTAATTGGGCCTAACAGTCCGGGGATCATTGTGCCGGGAAAAATTCTTTTAGGCACTCAACCTAGTGAGTTTTATACTCCTGGGGCAGTGGGAATCGTTAGTCGTAGTAGCACTCTCACCTACGAAGTTGCTTACGAATTAACAAAAGCAGGTTTGGGGCAGTCGATTAGTGTCAGTATTGGTAGTGATGCGATCGTTGGTTCCTCCTTTCTCCAATGGTTGCAAATTCTGGATGAGGATGAAACTACAGAGGCGATCGTTTTAGTCGGTCAACCAGGTGGTGGTAGTGAAGAAGCAGCAGCCCGGTATATTGCTGAAGCAATTGATAAACCAGTAATTGCCTACATTGCAGGTAGACAAGCGCCACCAGGAAAAAGTTGGCGGCAAACTGGGACTTTAGCAACGGTTATCGGACGCGATCCTAACTTTGGCACAGCCCAAAGTAAATTAGCCGCTTTAAAAGAAGCAGAAGTTCCAGTAGCTGAACGCCCTTCTCAGATTCCAGAATTATTGAGAAAGGAAATTAATTAAGTTAGGTCGGCGAAATTAAAGCTAACTGGCTAAGGCTGTCATTTGTCCTTTGTCATTGGTAAGGGTTTTAAGCATATTTACGTTTCGTAACATAATTAGTTTTTTTAACGCCAACTTACTTAATTACAAAAAGCGAAGGAAGCAATAATCTGGCTTCGTCTGCCAGTTTTAATCCATGAGTAATAGCGATCGCTCTTGATGTGATAATCTCGTCAAAAGTTCGCCCAAAGCGTTGCTCTAGCCAGTTGTGACGAGATTCATTTTGCACTAGCTTTAATAACCTCCCTGCGATTAGACCAAAATGAAGTGCCGCTAAAGCAGCATAAGTAAAGCGCAGCACACGTTCATCCCCATTCCACCCAGCAGAACGTAACCCCGTTAAGTAACCCTCAAGCACAAGTTTTTCCAAGAGTATCAGTGATGAACCATCGACGAACAACAAGAAAACGCTGTCCAGCACCAAATTTATGATGTCTTCTCCCAAGACACCATAGCCAACAAAAGACCAATCGATGAGAACAGTCTGGTCATTGCCATCTGCGTTACGTCGAGAAAACAAGTTGTTGGGCGTAATATCAAAGTGGCAGAGTGTATGGGGTGCTTTGTCCACAGCATCGAGAAGGATATGGCGATCGCTCCACAAGCCCATGACGCGATCGCCGATATCTGGGGAAAATATCTGTTTTAGTAGTGGGTGCTGCCATATAGCAGGTTCTCGCAACGCTTCTAAAGCAGCCCTATCAATATTGGATACCCATGCTCGATGCCAGTCACGACTCAGCCAAGGCTCAGAAGGCAATGATTGCGCCATTACATAGCTTCCTTGTAAATAGCCAAGGTGATGAGCCACTACACCAAAGCGCTCCAGAGTCCAAGTGGTGCCAGGACTACCCTGAATATCCTCCAGCCACAGCCAGACGACATTAGGAGACGGTTCTGTAATCGCGAAACAACGGGGGGCTACTAAGTCGCCAGTCCAATTATTGAGGATTCCTGACGTATATATCAACGCCTCACGCTGCCAGTAATTCCAGTGTGTGGGGTCTTGAGAGGAATTGAAAATAGAGCCAGCATTTTCTGGTTGTAGGTGCAAAATCTTCAGAATTACCGACCAAGATAATTGTTCGCTGCCATTGTTAGCAATACCAGTAATGCGCTGCAAACCGGCTGTAACGTTATTAACAATATGGTGAGCGATCGCTTCGGAGTGCCATTCGCCCAAAGTGGCAGTTTTACTGTCGAGTATATGACAGACAACGGTCGTTAATGTCACTTCATCAATTAGCGGATGCGCGGAAGGTGAATTCATTGAATCAATACTTTATAAAATTTCATCGACTACTTGATGAGGACTTACGCAAACAATAGCCAAAACTCTGATTTTCAGGTATGAGCAATTCATCAATTGTCCCTACAGCGTTTAGTGTAAGTCCATCTTTCATCATCACCAAAAGTTTCCAAGAACCATACAAACACCAAACTTAAAATTAAGATAACGTGAGTTCGACAAGTCTTATTTGACCTCTCCCCCAACCCCTCTCCGACACGGAGAGGGGAGCAAAAAGCTGAATTTTTCGTTGCTCCTCGCTTTCCGTTTCGGAGAGGGAGGCTGGGAGGGAGAGGTTCATCGAACTCACGTTAAGATAAGTACAATTGCAGATATGTGTTTGCGTTTGGGCATGACAGTCTCTTGGGGGTAAAAAATGACTCTTGTGTAAAGGATTCAGGTGCGGCATTGCGAAATTCCCTTTTCGTCACATTATATTTAGTCCACATGGGCACTAATGAATGAGTAGCATTTGATTAGGGCGATGGTTGCTTGCGATCGCGAAAAATGTGGTTAAAGATGGTGCTTTTGAGTAGCGATTGAGTAGTATGATTGAAACCCAAGCCTGAAAGTACTGTCCAGCCAGGGGAGAAGCACATTAGTTTAGAATTACCGCCCAATTAAATCAGTAGCTCATAGGGGAAATCCTTTTGACGCTAGCCTCTGCGTTGTAGCGACTAGCACGACACGGAGAAACGAGAGTTTGACAGATATTTTGCGGAAATCCTACAAACCTCCAGCAAAATAGCCTGATTCAATGTAATATCTGTCACATACAGTTGTCGGAATGCAGTTAACAGTGTCATAAAGAAAAGGCGAAGGTTAACCTATAGGGTAGAACTTACCTGAGAGTTGCTTGCACCTCTAGCTTTGATGGATCACATTCATGACTGAACTCACGCTACGCCTAAAAGAGGGAGATACGGAGACAACGATCGCAGTCGATCAAGGTATATTCACAATTGGTCGTTTGCCGGAATGTAACTTGTACTTACCTTTTGCTGGAGTCTCCCGCAACCATGCTCGCCTGATGAAAACAGCAGACGGTGTGTGGACTATTGAGGATCTGGGCAGCAAAAACGGGACGCAAGTCAATAAATATCTGATTAACTGTCCCCAAGAGTTGCATCATGGTGATATCGTTTGGTTGGGCAATGTTAGCCTGGTAGTAATGCTCACAAGCGCTGTTGCTCAATCGATATCTGAGTATCACGCAAGTTCGGAAAATAATGAGCAGAGAACAATTCTGCACAATGTCGAACAATTACAACAGCAATGGATTGCAGCTGATAGCAAGGATGGGAATATCAGCAATAAGGACAAAACCATTGCCCGTCTCAAAGACTTAGTGGACATAGCGAAAAATCTCTGTGCAGCGGCATCTATAGAAGAAATTTTTTCTCAAGTGCAGCAAGTAGTTTTTCGTTACCTTGATAGTATTGATCGCTTGGCACTATTAATTGATGTTAATGGTTGCGGTCAATTAGAGTTAGTGAACGCTGCTACGAGAAATATTTCCCAACAAAAACATCTACCCTCAGATGGAAGTTGGATCAGTCGGAGTATCTGTCAAAAGGTATTTGACGAAAAAGTTGTGATTCAAACCGCCGATACCCATCAGGATGAACGGTTTGCTAGTGAACAGAGTATTTTAGTCAAAGGCATTCGTAGCGCGATGGCAGTGCCTTTATGGGATGAAAATAAAGTTGTAGGCGTACTCTATGCCGATGCCAATCTTTCTTCTTACCATTGGGCAAATGAAGGCGAAGAAGAACTCAGCTTTTTTTCGGCTTTAGCAAACCTTGTAGCTTCGAGTGTGCAGCGTTGGCTATTGGTAGAGAAACTCAAAACTGAAGAGATGATTCGTCACCGATTAGAACGCTATCATTCTCCAGCAGTTGTGCAGCAGTTGATTTCTGTAGGCGGATTACCGGGTGGTCGTTTAGCACCAGCCGAGAGCGAAATCAGTATCTTATTTGCAGATTTAGTAGGTTTTACAGCAATTTCTGAACGGTTAACACCAACTGCGATCGCTCAACTATTAAATAATTTATTTGAAGAAATGCTAAAAGAAGTGTTTACTTGCGGCGGCACTTTAGATAAATATATTGGCGATTGTATTATGGCATTTTTTGGGGCTCCAGAACCGCAAGCAGATCACGCCGATCGCGCTGTTACTGCTGCCAAAGGAATGCTCACTCGTCTCGAACATTTAAATGCCAATGGTTTTTGGCACGAACCCCTGCAATTACGGATTGCTATCAATAGCGGTAAGGCTGTTGTGGGAGATGTCGGTAGTTCCCAAAGGGTAGATTATACGGCATTAGGCGCGACGATTAATCTTGCTGCTCGGATGGAAGCAGTTTGTCCCCCTAGTGAATGTGTGATTAGTCAAGCCACTCATAAAATGCTTTCACTACCTGAAGACTTCCAAGAAATGGGAGACTATCGTTTCAAAGGTATTGATCGATTAGTTAAGGTTTATCAGACAAATTTGCAGCAAGTGCCAACAATTATTGGCTATTAGTCATTTGTCATTGGTCATTGGTCATTGTCGATGGCGCAGCCTCTCGTAGAGAAGTATTGGGTATGGGTATTGGAAAACGAATTAACAAATTACTAATGACTAATTTACCAAGATAAATACGTAGTTAAGTTGTATCTTTTATTCCAAAAGTAATTGCAAAATTGTAATATTAAGCGACTAATTCTTGGTTAAAAGACTAAAATTTGGGTGTAGCTTCCAGAATTGATCTGTGTAACACTAGGAAGCCTACCTGAAGCTATTTTTTAACGGGAGGTCAGGTAATGGCGATCGCTACCATCAATCCCGCCACTGGGGAGACGCTCAAAACTTTTGAGGCGCTCAATGATACAGAAATTGTTGCTAAACTCGATTTGGCAAATCAGACTTTTGAAAAGTATCGTCAGACTGATTTTTCTGAACGATCGCAATGGCTACAAAAGGCTGCTGATATTTTAGAGCAAGACAAAGCAGAATTTGCTAAGTTAATGACTCTAGAAATGGGTAAGCCATTTAAAGCTGCGATCGCAGAAGTCGAAAAATGCGCCGCCGTCTGTCGCTACTATGCTGAACACGCCCCGGCTTTTTTGGCTGATGTCAGTGTAAAAACTGATGCCAGCCAGAGTTTTGTACGTTATCAACCAATGGGTGCAATTCTCGCGGTAATGCCGTGGAATTTCCCCTTTTGGCAAGTATTCCGCTTTGCTGCACCAGCATTAATGGCGGGAAATGTCGGCTTACTCAAACACGCTTCCAACGTGCCGCAGTGCGCCTTGGCAATTGAAGATATTATCCGACGCGCGGGTTTTCCTGAAGGTGCGTTTCAAACTCTATTAATAGGCGCTGCGAAAGTTGCCGATTTAATGGCTGATGACCGCGTAAAAGCTGCCACCTTAACTGGAAGCGAACCAGCAGGCATATCCCTCGCTGTCGCCGCCGGCAAACAAATTAAAAAAACCGTTTTGGAATTGGGAGGAAGCGATCCATTTATTGTGTTAGAAAGTGCTGACTTAGAGACAGCAGTTGTCACAGCTACTACAGCACGGATGTTGAATAACGGGCAATCATGTATTGCAGCAAAACGTTTTATTGTCGCAGAAGCGATCGCAGATCAATTTGAAAAATTGCTTTTAGAAAAATTCGAGGCGCTAAAAGTAGGCGATCCTATGCAACCGGATACCGATTTAGGCCCACTGGCAACACCTGGTATTCTCCAGGATTTAGATCAACAAGTGCAAGCTGCTACCAAAAGTGGTGGTAAAGTCCTCACCGGCGGACATCCTTTATCAGATCGTCCAGGGAACTTTTATCCGCCAACGATTATCATAGATATCCCGCCTGACACACCGATTGCAAAAGAAGAATTCTTTGGCCCAGTAGCCTTGTTATTCCGGGTTCCTGATATCGATGCTGCCATTAAACTCGCTAATGACAGTCCCTTTGGATTAGGTGCAAGCGCTTGGACAACGAATGACCAAGAATGCGATCGCTTAGTTGCAGAAATCGAAGCAGGTGCCGTATTTATCAACAGTATGGTCAAATCCGATCCTCGGTTGCCCTTTGGTGGTACTAAGCGTTCTGGATATGGCAGAGAATTGAGCATTCAAGGTATACATGAGTTTGTCAATGTGAAAACCGTTTGGGTTAAATGATTAGTCATTAGTCATTGGTCATTAGTCATTGGTCAAAGGACAAATGACTAATGACAAAAAACAAAAGTCTTATTCGTTAATAGAGTTGTCGGGAAATAAAATGAATACAGCAGAATTATTGGTGCAGTGCCTAGAAAATGAAGGAGTGCAATATATTTTTGGACTCCCTGGCGAAGAAAACCTGCATGTTTTGGAAGCGTTAAAACATTCTTCGATTAAATTTATTACAACTCGTCATGAACAGGGTGCAGCATTCATGGCCGATGTCTACGGACGCTTAACAGGAAAAGCTGGGGTGTGTCTTTCTACTCTTGGCCCTGGGGCAACCAATTTGATGACTGGGGTAGCAGATGCTAACCTCGATGGTGCGCCCTTAGTAGCAATTACTGGTCAAGTGGGAACAGATAGAATGCACATCGAATCCCATCAATATTTAGATTTGGTGGCAATGTTTGCACCTGTTACCAAGTGGAATAAGCAGATTGTGCGACCGAGTATTACACCAGAAGTAGTGCGGAAAGCATTTAAGCGATCGCAATCCGAAAAACCCGGTGCAGTTCACATCGATTTACCAGAAAATATTGCTGCTATGCCTGTCGAAGGTAAACCTTTGCGTAAAGATAATAGCGAAAAAACTTATGCATCTTTTGCTAGCATTCGGGCAGCAGCAGCCGCAATTTGCCAAGCAGTTAACCCATTAATCTTAGTCGGAAATGGGGCAATTCGCGCTCATGCGAGTGATGCTGTCACGCAATTTGCTACATTGCTGAATATACCTGTTGCTAATACCTTCATGGGTAAAGGTGTGATTCCCTACACACATCAATTGGCTTTGTGGTCAGTCGGATTACAGCAAAGAGACTTCATTACCTGCGGTTTTGATAACACAGATTTAGTAATTGCGATCGGCTATGATTTGATTGAGTTTTCCCCGAAAAAATGGAATCGGAATGGTGAAATTCCGATTGTGCATATTGGGGTAAGTCCGGCGGAAATTGATAGTAGTTATATTCCTAACGCCGAAGTTGTGGGAGATATTTCAGATTCCCTCTATGAAATTTTAAAATTAGCAGACAGACAAGGTAAACCAGATCCTTTTGCTATCAGCTTAAGGTCAGATATTCGGGCTGATTATGAACAGTATGCCCATGATGACGGATTTCCAATTAAGCCGCAAAAGTTAATTTATGACTTACGGCAAGTGATGGGACCAGATGATATCGTTATCTCTGATGTTGGCGCACATAAGATGTGGATGGCCCGTCATTATCATTGCCATAGTCCCAATACTTGTATTATTTCCAACGGTTTCGCGGCTATGGGTATTGCCATTCCTGGCGCTTTAGCAGCAAAACTTGTTCATCCTAAACGCAAAGTTGTTGCTGTAACAGGTGATGGCGGCTTTATGATGAATTCTCAAGAATTAGAAACAGCCTTACGCGTAGGTACGCCTTTTGTCACCATAATTTTCAATGATGGTGGCTATGGGTTAATTGAGTGGAAGCAAGAAAATCAATTTGGCAAAGGAAACTCATCTTTTGTGCATTTTAGCAATCCTGATTTTGTTAAATACGCTGAAAGTATGGGTTTAAAAGGCTACCGAGTTGAATCGGCTTTAGATTTGATTCCCACTCTGAAAGAAGCCCTCGCTCAAGATGTACCCGCCGTGATAGATTGTCCCGTAGATTATCGGGAGAATCACCGCTTTAGCCAAAAAGCCGGCGAGTTGAGTTGTGCGGTGTAAAAAGTTACGACTTAGGAGTTAAGAGTTATAACTGAGGAGTTAGGAGTTACAGCAGTTTTTTTTACATAAAGTATAAAGCTACGGGTTTTGAGGCAGGAGTTAGAAACTCTTTATACCTGAATTTTGAGTACTACATTTTGTACCTCACTTACCTGCAATCTACTGTATTTATTCCTAACTCCTTTCTTAGACGAAATAGGTTTTCAAAGATGATTTCAAGCTTCAGAAATATTAGTGCTGTATGTGGTGTATTTGTATTAGTCAGCGTTAGCAGCTTTCACAAATCAGCGATAGCTACTATAAATAACCAGTCCCAACTAATAGCGCAAAGCCAGGGTAAAACCCAGGTACACTCAGTTTTTAAATCTATTTTGCCTAAATTAAAGCAAAAGACTCAGATTCGGGTTCTGTTACCGAAGTTTATTCCTGAATCAGATGGGGAAAATCGAATTTACGCAATTATAGAAGCTGCTACACAAAAAAACTACGAGATTTTGCTCGGCTTTAGTCCTGATTGTAGTGGTGGAACTGCTTGTCGTCTGGGTGTGATTTCTGCTGAAGCAGTAACCCGCAAAACACCTCGTCTGAATGGTAAAGCTGTATCTTTAGCTAAGGGTATTACTGGCTATTTTGTGGATTTTACTTGTGGTGCTAATTGCTCAGATGCTACCTTGACTTGGAGACAACAGGGTGTGCAATATGTTGTTGGGTTAAAAGCAGGCGATCGCACTTCTTTGATAAAAATGGCTAATTCTGCGATTAATCCCTAACTAAGATCAGAGTTTGATTCTACTTCCCAGCGAAACAGCCGTGGCAATTGAGACACATCTATAACGTAGTTAACAATCCACAACACCAATTCAAAAATCAATAAATATCGTACCCATACCAACTCACTTTTAGAATCCAAAAGTGTTAAACCTTCATATAGCTGCCAGAAGCGGTAAGGCAAGTATATATAAGGAACCATTACCCACACTACATTTTGCAACTGCCTGAGTGTTACTATCTCAGAGATAATTTGCAACCCTAAGATAATAAAATACCAACCAAGCACAGTCAACACAGTGCGATCGCCCCACCATACACCCCACAATAGCATGACTACTAATGGTAGCAATCCTCCTAGCAGTTGCACTGAGCCAAACCAGATTTTATACCAACCGGGAAATGGCAAAGGTAGAGTATAGGGCTTTGTGTGTTTCCACCCCCAGTTCACAACCACAATAAAAAGTGTGGCAATTGCAAAAAAGAGGAGATTTTCTAGGAACAGATACAGGTTGATGGCCATGAGAATATTATTAAACTCTGCTGTTTCTGTGTCATTCTACTTAAGTAGTATTTTTGCTATTTAACAACCTAGCCAAGTCTTGATAATGTCGAGAAGACTAGAACCTCCCCAAATCAACGCCAACAGTATGGAAGTAGTCAAAACTGCGCCCATCACACACATTACCAAACCACCTAGGCTAATAGCACCATCATCTTCCGATAAGCCAAAGCTGGTTACAAAAATTCCCATTGCTGGTAGGGTATTGGTTCCTGGAATCGGAATCATCATGGAAATTGCCATCAAAGCGATCGCTATACCAATGGTCACTCTACCGGGTAAAGTAGTACAGATATAGCTTAAACGAGGACGAGCGATCGCTTCAATTCTTTTTAACCAAGGAATTCCTGCTTTCAAAAAACCCTGAACTGTTGTGAGTTGGATAGGATAATTCATCATCCGCTTGGGTAGCCAGGGGGTTTTGGCACCAGCGATTAACTGTATCGCTAACAGAAAAATCAAGATGCCAAAAGGAGTTGAATATCCCGGCGCTGGAACTGGCAAAGCAGAAGGTAGAGATAGGATAACTAGCAAAAATCCAAAGATTCTTTCTTGCGCTAACAATAGAATCTCTGCCAAAGTCACTTTTGCTGGTCGTTCTTCCTCAAAAAAATAGCGTTGTAGTTCGTTAGATAGTTTAGCCATCTATCACCAATATTTACCAATATTAAGTAAATAAATCTACCTAATATCTATACAAAATAAAAAAATATTTCAACTTTTATTTGCTCGATTTTCTTGTATTACATGAATCATCGATGGCATTAAAGAAATAACTATAATTGCTCCAATAATTGGTAACAAATACTTATCTACCTGTTCAGGTGGCAGAGATTTTCCTAAGAAAAATCCTAACAGGGTAATGCCAAATGTCCAAAGAAAGCCACCAATTAAGTTGTAAGACATAAATGTTCGGTAATGCATCGCACCAAGTCCAGCCACAATCGGCGCAAAAGTGCGAATTATCGGTGTAAACCTGGCCAAGACTAGTGTCTTTTTGCCATGTTTATGATAAAAATCCTGGGTTTTTACCAAGTGTTTTTTATGAAACAACCATGAATCTTCTTTCTGAAATAATTTTCTGCCAAATTTATGTCCTGTAGCGTAGCCAACATTATCACCAAGCACTGCACAAACAAAAGCACCAAAAATTAGAACCCAAATGTTAAACCCTGATTTCGGAAGAGATGCGAGAAATCCAGCAGTAAATAGCAAACTATCTCCTGGCAGAAAAAAACCAATTAGCAAGCCAGATTCAGCAAAGATAATTGCCCATACCCCAAAGTAGCCAATTTTTGTAATTAGGTCTGGTAAATTTAAATGCATTAGAATTTTTTAGGTTTCAACAATATATCCACAACATCTTAACGTTTAGCAATTTTGCTGAATAAAAAGTAATATTAAATTTACGTAAAGTTCTTGTGTAATCTTAGAAATTTTAGTGACAGATGGCACATTTTGGGTTAGAGGTGCAAGATGCAAAGATATTTGAAAGTACTAAGACTATTTTGGGGTGCTGCGATCGCATCTGAGTTAGAGTATCGTGTTAATTTTTTCGTCGCTACCCTCACCAGCTTGGGAAATCTTGCGGGTAGCCTCTTTGGATTATTCTTGTTTTACCGCACTGGCTATACTTTTAGTGGTTGGTCATGGGAAGCAGCTTTAATAGTTCTAGGAATTTTTACCTTACTACAAGGATTTTCTGCAACTTTTCTAGTGTCGAACTTGAATCGCATTGTCCGTCATGTTCAAGAAGGCACTTTGGACTTTATATTATTAAAACCTATCCGCAGCCAGTTTTGGCTTTCCACTCATACCCTTTCCCCTTGGGGACTGCCGGATCTAATTTTTGGTAGTATTATCATTGGCTATGCAGGTAAACGCCTTGGTGTAGGGATAAACGGCTATCTACTTGGTGTGCTACCGTTATTATTCAGCTTTGTAATTTTATACAGCCTGTGGTTTATGCTGGGTTCAATGAGTATTTGGTTTGTCAAAATATACAACGTTACTGAAGTGTTGCGTGGTTTATTGGAAGCTGGACGATATCCCATTGCAGCATATCCTACTGCTTACCGTTTTTTCTTCACTTTTGTGATGCCAGTAGCTTTTTTAACCACTGTACCAGCCCAAGCGCTGTTGGGTCGGAGTGAAATTAGCTGGTTGATAGGTGCAGCAATCTTAGCAGTAGCCTTGTTTTTCGCTTCTACTTGGTTTTGGCGGTTTGCGTTGCGGTTTTATACTAGTGCTTCGAGCTAGAGAGATATGAAAACTAATCAAATTCCTCCTGGAAGCTTTGGTATCCCTATATTAGGTGAAACACTCTCCTTTGTTTTCGACCGCGATTTTGCCAAAAAGCGCTATCGCCAGTATGGGCCCATCTTCAAAACCCATCTTCTTGGCAGAGCTACTGTAGTAATGGCAGGGCCGAAGGCATTAGAGTTCGTTTTGTCAAGCCATATCGAAAATTTTTCTTGGCGTGAGGGATGGCCTGATAATTTCAAAACATTACTGGGTGAATCGCTTTTTCTCCAAGATGGAGAGGAACACCGCAGAAACCGCCGCTTGATGATGCCGACGTTGCACGGCCCAGCATTGGCGAATTATTTCTCCACAATGGAAGATATTACGCGCGGCTATCTCCAAAAGTGGGAGAAAAAACAGGAGTTTACTTGGTTCCAAGAGTTTAAACAGCTGACATTTGATATTGCCAGTCAATTATTGTTGGGTACGCGTCCTGGGCCGGAATGTGTGCGCCTCAGCCAGTTATTTACAACTTTGACGAATGGGCTGTTTGCTATTAATCCGTTGTCTCTACCATTTACTACATTTGGTAAAGCTATAGCCGCGCGTAATGAAATTTTAGAGCATCTAACTCAAGTTGTCAGAGAACGTCAGCAAAACCCAACTCAAGATACCATCAGCCTGTTAATCAAAGCTAAGGATGAAGACGGTAACAGCCTCAGTGAAAAAGAAATCATTGCCCAAGCGGTGCTGTTACTCTTTGCTGGACATGAAACTACTACTTCGATGCTGACTTGGTTCTGTACAGAGTTAGCCCGTCATCCAGAAGTACTGGAAAAAGCAAGAGTTGAACAATTGCAACTTGCAAGTCAAGGTGATTTAGATTTAGAACAATTAGGGAAAATGCCCTATTTAGAGCAGGTTTTGTGGGAAGTTGAAAGATTGCATCAACCTGTCGGAGGTGGGTTTCGTGGTGTGATTAAAGACTTTGAATTGAATGGTTATCACGTACCGACTGGTTGGCAGTTATACTACTCAATTGGAGTTACTCACCAAATTGAAGAAATTTATTCTAAGCCAGAACTCTTTGACCCAGACCGTTTTAGTTCTCAACGGCAAGAACACAAAAAATATCCCTTTAGTTTAGTTGCTTTTGGCGGTGGCCCACGCATTTGTATTGGCATAGCTTTTGCCAAAATGGAAATGAAGATTGTTGCTGCTCATCTTCTACGTAGTTATCATTGGGAAATATTACCCAATCAAAGTTTAGAAGTAGTTGTGATTCCCACTAATCGCCCTAAAGATGGGTTGTGGGTTAGATTTCAACCTCGGTGAAATGTTTTATGGCATCCCAAATAGACATAAACTTGCCTAACGGAGTTTTGCAACGCTTACAAAATGTGAAAGATTTTGTGGGCGGAAGCGTTAACTCTCTAAGTAACTCAGCACAACAAGTTAGGGAGTCTTTGAATACAACAACTGATAAAGCAATTGATACAGTTACAACAAGCTTAGAACAAACTTGGCAAACTGCTGATAAATTTAAAACTACAACATCGGGCGCAGTTAAAGATGTAATGGCATCTTCTGTAAGTGATTGGCTGACACAACACCCGATATTTTTTAGGTTAGTTCAAATACTAGGTTGGGCAACAAATCACCCAATTATTAGTATAGTTATTTTTTTGTTTGCACTTGCTCTGGTCTGGAGCATTATCAAAGCAATTGTCCGCTTGATTGAAACAGCTAGTTGGTCAATACTCCAAGTTCCGTTAAAATTGCTTCAGGCTTTGATTAAAGTTAGTTTTTTATCCTTAACTAAAGTCGGCAGTTTTGCTGTTCAACAATTTACGGCTACTAAAACAACTGATAATCTGCCAGCTTTGTCACCTGAAAGTTTTCAACCAAATAAAAAACAACGATTAGTAGAAATTTCTCATCGCTTAGAAGCAATTCAAAAGGAACAGCATGAGCTTTTACAAGAAGCAACAGACTTGATTGCTTCTGACACAATTGATATAGAAATATCAAAAATTGAAGAATACAGAATTCAGAATTCAGAATTCAGAACAAGAAAGTGGGGAAGTTAAACCCGTTTCTTCAGATGCGACGCTCTCTACAAGACGCTACGCGAACGAATACTCGCTAAGGCTACACTATTCGTCAGTCACATTCCAATTCAATTCTGTAGCTTGCTTCACTGAAGGGGTATTCTGGCTCCTGACTCCTGAATTCTATTTTATTAAACAGCTAAAAAGCGTTGAATCACATCTTGGCTAAGTTCGGCTGTGGAACCGGAGGCGACAATACCGCCTTTTTGCATAGCGTAATAATAATCAGCTTGACGGACAAAGTGTAAATGTTGCTCTACCAATAAAACCGAAATACCTGTGGTTTCGATGATGCGACGAACTGCGGCTTCAATTTCGAGGATGATTGAGGGTTGAATACCTTCAGTGGGTTCATCTAAGACGAGTAATTGAGGTTCTCCCATTAAAGCACGTGCGATCGCTAATTGTTGCTGCTGTCCTCCACTCAAATCACCACCCATCCGCGAAAGCATGGTTTTTAACACAGGGAATAAGCTAAAAACTTCCTCTGGAATTTCTGCTTTCTTTACTGGTTTGCGTCTAGCTTCCAACCCCAGCAGCAGATTTTCTTTGACTGTCAAACGGGGGATAATCTCTCGTCCTTGGGGAACATAACCAATTCCTAACTTTGCCCTTTGGTCGGGAGATTTTGAGTTGATTAATTCTCCAGCTAAGTTAATAGTACCACTGCGGGGTTTGAGTAAACCCATGATTGTTTTGAGTAGAGTTGTTTTACCTACACCATTGCGTCCGATTAGGCAGACCATTTGCCCAGATGGTACGCTTAAATCTACATTGCGGAGAATGTGGCTTTCACCGTAGTAAACGTTGAGGTTAGAGATTTTAAGCATATTCAAACCGAAACTTACAAAGCAGAATCAAAAATTTGTTGTGCTGTCAAGTTGAGTTGGGGGAATAAAGGCGATGCAATAAAATCATTTCCTCTAAACACAGTCATTTGATAATCTCCGTCAACTAATTCGCAAATTGTAATAGTTTTTTGTTTAGGATTACCAGTAAATCTTTTGCCACCGATTGCAGCATAGTCTACAATCCAATACTCAGAAATTCCCATTTCCTCGTAATCTCTGAACTTGTCATAGTAGTCGTCTCGCCAGTTGGTACTAACAACTTCAACAGCTAGTGGGATAGATGCAGCTTGAATAACAGTCGATTGCTTACTCCACAGAGGTTCATTCACAAGATTGGCATGATTTAATAGCAAAATGTCAGGAGAATAGGTTGAGTTATTACTCTGAATTTTGACAAAGGCAGTTTTGGGGATACGAAACGGAAGCCCCATTTGCAAGAACTGGAGGGTTATCTGTGCCGCCAAAAATCCAACAACATTTTCGTGTTCACCAGTTGGGGGTGGCATTTCTACAATGACTCCTTTATGTAGTTCATATCTCTCCCCATTTGAGGGGTACCACTCGATAAATTGTTCAAAGGTTACTAACTTGGGTAGGGTTTGAGTCATAGTTACCACCTCCACATATATTTGACTTTACCATCGCTGCCCCTAAATTGTGTTCATTCTTCCTGTTTTCCCAAATACACTTCAATTACACGAGAGTCATTTTGCACTTCCTCAAAATTACCTTCGCACAGCACCGAACCTTCATGTAGCACTGTTACTTTCTTAGCAATTTGACGCACAAATTCCATATCATGTTCAATTACTAAAATTGAATGACTTTGTGCTAATGCTAAAAGTAATTCACCAATATTATAGGTTTCTTCATCTGTTAAACCAGCAACTGGTTCATCAACGAGTAATAAATCAGGTGACTGTGCTACTAACATCCCAATTTCTAAACGTTGCTTTTCTCCATGAGAAAGTAAAGCTGCTTTGATATCTGCCTTCGGCGTTAAGCCGATGGTTTCTAATAATCCTTTAATATTATTCTTTTCAACAGCATTAGAATTTTCAAACAAAGTAGAAAAAACATTTTTCTTTTTGTTTATGGTAATTTCTAAATTTTCACGGGGCGTTAAATTTAAGTAAATTCGAGGTGTTTGGAACTTGCGCCCAATTCCCAATCGCGCAATTTTATATTCAGGTAAAGAACGCAGATTTCTTCCTTTAAATAAAACTCGCCCAATAGTTGGTTGCACTTTCCCGGTAATCACATCCAGAAATGTTGTCTTTCCCGCACCATTGGGGCCAATTACTACTCGTAATTCACCCACATCCATACTAAAGTTAAGCTGGTTTAAAGCCTTAAAACCGTCAAAACTAACAGTTACGTTTTCAGTTTCCAATATTTTCGCGTTCATGTTGCACTTCGGGGTCTTCTTCCAAGGTGGGATATGTAGAAATTTCTTGACGGCGGTGGAAAAGAGAAATATTCTGGCTACGCAACCATCCCACGATACCGTCAGGAAGCACTGTGACGACTATCAAAAATAGTGCGCCTTGGAAAAATAGCCAGATTTCGGCAAATTGTTCGCTTAAAAAAGTGCGGGCATAATTTACTAATAAAGTTCCGACAATCGCGCCAATTAAAGTAGCGCGTCCGCCTACAGCTACCCAAATCACCATTTCAATCGAAAAGGCAATATCCATTGCTCTCGGTGATACAGAACCACTTTGAATAGTGTAAAATGCTCCTGCTATACCTGCGATCGCACCTGAAACTGCAAACACCAACACCTTAAAATCTGTAGGGTCGTAACCAGAGAATCTTACCCGACTTTCATCATCACGAATCGCTATCAACAATCTCCCAAAGCGTCCAGTTGTCAACCAGCGACAAATACCGTAGGTGATTGCGAGAAACACTACCGTCAGCGTGTAGAAAACAAACTGCGTTTTGGCATCGCTGACCGTTGCCCCAAACAAAGTTGTAAAATCTATCAGTCCGTTCGTACCGTTGAAAAATTGTTGCTGACCGTTAAAGAAGTTGAAAAATACAATAGTTCCCGCTTGAGTCAAGATAGAAAAATAAACACCCTTGAGGCGATTACGGAAAACTAAATATCCCAATAATCCCGCCAATAACCCTGGAATTAGTACCACCAAAGCTATTGTCAAAGGAAAAGAATAAAAAGGTTGCCAAAAGGCGGGAAGTTCCGTAACCCCATAAAGCCCCATGAAATCAGGCAATTCTCCAGTAGGGACTTGGAGTTTTAGGTACATTGCGATCGCATATCCACCCAAACCAAAGAAGATACCATGTCCCAAACTTAGTAAACCAGTATACCCCCAAATCAAATCGATACCCAAAGCCACAATCGCCAGCGACAAAAATCGCCCCAACAAATTCAGGCGAAACTCCGAAAGCACCACTGGCATAACAATTATAAGGAAGAGTGCGATCGCAACCACCACCCCCACCTCAATTAATAACCCTCCTCCCCTCTTCCTCATTCTCTGCGTCCTCTGCGTCTCTGCGGTTCGTTAAACATCAACAGTACGTCCCTTCTGCGGAAAAATCCCCCCAGGCTTCCACTGTAAAAACACAATAATCAGCGCAAACACCATCACCTTAGCCATACTCGTCGTCGCAAAAAAAGTAAAGAAATCAGCCAAAGGCTTTACAGGAGTAAACAATAAAGCCAAAGTTCCAGAACCAATTAAAAAATTAGCCGTCCCAATACCCAAAGCAGCCACAATCGTCCCGGCTAAATTGCCTACACCCCCAACAACAACAACCATAAAAGTATCAATAATATAGTTTTGTCCCGTATTTGGCCCTACAGAACCGAGTAAACTAATCGCACATCCAGCCACACCAGCTAAACCAGAACCCAATGCAAAAGTAATCGCATCAACCTTTTGAGTTGGGATACCCAAACAAGCACTCATACTCCGATTTTGCGTCACAGCCCGAATTCTTAAACCCCAGCTAGAACGCTGTAAAAATAAATAAATTCCCGACACACAGATTATTGTTAAAGCAATGATAAATAACCTAGCAAAGGGAAATTGCACACCACCCAAAGATATCCCTGCTTGTAACCAAGTAGGTGCTGTTACATCCACATTTTGAGCGCCAAACCAAGGTTGAGTTACTGCTAACTTATAAGTTAGACTCAATAAATTGCCCGTTGCTATTGTCACTCCCAGCGATAGTAAAAATATTACCGCCACAATCCAGTTACGAACTCTTCCCAAATCAGTGCGAGAATTTAAAATCCATAAACCTCCAAAAAACAGCAGAGAAAATAAACCTATGCCAATTATCAATACCCAATTCACGCTGCGAACAAACTGTTGAAAAATCAAACTTACTCCCCAAGTTGCCAAGAGAGTTTCTAATGGTCTTCCATAGAGATAACGAATCACGCCTTTTTCTAGAATTAATCCCACAGCAGCCGTGAAAAGAAAAGCGATAATCAAAGCCAAAAATATATAGACTTCAAACCACATTCCACCCAATTGCTTACAAACATTTTGCACAACAAATGTTGTATAAGCCCCAAACATCATCAACTCCCCATGTGCCATATTGATGACACCCATCAATCCAAAAATAATGGCTAATCCCAATGCAGCAATTAATAATACAGCACCAATACTAATGCCATTAAATACAGCTTCTAAAAATCCTGTTAACACTTTTTTTCCTACATATTAACTTCTTGTTATTAGAGGATGTTTGAAAAGTTTTCTTCTCAGTAATAAAACATTCTAGATCCCCCTAAATCCCCCTTAAGAAGGGGGACTTTGATCCGGTTCTCCCCTTAAAAAGGGGGGTTAGGGGGGATCAACAAGTGCTAAAATCACAGCCAAGGACTTTTTAAACAACCTCTAAGCTCGACTTTATCCAAAATTAAGAACTTGGTTCTCCTTATAGAGCAAAAGCCTTAGCTTTTTGGCAAAAACTTTTTCCATATCACTGATTCAAGCTGAAATTTAAAAAGTAAAACTACTGTCATACAAAGGTTTCAGCGTCAGCTTGAGTGTTGCCCAAAAATGGATAAAGTCGAGCTACGATGGTGGGTTATGGCTTTATCCTTTGTTGCTTGTAACTATTAACCGATGACAAATGACTAATGACTAATGACAAATGAAAAATGACTAATGAATTAAACTTTCTTGTACTTACCACCCTTCGCTGGGTCAGTCCAATCACAAGCAAACCCTTTAGTCTCTTTTACAAATTGATTCCAAGGAACTGGCTCAACTGGTGCAGGAGTAGCATAGACAATATCAAACAAACCATCTTGTCTAACTTGACCAATCCGCACAATTTTGGAAATGTGATGATTGGCATCCATTGTCACTTTACCTTCAGGCGCATCTAGAGTTTGCCCATAAGCCGCAGCCCGCACTTTCTCTAAATCAGTAGTCCCAGCTTTTTCTACTGCTTGCTTCCACAAATAAACTGCAATATATGATGCTTCCATTGGATCATTTGTCACGCGATCTTCACCATACTCTTTCTTGAAAGCGGCAACAAACTTTTTATTAGCAGGTGTGTCTACTGTTTGAAAATAGTTCCAAGCCGCGTAATGACCTTTGAGATACTCTACACCAATTGCTTTGACTTCTTCTTCGGCAATACTGACAGACATAGAGGGATATTTATCTGGTGTCAATCCAGCCCCTTTTAATTGTTTAAAGAAAGCGACATTACTATCACCATTTAGGGTGTTATAAATCACGCCACCATTGGGCAAATTTTGTTTGATTTTCGTAATGATAGGCGTAACTTCTGTATTGCCAAGAGGTAAATAATCTTCACCAACTGTTTTTCCGCCTAAAGCTTCTAATTGGGCTTTGATAATTGTGTTAGCAGTGCGAGGAAAAACATAGTCAGAGCCAACCAAAAAGAATTCTTTACCCTTATTTTTTAACAACCAATCAACAGATGGCTCGATTTGTTGATTTGGTGCTGCACCAGTATAGAAAATATTTTTAGAACACTCTTGTCCTTCATACTGCACAGGATACCAGAGCATGTGATTTTTGCTCTCGAATACTGGTTTGACATTTTTACGACTAGCAGAAGTCCAACAACCAAAAACTACAGAAACTTTATCTTGATCAATTAGCTTAGTTGCCTTTTCTCTAAAAGTATCCCAGTTAGAAGCACCATCTTCGGTAATTGCTTCAATTTGTTTGCCTAAGACACCACCAGCAGCATTGATTTCTTTAATTGCTAATTTTTCAGCATCAACAACACTTTTTTCACTGATGGACATCGTACCACTCAGAGAGTGCAAAATACCTACTTTGATGGTGTTACCAGCAGTAGCAGCAGCTGGTGAAGCAGTAGGAGATGCGACTGTCTCTGTAGCGCTTGGCGGATTATTTGCACAAGCTTTTAGAAAAAAGCTGCTTCCGAAAGTTAAAGAACCGTAGATCAAAAACTTACGTCTGTTAAATTCTCTTCTCATAATCTTTATGAATTTTCCTCTTGATGAATCAACTAACTTAATAGAAAGCTGACAATTTCAAACTTTAAAGTGTGATGATAGTGCGATAGTTTACTAGTAAAAAGTTATCTTGGATACCAAACGCCTGATTTTTGTTACAAAAAAATAACTTTACAATATTAATATTTGTAATGAGTAATACCCAATGACAAAATCTGCTTTGCTGAATTCAGGTATGAAAATGATTTTGCGTGATTTCAAAACCCTTGTAGAGACGTTGCATTGCAACGTCTCTACACCAAGATTTATATCTCTAATCAGCAACGCGACAAAATCACATGCCAGAACCGATGTGGATGCGATCCTCAACTTCCGCAAATTTTTCTTGTGCCTGCTGTTCAGTAGTCAATAGTGAAACAACAATCGCCACAATAAACGCTAGGGGAATAGTAATTAATCCCGGATTTTTCAGTGGAAAAGGTGCAGAAGCGTGCTTGAGAATTGTCACCTGAATAGTAGGTGATAAATAAATCAGCAGTAACGAGGAGAAAGTACCGACTAACATACTCGCAACTGCCCCGCTAGTGGTAAAGCGCCGCCAAAGCATTGATAGTAGCAACGCTGGAAAGTTGGCACTAGCTGCGATCGCAAATGCTAAACCCACCATATAAGCGACGTTTTGTCCTTTAAACAAGATACCTAGAAATATCGCCACTAAGCCCAAAATCATTGTCGCACCGCGAGCTACCTTCAGTTGTTCTGACTCGTCAGCATGACCAGAACGCACCACGTTCACCCACAAATCATGAGACAGTGCAGCCGCTCCTGAAAGTGTCAAACCCGCTACAACCGCCAAAATCGTTGCAAAGGAAACAGCAGAAATAAAGCCTAAGAAAGCATCACCACCGAGAAATTCTGCCAACATCGGTGCAGCCATGTTACCGCCAGTCCCAACTTGCTTGATGGCATCTTGCCCTACTAGCACCATTGCTCCAAAGCCCAGGATGAAGGTAAGGAGATAAAAAACGCCAATAATAGCTGTAGCGTAAGTAACAGAGAGTCGTGCTGCTTTAGCATCCGGTACTGTGTAAAAACGCATCAGGATGTGGGGTAATCCAGCAGTGCCGAACATCAACGACATTCCCAAGGAGATGGCATCAAAGGGATCGGAAACCTGTTTACCTGGAGCTAATACACCTGTATATTTATCTGCGGCCGCAGCGAAAAGAGCAAGTGGGTTAAAACCAAATCGTGCCAATACCAAAATAGCTAGCAAGATGGTTCCGCCGAGCAACAGAACTGCTTTAATAATTTGCACCCAAGTGGTGGCAATCATCCCACCAAAAATCACATAAGCCATCATCACACAACCGACGATGACCACGGCTAACTCATAATCAAAGCCAAACAGTAGTTTAATTAACTCCCCAGCCCCTACCATCTGGGCAATTAAGTAAAAGCTAATCACTGCCAGCGTTCCAATGGCAGATGCAATACGGACTGGTTTTTGTTGTAAGCGATAAGCCACTACATCAGCAAAAGTGTATTTGCCTAAGTTACGTAGTGGTTCCGCAATCAAAAACATCACAATTGGCCAGCCCACTAGGAAGCCAATAGAATAAATTAAGCCGTCAAAGCCGTTGAGTGCTACCAGTCCAGTGATACCTAAAAAGCTAGCTGCACTCATAAAGTCTCCTGCTAGGGCTAGCCCATTTTGGAAACCACTGATTTTGCCGCCGGCTGTATAGAAGTGGGCGGTATTTTTGGTCAGCTTTGCCGCCCAATAGGTAATACCTAGAGAACTGACAACAAACAGAAAGAAGAAAGCGATCGCCAACGGGTTAAACTTACCAAGACTGGTAATATCCGCCGCTAATGGCAGATCCAACCACACACTATTCATGCTTTTTTGGTTTAGTATTTTGGATTTTGGACTAGAAATTACTAATAGCTACTGGGCATTGGGAATTGGGCATTGGTCATTGGTCATTGGTCAATAATCAGTAGGTCATCTTCCCGTGCTTCCCCTGCCCCCTGCTCCCTGCCCCCATTCCCCATTCCCCCTCTCTCATTCCCAATTTTCACTTGCGTGTCAGCCTGGCAATTTGATCGTCGTAACTGCTATTTGCCCAGCGTACGTAGATAAAAATTAATACCCATGCTGAGACAATTACCAGCGCCCCTAGTAAAATTCCCAGGCTTAGACCAGGAGCTACTAATGACCCCAATAGGGGCTTATTGAATGCGATTAGCAAGATAAAGCCAAAGTAAATAAACATCATGGCTCCACTGAGAATCAGGGATACGCGCCAACGTTCAGCCGCGATAGCCTGGAGAGCCTTTGTGCGATCGTCCATTGTCTTCCTTTAGGTTGAGAAGATTAGGTCAGATTGTCTCATTGAAGTTGATATATGCATAATTTTCTTAAAGATTATTAGTAAATCTATTGCTATTTCAGGTAATAAAATTAACTTTGCAAAATGATGTACAAAAATCACAAGGCAATAGCGGCTATATTTTGAGCCAGAGACACATAAAACGATGAGATGCAGTTAGACACAAATAAAGCTGAATCTATCTGTAAATTTGTAACTTTACTTTTTAAGTATTTTATTATACACCAAGCTTTTAGACTTGAGTCAATGTAAGTTTTTTATATACTAAAAATTAAAATAAATACGTAGTTACTACTAGGTTTTAAAATTCTTGAAGTGTTATGAGATGTTTCTTTAAGGTATCAAATCAACTGAGATTAATAAAATTAGTAAATTTTGATTTATAGAATATACCAAAAATTACCGTAGCAACTTAAGTAATATAACCGCTATATTTTATACTAAATACCTCTTGCTACGCAGATAAGCATCACCAAAATTTAGTAAATTATGTTTATCCAAACACTCATCACAGAGCCGATTCATTTTTTCAGAATCGTTGTAATTGTCATATTCTCCATTACTTTGCATGAACTTGCTCACGGCTGGGCTGCGATGAGTCAGGGAGATAATACTCCCCAACAAAATGGTCATCTGACACTAAATCCTGTAGTTCACATGGGTAAAGAATCAATCATCTTTCTTTGCCTCATGGGTATAGCTTGGGGACAAATGCCCGTCAACCCCTCTAAGTTTCGCTCTGGTAAGCTAGGCAATATTTTGGTATCCGCAGCAGGCCCATTGTCGAATCTGGCATTAGGTATTCTATTTACTGTATTGCTCAAACTTTTTAATCTTTCAGGACTTTTGAGCGTCGAATTTCTTTACCTAGCGGCTCGGATAAATTTGACATTATTTCTATTTAATCTGCTGCCAATTCCACCACTGGATGGCTTTCATATTTTCAGTGAGATTTTTCCTCAGCTAAAGCCATTGCAATATACTCAATTCGGACTCTTTGCCATGATGCTTCTATTCATAATCCCAGGCTTTGGGAGAGGAATTGGTAGCATTGCTGATTTATTTATCCGGTCATCATTGAGCATGTAGACAGCAATTTTTTAGGCAAAGGAAAAGGATAATTGGAATGAAAATCAAACAGAAATTTGTAGTTGCTGCTACTAGCATATTCTTGAGTGTTACTGCTGTGCTTATGCCATCTGAAAATTCAATGGCGAGTACAGTTTTTGTAGATCAATATACTAGTAATAATTTAGTCAAATATTCCCACCAAATAAGTCAAAAATTAATGGTCTTGCAACCAGTAGTTTTTCAATCTGTGTTAGGAAACTTGGGAACGGAACAAAGTAATATATTTTGTTTGAATCAAGAGCGATCGCCCTTTAGATCTTCCATTGAGTTGTTGATGAGATTATTGATTATTGGCAGCTTTGGTTCTGTGGGTATTGTAGGTTATTCTTCTTTTGTAGAGCGCTATTTCCAAATCATTAATAAAGATTTAAAACTCATTTACTACAGTGTTTTTGTGTTAATATCTTTACAAATCATAGCTAGCACTATTGTAATCCCGGATTTCTCACGAAGCTGGAGAAAAGAGGAGTTAAAAACTGCCAAAATATCTATTGCACATGAATTTCAGCAGTTTTAAGCATGACCCCTCAGAAAACAGATTGTATACCGGAACAGTTCAAATTTGAACAAGTAAAGTCATGTCCAGTCGTAGTTAATTTCAAGGCTGAGACTGTAATATCAGATGCAGGGTTAACTTTAATTGCGGAGCTAGACCGGAAAAGAGGAATTACATCGCGATTAGCAAGATGTTTCAAAGATTACCGAAATATGAATAGAGTTGATCATTCAGTAAAAAGTCTAATCGGGCAGAGAATATATGGTTTGATAATGGGTTATGAAGACTTAAATGACCACGAGGAACTACGTCACGACCCAATGTTTGCTCTGGCACTAGGAAAAATAGTCGATTAATTCAGCTTTCACAATCAATTAAATACCGTGCGTCTCAAGAATATGAACAAAAACTGCAACCAGTAGTTAAGTTTTTTGAATCCTTATTGGCACCGTCACCAGATTTACACCTCGCAGCAACAGCATTTGTGAAGAATTCAGTTTGGTATTCATCGCTTAACTATAAAACTCTATATTCTTGGAGTCGAAATCGTCGGGTTGTTGCTAAAGTTGAATATAGTAATCAAGGGGTAGATACTCGTTTTGTAGTAACTTCACTAGCGATAAATAAAATCCCGCCTGGAAAACTTTATACAGAAAAATATTGTCCAAGAGGCAACATGGAAAATTGTCTCAAAGAGCAAAAACTAGAACTAAAAAGTGATAGAACAAGCACCCATACATTTGCAGGTAATCAACTACGGTTGTGGTTTTCATCTGTTGCCTATATTTTAATGAATGCTTTACGAGAGAAGTGTTTAGCCAAAACAGAACTTCAAAACGCTACTGTTGGCACTATTCGGACAAAGTTACTGAAGTTAGGAGCAACTATCACGATTAACTGCCGAAAAATCTTAATTTCAATTAGTAGTTATTGCCCCTATAAAGGAATTTTCGCTCTGGCCTACAATTATTTATCTCTCTTACCCTGTCCTGGTTAATTTTTACTTAATTGTCATCATAATGATTAGCTTACTGGGGTTGAGTTTACTGAATTTAACCCTGTTTTCGGCTGCCTAATTATTGCTAATCATAGTTTTTACTTCAGTATTTTTCGTTTT
The DNA here is from genome assembly GCF_013393925.1 of Nostoc sp. C057. Lineage (NCBI taxonomy): Bacteria > Bacillati > Cyanobacteriota > Cyanophyceae > Nostocales > Nostocaceae > Nostoc > Nostoc sp. C057. Next base: position 5,986,546 of record NZ_CP040281.1, on the reverse strand, counting down.
ATTTGTCTTTTATTTATCTTTAAAGACTCGGATAATACGTGATTATCTTCGGTTTCTGAATTGAATCCACTGATGTATAAAATATATTTTCCTAAATTTTACTCATCTCAATGATTTTTTCGTACTTGTGAGAAATCCGGGTAATGAAGCCTTCGTCTGCAAGTCCAATTTCTTCTGCAATACGTCCAAACTCTAGCTGTATTTTGGGAAACCCATAGAATTCCTATAGTAATTCTGAATCATCTATGAGAGATAAGAACCTCGACTTCTCAAAGAAGCCGGGGTTCTACTGCTTGCATATACTAATTTTATTGGATTTGTATGTGCAATCTAATTGTCTATACCGACAGAAATAAGTTTACTGTAATATTCAGTCTTGGCATAGATGCTGATAATAGTATTACCAACTGCAAAAAAAGTGCCCTCTTGCTCATTTTTAGAAAATTGCAAATTTGGATATTTAGCAGCAGCTTCTTCAGCAGTCATGGGTTTTGCTTTTATTTTATCTGGCAATAGTCCAGTACAACCAATGTAAAATACCAAAGGAGAAATCTTATCTTGGTAGATATTTTCTACATATTTCTCTAGCTTGGTATTAGCTGCGCTCAAAGCTGCAACCATTTCTTCTTTGCTGATTTTCTTACCAGTTTGTTTATCCTGAAATAACTGCGCCAAAATATCAGCACCAACTTTCTTCAGAATATCTACAACTATGCCATTTTGCTCAAGCCCAAGAAAATCATCGAAAATTGGTTTCATAAACTCGTCAACTTTCGTAATCTTGGTACGTGATGACAGTAACTTGTGCCTAACAGCGAGATTTTCATTAAATACCATCTTAAAATTCGGCTTAATGATAATTTCTCCAGTTTCTTTATCATAAAGACGATACATCCTATTTAGAAACTTGTTAGCCGAAGGGAACTTACTCAAGTTTAGAATATCTTGACTGCCGACATCGATTTTATAGCTCAATCTGGAATCAAGAGTACCATTAACTAAAGCTTCGTGGATATCAGTATATTCATTAGTTGTAGGGAAATTGATGTAAGTATTCTTGGACAGATAGTGCTTTTTAAACTCATCTAACTGTGGCGCTATAAATATCTCTGACTCTTTTTTCAAGTAAGCAGAAATAATACTAGTAAGTACTTTAATTTCTGCAAGTTGATTGAATAGTCCATCAATACTACTGTAACAATGATCAGAAGCGACAAGCGGCAAGTTATCTAGCTGGATGGTATATTCAGCATGGAAGTCAAAATTTTCTGCATCTAACACACCCTTTTCTTTGAGCCAATCAAAAGCTTTTTTACTACTAATTTTGACTTGTAAAGACTTTATATTGATTTTCGCGTCACTTACAATCGTGTAGTTATTAAAGCTATTGAGGTCATTTACCAGCAAACCTGCTACCTCAAGAGTGGGGGTTTTATCTTCAGATTTGGTAAGTTTGACTTTACGCTTGATAAGCATATTGATAGTAGCGGTATTGCGGTTAAATTGAAACTCGCCCATACCAGCATACTCAGCATTATCTATATATTCTGTTTGCAACCAAGGTTGTAATAGTTCCCCTTTTTCGTCTCTCACACCTCTAACCCGCTTGATACCTGTTCTTTGATAATTTTCTTGCAGGTGCTTGATATTAATAATGATATTGTTGCGATGTTCTGCAAAAAAATTGATGAGTTCTGGCAGAGAAATTTGATTATTCCTCATATTTTCACCTTCCATCTAAAGGTCAATAAGTCTGTTAAAGCCACGGTTTCTAATAAGTTCTTCCAACCGTGAAAACTTGAAGGACAAACACACAATAAATTTATGCCAAATAAAGACAAGGAGATTTTGCCCCTCGTTCAAAGTAAGGGAAATTTTGGCCTCAGTCTACTAACTACTATGGGGATTCAGTTATGACAAACTTTGGAGATTTCCTGTCAGACTTAGCGTTACATACTCACCGGAGATTCATTCTTTTATAGTACAATTGTATCATAAAAATGTCAATTTGTGCAGGCGAGTCGATCGTAGATATCGCCCTAGAATGATGTGTTATGGGGTTAATGCCAGAATTGATGCCTTTAGGCTCCGGGTTTGAAATAATCAAAAAGGCGATCGCCTGAATCTGCGCGAATCAATGCTACAACTACATCTGGTAAGGCAGCTAAACTGGGGTAAACCAAATAACGCGGTTCCCAACTGGGGCGGAACTTATCTTTGTAGGCGTGTAGCCCCTTGAAGTTGTAGAAGCGATTTAAATGCTCGTAAAGATAGTGCAAGACTCTCTCTAAGCGGCGTGATTCTGGGTTGTCTCCAACTCCCGCAAGGGCAGAAAGACCGAAATTAAAGCTGTCGTAACCACACTCTTTAAAATGCTGAAGCAGAGAAATAAATAGAAAGTCCATCGTCCCATTCTCAAGAGATGAGCGATGTCGCATCATGTCAATAGTTGCTTCGTTGAGTTGGTACTCCCGGAGAATGTTGGCAAAGGCGGTGATGTTACCTTCGGGAGTATGCACCACAGCAATCTCGCACTCTCGCAGATAAGCTTCATCAAACCAGCCCAAAGAAAATTGTTTTTCTGAACCTTGTACCATCTTTAGCCATTCATCACTCACAGGTTTGAGGAGGTGCAACAAAGTATCAGCAATGGGTGGTTGGTAAAACTCGATTTGGTATCCCAGTTTAGTTAAACGATTGATTGATGGTCTAAAGTTTTTACCGGCTTTACCTTGTAATGTAAAACTTTTCAGGTCAACGATCGCTTCTTCTCCAATCTTGAGTACCTTAAATCCCAATGATTTGTAAAGCTCAACATCATCGGGCAAAGTTTGGTAAAAGCCTGGATACCAGTCATTGCGCTGGCAAAACTGCCAGAAAGCAACTATTGTCTCTTGGCGGTCTTCAATGGGGCCGATGGGATCTCCTAATGCGATCGCACCCCTGCCCTTGGGAACATAAGCTATTACACTATTACCAGTAGGGCTAAAATAATAACTCTTGTCATTTAAGAGTGCGATCGCTGCTAAAGAAGAACGCCCATATTGCTCGACAATTTCTTTAGCTCTTTGGCGCTCTTTTGGCGTTGCTAGATTACGCCAAAATACAGGTTGCAATAACATTACTATTGCATAGGTAATAGTAACTGCGGCAATAATATAGATGGAATTAGCAAAAAATTCTCCAAATCGGCTCTTTGGTTGCAGTCCCCAATTATCCTCAGTGAAGAACATGGCTAAAGTCTGAAGTACAGCTTCACGCCAATTAAAATTTTCAGAAAATTTGCCGTCTAATAAGTAAAATCCAATAGTTCCGTATGCCAGGGTAAATAGCAAAGCACCTATCAGCACTCTAACTCCCCGTGCAATTGAAGGACGATCTGATTGTGCTGTAAAAAAATGGCGCATTAAGATTAATTGCACCAGTAAAACTCCAGAGAGGAGACTTTCTTCATAGTCCAATCCCTTGAGCAAATGGCTGAAGATGGAAATTACTAATAAAGCAATGGTTAGTAACCAGGCGATTCTTTTTCTGCGTAATAAATTAGTAGCAAGTGCGAGTAAAACAAACCCAGTCAGCGCTGCAAAGATATGACCAGTGGCACGAATTTCAAATGGCAAAAATTCCTTTAACCAGTGATTCCGCCCATACAAGTTAGGTGTCACTGCTGACAACAAATTCACTACTCCCACTAAACCAGTAAGGAAAGCTGCACTCCAAAGTCCAATCTGAGTTTTTAAATTATTAGTCATTTGTCATTTGTCATTGGTTATTAGTTTTCTGACTTTTTACGGGATCTGGAAAACCTCTCTCTAAATCTCTCTCCTAAAAGGAGAGAGACTTTGAATTTTCCCCCTTCTCGCCACGGCTTGGGGAGCAAAAATTAAAGCCTCTCTCCCTGTGGAGGAGAGGTTTGGAGAGGGGTTCTTAAGAATAAGTTGCAGATCGCGTTAACTCCTAACTCTTAACTCCTAAATTTTTAAATTGTTCTCCTACATACGAGAGCGAATCTTTAAGGTGTTTATGGAAGTAGTTCCAGCCTATATCAGCACCAGACAAACCATGACCTCCTGGAAACGCATAAAATACGTGAGCAATGCCTAATTTATTTAAGGTTTCGTTGAAGGCTTTAGTAGAAGCCAATAAATTAGTATCATTCAAACCTGCATCCAAGTAAATATGCAATCGCTTCCTATCTTGAAGCGGTAGCTGTTGCACGATTTGTTGGGGACTATTTTGTGAACCGCTATTATCGGTAAAGTAACCGCTATGGCTAAACAGAATGTGGAAGTTGTTAAGATAGCGTAACCCGATATTAAATGCCCCCCATCCCCCAGAAGACAGACCTCCCAGCGCCCAAAACTGGGGTTCTTCTAAAGTGCGGTAGCGAGACTTGATAACTTGCACTAATTCAGAACCAATCAAAGTCCCGATTTTGCCATTTGGCCCATCAAAGTAATCAGGATCGTAGAAAGGACTGGAACCACGATTATCATTACCATCAGGTGTAATCACAATTGATGGCGGTAATTTTCCATTTTGATAAAGTTGATGAAGTACATCTAAGACTGCATACTTGTTAGCATAAGCACGAGCATCATCATGACCACCGTGCAATAAAAATATCACCGGGTAGCGCTTTTGCTGATTTTTATCATAATCAGGCGGCAAAATCACGCCATACTTGCGGACTGCACCCATCGCTTGCGAGTTGAAGGTTGCTAATTGAAACTTTAGCCCAGTCTTTGCCACTCTTTGGGGTGGATCTAGTTGCGGCGCACCTAAGATAAAGACATAATAATAACCAGCAGTAGTTAGGAGTGCGATCGCTCCTAGTAAACTAATTAACAATTTAGAAATTTTCATATTTTTTTAGGGTTAGAAAAATCACCTCCGTTAGAACTTACTATAGTGAATCTGCTTAAGAATGGCAGTAGAGTTTTCCACAGTGATATTTAAATATCAACGGATTTACAAAATAGTATTATTTATCCTGGCGATCGCTAAGGATTTTTATTATTAATACCCACATTACGAGCCATACTTGCCATTTCAGCAGATTTAAATTGTTCGCCTACAAACGTCAAAGAATCGGCTAAATGTTCCCGCCAGTATTGCCAAGTATGGCTGCCAGGAAATTGACGAAACAAATTATAAATTTTTAGGTTATTTAGTACTTTAGAGAAATTTTTAGCTTCATCGATTTCTTCAATATCTGCTTTGCCTGAATCTAAGTAAATTCGCAATCTTTGTTTAGCTGGTGTGGGAATGCTTTTGATATAAATTATCGGGCTATTTGTTGGGCCGCTTTTATCATTAAAATAACCACTATGACTAAATAAAATTGAGAAATGATTTACATTGTGTAACCCGACATTCATTGCACCCCAAGCACCAGAAGATAAACCACCTATTGCCCAAAAATCTGGATTAGTTAGTGTACGATAACGACTTTGCACGACTTTTACTAATTCATCACCTACGGCTGTGGAGACTTTCCCGTTAGGGCCATCAATATATTCGGGATCTCGGTAGGGACTAGAGCCACGTTTGTCGTTACCATCTGGTGTGATAATAATGCTAGGTGGCAGCTTACCTGTAGTATAAAGTTGTTCCACGGTCTTGAGAGCTTCTCCCTTATTCTGAATAAACCAATCACTGGGATTACCATGTCCGCCGTGGAGGAGAAAGATTACAGGATATCTTTGTTTTGGGTTTTGTTCATAGCCAAGGGGTAAAGAAACGCCGTAAGTGCGATTTGCACCCATTAATTGACTATTGTAGGTTGCAATTTTGTAGGTTAAGTGAGTAGCTGAGTCGCCAGTATTAGACTTTGTTGAAAGAACAGAAGGAGTTGTTTTTAAATCTTGCTGTAGAGGTGGTTTTGCTACGACATTTTGCGATAAATTACAGCTAACTAGGGTTAATACTGAAACTAGCAAGATAATTTTTGATTGTTTGTAGTTCATCTTTGCAGGTCATTGGACAGTCTGTGCTGGCAACCATTAAGTTTACGGAAGTAAGTTGTCAATGTTGTGTCAAGAGGATGTAAACTTTGCGACTTGTTGTAAGTTAAAAGTCAAGAGTTAGGATAAGTTTCTTCACGATGCTTAAAAAACTGCAACTGAATTTCAGCACACTGTTTGGCTTATCATTGCTGGTGCTTTCCCTGTGGGCGATCGCTAACGAACTGCATGAGTATAATTATCGTGACATCCTCAACTCTCTAGCTGCTATCCCCAAAAGCCGCTTAAGCTGGGCAGTTTGGCTGACAGTCTTGGGCTATCTAGTGATGATTGGGTACGATATTTTGGGTTTTAGTTACATTAATCGTTCCCTAAACTGGAACAAGATTGCTTTAACCAGCTTTATTAGCTCGGCGTTTAGTAATACTATAGGTTTTGCTTTGCTGACTGGCAGTGCTATCCGTTATCGATTTTATGCTACTTGGGGAGTGCCAGCAGTTGCGATCGCTCAAGTAATTGCTTTCGCCAATTTTACTTTTTGGTTGGGCATGTTTGCGGTTGCAGGTTGCTTATTCCTCATCAATCCCCTGAAAATTCCTACTCAACTACATTTACCTTTTGCTACTGTGCGTCCCATCGGCGTGATTTTTCTGCTATTGGTTGCTAGTTATTTGCTAGGAAGTCTTTTTATTAAACAACCTTTAATAATTCGTGGGCAAGAATTTAGATTTCCTGATTTTAAGATATCCCTTATTCAGATAGCAATTTCTGGTCTTGATTGGATTTTGGCAGCAGCAATTCTTTATGCAGTGCTTCCCACTAATATATCTTTGTCTTATCTGGATTTTTTGGGTATCTATTTGCTAGCGATGTTTGCAGGTGTTGTTAGTAATGTCCCCGGTGGTTTGGGAGTATTTGAAACTATAATTTTGCTGATTCTCTCATCCCAAGTTTCGGCGGCGGCAATTTTGGGGTCAATGTTAGCTTATCGGGGAGTCTATTATTTTTTACCTTTGCTAGTAGCATCGGCTTTGCTAGGGATTTATGAAATTAGATTTAGAACCCGTAATTTAAAAAATATTAATAAACTGTAAATTGTAGTTTCAGTATTAACACTAACAATTAGAACCCCGACTTCTTAAAGAAGTCGGGGTTCTGAGACTTTTGACTAAGAGGTTGTTTGAAAAGTGTTTCGCTATGAGCTTAGGCACTTTTGATCCCCCCTAACCCCCCTTAAAAAGGGGGGAACCGGAATCAAAGTCCCCCTTAAAAAGGGGGACTTAGGGGGATCTAAAACTATTTGATATCGACAAAAAGACTTTTCAAATATCCTCTAAGTAAAATTTATAAAATCTCTTAATTTTAAATATGATATCTTCATAAATAACGGCGAAAATTCATAATTTTTGCTGAGGCGATTGCTAATTTGATTCCATCACAATAGTAAGAGTTAATGGAAATTTTTAATTAGATTTTCATCAATCACAATCAAAATTCCGTTTTACTGTTTGAGGATAGAATCATGAAAAATAAAGTATTGTTTGGTGCCATATTCATGGCAACTTGGGTAGGCACATTGATTCCCAGTGCTTTTGCTGCTTCACCCTGTTCTGTAGGACAAAAGGCTGAGGTTCTTTGGAAGGAAAAATGGTATCCAGCAACGGTACTTAAGGTTAATGATGATAATTGCTATATTACTTATGAAGGTTATGATAGTTCCTGGAATGAATGGGTTGGTGCTGAACGCTTCCGGGCATCATTTGAAGTTGGAGATGCAGTGAGAATTTTGTGGAAGCGGAAATGGTATAAAGGGCAGGTTTTAGAAGTTAGTAACGATCTTTATAAAATTACTTATGATGGCTACGATAGCTCTTGGGATGAGTGGGTTGAACCTTCCAGAGTAAGCAGATAGGGTATATTTTACTATTTATAAGTCTAAAGGGACGATTTCACTTGTTGAAGTCGTCCCTTTAAATTGTTTTATAGTTTATTCTGCTATTTGCTCTTTATTACCTCTTTAGAGACTGTTAAACTGAGAACCATAAGTAAAATTTCGTATATTTTGGCAAACTTATGGAGCCAGTATCGCTGACAGCAGCTGCGATCGCAACTTTGGTAATCATCAAAGCCTTTGAAAAAACTGGGGAAATCATCGGTGAAAAGGCTTGGAACGAAGGCGAAAAGTTGTTAGTTCTGCTGAAACGCAAGGAACCTAGCACGGCGAAGGTTATCGAACAGGCTAAAACACAATCTTTAGATTATGGTCAAGCTTATCTCATTGGGCAGCAAGTAGAGGAAGTGGCAAAGAAAGATCCTGAGATTGCTCAAGCTGTTGAGGCTGTAGCCAATGAAGCACAAACGCAGATTAATCAAATAGTTATAAAAGAAATTCAGGTAAAAGGTAAGGCTAAAGTCGGCAATATAAATTTGTCAGCCACAAGAGACGGTTCAGTGAATCAAGAAGCGGTGGTTGATTCTCAATTTGCCGGCGATCTTGACCTTGGTAATGTGGACATGAAAGCCTAAAATCATGAGCAAAAATCACAGCCCAGAAGAAATTTTACAGAGCATTCTTCAGAATGTACAAGTAGGCGGCAATCTGTCTACAGGCAATATTACCCAAACAATAATTGAGAATTTGCTGGTCTTTATTTATCAGTACGAATCTTTTAAGCCTAAAGAAATTCCTCAAAATATTCCTCGTGGTAGCACAGTCAAGTTTGTCGGACGTGCTGATACTTTAGTAAATCTGCACGACAGGCTACAACACAGTTCTCAAGTGGTGATTGCTGCGATTGAGGGTATGGGAGGAGTTGGGAAAACAGAGTTAGCAACTCAGTATGCACTGATTCACCTGCTACTCAACACTTATCCTGGTGGTATCTGTTGGTTACGCGCTAGAGATGAAGATATTGGGCTTCAGATATTGCAGTTTGCTATAGCTAAGTTAGGACTAAAACCACCAGAAGATTGGGATTTACCACAGCAAGTTGATTTCTGTTGGTCACGCTGGCACGATGGGAATGTGTTGGTAGTGCTGGATGATGTCAACGATTACCCCAAAGTAGAACAATATTTACCACCACAATCACCCCGGTTTAAGCTGCTAATTACCACCAGGTTACAGTTAGATTTTCCCCAGTCATTTACTCTAGATGTTTTAAGTGAGTCGGCAGCACTGGAACTTTTACAAGAATGGGTGGGAGCAGAAAAAGTCGCACAGGAATTAGAAAATACCAAAGAAATTTGTCAGCGTTTAGGTTGTTTGCCTTTGGCGCTGAATTTGGTGGGGAGGTATGTCAGGGCGAACGCACGGGATTTCTGAAACCCTTGCTGGGCAAGGATCTTGATGAAAAAATAGGCTAAATTAAAAAACGCCAAAACCCTTGCTATTAAAGGATTCTTATACTTTAGATGCGTTTGCCCTGGGAGGTATGTGAAAAAGCGGAAAATTTCTTTAGCAGAAATGTTGCGGCGGTTAGAAGAAAAAAAGTTAACTCATGAGTCTTTAGCACGGGATGAAAAAGACCGCACTTGGACGCTAAATGTAAAACGGGGTGTTGCTGCTGCTTTTGAGTTAAGTTGGGACGAATTAAGTGATGATGCCAAGGAGTTAGGTGTTTTACTGAGTTTATTTGCTTTAGCTCCGATTCCCTGGAGTCTGGTAGAAAGTGTCGAAACTGGGAAAAATATTGAACAATTGGAAGGTAGTAGAGTTGAGTTAAAAGATTTGCATCTGCTTCAAGGTAAAGACAGCTATCAACTACATCAACTCATTCGGGAATTTTTTCAACTCAAACAGGCTAAGTTTAATCAAGTAGTAGAGGAATTAAAGCGAAATTTTTGCAAGGTAATGGTAGAAATTGCTAAAGATATTCCTGACATTTCCACACTTCAGCAAATCAACAATGTCACCGCCGCCATACCTCATATAGCTGAAGTAGCAAATAATCTCATTCAATATGTCAGTGATGATGATTTAATTTGGTCATTCCTCGGCAACGCTCGATTTTATAAAGGCCAGGGATTGTATGACAAAGCAGCACCTTGGTATAACCAGTGTATAAAAATTACCCAAAAACGCTTGGGAGAAGAACATCCAGATGTCGCACAAAGCCTCAATAACCTAGCGGTACTCTATCGTTTGCAAGGCAAATACAGCGAAGCCGAACCCCTTTACATCCAAAGTTTGGCACTCAGGCGCAAGCTGCTAGGAGAAGAACATCCAGATGTCGCCACTAGCCTCAACAACCTAGCGGTACTCTATAGTTTCCAAAGCAGATACAGCGAAGCCGAACCCTTTTACATCCAAAGTTTGGCACTCAGGCGCAAGCTGCTAGGAGAAGAACATCCAGATGTCGCAGAAACCCTCCACAACCTAGCAGGAGTCTACAACTTACAAGGCAGATACAGCGAAGCCGAACCCTTTGCTATCCAAGCTTTGGCACTCTACCGCAAGCTGCTGGGATATGAACATCCATTTGTTGCACAAAGCCTCAACAACCTAGCGTTAATCTACAGCTTCCAAAGCAAATACAGCGAAGCCGAACCCCTTTTGATTGAAGCTTTGGCACTCACGCGCAAGATGCTGGGAGATGAACATCCAGATGTCGCACAAACCCTCAACAACCTCGCATTACTCTACAACTACCAAGGCAGATACAGCGAAGCCGAACCCCTTTACATCCAAGCTTTGGAACTCAAACGCAAGCTGCTGGGAAATGAACATCCAGATGTCGCCACTAACCTCAACAACCTAGCATATCTCTACCGTGACCAAGGCAGATACAGCGAAGCAGAACCCCTTTTCATCCAAGCTTTAGCACTCAGGCGCAAGCTGCTGGGAGATGAACATCTAGATGTCGCACACAGCCTCAAGAACCTAGCAGCACTCTACTGTGACCAAGGCAGATACAGCGAGGCTGAAGCCTTGTACATACAAGCATTAGATATTTTTGAGCGACGGTTAGGTGCAGATCATCCTAATAGTGTTACTGTGCGTCAAAATTTAGCAGATTTGCGCGATCGCCTCCCTCCAAATCCAGAATAAGCTAGTTTTGTGCAAAGCGTACCGTGATAAAACTGAAAAGTGCGATCGCGATCGCGATCGCGTACCGTTCCGAATGAAAGGTATCGCCTAGACTGAAATTCATATTGAGTTAAGTAAAAATGCCTGATTACTTATGCAAAAGCAGCTTTTACTTTCTCAAAAGCAGCTTTTAATCTCGCATTTTAGTGTTTTCCACAAACGAAAGCAACTTTTACTTCTTTAAAAGCAGCTTTTAATCTCGCATTTTAGTGTTTTCCACAAACGAAAGCAGCTTTTACTTCTCCAAAAGCAGCTTTTAATCTCGCATTTTAGTGTTTTCCACAAACAAAAGCAGCTTTTAGTTTCTCATTTTAGTGTTTTACGCAAGCAAAAGCAGCTTTTCTTTCTCAAACCCCAGTTTGCTTTCTCATTTGGGTAATTTACGCATTCATTTTGGTATATTATTTAGCCGAAAACTGGCGTAGGCGTAGCCCGTCGGAGACATCGCTCTAGAAAATAAGTGTAAATCTACAAGCGATCGCATTTATGTGGTTGTAAATGATGGAGAGCGTAGGCGTAGCCCGTCGTAGACATCGCTATATAACCACTACTCAAATAAATCAAATCCCTTTTCACTTCTCAACTTTCTATCAAATGTCACAGTTGAACTACAACCAGAATCTTGAGCAATCGCCCCAATTAAATAATCAGAAAAATCTGCACTTCCCTGCTTAAATCTTTGTAATGCTTGATAAACTAAAGAGCGATTTTCTAGCTCAAATACTGAACATTGCACCATTAATTCGATAGTGTTACTAATTTCTTCCCTACTAAATTGATAAGTATTACTCCGTAAAACCCAAACCAATTCACAAAGAACTATATTAGCAACAAAACATTGCTCTCCCCCTTCGATAATTTCAGCAGCTTGCTCCCACTGCTTTTCATCATCTTTTGTCAAGTAGCGCACTAAAATATTTGTATCAAGTCCAATCACTTGAGCCTTCTTTAATTGCAGTTTCCATTTCTTCTAAAGTTGCGCTTTTCATTCCCGGACGGTGTAAAATCCCTGATAAACTTTTGATAGAGATATTCAGGGGAATTAATTTAACTATTCCATTTTCATCAATGACAAAATCAACCTTACTACCTGTATCAAGGTTAAGATAATCCCTAATTTCTTTAGGAATAGTTACTTGCCCTTTAGTGGTGATGGTAGCACTAGCCATTATCCACGTTCCTTACATAAGTTCCTTACTTGATTATAAGGTCTACTGCACCTAACGCATCGCCACAAGTAAATCGGCACAATAAAACCTTTAAAATATGATTGCCTCGCCCCAACAAAACTACCTCACTGCTGAAGAATACCTCCAAATGGAGGAACAGAGCGATATCAAGCATGAATATATAGACGGTTACATCTATGCAATGGCTGGAGCGCTAGATCCACACGTTACCATTGCTCTTAACCTGGCATCTCTCCTCCGTAATCATGTGCGCGGCTCTGGTTGTCGTGTTTACATCGCTGACATGAAAGCCCGAATTGAATCTCTGAATCGCTTTTATTATCCCGATGTGATGGTTACTTGCGATCAACGAGATCAAGAAACGCCAGGTTATAAAAGATTTCCCTGTTTAATTGTCGAAGTTTTATCTAATTCTACCGAAGCCTTTGACCGGGGCGACAAATTTGCCGATTATCAAACACTGGAAAGTCTGCAAGAGTATGTTTTAATTAATACAAAACGTCAGCGAGTCGAGTGTTTTCGCCGCAATGAGCAAGGGTTGTGGGTTTTACAATCCTATACAGCAGAAGATAAATCATTTAGACTCAACAGCGTGGATTTTGAGGAAACAATGGCAGCACTTTACGAAGATGTGGTTTTTGAATAATCAACTCATAATTGGGTATGCTACACAATTTTTAGTAAACTAAATATCTATTAATATCTTCAAGGCTTCCTAACCCGGCGGAGGCATTGAGCAAAACAGACACAATTGATTGCATAAAAGTTATGGCGCTCATAGTTCAGAAATACGGTGGTACATCTGTCGGTTCAGTGGAACGCATTCAAGCTGTCGCACAGCGTGTTTATAAAACTGTCCAAGCTGGAAACTCTCTGGTAGTAGTGGTTTCAGCAATGGGCAAAACCACCGATGGACTCGTCAAACTAGCTAATGAAATTTCTTCCAATCCAAACCGCCGGGAAATGGATATGCTGCTTTCTACTGGCGAACAAGTAACCATTGCCTTACTCAGCATGGCTTTGCAAGAACTCGGACAACCAGCAATTTCTATGACTGGCGCTCAGGTAGGAATTGTTACCGAAGCTGAACACAGCCGCGCTCGGATTTTGCATATTGACACTACTCGCCTCTGTCGCCACATAAATGCAGGTAAAGTAGTTGTTGTAGCAGGGTTCCAAGGCACATCCAACGCCGGAGAGATGGAAATTACGACTTTGGGGCGCGGTGGTTCTGACACTTCGGCGGTAGCGATCGCAGCCGCATTACGAGCTAATTTTTGTGAAATTTATACAGACGTTCCAGGGATTCTAACTACAGACCCCCGCTTAGTAGCCGAAGCCCAGTTGATGGATGACATCACCTGCGATGAAATGTTGGAACTAGCTAGCTTGGGCGCAAAAGTGCTGCATCCCCGTGCTGTAGAAATTGCTCGTAACTATGGTGTTCCCCTTGTAGTTAGGTCTAGCTGGACAGATCAACCAGGTACTTGGGTAACATCAGCCAAACCCCAAGGGCGATCGCTAATCAATCTAGAAATTGCCCGTCCGGTGGATGCTGTAGAATTTGACACCGACCAAGCAAAAGTAGCATTGTTGCGCGTACCCGATAAACCAGGTGTAGCAGCCAGGTTATTTGGCGAAATTTCCCGACAAAAAGTAGATGTAGATTTGATTATTCAGTCTATTCATGAAGGTAACAGTAATGACATTGCTTTTACTGTCACCACCCCAATCTTAAAACGGGCAGAAGCAGTAGCCGCTGCGATCGCCCCAGCCCTGAGAAATCCATCTAACCCCAAATCTGATGAAGCCGAGGTAATGCTAGAACATAACATTGCCAAAGTCAGTATCGCAGGCGCAGGAATGATTGGCCGTCCCGGTGTGGCTGCAAAAATGTTCGCTACCTTAGCTGAAGCTGGCGTGAATATTCAAATGATTTCCACCAGCGAAGTGAAAGTAAGTTGCGTAGTCAACGCCGCCGAATGCGATCGCGCCGTCACCGCACTCCGCACCGCCTTTGAAATAGAAGCAGGGGAGCAGGGGAGCAGGGGAGCAGGGGAGAGTGCATGTATAGATTCCCCTCTGCCCCTGTGCCCCTCCGCCCCCCTGCCCAATTGTCCTCCCGTTCGCGGTGTTGCTTTAGATTTGAATCAAGCGCGTCTCGCTATTCGCCAATTACCAGATCGTCCGGGGATGGCGGCGAAGTTATTTGGATTATTAGCGCAACACAATATCAGCGTTGACATGATTATTCAATCTCAGCGCTGTCGGGTGATTGATGGTGTTCCCAGGAGAGATATTGCTTTTACAGTCTCGCGGATAGACGGGGAAAGTGCAAAAAAAATGCTTACCCAAGTAGCGGCAGAGTTAGGATGGGGTGAAGTTGTTTTAGATAGTGCGATCGCTAAAGTGAGTATTGTTGGTGCAGGTATGGTAGGACAACCAGGTGTTGCTGCCAAAATGTTTGAAGCGCTAGCCCAACACCAAATTAATATTCAAATGATTGCTACCTCAGAAATAAAAATTAGTTGTGTCGTAGCACAAGAGCAAGGTGTTAAAGCTTTGCAAGCCATTCATGCCGCTTTTGGACTAGCTGGTAGTGAGAAAGTTGTCGTGCCAGCATAGAACTAAAGTTTGAATTTTAAATTGCTGATTATCTATCTTTGAAATGCCATTTTTCCATCATGGCTACTATTTCTGAAAGCCGGCGTTCACCACACCAAACTAAATCAAGTTTTTTAAGTTGTTCAAGACTTATACCACCCTCTTCTTCAGCAATGCGGTGATATTCTTTATCTCCCATTGCTGCTAATAAATGCCCAAAAATAATCATTTCATCGAACTGGGGATTTGTCTCTGGATCGTTCAAAATTGCCATTGCTCGTTCTTGCGACAATCCTTGGAGAGCATTGACAATAAATCGTGTGGGAAAGTCCGCATCTTTAAGTTGAGGATGACGCGATACTAATCCAGCCAACAGCACTCCTAGATAAGCAGCTGCTTGAGAATTACTCAGTAACTCCATTTGTTGAATGGCAATCTCAGTCAAATTGGTAAAAAATGCACAACCTAACTGCTGTTCGATGGTGGTAACTGGATCTAAAACTAGCGAGGATTCTAACTGTGCCTCAAATGCTGCCTGATGCTCCTGGTGCAATTCGCTAAGTAAGACTTGCTTGGCGCGATCGCCTATAATAATACTGCGATCGCGCCCAGAGCTAAAGTCTTTGCCCGGTTCCAAACCTTTACTCACTAGAATTTTAAAGACGTTACTTTGAGCTTTTCCCTCCATCTGTTCATATTGGGCTTGTCCAAGAAAAATTTGACAAAACCAACTGTGGCTGTCAGCATCGCATTCAACCATTACCTCATTAACAATCAAATCAGTTAACTTTTCCGCTCTCAAAATGCTTTGTAAATCTACAACTAAGCTATTAATTGCAGCAATGTCGCGGTCATTGAGCGCCTTGAGAAATTGACGCTTCGCAGTAGCTACCAAGGCTTTTTTTCGCCCAAATACGTTCATTTTGGATTTCTTATATGTTATATGGGGTTATACATAATTAAAACTGCTATTTTTTTACCCTATTTGAGGATTATCTGTCATGAGTGGCATTGCTGAATAGTCCCAATCAAAATATCCCTCCCCTATGGATTAACTTTTTTTCCCAAGCCTCGTTGAACTCACAAATTTTACTTAAGTCTGTTAATATATAACCGTACTAAATCAATAACATTCTTTTAATAAAAATAAATATTACTAGCAATATGCAGCATTAGCTAGTAATTAATACTTTTACCTGCCACAATGGCATTGATTTGTTTTAACTAAATATTTTTTCAAAAAAAATAGTTACCAGTAATAACACGTAAGCTATAATCAAACAATTTATAAGACTATATTGATATTGATGCCTATTCATTTACTAGATGGCCGTTACCTAATACTGAAAGTTCTGAATGATGGGGAAAAGGCAAAAACCTATCTAGTTGAAGATGCGAGTCTTCCTGAGAGCCAATTTGTAGTCAAGCAGTTACGTAGTCCTAGCGGCAATTCTCAAGCTTTAACTATCCTGCCTCGCTTGTTTGCCAGTAAAGCAGAAACTTTAGAAAAACTAGGGCAAGAACACGACCAAATTCAGAAGCTAATTGCTTATTTTGAAGAAAACGAAGAATTTTATATAGTCCAAGAATTCATCCCTGGTAATCCTTTTACTGAGGAAATTATCCAGGGACAAACTCTCAGGGAAGACCAAATAATTTATCTTTTATCAGAGATATTAGAAATTTTGGTGATTGTACATAGCTTAGGTGTTATTCACCGGAATATTAAACCAGCAAATATTATTCGCAGAGAGTCAGATAAAAAATTAGTGTTGGTTGATTTTAGTAATTTTAATGAAGCCATCACTAATAATGCTGAAAATCTCGAATATATGCCTATAGAACAAGTTAACAACAATGTTAAATATAACAGTGATATATATACTTTAGGTATGGTTGCGATCGCAGCAATTTTAGGTTTATCTGCAAACGAAATATCTAATTTGCAAAATCAAAAAAAGCGCCTGACTGGTGAAATACTTTGGTATAACAAAAATCTAAAAATCAGCAAAAAGCTAGTAAAAATTATCAATAAAATGGTGCGTTTGGACTATCGGAAGCGCTACCAGTATGCAACCGAAGTTTTAGATGACCTGAAAAAGTTAACAGATGTTGAAGTTCCGCAAAAACAGCCGGCTAAAAAATTATTAATAGTTTTGGCTGGGATAGCTGGCTTAATCCTACTTGGTGTAGGAGTGCGGTTTTTAAATTCGCCAAAACCTATAAGTAATGCTCAAAAAGAATTATATCAAGAAGGGCTAGATAAATATGATGCAGGAAATTATGAAGGAGCAGTTAAAGATTTCAATCACGTTATTGAATTAGATCCAAAAAATGCTTTAGCTTATAATAAGCGAGGCGATGCTTATTATCGATTAGGAGACTATGAGCAAGCACAAGCAGATTCTAGTCAGGCCATTTTACTCAATCCTCAAGATGGTAATGCCTATTTTGACCGAGGGTTTGCTTTTTCGGAATTAGGCAAATACAAAGAAGCGATCGCAGACTATACTCAAGCGATTAAGTTAAACTCTGATGATGCTTATGCTTACTATGGGCGAGGGTTAACTCGTGTTCAATTGAAAGATAATAAAGGGGCAATCGGAGATTTTAGTAAAGCGATTTCCCTCAAGCCTCAATATACCGAAGCCTACTTACAGCGTGGCATTATCCGCCGTCGCCTCAGACTCAAGCAAGGGGCAATCGAAGATTTTGATACAGTGATTAAGATTAATCCTAGTGATGCCAAAGCTTATTATCAAAGGGCTTTAACTCAATCTATTAATAAACAAAAATATGCAGCCCTTAAAGATTACACTGATGCCATTAACATTAATCCAAAATATATAGAAGCATATCTTAATCGAGGTGATGTTTTCAGCGATCTGGGAAATAAAGTCGAAGCCACTGAAGATTACAATACTATTTTACAGATTGACCCTAAATTTATTGCTGCTTATATTCACAGAGGTATTCACCGCTTTTCTTTCGGAGATTATAAAGGCGCTATTGAAGATTACAGCGAAGCTCTGAAACTAGATCCTAATAATATAGCAGCTTACAACAATCGTGGTAACGCTTATCTTGAACTGGGAAATAAAAAAGCTGCCAATCAAGATTATTCACAAGCGATCGCAATTAATGCTAACAACGCCTTAGCCTACTATAATCGGGGTGTGATTCGCACCAAGCAGAAAAATAAACAGGGAGCGATCGCAGATTTTAAAAAAGCTGCAAAACTGTTCCAGCAGCAAGGCGAAAAAGATAGTTATCAAGATGCACAGAGAGAAATTGCAATTCTGCAAAATAATTCAGTACCAGCGAAAGCTTCTCGTCCTAAATCGGGAAAAATGGAAAAAAACTGAGCTATGACTCAATACAGTTATATCATTTGATGATGATACTTTTTATACTATCAGCCCAATATGTCTCAATCCGCTTAGGTTAAGACTTTATCCTCCTTAATGGGGCTTAATTCGCTGCTTTTTAAGCCCTACTTTTTAATGGGTTGGGGGGATATTCCGAGGTAAAATATCACTAACACCAGAGAGCGTCCCAATTTGGCAAAATATAAGCCACTGATGCAAAAACCCTTTTAAATCCTCTTCCCTTTGTGTCCTTTGTGTCCTTTGCGGTTCGTTTTTTTAATCCTCCAGAGTAAGTCAACTAAATTATCGCTCAACATGAGTCACCGCATTTTTTCACGGTTCAATTAGGATGGCTATATGCTAATTCTCCTTACTTTTTATCCAGATAACCTGGAAATATTCACTCATAGGGATGTCGATACGGTGCTGAAAAGAATTGATGCTTCTCAGAATATTTGGTTACGCTGTGTTCAGTTCCGCGATCGCACTGGAACGGCTAAAATTATCAAGCACTTTGGACTCAATCCATCTCGTGTTAACATGATTTTCAACCATTCCCCTCTAGGAATTGATGAAGACGTAGAAGATTGTTTATTTGATAGCTATGAAATTCTAACTGCTCAAATAAAAAATAATGAGTTTGAGGTTGTGCGTGGCAACATTGTCGTTGGAAATAATTTTATTATATCTTTTGAAATCACTGAACTAAAAATCTTAAGTGTTCTAGCTAATAATCTCCAAAAACGAACTCTAGATATTCAAAAGCTAGGAATTGACTATCTTTTTTATTTAATCTTTAAAGATATTTTGAATAATTACGAAACTGTATTTACTTATATTTCTAGAAAACTTGATGATTTAGAAGATGAAGTTTTAGATAATTCCGGTGATGAATCAACGTATCAAAAAATTGCCACGATGAGGCAATCTACTCGTTCAGGACGGCGTAATTTTCAAAGCATCAAATTACTTATGGCTATTATGGATAATGAAGATTTCCAGTGGATCGGCCAGCCAGTAAAAGAACTATTCAATCAAGAATTGGTTCATCACGTTGATAAACTCTGGCAAGAATATCAAGCTATAAGAGCCTGGATGTCAGAATTAATGGAAATTCAACGTGATAATATTGCTAGTAAAACAGGTGAACGAATTAATCGCCTAACTATCCTCTCGACCGTATTCTTACCAATTACGTTCATGTCTGGTTTCTATGGTATGAACTTCAAATATATGCCGGAATTAGAGCAACCTTGGGCTTATCCTGCTGTAATCGGCGTAATGATCTTAATTGTGATTTGTAGTATTGCTTATGTTAAAAAACAACGTTGGTTGTAGCATTTATCAAGTTATAGGCTATTACTGGAATAGTAAAATTTACATCTCGTTTGGCTTTGCTATATGCTTTCTATTAAGTAGGACTTACGCATGTGCGTAAGTCCTATTAAGTAGACTGCATTAAACCTAAATCGGTAAATAAACGTGAATCTCCCATTGATTATTCGTGCTGAAGAACACAGCGAGAAAATAGCTATCACTACAACAGATGGATCATTTACCTATCGGGATTTGCTCCACACTTCCAGTCAAATAGCAACAAGTCTTCTTCAGAATACAGAAGATTTACAAGAGGAGCGAGTCGCCTTCCTCATCCCACCTGGATTTGAGTATGTAGCTACTCAATGGGGGATTTGGCGTGCTGGTGGCATAGCTGTACCTCTGTGTGTTTCCCATCCGCGCCCAGAATTGGAGTATGTAATTACCAATTCTGGAGCATCGATTATTGTTGCTCATCCTAATTTTGAGGGTATACTGCGTAGTTTACCGCCGCAGGCATCGCTCGCCGAAGAACACAATTTGCGATTTATCCTCACCTCAGAAACCCTTCCATCTAATATTGCTCGTCTCCCAGAAGTAGATATTACTAGACGCGCCTTAATTCTCTACACTAGCGGTACAACAGGTAAACCCAAGGGTGTAGTTACTACTCATCAAAATATTCAAGCGCAAGTGACTAGCTTAATCACCGCTTGGGAATGGACATCTAGCGATCGCATTTTACATATACTGCCACTACATCATATTCATGGAATTATTAACGTCCTGACTTGTGCTTTATGGGCTGGCGCGGAGTGCCATCTGTTGAGCAAATTTGACACCGAAACCGTTTGGAGACGAATTTGTGACGGTAACTTAACCCTATTTATGGCAGTACCAACGATTTATGTAAAGCTCATTACCGCTTGGGAAAATGCCTCTAAAGAACGCCAAAAAACCATGTCAGAAGGCTGTGCTAAGATGCGCCTGATGGTTTCCGGCTCGGCAGCGTTACCAGTTCAAGTTTTAGAAAAGTGGCAGAGTATTAGCGGCCATTTTCTGCTTGAGCGCTATGGAATGACTGAAATCGGTATGGCGCTATCGAACCCTTTACACGGTGAACGTTTGCCTGGATATGTAGGAAAGCCTCTACCTGAAGTTGAAGTGAGATTAGTAGATGAGAAGGGATTAGTCCCAACAGGAACACCAGGAGAAATCCAAGTTAAAGGCCCCGGAGTGTTTCTTGAATATTGGCAAAACCCCGAAGCAACCGCCAAAGCCTTTCAAGATGGCTGGTTTTGTACTGGAGATACCGCCGTCATTGAGAACGGTAGCTACCGCATTCTGGGACGGATGAGTGTGGATATTATCAAAACCGGAGGCTATAAAGTTTCAGCTTTGGAAATTGAAGAAGTATTGCGATCGCATCCAAATATTCAGGAATGTGCAGTAGTTGGAGTTGCAGATATAGAGTGGGGTGAACGGGTTTGTGCGGCGTTAGTATTGCAAGGGTCACAACCTTTAACATTAGAATCTTTCAGAAGTTGGGCAAAAGAGCGATTGGCTGTTTATAAAGTGCCAACCCAAATTTTGATAGTTGAAGAATTACCGCGCAATGCGATGGGGAAAGTTACTAAGCCGACAGTGGTTGAGCTATTTAAATAATAGCGATGCCCCTGTTTTTCAAAGCTAGCGGCAAAGCTTGTTGACAATTCTGCAATACGTGAGGTAGAAGATAAGCACAATTTAAAAAACTTAAATATAACTATGAGTCTTTTTTGTCTAGTTCATGGCGCTTTTCAAGGCGCTTGGTGTTGGGATTTGTTAATTCCTTATTTAGAAGCGCAAGGTCACAAAACAGTAGCAATGGATTTGCCAATTGAAGATGCGTCTGCAAGTTTATCGCAATTTGCAGATGTAGTATTGCAAGCCCTTCCAAAAACTAATGATGATATTGTCCTGGTTGGTCACTCAATGGCTGGTACTGTTATTCCCCTTGTTGCAGAAGTGCGCCAAGTACGTCAACTGGTATTCCTTACCGCGCTTATTCCATACCCAGGAACTAGTACACTTGAGCAATTTTCTCATCATCTCGATTCTGATAGCCTCAAATCATTAAATTACGAACCAAAAGAGTCACCTAAACTCGAACAATTTGATGATGAACCTTATATGTTTAATCCTGTTTCTGCTGGGAAGAACTTTTCAGATGAAGCAGTCTTGATGGAATTTTTTTATCAAGATTGTCAGCCGGATGTAATGCGCTGGGCACTCTCAAAAAGACGTTTGCAGCAATCAATGGCATATATTTTTGAGGTTAATCCCTTGAATGCTTTACCAAATGTAGAGTATAAATATATTTTTTGTACTGATGA
This sequence comes from Nostoc sp. C057, assembly GCF_013393925.1. Lineage (NCBI taxonomy): Bacteria > Bacillati > Cyanobacteriota > Cyanophyceae > Nostocales > Nostocaceae > Nostoc > Nostoc sp. C057. Next base: position 5,964,637 of record NZ_CP040281.1, on the reverse strand, counting down.
CCTGATAATCTCTCCTGCATGGTCACACTATGCTGCACGTAAGCGCTTGGGAGTTGATGCTATAGAACTGCCTGGAGGACATTGCCCACACTTGTCTCGTCCTGCTCATCTTGCCTCAGTATTAACTAAATGATCGCAAACCTTATTGTAGATAATCGTAGGTTGGGTGGAACGTACTGAAACCCAACAAATCCTCGAAAATGTTGGGTTTCGTTCCTCCACCCAACCTACGCAGTTTATGGTTTTTGACTGAATTAACAAATGCGATCGCCAAATCAACAAATGCGAACGCCGAATCAACAAATGCGAACGCTCCTACCTAATTTCCCACCCCTTCGGTATTTTCGGCGGACACCAAAAGAGGTTTTTACTAGACACACCAAGAGATTCCAGGATTCCTCGCATCACCTCTGTGCAATACATCCAATGCCCCAAATCGTCATACATGCGATCGGGATTAAACTCGACATTGTAGTGCAGCACATTGGGAAGGTCTAAAAACTCGTCATCGCCTTGAGGAGAAAGAAGCAAGAGATGAAATGGCTTCCCGTGGCATTGTTTTTCTAGCTTGTTGACTAAATCTATCACACCACCGCGATCGCTAATTCCTGTACGAACAAAAAGCACTTTGTCACAGTGCTGCAATGCGTACCAAAACCTTTCAGAACGTGCTGTGTATCGAACGCGCATCCGTTCATGGATGGGAGACATATCGTTGCTTGGATCGTCTGTCTCCTCGACTTCATGGGCAAAGGATAGACCCGACCACTTACTATGGTAGATTCTACCTGCATCGGGGCTGTAGTGCAGGAAGGCAGGATTCCACATATCATAAAAACCGTTTTCGATCGCATCCGCAACATCTGCAATATTAGTTGTGCGCGTTAGATCGAAGGGAAAAGCAGGACCATCATATTCCATTTTATATAGCATCATGCGGACGGCACAGCGATCGCCAAGGGGAAGAATTGCCACACGGCTGATATCCGATAACTGACATTTGTATTGGAAAAACACCGCAGACTTAGGTGGTGCTTTCACCCGGCTTTCTAGCCCATCTTTGCCAATCATCATGGTACGAAAGGGAATGTCGGGATGAAGTGGATCTTCATAAACACCCGATGGCATGGCTTTAAGGGCGTTGCAAACTTCCGTCCACATCGGTTGGATATTGTACTCGTTATCTGATTCGTTGATTATCCAGAGATGGCGTTCGTCTGCTTGCAAAATCCCCAGTTGCCCGTCATAGAACAAAACTTGTGAGTTGTTTGGCAAAAAAAGATTGAAGGCAGCGCTATATTCTAAGTCTGCGCCAGAGGGGATATTTACTGTAGTTGCGATCGCGCCATCCTCTACAGCCAAGAAAGGCAGCGTCCCCGTCTGGGTATTCTTCGCAATGTAAATACCTGATATCAATCCAGCCTTACTTTGCAGTGCAGTTTGTAGTTCCTGCCAATAGGGAGCGATCGTGTAGCTGTATGCCGATGAATTAACGATCCGTAAATGCTTCTCTTCCATACAGACAGAGACATGAAAGCCCGCATTGTCAAAGTAGATGGGAAATTCATTCGGTTGCTGGAAGCGTTGTTTTTCTTTTGCTAATGCGTCTTTGTTGATATCGAATAAATGGTGGTCGATCTGCTGATACATAAGGCTATGACCGACCGTGTTCGGGTGAGCCGGATCGAAGGATGTCCCCGCTTTCCATCGTCCTTGTCCATCATCTACAGCTGCCAACCAATCCAATACAGGTACGCCCCAACTGAGCATTCGTTTGTGTGTGTCTCGGATCAGCGAGTAATGTTCCAGGGAATAATCACCGTTGGGATAGACTCCGCCTAAAATCGGGATTGCTCCGATGTCGCGCGTCATTTTCACAAGCTGCTGCAAGCCACTTTCAAACCGCCGTTGTACCGCCCGCCGTTCGTGAGGGGGACAGTAGGCTAAACCTTCATTGCCTAAAGACAAGGCAATAATCACAATATCTGGTTTTTCTGGGGTGACAAACCAGGGGAATCGAGCGATCGTTCTGCTGACATTCGCCCCTACCTCCGATACATTTACCAGTTGATGCCCATATTTTTGCTCTAAAGCCTGTGCTAACAACCAGACCCAACCTTTCAAAAACCAGGCTTTATGACCTAATGCGACGGAACTGCCAATGACCACAATTTTGAGTCTCTCAGCCCTTTCTTCTACGGGCATCTTGACAGTTGATTTCTCAATGTATCCAAAGGGGTAAGGTTGTAAATAACCGAATGCACCATCATCCACAATAATCGTGCTGGAATGATCCTCAGAATCAATCGGTATCCATCGGTTTATATCTAGTAAGCTCTCCCATCGAGCATTGCCGTTGGCATCAAGGCGGACGTACTTGTATTCAACTCTCTGTTGACCGCCTGACTCTTGAATTTCAATATCTGTCCACCATAGAGGATAGCGATCGCCACTTGTACGCAGGTGGATACATTTTTTAATTTCCCACAGTCCCAACTCTGGAGTAGAACCGACCAGACCGATGGATTCACCTGTTTGCGTGTATGCACTGATCTGGAATCGATACATAGAGTTTATCCTGTTTTCGTGAGTACGATACCAAACAGTCAGGCTGAAATATTTAAATCTACTTTGACAATATCACATAGAATTCTTAAGAATCTGGTATGGATATTGTTAAGTATACTGAAACCTAATTAAAATTACCAAAGTTATCAGCAGCAAGGCTTTTAAACGATTAAATAGAATTTTTATAGAAGATTTTATACTTATTAAATAGACTATATTGGATTAAAAGTCTTTGCACAACTAAGAATAAATCAACGAAAGGATAAGATTAAGTTAAATTTTCCCTTCAACGTCCCACTTAAAATTTGTGTGCCTGTTCTTAGCACCTTTAAGAGACCATTTATAAAGTAAATCTTTAGACGGCTAGACGACGTAACATAATACGAGTCATAACGGCATATATGGCAGCTTCACTCATTTCAGTCAGGCGTTCGTAATCTTTACTCAAACGATGGTACTGGTTAAACCAACCGAATGTTCTTTCTACTACCCAACGCTTGGGTAAAACTTCAAATTCTTTATTAGTACGGCGCATGACCTCAACATGAGCTTGAATCATCAACCAAACAGCCAGCGCAAACTTATCGCCGTCATACCCCGAGTCAACCCACATGACTTCAACTTTTTCCAATAATTCTGGGCGTTCTTCCACCAGTTCCATCAAGGCATACGCTGCAAGCACTCTTTCAGGAGCATTGCCTTCGCTCACAATCACTTTGAGCAATAGCCCAAGGCTATCAACGATTGTTTGGCGTTTTCTTCCTTTGACTAACTTGCCACCATCAAAGCCGTACACATCCCCCTTTTTTCAGTCGTTTTTACCGACTGACTATCTGCTGCGATCGCACTTGGTTGTGTTGACCTACCTAATTTTATGCGAACTTGATCGCGCAGTGTATGGTTTAATTTTTCCCAAACTCCCTTGCGTTGCCATTTACGGTAATAGCTGTATACCGTTGAGCTTGGCGGGAAGTCCCCCGGAAGCATATTCCATTGACATCCAGTTTTCAAATGATAATAGATGGCATTGCATATTTCACGCATATCTGTTGTGCGTGGATGCCCTCCTTCTTTAGCTGGTGGAATCAAGGGAGCCAAGATTTCCCACTCTATATCAGTTAAATCTGTGGGGTAAGACTTTCGCGCCATACCGACTATCTATGTAAATACACTGCACATGAAGTATTTTATCGTTATCATAACTCCTTTCTCCTGGCTTTTAGATTTACTTTATAAATAGCCTCTAACTGTTGATTTGTAGCAAGCGATCGCAGAAAAAGGGACGAAATAACTCACAGGCGAGACTTGCTTTAAGATCATGCAGATGCACTAAGGGGCTTGCAAGAAAATAAAATACCAGTCATTCTAGAAGAATAGGAGGCGCGGATCTGCCCGCGTTTGCTCTGAATTTCTAGAATTGGAATCACAGGGTTCATGCTTACCGACACCATAAAATCTACCTTCAAAGATGCAGCCAAGAAACTAACTGGCAGCTGTAAAAGAGACTTCATGGCAAAAGTTACTGAAGATTACTTCGATAGTTCAGCACGCATTGCAGAAACAGTTTTAGGATGGAATCGCTCCTGTGTACAACTTGGCTTGCATGAACGGCGGACAGGGATAGTCTGTGTGGATAACTATCATGCAAGGGGACGACATAATAGTGTTGAGATTCTGCCCAATTTAGAAGCAGATATTTGTTCTTTGGTAGATGCTCAAGCCCAAGCAGATCCAAAATTTCAATCGACCTTTCTATATGCTCGTATCAGTGCCAGAGCGGTACGAGAAGCATTAATCAGTGAAATAGGTTATGACCACAGTCAATTGCCGTCTCGTCAAACTCTGGGGAAGATTCTTAATAGCTTGGGGTATCGCCTAAAAAAACACAAAAAACAAAGCCCTTGAAAAGATTCCGCAAACAGATGCCATTTTCGACAATGTGTTTCAGGAAAATCAGGCATCGGATGAGAATCCCAAATCGTTGCGAGTCTCTATCGATACTAAAGCCAAGGTGAAGATTGGCAATCTTTCCAGAGGTGGTAAAGCTCGGACACTGGAAGCAAAAGCTGCGGATGACCACGATACACAGTGGGAGGCAGTCTTAGTTCCTTTTGGCATTCTCAACACACACAGTGAAAAGCTTACGATTTACTTAGGTCAGTCGGCTGAAACCAGTGATTTTATTGTCGATTGTTTAACTGCTTGGTGGTATGAGAATCAACACGATTACCAAGATTATGATGAATGGGTAATTGACCTTGATGGTGGTGCAGCAACTCGCAGTAACCGCACACAGTTTATCAAACGTATGGTTGAACTGTCTCAAGCAATTAATTTAAGAATCCGACTGATTTACTATCCTCCGTACCATAGCAAGTACAATCCCATAGAGAGGTGTTGGGCAGCCCTAGAGAACTATTGGAATGGCGCAATTCTGGATTCGATTGAAGTTGCCATCAAGTGGGCTTCCAATATGACTTGGAAAGGGATTGCACCCATTGTTCACCGTGTTGAAGCAACCTATGAAAAAGGAATCAAGGTTCTCTCACAAGAGTTAGAACACTACCAAACCTTCTGGCAACCTTCCGAAACTCTACCTAAATGGGATATCACAATTTTCCCCGTTTAATTGGTATCTTATTTTCTTGCAAATCCCTAACCCCATTTTGTGTAGCTGGGAACCTTGCACAGCCTCACAATCTACAGGACTTGACTGTCTGACGATTTCTATAAACGATGGCAATAAATCGGGATAGCGTTGCAGGTTCCACCATTGCTGTTCTAGGTGGTCTGCATAGATAGCGGCTGCGATCGCAGAATTTTCTAAGAGTTCTTCTAGGGTTATTATCTGCTGCTGTAGGCAATAAAATGCTAACTGCAACCGATAGGGATGTCCAGCGATCAGGCGCTGGGTTTGTGACGAGCTTATCTCCTGTTCGCACCTATATGCTAGATCCTGCACCTGAGCAGGGTTAAACTCAGGTAACTCAATAACTAGCCCAGTATTCAAGAGAGAGGGCTCGATGGAGGGAGGCATGAGAATTTCAGTAGAATGAACCGTCACCAATCGCAGCTTGTGCCAAGAATTAATGTCTGCATCGGCTTCTTTGCCTTGCTCAGACCATGTTCGTAAAAGTAGGAGAAATTCACGAGCAACATCGGGGTAGGCAAAAAGCTGGTTGAGTTCATTGATCGCAATGACTAGAGGGCGATTCTCTCTTGAAGAAACTCCGCGCTCGAGGTTGGTTAAGATTACATCCTGGAAATAATCAGTGGCATTTGATTTACTGCCCAAGGAGTTATCCCAAAAACTAGCAATCTCATTTGGCAAGCTTAACTGCTTGCTGACTCTGGCACAGAACCATTGTAGGAAGCGTTCTAGATTCCGTAAAATCTCGTCGTTAGCAAGTTGCAAGTTCACGGAAACGGCGCGATTACCCTGGGAGTTAGCGTAAGCCAGGATGCGAGTCATTAGGGAAGTTTTGCCCATTTGCTTGGGGGCGCGGATGTTGATCAACGCACCGGGTTGCTGGATGGCTTCATAACAGAGGGATTCGAGAATGGGACGGTCAATGTAGAAGACTGAATCCAGGGGCATCTGCCCTCCTGGTAGGTTTGGGGAACGAGGGTATACATTGTCTGGCGAGTGTTCCATTTTGTGGGTTTGCCCTACACTGCTGCGAGAATCGTATACTGGTTCGATGCGATCGCAAACTTCAGCCCCGGACATTGAGCCAATCTCGTCAAAACTGTCTTGATGAGGCTCCAGATAAAAATAATCATCCTTTAACCAATACCTTTGCCAATTTACGAGGGTTCAACGCCTGTAGAAACGTTATGAATCCGTCCCAAAGAAGTAATCTTGGCAAAAATCTGGGTTAATAAAATAGGCTCAGGCATTTCCGGAAGCATTTTTAAGATTTCACGGACATATCGAAAACCACGATAATGAGTCTTCAGGTCAATAATGCCAGAGTCGGGATTAAGGAGACGAAAATCCAAGAGAAGATGATGGGACAAGTTGACCATGAAAAATGCTAAATTAACAGCATTAGTCACAGCAGTTTGGCTTAAGTTCATGAAATCTTCCAGTCCCCAAAACTGCTTGGCATCACGGAAATTAAACTCGATTTGGAAGCGCAATTTGTAGTAATCTATTATTTTTTCGTAGGACAACTTTAGGTCACTAGAAAATAGAATTACATGACTACGAGCATGAGTTTTAAGATTAATTTTAACTAAAATAACTACATTTAGTGCTTGGGCAAATTCCTTGTGAAGGAGAGTGCATTGATAAACATCAGTTTGAATTTCATCCTCTATGCTACTTTTACGCAAATACTTATCAGGTATGTTATGGTAGTCAATCTTATCACCGTATTTACGACGAGAGCGTTTATGGGAGTCAGGATGTTGATATGGGATATACAATGCAGAATCGTGGCGCAACTTAGAAATTATGTGTAAGTTAACAAGACGTGCCATCTGCAAAGCATTATTGTTACCAAAATGCCCATCTAGCACTAAGTAAGTAAGCGGCACAAATCCAGCTAATAATTTGAACAGCGAATTAATCATCTTTTGAATTCGCACTAATTCAGATGTTAAAATCACCTCGGCTTTATTCTTATTCTTACTTCCTTTTGGTCGTCCACGCTTACGTTTTTCTTTAGGCTTTATTTCTGAGGCTAATGTTGAACTACTTTTTTCTACATCGCTCTTAATCACCTGTTCTATTTGAATGGGAAATGAGTGCCTTTGTTCAACACTTACTAATGATAATGTAAAGAAAGACAGTCCTAATATCGGTTTACTTACTAGGCTGGAAAAAAATCTATCCAAACCATAAGTTTTTTTACCTGATTTACTCACTACAACTTCATCTCCTGCAAGCAAATACACCTCATTTGCACGGAATAAATGCTTACGGAAAAATAGCCAAAACAACGTCGCCCAAGGTATTACTGTCTGAAAGAATCTTAATATCGTCCGATAACTACCACCAGTGCCTGCCCAACGCGAGATTCCCAACATCGTGACTCGCCCGCTCATCGTTAACATAGCCAGGATTATTTGGTTAAATTGCCGCATTGTTGTCGCGTTGATCTGCGGTAGCAGGCATTGTAGCAGTGATAAGATATCAGGCATGGGCTGCTTGTAGTGTTTGATTTATCGTTGTGAGAGACAATAAATCTACTACGAAATGCCCTACCTCTTCATACTCTTATTTTGGCAATGGTATTGTTTAACAAGGTCATATTAAAGGCATTGAAGCAGCACTCCAAGGTTCGCTTATCAACTCCTACTGAGCCAGTAAAGACCTTACTGAGGGTATTGGGGGTTAAACCTGTTTTCTCACTTAGGTCTTCGAGAGTGTATCGTTTAAAGTTTTGCTCAATTTCTAACTGAGCTTTTGCCTGATTGAGTTTCCTTGAGCCTTGAGTTGTCAAAGTCGCACCCCGCCGCCGGAGATGATTTTTCGATTGTAATTGCATTTTTACTTGGAAATAAAGTATAAAAATGTGCTTAGTAATTTGCTTACTAAATATAGATAACTGATGCACTTTACAAATTTATGCAGTATGGTTACAAATCTTAAGTAGTTAGGCTATTGAGTAAAATTGGCACGTTGAGCCTATTGCCATTGGGTTTCTAAATTGGCAAATACAGTATCAGAATTACATTTTGCTTACAGTGACACCAATAATTTCGCACGACTACTTACGGATGCAATTCAAAAAAGTCTATTCTCAACGCGCCTGGGAGTCGGAGTTTGCTCTGGGAAAGGTAAACAGAAGCAAGCAAGTTCTTAACTTGGGGGTTTTTCCAAAGTTAACAACGCCGTTAAATGAATGGTTGCGAGGCACTTAAATTTTCGGTAGCTGAAACCAATATGGGGAATGGCTTTGGGGATTTGCTGGTGCTAAATCCTTAACTTTTTTCTTAAAGTTGTAAACCTTGGTAGTGTTAGGAATCGGGAATCTGTAGTGTTGATTCATATCAAGCTAATATTAGCCTTCTGGAGGTTGTATGACTTTTCTAATTCCTAATGAAAATAGCCAACCCAATCCTAGTCCTCACGACACTAACCCAATTGAAAGCCAAATTATGGCAATGACTACCAAAGAAGATTTGCAGCAAGAATTAGACTCAGTTCGCGCTAATTACCAAAAATGGCAAGCCAAAGACGATCAGACTGCAATAACAACACAAACTAGACTGGCGCAAATTATTCATCTCCGTGCTAATCACATAGGAATTCAACTAACGTAACAGTAGCAATCCTAAATCATTCGTGAATAACAAGCTCTGCAACCTCTCAAAGAAATCACAGAACTGAACAAGGGCGGTTTTAACAACTCATTTAGGATTGCTATATACCACTAAATACTATTAATGGCTCTTAACCTTGTAATCGATTAAAAATATACATAGGGTTAGAATTACTTGAAGGAAGTTTTCATTTGACACTACTTCGCCAATTTACGAGGGTGAGTTGATGTATTAACTTCTTTTTGTCTAAGGCTTGGCAAAGATAATAAATCCTAAAATTTGCTCCAAGGTTTCCTGCAAGATTAATCTAATTAACAATTTATGAGACCTAAAGTTAAAGTTTTACTTGCTTTAATTCCCTTTTCCTTTATCCTTGGCAGTTGCCAAAAAGAAGACTTATCAGCAGCTAAATCATTTGGTGATTTATCCCAATCTTTAGCAATTGCCAACGAAACAATATCGGCTGATATTTATGCTTCCTGCGCCCGATCCGCAACTTGGGAAGCTTTGGGAACACAGCAAAGTAGAATAAATAGCAAAGAACGTTTGGATAAATGCGACGAAATTTACCTTCCGAATTCACAAAATACTGAAATAGCTGGCAGCGTTTTAGTCAACTATGTTGCGGCAGTTGGAAATTTAGCCACTGAAAATGATAACGGCTTTACTCCTCAGTTAAATAAAATTTCAGACGGTTTAGGAAAGCTTAATATTGATGAAAATGCTCGCACAGCAGGGGTTAAAATTGCTGACTTTATTACTAATCTTCTAGTTACGGATTTTCGGCGAGATAACTTGAAAGTTGCTATTGTTTGCACAGATCAAGATATTCAGAAATATTCTACTGAACTGTCCGATTTCATTGAATCATCTTATGTAAAGTATTTGCTCAATGCAGAAATTACGCAGATTCATGAAAATTATGGTTTCTACATAAGTGAGGTCAATATAAGATTACTAAAATTATCAAACCTAGAAGATAATCTACAAGATTTTAGCACACTTCAGGCACAACAGACTTTATTAGAGGCAGAAGAACGAGCAGAAATTACAAAGGTAATTGAACGTAAAAAACAGGGTTCAGCCTACGTAGCTGCTATTCGTTCTACCGCAGAATTTCACCGCAAATTGAAGCGTATTTTCAATAAAGATCGGGAAGAACTCTCATCAGACCAAATTCAAAAATGCAATAAATATCGCTCTAAAAAGGAAAGCCTAAGTTTTCAAAATACCGAGAAAGAATATGATGTTTGGAATCAAGAAATTACCACATCAGAGTTAAAGCAAGCCAAGAAAGTAACCAAGGAATACATTGACAAAGTTACTCCTCTATTTAATGAGATTCAAGATTAATTATTAAGTCAACCGTTTGTAAATAAAAGAAAGAGGACTTATGACTACTGAACTAAATATAGATCATTTAAAAGAGATTCATGATCAACTAACTAATACAATTAAATTTCTCAGTGAAGAGGCTGGCAAAGCTCGTGACGATGGGAGAATTGATCGCACAAAATTTACACAGGCAAAAGATGAATGGGGCAAGTTGGAAACCAAAGCAATTGAACTACAGGGTTTGATCGACAGGGCAAACGCATCTAAAGTATAAGAATCCTTTAATAGCAAGGGTTTTGGCGTTTTTTAATTTAGCCTATTTTTTCATCAAGATCCTTGCCCAGCAAGGGTTTCAGAAATCCCGTGCGTTCGCCCTGGTTTGATCGATGGGGTAAAACTAGGTTCTATACTCAATAACGATGTTAATAGTTCTTACTCACAAATTCTGAGTGCCACAAATAGCCTACAAGAAGCTGCTAAAAAGATTGAGAAGTTTGGAGATTTTTTATCAGAAATAACTAAAGTTATTAATATTGTTACTAGCACCATCAAGGCTATTAAACCGGTGGGCTTCTGACCTCGCGGGGATATAAAAAGGGCTAGGATGCAGATATAATAATAAGCCTCATAGCCCTCTATCCTTGCTGGTAGTACTTACACTTATTAGGACTTAATCTCAATAATTCAGTGACTAACTCATAAGAATTTTCCATGAAATTGACTCAATTGTGGTCATGAAGACCAATATAAAAACTACTATGTCGTCGAACAATCCGCTTAGATTTTTTAACAGGGCGAACGCACGGGATTTCTGAAACCCTTGCTGGGCAAGGATCTTGATGAAAAAATAGGCTAAATTAAAAAACGCCAAAACCCTTGCTATTAAAGGATTCTTATACTTTAGATGCGTTTGCCCTGGATTTTTTAATTCAACTGACATATTTTTGAACACCTATACGTTTAATTTTTTGGACAGAAAATATATTTCTAGCCAGCTTTTAATAATTGGGAACCCAATCTCTTCAACATTTATATAAGTTAAAGATAAAAATCGTTGGTTTTTCTTTCTTCTATTTTCAAATAATATTGGTATGGGTAAACTAGTAGCCAATGCTTCAAGGCTTACAGTTTTATTGATTGTAATAAATTAATCAGAATTTTTAATAATAAATATTCTGCAAGCTCAAGTTCCCGTTTCAAATGTTTTTCGTAAAAATCAGGTAAATTGTGTAACAGTTATAAAATTCGAGTGAAGAGATTTCCAAAGTAGACTTGTAAATTCAGTTGATGTATACAGTTACCAGTTAATGAACTGTCCCTCTCAATGATTCAGCATCAACGGGTTTGATTAGATAAGTCTGCAATAGATACCCAACAATGGAGGCTATCAAGGGTAATTTTTGGCATAATTTTACAATTGATGAGCATAGCTTGCCGCCGTGGCATCGCTCTTATTAATCTCTGTTATTCTCAAATTAAGATTGCAACATTGCTCTAAATAGTTGCAAAAACTCTGGATGATTTGTATCCAAAATCAGGGAAAATGCTCGTGCAGCTGTGTTATTCGTCTCTTCAATGACTTTGGTATTAAAGAATGCGATCGTTTCAGCAGAGTTAAAATGCCTATTGCAAAATCAGTTTTGTTACTACTCAACTGAAATATGCCTGAACATGAGTATCAGAAAAACATAAATAAATACTAATATCTTTGATAGTTATATATGAATTAATAGTTAAATAATCTTAGGAGAAATAAAAATACCTGGATTTACATCGGCAGTGGTACTTGCTGGATAGACTGATGCAGATCCTCTCTAAACCTAGAATAACAATCTTTTAGCTGGAATTGGCAGGCATCCTAAGTCGGTGGCTGTCCAGAAACCTTGCGCTTGAAAATGAAGGAAGCAACAATGAGTAGCAATCTCGCCATCAAACTGCGTTCTGGAACTCAACAAGCCCACACATCAGCAGAAAATGTTGGATTCATGAAATGTTTTCTACAAGGAGTGGTGGATAGAGACTGCTTTGCCAAGTTCTTAAGTAACTTGTATTACGTCTACAGCCAATTAGAAGCGGCGTTAGATAGCCATGTAAAGCATCCTGTAATTAGTGCGGTTTACTTTCCTGAACTTAATCGCCAATCCTCGCTCGAAAAAGACATGGTGTTCTATTATGGGGATAATTGGCGAGAGCAAATTACACCCTCACCTGCTGCTCAAAAGTATATTGACCGCATTCGGGAAATTTCTGCTAGTGAACCGACTTTATTGCTAGGTCATGCCTACACTCGCTACATGGGCGATCTTTCTGGGGGTCAAATGCTACAAAAAGTTGCTCAATCAGCCCTGAAGCTTTCTGGCTATGAAGGCACGTCCTTTTACAATTTTGAGCAAATTTCTGATAAAAAGGCATTTAAGGATAAGTATCGTCAGGTATTAAACGCGCTACCTATTGATGATGCAACAGCAGAACGGATTGTTGCAGAAGCTAATAATGCCTTTGGATTTAATTTGCTAATGGCTCAAGAGTTAGAGGGAAGTCTAATTAAAGCACTCGGCCAAGTCCTGTTTAATAGTCTAACTCGTTCCCAGAATTCAGGTAGTACTGAAATAGGTGCGGCTAATTAAGTTTGTCATTTGTCATTGGTCATTTGTCATTGGTCATTGGTCATTGGTCAATAGTTCTTGCTCCTCTACTCCCTATTCCCCTTCGCTTCACACATTCATTGGAAAGCAACTCAATGGTTTTTTTATTACCTGGTGTTAAGTTCGATCTGGATCTGATTCAAAAGTACGACACTCGCGCACCTAGATATACTAGTTACCCGCCCGCTACAGAGTTAAGCGAAACATTCACTGAAACTGATTTTAAGGCCGCGATCGCAGCATCGAATCAACGCCAAACTCCTATGAGTTTATATTTCCACATCCCCTTTTGCCAAAGTGCTTGCTACTTCTGCGGCTGTAACACAGTAATTTCCAACAACAAGAATATTGCTAAACCTTATGTGGAGTCTTTGGTTCAAGACATCAAAAACACCGCAGCTTTAATCGATCCAGACAGAAAAGTGCTGCAAATCCATTGGGGAGGCGGTACTCCTAATTACTTGGATCATCACCAAGTAGAATTTTTATGGAAAAACATCAATCGCTATTTCAACATTGATCCACAAGCAGAAATCTCAATTGAGATTAATCCTCGCTATATCGATAAAAACTACATTTTCTTTCTCAGAGAGATTGGGTTTAACCGCATTAGTTTCGGCATTCAGGATTTTAATAACCAAGTTCAAGTAGCTGTAAATCGTGTTCAGCCAGAAGAAATGCTCTTTGATGTCATGAGTTGGGTGAAAGAAGCTAAGTTTGAAAGTGTGAATGTCGACCTAATTTATGGTTTACCCTATCAAACCCGCGAGACATTTCAAGAAACGGTGAAGAAGACAATTGAGTTAGATCCTGACCGAATTGTTGTTTTTAACTTTGCCTATGTTCCCTGGCTCAAACCGGCGCAAAAAAATATTCCTCAAGAAGCGCTACCACCAGCCGAAGAAAAGTTAGATATTCTGAAAATGACTATTGAAGAATTGACGAGTAACCAATATTTATTTATTGGAATGGATCACTTTGCGAAAACTAATGACGAACTAGCGATCGCTCAACGCAATGGCACTCTTAAGCGTAATTTTCAGGGCTACACTACCCACGCGGAGACAGAATTGTTTGGCTTTGGTTCTACATCCATCAGTATGCTAGAAGATGCTTATGCTCAAAATCACAAGGAATTAAAAGATTACTATCAGACAATTGCATCGGGTAATTTACCTGTTAGCAAAGGTGTCAAGCTTAGTCAAAATGATATTATCAGAAGGGATGTAATCATGGGTATTATGTCTCACTTTCAGTTACACAAGCAAGATATTGAAAACAAATATCAAATCAACTTTGATGAATATTTCTCTGAGGAGCTAGAGGCATTAAAACCGCTAGAAGCTGATGGTCTGGTCAGTTTATCAAAAAATCAGATCCAGATTACAGACATCGGTCGATTACTAGTCAGAAATATTGCTGTTGTATTTGATACCCACACAAAAATGCGAGAGACAAAATTCTCTCGTGCTATTTAAAACAGCCGCAAATCATTGGTGAAATTTTGCAGCCTTTAGATCCCCGATTTATTAAAGAAATTGGGGATCTAGTTTTTCACCATCACATTTAATTTTTAAATAAAAATGTACAAAATCAAATTCATTAAATATTAATTTTCCAACTTGATAGACAAAAACTTTTCATGCATCTCTAAAAAGTTAGATTATGTAATTATATCTTCAGATAGATATATCAAATTTAGATTACCGATATTTATAATAAACCGAAAAATATGTTATGTTCATCGACCTCGTTATTTAACTAGTAAAGCTTAATAGAAGAATACAAGAGATTTAATAATCTATTATTTATTTGGCTGCCAAAAAATCGTTGAGCATTTTCATGCTATAAACGTCAAATGGCAATTTCCATCTAATTTGTATGTAAACTCTTTTGTCTAACTTTTGGATTTAGCATTTATCCCATCTGGTAGAAAGAATTCTGAATCAGAGTTGATAACTTAGATAGAAGTGAGATTGTTGAGGCAGTTATGAGTATTATTGCTTGGGTAGTTTTAGGACTTTTGGCAGGTGCGATTGCTAAAGCTATTTATCCTGGCTATCAAAGTGGTGGAATTCTCTCCACAATGATTTTAGGTATCATTGGTGCTTTCGTCGGTGGAAGTCTCTTTACCCTGTTGCGAACAGGAACTCTGCAAATTACTGCGGCTGGCACTGGTTTAACTCTTCCAGGTATTTTGGTGGCTGTGCTTGGTGCAATTGTTGCCATTTATCTATGGGGATTAATTAGAAGAAGCAGCAATGCCTAATCGCTGATTGGTAGTTATCAACACTCACACGATCGCTGTATTTTATTGGTCTTATAGTTTCCCAGGTAGAGAAGCTATAAAACATCAAATTAGCTCTCTGTGGAACAATCCTAAAAGACCATTCAATCCCTTCTGTAACATCATATTTTTTGGAAGTGTAAATCTATGTTTTTTCACAAAAAAGAGCCTATTCATGCAGTTAACGTTAGTGAACCAAACCCTCGTTTTGCTCAATTACTTCTAGAGCAGTTTGGCGGAGCTACTGGAGAACTTAGTGCAGCTTTACAATATTGGGTGCAATCATTCCATGTTGAAAATGCTGGAATTAAAGATATGCTCCAAGACATTGCAATCGAGGAATTCAGCCATTTAGAAATGGTTGGTAAACTGATTGAGGCTCATACCAAAAATGTGGATCAAACAGAGGCTTATAAGAGTACTCTCTTTGCAGTTCGCGGGATTGGGCCTCATTTTCTAGATAGTCAGGGTAATGCTTGGACTGCAAGTTACTTGAATGAAGGTGGAGATGTAGTCCGTGATTTAAGGGCTAATGTTGCAGCAGAAGCCGGCGCTCGTCAGACTTACGAAGAGTTAATTAAGTTGGCAACTGACAAAGGAACCCAAGAAACTTTAGTCCATCTGTTAACACGAGAAATTTCTCATACCCAGATGTTTATGAAAGCTCTAGATTCACTGGGTAAGTTGACAGATCCGTTCTTTGGTAATATTAAGCCAGATGAAACTGTTGCTCTTTACTACAACCTATCTACAAACGGTAATGGTAAAGATGAGCGTGGCCCTTGGAATTCTGAGCCAACATTCAAATACGTTGCTAATCCCCTAGAAAGCCACTCTTAGAAGTTTGTTGAAAAGTATTTACCTGTGATTTTGGGTACTTATTGATCTCCCCTAACCCTCCCCTTTTTTAGGCTACAGGGTACACACATCTCTCTACAAAACCAAAATGTAGTAGATACTCCAAAATTCTCCTTAGAAAGGAGGATTTTGAGAGGTTTTTGCCCCTAAAAAAGGGGGCATCTAACCAAAAATCTTCACTGTTCCCTGTTTCCTCGACCGAAGGTTAGTGAACAACTATACTCCCGATTTCTTAAAGAAGTTGGGAGTATTGGCTACATATCTCTGCGTTATGAAGGATGGACTATATTGCACTCAAATTAAAATGGGTGTAAATCATAAGTCACACTGAAAAAGTCAGAGCGATCGCCTCTTCAATATCTAGCCCGACGTTTCTGAATTCACATTCAACTCAAAATCAAAACTAACAATCAGGAGATTAATTTGTGATTGTCAACGCTACGCCAAATGGTTGGGAAGTCATTTACCATCGTGCCCATGCTTTATTAGCAGCTCAACTGGCGGGGCAATGGCGACGTAAAGATGCGCCAGTAAGATTGTATGAAACCATCGCTGCAATTTCTCATCACGATGATTTAGAGAAAGAGTGGGAAGAAGATATTCTGACTGAAGCCGGTGCGCCAAAGGACTTCATGCTGTCCTCAAATGCCGATGTAGATGCTGAGGTACAGAAATTGGCTGATTTGGCAAAGAATGCCCTTTACCGTGGACGATGGGTAGCTTTATTAATTTCCATGCACATCAGCCGTCTAAATGAGGGAAGCCGGGGTAAGGGTTCCAAACTAGACAAACTTTTGGATGAGCAACTTCAAAACCAGCAACGTTGGCGGAAGGAACTGGGGATAAAAAAGGAGGAAGTTGATGCAGCTTATGCGTTTATGCAGTGGTGCGATCGCCTTTCTCTCATCTTATGTCAGCAAGAACTACCTGACGATGAGCGGTTTTTAGAAATTAGCAAGGGCCCTGAAGGTGAGCGCTATGACATCATGCAGCGCAGTGATAACTTGGTTGTTGTCAAACCCTGGCCCTTCCAAGATGATAAATTCACGGTCAATGTTGAAGCCTGCGACCTTTCCCAGGTAAAATTTGAGAGCAGTGCCCAACTAACTCAAGCGCTACAAGAAGCTCCCATCAAGGTACTTGAGTGGACATTCGTTAAGAGTTAGTACAGATTAGAATTTAAGAGCAATCCAGCGAATATTAGACAATTTATCTCTAAAAAAGAGCCAGAGAATTAACACTCTCTGGCTCAATGCTGGAGACAAAAGAATCATCAAATAAAGGCTAACTTGGGCAAGAACCTAAATTCTTCCCAGGTTATGCAGCCCTAAAACAGCTCCCACTCCTAAGATATGACCAAAGGCAGTGGTTGCTAAAAGGGCTGGTAAACCAAAACCACCAAAAAGATTAGATGAGGGTAGTGCTGGCTCTGCATTGGGATATTTGATGGTCGATTTCCCAAAGGCAATGGCAATGATATTAGCAATAATGATAATCAGTCCAACTGTCGGACTCCATTGCAGGGGTGTAGTTGCAGCAGCGAGTAAGGTTGAAGTAAACACCTGATTTGCTCCTGAAATTTATTAATGATTGAAAATATAATCTGAAACTTTTCGAAGCAAATTCAATAAAGTACCCGATTTTGCATCAATATTTAACAGTTATTATAACTACTTAATACAACTTGAGTTCAACGTGGTGAGTTAACTGTGCTAGTAGTCTGCCAACCCAAAAATGCTGCGTGATGGCTGGGTAAAGGGGAAGGGGTAAGGGGTAAGGGATTTGAAACCTTTCTCCCTTCCCCTTTACCCTTTACCCCGCTAAGTTCACTTGGCGAACTACTAGCTGCTTTTAACTTCAATCTCAGAAGTAAGCGTTTTCCTAGTTTCAAATTACACCTGTACATCAGATGTCAAGGAGAATTAATAAAGGTTTATCTATAGTCAGCAAATGTTAATCCCACTTTTAAGGTTGTAAAAATAACATATAGTATTCTCAGTTAGCTACTTAGCTACACTCATAAATACTTGTCAATTTTACACGCCAAAATTAAGACTTACTTGACTTCGGGGTCAATTTTTAAGTCGGGTAGTTGCTTACATTTACCAAAAAAATCAAAAATATTATTCCCTTGTGGGTGGGATTTTTGGCATGGTGAATATAATTTCTAACTCCTAATTTTTGCTGTCAATTTGTCAAATTCACGTTAAGTGTTTATTTAATTAATTTAGATAAGCATAAAAAAAGGTGAAAAACTATAATTTTTATCTATCAAAAGTATGAAATATAAGGTATAAATTTTCCTCTATCTAAAGAAAATAAATATAAATACTTAACCTAAAATTATACTTCTGGCAGAAGATGTAAAAAAATATTAGGTATATTAAATTAAAATGAATATTAATCAAAGTTTCTCAACAATTTAAGTAAGTGTGTTACACACGTACTTGAAACAGCCTAGAGCTTTGTTAAAATCAGCAACACACAAACTATGAACTCTACCACCGAAAAACGTATCGCCTTGATCTCCGTCCACGGAGACCCGGCGATTGAAATAGGGAAAGAAGAAGCTGGGGGACAAAATGTTTATGTGCGCCAAGTGGGTGAAGCACTAGCGCAGCTGGGATGGCAAGTTGATATGTTTACCCGCAAGGCTAGTCTGGAGCAAGATTCGATTGTTGAACATAGCGACAATTGCCGAACTATTCGTTTAAAAGCTGGACCCCTTGAGTTTGTGCCGCGAGATGAAATTTTTGAATATTTGCCAGAATTTGTGGATAATTTCCTCAAATTTCAGGCAAAAAATGAGATTAAATATGAGTTAGTTCACACTAACTATTGGCTCTCTAGTTGGGTGGGGATGCAGTTAAAGACAATCCAAGAGAGTAAACAGGTTCACACCTATCACTCATTAGGAGCAGTCAAGTACAACACGATAGAAAATATTCCTCTGATTGCTAGTCAGCGATTAGCGGTAGAAAAACAGGTGTTAGAAACAGCAGAGCGAATTGTGGCGACCAGTCCGCAAGAACAGCAACACATGCGATCGCTAGTTTCCACTGAAGGTAATATCGATATTATCCCCTGCGGTACAGATATTCAGCGTTTTGGTTCCATTGGGCGAGAAGCAGCTAGAGCTGAACTGGAAATTGCCAAAGATGCCAAAGTTGTATTATATGTAGGGCGTTTCGACCAACGCAAAGGTATAGAAACCCTAGTGCGTGCAGTTAACGAGTCTGAACTACGAGACTCGAAGAATCTCAAGCTAATTATTGGCGGTGGTAGTACTCCAGGTAACAGCGACGGCATTGAGCGCGATCGCATTGAGCAAATCGTCCACGAATTAGGAATCACTGACTTGACCATCTTTGCTGGTCGTCTCAGTCAAGATATTTTACCAACTTATTATGCAGCTGCCGATGTCTGCGTTGTTCCTAGTCACTACGAACCCTTTGGACTCGTAGCGATCGAAGCGATGGCAAGCGGTACGCCGGTTGTAGCTAGTGATGTCGGTGGACTTCAGTTTACTGTAGTTAATGAACAAACTGGTTTATTAGCACCACCACAAGATGTAGGTGCTTTTGCGTCTGCTATTGACCGAATTCTCTTTAATCCAGAGTGGCGAGACGAATTGGGTAAAGCTGGCAGAAAGCGTACTGAAAACAAATTTAGTTGGCATGGTGTCGCAACTCAGTTGAGTGAACTTTACACTCAATTGTTAGAACCATCAGCAAAAGAACCTGCATTGGTTGCTAAATAGTGTTTCAAGCAACTTAATCCACTTCAGATAAAATCATTTTACATAGCAATATCTGTAGAGAGACGCAAAATTTTGCGTCTCTATATTTGTTATGGGAGCAATTGGGGGATATCTACCCTACATTAATATCAATATTAGAGATGATGGAAGTATACTGAGCATCGACCTTTGAACGCGAATGGCTATGCAACCAGTTGACTTCACTACCCTTACAGCTACTTGTAGCGAAATACGCGCTAACTGGCTGCCCTCGCGGACAGAACAGGTTTATCAGCGCGATCGCTATACTATTGCCATAGCATTACGCACTCTGAAACAGCGTGATTGGCTACAGATTTCTTGGCATCCCCAAGCTGCACACATTTGTATTGGCGATCCCCCACCGCGATCGCCAGATACCTTTACCTTTAGCCAACAACTGATACACCAATTGGGTGGTTTGGCATTAGTGGGTATTGAAGCGATCGCACCTTGGGAGCGTGTTATTGATTTGCAATTTGCCCGTCGTCCCGGAGAAAGCGCTCTATATCATGTCTATGCAGAAATCATGGGCAAATATAGCAACGTTATTCTCACCGACGCTAGCAATATAATTATCACCGCCGCCCATCAAGTCAGTCAGCAACAATCTAGTGTCCGTCCCATCCAAACCGGACAACCTTATGAAACACCACCAAAACTGACTGGAACTGTCCCCAGTTTGAGCGAATCTCAAGAACGTTGGCAAGAACGGGTAAGTTTAGTACCAGGAGCAATCAAGCGGCAATTACTGAAAAGTTATAGTGGCTTGAGTGCAGCATTGCTGGAGTTAATGCTGTTAGAAGCAAATATCGCACCAGAAACATCTACCGATACTCTCAACCCTGACGATTGGCGACGGTTGTTTGAGCGTTGGCAAGAATGGCTGCAAGCTTTGGACTCCAAGAAATTTCAACCTGCTTGGACAAAAGATGGTTACACCGTAATGGGTTGGGGTGTAGTTGAAAAAGTCAAAAATATCCAGGAGTTGCTCAACCTTTACTATAGTAACGAAATTGACCAACAGTTATTTTCTCAATTGCGCCATCAGTTGAGTCAGAAATTAAATAATATTCTGGCGAAATTACGCAACAAAGCTCAAACCTTTAAAACGCGCTTACAGCAATCAGATCAAGCCGACGAGTATCGACAAAAAGCTGATTTATTAATGGCTCACCTGCAAAACTGGGAACCAGGGATGAAAGAAATTATCCTTGCTGATTTTGAGACAAATTTGCCAGTAGCGATCGCTCTCCAGCCAGATAAAAATGCTGTCCAAAATGCTCAAGGTCTTTACAAACAGCACCAAAAGCTGAAACGCGCACGTGCTGCCGTGGAACCTCTATTATTAGAAGTGCAGACAGAAATTGATTATTTAGAACAAGTAGAAGCTGCGATCGCTCAGATAGACACCTACAAAACATCAGAAGATTTACGAGCTTTAGAAGAAATCCGTGAAGAGTTGATTGGACAAAAGTATCTAGAAGATCCAGAATATCGCAGTCGCAGTGCAAACGAACCTCCTAGCACCAACTTTCATCGTTATCTTACCCCCAGCGGCTTTGAAGTATTAATCGGTCGCAACAATCGCCAAAATGACCAATTAACCTTTCGTGTAGCTGGGGATTATGACATCTGGTTCCACGCTCAAGAAATTCCAGGGAGTCATCTACTACTACGTCTAGAACCCGGTGCTGTGGCAGAAGAAGCTGATTTGCAATTTGTCGCTAATCTTGCTGCTTACTACAGTCGCGCGCGTCAGAGTGAGCAAGTGCCAGTAGTTTACACTCAGCCAAAACACGTTTACAAACCCAAAGGAGCAAAACCGGGAATTGCAATTTACAAGCAGGAGAGCATCCTTTGGGGAAAACCACAAATAGTCATTAGTCACTAGTCACTTATACTGAGTTTCGACTGCGCGAAAATCGAGCGTTCGCGTAGCGTCTCCGTTAGGAGAAGTCGAGATTCAACTACCGCGTAGTCGTAAAGCCTGCGGCATAGCTACGCTTAGGGCGCAGCCTTTGGTAGAGAAGTATTGGTCAATTCTTTTCTGCTTCCTCTACCTCTGGTTTTATCATTCTATACCCTGCGTTCTACTGAATTCTTCTAATAGATAGAGGCATTTAAGCTTTGCTAATATCTTTTTTTGATGAATATTCCTGAAAAATCTGTGTTGACTGTTACAATATTGTTAAGAAAAGTTGCCCGTTGCATTTTGGGAACGCGCAATTGGGTTTTAACTCTCTTGAGAAGACAACGCAAAAAAAATATTTTATAGACCAGCTGTGGGAGGCTGGTCTTTTTGTATTTAATACAGCACTTTGAGTATTTTTTGAGCATTTATAGCTCAATACGCTACTTCGCTAAAGTCTCGTTCAACTGCTCATATAAGATATCCTTCTCAATCTCCTCTGCTTTAAGTTTTGCCAGTTTCCGACTAGCAGGAGTATCTAGCCATCCTGTGGACAAGTAATAAATGGCGCTTACCAGCATAGTGAAATCTCAACTGTATTCGACCATTAGAGTTAATGATTGATAAAGATCCTTTATATCCTCGTTCCCTAGAAGAATTTTGGTACATAAGTATTAATGGTGTACTTGTCCTCTACACTATTTACACCACTTTTGTATCTAAAGGTATCAAAAACGTCCAAAAATGGCATAAAGACTAGAACATTTATCCTCTATTTTTCAGGGATTAAAAACCAAAAAACCCTTGAAATCAAACGATTTCAAGGGTTTTTAATGATGCCAGGAACCGGACTTGAACCGGTGACACGAGGATTTTCAGTCCTCTGCTCTACCAACTGAGCTATCCCGGCTTGGGCTTTTGTGAGCCACGATTAATAAATGTAGCAAACATCCCAAAATATAGCAAGCCCTTGGAGAAAAAAGATTTATGCAGCTTTCAAATTCAACTTAAACCAGATGAAAACAGCTATAAATAGCAGGAATTGTACAAGAACAATACTTGGGCCAGAAGCAAGGTTGAAAATACCAGAGACAATGATGCCAGCAATGCTGCTGATGGAACCAACTATCACCGATATGACTAGAAAGCGGCTAAAGTGGTGACTCATCAATTTGGCAGTAGAGGCGGGAATAACCAAAAAGGCGTTCACTAGTAAAACGCCGACAGCTTTAATCGCTACGGCAACGGCGAGTGAAAGCAAAACCACAAATATATAGCGGTACAATTGGACGGGAACGCCTTGGACTTGTGCTACATCAGGGTTAAGGGTCAACAAAATTTGCTGTCGCAGGGTTGATAGTAAAAATATGCTACCTCCCACCAGTACTAACAGCGTCAAAATCAAATCTGTGGTATCGATCGCTAGAATATCCCCGAACAGCACAGCCATCAAGTTGCCGCGATATCCTTTAATCAGGCTAGTGAGAATCACACCGATCGCTAATGCCCCAGATAGCACTATGCTAAGGACGCTATCGCTACCTAAATCGGTTTTGTCGATGAAGTAGAGGACAATAACGCCGAAAACTAAGGTAAAAGGTAATAGCATCCAAGTCGGATTTATTTGGAGTAGTACACCTAACGCCACACCTACTAATGCTGCATGACCAACGGCGTGGCTGAAAAAGGACAACTGGCGCAAGGTGACAAAACTGCCCAACATCCCACCAAGTATTCCCATTAACACAGCACCGACGATCGCACGCTGCATAAAGGGGAATGTTAACAAGCTTACCAAGTCATTACTACTGGCGATCGCAAGCCAAGATATCTGACAATCATTGAAGAAATTCATACTTATAAGCTTTAATGTTGGTGCTGGTAACGGCTGAAACCTGGGCCGTATGTGGCTAACAGGTTTTGCGGTGAAAGGGCAATTTCCGGTTTACCAGTACAAACAATGCTTTGGTTCAGGCAAAGCACGCGATCGCAATGGCGATTTACCATATCAATATCATGAGAAACTTGTAATACCGTCCAACCCTCCTCTCGCTTTAATTCATTTAGCAAAGCGTAAAAATCTGCTGAACCTTGCACATCAACACCAGCAAAGGCTTCATCGAGTACCAAAAGTTTCCGAGGCATTACCAAACAATAAGCCAACAACACCCGCTTGAGTTGACCACCGCTAAGAGTACCAATAGCTTGATGCTGTAAATGATAAGCATCGGTTCGCCGCAAAGCTTCTACTACTGCTGCCGATTTTTCTCTGTCTTGTTTCCACAGCTTGGAGAAAAATAAATCTCCCTTTTTTCCTTCCTTTGCCCATCCCAGTCCCACCAATTCGCTAACAGAAATAGGAAAGCTGCGGTCAAAAATAAAGTTTTGCGGCATATAGCCTAATAAATGACGCAAACGCCCCAGCCTTGCAATTGGGCGACCGAAAATTTCAATCGTACCAGCACTTCGAGGTATCAAATCTAAAACCGCTTTTACTAAGGTACTTTTACCAGCACCATTGGGGCCAACTATGGCTGTATCTGTTCCTGGCAATAATTCAAAAGAAACATCTCGAACAGCTAGATAACTACCTTGATAGACAGTTAATCCTTCTACTTTTAAAATAGCAATGTCATTAGTCATTGGTTCTTAGTCATTATTAGTCATTGGTCATTAGTCATTAGTCATTGATCGTTGGTCATTAGTTTTTACAAAGGACAAATGACAAACCTATTTACATGACGTTTCCAAAATTTGTAAGTTAGCTTTCATTGCCTTGAAATAATGCTGTGGATCTGTTTCGCCAGTTTCCAGGGAATCCAGAGGACGCAAAGTTAATTTCAAGTCTTTGGAGAGGCTACTTAGGAGTTTATTATCTACTCCTGGTTCACTAAACAAAGCTTTAACTTTGTACTTTTTAACAGCATTAACTGCATTTTGCACATCAGTTGGTGAAAGTTGATCTTCGGGTATTTGCACCACAGCAACTTGCTTGAGGTTATAGCGTTTTGCTAAATAGGGAAACGCATCATGAAAGGTAATAAAGGTACAACTAGGAGTTTTTTGTAAAGTCTGTTGAAATTCATTATTTAAACTTTCTAATTCTTTAATATAAGCCGCAGCATTTTCTTCATAAGTAGCTTTATTCACAGGGTCAGCAGCAATTAATCCATCTCGAATATTAGTTACCTGTTGTTTTGCCAAAACTGGATCTAACCAAACATGAGGATTACCTTGGGCGTGATCGTGGTCTTCTTCCTCCTTCGCTGTTTTTACAACAGGTGAAATTTCATTTAAGGGTTTAATACCTTTACTGGCATCAATTTCAGCTAGTTTTGTATTTTGAGCATTTTTGACCGTATTTTCCAGAAATACCTCCAAACCTAAACCATTTTTTACTAACACATTCGCGGTTGCGATCGCTTTGACATTTTCGGGTGTCGCTTGGTATTCATGTACCTCCGTACCAGGCGGCACTAGAATTTCTACATCTGCCACATTCCCAGCTACTGCCTTAGTAAACAAATATATCGGCAAAAATGTCGTCACAACTTTAGTTTTTCCTAACTGCGCTACTGGGGTGGATACAGTCGCCTGTGCTTGCGGTGACTGTTCAGGTATTGTTCCCTGATTCGGATTCGATTGGCTACAGCTAGCAATCATCGACAACATTAATAGAGTCATTATGGACAAGATGCCGCTTCTTTGTCTTCCTCTGATCAGCCCTTTGCCATTGATCGTCACGGTGTTTTCCTCCTCAAAATGGATGCAAGTCTATGAGACGTATTCTAAATTTTAGACTATAATAATTCTCATTCTCATTCCCAACACATAATATCATTCTCAGTTTCCTGTGTAATGAGTAACAACAAAACTTTGTCAGATGGTACAGTCCTCTGCAATTTAGTTTTCCTTGAATAATTAGGATTTCTTGACTTTTTTTGTTAAAAAGGTTGTCTATTTCTGATAATATTACTGACAAATATTTGCATGAAATACACGTTAAAAAAACGTGCTTTGGGTGTGAATTGGAGATAAGTGTGAGGAGAAAAATGCAAAATTTCTGTAAATATCTGCTAGTTAGTCCAGCAGTCTGCTGTGCAATGCTATTTGTGAATACTGCTGCATTTGCAGGTGAAACATCCGCTACGTCTGAAATCAATCAACCGCAAGTTTTAGCTAGTCCAGACACAAACACTCACATAACAGGGCAAGTTACTTCCGTATCTCAATTTTCCGACGTACAACCCACCGACTGGGCATTCCAAGCATTGCAGTCGTTGGTTGAGCGCTATGGCTGTATTGCAGGATACCCAAATAGTACTTATCGCGGTAATCGCGCATTAACGCGATATGAGTTTGCTGCTGGTTTGAATGCTTGTCTAGATCGCGTTAACGAACTTATTGCTACAGCCACAAGCGATTTAGTTAGCAAACAAGATTTAGCAACATTACAAAAGTTGCAAGAAGATTTTTCAGCAGAACTGGCGACACTCCGAGGCCGTGTAGATGCAGTAGAAGCTAAAACTGCTGAATTGGAGGCGAATCAGTTCTCAACCACAACCAAGCTGAATGCGGAAGTAGTAATAGCGATCGCAAGTGTCGTCAGTGGTAATGCAGTTAATGGTCAAGAAGTCAACCAAAATGCTGTCCTTGCAGATCGGGTACGTCTGAACCTCGACACCAGTTTCACAGGAAAAGATTTACTCAGAACACGACTTCAGGCAACAAACTTAGACCCATTCTCTGACACTGCTACCTTTACACCAGAAGGTGACTTCCGATTTGCTGGTGGTAACAACAGTAATGGAGTTGTGATAGACGCACTGTTGTATCAGTTCCCTCTCGGTAGTAAAACAGGCATCACCCTGGAAGCAAATGCAGGTGCAATTGATGATTTCACTAACACAGTTAACCCATACTTAGATGGGGACGGTGGTAGCGGTGCCCTTTCTCATTTTGGAACTCGCAACCCAATTTATTATCTAGCCAATGGTACTGGTATCGGAATCAAACACGAGTTCAGCGATCAGCTGGAACTAAGCTTGGGGTATTTAGCGAATGACGCTGCTAATCCTCAGCTAGGCTCTGGACTGTTCAACGGTGCTTATGGTGCTATGGCGCAGTTAACTGTTAAGCCTAGCAACCAAATTACCCTTGGTTTAACCTACCTTAACGCCTACAACAATACTTTTTTTGCCAATGGTAGTGGTGGTAGCAATAACGCCAATAACATCTTGCAAAATGCTTCTAGTAACTCCTACGGTATAGAAGCATCCTTTCAACCTAGCTCAAAATTTGTGATTGGCGGTTGGGCTGGCTTGACCAAAGCTCGCATTCTTTCGGTCACTCCTGGCGATGCTGACATCTGGAACTATGCCGTCACACTGGCTTTTCCGGATCTTGGTAAAACAGGTAACATTGCAGGCATTATTGTGGGTATGGAACCTAAAGTTACCAGCGTCAGCAGTTCTCTCAGTAATGCAGGTATCAACAAAGATCCAGACACTTCATATCACATTGAAGGTTTCTATCAATATAAATTGAGTGACAATATCAGCATCACCCCAGGAATTATCTGGCTAACAGCGCCAGATCATAATAATCAAAACGATGATATCGTGATTGGGACAGTGAGAACCACATTCACTTTCTAATTTTCAAATATTGAAAAAGACGCAAGTTAATCCTTTGCGTCTTTTTTTGTGTGTGGTTTCAAAAATAAAACCTAGTATTTTTGCTGGGCTTGATATTTCAAAATAATATAGCGATTCTATGGCTGTTCCATTTTCATCTAGCCCGCTACGCTACCAGAAGTAGAGACAATAATAATAGTCTTACGCTTTTTTAGTATGGTTCTAAATGGGGAAGGTCGCTGAAGCAGTTATGTTTGCATACCAAATCCCTCTGGGTCTACACCCCAATTCACCCAGCCAATTGCCTCACGCGCTGAATTCATATTTGGTGGAACTCGCAAGGCGTGAATAAACCCTGTACTGGGGCAAGTCATTTTTAATAAGTAAATTGGTTCTTCATCAACATCAGCATCAATTTTTAATAACGTGTATTCTTGCCAAATATCTAATTCAATAGCTTGTAATTCTTGGCAAATTCTGGCGTAACCGATACCCTGAATTAACACTCGCCGTAGTTCGGCGTTTTCTTCTGTTAAAAGCCATTGAGATTGGCATTGCTGCGGGTGAATTTTACCGTATTCTTCAGGCAAGGTTACACCGTGGTATGAGTAAAGGCTATATCCATCAGTAAATTCAATGGCTGGTTCGCCTTCAGCGTGGAGACGGTTTTCATTGTCAAAGCGTAGGTGAAGGGGGCGATCGCAGATAATACAAAGGTTTTCAAATGGAGAAATCCAACCACAAAATCTTGATAGAGACTGTAAGGTTTTCCATCTTATTTTGCTGTAAGAACAATTTAATACAGATATATAAAAATCTAACCAACAACAATCACTAGCCAACTTTTGTGATTTTAACCAAAGACGATCTAAATTCATTTTAGGTTGAATTTTGAATTTTAATTTTTTTTCAAATACATATTCAGATATAATAAAATCTAGTCTAAAAATAGTTAATTGCCTAATAACCTGCCTATCTAGTTTATATAATGTTTTTGAAGTTTTATTAACTAAAGCTGTAGAAATATAGTTAATAAAATTGTTATTTAAATTTATGTTATTCGAATTTAATTTATTATTTCGCTTTTTAAGAATAATTTTCAAACCTGCATAAGGACTGTCACAAAAAATAATTTCCGGCTGTTGTTTACCGATCGCTGTATATGCAGCTTTAATGACTTCCGCCGCCTTTTCTTTATCAATCCGCTCAGTTGAAAGCGCGATCGCTCTCCACTTTTCCCGATAAACTGGAATCAAAGCCTCTTGCTCAGGCGTTAAATTTTCAATCAGCGACATATCGCCAACCTTCCGGTTCGTATTCCCTCTGAATTTTCACCATCCCATCCAATCACCTTGGGGAATAGAAATAGCTTTATGCTCCTCATGGGTAAGCAATGCCGACTCTGAAAACACACGCAAGTATAGTGTGCTATCTTTATCGTATAATTCGGCATTTCCCTCAGTAATGCGATGCTTATGCCCCGTAACTTCGCCTTCTGCCAAAGTTAAGTGAGGTATTTTTTGTCCTTCAATTTGCTGCACAGGCAGTAAAATTACATCACCTTGACGAATTGGTTGCATAGTTTTGCTTTCTTGACACAGCTACAAGCCCTACTTCGCTTTTGCTCTCAAATTTGGTTTAATTTTGGCACAAGCTATATGAAAGTGGGAATTGGGAATTGGGCATTGGGCAATAAATAGTTATTCTTCCCTTCCTTCCCCAATTCCCCATTCCCCATTCCCCATTCCCAATTCCCCAAATTTTAAAACTGTAGTCGCCAATTATGCGTTAGATAAGTTAAAGATTGAAATAGCTGGAAATTCACACCCAGCGTAGCCTTCTCTATCCTTTGGGACAGACGGGGCCACAAGTTCAGGGGATTTTCTCCCAAGCAGACAGTTTATGTGAGGATTAAGTCACCGCCCTAAGCGCGACCTTTTATCTTGACAATTTGCAAAAATTACCTCAATTTGACTGTTTAGCTTAGTAGCTATTCTTTTTATTGAAATTTCCATGTCAACTCTCGTCATCGTCGAATCTCCAACCAAAGCTCGTACCATTCGCAACTACCTGCCAGCAGGCTATCGGGTGGAAGCGTCTATGGGTCATGTGCGTGACCTCCCCCAGTCGGCTAGTGAAATTCCTGCTGCCGTCAAGGGGGAAACATGGGCGCAGCTAGGGGTAAATGTGGACGCCGACTTTGAACCGGTATATGTTGTCCCGAAAGACAAAAAGAAAATTGTCACCCAGCTTAAAGAAGCCCTTAAAGATGTAGATGAACTGATTCTGGCAACAGACGAAGACCGGGAAGGTGAAAGCATTAGTTGGCATTTATACCAATTGCTGAAGCCGAAAGTTCCCACTAAGCGGATGGTGTTTCACGAAATTACCCAAGAGGCAATCAAAAAAGCTCTGAAAAACTGCCGCCAAATCGATGAGCAGTTGGTTCGCGCTCAAGAAACGCGGCGGATTTTAGACCGACTCGTAGGCTATACCCTATCTCCACTACTATGGAAAAAAATCGCCTGGGGATTATCTGCTGGGCGGGTGCAATCTGTAGCTGTGCGGCTTTTAGTCACTAGAGAACGCCAACGCCGCGCTTTCCATGAGGGTACATACTGGGATTTGAAAGCCAGTTTGTCAAAGGAAAAAACGCCCTTTGGTGCCCAGTTGGTAACATTGGCAGGAACCAAAATTGCTAACGGCAGCGATTTTGACGCAGCGACTGGAGAAATTATCGCAGGTCGTAATGTCTTGTTGCTGAACGAAGATCAAGCGGTAGCCCTCAAGGAACGCCTAACAGGGAAAACCTGGAGTGTTACCGACATCGAAGAACGCCCAGTGACGCGCAAACCGTCGCCACCGTTTACCACCTCGACGTTGCAACAAGAATCTAACCGGAAACTGCGCCTCTCAGCCCGTGACACGATGCGGGTTGCCCAGAATTTGTACGAACAAGGGTATATTACCTATATGCGTACAGATTCGGTGCATTTGTCAGATCAAGCGATCGCAGCTGCTCGGAGTTCTGTAGAAAAGCTTTACGGTCAACAATACCTCAGTCCCCAACCCCGCCAATACACCACCAAATCCAAAGGCGCACAAGAGGCGCACGAAGCAATTCGTCCAGCCGGTAGCACCTTTCGCACTCCCCAAGAAACTGGTTTGGGCGGTCGAGAACTTGCCGTTTACGATTTGATTTGGAAGCGGACTGTCGCCTGTCAAATGGCTGATTCCCGACAAACTCAAATTAGCGTGCAATTGCAAGTTGAGGATGCTGGATTCCGGTCTTCTGGCAAACGGATTGAATTTCCTGGATATTTACGTGCCTACGTCGAAGGTTCAGATGACCCAGAAGCAGCACTGGAAGACCAGGAAGTAATTTTGCCCAATGTGAAAGTGGGAGATCATCCGAATTGTACAGATTTAGAAGCAATTGGACACGAAACTCAACCGCCAGCTAGATACACCGAAGCTTCTTTGGTGAAAACCTTAGAAAGTGAAGGTATCGGTCGTCCCAGTACCTACGCCAGCATCATTGGCACAATTATTGACAAAGGTTATGCCCATTTGGTGAGTAACGCCCTCATTCCTACCTTCACCGCTTTCGCCGTCACCGACTTACTGGAAAAACATTTCCCAGACATTGTTGATCCCAGTTTTACCTCGAAGATGGAGCAAACCCTTGATGACATTTCTACAGGTGAGGTAAAATGGCTACCCTACTTGCAGAAATTTTATCTGGGAGAAAAAGGGCTGGAAACCCTGGTAAAAGAACGGGAAAGTCAAATTGATGCCACCACAGCTAGGACTGTAGAACTGGAGAATCTAGATGCCAAAGTCCGTATTGGTAAATATGGCCCCTACATTGAAGTTACAAATGGTGAGGGGGTAATCACCGCCTCAATTCCCAAAGACTTGACCCCAGCTGACCTCGACCCCAAACAGGTAGAAGTTTTGCTGCGACAAAAAATCACAGGCCCTGACCAGGTAGGTCGGCATCCCGAAACTGGGGAACCGATTTATGTGAAAATCGGTGCTTATGGGCCCTATGTCCAATTGGGCGATAAAACCGACGAAAACCCCAAACCGAAACAAGCTTCTCTACTCAAGGGTGTCACCCCAGAAACCGTTACCCTGGAAATGGCTGTTGGTCTATTGGCACTACCCCGGACATTGGGAGTTCACCCAGTCACAGGCAGCAAAATCCAAGCAAGTTTGGGACGCTTTGGCCCTTATGTGGTTCATGACCAGGGTAAGGAAGGGAAAGATTACCGTTCCCTTAAAGCTGCTGACAATGTATTGACAATTAGCCTAGAGCGTGCATTGGAATTATTGTCCGAACCAAAAAAGGGACGCAGTTCCACCAATAGCAAGTCCAAGGCAGCCTTACGCGAATTGGGCCCACATCCAGAGGACGGGGAAACAATTAACATCTACGATGGCCCTTATGGCCCTTACATCAAGCATGGCAAAACTAATGTGAGTATCCCAGAAGGTCAAACTGTAGAAGATATAACCCTGACTGAGGCGCTTAACTTATTGGCAGCTAAGGCATCGACAACGAAATCGACTCGCAAAACGACTAAATCAACGACTTCCAAATCTAAGTCAACTGCTAAGTCAACTGCTAAGTCAACGACGGCTGCGAAAAAGAAAGTCACAGAAGGCTAACTGTAAGTCAACTAATTTTGGATTTTGAATCCTAGCTTTGGTGCGCTTCCAGTGCAACTCGAATTTTGGATTAAATAGAATTTTGCGGTTCATACCCCGATGCCACTTGCTTTATGCCGGAGAATCCTTCCACCGCAGTGGCTCCCCCTTGTAGGCAAAATCTAAAATCTAAAAGACGCTCCTACCTACGGACGCTCGATGACTCGCTACCGCTTCGCTAACGCTACCCTAGCGTAAATCTAAAATTCGTAGTCAAGAGTCCAAAGTCCGATCTTTAAACTCTTGACCCTTGATATTCATCCTTGATAGGATGCAGTTCTGTAGGTTGCAAGTGTGATACTCTAAAAAGTAAGGGAGAACACAACGCCAAATTTTAGAAGTGGCTTATGTCCCAAATACGGGATTGTGTCTGTGCCCAGTTGGAAGCCAGAGGTACGACAATGTGCCATTTTCTGCGTACCTGTTAATCAAAATTTGAGGTAGTATCTCAGGAGCATTCAGTTCATGGACTATATAGAAAAGGTGCTGGAAAAGCTTAAGGAATTAGCACGCAGGCTGATTGAGAGCCTGTTAGGGCCAGAGGCTGAACCGGAACCGGAACTGATTCCGATTCCTGTGAACGATCGCTCGCGTCGTCGCCACTAGAGCTAAAGTGCTGAACTCGACATTACAACCCTTAAGCATTCTGGCACTGCATGGGCCAAACTTGAATTTGCTAGGACAACGAGAACCAGGAATTTATGGTTCGTTGACGCTAGCTGAAATTAACCGCCTGTTAGAAGAAGAAGGATTCAAGTTACAGGCGAAAGTTTTTTCCTTGCAGTCAAATCATGAAGGAATTTTAGTAGATACTATTCATGAGGCATTAGGACAACATCAAGGAATTTTGATTAATGCCGGGGCATATACTCACACAAGTGTGGCATTGCGAGATGCGATCGCGGCTGTTAATTTGCCCACAGTCGAAGTACATCTGAGTAATATTTACCGCCGGGAAGATTTTCGCCATCATTCGTACATCGCCCCAGTTGCGATCGGGCAAATAAGTGGTTTTGGTGTTCAAAGTTACTTGTTGGGCTTACAAGCTTTGGTAAATCATTTAAGAAAAAATGAAACGTAAAGAATGAAAAATGAATCGATTTTAGAGTTTAGATTTGGAGTTAAATTATTCAATCCCAAATCTAAGTTACGCTAGAAGCGCACCAAAAGTGCGACCCAAAATCTAAAATTCTATGCGGTACTCTCCTATAAGTCGATTTAGAGGTACTTTCCTCGGAGCATTTCTGGGGGGAAGTTTAACATCTGATGGTAAAATACAGTCTCAGAGTTACCTAGATTTAGGTAGAATGGCGATTCTGGGTACTGAGAGTTTAATTAACTTGGGTAAATTAGATTTCGATGATTGGATAGCGCGTCAGCAGCAAGAATCTCTTCATTTAGCAGCTGATGATATATCGATAAAAATAATTATTGCCACACTACCAATAGCACTTTTTTTTCACGAAAATCCGATTAAGTTGCGACAAAACTTGCTGCGTGTACTCAAAATCTGGGAAGATGACCCAGTAGTAAGGGATGGAACACTCGCGGTAGCTTATGCGATATCTCTTGCCCTAACTGAAAAACTCGACCCTCTAACCCTCATCCCACAAACAATTTCTTTTCTTGGTGAAACACCGACATCTATACCAAACAAATTATTAAAAGTCCAGAATTTATTAGAGCAAGGGGCGGGATTGTCAAGGGCGCAAGCTGAGTTTGTTAGGGAAGAAAAACTCAGTAATACTATTGCTATGGCATTTTACTGCTTTTTGAGTACCTTAGAAGACTTTCGCCTTGCAGTTTTGCAGGCTGTTCACAATGGCAATTCTAAAGTGCAAGATGTTACATCTTTAAGCTCACAGGCTACAGGTGCAATTACTGGTGCTTTATCAGGAGCATATAACGGTATAGGCGGAATCCCTGTAAATTGGCAAGTCTTGCTCTTGCAAAGGAATTCTCCAGCATGGGGATTAACTAGCTTTTCCCAAATGTTAAAATTGACCGATGCATTTGTGGCGGTGTGGTCAGGAGTGTATGATATTGACCTAAATCCCAGAGAGTTAACACAGGGATGTGAGGAGGCTTTGCTTTCAGTTTACGCAGCTCCCCGCGTTATTCGATCGCGTTAATTTTATTTCCACCGAACAATGGTGCGGGTACTAAACTCTCAAAATTAGCTTGTTGAAGAAGAATTCAGAAGTCAGAATGGGCTAAACCTTAGCTATCCGCTAACAGGAGTCAGAATTCATTCTGACTCCTGACTCCTGAATTCTGTTCGATAAAACATAATAGGACAAGCTTGAATTAAATCCAGCTAGCATCTCAATAAACTAGACAAGGGGCTTTTGCCCATTGCTATAGTGTACTAGTCTTATATACTAGAACTTTTCAGCAAACCTCAGACAGATTCTGTCAGTAGCTATTGTGGCAAATCAGCTTTAATTAGCCTCCGTCACCGTAGTTGCAACAGTAGCAGATAAAATTTCCCTGATGATTGTCTTTTTTTTGAGCTATCAAAGTAGGCAATTGCAGGCAGAGATAATGAAAATGCAGGAATTTTTGCAGTTCTTAACCCAGCAATTGACTCACTGGCGGCGACAGTACAAAGGACTACGCCGTAAAGGAAAGTTAATGAGAAGCCCTAAAAGTAAAAGCGATAGAAAGCAACTTTTAAGGACTTTCCAGAAGAATGTAATCTTATTTTTATCCAAAAGCAATGACAAAAGCGCTCGTCGAAAACAAGAAAGAGCGCTCCAGTCAAAGGCAAAATCGGTGACAACTAAGAGTAGTATTTATTCAGTCTGTTTAGATTGGGTGCATGAACAGAGATCCTTAGGAATTTTAGCGATCGCTGTATTATCCCTTACAGGCGTTATTGGGCAAAAATTATACAACCAAACTCAACTGCAAGTAGGACATCCCGCGCCCCAAACGATTACAGCGCCTTATACAGCTAAAATCGAAGATCAGAAAAAAACAGAAGCCGAGCGTAAAGCCGTCAGTAGAAGCTCCTTACAAGTGTTGATGCTGGATGCGCGAATGAACGAACAAATCAACGAAAATTTGCAGCAACTTCTGGATGATGGTAACGAAATTCGCGCTGTTGCTGGAGCTTTTCCTTTTTTTGATCCTGTAGTTTTGCCCATCTCTACCCAGCGTTACCTCCGTTCTTGTAATGACTCAGAATGGCAAGCGGTACTAGTTGCCGTAGAAAATAGTAAAAATCAGCAAAAGAAAGGAACAGGACAAACCACCGCCTCATCCCGTTCATCATCTATAGCTGCACCCAATCAGGAACGCCAACCGCGCACAACACCACAGAAAACAGAGCCAGTTGATTTTTCTCAAAGTACTGATTTTACTCAAGCAGTTGCAGAACTAGAATCTTACCGCCTCACAACTTCTGAGAAAAACTTGTCTTTACTGATTGCCCAAATTTCCCAAACACGCAAAAGATACACCGAAGCGACTACCAAACTTTTACAGTTAGAGACTGTTACCCCAGAAGCAGTATATGAAGAATCCTTTCTTTTGGATTTGTCAGATGTGGAGTGGGAAAAAACACAAATGGGAATCCATCAGAGTGCAGAGCGGATTCTCACCCAAGGCATCCCACAAGGACTGCCAAAAAATATCTTACAGGATGCGGTGAGTTTACAATTGCAGTCCTTTGTACCAGAATCCGCCCAACCTTTGGCAAAGAACCTGTTGTTAGCTGTACTCAAGCCGAATCTGCAAAAAGATGAAGAAGAAACGAGAGTAAACGCTCAAAAGGCTGCTGCTGGAGTGCCACCTGTGATGGAAGAGGTACGACATGGTGAGGTAATTGTCAAAAGAGGAGTGCAAATTACTGCATGGAACTTAGAGGTGCTGGAGCATTATCGCTTGGTTCGCCGAGAAGTAAAATGGCGGGGGTTGTTGAAGTTAGGAGGCTTGATTGCGATCGCCATTGGCATTTTTGTCTGGGTAGAACGCCATGTTGATTATGAATTACGACAACGCGATCGCCTATTAGTTTTATTGCTAACTCTAAGTGTGCCAGGATTGGTGACAATGGGATTGCCTTACACCACTTGGAGCGCCCTTGGTTTATTGTTGGGAAGCTTCTACGGCCCGACTTTAGGGTTAACAGTTGTTGGACTGTTGTTGCCGATATTAGCTGTTATCTTGGATATGAGCAAAGTTGCGCTTTTAGCTGGTGCTGGTGGGGCAATATTAGGTAGTTACATAGCGCAACGATTGCGATCGCGTGAAGAATTGGCATTATTAGGGCTTGCGATCGCTTTAACTCAGGGCGGCATTTATCTGGTTGTTAAAATCTTAATTGGTCAAGCATTTGGTTCAACCTGGTATATAGTTCTCCGAGAAGCCGGGTTTTTTGGTTTATCCGGTTTAGGCTGGAGTGTTGTAGCTTTAGGGTTGAGTCCTTATCTCGAAAAAGTGTTCGATTTAGTCACTCCCATCCGTTTAGCAGAGTTGGCGAACCCTAATCGTCCCTTATTAAAACGGCTCGCTACAGAGACTCCTGGAACTTTTCAACACACGTTATTTGTAGCTACCCTTGCCGAAGCTGCTGCCAAAGAACTAGGATGCAATGTTGAACTAGTTAGGGCTGGGACACTATATCACGATATTGGTAAAATGCACGACCCACTTGGATTTATTGAAAATCAAATGGGGGGGCCGAATAAACATGATACAGAGATTAAAGACCCTTGGAAGAGTGCAGAGATTATCAAAAAGCACGTAACTGAAGGGTTAGTGATGGCGCGTAAACACCTTTTACCGACAGCGATTCAAGCTTTTATTCCAGAGCATCAGGGAACGATGCTAATTGCCTATTTCCATCACCAAGCCCAGCAAATGGCTCAGGAAAATCCAAGTTTAACAGTAGACGACGCAGATTTTCGCTACGATGGCCCGATTCCCCAATCACGCGAGACCGGAATTGTGATGTTAGCGGACTCTTGCGAAGCAGCGTTGCGATCGCTGCAAGCATCAAGTTCAGGTAAGCGTGTGGGAGAGAAGCGATCGCTTAAAGATGTCTCCACCGAACAAGCTTTAACAATGCTGAATAATATCCTGCGTGCTAAATGGCAAGACAATCAACTCGTTGATTCAGGATTAAAGCGGGAAGAGATGTCACAAATTGCCCAGATATTTGTGGATGTTTGGCAGCAATTTCACCACAAACGCATTGCTTATCCGAAGTTGAAGGCTAGTAACACTGCGCGGAATTTGTAATTAAAGATTTCCAAAATGCTGAATTTTATTTCCTAACTTATCAATCTTAAAACCCAAAGAAATTATTAGGAGTTAAACAAAAATGGCTACTTTAACTATTCGTTTACCAGACGAAAAACACAACAGATTAAAAGAAGTTGCTCAAGCTAAAGGAATAAGTGTAAAGAAGCTGATTGAAGAACTTTCTACGATAGCCCTAGCAGAATTTGATGCCAATACCAGATTTAAAGCAATGGCTGCAACTGGCAACCCAGAAGAAGGCTTAAGAATACTGGCTAAACTTGACACTTTGACAGAATAAAAATAAGAAAGACTATAGCGCAATGATGCAAGCAATCACCTAATTTGCGAGAAAAAGCTTAAAGCAGTTATGGAATCAAAAGCACGAATAGCCTCTAAAAGCATATACAGCACTTCCGGCTGTTATGAGGTACAGTAGCAGCAATTAGCAAACCAGTTTCTTAAATGTTGAGGATTTATTAAGTCGAGTGCAACTGATATTAGTTTATCAACCATTTCTGTTGTAGTTGGAGCAAAACTGCGTAAGAAAGATTTGAGTTGTGACCACCATAATTCAATTGGATTAAAATCGGGAGAATATGGGGATAAACAAAGAACTGAAGCGCCGACAGCTTCAATCATTGGCACAATTGAATCGAGTTTATGCGCGGATAAATTATCCATCACTACGACTGCTCCTGACCATAACTCTGGTACTAAAAACTTCTCAATAAATACATCATTTGCAACGCCATCCATTGAATTATTCATTGTCATTAATGCGACTACTTTTTTAATACTAATTGCTCCAATTACTGTAACTTTTCATCCCCGATAGAAGGGGTTAAGAGAGTAAGCTCTTGTTCCAATTTGTGAACGGGCATGAGTCCTTGTTAAACCAAGTAGAACGCCAGTTTCGTCCAAAAATACTAAATTTTCTGGCTCTATATGTTTGACCTTTTCCCAAAAATCTAATCTTAAATTCAGGACTCTCTCCGTGCCTGCTTGGGTACTCCGCTTTGTTTTTTTTTCCGATTTAATCCTAATTTCTGTAACGCACGACACATTGCACTTCGACCTACGAAATTGCCAGTCTTGTCTGCAAATAATTCACACAATTCTATTAATGTTGCATCTGGATGTGATGCAACTAATTCTGTCAACTCTATGTCAGCATTTGTTAGATGACTAAATTGTGGCTTTCCTCGCGGCTTGGATTGTAAATTTCCTTCAACTTTTTGTTGTTTTACAAGCT
The DNA here is from genome assembly GCF_013393925.1 of Nostoc sp. C057. NCBI lineage: Bacteria > Bacillati > Cyanobacteriota > Cyanophyceae > Nostocales > Nostocaceae > Nostoc > Nostoc sp. C057. Next base: position 5,926,130 of record NZ_CP040281.1, on the reverse strand, counting down.
TTTGGACTAAACTATTTGAGACGGAAAATATATTAGCTACTTTCCTGATTGAGATGTTTTTCTGAAGATGTGCCGCAACTATTTTTTCTCGAAGCTCGACAGAGTATGACTTCATTTAAAAGTATTTATATTTTAATCTAGTGTACCTTATAACAGACGGAAGTGCTGTATTGAGCCTTTACTGATTCAAACATCCCTCGTAAAGTCAAACATAAACCATTGATGAAACAACTCGATTTTCCGCATCTAGCATAAAGTCATAGGTATTTAGAAAATCAGACTGCCACTTTTCAGGCTTTTGGCAAATGGCAAGCGGAAATCCTGCTAAATCAAACCATTGAATATCATCCCCAATTTCTACTGGTACTACTCTCCAATTTTTACTTGGAGCCTTACTGAAATCTCTCAGCAGATTGACATTAATTTGATTAGGAGGTTTAGGAGTTGGTAAATTTCGTTCAACACTAGAAAATTATTGCTCTACCCAATTTTTGATATTGATTGCATTAAGATGTTCATTGACTTCTGTTTGTCTTTCACTAATATACTGATAGTAAGTTTGCGCTAATTCTTCAGCTTGTTTACGAGTTGTTACATCTTCTACTTTAGCAAGCAAATATGCAGCTACAGGATCTAAAGTTCCCCATACAATAAGTTCTTTCATCCAGAAAACAATCCAAGGTAGCCCAGTTTGTGACCAGTTTTCCAATGATGATTCAACTAACTCGCCACCAAAAGCTTCATCTATTGCTAGTGCAATAATACTTCCTAAACCCCAATTAAATCGATATCCAAAATTTTGGCTAATATATGAATGCCATTTTGAAATTTGAGTCGGTTTTGGTTGTTTAGTTGCTTTAGTAGGGTCAAGCCACCAGTGCAATATTTCATTCCAAGAAACATTTATTGATGAGTCACTAAGTCTGAATTTGGACAGACTGCTTAAATTACTAACTATATTTGAATATAATTAAAGCGTTTTTCTACTGTCCAAATAGCATAATCTCCACCCACTGCTAATTGTTCTTTAAGTCTAGGATAGAGAGTTAAAAGCTGATTTCCATCACGTGGTGGTAAACTTGTACGATACAAGCGCCGACGCTGTGACAAATCTTTATAAATTTCTGTTTTTAGTGCCCTACCTCGCCTGATAAATAAATTTTCTAATCTTTCTTGTTCGCAGCTAGCGTAATGAGCAAAGGTTCGTTGCCAAATTTTTTGTAGATGCTCCTCCAATTCATTAGGGCTTAAATCTTTAGCTTCTAGTTGTTCAATTTCGACAATGGCAGACAATAAAATACTATCTAGTGAATCGAGAGTTTCAATAGCTGATAATTGTGCATCAGAAAGATTATTACCAGGGTTAATCGGTGCAGTTTTTTCCAGCCAGTTTAAAAAATTATCCTGTCTATTATAAATAAAAATTAGCTGCCATTGTTCTTCCAAACGTAGCAGCAATTCTGCTAGAGGACTTAGAGGATTTGCATTTGGGTTAATTGCCTGTGTTTGATTCTCGAATTCTCCTATCAAAGATAAGTATCTTTTACGTGCTTCTTTGTCGCTCCAATCTGTCGATGGATTACTAAGTAATACTAAACTACGTCCTTCTGTGCCAAATCCAGGTCTTCCAGAACGGCCAACTAAATTACCAAACTCACGAATATTTAGTTCTCCCGTACCACGTCTTAAACTTGGAATCAATACTGTTTCAAAAGGAAGATTAACCCCTTCGGAAAGAGTTGACGTTGCTAAAACTAAATGTACAATTTTTTCATCTATGACATCGATAAGTAATCGAGCCATCAAACCTGGCATTTTCCCATGATGTACTATGATTCCTTTCTCTAACAGCTGATACTCGCGGGATTTAGTACCGAAATAATCTTCACATGAACGTAAACACTTTTGCCAAACCTCAAGTTTTTCTGCCTCTATAGGTTCTTGAAAAAATGCAGGCATTTCTATTTGCGACCATGTTTTCAACAATTTCAGAAAGTCTTCTGCATAACCACCAGGCTGCTGTGTGACTGAAATAAGAACAGCACGCCTTTGACCTTTTTCATCTGGTGCAGCTAAGTGCATAGCTGCCCAGAAAAGATAAGGGCGTAACCTCTTCTCAGCTCCTTCATTTTTCCCTTTTGGCACAGGAGGATATGTCGGAAAAGGATTTGGAATAAAAGGTGTGTCAGCTTGACCACCTTCTTGAAATTCTAATTTTCTGCCGTCAAGTAAGTCATAGCGTATTTCAAATCTTCTTCCTGGTAAGCATTCAAGCCGCCCTATTAATTGACGTGTACTTCTGTAATTTGTCTTTGCTGGGCTAGCATCAGTTGAATTTTCTATCCAGCTTGCTAATGCGTTTTCTGTTTGTGATGCAACAGCGGATAGTGCAATAATTCGGCTATAATTTTGTTCTACATAAGTAAACAGTCTTGCCCCTAGTGACTCTAAGCGTAAGGATCTATTCTCAGCTTTTTGCAAAGAATCTTTATTACCATCAAATTGAACTGCATGGGCTTCATCAAGTACAATAAGCGATACTCTACGGATAAATAGAGATCCTAAAAATTTCATCAAAGCTTCTGCTTTTTCGTAAGTGCAAATTAAAACTGTTGGTTGTTCTGATGTCAGCCATACATCTGTTGGCCCCCAGTCAGTACCTCCATACAAACCTGTAACTATGACATTGTTATTAGTAGAACGCTTTAAAACACGAGATAAATTTGATTCAACTTCTGTGGCAAGCGCTCTACTTGGCACTAAGTAAATTACTAAAGGAGCCGAACTACTAAAATTGTTAGAATTTGTTGTTTTCAAGAACAAGCTTTGCAGAATTGCAATTTCAGCTATCGTTGTTTTTCCTGAACCTGTAGGGGTACAAAGAGCAAACGATTCTGCTCTTGCTAGTCGTTCGATTCCACAAACTTGAGAACGCCATGCTAAAGCTTTACACTTTTGATAACTTTGACGTAAATAACATTCTAAGAAATTTCTACCATTTGGAGTAATCAGCTTTTGCAATCTCTGCATCATCTGGTTGTTGAACTGTCTGGGCAGGAATATCTGTTGAAGGTGTAGAAACTTTCTGCTGGATATAGATAGTTTTAACAATATTTTCAACTTCATGAAGATGAATTTCAGCTGCTTCGAGTCTTCTTTCTGCTGTATATTTTTCGTGTACTTTCTTAGGAGACATCCAAGTTAGCTTTTTGACAGGATGCTGACCACATGTGTAACTAATTAAATAACAACTCTCATAATTTTTATCAACTTTATTTAGATTTATCTTTAGCTGTAAAACTTGTAGAGCATTTTTCCAGTTAAAAGATAAATCATCATTATAATCTTGCAAAATATCAATAAGTTGTGGAATATCAACTGGATATCCACTTGATTTATTTGCTTTTATATGTGCTTCAGATATCATGTTTGTATCATGATTGGCTGTGCATTTTGCTTCGCAAATTAAAGAAGCAATAATTATTCCTTCACTATTACGCCGAAAGGCAAGACAATCATCACCTGTACGTCCAGGTTGTGGCTTTGCAGTTTCTCCAGTTTGCTTTAGAAATTCTAAATGCTGAAACGTAACTGGGTGGAATCGAAAGAGAAAAGCGGGAACTTCCCAATTATCTTGCCCAAAAGGAGCAAAATTTTCAGCAATAATTCCTGCAAATATCTCTCCAAAATAACCTTTGAGTGTCTGAATATGAAGACGCTCAGGATAGCCATCGCTTGGATCGGTTTCTGAAAAATCTCCAAATGGGGCTAGAGAATTTCCTGCTAATTTACGAAGACGATATCGAGCATCTTCATGGGCTTTTTGAACGATTAATATTAATTCATTGATAATTATATCTCGTTGGCTTTTATCTTCTGTGAGCAGACGATGTGTGTACCGCTTATCTTCAGATTCGCTAACTGAGTTAGATAACCACTTTGATATTCCGTTAAACCTAGTTGTTTTTTGTCTTTCTTTCATTTAATATACTCTCTAATATTAATCAGATTTACAATATAAGCTTTTAACTTAGATAATTTTAAAAGGATATGTAAAATTTAATACTAAAAAATTAATAACAACCTAGTATGTCAACCAAATGCTACGCTACAGTTAGCAAGATTGAGAGGCAACTATGACTGCCCTGATTCTAAACCTCAGCCCCACCATTGAACTAACAGATGAGCAGTTCTTCCAACTGTGTCAAAATAATCGAGATTTGCGACTTGAGCGCACAGCACAGGGAGAATTAATTATCATGCCACCAACTGGATGGGAAAGCGGAAATCGTAATAGTAGACTGACACAGCGTTTAGGTAATTGGACTGACGCTGATGGTACAGGACTATCTTTTGATTCTTCTACAGGTTTCAAACTCCCCAATGGTGCAAACCGTTCTCCCGATGCGTCTTGGGTGAGCCGGGAGCGATTAGAAGCCCTAAATCCCGACCCTGCTAAATTCCTACCGCTTGCTCCAGATTTTGCGGTAGAATTACGCTCTGCTTCAGACAGCTTAAAGACTGTGCAACAAAAAATGCAGGAGTATATTGACAACGGTGTGCGTTTAGGGTGGCTGATTGACCCTCAGAACCAACAGGTGGAAATTTACCGCCCAGGACAGGAAGTTGAGGTTTTACGCTCGCCTACCAGCTTATCAGGAGAGGATGTATTGCCTGGGTTTGTGCTGGATTTGACGCAGATTTTAAGTTAAGCGATCGCAGTTTCCCAATATTCAATCCTTAATCTCCAGTACGTCGCACCCCAGCCAAAATAAAATTAACTGCTGCTTGAGTATGCTGCTCAATCATTTCTGGACTTAGCAGTTGCAAATCAGGTCTAGTATGCTTGATGTTTTCGTAAGCGTTGAAGTATAAATTACAAACCCCAATAATATGAAGAGTGGTGAGAAATGGATCGATCTGACGGAAACAACCTTCTGCCATCCCCCGCTCTAAAATCTTGATGAGATAGCTAAAATTTTCTTGCCAATTTGCCTGTTTGAAATACTTTCCCTGATTTTGGTTGGCTTCTTGAAACCAAAGCATTCCCCGGTGCGGGTGAGCAGCTTCATAAGCGATCGCTTCCTTAACTAGCACCTTCAACGCCTCCTCTGGTGGAAACTGATCCAGATTTAGCTGTTGAAACCCTTCGTGCATCTCCACCGCCGGACGTTGCAGAACAGCTTCATATAGTCCTTCCTTGCTCTGGAAGTAGTAGTAAATCATCGCTGTGGTGACACCTGAACCTTTAGCGATCGCTCCTGTCCGCGCCCCTTGAAGTCCATTTCTGGCAAACTCTGCTTCCGCCGCATCGAGAATCTGCTTTTTCGTCGCTTCTGCATCACGCACCTGACGCGGCTTTTTAGATGAAAATTTTGACTGCGTTGAACGACCCACGTTGCTCCATCATCATAACGAAAATATATTAACTAAAAAATTGGTTGGTAGTTGACATAGAAAATGAAATTTATTACATTAATATGAACTAACTAAAAATTTAGTTAGTTGTATAACTCATCCATGCAGTAGCCGAAGTCAGCCAAGTAAATGCTTGGTAGTGTTAGTTCGTCCATTGCAGATAAGACTTTAATTTTCCAATTAACATTCAAAATAGCAATGTAGGGCAAGTGACACCAGCTTGCCCACAACTTTTAATTTCCAAGATTGCGTTACCTTTTGCTAACGCATCTATCGAACTTCAATAAATAACTTTTCAATATTTTGGAGGAAAAATGGAACCAATTTTACCAGGTGCGCCTTGGTTAATCGCCCACAAATCTACATTAGGAGTCAATAAACCCAATAAAATAACTTTAAACGGACAGGATTATGTCATTTGGCAAAACCCAAAAGGCGAAGTATTTGCCCTTGATAACATCTGCCCACACATGCAGGCTCCATTATCAAACGGCTGGGTTTGCCAAGAAAGAGATACTATTACTTGTCCTTTTCATGCACTAGAATTTGATGGACAAGGCAGACTACAGCAAGGAAATAAAAAAGACACTCAGCCAATCACCAAACCATTAGAGCTAATTATTAGCAATGATTGTATCTGGACTTATGCCGGATTTGAGCCAAGATTACCAATTCCAGATTTGCATCAAAAAATTGTCGATGAATATGAGTTTCTCGGAGTAACTGGGGATAAAAGTATTCAGGGTGAGTTTTTGACTAACCTGATGGTTAACTATGACTATAATCACCAAAATGGTACTCATAAAGAACTATTTAAGATTACAAATTGTAATGTCAGTAATTTTGAAGAAAAAGGATATTATGCCACAGTTAAACAAGAACTCATCAGAGCCAACAACACGTTAGGAGAAATTATCAAAAACCCTGTTTTGGGAATCCTTCCGGAAACACTTTCTAACACACTAGAATACGCTTTTCCTTCAACTACAGCTTTTTTTGCTAAAACGCCGATTGGTGATATTGCTCAAATTCATATTCTCTACCCTGAAACAGACAAAATCACCAAAACTTTTATTTTGATGTATGCCAAAGTCGTCAATCCTTTGATGAAATTTCTGTTTAAAAACTCAGTTTTACAAGCAGCAGCGACAGTCATTGAACAGGATACAGGTGCAGTTGAAAGTTTGTATCCTCGGCAAAAACCGAAAATTAGATTGCCAAATGAAGAGATTATGTTCTACGCAGAAAAACTCTACCGCGATTGGTAATTTGGATTTGCAAAGTCTAACTGCACTTTACAATTAAACTGTAGCTAATTACTGCTGGAGATACTCAAATATGCGGCAACTAAAATCCGCCGAGGAAATGCCTGGTAGCTATGGCTTGCCCATCTTGGGGGAGACTTTAGAAATATTTCGGGATTTAGAACTGTATCTATTGCGAAGATTCCAGCAGCATGGTTCAGTTTTTAAAACGAGCGTCATGGGGCGTAAACGTGCTTATTTAATTGGCCCTGATGCTAATCGGCTAGTACTGGTGGAACAGGCTGAAAATATGTCGTCGCGGATAGGATGGTATTTCCTAGAATCAACATTTGGCAACAATATTTTATTACAAGATGGGGAAGAACATCGGTTAACTCGTCGCTTGATGTATCCAGCATTTCACGGAAAAGCGATCGCAACATACTTCGATACCATTCAAAATATTGTGCAAGACTTCCTCGAAGATTGGGGAGAACGGGGAACGGTTTCCTTAAATTCTAGTTTCCGTCAGCTTACCCTGATGGTTGCGACTCGCCTATTTTTATTTTTGGGAAGTCATAACAAGAGCGAAGTTGAGCAAACCAGTCAGTCAGGGCGAACGCACGGGATTTCTGAAACCCTTGCTGGGCAAGGATCTTGATGAAAAAATAGGCTAAATTAAAAAACGCCAAAACCCTTGCTATTAAAGGATTCTTATACTTTAGATGCGTTTGCCCTGACCAGTCAGTGGTTTACACAACTGATAGATAGCAGTATGGCAATATTGAAATGGAATGTCCCTTTTACCTTATATGGTCGTGGTCAAAATGCTAGGCGTAAATTAGTGGCTTTCTTGCGTCAAGAAATCGCCCAACGTATCGAGCAGGGTAACTTAGAAGAATCAAAAGATGTTTTGGGATTGCTGCTAGCCGCTGTTGATGAAGACGGCAATAAGTTGAGCGAAACACAGGTAATCAACGAAGCATTACTATTGCTGTTTGCTGGACATGAGACAACAGCCTCCTTGCTGACTTGGGTAATCTTTGAATTAGGTAATCATCCAGAATGGCGAGAACGGCTGCGCCAAGAACAATTAGCAGTTGTGGGAAATAATCCCCTTAGCCTGTCCCATCTCAAACAACTTCCACAGTTAACCAACGTACTAAAAGAAGCAGAAAGACTCTATCCGCCAGTGTATGCCTATAATCGTGGTGTCCTCAAGGATATTGAGTATGGAGGCTATCGCATCCCAGCAGGTTGGTTTGTGACTATTTCGCCAATGCTGACTCACCGTTTACCAGAACTGTACACCGAACCCGATCGCTTTGACCCCGATCGCTTTGCACCACCTCGTGAAGAAGATAAGAAACATCCCTTAGCATTAGTAGGTTTTGGTCATGGTTCGCACAGTTGTTTAGGTATGGAATTTGCCCAGATGGAAATGAAAATTGTGCTTTCCATACTACTTCGCCATTACGACTGGACAGTAAAACCGGATTATTCTGCGATCGCTCCAGTTCGCCAGCCTTCTAAAATTAAAGATACTCTACAAGCATATATTGAGCCTTTGGTGATCAAGCATCCCTTGAATAGTTAAACATAAATCTTTGATGAAACAAATCGATTTTACTGTTAATGCGTCAGCTTGCATTGTTAATGCGTCAGCTTACATTGTTAATGCGTCGGCTTACATTAAAAACGCTACACTTTGACGCAAAACTTTACTACACGGGATTTTGCTTAAGTTGATAGCATAAACAATTTTAAACTCCCATACGGTTTGGATAAGCATTTTTCACTTTCCTTGTGGTCTAGGTAAAGGGTAAAAGATGTATTAAAACTTTTCCCTTTAACCGAACCGTATTGTCTTATGCCCCTACCTGATAATCCAATACGGTTCAAAACAAAATCATGGGTTTTGAGACGCGATAAATCGCCGTCTCTACAATTGTTTTAGTCTTATCTGAACTGTATTGCCTGATAATCCACAAACTAAAATCCTAATTTCTCCAACACTGGCTTGGTGGAAACAACGTGCCGTTCTAAACCCAGTTCTTTTGGACTAACCCCAAGTGCTAAAGCAATCAACTGGGGTAAATGCAATACTGGTAAACCTAACTTTTGCTCAATTACCTTTTCCACCTCTGGCTGACGCGAGTCTAAATTTAAGTGGCACAGTGGACAAGGTGTAACTATACAGTCAGCACCAGATGTCAAAGCGTCCTGAATATGCATCCCCGCCATCTTGAAAGATTGGGTAGTAGCATAACTAGCAAGAGGCCAACCACAACATTGTGTCCGGCCTCGGTAATAAATTGGTGTTGCACCCACCGCCCGAAACATATTTTCCATCGCTTCTGGTTGGAACGGGTCGTCATAAGGCATGGATTTTTGGGCGCGGAGGAGATAACAGCCATAAAAAGCCGCGCATTTTAATCCAGTTAACTTCCGGGTGACACGTTTGGTAATTTCCTCTAAACCGTAATCTGTCACCAAAGCGTAGAGAAGATGTTTAACGTCAGTACTGCCGCGATAAGGCGAACAGCCTTCTTTATGCAGCAAGCCATTAACCTGTTCAATGTATGTAGGGTCAGAAGTCTTACATTCTTTCAGGTGTTCGTTTACATGACCAATAACACCTTGACAAGTACTGCAATGGGTAAGTAAGGGCAAATTTAATTCTTCTGCTAGGGCGATATTTCTCGCGTTGACTGTATCTTCTAACAGTTGAGAATCTTCTTTGAATGTGCCCGAACCACAGCAAGCAGCTTTTTTAAGTTCAACCAATTCAATACCTAGTGCTTTGGTAAGGGCTTGAGTTGACTGGTAAAGTTCCCGACAGGCCCCTTGAGCAACACAACCAGGGAAATAAGCGTACTTGAGTTTGAGTGTCTGAGATAGCATAGAGGTATATTTGGGTTAGAGCGATCGCTCTAAACAATAACTGTTTTATTACTTCCTTGTTAGCACCAAAATTATGATGTTTGACCTTCAGCGATTCTTTAACCATCTAGGTTCAAAGCCGCAGCGTCTAAATATTCTGATTGCTAGCAAGGCTGTAAATACCGATCGAGACATTGTAAAAAAATTTAGCAATAATTGACAATAAAAGCATTTACACGGTATCGACGATGGCGTAGCCCGCTCCCATAAACAACTGTTCCCAGAAAAGTTACCCTATTCTTTTGAGGAACAGGAGAGGTTTTCTAACAGAAAAACTCTTGGTAGTATACGGGCGATCGCGCTTGACGATAAGATGTATATGCTCAAAACAATGTCTTCTCTAAAGAGTAGATCCTAGCAACTGGTTAAGGACTTTTATTATTTATGAGCCAAACGGAACTTTTTGAAAAGGTCAAGAAAATCGTCATCGAACAACTGAGTGTTGAAGATGCTTCCAAAATCACTCCACAAGCTAAGTTTATGGAAGATTTAGGAGCTGATTCCCTGGATACTGTTGAACTCGTGATGGCTTTGGAAGAAGAATTTGATATCGAAATTCCCGACGAAGCTGCCGAGCAGATTGTATCGGTTCAAGACGCAGTAGATTACATCAATAACAAAGTTGCTGCATCAGCTTAAAAAAAGTTTTGAGTCTCTGTTCGCCCTTGCAGTCTCCGATTGGGAGAAGTTCAGATGGCTTTGTCTCGCTCCCTCTGGGCGTTTATGGCAAAAACCACTGCTTTAACTTTTAACTGAGTGCTGAACGGTTAAAAGTTTAGGAGTTAGAGTTTTCGGAGGCAAAAGTTCGGAGTTTTCTCCATCTTTGGGTGCTTCCAAAACTCAGAACTCAGGACGGGCTAAACCCTAGCTATCCGCTAACATAACTCAGCACTGTTTAATGCCTGCTGCTTTTTCGCCACCTTTAACTGAATCATGACAGATCATACACGTAAACGCGTTGTTGTAACTGGTGTTGGCGCGATTACACCGATAGGTAACACAGCAACAGAATATTGGGATGGATTATTAAGTGGACGCAATGGCATTGACTACATCACATTTTTTGATGCGTCTAGCCATGATTGCCGCATTGCTGGTGAGGTAAAAAACTTCGATCCACATGATTACTTGGAGCGCAAAGATGCCAAGCGCATGGATCGATTTGCCCAATTTGGGGTTTCAGCAGCAAAACAAGCTATAGCTAACGCGCAGTTAGTTATTAATGAACTGAATGCAGAACAGGTAGGTGTCATGATCGGTTCTGGCGTTGGCGGCATTAAGGTATTAGAAGACCAGCAAACGATCTACCTCAACCGTGGGCCCGATCGCTGTAGTCCATTCATGATACCGATGATGATCGCTAATATGGCAGCAGGATTGACGGCAATTCACACGGGTGCTAAAGGCCCTAATTCCTGCCCTGTAACTGCCTGCGCTGCTGGATCTAATGCTGTAGGCGATGCGTTCCGCTTAATTCAAGGGGGATATGCCAAAGCAATGATTTGCGGCGGAACAGAGGCAGCTGTGACACCATTATCAATGGCTGGGTTTGCTGCCTGCAAAGCCCTTTCTTTTCGCAATGACGATCCGGCTCATGCTTGCCGCCCCTTTGACCGCGATCGCAACGGATTTATATTAGGTGAAGGTTCAGGAATTTTAATTCTAGAAGAACTGCAACACGCCCTAAGTCGCGGCGCTCACATTTATGCCGAAATGATCGGTTATGGTATGACCTGTGACGCATACCATATCACTTCCCCCGTCCCTGGCGGATTAGGTGCAGCGAGAGCTATAGAACTGGCGCTCAAAGATGCTAGTATAACTCCCGAACAAATTAGCTACATTAATGCCCACGGCACTAGTACCCCGGCGAATGATTCAACTGAAACCTCAGCCATCAAAAAAGCCTTGGGAGAACATGCTTATAAGGTGGCAATTAGCTCAACCAAATCGATGACAGGTCATTTATTAGGCGGTTCTGGAGGTATTGAAGCTGTGGCAACAGTACTAGCGATCGCTAATGACCAAATTCCACCGACAATTAATCTAGAAAATCCCGATCCAGAATGTGACCTAGATTACGTGCCTAACTACAGCCGCGCTCAAAAAGTCGAGGTGGCAATATCCAATTCTTTTGGGTTTGGCGGTCATAATGTCACACTGGCCTTTAAGAAATACGTTTAAAAGAAATCAGGAGGCAGGGGGCAGGAGGCAGGAGGCAGGAGTCAGAATTCAGTAGTTTAATCTGACTCTGCCCGTTTGCCCCATGCCCCATGCCTCATGCCCAATGCCCAATGCCCACTTGCCCTGAGCGAAGCCGAAGGGATGCCCAATGCCCAAAGTATCAGAAATATCATTCCGATATAACTTAAGCGTTCAGCATGACCCAATTATCAGCTTGATTTATCACCAGAAACTCAGGAGATCCCGCTTGTCCATCGACAAGCGGGAATGGGATGATGAGGATACTGTGGGGAATCTAAAATAACCCCAACAAGAGAAGCTACGAAGAGTGCTAACCCGTCGTTAAAAACAAGAGATTATGACTGTTGCAACCCAATCCGCCAAAGAATTGTCCGTCGAAGAACTGGCTATTAACTCGATCCGCTTCTTGGCTATTGATGCCGTAGAAAAGGCAAAATCGGGACACCCAGGACTACCAATGGGCGCAGCTCCGATGGCTTTTGTCCTCTGGGATCGCTTTTTGAAGTTTAATCCCAAGAATCCCAAGTGGTTTAACCGCGATCGCTTTGTCTTGTCTGCCGGTCATGGCTCGATGTTGCAGTACGCCCTACTGTACCTGACAGGCTACGATAGCGTCACCATTGAAGATATCAAACAATTCCGTCAATGGGGTTCTAAAACTCCTGGACACCCAGAAAACTTTGAAACCCCAGGCGTGGAAGTCACAACTGGGCCCTTGGGTCAAGGAATTGCTAATGGAGTTGGTTTAGCGATCGCCGAAGCGCATCTTGCCGCTAAATACAACAAACCTGATACCAAAATTGTTGACCATTACACCTACGTAATTTTAGGTGATGGTTGCAACATGGAAGGTATTTCTGGTGAAGCTGCTTCTTTCGCAGGACACTTGGGATTAGGCAAACTCATCGCTCTGTACGACGACAACCACATTTCCATCGACGGTTCCACAGATGTAGCATTCACCGAAGATGTTTCCAAACGGTTTGAAGCTTACGGTTGGCACGTTCTCCACGTTGAAGACGGCAATACCGATTTAGCAGCGATCGCCAAAGCAATTGAAGAAGCTAAAGCTGTCACCGATAAACCATCAATGATTAAGGTGACAACCACCATTGGTTATGGTTCTCCCAACAAACAAAACACTGCTGGTATTCACGGTGCTGCTTTGGGTGGAGACGAAATAGCCTTGACTCGGAAAAATTTGGGTTGGGAATACGAGCCTTTTGATATTCCACAAGAAGCCCTTAACCACACACGCAAAGCAGTTGAACGCGGCGCAGGTTACGAAACCGAATGGAACAAAACATTTGCCGACTACAAAGCTAAGTATCCTCAAGAAGCAGCTGAATTTGAACGCTACCTAAGCAGCAAACTACCCGATGGTTGGGATAAGGTACTACCCGAATACACTCCAGAAGATAAAGCACTACCCACCCGCAAACATTCAGAAAACTGCCTCAACAAACTAGCGGCAGTTTTACCTGAATTGATTGGTGGTTCGGCTGACTTAACCCACTCTAACTTGACCGAAATCAAGGGCAAGGGCGACTTCCAAAAAGGTCACTACGAAAACCCCAACATCCACTTTGGTGTGCGGGAACATGCTATGGGCGCAATCTGTAATGGTATAGCGCTGCACACTTCAGGATTAATTCCCTACGGTGCTACTTTCTTAATCTTCACAGATTATATGCGTGCTGCCATCCGCTTATCCGCCCTTTCTCAAGCTGGCGCGATTTGGGTGATGACTCACGACTCAATTGGACAAGGTGAAGATGGCCCCACACACCAACCCATTGAAACTCTTGCTTCCTTGAGAGCCATTCCTAATTTATTAGTCTTTCGTCCCGCAGACGGTAACGAAACCTCTGGTGCTTATAAAGTAGCGATCGAGAAAGCGAAGCAAAACGCTCCATCTCTATTGGCATTCACTCGTCAAAACGTCCCCAACTTGGCAGGTACATCGATTGCAGGTGTAGCTAAGGGTGGATACACCGTGGTGGATAGCGAAGGTACACCTGAAATCATCTTGATTGGTACTGGTTCAGAATTGAGCCTCGCCGTCGGCGCAGCCGAAAAACTCAAGGCTGAAGGTAAGAAAGTCCGTGTTGTCTCGCTACCTTCATGGGAACTCTTTGAAGCACAGGATGCAGCTTATAAAGAGTCTGTTCTACCAAAAGCAGTCACCAAGCGTTTGTCTGTAGAAGCTGCTAGCAGTTTCGGTTGGCACAAATATGTTGGTACTGAAGGCGATTGCGTTAGTATTGATCGCTTTGGTGCTTCGGCTCCAGGCAATGTTTGTCTAGAGAAGTTTGGCTTTAGCGTTGATAATGTGTTAGCTAAGGCTAAACAATTGTTGGGTTAATAGCAACAGAATATTCTCAAAATATTGTGAGGTGGGCATCTTGCCCGCCTTTTTTTTATGCAGAGAGAGATTGTTCATATAGCGATCGCCAAGGCAACGCTCTTTTCTACTCGCCTTTAGATTCAGTATATAAATAGCCTCTTGTCAAATACTAGTTAAATTAAATACTTGTAACTGATGTTTTTTGTTTCAAGAATTCAGAAGTCAGAATGGGCTAAACGCCCCGCTACCGCTATCCGCCAGTCACACAGAATTAAATTCTGAATTCTGGCTCCTGACTCCTGAATTCTGTTTTGATAAATCAATAATTGAAAACTTTTTTGATATGTGTGCTTTAATAGTGGGCGGCTTTTGTTCGTTCATGAATTTTCATCACACAAAACGATCACCGATGCTCCTCACACACAAAGAAAACATTTTAAAATTTAGCTGGCTTCTACCCAGCTTCTTCAGCTTGTTCCTGTTTGGTTCCACTGTCAAAGCTGCTGCGATCGCTAATTGGCATTTTGATAGCAATCGTAATCATCTAGATTTTACGACAGACGAGAATATTCAACCCAAAGTACAATTACTTACCAATCCAACCCGTCTGGTAATTGATTTACCTGGAGTCAAACTAGGATATCCACAGACTAGTCAAAGAGTGGGGTTAGTCGTTAAAGACATTAGCATCGGGCAGTTTAATGCAGATACTACCCGTATGGTAGTTACCTTAGCACCCAATTATACTTTCGACTTAGCACAGGTGAAGCTGCAAGAGGAATCTCTCAATCATTGGTCTGTGCAGTTACCCAAGCCGATACAATTGACTGCAACCCGGCCAAACATTTTAGAAATAACTCCGACTCAATCGAGTATTTCTCCAGCAGTAAGTGATGATAGCACTCTGTTTGCTGGTGTAGTTCCAATGCATTCACCGATGAAAGCGCTGGAACCGCAGATTAAAGCCTTGATGAATCGTTACAGCTTCCTGAAAACAGGAATGTTTTTCCTGGATTTGGATACTGGGGATTATTTGGATGTTGGGGGCGATCGCGTTTTCCCCGCAGCTAGTACGATTAAATTGCCAATTCTCATCGCCTTTTTCCAAGATTTAGATGCGGGTAAAGTCACTCTTCAGGAAAACCTGACTATGCGACGTGACTTAGTAACCAATGGTTCTGGAACTATGCAGTATGAGCGAGTTGGCAAAAAGTATACAGCTTTGGAAACCATCACTAAGATGATTACCATTAGTGACAATACCGCCACCAATATGATTATTGATCGCTTAGGTGGAGCTACGAAACTAAATCAGCGCTTCCATAACTGGGGACTGAAAGACACAGTAATTCGGCATCTTTTGGCTGACTTGAGAGGAACCAACACCACAAGTTCTCAAGATATGGCGCGAGTGCTGGCTTTAGTTGTGAATAACAAGCTAGTTTCTCCACAAAGTCGGGAGCAAGCTTTGGATATTCTGCGTCACACTACAATTCACACACTGCTTCCCGCAGGTTTGGGGAAAGGTGCAGTCATAGCCAACAAAACCGGAGATATCGGGTTTCTCATCGGTGATGCCGGATTTGTGAGTATGCCAAATGGAAAACGTTATTTAGCGGCTATCTTCGTCACACGTCCCTATAAGGACACTAGGGGGAGGGACTTTATCCGTCAAGTTTCCCAACTAGTTTACGATTATCTGAATCAGACAAATCCAGTCGCTGCGGTTGGTTCGCCTAACAGTGCTACGAGATAGAAGACGCGCGATCTGTTAATTTGAGCGAACGTAGGGGCACAAAGCCTTTTGCCCCTACTATACCCGGGTTAATCACTGGGGTTTATCCATTGCTGCTACTCAAAATAAAAAACCCCGCCTGATGGCGGGGAAAAATAAAGTTCTAAATTATCAATGGATAGTCAACAGTCTAGAAGGTGAAAGTTGTTCTGAGTGTACCGATAATTGCATCATCGTTAGCGCTGCTTTGACCAGGAGAGGTCAACCAAATTACGCCAGGGGTAATAGAGATGTTATCCGATACGCGATATTTGTAAAAGCCTTCAAAGTGATATGGTACATCATTACCAGCAGCAACACCTGTTCGGTTAAAGGAGTAGGGTTCTGCACCTGCAAAAATACCTAAAACGTTACCCTTTTTACCGAAATCAGGTAAGGCTACCCCTAAACCATAGCTCCAAGCTTCATAATCATCACCTACACCGAAGCCAGTCACATCGTGGTAAGAGACGAAGCCACTAACTGATAGTTTGTCACTGGGTCTAAACGCAGCTGACACACCGTAGGAGTTGCTGGAACCTGCACCTAGTAGAGTGTTTGCTTGTCCAGTACCTACTGCAACAATATCTCCATCTGTCGTAGAACCAGAGTTAAATAAAGCACCACCTGCGCTATATCCGTGGACGTAGGTAGCAGCTAAAGCCAAGCGATCGCCAACACTAAAGTTCAACTGTCCTAAAGCAGCATAATCGCCGTTGGTCAGACCGGAACTAAGAGCAGGATCATTAGCTTGTGATGCCAAGTAACCCGCAGTGATTGAGCTATTTCCTAAGAGGCCGCCACCCTTACCAAGAGGTAGATTGAGCGCTATACCTGCACCGCCACCAATCCGATAGATAGGACTTTCAGAAGCAAAGGTGGATAAAGCGCCGTTACCGCCATCAGTGTTGTCGAAAAAGTAAGGATTGTTGACAGCAGCATAATGGCTGTGTCGTCCACCACTGGCTGCCAAGTATACATTGGCTGGACCTACGGGAACTTCATAGGTCAATCGGTCTATCCGAACAGCGTTGTTACCAGTGCTACCAACTTCAAATGTTTGTGTGCCTTCAGCAGTGTTGATCGCACCACCAGCGTTATCAAATTGTGTGAAAGCTGTTGCATTCCCTGCTGCGAGACGAGTATGTAAAATGTCTCTACCAGTGAAGCTGGTTTGCAAGTCTAAACGTACCCGATCTTGGAAGACTGTATTGTTGTTGTCACCAGTGTTACCGCCAAAGACATCAGTAACGGCAAAAATGGCTTCACCGACTAGTTTTGTAGTGGTGGAGAACTGATTCGCTTCCAATTCAGCAGTCCGCGCTTCTAAGGAATCTACGCGACCGCGTAGGGTTGCCAATTCTGCGGAAAATTCTTCTTGTAAACGCTGTAGGGTAGCTAAATCTTGTTTCGTTACCAAGTCAGCTGTTGCTGTGGCAATCAACTCGTTAACGCGATCCAAACAGGCGTTCAAACCAGCAGCAAATTCATAACGGGTCAAAGCACGATTACCACGGTAAGTGGCATTCGGATAACCTGCAATACAACCATAGCGTTCAACCAAGGACTGCAATGCTTGGAATGCCCAGTCAGTTGGTTGTACGTCGGAAAATTGCGAAACCGATGTTACTTGAGACTGAGAGTTATTTTGGTTGCCTTCGTTGCTGTAACGATTAACTTGATCTATCGTTGTTTGAGCCAACAATTCTGGCTGTTGGGCAACTTCAGCTACACCTACTTGTTTTGCTGGTGATACTTCAGTGGTTGTGTTTGGAGCCGCGATCGCTGTTGTCGAAACTAACAACGTTGCTCCCAAAACTGCTGGGCTAACCACTAAGGATTTCCATAATAGATTAGACATTTTTTCTTTACTCCTCACACCTTGTTTAGATAATTGGTTTCGTTCCACCTAATTCTCGAAAATGCGACATCTCATCGAAACCTATGGATGAGGCATAATTGCCTTACTACAATTCTAGTTTTTGCAAAGCTAATAAACGATTAACTTGGGGTTAAAAACTGATGTGATTAACTTATGCAAAAACATATCTTTATATCATAACATTATAAAACATCTGATCTAGATGGCAAGATTGGAGCGATCGGCTTAATAACTGTCACACATAGCTATCTATATATCTAAGCAGGGAGTAAAGTTTAGGGCATTTAGTTCCTACTTGGCTAAATTGCTGAAAGTCTTCTATACTTAGCATCTTGCAGATAAAAATCACTTCTTACACTTAGCCTGTAGAAATTGGGGCCATAATCAAACATAGCAAAGCCTTTCAGGAGGGTCGTTGCCTGGTATTTTTGGAATAAAAAACAAAATCAGGAATCAAGGTTTTTGAAACCCGCGAACTTTCAAGAAAAACGCATACCTTTACTCTCAATCAAGCTACGGGTTAGTTTTCCCTCATGAGTACAGATATGCGTGTTTTGTCTTTGTCGCTGTTACTTCACAGTCGCCTGGTGCAAGATATCAGAAGAAATCACTTATTTAATTTCGGAAATCGTCTGCGCTACATCAAAGTCTGCCTGTGTTAGTCCGCCTGCATCATGGGTTGTGAGTGTAATCTTCACTTTGTTGTAGGAAATCTCTATGTCTGGATGATGTCCTGCTGACTCAGAGGGTTCCACCAGTTTATTGACGAACTCAATTGCTTGGATAAAATCCTTGAATGTGCGAGTAATATACAACTTAGATTCTTCGACAGTCCAACCTGACAAAACCTTTGCTTGCTCTTGAATTTCCGTTTCCGTGAGTAGTTGTGTCATCTCAAAAAATTCCTACTTATATATTTGTTACATCTTGCATTTGACAGAAATAGACCCATTTAATTTTCCACACATAAACTATGGGAAGATCAGCTAATGCCTAATGCGTGTGTGTATATTTAAATCAGGCTTGGTAAATAAATGCTCTAGCTCACATCAGGTCATACACCAAGGTTTGATGCAAGATATTTTTAATTTTAAGAAAACTTAAACGCATTGGCTTTATCTATCGCGTGTATTGCTATCTAAGTTTTAAAAAGTCACCCATAAAAAACTATCCGCTCTGATTTTGATCGGATGATCTAAATCAGAGCGGTCTAGCGGGTCTTCAGGTTGCAACCAGACTGCCGGAAGGAACTCCGAGCTTGCCTAGCTAATTGAGCTAACTTAGTATCTCAAAGATGACTAAGGCTAACTTTTAGAGAACAGCCCCGGCACACAGCCGGCTAACTGCAACCTGATGACCCACGCATTTACTACTTTCTATCATGGGCATCACCTCCTTATTGCCTAAGCGGTCTTAGTTTTAAAAGGGCAGAGTATTTACTCCGGGTTTATAACCTTCACCTAACATAACACATAAATTTAGAGATATTAGCTATATATAAAAAAATCTCCCGCCTTTTGGTGGGAGATGACTGGAGAATGGGGAATATTGACACTTTTTTAGCTTATGCCAAGGAGATTATTTAATCTGGCTGATGTCAATTTTAGGCAACCATAAAACTGATTCAAGTCATGATCAGCTTTTAATACTACAGAGCATTACCGCGAGGTAGAACTTCCTCAGGGAATACAAACTGTTCGTGGGGTTGATCTTGAGGAGCCATCCAAGCGCGGATACCCTCGTTCAGCAAAATGTTTTTGGTATAGAAGGTTTCAAACTCAGGGTCTTCCGCCGCCCGTAATTCTTGGGAGACGAAATCATAAGCCCGCAGGTTGAGTGCTAAACCGACGATGCCGACGGCACTCATCCACAAACCTGTGACTGGTACGAACAACATAAAGAAGTGCAACCAGCGTTTGTTTGAGAAAGCAATCCCGAAAATCTGTGACCAGAAACGGTTTGCTGTCACCATTGAATAGGTTTCTTCAGACTGGGTGGGATTGAAGGCGCGGAAGGTGTTAGCACCATCACCATCTTCAAACAAGGTATTTTCTACCGTGGCTCCATGAATAGCACACAATAATGCACCACCCAATACACCAGCAACACCCATCATGTGGAAGGGGTTGAGTGTCCAGTTGTGGAAGCCTTGCAGGAATAGCAGGAACCGGAAAATTGCCGCTACGCCAAAGCTGGGTGCAAAGAACCAGCTTGATTGTCCCAAGGGGTACATCAGGAATACGCTGACGAATACTGCAATGGGAGCGGAGAAGGCGAGGGCGTTATAAGGACGAATTCCTACTAGACGCGCAATTTCAAATTGCCGTAACATGAAGCCAATCAAACCAAAGGCTCCGTGTAGGGCAACGAATGGCCACAAGCCACCCAGTTGGAACCAACGGGTGAGGTCGCCTTGGGCTTCTGGTCCCCATAACAGCAATAGGGAATGTCCCATGCTGTCGGCGGGGGTTGATACTGCCACTGTGAGGAAGTTAGCACCTTCTAGGTATGAGGAGGCTAATCCGTGGGTATACCAAGAGGTGACGAAGGTGGTGCCGGTCAGCCAACCGCCTAGTGCTAGGAAGGCACAGGGGAACAATAGTATCCCTGACCAACCTACGAATACGAAGCGATCGCGCTTGAGCCAGTCGTCTAGAACGTCAAACCACCCTCTACTGGGTGCACGTCCAACTGCGATGGTCATTAGAGCAAATCTCCAAATGTTTATAAGTACAGGTTGTATCTGTATTATAGATGGCTAAATAAAAGCCTTCTATAAGCAGAAAGTTAACCGGGTTGTTAACCAAGTTTACAATTTTTTACACACCTTTAATCATATTAGGTGTAAATCGCTAATTTTTCTAGGGGTTTTGTAATAAAAATTAATTTTTTATCCAGATGAGGTAGATAAAGCAGAAGAGTAGAGAGGAAAGAGGTAATTTGAATTCTCCCCCTTGCTCCCTTCGCCCTGCCCCTCTACCTCTTCCAATACCCATTTCCCTAGAATCAGTCAGCTGACGCTAAAATGAGTCCACAGTTAAATTTGATTATTGCTAAATGTTTACCATCGATTTAAGCATCAGAAACACTGCTTTCCCTATCTCGGTACAACGTAAGTCAGCAGAGGATGCTGAGGCTGTCTATCAGCTAATTTTGGCAGCAATCCGTTCTGGGAATCCTGACATTGTGGAACTCAAGTGTGAGGGCAAGACAGAGAAAAAAATTGCTGTCCGCGCTAGTGAAATTTCTGGGGTGCAGATTGTTCAGAAAGATGGTACAACCCCCGGTGGTGGAAGACCACCTGGATTTTTCGCTGTAGCTGCTGAGTAACCAAGGTTGACAAATGGCTCAAGTGGGCATTGAGGTCAAGGATTTAAATTTCAGTTGGCCAAATGGAGAGAAAGTTATCAAATCTTGCTCTTTAGAAGTACCCAAGGGTGAGTTTTGGATGCTCTTGGGTACAAATGGCAGTGGAAAATCAACGTTACTTAGACTGCTGGCGGGGTTATTGGCTCCTGAATCTGGCGAAATTCGGGTTTTACACCCCGTTGGCTTTGTCTTCCAAAATCCAGACCATCAACTAGTGATGCCAACGGTTGGTGCTGATGTGGCTTTTGGATTGGTGGAAGAAAAGTTGCCACCTGCTGCCACTAGAGCCAGGGTTGAGGAGGCGCTGGGAGCGGTGAATTTGCTTACCCTCCAACGACGACCTATTTATGCACTCTCTGGGGGACAGAAACAACGAGTGGCGATCGCAGGTGCGATCGCCCGTCGCTGTGAAGTCTTATTATTAGATGAACCCACTGCCTTACTAGATCCAGATAGCCAGTTAGATTTAGTTGCTAGTGTCCGTCGCCTTGTCAAAAGTCGAGGGATAACAGCCTTGTGGGTAACACATCGATTAGACGAGTTAAATTACTGTGACGGCGCTTTTTTGCTAGAAAAAGGCTCTCTGGTAGATAAAGGTGAAGCCCAACGCCTTAAACAACGTCTGATGGAGGTACACAGCGAAGCCTCTTAATTGAGTGCTGAGTGAATAAGTACAATGAATTGTACTTAGCACTCCTGAATACTACTAAGAAAGAACTGTAACGCGCCTTTTAAATAAAGGCGCGTTTTAAGTTGGTGCGTCTATCTTAGGTTGTAGTTTTATGAGGTTGCCGTATTTTTTATTCTGTGTAGCATAGTGTTACAGACAATGCATCAATTATTATAAAACTTATGAATGAATTTTGTTAACTCTAGAAAATTGTGATTAAAAACCATGCCCCGTTCCTTACTCCAAGCCGTTTTGTTAGTGGACGGCTACAATATAATAGGCGCTTGGCCTTGCCTTAAAAAAACGCGTGATAGCGTTGGATTAGAGGCCGCACGGGGCGAACTTGTGGAAGCAATGACTGGTTATAGTGCGTTTCAAGGTTATACAACTCAGATTGTTTTTGATGCCCAATATCAGAATTCTTCTAGCAATAAAGAAATAATCACTGAGCTTTTATCAGTTTATTACACTGATTTTGGGCAGACGGCGGATACTTACATTGAAAAATCCTGTGCTTCTTTTCGCCACCAAATAGCCCAATCTTTAATTTCTCGTGTGATTGTTGCTACATCAGATCGGGCGCAGCAGTTGATGATACAGGGTTATGGGGCTGAATGGTTGTCGGCGCAACAACTTTGTGGGGAAGTGGAAGCTACTGTCTGCCGGATGCGACAAAAGTATCATACGCGCAAACAATCGAAGAGTAGATTTTTAGCTAATGCTATTGATGCTAAAGCACGGCAACGTCTGGCTGAATTACGAATGGGATTACAGTAGATTATCTAGTATTTAAGAGTCTCTGCTTAAGTTACTGAATGGATTTTGGCTGCAAAAATTATCTAAATTAAGCATCTAAAAAAAATATTGGCGAAAGTACTTGCCAAATCTTATTTTTAGCCCTACTATTATAAATCGTGAGTGGTCCTCAGTAGCTCAGTGGTAGAGCGATCGACTGTTAATCGATTGGTCGCTGGTTCGAATCCAGCCTGGGGAGTTTATCAATCTTGGATTTTAAATTTTGGATTCTAGATTATCCATTAGAGACTTATGGTCGCTTGACTCGACTGTGACGTTTCTGAATCATGGGTCTTTTGGTGCTTGTCCTAAACAAGTGCTGGAGTTTCAACAAAGATTGCGATCGCAGTTAGAACATGAACCCTTACGCTTTTTTGGTAGGGAGTGGGAACCTCTGCTAGATGATGCCAGAAGTAAGGTGGCGGCGTTTGTGGGTGCTGATGTACAAGATTTGGTATTTGTACCCAATGCGACGACTGGCGTTAATTCGGTGTTAAGGTCGCTGACGTTTTCACCAGAGGACGAAATACTTACAACCAACCACGAATATAATGCTTGCTGCAATGCACTTGATTTTATTGCCAGTCGCACTGGTGCGCGGGTGGTGGTGGCAAAAGTTCCTTTCCCGATTGACTCGCCACAGCAAGTAATTGCAGCAGTAATTGAGCGAGTTTCACCAAAAACCCGATTAGCACTTTTGGATCATGTTACTAGCCAGACAGGGCTAATCTTCCCGATTCAAGAGTTGGCGAAAGAGTTGCAACAACGGGGTGTAGATACATTAGTTGATGGGGCACATGCGCCTGGAATGATTTCTCTCGATTTGCGAGAGATTGGGGCAACTTATTACACCGGGAATTGTCATAAATGGCTGTGTGCGCCCAAAGGGGCAGCATTTTTGTATGTGCGGCGAGATAAACAGTCAGAAATTCGTCCTCTGACAATTAGCCACGGGACAAATTCGCCACGCACTGATAAAAGCCGCTTCCAGTTGGAATTTGATTGGACAGGTACAGACGATCCTACAGCTTATATGTGTGTACCAGAAGCGATCGCTTTTATGGGTTCGTTGCTACCTGGTGGGTGGACAGAATTGAGACAGCAAAATCATCAGCTAGTGTTGCAGGGAAGACGGCTACTTTGTGAAGCGTTAGAAGTGCAGCCGCTTTGTCCAGAGGAGATGATTGGTTCAATGGCAGTTGTGCCAATGCCTACGACTTTGGAAAACCGTGATTTTATATCTGTACACGATGAGTTGTTTGATAAGTTTGGTATTCAAGTGCAGGTGATGCCGTGGCAAGAACAACCTCGGCTGTTGGTAAGGATTTCGGCGCAGATTTACAATACTTTAGAGCAGTATGAGTATTTAGTAAAAGCACTTTTGAAGTTGTTGAAAAATAGATGAGCAAGTAGAAGTGATCTCCTCGCACTGATTGTTAGTTCAAAGTAATCCAAAGTCTTATCATTCAGGGGTACAGGGTATAAAAGTAGCAATACAGTTGTGCCAAAATATCCAACAGAGCAACCTGTATGGAGGCTAATTTGCTGTGAATTTACCAGAGTGGAACGAAGACCTAAATAGTTTAGAAGCTAAAACGGCTGCGAAAAAACTTAGTCTTCAACAGAAATTAATTTTGCTTGTTGTATTGGATCAGGTAAAAATTTGGTATTCAGTAGCAAAAGAATCTCACAGACCAGAATGGTTTAGACAAGCCAGTATATGGGGATTTTCTTGGAAGCCAGGAAACAATAGAGAGACATTTTGTAAATTTTTTGGACAAGGATCAGAATGGTCAGCATCCAAGCGAGCTTCTTGGTCTAAATCCCTAGCAAATTTAGAGTATCGTGGTTTAATCATTCGGAATAATTACAATTGTGAGCCTCGGCTATCTACGGATACTCCCCCACCTAAGCGCACCACAGCAATCAAACTTACTTACTTAGGTTACAGAATAGCCAACTTGGTTGATACACAAGACTCAGTGTTTCCAGTTAAGCAGTTACCAAAATGCTTGGACAGTCCAGAAGTTAGAAAAGCAACTCGAAAACTCAGCCGTTTACAAAAAAGAATTTTGAGCGTTTTGGAGTTTCGGATGCAAATAGTAAATGAGGAAAATATTGAGATTGATGACTTGGGATTTCCGTGGTGGCTTCATCCATCAGAATTTTATGAGAAAAATATTGAGAATAAAAGCTCAGATGAATACACATCATCTGACCGTTCTGACCTGTCTCGCTCTCTCAAGAGACTAGAAAATCGGGGCTTGATTATCCGCAATAATTATAAAAATTTACCTCGAAAGTATAAGAATATAGCGGCTCCTAAGTACAGTACGCATATAAGAATTACTGATGACGGGCGAAAGGCAGCCCAATGGGTGATGAAGGGAGATCCCAACGTTGATTCTTATGGCTATACAAAATTATCTTCCAAACAACGTAAACAGCTAGTAGAGCAAATAAAAAAACGGCTAACAAAATAAGTGAAACTAACAAATGGATTTTGTTAGCTTTTTGTCAAAACGGCTAACATTAAAATTTTCATAAGTTCTTCCAAAATAGCAGCATTACTTTGTGCTGTCATGAATGTGGCTGTTTACTCACGTAATCTAAGTGCGGGTACATTTCATCCTTCCTCAATTACCGGGGTATATTTCTGTTTAGCCTAAATGCTGAGTTTCCTACAACTCCACGCATTGATAGTGAATCTCCAACTGAGAGCATCACTGCCTAAAGATAGATCCTTTAGCTCTGACGAATCAGGGAAAGTTCATATTTTAAACATCAAAAACATGAATCACCAACAGCAGAATATATCTGGACTTTTTCAGCCTTTATCCTCGTTCACGCAAAAACTGGAAGAATATAAGCAACTGGAGTTAAATCTTCAACGTCCCATTTCGCTTAATGGTCTATCCTTTTACCAGGATGAATTTGACGGAAAACTTCGTCCGGCTATAGGCACAGTGTTTAATACCACTTGGTCTAAGAAAACTACCACTGTTCCAAAACGGCAGCAAAATCTAGATAAACGAGAATCAGATTGGATTGCGTATAGAAATCGTACTGAGGGAGCATCTTTTCATAAAATGATGGAGCAGCACTTTAATAATCAGCCTTTGGCGCACTACTGCGATCGCATTAAGGCTTATCGACGTAGCATAGAACCAGTTTTAGAAAAAATTAGTGCAGTTCACCTTGTAGAAAAGGTAGTTCCTTGGAAAGGAATTTTACCTTATGCTGCCAAGCTAGATTTTATGGGCAAATACGATGGAATACTTCATGTAATTGAGTGGACATCCAGCACACAGGCTGTTTCTGAGTTAGCATTTCTCGGTAATAAGTTAGAGCAAGTAACTGCCCAAGTCAAGGCAGTTCGGAACTTTTACAATCTGGAAATTAGTCATGCACTAATTGTTGTTGCCCACCCTTACACAGATGCAACTGTTTTTACTCTTGAACTAAAAGACTTGGCTCATTGCTGGAAAAATCAGTTAGTGCCTCGTCTTAAACGATTTTACTGCGACCAGATATCACTTGCTTGTTAACTACAGAACCAAAAAACAGCGATCGCTTACCTCCTGTTTAGTACTTGGGGAACAGTAAGTGATCGCGTCGATATTTGCGTTTTGAATAGATGCGATAGTTGTCAGTACAATGTTAATTCACTGACTTCATAATTGTATTATTTAGGTCAAATTACTTTATTAACTATGAAATATCACAGTCAGTAAAGGCAGGAATGCCAACAGAAAGCCATGCCAAGATTGCAATTTAGCTTCTGTGGTTGGTTCTGGTGGTGCTAATAAAGCTTCTACTCTTTGTTCTAAGCGATCTGCACCAGAGGAACCTAATGCAGCACAGCAAATTTCTGATAAGACGGGGCCGCTACTAACTACTAATAAAAGTGATTCTGCTAGCACCAGAGGATCTACCTGCAATGCTGCATAACCGTCAGCACGGAGTTCGCGCAAAGCTAACAGTTCTTCCCACAAAGGCTCTGTATTCGGCAACCATGCAGTGCAGGAACGCACCCAACCCAGCCAGAAAAACCAGAACGTATCCCTGTAATGGTGATGCCCTTGCTCATGGGCTAAAACGCTTTCTAAATGAGCCGGGGAGAGAGTTTGCACTAATCCTTGACTAACCACTAATTCTGGTTGCCAAAAACCGATTTGACCTGCAAACAACGCGCCCGTTTGCAGTAGTCTGGCTCGTCTATCGCCAACATTCACTAGAGGGCAGTTACGGGCAGATTCTACAGATTGCCAACCTTGGAAGGCAAGTTTAATACATGAAATGGCAAAAAATGCCAAATAAATTAATGCTAGTAAATAGCTAATTGAGCCTGTATACATCCCGCCCATTTGTCCTTGAGGCCCCATGAACAGCACAGCGATCGCAGTCATGAAAATTAGTAAGGGGGGGAAGAGGAACAAAAATAGCGATCGCTGCCACCGCAGATTCCAATTACCTTGGTGTTGATTCCAAGCGGATCTTAACCACCAGGCAACTGCCAAAGAATTCAAAATCATTATCAGATGCATCATTTTTCCTCCCTGGCTTGGCGTGCAGATTGAATCCGTTTGGCGATCGCTGCTATTTGCTCACTAGCTGCTTCATCCAGACTATCAGCAAAGGCTGCAACAACATCGGGGTTCCCCACCGCTAGAAATCGCTGTAACTGCTCATGAGCTTTGATGACATCTGATTGCTGCTTACTCAGCATTGGCCGCCAATAGAATGCCCGCTCTTTTTTATCGCAGGCTAACCAACCTTTATCAGTGAGGCGACGTAAAACTGTGGTGACAGAAGTATAGGCTAATTCGCGGTTGGGATCGGTCAAAATGCGATCGTGTACATCCTTGACTGTGGCTGAACCAAGTTCCCAGATGATATTTAAAATTTCCGCTTCCAAGGGGCCTAAAGATAGTTGTTTAGGGCGGTAGTCGGGTAAAGGTGCCATAGCGATTTCGATTTGAGATTTTGGATAAGCGGAGTGGAGGTGAAAATTTCGGTTTTTGTTTGGCAAGGTTAGTCAGTATGTGTAGTGGTGCTAACTTGGAATGCCAAATACAGTTTTAGAAAGTCTGTTCTTGTTTTAGATTACAGGATAATGCAGTAAGTCTGAAAGTCTATAAGCATAAAAGTAGACTTTTTGAGTGTTTATTATATATTGAATGGGTTGCATAGTGCATTCTGATGCTAAAAAAATCCCTGAGAGTAATTGTAACTATAGTTAGTGTCACCAACTGGGTAGAATGTTATTTGCGGAAGTTGTATTAAAGCAGGTGTATCCAGCACGTGAAGCTATTTGTATACCACACTCCTGAATTGACTCCAACGGGTAAAGCGCCAGAATGTGCGATCGCAGTCGATGTTTTGCGGGCTACTAGCACAATAGCGACAGTTTTGGCAGCTGGAGGCGAAGCTGTACAAGTATTCAGCGATTTAGACAAGTTAGTTGAAGTTAGCGAAAAATGGCCCGCTGAAAAACGGCTGCGAGCTGGAGAACGCGGTGGCGCGAAAGTACCTGGCTTTGAGTTGGGTAACTCTCCCCTCGATTGCACACCAGAATTAGTGCAGGGGCGACGGTTGTTTATCAGTACCACTAATGGCACTCGTGCTTTACAACGGGTACAAGACTCCCCAAATCTCTTAGCAGCTGCCTTGATTAACCGGGCGGCGGTAGTGCAATTTCTCCTAGAAAAACAACCAGAGACAGTGTGGATTGTCGGTTCCGGTTGGGAAGGTAGTTTTTCTTTAGAGGATACAGTTTGTGCGGGTGCGATCGCTCATAGCATTTTACAACAAACACAGTTGTCACCAGAAGAACTAGCTGGTAACGATGAAGTGGCTGGTGCGATCGCTCTTTACTCTCAGTGGCAAGATAACTTATTAGGATTATTCCACCAAGCTAGTCACGGACAACGATTGTTGCGTCTTGACTGTCTAGATGATTTAAAATATTGTTCCCAAACTGATATTTTAGATGTTTTGCCAATACAACATGAAACGGGAGTATTAAAAAGTCAAAGGAAATAGGGAATGGGTAGTGAAGAAGGGAATAGGTTACAGGTTACAGGGTATAGATTATTTTCTATTACCTGTCACCTGTCACCTCTCCCCTAATCTTCATTCCCAATTTTCAAATCCCTAAGCATTTGCCGAAGTCTTTGTCGCCAATGAGGGGCATAAGTCCCTAGAATTGCAGAAATTTTCCCACAAGCAAGCACAGAATAGGCTGGGCGACTGGCTGGTGTTGGATATTCGGCAGTTGTAATGGGGACAATACGTTCAACTTTCAAAGGGAAGCCTAGCTGTTGGGCTTCTTCAAAAATGGCAACTGCAAAGTCATACCAGCTAGCAACGCCGCTATTAGTGTAGTGATAAGTGCCACTAATTTCTGAGGTTAACTGAGGAATCGTCTGGGCGATGACTGTGGCTATATCTTGCGCCCAAGTCGGGCTACCAATTTGATCGGCAACAACACGAAGTTCTTGGCGTTCTGCACCTAGTCGCAGCATGGTTTTGACAAAATTACTTTTGCCAAAGGTTCCATAAACCCAAGCAGTGCGGAGGATGAGGTGATGGGCGCAAGTTTCCCGAATTGCTTCTTCTCCAGCAAGTTTGGTTTTACCATAAACACTCAAGGGATTAGTTACATCGGTTTCCTGGTAAGGACGATACCCATTACCATCAAAAACATAATCGGTCGAAATATGAATTAGAAAAGCTCCTAATTTTTGGCTTTCTTGGGCAATAATCAGGGGTGCAGTAGCATTAATAGCGATCGCAAGTTCGGGTTCGCTTTCGGCTTTGTCTACAGCAGTGTAAGCAGCAGCATTAATAATGATTTGCGGCTGCTTTGCTCTGATAAAATTGCGGAGGTTATCGGGTTGGGCAAGGTCTACTATTGGGCGTGCTACTGAGGTAACATCGCCATAGCTTGAGACGATTTGTTCTAGTTCCTTACCCACTTGACCGTTGCTACCAATCAGCAAAATTGATTTAGTCATTTGTCATTTGTCATTTGTCATTTGTCCAAGAGAAGCCACGCCCACTCTTTAACGTGGTTTGAATTAGTTCGATGAAAGACAAAGTTTTTCCGCACACTATAAAAGTAAGCTTAGGGTATAGCAAGAAGCTGCGTATCTGACCAATGACCAATGACCAATGACTACTACTTAATCAAATACTTCAGCAGTTCTCAAAGGTTTCCCGGCTTGGTCTTTAGCTGATAAAATCGGTGGCGCACTCAGGGGCCAATCTATTGCTAAATCTGGATCGTTCCATAGAATTGTGCGATCGCCTTGGGGTGCGTAGTAATCTGTAGCTTTATAGAGAACTTCGGCTATTTCTGAAAGCACAAGAAACCCGTGAGCAAAGCCTGGTGGTATCCACAGTAGACGTTTGTTCTCAGCACTGAGTTCATAACCCACCCATTTACCGAAGGTAGCTGAACTTTTTCTAATATCTACAGCTACGTCAAAGATAGTGCCAACAATAGCTCGGACAAGTTTACCTTGGGGTTGTTGAATTTGGTAATGCAATCCCCGCAAAACGTTTTGTTTAGAGCAAGAGTGGTTATCTTGGACAAAGTTGGTAATAATACCAGTATCTTGGGCAAATTTTCGATCGTTGTAGGCTTCAAAAAAGAACCCGCGATCGTCTGCAAATACTTTGGGTTCGAGTTGTATAACTTCGGGAATTTTGGTATGTACAATACTCATCAATATTATTTCGAGTAACCCACCACAGTGTTAGGGATCTGCGGGTTAATAGTATCCCAACTAGACGGGTTTCGACTGCGCTCAACCCTCAGCCATCGAGAGTTGAGCGCAGTCGAAACTCGGTTTACTGGTACTTTATTTTTACGCAAGTCCCTTAATTGTGAGAGTAATTTAATGCTTGTATTTTACAGCTAGCAGGTAACACTTCGACCGTGGCTTTTCCTCTTTTCAACAATTAAATCAGGTTAGTTCAATTTGACAGTCATCGCCAATTAGAAATCGCAAGGCTTTGGGGCGGCGAGGTGCAAGAGTCAATTGTGCCCGTTGCCCAATGACACTATCAATAATGCGCTGATGAATTCCGGCAATTTTAGCGCCTTCTAAAATCACGCTGTGTTCTAAATCAGTATCAATGAGTGTCGCATTGTTGGCAATGCTACTATAAGGGCCAATAAAGCAGTTTTCTAAATGACAATTGCTACCAATGACTACTGGCCCCCGAATTGTGCAGTTAATTACTTTAGATTTTGCACCGATTTGGACTCGTCCAATAATCTGACTTTGGGCATCGATTTCGCCAAGAACTGATGCTATCAGATAGGTATCGAGAATCAATCGGTTAGCTTCTAACAAGTCATCTTTCTTACCAGTGTCTAACCACCAACCTTTGAGATTGTATGCTAAAACTTGCTTTTCCTGATTAATTAGGTATTGAATAGCATCAGTGATTTCTAGTTCGCCTCTGGCAGAAGGTTGGATATTTGCGATCGCATCAAAGATGAGGTGAGAAAAGAAATAAACCCCTACTAATGCCAGATTTGAAGGAGGAACTTTGGGTTTTTCAATTAACTGTAATACCCGTCCTGTCTCATCTACCTCAGCTACACCAAAGGCGCTAGGGTTGGCAACTGAACGCAAGAGAATCAAAGCATCTGGCTGTTGTTGGCTAAATTGTTGCAGGAAGTAACGTAATTCACCTAGTTGAATTAGGTTATCGCCCAAGTACATGACAAAGGGAGAATTTTCTAAAAACGGATGGGCAATTTGGACGGCGTGAGCAAGTCCGAGTGGCTGCTCTTGTACGATGTATGTTATGTTTGCTCCAAAGTATTCTCCATTTCCGGTTTTCCCTTGGACTT
Organism: Nostoc sp. C057; assembly: GCF_013393925.1. NCBI lineage: Bacteria > Bacillati > Cyanobacteriota > Cyanophyceae > Nostocales > Nostocaceae > Nostoc > Nostoc sp. C057. The sequence goes on along the minus strand of NZ_CP040281.1, from coordinate 5,894,611 downwards.
CTGCTCCAGTTTCCGGGCTGATGATAATACCAATATCAGTAATCCCAGCAGCGACCATTTCTTCAATGCCATACCATAAAACAGGTTTATTAGCAACTGGTACGAGTTGTTTGGCTCCGCTATAAGTAAGGGGACGTAGGCGTGTACCTTTTCCACCAGAGAGAATTAGTGCTTTCATAGGGATTTTTCATTTTTCATTTGTTATTCTCCGCGTTCCTGCGTTCTCTAAGTCCCTGCCTTACTCAACGGTATTATTTTACATGTACCGGGATAACACTTCGACGGTTGCTTTTCCTGTTTTTTCCCAACTGAATTGTTGGGAATGAGTGATACCCTGGCTAGAAAGGTGCGATCGCAAACCCGAATCAGTTGCGATCGCCTGCATCGCCTCTGTAATTTCTCCAGTGTTGTATGGATCGATCAGAATCGCCGCGTCTCCAGCAACCTCTGGTAGGGAGGAGAGATTGGAGGTGATGACGGGAGTACCACAAGCCATTGCTTCGAGGATAGGTAAACCAAAGCCTTCCCAGAGACTGGGGAAAACCAGAGCGATCGCTTCATTGATGATTTTTGGCAATTCGCTGTAAGGAATATAATCTAGGAACTTGACTTGATTAGTTATGCCTAGTTCTGCAACTTGCGCTATTAAACTTGGGGTGTAACGTGCGTCAGTCGGCCCTGCTAACCACAATTCGTAATCTTTGTAATTAGGCAGTGCGGCAAAGGCGGTAATTAAACGTTCAGGATTTTTGTAAGGATTATGCCGTCCCAAATAAAGGAAATAGTTTTGTGTGGATAAATCCAAGCAAAGAAAATTCTTTATATCATACGCTAGTGGAATCGCAGTGATTTTTTCTTCAGAAACTCCCAAAAAACTGTTTAAATCCTGAGCCGTTGCCATTGAATTACAAATAACGTGTTTTGATTGTTGTATTACAGCACGAATATAATAACTACAATAAAGTCGCTGTGTTATGGAAAACCATTGTGGAAATCTTAAAGGAATTAAATCATGAACAGTAACAACATAAGGGCAGGAAGAAAATAAAGGAGCCTCTGGGATCGGAGAAAATAATAATGTAGACTTCATCTGTTTATAAAGACTTGGCAGTTTTAATTGTGTCCATAGCAGACGCTTTAAGTTCCCTTTCATACCAAAATCTGTTGTCATACCTGATGGTGATTGATGACATTTAATTCCAGAAATTTCTATTGGACTTAATACATCAATATCTAAATTTTTTAGTTCTTTTAATAAATTCAAGCTATAACTTAACCAACCTGTCGGCTGTGCCGGAGCGAAAGATAGATTTGCCAGTATGGGCATAATAAAATCCCTATATTATTAATTAGATACAGATACTTTAACGGCATTTTTTTTTATAGTAAGTAACAAAACAATAATTTTTAGACTGTTAGGATTAGCTGTAGTTATAAATTCGCCAAAAAATTTATAAAAAAGATATAGACGTAATATGATTTGTTCCCAGACAGGACGATGCTTTTGATAATAATAAAGTTGGCTACGTCTATATTCAATCGCCATTAAATTTGCAGCTTTCTGTATCGAATATCCTTTCAAATGAATTAAAGATACATGAGGCATGTAGATAATTTTATATCCTTGATATTGCGCTCTTTGGCATAAATCTGATTCTTCAAAATACATGAAAAAATTTTCGTCAAATCCGCCTAATTCATGAAATAAACTTGAGCGAATAAAAAAAGCAGCCCCTACAACAATATCGAATTCTCGAATTTCTTGAAATTTCTGTTCAATCAAATGTTGCTGAGAGATATTTTGATAAGCTTTATGAAGCTGACGAGCTTGATATTCACCCTTAATTCCTAATGCTGGCGAAACAGAAATTTGTAAGCTTCCATCTGGATTTAGCAGTTTTGGGCCAATAATTCCTACTTGTGGGTCTGCTTGCATCAATTCAATTAAAGGCGGTATAATATTACTATTAAGTACAGTATCAGTATTTAATAAAAATAAGAATTCTCCACTAGCAAGTTTTGCACCTGCATTATTCCCTGCTCCAAAACCTCTATTTTCTAGCTGTTTAACTAAGCGAATTTGGGGATAATTTGCCTCAACTAATTCAACACTGCCGTCGCTAGAAGCATTGTCTACAAGAATGATTTCATGGTTAGGTATATCAATAAATTTTTGTATAGAGTTTAAGCAATCAGGTAGAATATCTACCCCATTATAGTTAACTAAAATAATCGATACTGAGATAGGTTTTTGCTGATTCATTTTTTTGGGATATTGCTCTTATTCATTTTAAATCTGGGCAACACCTTGAAGATATAATTTTGAACTCGTTGAATATCGAATAAAATTTTAAAAATCAAAATTCGTAGTGCTATACCTTCAGAATGATATCCAGCTTTTAAACTTTGGTAACAGAGCTTAAGAATGCCCAAACCAAAATCTAATTGCCTATCGTCAAAAGGATTATACCAATTTGAATCTAATTGGTGGTAAAATCTAGCCTGAAACACTTTACTCAACTTAGAATGAATTATATAGCTTTTACCTCTAATTTTATATTTTTTACTGAACCAGAGCATAAATTCAGTATAAAAATTACCAGCATTTTGCATTGCTCCTACTGCATTGCAACTATGAAGCCTATAGCGGACTAATGGTTGGCGAATATGAGAAATTTTACCTTTTTGAATTGCCACCAATGCTACCCACCAATCATGATGCCAACCAATTTCATCTTGTTGGGGAAAGGGTAGAATATAAGGAACTAGAGAACTAGAAAATAACAAAGAGCATCCTGTCACGACATTACGAAGTAGTAACAATTCTACCGTCGTTTTTTCGGGATTACGTCCTTCAAAATCCCAAGTAGAAGGATTGATAGTTTGGTCATCACTGTTTATTAACTCCAAATCAGAATGAACCAATAGTGCGTGTTCAGCGCGTAAAGTTTTTAGCAATACTTCTAGCTTTTCTGGCTGCCAAATATCATCTTGGTCGGAGAAGCTTATGGCTGTAACTGTGTGGTCTTGAATACAGTATTCCAAACCCCTTTCAAAATTATAGTAATGTTTAAGATTATCGCTATGAAAATGAAAAATAAACCGTGAATCATTGCCAACAATTTCTTGCATTGCAGTTTGATATTCAGGTTGCGAGCAGTCATCAACAATATGACAAACCCAATTGCACCAAGTCTGATTTTGAATGGACTGGATCTGTTTCTGAAAATATTCAAGCTGAGGATTATAGGTTGCTAAAACAATACCGATTTTTTCTTGAGCCTGCATCTAAGTTTAATTTATTTTGGCATAACGAGATGGGCAACTTTTATTAAAGTATAATTTTAAAGGTAAGGTGAGGATAAGTTTCATAAATTTTTACTCTGCTATTCTTTTACTCAAAATTATTTGGTATTGCATAACAATAATATGAATTAGAGTGAATATCAATACTGCTCGGTTAAGGAAAAATAGATAGTGGAATAAATCATAATTTGTTCGCGTATGATTTACGAGAACAAAAACAGCTAAAAACGTTGCTTGTACCTAAAGGCACTCTCGAAAAATTTAATTGTCAATTGCTGAGAAGATTTTTAACCTGTTGAACTATAAATTGAGAATGAACAATTTACGGTATCGCCTAAATAATAGATGTATTCAACTTGCTTTCCTGAAAATTTGAAAGGATAATAGTTGTCGAGGAGTGCCATTATTTCTATGACATCGTTTTTTACTCGGAAATTTTGAGCGAGTTTTCTTGACGACTCTGGGATTACTTCTGTGCTGTGGTGGTGGAATTTTTAAATCTTTTATTTCCGAAATTAACCAGCTAAAAAATACATTGATATCTGGGAACATTTCTATTGCAATCTGGAACAAAGGGATAGCGCGTCTAACCACTCTCAGGCTGCCAGTAAAGCTTAGACGTAATGGTGATAATCCTACTTTTTCAGCACTTTGAAACATTAAACAACGTATACAGTAATGTCCCAGTAACCAGTCATAAATTTCTTGGACTACTTCACGAGGATTTTTCGAGCGGATAAGAGTTTTTCGCCCTAAAAGATGAACTTTTAATTCATCCAAAGTATTCTCTGCTTCCCATCGCTGGTGATACTCAGTCGCTAGAAGTAAAGCTGGGAAAATTGTAATATCCATCAAATCAGTAATCAGACGATAAACTTTTTCTATCCCATTCTCTTCAACAACATATTCAATTACACGGATGGGTATTCGGGTTGCACCCTTCTTTTTAGATTGACCATCAGGTCCAATCCAAGACAAATAAGAACCATCGTCAAAAGTTTGAACGACCTCGAATTTAACGTGGGCTGGTACACGTCCAAGAATATGGCATTTTTGTTTAATTGCAGCATTAACCATCTTGAATGAATGTAGTCCCCTATCCCACATCAGCAACATCCCATCACTAACACTTCGTAATAATTTTAAAGCTCCTTTTCTTTCACCAATTCGATAAGGACTAATGAATGCATCAGTAATTAAATGAGTCCCTGCTTCTACTAAAAAAACTAATCTGGCTTTAGGAAATGCTGGATATGTACCAGGACGCGAACCTGGATAACCAAATACTCTGGCATTCTCTTGAGTCTCAGGAATGTCCATTACTGTCCCATCTACAGCCATTATTCTTAACCCTCCCAAAAAAGCACCTGGTGTTAAAGGCGTTGCTAATGGCTTTGCAACCATCTCAAACAAACGTGTCATTACAGATGCTCCGGTTCGTTGCCGTGCTTCGGTAATTGATGAAGAAGTTGGTGTTTTAAAACGTATTAATTCCGGTATGCGTAAACTGGCGAAACCATGAATCAGATTTTTGAACACCGATACAATAGAGTCCGATGACCAAAAACTCATGGCTATTACCAAAACCACAACTACATGAGTCGGAAGTATTCGTTGTCGTTGTCCAACAGAAGAAGTACTGATAATTGCGTTCGTTATGGTTTGAGATGGAATTACTTTATCCATTGCCAGAAGTAATTGGCTTGGGGTAATGTACAGGGCGAACGCACGGGATTTCTGAAACCCTTGCTGGGCAAGGATCTTGATGAAAAAATAGGCTAAATTAAAAAACGCCAAAACCCTTGCTATTAAAGGATTCTTATACTTTAGATGCGTTTGCCCTGGGGTAATGTATGGCTGTTGAACCTCAAAGTTAACAAGTGACATTAACAAGACGGTACTTACGTTTAATTTTGGCTGTAAAATAATATAAACTAAATTCGGGCTTGTTCTCGTAATCAATACGCGAACACTGCGATCACCATAAGCACTCTTGTTTTGCCAGATGGTTGACTCTGACATTATTTCTAGAGCCGAACTCATACAACAAGCCATTGCGACGTTACAACTCTCCATTCAACAAATTCAGACTTCGGGGGAAGTTGCACCACCTGGTTGTTGCGTTTTGCGTTACCAAGCACGCGGGAAAAAGCAAGCTTACTGGTACTATAAGTTACATGCAACCAAACCAATTTTTTCCACAACTCAACCTAACAAATTGAGCAAATACAAGCATTTGGGTAAGGCTGGAAGCTCTGCCCATATTAATGCTGTTCTTTCTGTGGCTAGAAGAACCCAAATCGATTACTTAACAGAGTGCATCGACTCTCTTCGTCAAAATTGGGTGGACTTGTACGATAGCCTCAAAGAGAAAAAGTAAGTCTAATTATTTATTTTGTTCGCGGACAGTTTACGCGAACAAAATCTTCCTTGTTTTACCCTCTATTTCTCCTTAACCGAGCAGTATTGGAGTGAATATTCATGTAATATCCACGTTGTAATTCAAACCATAACCGTAAAATAAATTGTTAGTTTATTATCTCAAGTATCGTTGTATTTCAATGCAAGGGAAAGCCCCCGCAAGGATATGGCGATAGCTAAGCCCACCGCAGGCATTGAATAATTTATATTGTGATTCAGCAACGCCTGATTTTTATACTAGTTTAGTTTGTTTTCCTAGATGCTTGGGCATAATAAATCTCTTCTAGTATCTGTTGAAGATTATACTTATATTCCCATATTGGATAGTGAGAGCGGAACTTTATTACATCTGAAATATACCAGATATGATCGCCAGAGCGGTTCTCATCTGTATAGATGTATTTCAGCTTTTTACCTACGATGTTTTCGCAAATTGAGATTGCTTCTAACATAGAACAATTACTATGCCGAGAACCCCCAATATTATAAACCTCTCCACATCTAGGATTTTGATAAAAATAGTAAAAGGCCTTGACTAAATCATAACTATGTATATTATCTCTAACCTGTTTGCCTTGATAGCCAAATATGGTGTAAGTTTGACCAGTGATAGTACATTTCATTAAGTACGCTAGAAAACCATGCAACTGAGCGCCACAATGGTTTGGTCCAGTCAGACAACCTCCTCTAAAGGTAGCAGTCTTCATACCAAAGTATTTACCATATTCTTGAACTAGTATATCTGCGGCAATTTTAGAAGCGCCAAATAGAGAATGTTTGGAGTTGTCAATTGTCATTGACTCATCAATGCCTTCTATATATTGATGATTTGGTTCAATCTCCCAGCGAGTCTCTAACTCCTGCAAGGGTAGATAATTAGGAGTATCGCCATAGACTTTATTGGTTGAGGTAAATATAAAAATTGCATCACGGCAGTATTGCCGAGTTGCTTCTAGTAATACTAAAGTACCGTTGGCATTAACCGTAAAGTCTGTATGAGGGTCTTTTGCTGCCCAGTCATGAGATGGTTGTGCTGCTGTATGAATAATAAGAGAAATATCAGAGGAATATTCTTGAAATAGGTTTTCTACTGCCGAGCGATCGCGGATATCAATGTCATAATGACGATAACTATCACCATATTTATCTTGTAATATCTGACGATTCCATTCTGTCGAAGCAGATTCACCAAAAAATACCGCCCGCATATTATTATCTATACCCACAACATGAAAACCGTTCTGTGCAAAAAAATGAACTGATTCTGAACCAATAAGACCAGAGGAACCAGTAATTAAAACGGTGGGCATAATATTTTGACTCACTTACAGTACAATCCACATTTTAGGATAAAATAGATTTATAATCGCAGTTAAACTAGAGGGGTTTGGATGCTTTGATAAACATCTGCCCTCCCAGAAAACTCCAAAGGAATGGTAACTTGAGATAAAGCTTCAAAAGATTAGGCGACCCTGGTCTACCTTTAGTTGAATATGGTAAAAACCTGGGAATTAAAACATCAATTTTAAAACCAAGAGTATGTAATAATTCTTGAAGAGAAAGATGGGTGATTGGTAATTGATGATCGATGAAATCATAATATTCCTTAACAGAATACTTGAAGTTTGGCTGTATGATTAATATCGCTCCTCCAGGTTTGAGGTAGTTAAAGCAAAATAACAAAACTTCAACTAGTTCTTCCTTATTGTTTAAATGTTCAAAAAAATTTGAAACAAATATTTTGTCAAAGCGTTCCGTTACTTTCTCCTGTTCTGTTTTGTTCAAAATATCCAGATTGAGAATATTTACATCAGGATTGGCAAATGTCTGAGAATCAGGATTGATATCAATTAAGTATTTTTCTTTTGCTTTAATATTATTGATAAACTCACAATAGCCCCCACCAATATCTAAAGTAACTGAGTCTTTTCCCAAATGTTTTTGCAAGAATTCCTCAATTAAAGTTTTCCACAGAGCTATTTTAGCTCTTTTTTGTTTATGATCAAAACGATTAGAGTAAAGTTTTTTAAGGTATTCCTCTTGTTTCATAGGTTTTTGCTCACAAAAAGTTTGTTTTCACTAAACAACTTAAGATAATATAGGCTCAAGCATTTTTTCATACTCAATAATCCAGTTATAAATATCTTGGAGAGTTCGTTCTGGATTCATGATTGGTTTCCATCCAGTCTTAGAGCTGATCTTGGAAGCATCTGTAATATAAATGGGGATGTCACCTTGTCTAGCTGTTTCTTCTAATTTGATAGGAATAGATTTACCAGTAATTGCCTCACATAGTCTAGTAGTCTCTAATAGAGATAGACTATTATCAGCCCCTCCACCAACATTTAAAACATCCCCATCTAGTTCTGAAAAATTTTCTAATTGATAATTAATCAAGCTTAACAAATCTTCAATATGCAATAAATCTCTAACTTGTTTGCCTGTACCGCCATAGCCTATATAACTAAGAGACTTTTCAAAATAGTGTGCGGCTAACCACAAAACGAAAACACCTTGATCAACTTTACCCATTTGCCAAGGGCCTGTAATTACACCACAACGGTTGACTATTGCTTGAATATTATAAGCTTGTCGATACTCTTCGATCAGCATTTCCGAGGCAAGTTTAGTAGTACCGTATAGAGAACGATAGCTTTGGAGTGGAAATTCCTCTGCAATACCACAATTAGATACTCCAGGTATTGTCTGGTCAGGAGTAATGCTAAAGCGGGTTGGTAGTTCTACTAAATTAATTGATTTCAGTGTTTCAATTGGATAAACGCGACTAGTCGATAGAAAGAGTAAACGAGCATGGATTTGTCTAGCTAGTTCAAGGACATTCATCGTTCCTACTAAATTCGTTTGCAGGACGTATTGTGGAGAGGCAAATCCTGCAAGTACAGAAGGTTCAGCAGAACAATCAATGATAGTATCGACGTTAAACATTCCAGGATCTAAATCGCTAGAAAAGCGAATATCACCATGAATAAAGTCAATTCCCAAATTTTTTAGTCTAGAAAGATTTAATTCTGAACCACGCCTTCGGAGATTATCAAAGCAGATAATCTTCCATTGAGGATGATGCTTTTTTAGACTAATTGCTAAACAACTGCCAACAAAACCAGCCCCTCCTAAAATCAGAATATTCTCAGCCATTTGATTTCAACCTTTGATTTCCTAACAGTCTATTTTTGCTTAGATGATAATCTCCACGCGATAAATGTTTTTCTAGCCAAATGTAGAGAACTATAAACAAATATCGACTCCCCATTTCCTTTAGCTTTAACTTAGAAACTCCAGTAGTTCTATTTCTCCAAGTAATTGGAACAGTTGTATAAGAATACCCTCTTGCTATAGCTTTGAGTGGCATCTCTACGGTTAAGTTGAAATGATGAGATACTAATGGTGAGATCCCTTCAATAACTTCTTTACGATAAATCTTAAATGCATTGGTAGTGTCATTGAATTTTAAACCAAATAAAATTTTAATAAACAAGTTAGCTAAACGATTTACAATTAATTTGTGGCTGGGATAGTCAATTACTTTACCTCCTTTAATAAAGCGGGAACCAAAAACACAATCGTATCCCTCTTGCAGTTTATAGTAATAAGATACAATGTCTTCTGGTGCATCTGAACTATCTGCCATAACTACCGCTACAGCATCTCCTGTAAAATTTTCTAACCCACAGCGAACTGCAAAGCCAAAGCCGTTAGGATAATAATTATTTAGATAACGCAGCTTATTATTTTGAAAATTCATCTGCTGCAATAATTCTTCTGTTTTATCTTTGCTGTTGTCATTAACAACTAAAATTTCGTAATCTATTTTTTCTTCTTCCAAAAATTTGCTAATAGTCTGAACAGTTGGAACTATGCAATCTTCTTCATTGTAGGCTGGAATTACTATTGATAAAGTCTTGACATATTTTGAAGTATCTATGGTTATTGATTCATCTTTTCTGAGACTGGGATTTACTGATAGGGCTGGAGCAAATGATTCTGGATAATACGTAACTGATATTTTTTCTGTCTGTGAATTGTCATGATTTTTTTGTGTTGTGGTTTTAAATACAAAGCGATCGCTAATCAAATAATTAATCGATGCACTAACAAGTGCGCCTACTATAGTATTGATTGCATAGTTAACTTTTAACCAATCTAAAACCGGAAAAATAAAGAAAACACGAGTAATAACTGCAACTCCAGCAGAAACATGATACAGAGGAAGTTGTCGTAATAATACTTCTTTAATTGTCCAAATACCGCCAGTCCAAACCAAACTTCGGTATATAAAAAAACTAAATATTAGGGAAATTTCAATTGAAACTACATTGGCGATATTTCGTAATAAAGGAGTATTGAATTCTAATTTTTCAATTATTAAAAAAATTAGAGCTAAATTGAGTGCTGCGGCTAAACCGCCACCTAGTAGAAACTTTAGTATTTTTGGGTTAAACATTTTTTTTAACATTTTTACTCTATCAATCATTTTATGCTCCCAATCATTAATATAAAAGTTTCTAAAGTAGGTTGCTTTTTTACTCAATCACTTTTATCTTTGGTTCACCAATTAACTGTATGAACTGTTGACGTTCTCTGTCATAAACCCAAGCTTTAATTACAGTTTCACCTGTTGGTATAGAATTCAGAGAAACATTTGCTTCCCAACCTGATGTATTGTAAAGACTTGAGTTTAAAGCTGTAGCAACATCAGGTCTATTTGAATTTACAAGCCCAGTGGCAAAAAATGATTGATTATTACCATAGGACAGTAGAACTAGCGATGGCTGTTCTCGGCGTTCAGGGAGAATCGCCCACCCAAACAACTTTAAAGTATCGCTCTTGCGTAAATTGAAAGGTTGTTCCTTTGTTGTGGGAATCTCAATGTAACCGTGAGCTTGTTCAGGTTTAGTGATAAAAGCTATATTACGAGGAAAATACCTAAACTCTAATGTTTCAAGAGTTTTACTTAGTTTTCGTATCTGCAATTCATCTGGGAAAAGAAAAGATAAACAATTACCAGATGAATTACTATTAGATTGGTCTATAAAATTTATAATTTCTAAGCAATTTTTTCCTATATTTCTCTGTGTATAAATATTCTTGGCTTCTGCAATGCTACTCTTAGAGCTAAAAACAAAAAGAGATATTAAAAAACCTAGAAATAATAGTGGAAAGATATTTTTATTTTTGTCTGCATCTTGCCATTTATATAAAATCCATAATTGACACAATTGTAGGCAAGATATGACTAATAATATCGAAACGCTTACATACCTTGGCGCTATAGCTTGCTCAACACCAAAACCAGCTCTACCAATAGTCGTAATTAATGCAAACAAAATGGCAAACCAACCTAATGATAGCCAGGGGGCTGCTTTATTGACAAACTCTGATTGATAATTTTTTAAACAGAAAATATTAAAAAAGGAAAAAATTAATAGTATTATGAGCCCAGTAACTACAGCCGGCCAAATATTTCTGCCCAATGAAAAACCTATGAGGGAGAAGAAATATTCAAATGCAATTAATGGCTTCTGTAAAATAAAGAATATGCTAGGATGTTGAGAAGGTTTTTTATAACCAATAGAGTAGATAGCAACACAAAAAGCAAAAATTACAATCCATACTAAAATCCTGATTTTTTTTTGTTTAGTCCTCCCTTCAACTAAGTATACTGATGGTAATAGTGCCAGCCAACACAGTAATCCATGAGCCGACGAAAAGCTAGCAATAAAACAGCAAATAGATGCAAGTGAGAGTCTGAAATTCGGATGTATATTTGTTGGTACACTAAGAATGAAAACTGCCAGAATTACGCAGGTATTTATTAAGAACCAAGCTATTTGAAATCCCCATAGCCAATTTTCATACTGAATTAAAGAGAAGTTTATTATACAAACTGTAAAATTAAATAAATGAAATAATATTTTATGATGCTTATTGTAAGTACAAAGTGCAATTCTATACAAGATAATAAAATTGACTAAAGCCAGGAAAAGGCTAAAGTAAGTTTCCAATTTAATGTTCCACTGTGATGAAAATGCAAGGGTTGCAAATACTATCCTTGGGAAAAAAATACGATGTTCATTGTGTTGTTCAAAGAAATCTTCCAAGTTTACAGTACCCATATAAATCTTTTCAAAAAATGCTACTATTTGCCAGTCGTCCCCAAAAGGTACGTTGACACTGAAGGTAGCAATAAACCAGAAAAGTAGAATAACTGGTAGTGAATAGGCAACTAATAAGAGTAGCTTTGTTTTTTGATATGGAAGAGTTTTATTGAACATAATCATTGAAACTTTGCTTTAGGACTGGCTCAAAATAGCTTCTTTCGCGAGTAACCAATGCTGTTGAAGAAGATTATTGTTATCAAACATTCGGCAGACTTTTGCGTAACCATTTTTTGCCAAACGATCTGATATTTCTGGCTCAATTATGCATTTATGAATTGCATTAGCTAGGGCTTTAGCATCCCCTGGCTGTACTAAATAGCCTTCACCGCCATCATTGATTATTTCTGGAATGCCAAATACATCGGTGCTGATAATCTTTAATTCAAATGCCATTGCTTCTAGCAATACTCTAGGGAAAGATTCTTCAAAAGATGCACAGACAAAAATATCACTCAAGGCATAAAAATCATAAACATCTTTAGTCTCAAAATAAATAGAAAAGTTATTAAGTGATAAATCTTGTATTTGATTTTTCAAAAACTCTAGATAGTTGCTATCTATATATGTACTATTTCTAGCGCCTACTATGAGACAAGATATATTACCAAACTTGTTAGGACAGAGTTTCTCTAACTCTTTAAGGGCTTCAATAAAGATGTGTTGACCTTTACGTTGACATGTAGTACCAATTATAGAAATTACTAGATGCTCTTGATTAATTGCATATTTATCCCGTAACTGATGTTTGTGATGGAGATTGCGAAAATCTTTGATTTTTTCTAAGTCGATTCCTCCTGGTATGGTGCGGAAATTGTCTTTGATATCAAATTGATGAAAAATCCTGCGGGTAGCTTCAGCCTGATAAATTACTCTTGTAGCGTTGACAAAGCAATCCGGCAATATTTTCTGCATAATTTCTTTAGATGCATGACCAAAGAAATTATTGATGCTCATATTTAGACTTTGACTTTCATGAATATGCCAGATAGTTGGCAATTTAAAGAGTTTAGCCAACTCGATACCCCAAAAACTGAGTAATGTATTACATACTACTAAGTTATATGAATTTAAATTTAGGTTATCTCCAAATTCTTGGAGACGCTGGTGATACTTTTCTAAACTTTCCTGCTGTAAAGGTAATGTTTCTTGGAAAATCATTACCTGAATATTTAAATTCTCATACTCTTGTCGTAAAACACCATCAATACAAGAAATTACACATATTTCACACCCAGCTTTAGTTGCAAAATAACGAGCATAATTGTAAACGATTAGTGGCGCACCTTCTAGATTTAGGTTGTGAGTAATAAAGAGAATTTTTGCCGTTGATATTCTATCTACATGGCTATAATGGTAAGGATTAATAGCCATAAGCATAGAATTTATCTCTAAATTTTTATTAAAGAATGGATCTACAAAGTACTTGTATTTTTCAATAAAGTTAATATGTTCACTGGGGTTATAACTTTTACCTCTAGATACGCTAGTCTCGTGTATCAGGATGGCTTGAGGTGTATAAACAATACGTTTTCCCGAACGCAACACACGTAAGCAATAATCAACATCGTTATATTCAACTGCAAAATTATCTTCATCAAAGCCACCAAGTTGACGATACAGGTTGGTTGATGTCAGCATACAAGCACCTGTCACTGCTGAAGCGTTGCGTGCTGCATGGGGTAAACAAATATAGCCAATTTCATCTTTATGCAAACGATGAAATAAATGGTCAGCTAGTCCATTGTGGTATCCGACTACAACTCCAGCGTGTTGAATAGTGCTATCGGGATATAAAAGTTTAGCTCCCACGACACCCACACCATCTATGGACATCCAACCAACCATGTCTTCTAACCAACCTGGCTCTAAAGCTTGTATATCATTATTAAGGTGAAGCATATACGGTGTATCGACATGCTCGCAACCCAAATTCATTAATTTGGCATAATTAAAAACATCTATTCTACGTTCGGAGCGAATAACTCGACATTGCAATACGCAGTCTTGTTGTAATTTTTTAAAGTATTGGTGAGTTGATTGTTCTTTTGAGCAGTCATCAATGATTAATAGTTTGACAAACCGCTGATCTACGGTTTTTTGTAGACTAGAAATGCATTTTTGTAGTAGGTCTACTCTATCCTTTGTCGGAATAACAATTGTGACATTATTTTCGGCTATTAGGGAATAATCCCATTTAAGCTGGTGTAGGCATAAGCCGTGTTGTTTAGCAATGGAGGGTAAAAATGTTTTAGCTTTTAAACCCCTGCGTTGAATTGCATCTTCTATGGCATTGTAGGCGCTATCAAATACATACTGCTTTTGCGTGCCATGTGAGGCTGTGCTGCCAGGGTGTGTTCGCCAGTGATAGCATATATGGGGGATGTGGTGAACTTTATCTGGCGTTGTTTTCTCGCTCACACGCAAAAACAAATCGAGATCCTGCGCTCCTTCAAACCCCTTTCGCATTCCTCCAAGTTGATCAATCAGAGTTTTGCGGATAACTGTCAGGTGATGAGTAAAGTTGTGAGTAATTGCCATTTCAGGACTCCACTCACCCTTCATTTGTGGATCGAAGTGGTATCCAGATTCGTTTATTTTGTCTTCATCAGTATAAATCCAGTCCACTTCAGGATGGTTGTTTATACATTCGGCAACGTGTAATAGGGCATCAATAGATAAAATATCATCATGATCCAGCAGAGCTACATAATCACCAGTGGCAATTTCCAATGCCGAATTAGTAGCCTCTACAATATGACCATTTTCTTGCCGAAAAATGATTTTGATTCGTGAGTCTTCTGCTATTAGTTGTTGCAACAATTCTTTGATATGGGGCTTGGTAGAAGCATCATCAACAATGCATAATTCCCAATTTGGATATATTTGACTTCTTACTGAGTCAATCATTTCTTTGAAAAAATGTTTGGGAGTATTGTAAACAGGTACAACGATGCTAATCTTTACTCCCTTTGAAACTAGTTTTTCAGCATCTTCTCTCATCCTGCCTAAAAGATTTGATGACAATACATTAGTTTGAAGCCATCTTTGATATAAATCTTGCGTTTGCCAGGGATGAATTATGCCTGAGTATTTTATATCTGTATTTTGAAAATGCTGAATTTGCCTATAATAACGTCGTAGATAATAAATCCACAAAGCTGGAGAAAGTGGTAATCTTCCCTGTTTATAGGCAGTAATTGCTTTGATAACCACACTACGCATAAAGAAAAGAATATTTCTTAGACTTATTGGACTTTTAATGTAGTTACCTCGATTGGGAGATTGAAAATTAACACGTCTGGTAAAACAACAAATTGGTTGTCCAGTTTCAAAGATTGCCCAAATTTGAATATCTATGTATCCAGAGTGTTGATTATTTAAAATCAAATTATGTACAAATCCTGATGAACCTGCATTTTCCATATCTGGATATGCTTGAGATACATCGGGACGTGAAAATCCGTACTCAATTTGATTTTCTACCAAATTGTCTTTCACCAAGATGAGAGATTTAATTTTGGCTTCTCTACTGAAAAGCCAGCCTGAAACTAGCAAGGTATCATTAATGTTATTTTCTTGAGTTCTTGGTGTTTCTAAATTACCTTGCAGATATCTAGAGGGAGATATTTCATTGAATTTAGAAGATTTTGTGATAATTTTGATTAGTGGATTATTCAAAAATCTGATCCAAGTGGTAATTTTAAGAAAATCCAACTTTCTTTGAGTCTGTTGCAATTGAGATTGCGAACGCTCCAATTCTGTCTGAGTTTCTTGCAATTGAGAGTGCGAACGCTCTAATTCTGTCTGAGTTTCTTGCAATTGAGAGTGCGAACGCTCCAATTCTGTCTGAGTTTGTTGCAGTTGAGATTGCGAACGCTCCAATTCTGTCTGAGTTTGTTGCAGTTGAGAGTGCGAGCGCTCCAATTCTGTCTGAGTTTGTTGCAGTTGAGATTGCGAACGCTCCAATTCTGTCTGAGTTTGTTGCAGTTGAGAGTGCGAGCGCTCCAATTCTGTCTGAGTTTGGCGCCAACCTACTTCCATCAACTTGAACAAATCATCCTGGCTATTAATATAAACTGAATCAATATCTGGCTTAGTAGTAATATTCTGGTTGGAACATATTGCAAAAAAATAAATAGGTGCATTTAAACTAGAAACTTTTGGCTCGACTTTATTCCCGTCTGTTGTATAGGCTTTAAAATTATTTACTTGGGAATTTTCTAATTTAAATATGAAAGAAGCTATAGCTATTTTTTGTCCATAAATCTCAACATAATCAAAATAACTTCTTAATAAGGCTGCTAATTCATCATAGTAAAGCTCTTTGACATGAAATGGATTAGAATAGTTCGGTTCATCTGAATAAGTTAAGCGATTAGGAGAGGAAATAATTAATAGTCCACCAGGCTTAAGAACTCGCTTAATCTCCTGCATCATTTCTTCATGCTTATCGTGATGCTCAATTGTTTCAAAAGATGTTACTACGTCAACTGAGTTATCAGGTAGTGGTATTGAGTCGCACGAACCCACCATAAATCTTATATTCTTATGAGTACTATACTCTTTAGTGGCATACTCTATAACTTCAGAATTTATATCAACTCCAACAACCGACTCGGCTACACTTGCGAGCAACGCACAACCATATCCCTCACCGCAAGCAATATCTAATACATGTTTACCAGCTACATAGTCAACGCATAGAGCATATCTATGTAGATGCTCATATTGAATTTGACCATTTAGGGAAGGAACATATCTCTCACCTGTAAATTCCATATTTCCTATCAACCTTATAAAATTACTTTACTGCTACTAACGCTTGTGCTGAAGGATATTCTACAGAGAACAGTCGACACTCTGTAAATCCTGCCTGAATTACATGCTTCCAGGCATCACATCCATATTCTGTATGAACTACAAAATCTGGTTGATTTTCTTGAGAGCCATGATAACTTGCAGGCATACCTTCTCTATAAATGGTTAGTCTATCGACAATCATGGGTATAGTGAAAGCACAATATCCCCCAGGCTTTAATACCCTGTAGCACTCAGATAAACCTCGAATTGGATGCTTTATGTGTTCTAAAACATCTGAATGAATAACCAAATCAAAAGTCATGTTTGCAATATTCATATTCATCATATCTATTTCCGGATATACTTTTAAAGTATGATTCGGTATTTCAACTAAAAAGTTTGTTAAACTCCCTGCTTCATTGATTTCTAGTATTTGCAAATTTTGGATTTCTTTCTGCTTCACAAAATCTTTAAAAAACCCTGTATAGCTAAAACATCTCATTATTGCTTTGGCTAACGACATGGAGCGTAAGTTAGACTTACAGTCTATGCAATGTAGACCTTGCTGTTTGTTAATATACTCGACTTCATAAGGTGATATACGCCATTCATCGATTAATTCTTTCCACAGAACATCATAAGTTTTTAAGTAACTCGATCCGCAACAATAACAAATCATTTTACTAAGGTATTTGTTAATAATTGAGTTGTTAAGAAAATATCTATTTCATGAGAAACGGTAACTTTGGTAAATCTAAAAAAACCAAAAGTTAAATCCGTAACTCCCGACTCTATAACCACAGGAGCCTGCAACCAATCCATCATTTCATGGCTTTCCTGGCTACCATCGGCTACGGCTGGTTCAAGTGAATAAGTATCACTTTTTATATGAGGCCATTTTATTTCAAAACTCACACTAATCAATTTTTCTTTCTCAAATTTGGCTAATGGATGCTTATACTGATGTGTGTTCCACCCAGCAATTGGGACTCTTAATCTGTCATACATTGTAATACCAAAGATTGGGCTTTCAACGTAGTCGTGACTGACGATTTTTGTGCGGATTATCAAAGTATCATCAGGCATAACAAAACCTGTTTTTTGCCCTTCACTGTTAAAAATTTCTAAACTTAAAATTTCACAACGTCCGGTTCCGAATCTCTTAACTGTCGGAAACGCCAGAAATTCTTTATTCGTAAAATAGTTGTAATTCAAATTTTCAATAGATTTATCCAATTTAACTTCTATGTTTCCTTCATGATTTTTTATTATTTCTATATTTTGCGAATCAATTAAGCGTTCTGTCTTATTTTTAATTCCATCATTTATCTTTTCATATATCCACGCTTGGTACGATTTACTAATATCAACTGGAGTACCTTTTTCAACTATTTGACCATGATTAATCCATATAGCACTTGAACACAGACGATTCACAGATGCTATATCATGAGATACAAACAAAATAGTTCCACCAGAGTCTTGAAAATCTTTAATTTTTGCCATGCAGCGATGCACAAACACACCATCTCCCACAGACAAAGCTTCATCTACAATCAAAATTTCTGGATTCACATTAATAGCTACTGCAAATGCCAAGCGGACAAACATACCACTGGAATAAGTTTTAACAGGTTCATCAATAAAATCTCCTATATCTGCAAATTTGACTATTTCTTCAAATTTTTGCTCAAGTTCTATTTTACTTAAGCCGAGTAGCTGTCCATTAAAAAATACGTTTTGTCGGCCGGTAAACTCTGGGTTGAATCCACTTCCTAACTCTAGCAATGCAGAAACTCGACCATTAACTTTTACATTACCTCTAGTTTGACTGAGAGTCCCAGCAATAATTTGCAAAAGTGTACTTTTGCCAGAACCATTTTGACCAATAATTCCCACAGTCTCTCCCTTGGGAATATCCAAGTTAATATCGCGCAGTGCCCAAAATTCATCTGCTCTACTTTTTCCTGGTAACAAAATTTCTTTGAGTCGATCTACAGGATGAGCATACCGTTTAAAACACTTAGATACATTCTTTAGGGAAATTGCAATTTTTTCTCCCATATTTTGCTGCCAATCCTCAAAACTACCACACTATTAATCAAAGACAATTATGGCATCTATACTTCAACAGTTGTGCTTACAATACATCTGCAAAAGCTGGACGCAGGCGACGGTAACACCACAATCCGCTACAAAAAATTACTAAAGCAATTAGCGAAGAAACTCCTAACTCGCCCCAATGTTTAACTTCTCCTACTAAAATTAAATCTCTATATCCCTCAACGATCGCTGTCATCGGATTTAACCAAAATACCCATTCCCGCCATGCCTCTGGAATTGCTGAGGCTGGATAAATAATTGGTGTCAAATACATCCAAATATTTAAAATCACCCCTAAAGTCTGCGGGATATCTCGCAAAAATACCGTTAGTCCTGCGGCTAAATAACTCAATCCTGCTGTTAACAATAACTGCGGTATCCAGACCAACGGCAAAAACGCTAATGTAGTGTGTAGAGTATGAGAACTGATCGCCCCAAAAAAAATCAATGCTATTAAACCAAAGGAACTTTCGATAAACATTGACAAGATTGGTACTAGAGGTAACAATCCTAGTGGAAATACCACTTTCTTGACTAAATTTGGCTGTCCGATTACACAACTAGCAGCCTGACTTAAACCACCACTAAAAGCAATCCAAGGAACTAATCCCGCAAATAGCCACAAACCAAAGGTGAAGTTATTTTCTGGTAAAGTTTTCAGACTTAACTTCACCTTCAACACAACCGAAAACACATAGGTGTAAATCAGTAATTGTGATAGCTGATTTAGCAAAGGCCACAAATTGCCTAAAACAGAACCCTTATACCTCGCTTCTAAATCACGACGCACCAAAGTTCTCAGCAAGTCAAACTTTGCCCACAACCGTTCATTTATCGGTAGTATGCGCCTCAGCCTCCCTGCTTTATGTACAAATCCTCGTATTGCTCGCAACAATTCCTGCTTCCTCGTTCACTACCGACACACCCAATTTGTCTCCATAAAGCTTAATAGCTATGAAAGTATCCTTGTGTTACTTGGGGAATACATTATTACTAGAAAATCTTACACAAATTGTCTTGGTGATTATACAATGAATCGGCTATTGCTAAGTATATTTTTCTTAGCAATATAAATTCTGTTGGCAACACTGCTTGTCTTGTTAAGGACGTAAGTTTTTGCTTAACTCAAGCTATCTGGATCAATTCCTTGCGATCGCAGACACTCTGCTAATCGCTCTGCCGTTGGCGGTCTTGCTCTGCTTTTTCTCCTAGCTTTGCCACCCAACCCCCTGAAGTATAGCAATGCAACCACAAACTCTTTATATTACAAAGGATGGCGGGCATGGTAGTAAAGGTTTAAGTTGCTAGCAAACAAAACTTCTTCAGATGGATAAGGTTAGAGCTTGACAAGTCTCACTCAGAAAATCCGCCTGAATGCAGTGAAATTTATCTGTAAAACCTGATTATCCTATTAATTCACTGGGTAAATTATCCATCCTAGGCATGGTTTCTTGTCGTGGACGGAGGATAGTTTGATACATAACGACTACTTGGGTTGCTTAACTCAAGCTATCTAGATGAACCTCTAACGATCACAAATGTTCCATCAATACGACTAATCGTTGCGATCGCATCTGTGGTTAATTTTAAGTTCTGAGGTTAGAAGTTTAGAATTTTCTCCCTCATCTCCCCTGAAATTGTGAAAGCTGAGTCACGGATTCCGCTACACTGAGACTGGTTTGTTGCATTGTAATCAGGCATGGAAATCGGACAAAAGGTTAAAGTGTTTCGTTTGCGCGATCGCGTTTCTCCCCCAATTGTAAAAAAACTAGGACAAGTGGGTATCATTCAAGGCTACAAAGTCATTGATAGTGGGATCGGTGTAGTAGTGCTGTTTGAGGACAATACTTCCACTTGGTTTTTTGAAGATGAAATTAAACCTGTGTAGTGATAAAGAACTCAGATCAGAGTTTTTCTCGGTATCTGAAATTTCCAGCACAGGTTGAGAATCTTTATTGAGTGCTAAGTTGGAATTGAAAAGATCGGCGGTGAAAATAGGAATCAAGTAATGGCTCTAATATTGACATTTTTGGGCAAAGGCGGCACCGCTCGTACCAAAATTGCGATCGCCGCAGCCAAATTATTGGCAAGTCAAGGCAAGCGCGTACTCCTAGCAGGACAAGCAGAACCAACATTGTCAATCCTGTTGGGTACTACCATTGCTGCCGATCCTCAAGAAATCGCTCCCAAGTTACAGGCGGTACAGTTTCAAGCATCTGTACTGCTTGAGCGCAACTGGGACGAAGTGAAAAAACTGGAGGCACAATATCTCCGCACGCCCATCTTCAAAGACGTTTTTGGTCAAGAACTGGTAGTATTGCCAGGGATGGACAACGCCCTAGCTCTCAATGCTATCCGCGAATATGATGCCAGTGGCAAATATGATGCGATCGTCTACGATGGCACGGGTGACTCTTTAACGTTGCGAATGTTGGGTTTGCCAGAATCTCTCAGTTGGTATGTTCGGCGATTTCGGCAATTATTTGTCAACTCCGATTTGGGTAAGACTATTACTGAATCGCCCTTAATCCAACCGCTAATTAGCAGCTTTTTCAATATCAACTGGACAGCAGATAACTTTGCTCAACCTACCAACCAAGTCAATAATTTTTTGGAAAAAGGGAGAGCCGCTCTTGCCGATCCGAAGCGTCTTGCTGCTTTCTTAGTGACCACAGGAGATCCAATTGACGTAGCAAATGCTCGTTATTTATGGGGTAGCGCTCAACAAATTGGTTTAACTGTCGGTGGTGTTCTGCTTGTGTCTCCTGAGACAAACGTCAATCTGCCAGAGGAATTTATACCCCTACCTGTCAGCGTTGTTCCCGACTCGCCAACAAGTGACTGGCAAACACTGATAGACGCACTACCCAACTTTGAAGCACAAGCTTTACAGGCTCCTAAACCAATTGAAATAGACATCCACAATCGTCAAGTACGCTTATTTTTGCCAGGATTTGACAAAAAGCAGGTAAAGCTTACCCAATACGGGCCAGAAGTTACGGTAGAAGCAGGAGATCAGCGACGCAATATTCCCTTACCTCCGGCTCTAAGTGGCAGACCCGTTGCTGGAGCAAAGTTTCAGAATAATTATTTGATAATTTCGTTTTAAGTTAAGGGAATGGGGAGTCTTTCAAGGATAGGTATTTAGGTTTTGGAGAAATAATTGGGAATGTTCTCAATTATTCAACGTAGTTTTAAGGTTTAGGACAATAATTTTAGTTCTAAAAGCCAAAAAATTCGTCTAATCTGAAAAACCTACCCATGAGAGGGTGGACATAGGGAAAGCGAGAGTCGCGATCATGCGGCTCTCGCTTTGCTTAGTTGGATCTGTCAGAAGTATCTAATATCAAGTTCGGTTACTTAGTTATAGTTCCCGAATCTATGCAGAAAATCCAAAAATCCCTCCCTTCTGCTCGTCTGCGGTCTTAATGATAAGTCTTTCTTCGGAAACGATATTAAGCTGCCACAAAAGGTCTCACGCTCCAATTGGGATCGATCACGTCAACGAGTTGATACCTTTGTACATAGTTAAAGCCACTCATTTGCCAGATATCTTCCTTCATCGTCTGCTTGTTGCGCCAGAGGATATCAGGTGTACCGTCACTGTTGAAATCATCAGTACCCGCAATCTCCCAGTTCGGATCAAACACCTGGGTAATGAAGTGGTCGGTTTGCAGGGTGAAGTTGCTATTCATCTGCCAAATCATATTCTCGCCGCTTGCCTTATTGCGCCAGAGGATATCAGGTGTACCGTCACTATTGAAATCATCAGTACCCGCAATCTCCCAGTTCGGATCAAACTCCTGGGTAATGGAGTGGTCGGTTTGCAGGGTGAAGTTGCTATTCATCTGCCAAATCACATTCTCGCCGCTTGCCTTATTGCGCCAGAGGATATCAGGTGTACCGTCACTATTGAAATCATCAGTACCCGCAATCTCCCAGTTCGGATCAAACTCCTGGGTAATGTAGTGGTCGGTTTGCAGGGTGAAGTTGCTATTCATCTGCCAAATCACATTCTCGCCGCTTGCCTGATTGCGCCAGAGGATATCAGGTGTACCGTCACTGTTGAAATCATCAGTACCTGCAATCTCCCAGTTCGGATCAAACACCTGGGTAATGTAGTGGTCGGATTGAAAGCCAGTGGTATTCATCTGCCAAATGACGTTCTGCCCGCTTGCCTGGTTGCGCCAAAGGATGTCAGCAATGCCATCACCGTTGAAGTCAGCTGTGCTGGCAATCTGCCAGTTCGCATCAGTCACGGTGGGTAAAAAGTAGTCGCTTTGCAGGGAGAAGTTATTCAGTTGCCAAACAGCATTCTCCCCAGTGCCACTGTTGCGCCACAGCAGATTATTGAGCGAGCTTTGGATCACACTATCGTTGTCTACGATCGTTGCTGTAAGTACCTTATTCTGAGGACTCAGTTGAGCATTCGTCGGTGTTCCCAGTGTCAACACAGCAGTTTTATTAGGCTCGACAACTAAATTATCAATCGGATTCAGGGTGATGCTACCAGTCAGTTGTCCTGGCAGAATTGTGATGGAATTGTTAGACAGTGTGTAGTCTGTTCCGTCCGTCGCTGTTCCCGATAGCGTAACTGGTACTGTAACGGTATTGGAAGTTACAGCATCAATTTGTGCTGTGATGTTTAGACTAGTTGCTCCTTCACCAACTGAGCCATTACTACTGGTAAAGTTGACCAACGGGGTATACGGCACACCATCGAACGTATCAACACCCAGTCCTGTGATTTCATGGACGTTGGTATAATCGCCAGTGGAGGCGGAGAAACCGAACTTGAACGTGGATGGCAGTTCGCCATTACTGGCAACGACATTGTAATTTTGGAGTGCGGCTGGAGTTTCGTTATTGTCTAAAAAATCTCCGTCATTGTTCAAATCAATTTTGAGAGATAACAGCCCAGCAGGTGTCAAATCAATCTGCACCTTCTTCTGAGCAGCCGATCGGCTCTGACCTGGAGTGTCAATACCTTCTGGAAGCGTTTCCGTTCCCGCCAGATAGTTGTAGCTGTTGGCTTGACTGCCATGAACTGCAATAGAGTCAGGTCTAGCACCTGGACCACCTGCACCATATACGGACTTAGAGAAGTTACCAAACTCGTCAAAACCAACACCAAGGTAGCCGCCTACAAGACCAGGTGTAGAGCCGTTACTAGAATAGCCGAGCGATCCTCCAGTTGAACCTGCCGCAGTTGGGTTGGCATTGCCATCAATAAGAAAGAAGCTGATACCATCTGCACCAGTGCCACCATAGGCATGAATGTTGAACGTAATGGAAAGACTGTTGCTGGCGTTAATGGGGCGGTTGTAGATGACAAAGGATGCCTGATCCGAGGTAGCAGAGGTTAATCGCAATGCGCCTGACCCAACCGCATCGGAGCCACCACCGGGTATGCCGCCGGTGGATGCTCCTATTGTAGAACGGGCGGTCAGTAGCGGTGCTGTGCCTGTTCCTGTTGTATTGTAGATCCAGGAGGAGTTCGTAATATCATTGCCCGTGAAGGTTTCTCTGAGAATATTATCCAAATTGTAAGCATAGGCAGAGGTAACTTTAGAGTCAAAGACGAGGGGTGACTCAATGTTGCCAATGGTTACTTCCAAATTCCAGTCGCCATCCTTACCTGTCAGGTTATTGGAGGCGGCAACATTGGCTCCAATAACCTGGCTGATTCTTTGGACAAACTTCTGACCGAGTTCACCTTGGGCAACGTTACAGCCATACAGCAAAATATCGGCATCGTTGGTCAGTGCCTTGCCCCAACTCTGCAACTGTGACGCATACTCTGGCAAGTTGCCCAAGTTCAGCTGACTGCTGCCAAAGTCCAGTCCGCCGGCTTCCCCGTGGCAAACGATATGCAAACTGGCAATGTTTTGCCGTCCCAGCAGGGTGTTAGTAATCTGGGTAACAGCATCCTGCACCGAGTCAAGCACATGGATCTCCGTGCCCGTAGTCACACCCGCCAGTAACTGCTCATAGTTTGTCACTGATCTATCGACAAACAAGAGAGATTGGCTAGCTCGTCCCAGTCCCGTTAAAGAACTTGTCAAGCTGCCTTCGTCCAAGGCAGGCGCAAGGCTGTTTTTAGATATCACATCAGTACAAGACGTACCCAACTGGGGAAGCTCAAAAGACATTGTGTTTCTCTCCAAGAAGAAAGTAGAAGAAAACATCATACACGGATGAGATCCGTGTGAGGATAAAATAATATTACTTTTGTCTAACAAGTGTTTATTCTTGAAATCTCATAAATTTTTAGGTATAAAATAAGACTTTAAATTAAGCTTTGGGGTAATAATGTATTAAGATTATGCGTAGACGTAGCTAGCCTTCTCTACGAGACGCTACCCGAACGGCATTGCCTACCGAAAAATTGTGTTTCCGATCCGATTTTGAGCAAGGTTTTAAGTACTATTGCTTATTGAAAAATGATATATAAGCCAATACGGTTCAGTTAAGGCTAAAACTCTTTATCAAAGTCAATTTTTTGAACGTAGACGCAAAGCGGTGAGCCAGTCCGGTGGACGGGTTTCCCGGTATAAAGGAACTGCGTTAGCGATAGCGCAGCGTTAGCGAGGAACGAGCGTCGGTACGAGCGTCTACCCGTAGGGCTTGCCGCAGACTACCGTATACTCCTAGGTCGAAGCAAGCTACGCACAGCATCTCGTAGAGAAGCCGGCTAGAGGTAGTTGATATGATAATATGCTCCATGTTCTTACTCATGAGGTGGAGCTTTTCTTGCTTTGCTGCAACACTGAAGCACCATTAAGACTTGATCTAGAATTATTAATTCGGGAGAACGCCCAGGTTTTTTATGAGTAGTTTTTTCCTTTAACTCATACGAACCATTAACTGATAAGTTCTGCGACTAACTCCTGTAAGTTGTTTAAATTTTGTGGAAGATGGTTTTCTGGCTAATGCTCAATGCCCCTCATGAATGCTGTTAGTGGATAGCTAAGATTTAGCCCGTACCGAGTAGAAAATCTCACTTCTTTACTCAGAACTGGAACATGGAAAAGAGGAACTGTTTTGCCCAATGCCCTATTAATCAGTAAATCTTATGTCAGAATTAACTCCCATTACCCCAGACCCTAACCCATCTGAGACATTAGACTCAGTGGTAAATAATCCCAATGAGCAAGCAATAGCATCCGCCGATCGCAATGCGAAAACTAGGCAGTTGCTGGGGATGAAAGGCGCAGCTGCTGGAGAAACTTCAATTTGGAAAATTCGTTTGCAGCTAATGAAGCCGATTACCTGGATTCCCTTAATTTGGGGCGTAGTCTGTGGTGCGGCTTCTTCGGGTAACTATACTTGGACGCTGGAAAATGTGTTGAAAGTATTAACCTGTATGCTGCTGGCTGGCCCATTGATGACAGGTTACACCCAAATCCTTAATGATTACTACGATCGCGAAATCGATGCCATCAATGAACCCTATCGCCCAATTCCCTCTGGGGCAATTCCCCTACCCCAGGTAATTATTCAGATTTGGGTATTACTGATTGCTGGCTATGGTTTGGCGTTTGCGCTGGATGTGTGGTCTGGTCATGAATTCCCGACAATTACAGCGATCGCAATTATCGGTTCTTTCATCGCCTATATTTATTCTGCACCTCCCCTGAAACTCAAGCAAAACGGCTGGCTAGGAAGTTATGCCTTGGGTGCAAGTTACATTACCCTACCTTGGTCTACAGGACACGCTTTGTTTGGCGATCTCAATTCCACAATTATAATTTTGACAATGTTCTACAGCTTGGCTGGATTGGGTATTGCCATTGTCAATGACTTTAAGAGTGTAGAAGGCGATCGCCAGCTAGGATTAAATTCATTACCCGTAATGTTTGGTATCACCACTGCGGCATGGATTTGTGTAGTGACAATTGACGTATTTCAAGGATTTATCGCAGCTTATCTCGTCAGCATTCATGAAAATTTGTATGCAACGATACTAGTACTGTTAATCATCCCGCAAATCACCTTGCAAGATATGTATTTCTTGCGCGATCCTGTGAAGAATGATGTTAAGTACCAAGCCAGCGCCCAACCTTTTCTTGTGCTAGGAATGCTAGTAACAGGTTTAGCTCTTGGTCATGCTGGTATTTAAATACTTCTATAGTCGGAAGTTAGGAATTAGGAATTAGGAGTTAATATACTTCTAATTCCTAATTTGTATCAGGACATACTGTGTTAGAAGTGATATTTTTCGTCCTTCATGGGATTCAACCTTTGTTAATCCCAATATGCTTTATCACTGCTTGGACTTTAACTATTCTCGTTGTTATAAGTCTCTGGACGGCGGCGCGAGATAGTGTGACTACAGCCAAGCAAATGCATCAAATCCCCTGTACTGGTTGCCAATTTTTTACTGACAATTACCGTCTTAAATGTACTGTACGCCCATCTATTGCCAATACAGAAGAAGCGATCAATTGTCTTGACTATCAACCGAAGACTAATCCTTATCTATATTAGGGATTGGGGACTGGGGAAAATGAGGGAAACAAGGGCAAAAGGGCAATAACCCATACCCAATGACAAATGACAAATGACGAATGACAAATGACAAATGACAAATAACTATTAACCAATTTCCAGCAATATTTTTAAAACACCGCGATTCTGGGCGTGTTCAAAAGCTGCAAGCCCTTCAATGAGGGGGTAAGTGGCATGAATCAGGGGTTGTACGTCAATTTGTCCTGTGGCTAGTAGCTGGAGGGCTGGAGTAAAGGGGCCACAACGGGAGCCGATGAGGGTAATTTCATCCACTACTAAAGAAGAAACATCTAAGCTGAGGTTGCCAGCATAAGTACTTTTAAGAACAAGCGTACCACGGGGACGGAGGGCGCGACGGGCGATCGCAAATCCTTCTGGGTTGCCAGTACATTCTACTGAGATATCAAAATATCCATCTTTTACAGCGTCAGCTAAACCAGTTTTAATCCCCCGTGCCTCTAAGTTGGCAAGTTTCTCTTGATGTCGCCCCACAGCCAAGAGTTCACAGCCAGTTAAAGCTAGTGTCTGTGCTACCAACTGCCCTAGTTTGCCATCTCCAACCACTAGCACCCTGTCGTTTTGATGCAATGATACTTGCTGCTGAATTTCCAAAGCTGCTGCTATAGGTTCAGTAAATGTAGCTACTTCTGTCGGCACATTATCGGGTACTAAATGCAGGTTCTCTACCGGCAAACAGAGATATTCACCAAAGGCTCCATTCCGATTGACAATACCTAAAACTGTGCGATTTTCGCAGTGAGTTGGTTGTCCACTGATACAAAACCGACAATGCCCACACACAGCGTTGATTTCTCCAACTACACGTTGGTTAACTAAGTGTTCTGGCCCTTTTTCAACCACGCCGACAAATTCATGCCCCAAAATACCAGTGTAAGGATAGTAGCCTCTGAGTAGTTCCAAATCAGTGTTACAGATACCCGCACGCAAGACGCGTACCAAAGCTTCTCCTGGCGGTGGTTCAGGAATTGGAATATCTGTACGTAGTTGCAACTGATTATTTTCGAGCCAAAGTCCTTTCATTTTTCTTCACGCCATTTTCAAAAATCTTTGCGTCAATTTAACGTTAAAAGGGTGAGTATAAACTGCGTTTGCAAAGTAATTACAAATTACGAATTACGTCTCTGTACTAGGTATTTCTTTAGTTTTAGTTACATCAATTTTGCTTAACCAAGTAACCAAGTCTTCTGAATCAAGTGCGATCTCGCTTCCTAAAGTTTTGATATAAAGAAGTCCATCACTAATAATTAAATCTCGGATTGGATACCATGAATCCCGCGTCCTGATCAGAAGTTCCAAGGGAATCCCTAGTCTTGAAGTATACTTGCGATATTTCCACCAAGCTCGCCATAGAAGTACAGATTTAGTACAGTGCATCTCATAGCCTTTGGGAACTTCGCTGTATTGATACTGATAGAAACCCCGACTATCTACTTCTCCTTTGAGAAGATAACTATATTCTGCTAATACCTGATTTATTAATTCCCACTGGGATGATTTTGGAGAAATCAAGAATTCAGATAGTGTATTAGATAGTTGGAAGGTGGCAATCACACCTTCACCTTTTGCTGTCAATTGGTTGGTTTTATACACTGTTTGCGCTGTCAAAGCAGGATTTGACAACAAAATTTCTTTTTTCTGGATAGAGTTTTGCACAAACTCTCGAATTAAATCTAGATTAGATAACATAAAATTATTTATACTAAATTAAGCAGTGTGATATAAGCCACAACGGTACTTAAATTAGTAACTACATTGGTTTTGAACTGAAATCAGGATTATTACCAGTTTTATTTATACTCAATTCTCTGTCTGACTAGGGCTTTATTAACTTTGATGTCGGGATGTCGCCGTTCACTACTCTGATTGACAAAATAACTGTTTTAAGTGTGAGAGCAGCTGATTAGATTTTTACGCCATCTAGAAAAGGTTGAAATACCGGAACTAATTCGGGACGACTGACAACCAAAGTGGGAAAAGAGCGATCGCTATAATCTTCTCCGGGTGACAACGGAAACGGTTCTGATTTCAGCGATACCCATAC
Source organism: Nostoc sp. C057 (assembly GCF_013393925.1). Lineage (NCBI taxonomy): Bacteria > Bacillati > Cyanobacteriota > Cyanophyceae > Nostocales > Nostocaceae > Nostoc > Nostoc sp. C057. Next base: position 5,865,229 of record NZ_CP040281.1, on the reverse strand, counting down.
CCCACCAGCTGCCTGGACAATTACCCAAGCCCCGGCTAAGTCCCAAACTTTTGGTGTCGCCTCAATCCCACCGAGAGTAGCCCCAGTAGCAACTGTCAAAAAATTATAGCTAGCTACACCCAACATCCGAATTTTGCAGGGGAAGCCGTTTTTGATAGCTGCGGTACTACGAGAACAAAGGTTAAAAAAGTGATTATTGCTGGGACTATCAACACTGGTGTGGATGGGGTGGTGGTTGAGAAATGCTCCTGTTGGTGTTGCTAAACCAGATGAACCCGCCCAAAAACCATGAAAAGCTTGATCCAAGGTTGGTGCGTAAACATACCCAAAAATGGGCGTGCCTCGATACAGTAAACCCAGAGATATTGTCCAGATAGGAATGCCGCGTGTAAAGTTGGTTGTACCATCTAGGGGGTCAATTACCCAGCACCACTCAGTACCAGGAAATGACTGATCGCTCTCTTCGCTCAAAATGCCGTAACCAGAGAAAGTAGAAGCGATCGCATCCCGAATTTCCTGATCTGCCCATTTATCTGCTTGCGTCACCAAACTTCCATCAGCTTTTTGGGAAGCCTGTACTTGCCCAAAATCTTGCATTAGCTGCTTACCCACCCTGGTAGTGGTAGTTTGGGCAAAATCTAGAATTGTTGTCCAAAAATCATTCATTGGTTATTAGTCATTTGTCATTTGTCATTGGTCATTGGTCATTTGTCTCATGCCCAATGCCCCATACAGTTTAGTCTAAATCGCTTTCTAAAACTGAAGCGATCGCTTGCTTGGTACTTGTTTGAAATTCTGTGATATTCACCCGATTTAGAAACCAAATCGATAGCACCATTCCTAGTGCTTCTAGGGCAAATACCAGTCCATAAGCTAACTCTAAACTCGGTAACAGCTTGCGTCCAATATCCAAAACTGTACCTCCGATGACTACCGCCACACCTCTAGAAAGGGACTGTGCTAATCCCCATGCCCCAATAAACGTACCTGCGGCTTCTGCTGCGGTAAGATCCAACATCAAGCTAATTGCTGCTGTAGTTAAGAAACCTGCGGCTAAACCGAAAAAGAACAAGCCTAGTTTGAGAACTGCTGCATTAGCTGTGAATCCTGAAATACCTAGCAATATTGCACAGAATGCTACCAACATACAGCCTAAACGTGCAGTTCTGCGCTTACCCAAACGCGGGACAATGTAAAAGCCAGTAACACCGTAGGCAATCAGTAGTCCTGTTCCATAAAAAATATTTAATTTGGTACTTTCCGCTAGGGGCATTTTAAAAACTTGACCCGCATACGGTTCTAAAATCGGGTCTTGCATAAACAAACTGATGGTCATCACCAATAAAAAGGTGAAGAATATACCTGTTTGTGGGCTAGCTGTCAAGATTTTCCAAGCATTGCCTAGAGTAATGCTGTCTTCCCGGTTCACCAGTGTGGAACGGGTTAAGTATTGAGAGTATTTTTTTTCTACGCCGAATGTTGCTGCGATCGCTAAACCAAATACAATTGCTGGGACGATAGTAAACAGCCTGGTGATAGATGCCTGTAAGGTTTCTAAGGTTGCCTCTGGCGTTAACTGTTTCAGCAAACTGGCACTAATAATTGCCCCAACAATAATCCCCACCATTAGCATCGACCAAACCACACCAACTACTTTGGAACGGTTATCTTCTTCAGATATATCCACCAACAAAGCAGCAAAGGCAGTACCGCTAGCACAAATTCCTAGACCGTAGACAGCAAAAACCAAAGCTAAAAGTGCTGTCCAGCCAATTGTTTGGGTTGTCCATGTCCAACCACCTGCACTAGTAGCGGCAAGATTCATCTGCCACATTACTTGTACAGCTAAAAATGCTGCGATCGCAAATATTGCCGCTCCCACCCAAACATAAGCTGTGCGGTGGTATCCCCATAACGGCTTGGCATCAGAAATCTGGCCAAACCAGACACGGGAAGGAGCAACAAATAAAGGCAGTGCTAGAACGACTGAAACCAGTGTCGCCGGAATCGCTATTTCTTGAATCATGACTCTGTTGAGTACGCCCAGAGTCAAAATTGACATCATGCTCAACCCCATTTGAAATAAACCCAGCCGGAACATGGTCAGCAGGTTTACCCTTGGCACAGATAGGGATTTTGTTTTGGTATCAAATACTTCACCGCTTGCCATAGCTACTTTTTCGTATGGTTTATAGGATTTAATCTCTCTCTCTTTAAATAAAGATAAACCCTACCCGCTTAAAATCAGCTAAGGAAAAGTGGAAGTTGCGATGCGATCGCACTTATTTGGCAAGCAATTATACACCTCGATTAGCATAAGCTTCAGCCAAGTTAGGATTAATTTTTATGGCTTGCTGCTAATCCGCGATGTCTACGATGGTCACTGAGCTTGTCGTTCGCGCAGCGTCTCGTAGAGAAGTGTGGGCTACGCCTACGGATAACGAGAGAATTTTAGGATGAAGTAGTGAAACGAGATTCCATTTACTATCAAATTTTTAAGCGCTTTCCTGGGTTACTCTTTGAACTGGTTGATAATCCTCCTCTGCAAGGGCAAAACTATCGGTTTGAATCACTTGAAGTCAAAGAAACTGCTTTTCGCATCGATGGTGTGTTTTTACCTCCAGAGGATGCAACATCGAAGGTGATCTTTTTTGCTGAAGTTCAATTCCAAAAAGATGAAGCCCTCTACCATCGGTTCTTTACCGAGTCGTTGATGTACCTGAACCGGAATCGTTTTCAGTACGATGACTGGTTCTGTGCATCAGTGAGAGGTTAGAGTGATTGCACTTTTGTCAAGAGGGTGCGGGAAAAGGCGATAAATCCAGCTTGGAGACTGGTTTTCGCAGGGCTTTAACTACTCCTAAATCTTGATTTTCTTTGGCAGCGAAGTACTGAATTGGGTCATCCGCCTTACCTTTGTCATAGGCGACGCTAAAATGATATAAACCACGAAAAATCATCTCTAAAGAAATGCGGTCAAATGGCAGAGATAATTCGTCTGCAACCGCATCTCCCAAGTCAACCAATACTGCATAAAAGAGCCAAGTTGCCCACACTTGTAACTTCACACCATTAATAGAACCAGTCCATAAATACGAAAGTCCCAATAAACGTTTGACCACATAGAAAGCTTCTTCAATCCTCCATCTTTTCCGATATAAGTCAGCAACAACGTAGGGAGGTAATATTTGCGGGTCTAGGGACAGAAGTAATGTAAGAATAGCTAGTTTTACCGACTTTTATTTCAATTAGACGTAAAGTCAGTACTGGTGCGCCACGACGAATAGTACCAAGTTGAATTAATCGGTCTTTAAGCGAATGGTCATAGCTAAAAATCTTTAAGTATTTAATAGATGCTTTAACTTTTAAACGTGTAACAAAATGAACTTCTTGGTTAATAAGTTGTTGCAAAAATTGAAAATGATAAAAACCTCTGTCAAGTAAAATCAGAGTTTTAGCAGGCAGTAAATTTAGTAATGCCGCTTCAAAATTAGTGTCTGATGCTGCGGGATTAGTGTGAAACCAAACTTCGACAGGTAAGCGAGTTACCAAATCAATACAAATATAGGTGGGGGAGGAGGTGAGCGACGCTCACCTCCTCCCCCTACCCTCAACACGATTATCATTCTTGTTTAAGATTTTTTGAGTATTTTAACTGATTGACAAAAAACACTTTGTTCTAACCTCTCACGGATGGGTTCTGTGTGGTAATTTTTTCATCACGCTCTTTGGAACCAAGCGATCAAAGAACTCATCGAATATTTCTCAACAGCGATCAAGTGCAGAGAATCTATTTAGATGAGTTAGGCGCGACTAATCAGCAGCCAATAGGTATCAACTTGATGCAGTTGACTCTAGCATCGGATGAAGTGATGGCAGAGCAAGCAAAGCAATTGATTGAGCGGGTAAAATTAGAGGAAACGGACACACTGCCGCAAAACGAAATACTAGACATCATAACCACAATTGCCGTTTATAAGTTTTCGACCTTGAGTAGAGAGGACGTTGAAGCTATGCTAGGACTCACTTTGGAGCAAACAAGAGTTTATCAGGAAGCGAAAGCCGAGGGTCGAGAAGAAGGTCGAGAAGAACGAGAAGCTGAAATGTTGAAACTTACCGTCCCTCTGTTACTAAAAACAGGGATGAGTGTTGAGCAGATTGCTCAACACCTCAATGTTGATATAGAAGCTGTCCAGATTGCTGCACAGTCAAGTACATAAAATAATGACGAGAGCTTGATTAAAATCCTCAATTGCCCTTTTCTGGTTTCTAGAGCGATCGCGCCAAAATGTGACAGATATTAAGATGCTCATGATTTCATCGGAGAGAAGAATAATCACACTCATTTTTGCCTGAAGTCTAACTAAAGTCTCGTGTATCACTGTGCCATCCTGAGCAATGTACCACCAACTGCATAAACAGCATCAAAACCAATTCTTTCTCCCCAAAGTGCTGCATCGGTTTGCTTAAATCGTAATCGAAAACTCGTTTCGACTAAATTATTACCGATTTCGTAATCTATTGTTTCAAGATTAATCGAGATAATTTTGCCAAATTTATCTTTATTGAGTGGCTAAAATTGATACTATCCCTATCATCGGAGATTATCCAAATCTCGACCAACAAATTCAGCCGATGAAGCCCATGCAGATTTAATCTCATTCGTATCGGGATCACGATACCAAGCTACTTCCCAAATTCTATTCATATTCCACTCCCAAGATACAATTCTATCTTTTATAAAAGATATAAGAGTTGTCGGGAAAATAATAAACCCAACAAAAGCATCGCTTGGATGCCTTCTTGTTTCAAGAATTACTCCTTTAACAGATTCTTGAACTCTTGTACAGTCTGGATCAGAATAGACTAAAACTCCTGGATGATAAACTATATGAACTTCATGCGGGATTGATTGAAGGCTTTCCAGAAGAGATAAACCACTCTCTACTGCTAATAAAATATCATTTGAATCTACCTCCTGCCCATGAACACTTTTATTACGTATTGACCAAAAGTAATTAGCTTTTTCTATTTCAGTAAAACCATAAGGTTCCAAAAGCTTGACATCAGCTAAGAATCTACCTTGAGACTTATCCAAAAGTCCCATACTAGCAATTAAATATCGAAGCTCTCTTTCTATTTCAGATGCCAATAGTATTAAATTAGTTTTAGGAGATGATTGCAAGTGTTCAATTCGAGCTTGAATTTCCTCTTTCCTAACTTCTTCAATAACTTCTTTGCTTGCTCCATATAAGTCTAGAAAAGATGAAAATTTAGATACTCTCAGCATGAGGATACAAATAATTGCGATAAAGCATCTCTCTCTTGTTGCTTGTCTCTTGGTTATCCATAAATATCGCAGTTGTACTAGAGGATATTATTAACAGTTATTACTTACTAGGTAAGTTTCTAATAATTCACTAAACTTATATGGAAGGTCTAACACTAAGTTAAAACGCGATTGATTATAGCATAGAGTACAACTCTAGTTATATACAACTAGAGTGATGGTATTGTGCTTCACCTGTTATCGGACGCAATCAAGCCAGATAAAAATATCAATATGAAAATGTGGTTTTAACTACGCTATTCTATTGAATTAGTAAGATAAACTTGCCGTATGTATGTCATCAAACTACTTAGCTTCATCTAGTAACCAAAAAGGCATAAGCAATGAGTCAAGAACCAGTCAAAGTAATATTATGGGAAGAAAATCAAAAAGATTTTCTAAAAAAGTTCTATGATCTTCAATTTACTCCCAGAGTAGGAGAGGAAGTTTACCTAAAAAAAGAGAAATGGAAAGTAACCAGAGTTGAGCATGATGTAGAAATTAGTGAAATTAATGTCTACATGCAATTAATCAAAAAAGTCAAGCAGGAGAAACCATCTAATTCATAATTACAAGTAAATACACTCAACTATCGCAATCCTATTTGATGTGTGAGAATTGCAGCCCGCAGATCCCCGACTTCGTAAAAGTTGTCGGGGATCTTGTTTAGGGACTTGTAAAAAATAAATTATCCCAAATTATTTATAGATTTTAGGAGCGCAAGGCTTTGTGTCCCTACAACAAGATATTTTTTTAACTGAAAGTCCCTTATGCGCGTTTGATTCAGGGTTTAAATCGCGATCGCACCGTGAAGATCCTTAATAAGACTAGATCAACTTACCCACACCCAATCTTGTCTGTAACGATACACTATAAAAGTAAAGAAATGTAAATAAAGTAAATTTTGCAACCGTGGAAAACATCACATTGGGGCAAAATGGCCCAGTTGTTACACCCTTGTGCATAGGCACTTGGGCTTGGGGTGATAAACTATTTTGGAATTATGGCGATTGCTACGGCCCAGAACAGTTGCAAGAAGCATTTACCGCAGCCTTAGAAGCTGGTATTACCTTTTTTGATACTGCCGAAATCTACGGAATGGGAAAGAGCGAGGAATTTTTAGGACAATTTCTGCAACAGACACAACAACCTGTACAAATCGCCACAAAATTTGGCCCCGTACCGTGGCGATTTACAGCCCAATCTGTCTCTGATGCTTTAACAGCCAGCCTCAAACGGCTACAACTTGAGCGAATTGCCCTGTACCAAGTGCATTGGCCTTTTGCCTTCTTTTTAAGTCAACAAACTTTAATGAATGCCTTAGCGGATGAAGTGAAGCGGGGCAGAATTGCGGCAGTCGGTGTAAGTAATTACTCAGCAGAGCAAATGCGAGACGCGCATCAAATACTGGCAGCCCGTGGAGTGCCTTTGGCTGTAAACCAAGTCCGTTATTCTTTACTCAGTCGCCAAATTGAAAGCAAGGGGATTCTGGCAACTGCGCGTGAGTTGGGTGTGACTATTTTGGCATATAGTCCTTTAGCACAGGGATTACTCACAGGTAAGTACAGTATTAATAATGCTGAAACCCCCACTGGTGCGAGAAAAATAGACCCGCAATTTAAGAAAGAAGGTCTGCAAAAAATTGCCCCAGTTATATCTTTGCTACGCAGCTTCGGGGAAAAATACGATCGCACCCCTGCCCAAGTTGCTCTCAACTGGTTAATTACTCAGGGGAACGTTATTCCTATTGCTGGGGTGAAGACAGCCGAACAGGTACGGCAGAATGCTGGTGCTTTGGGCTGGAGATTGAGCGACGATGAAATTGGAGAGTTAGAACTAGTTAGTCGTCCTTGGCTGTAGTAGTTTTGAACTACTCAAACACAGGAGGCCAAATTTCTGACACTACTAGCTCCCAACCTGGTAGTAAGTCTGGTAGTGTCAGTTTGTCGTTGTCTTGCAAAACTATTGGCTCTTGGTTGAGTCGATAAACTGTGAGCGTCAATTTGTCAGGATCAATCAGGATGCCAACTGTACATCCAAGTTGTAGAAATAGCTGAATCTTTTCTACCAGTGGTTTGATGCGGTCTGACTTAGATTTTATCTCTACCATCAAGTCAGGTACAAGTTCTACAAAGTCGCGCTTGCTTGTTTTAAGTCTATCAGCACGCACAAAAGATACATCGGGAGCGCGAAGATTTCGTTTTTCGTTATCAGCTTCTTTCCCGTTTTCACTCTCTAATGTAGGCAAAATGAAACCAGCGCTAGAACCAGTTACCCAGTAATCTAGCTAACTCAGCGCCTATTTCCTCTGACTCATAATCTGATGGGCCCATAACAACTATATTTCCGTCTACCAGCTCCATCTGCCATTCTGGATGCTCTGCTTGTAGTTGCTCTAAGTCTGGGATAGTGAACATAAGACCACGAAGAATGCATCTTTGAATTTATCTTCCTACAAAGAGGTAGAAGAAATTACCAAAAAGCCAAAAAGTCAAGAGCTAAAGCCAAAATATTGACTCTTAACTCTCAACTCTCCAATTTTATATTTGGATTTTGGATTGAAGAAAAAATCTAAAAATCTAAAATCCAAAATTAATTAACTTCTAACTGTTGACTAAGAAGCTGATTCTCTAGCTGTAGGTGAACCTATCTTTTTACTAGGGGATGCAGAAGACTCGTTCCCACTTGTCCGCAGTTTTGGCTTGGGAGAAGAATGTCTTTCTTCACCATTGTTACTATCTGATTTCCATGCCGAACGGGGGCGATCGCTGGAAGAGTCACGACGCTTGCCGAGTCTTGGTTTGGGAGCAGAAGATTCCTCTTGGGGAATTTCTACATCTGAACTCAACCAAGCGGGGCGAGTTTGATCGTAAGCGATTTGCAATGCGGCTGCGGCGATCGCTTGAGCATCGTATTCTTCAATTAGTTCGCTAACAATTGGCAAGAATGAAGCCAAACGCTCACCTGTCAAAGCTTCCCGCACTTGTTCTTGCAGTTTCAGGATGTGCCGCGCTTCAATTTGTGCGCGTGTAGGAATGGTCAGCAATTGCCAACTTTGACGGTTATGACGTTCAAATGTTTGCTGTTTGCGACGCTCAAATGGTTGTACCAAAGAAATTGCTGTTCCTTCTTTACCAGCACGACCAGTACGACCAATACGGTGGACGTAGGTTTCTACGCTATCGGGTAAGTCGAAGTTGATTACATGGGAGAGTTGATCCACATCTAACCCTCGTGCTGCAATATCAGTTGCTACTACCCAACGGACTTGACGGTTACGGAATCTAACTAATAACCGTTCCCGTGCTTGTTGAGACAAGTCACCGTGGTATTCATCGACACTGTGACCAGCGCCTTGTAACTGACTGGTGAGTTCGGCGGCTGTGCGTCTGGTGCGAACAAAGATTAAGGCTGTTTCTGGATCTTCCATTTCCAGAATCGGCTGTAAAGCTTTAGCTTTTGTCCAGTGGCGGGGGATCAAGTAAGCTACTTGATTGATTTTGTTAGGAGCGGCTTTTGGTTGCTCAACGGTGACAGTTGCAGGCGATCGCAAGAACTTGTTCACCAACATCCGAATCGATGGTGGCATTGTTGCCGAGAATAAAGCTGTTTGGCGATCTACGGGCGCTTGTGAGAGGATTTTGATCACATCGTCGATAAAGCCCATGCTCAACATTTCATCGGCTTCATCCAACACAAACCACTTCACTTGATCGAGCTTTAAACAGCCGCGATCGAGTAAATCGATCACCCGTCCTGGAGTCCCCACAACCATGTGAACGCCACGTCTGAGTTGTAACATTTGACGGTCAATTGATTGACCACCATAGATTGCTAACACCCGCAATCCTTCATCGCCGATGAATTGCGCGATCGCATCGTGAACCTGCATTGCTAATTCACGAGTTGGTGTTAAAACTATGGCTTGTACGGCTTTTTGATTAATATCTAGCCGCTCTAAAATAGGCAGTGAAAATGCTGCGGTTTTGCCTGTTCCAGTTTGAGATTGACCTACTACATCACGACCACCCAGCAATTGGGGAATTGCTTGGACTTGAATGTTAGTTGGTTCGGTAAAACCGATTTTTTCTAGTTGTGCAACACGTTCTTGGGAAATGCCTAATTCTTGGAATGAAAGAGTCATTAATTCGTCCTAAATTTTATGTAAGGATTCTTGGATTAGCCATTTAGTCATTAGTCATTAGTCATTAGTCGTTAGTCATTAGTTATTAGTAAGCCAAGGGCGGTAGCGAAGCCTCAAGTCTTTGAGAGACTATGCCAAAGAGTCCGCGAACTTCAGGTAAACCCTCATGAAAACTGCCATTAATGCAGCGTTGACCTTAAAATAAGGGTAAATCTGTAAGGGTCATTTAACAAAGGACAAAAGACAAAAGACAAAAGACAATTTAGTTATTGACTACTTGACCATAGAGGTCGTATGTATCAGCGTGGTGAATCGCTATTGGCACGATGGTTCCTAACTTTGCCTGGCCTTTGACATACACCAGACCATCAACCTCTGGGGAAAATCTACCTGAACGACCTATTAATTCACCACTTTCAGGATTTTCTTGCTCAATCAGGACATCGACGATTTTGCCTACTTCCTGTTGATTTTTCTTTTGAGAAATCGGTTGCTGGAGTTCCATCAGTTGGTATCGGCGATCGTCCATCACTTCTTGGGCCAACTGATTTGGTAGCTTGTAAGCTGGGGTTCCTTCCTCAGAGGAAAAGGTGAAGACACCAACATGATCGAATTCATGCCGTTGAACGAACTCTAGTAGATGCTCAAAATGCTCTTGTGTTTCTCCTGGGAAACCAACAATAAATGTTGTCCGCAGTACGGCTGTTGGTAGCGCCGTTTTGATGCGATCTATAATCCCATCATTTACCCGCCCTTGCCAAGGACGGTTCATGGCGCGGAGAATATCTGGATGAGAATGCTGCAAGGGCAAATCCAGATAAGGCAAGACGTTTGGTGTTTCTTGAATCGCCGCGATTACATCTGGGGTCAGTCCCGTGGGATAAGCGTAATGCATTCTGATCCACGGTATATCTACTTTCCCCAAAGCGCGAAGTAATTCGGCTAATTTTGGCTTACCGTAAATATCTAAACCGTAATTAGTGGTGATTTGGGAAATTAGAATAATTTCCTTTACCCCTTGACTAACTAACTGCTCGGCTTCGGCGACTATAGATTCAATAGTACGCGATCGCTGGTTCCCTCGAAGATGAGGAATTATACAAAATGCACAACGATAATCACAACCTTCGGCAACCCGGAGGTAAGCTACGCCCTCGGTTGTAGTGCGATAGCGCGGTGTAGTTTCGTCGGCAATGTAGGTTGGTTCGATACTAACCTGTTTAACCCGTTCGCCAAGTTCAACACGCTCAATTACATTAACAATTTTGTGATAATCGCCTGTGCCGACAACGGCTACTGCTTCGGGCAATTCCTCCAAAAGTTGTTCTTGAAAGTGTTGCGCCATGCAGCCAGTGATTACGATCTTTTTATTTGCCTCTGCCAGTTCTACCAAGGTTCTGACAGATTCTTGCCGGGCTGCTTCAATAAAACTACAAGTATTAACAATAACGTAATCTGCTAACTCTTCATTTGTATCTACACCGTAGCCTGCTTCTACGAGCATTCCCAGCATGTGTTCTGTATCAATTCGATTTTTCTCGCAGCCCAGGTGAGAAATGGCAATTGTTGGCTTGTCACCCATATTTTGAAAATATCTTCATTTTTTTCTTCTTGTTGTCAAACGTTCCGGCGCTAACTTCGCTTTTTTGCTATCAGCATCCTCATGAAAACACTACAGTGGCAAATTCCCACTGTTTTTAACTGTCCGTGGACTCACAACCCTATTAATAAATAAAAATAGAGGTCATGTTATGATATTCCTATCAATCTGTTCCCCAGGGTAAATTGAAGTGTCTTTGGGTACTTTTGACACTTGTAATCTTTTTTAACAATTCGCCTATTGGTATTTTACATTACCACAGCGTGTGCGTTGTTAATCTACCCATCGGGAAGCCGCCCAAAGGGCTTGTTGTGAGAAGTCGCTACCCTCAGGGAAATCGACGAAAGCGACTACGCCTATAAAGCAGTAATGCTACCCCGGCAATTGGCAAGTCCTACGACTGTTCGCGGACAAGATGCCTAAACCACGGAAAGCTGCCTTGCGTCTAGTGAGTGGCAAACTCCTCTTGTAGCCAGGTTTTATCTTAACATATCTTATGGGAGGTTTCACGCCAATTTCCATCTGAGGAAGGAGGCAATAAACCGACTATCATAAAACACATTTGACTAGTTAATGAAAAGTCAAGAGTCAAGGGTCATATAATCAATAGTCAAAAAATTCTAGACTCTGGACTCCGCGAGGCGGATTAAAGACGTGGACTTATATCAATTATTTAAAACTCGCTCACCGATTATTGGCGTGGTTCACCTGCTACCACTGCCTACCTCGCCCCGTTGGGGAGGTAGCCTAAAAGCGGTGATTGACCGAGCTGAACAAGAAGCTGCGGCCCTTGCAAGCGGAGGGGTTGACGGTCTGATTGTGGAGAATTTTTTCGACGCGCCCTTTACCAAAAACCAAGTCGATCCCGTGGTTGTGAGTGCCATGACCATTGTGGTGCAACGGATACAAAACTTGGTGACTTTGCCTATAGGCTTAAATGTTTTGCGAAACGACGGCAAAAGTGCAATGGCGATCGCTAGCTGTGTACAGGCGCAATTCATCCGCGTCAACGTTCTCACGGGAGTAATGGCAACCGATCAGGGATTAATTGAAGGAGAAGCCCATCACCTACTCCGCTATCGACGGGAGTTAGGCTGCGATGTTAAAATTCTGGCCGATGTTTTGGTGAAGCACGCCCGTCCTTTGAGTTCTCCAAATCTCACAGTCGCCGTGAAAGACACCATTGAAAGGGGTTTAGCAGACGGGGTGATTTTGTCAGGCTGGGCTACTGGTAGTCCACCTAACTTAGAAGATTTGGAACTAGCTTGTGATGCAGCAGCTGGCACGCCAGTGTTCATTGGTAGTGGGGCAAATTGGGAAAATATTGATACATTGATGCAGGCAGCAGACGGTGTAATAGTTTCCAGTTCCCTGAAACGTCACGGACGTATTGAGCAACCAATTGACCCAATTCGCGTCAGTCAATTTGTCGAAGCCGCGCGTCGCAGTTGGAACTCCAAAGGTGAAAGCAAATCAGCAGAACAAGTGAAATTACATTCTTAGGGAGTGGGGAGAGCAAGCAAACAATTATTATTCGCCATTCCCCATTCCCCATTCTCTATTTTCCATTCCCCATTCCCCAATATTTATGATTCGCCGTCGTTCTACTCCTTGGATTCATAAATGGTCACGGCCATTGATTGCCGCGATCGCTGGATGTGGTGCCCTGATCACAGGTTATCTCACCATAGAAAAGTTAACAGGAGGCAGTGCCGCTTGTGTGGCAGAGGCTGGTGCTAAGGGTTGTAATGATGTGCTTTCCAGTCCTTGGGCAACAATTTTTGGTCAGCCGTTAGCTTTGTTTGGGCTTTTAGCATATATCAGTATGGTGATATTGGCTTTAGCTCCCTTGGTATTTAACTCAGGGGAAAACAATAGCCGCAAACAATTGGAAAATTTGACGTGGTGGCTGCTGCTGGTGGGTGCGATCGCTATGTCTGTCTTTAGCGGCTACTTAATGTATGTGCTGACATCTCAAATTAAAGCTGTTTGTCCTTACTGTATTGGTTCAGCTTTGTTTTCTGTGAGTCTTTTGGTACTAACAATTATGGGTCGAACTTGGGAGGATATTGGACAAATCTTCTTTACCGCCCTAATTGTGGGTATGGTAACGCTGATTGGTGCTTTAGGCGTTTATGCTGGCGTGAATAAATCAGATGTTACACCTGAAACTCCAGGACAACCCACAAAAATTACCTTTAATTCCAAAGGAGACCCTAACCCAGCGTTTGGTTGGGAAGTTACCACCACTTCTGGCGAGGCAGAAATAGCCTTAGCAAGCCATCTAGCAAAGGTAGGCGCAAAGGAATACAGCGCTTACTGGTGTCCTCATTGCCATGAACAAAAGCAGCTTTTTGGTAAAGAAGCCGAGGAAATAATTAACAAAGATGTTAAGGTAGAGTGCGCTCCTGATGGGCTTAAAGCTCAAACAGAACTGTGTAAAGCCGCAAAAATTGAAGGCTTCCCCACTTGGATCATCAATGGTCAAAGTTATAGCGGAGTCCAAAACTTAAATGAACTAGCAAAAGTTTCTGGTTACACAGGGCCTCGCAACTTTAAGTATTTCAAGTAATTGTCTTCAAGAAGGCTAGATCAAGCTAGTGGTAAGCTGTAGCTCACATCCCATAAAATAATGCTGAGTTAAAAGACTGCCACGCCACTTGTTTTACTTAAGGTTTACCTACGTGGAGTTTCCCGTAATTACAGAGTGCTTTTTGTCACTCAGAATAGAAGAAACGCCCCGCTATAGCGCCGAGTAATAGTCAACTGGATGAATACAGCAAAGTCTGTTTCCAGTTGGCTGTTTTGTTTTTGGTAATAGATAATAGGTCTTGTCCAATAGCCAATTACCAGTTTTCCTGCGGCTTTTATCCGAAAATATTTGAAAGTTTAAGGAAATTAATCAAGTATATTTACTTTAATTTGATGTATAGTTTAATTTTTTTACAGCACTTGGGGGCTAATTGGGATGTAATCATGTCAGTACCAAACCTAAAGGTGTGTCTGTTAGAAGTTAAAATTTACCACAATTTTCAGCAAGCCCTACTTAATCATTACAAATGTGCGACTTGAATTGAATAAGCTTTGCCAGCCAAGCATTTGGGCGTTAAATTCACTGAAACTCCCTTTCAACAGATTTATTAATCTGTGCTGATAGCCACAAAACTCCCAGTTGCCGTTTGGTCATGAAATCAGCCTTAATATATGTTATTACATTCACAAATGCCAGAATGTCTTGAAGAAACTTGCTGAGTTGAAAAAACTCTTAGAAACTCTATTTAGCTCTCCCTTAAAATATGTTAGTCCGATAGTTAATAGCTATAGGAAATAGAGAATATTTCTCCCTACTAGGTAATGGGAATGAACCAGCAGCTAGGCAAGCGTTTTGTAAAGTTAATCTTTGGACTAAAACAATCGCTTAGTCGAGGACACAGAGAATTGATTACTGCCGTCAGCGTTGCAGTCTGCGTCGTGCTGTTGCACTCCATTGGATTATTGCAATCTTTGGAGTTTGCAGCTTTGGATCAATTGTTTCGCTTACGTCCAAATGAACCGCCGGAAGAGCGTATTACAATCGTAGTGATTGATGAAGCCTATTTGAACGAAATACGTTCGTGGCCGATTTCAGATGCGAAGATTGCACTGTTGTTGCAAAAATTAAATGTCCACAAACCCCGTGCTATTGGCTTAGACCTCTACAGAAATTTACCAGTAGAGCCTGGTAATCAAGAACTACGTCATACTTATAAGTCAATGCCCAATTTAATTGGTATTGAACTATTGGCAAATGACAAAAACAAAAACTTTAGTGTTTTACCTCCACAGGGACTGAATAAGGATCAAGTTGGCTTTAATAACGTGCTATACGATCTGGATGGTAAAGTACGTCGCAGTTTGTTGTATTGGCACGTTGATGAGCAGTTACACGAAAGTTTTGCCCTGAAGTTGGCTTTATTGTATTTAAAGCCAAAGGGAATTACCCCTACCAAAGCAAAAAGCAACCCTGAGTATTTGCAATTGGGCAAGGCATCATTTACTCGTTTCGAGGCTAATGATGGTGCTTATGTGAGGGCTGATGATAGAGGATACCAAATTCTGACCAATTTTCCCAAACCTAAATGTCAAAGTTCATCTAGAGAAATTTGTAATTTTCGTCAGGTATCGATAAAAGATGTACTGGCAGATAAAGTCCCAGAAAACTTAATCAAAGATCGGATTATACTGATTGGTTCTACTGCACCTAGTCTTCAGGATTTTGTATTTATTCCCTACTCCAGCAGTCTAATGGGTACGGCAAAGCCCGTACCTGGGATTCAACTGCAAGCTTATTTTATTAGTGAGTTAATATCTGCTGCTCTTGATGGACGACCATTATTAAAATTCTGGTCTGACTTGATGGAATACTTGTGGATTTTTATCTGGTCTTATCTGGGAGCCGTGACGACATGGCGGATACGACACGCTAGTAGAAGTCTGCTTTGTATCCTAGTTTCTTGCTTTGTATTGACCCTGACTACATACCTTGCTTTTTTATACGGTTTGTGGATACCGTTCCTTCCCTCATTGTTTAGCTTTGGCAGTTCAGCTATTTGGATGATCAGTCATATTGCCCATATCCAGGAAGAGTGGAAACGTTCTAAAGAATTTTTGCATCACGTAATCAACACGATTCCCGATCCAATTTTTGTGAAAAATGAACAACATCAGTGGATTGTTTTAAATGAAGCCTATTGTCGATTTATCGGTTATCCAAATAAGTTGTTAATTGAGAAGTCAGACTATGACTTTTTCCCTAAACATGAAGCTGATGTGTTTCGACAACAGGATGATCTTGTGTTCCGAACTGAAAAGCCTCAGGAACATGAAGAAGAGTTTACCAATGCAGATGGGCAGACTCATCAAATTGCCACTAAGCGATCGCTCCACAAAGACTCAGCTGGCAATTTCTTTTTAGTTGGGGTCATCCGAGATATTACTCAGCGCAAGCTGATGGAGGAGCAGCTGAAGCGCACTGCTGCTGAACTATTCCAATCTAACAATGAATTAAAACTCAAAGAAGATCACTTGCGTTATTTGGCGTATCACGATCCCCTCACCGGTTTATCCAATCGCAAATTTTTTGCCGAACAACTTTACGAGTCATTACATTGGGCGCAACACAATAACCTGTTGCTGGGACTGTTGTTTATTGATTTAGATGGCTTTAAGCAAGTTAATGATACTCTGGGGCACGAGACTGGCGATCGCTTGCTAATGACTATCGCTGGAAGACTCAGCAACTCTTTACGCGCTAGTGATACAGTTTCTCGTTTGGGTGGCGATGAATTTACTATAATTTTGCGGGCAATTCCTAATGTCCAGATAGCTGCTAAAGTCGCCGAAAAAATCTTAAGCAGTATTACCAAGCCAATTGTTTTGGATGGCTATGCAATCCGAATCTCTGCCAGTATTGGCATAAGTGTCTATCCATACAACAGTCAAGATAGTGAAAATTTGATCAAACAAGCAGATGCAGCAATGTATCGTGCCAAGCACCTGGGTAAAAATCGCTACGAGTTTGCTTAATTAGTTAAGAGTTAAGTCTCCATATTTTTCTCGCTATAGTAAAAAATTTTACCGTTCAATTATGACTGTGGACTTTAAATATGTGCAAGCCACTATTTTGAAAAAGCATTTTGTATATAACTGTGATTTGAACCATGTTTTGACCAAACGGACACGATACGCTTCACACCGCACTAGGACAACATATACTTCAAAGTTATAAATGGAGTCCAAAAACGTCAAAACTTAATTCCAGGAAGCAACGTGGGTTTTATAGTTCATTTGTACGTGTTCTTGATCGAGAGCTTTTAAAACCAAGTATCGGGCGATCGCTTAATCACTGAATTTTCGACTAAACATATTTTTGAACCATATTGTGGACATTTTGAATCATATTTTGACCGAAATTTTAAAATTTTCGACTAAATTAGTGTGTCTTGCTCGGCATTTTTTACCAAGTCTAAAAATAAAACTTTTGGTCGTATTATGGTTCACATTTAAAACACACGGACATAATTTGATTCATAAATTTAAGTTGTTGATTGGCTCAAAAGCTTGAAATTACGTTAACTTTTGGTCACGTTATGGTTCAAAATTTGGTCATGCAGGAGGTAAAATCACAATAACTAGAGGTAGTTTTTTAGTCAAGATAGAGACTTAGCAAGGCTTTTGGGACTGATGATTAAAACTAAGAAGATAAGTGAAAAAGGAATTCATCATCAGAATTAATTAGAAAAATAATTTTTTTATAAACTTTGTGTAATTATTTTTACAAACAAAAGCATACTTATACTATACGGAATTACAACGGTATTTTATAATTCCATAGTTTTCAAAATCCTTATAATATAACAATTACGTTATTTTATCTTTATATGTTTTTACTATAGTAAAAACATAACTATACAAGAAAATAAGTATTTTTTTATATCTTTTGAAATCTTGATTCGGCGAACATAGTGTTAATACTTAAAAGTATTAAGATATTATTAATAAATCGTGAATTAAACAAAACGCTTATAGCAATCCATCAACATATCTAACTTTAGGCTGATGTAAAAATGGCTAATTAAGAATATTACTTAAGTATAAAAACTATTTAATACCAGCAAATCAAGGTTGTCGTACAAGTAAACACCACAATTACTTGTAAAGTATTGGGAATAATTTAATAAAGTTCAAATATTTTTTCAAAAATATCAGTAAATATACGTGAGTTAATAAAAATACGTTTTAAATGAAAAATTAGTAAATTTACTGCAACCTATGAAAACTAACTTCCGATTCACAAAGATTATGATACTCTGTATAAGTGCTTACGTACTAGTACCGAAAATTGCCGCTTCCACGAGCCTATTCGGTACTGCAAGTGCTAATACTGTTGTTACTACTAGCAGCAATACTTTAATTGCCCGCAAAGTCAATTCTCCAAATTTAAAAGACACATATATACCACCAAATTATGGTGGCCCTGACAGTCAGCATGGTAGCGGCACTCGCTGATGTCCATTTTTGATTTTAGATTGTCGGGCTGAAGTTCCGCCGACAGTGTTAGCGAGTCTTTTTCCTTTGGGAGATAGCAAGGGTAGTTTATTAAAAAAATTACTAGAACAGGGCTGTCCCTAACTCGGCCCATAATTACATAAACCTCATCTATGCTGAAACCTAGAGTTTTTTAAAAGATTAGGACTTACGCATTGACAGAATAACAAAATAGTGAATTCATAAATAAGGGTCGTCTACTCTACAGGTATCGGACAATTAGAGAAATTACTAAACCATCGACAGGACAATGCAATCTAGACCTCTACACCTTATTTTTGCTGTCAGAGCCAAAGTTTGGGGGGTGCAGTAGGTTGGCAGAGATATTGGGAGACGTTTCACATGATAGTGTGAATCGGTTTTTGTTGAGAGAGAGATACGAACCGAAAGATTTATTCAACATAGTAGAGAAAATCATTAATTTGGTAGGAGGGGTATTAAGTGTAGACGATACAGTAATAGAAAAGATTTACAGCGACCCAAAAAATGCCGAATTAATCAGTTATTTTTGGTCAGGAAAAGCCCATAAAACTATTATTGGTTTAAATCTAATCACTTTATATTACAGCGATATTAATGGTAACTCAGTACCAATAAACTACAGAATATATGACAAAAAGGAGGGAAAAACAAAAAACGATTATTTTAGAGAAATGGTGAGTGAAATAATAAACTGGGGAGTCAAACCAAGAATAGTAACAGGAGATAGTTGGTATTCAGGAGTAGAAAATTTAAAATTTCTAAAAAACCAGAAATTGGGTTTTCTATTCGGGATTGAAAAAAAAAGAACTGTCTCAAATGAGCCACACAAGTATTCCCAGGTAAGTACTCTGGTGATTCCAGAGTCAGGATTAAGAACTCATCTGAAAGAATTTGGATTTATAAAGTTGTTTAGGAAAGACTTCAAGAAAGAAGACTCTAGACACTATATATTGTATGTTCCAGATGAGGAAAGAATCAAGGATATAACTAGAAATGAATTTATCACAATTCATGATACCCATTGGGGAATTGAAACCTTTCATCGAGCCATAAAACAAGTATGTGGAATTTGTCGGTTCATGGTTAGGGATACCTATGCAATCAAGACTCACATATTTTGTTCACTTCAAGCTTTTATTAGATTGGAGTTTATGCGGTCTGAAAAAATAATTAGCAATTGGTACGAAGTACAACGGAATATTTTCACGTTAGTTGTACGTGAGCATATTTTTGCAAACCTTAGCAGTGATGGCATTATCTAGATTTCATAGATGATTCTTTTTGTCAATGCGTAAGTCCTAAAGATATATTTATGTAGGTTGGGTGGAGTGAAACGCAACCCAACATTACCACCTTATTTATGTTGGGTTACGCGATCGCTGCACCCAACCGACAAAACTACGGTTCTCAAGGTAAACGAGGTTTAGATGAGGAATGCGGAACAGAAGAATGTTCAAGATAATATTGGAGATTTCCACCAATGATTTCTTTGGACAAGTGTGTGAACTTGCCAATTGGGGTCTGGTTGAGGATAGTCTAAACGGAAGTGTCCGCCTCGGCTCTCGGTTCTAAAAGCAGCACTTTTGAGAATTAAATCAGCCACATCTAATAAATTGCGGGTTTCTGCCCAAAGTCGCAATTGTCGTTCAACATCTGGGAACTCAAAACTAGCTGATTCTGTTGGGTGTAAAGCAAGCAAGAATTGACTTAAAGGCAAAGCAGCGAAATCTTGCTGCCAAGATTCAACAGTAGCGATCGCAGTTTCCAACTTTGATTGCTCCCGACAAATACCAGCACTTTCCCATACTAGACGTGGTAACTTCTCTCTGAGTGCTTCTAGTTGTGCTTGCTGGATGTGCCACTCACTAGGATCAATACTAAATTTCCGTGATGGCAGCACTGGTGTTTCTGATGGCAGCCCAATATTTTCCAACTCAATTTGGCTCATCTGGGCCCCAAAGACAATACATTCCAGCAGGGAATTACTGGCAAGGCGATTTGCCCCATGCACCCCGGTACTAGCAGTTTCACCCACCGCGTACAAACTCTTAATATTCGTGCGATTCATCAGATCCGCGACAATCCCACCCATCCAATAATGGGCAGCAGGCGCTACAGGGATTGGTTCATGGAAAACATCAATTCCCCAATGCTGACAAACTTTGATGATGTTGGGAAAGCGGTGACGAATCTTGTCGGCAGGGATGGGGCGCATATCCAACCACACATGGGCAGTTGCCAAATCAACGGCAGTACGTTGTAAATGGCTGAAAATTGCTCTGCTTACTATATCTCTTGGTGCAAGTTCACCCGCCGGGTGGTAGTCAAAGGCAAAACGCCGCCCTTCATTATCAACAAGGTGTGCCCCCTCGCCACGTACAGCTTCGCTAATAAGAAAGCGATCGGCACCAGGTTTAGTCAGGGCAGTGGGGTGAAATTGCACAAATTCCAAATCGCGGAGAATAGCCCCAGCCCGATATGCGATCGCTACCCCATCACCAGTACTCACAGCTGGGTTAGTGGTTTGGGCAAATACCTGACCGCCGCCACCAGTTGCCAAGATCACAGCACCCGCTTTAATCCATGTGATTTCACCTTGATAAAACAGGCTTATTCCCTGACAGCGATTGCTTTCAGGTTCCATCCACAAACTCAAAGCCAAAGCTTGCTGAATGACTTGAATATTCGGGCGACGTAATACTTGGGCGGTGAGAGTGGTTGTAACTTCCCTACCTGTAGTGTCCGCAGCGTGGAGAACACGGTTGCGAGAATGGGCAGCTTCTAGAGTTAAAGCCAAGGTTTGACCATGACGGTCAAAAGCAACCCCCAAGTCAACTAGGGATTGAATGCATTTAGGGGCAAGTTGGGCGAGAAATTCTACAGCAGTGCGATCGCACAAACCTGCACCTGCCCGGATTGTATCTTCAATGTGTAGCGTGGGAGAATCTTCCGGGGAAACGGCTGCGGCTATACCACCTTGTGCCCAATCACTAGCGGACAAAGCAACAGTTTCTTTGGTAATCAAGCCGACTCGCAAGGACTCTGGTAGACGCAGCGCTGTGTATAGTCCAGCAGCACCAGCGCCGACTACTAAGACATCAAATTGGCTAGGAATATCTATCTGAGGCAAGGTAATGGGGGAGGGGGAGGGGGCAGGGGGCAGGGGGGCAGGGGAGCAGGGGGAGACAAGGAAAAAATTTTACTTTGTCAGCTTGTCCCCCTTGTCCTCCTTGTCCCACCTCATCTCTAATAGAATAATCCCACTCCCTTGAATCAGGAGTGGGGTGCTATTGGCTACAACTGCAACTTATCTATAGATACCGTTGTTAAAGCGATCGTCTCCTTCGTTGAAGGCAGGCTCTAGTTCTGTCACGGTAAATTTATCTAAGTTGGCTTGCAGAGTTGCTTTTTGGCGATCGCTCAATCCTGGAAGATCCAATACATCCTCTACATTTTTGTAGGGAGCATTTGTGATGATTTTCTTAGCCAAGGTGGGATAAAGACCTGGATACTGTTGAAAAGCTCGGACGTTGGTATTATTCAAATCAATTTTTTTACCAAATTCCGTTCCTAGCTTCTTATCTGCCCGATTCTGCCGCTCAATTGCCAGAATTGGCACTTGAGGAAGAGCAAAACTGTTGAAACTAGCAGCTTGGGCTATCTGAGTTGTTCCCAACCATCCCCAGCAACCAAGTAACAAACTAAACACTGTTAATAAACGCGCCAATCCTTTCACGATTTTCTACCTCTTTCCATCAAACAGAAATAAAAGTTTGAAGCTAACAGTGGTTGTTAGTCATTAGTCATTAGTCATTGGTCATACTCTGCGGTAAGCCGCTAATGCGTCTACGTGAGAGCGCCAAGGATCAAAGGACAAAAGACAAAACTTGATAGCTTAATTAACACAGCAGTCATCAGAAACTAATATACAGCGTATTAATATCCACAATATTTACCGTTACTGGGTTTGACTGAGGTTTTAGCAAAAATTTTTCTCGTTATCAGAGTGTCTCTATAGCTGTAATAGGCTTCTATCAATGATCCCGGTAGCATTCGCAACGAGACGAAATCTTTTCGGGGTGGCTGATTTTAGCTTTCAAGTAGAAACGAAGCCGTCTGATGTCTAATACCGAATAACCTAGCAAGAAGACTTGAGGCTGATGGACTGTTATGTAATATTTCTTAACTAATTAATTATTGACGGCATCATTCTTGATGTGCCATAGACTGACTGGAAAAAGTTTTGCTAAGAGAAGCCTAGAGGATAATTGCAATTTTGTGAATCCTGATTTATTCACGCTGCGATCGCAGCTAACAAAAATAGGCTATCTACTAAAATTGTGCTTAAAACTGCGCCACCAAAGGCATACCAGTGTTTTTGCTTTCTACCTAATGCTAAAATTCCGACTGTTAACAGCACTAAGGCAAGAACTATGGCCCAAGTTTGTCCCCAAGGTGTTTGTACTTGCATCAGGGCATTGTGTAAGATTTGTGGTGCTAAATCTGCATCTACTCTCATAATTTGCCTCCAAGAAGGCATCAAGTCGGTTAGATAAAAATATACGTCTGTTAAAACTGTACCGAATAAAGATCCTAAATAAAACCAGCTACCAACCTTGCCCCAACTCTTCGCTAGACACCAGCAAGCAAACGGTAAGCCTATAGATTCTACTGGCAGATGCCATACAGGTTCCCAACGTAACCAGCCCCAATAAATCGCTCCTGCTAACCAACTCCAGCTAAATCCTAAGAGCAAATCGCCCCAGACATAAGTTGCAGGACGTGACATTAAGGTAAAACTTAGCCACACCCAAAATGCTGTCAGCGCTAAACTGAGAGTTGGTAGCGATCGCACTATTGGCGCTTCAACAAATACTGGCACTGATACCAAAAACACCGCCGCCGCAAACACTAACCAATTTTGTCGGGCAGAAATAGATAAGGGCAAAGAGGGAGAAAAGGAGAGTGCAGATTCCAATTGCCTGATGCCATTCTGCCCAGTATCAGCCAAATCCAACTCAGTATCAATAGAAGGTGTAGAAGCAGTGTAGGAGGACAGTGTATTATTAATCAAAGTTTTTAATATTTGTTACTAAACTTTATCTTATTTAAGATATCACATTTTAAAATCCCCCCCTGGGGCATTGTAATTATACAGACATTTCCCGGAGTGCGGGGCAGGGAGCAGGGGAGCAGGGGAGCAGGGGGCAAGGGGGCAGGGGGAAGGGGAGAAAAACCACGCACAAGGGGTAGAGCTTCAACCCTCGGTATATTTGGAACAAAAGGGCTTTTTTCCACAAGTGGGACAAGCTGACAAAGTAAAGTTTTTTCTTGTCTCTCCCTGCCCCCTGCCCCCCTGCCTCTTGTAAACGGCATCAGTCCGCTAAATATTAAAGTTTGATGAACTGGCAAAATTTCGTTGACTTATTCAGGTGGGTGTAAGAACATGGTCAGCGTCTTAGATGATGTTATTGATCGGTAAAATCGAATTTTCTATAAAATATTAGGTGCAGTAGAGAGTATATAAAGCAACATCATCATCTAGACAATGTTCATAATCATGTCTAGAACAGAAAAAAGGTATTAATTGCTATGGAGTTTATTCAAGCTTTTATTTTGGGTATTGTTCAAGGTATTACAGAGTTTTTACCTATTAGCAGTACTGCACATCTCTTGATTTTTACCAAAGTATTTGGTTGGAAAGAACTAGGTTCTAAAGATTTTGTTGATGCCATTCAATTTGGCAGTGTTATCGCTATTGTGGGGTATTTTTGGTCGCTGATTTCTAGTATTATCAAAGGTGGAATCGAAGCATTCAAAGAGAAAGATTGGCAACGTGAGGAGTGGAAAATTCTAGTTGGTATTTTAGTCGGAACATTGCCTGCCTTAATTTTCGGCTTTCTTTTGAAAGACATTTTACCAGAGAGTGCATTAATTATTGCCATCATGTCAATTATCATGGCGCTTTTACTAGCTTTGGCAGAAAAAATTGGTACTCGCAAGCGAGGTTTTGATTCACTGCAAATTCGGGATGGTATTTTAGTTGGATTGGGACAAACACTTGCTTTAATTCCGGGTGTATCTCGTTCTGGCTCGACATTGACGACTGCCTTATTTTTAGGATTAGAACGCGATACAGCAGCGAAATTCTCATTTTTATTAGGGTTTCCAACTCTTACCATTGCTACGCTGTATAAAAGTTTGAAAATCTTCAAATTATTTCAAGCCCACGAGTTACCCGATAACATTGTGGGATTGTTAATTGTAGGGATTATTTCAACCTTTATTTTTTCCTACCTATCAATTGCATTTTTGATCAAATACTTGCAAACCAAAAACACTTTGGTTTTTGTTTGGTATAGATTAGCATTTGGTAGCGCCATTTTAGCTGCGATCGCAGCAGGTTGGAAAGGATAATTAAATAATAGTCATTTGTCATTGGTCATTAGTCCAAAGTAAATGACTAATGCCCAATTCCCAATTCCCAATTCCCAATTCCCAATTCCCATGAATATTAATCCTGCCCGAATTACCAAGGTTCTACCAGACTCAATAGCCGAGGAAATTGGCTTTGAAGCTGGGGATGCGATCGTTGCAATCAATGGTACGCGTCCCCGCGATTTAATTGATTATCAATTTTTGTGTGCTGATGAAGTTTTAGAGCTAGAAGTTTTAGATGCTACTGGTAAAACTCATACCCTGGAAATTGAAAAAGATTACGATCAAGACTTGGGGCTAGAATTTGAAACTGCCCTATTTGATGGCTTAATTCAGTGCAATAATCGCTGTCCATTTTGCTTTATAGATCAACAGCCACCAGGTAAGCGCACCAGTTTGTACTTAAAAGATGACGATTATCGTCTGAGCTTTTTATACGGTTCTTATCTTACCCTGACCAATTTGTCAGAAAGAGAATGGCAGCGAATTGAGCAAATGCGCTTGTCACCGTTGTATGTTTCTGTTCATGCGACAGAAGCTGATGTGAGAATTAGGCTGCTAAAAAATCAGCGTGCGGGACAAATCTTGCAACAACTGAAGTGGTTTCAAAAAAGGCGACTACAAATTCATGCTCAAGTTGTTGTTTGTCCTGGTATAAATGATGGCAAACATCTGGAACAAACTCTTAAAGATTTAACGTCTTTTCATACTGGTGAAGTTCCGGCGGTGGCATCAGTGGCAGTTGTGCCAGTTGGGTTGACACGGTTTCGGCCTCCAGAAGATGAACTTATCCCTGTAACTAGAGAAAAAGCTCAAGAAGTGATTTCTCAAGTGCAAATGCTCTCACGGCAATTTCGCCAACAATTTGGTTCTAGCGTTGTTTGGTTAGCCGATGAGTGGTTTTTGATTGCAGGTGAAGAATTACCCAGCGAGTCTGAATATGAAGAATATCCCCAAATTGATAACGGAGTTGGTTCGATTCAACTATTTATCAAGCAATTTGCCACCGTTGCAGCAGAATTACTCCCGGCAAAAGTATATCCTCAAAGAAAATTGACCTGGGTAGTGGGCAACGCCGTAGAAAAAGCATTTCAACCAATTTTGAAACGCTTAAATTGTGTTGAGGGTTTAGAGGTCAATATGCGTGCTTTATGTAGTGATTATTGGGGACAAACTATCAGTGTAACCGGATTACTAACTGGTCATGATTTACTTTTAAATTTAGAAGAGCAAGATTTAGGTGATGGGATTTTGCTACCCAATGTCATGTTAAAAAATGGGGAATTAGTGTTTTTAGATGATATGAGTATTGAGGAATTAGCTGGCAGACTAAATACAAAAATTTTCCCACTAGCAGGAGTTGAAGATTTAATCAAAACATGCATTTCCAATTTTGCTCAGGTTTAGTTATCAAAGATCAGTTGTTTTTCGGAGGTAATTTATTGTTATGCTGGATGATAAATAAGAAGTAATGCCTAATAAATAATCCACTGAGGAGCCAGTAGTGAAGAATCGGAAAGAGTTTCATGAAAAGGCAAATTCTCACATAAAGAAAGCCGGATTCTTCATTTTAAGTTTTAACTTTTTAATTTTAAATAGTTTTAGTATTTTGCCAGTCACGGCAGCGACTGAAGAACCTGTATTGAGCGTAGTGCATAGCCAAGAAAATGCGAATCAATGGACAGGGATAACTGACCGCTTGCAGACAATCGGGGTGAAATATTGTGTAATTCCCCTAACAGATGTCAAGAGTGGTGAAGATTGGGGCGATCGCCGGGTATTATTTTTGCCAAATGTCGAGACATTAACACCAACCCAAGCGATCGCTCTTGAAGAATGGATGAGTAAGGGAGGGCGCTTGATTGCTAGCGGCCCCATAGGTAGTTTGTCATCGCCAGGAGTACGGCAGTTATTGCGATCGCTCTTGGGAGGTTATTGGGGATTCAGCCTCAGTGAAATAGAACAGATCAAGCCCACAAAAACTAAGATTCCAGAATGGGCAAATCAAACTGAACTCTTTGGCAAAATCCGCGGCGGCGTTGTGATTCCTAATGGTATGGGCACTGAATCTCCTGCTGTTTGGAATTCCAAAGATAATCCAGCCGCAGTAGTGACAACTGAGCGTACTACCTTTTTAGGCTGGCGCTGGGGAACAGATACAGCCTCAGCCGCCGAATTAGATAATGCCTGGTTAAAAGCTTCTATTAATCATTATTTGACAGCGCTAGCACCATCGAATCGGATGAAAAAAATAGTGGGAGGTTCCCCAAACTGCTCTACAACAGTAGCGGCTGCACCGAGGGGGCAGGGGGTAGGGGAGCAGGGAGCAGGGGGCAGGGGAGCAGGGGAGCAGGGGAGTAGAGGGGCAGAGGGACAGACGAGTAGTTCATCTCCCTTATCCCCTCCTTCTAAAACTGCTACTGCTCCCATACCGAGAGCGCTTCCTATAGTTAAACCACCAAGTTCCCAAGAGGCCATTGATCAGCTGGAACAGGCGGTGCGTCTAGATGTTGCACCCAACTCCAATGAGCCGATTGACAACAATCAAGCGATCGCTCTCCAACAAGAGTTAGAAAATCTCATTGGCCGGGTGGAAAGCGCTCATTTAGCGGTGTCAGCCGATGCGGTTAAGGAAGGCGTTGGCATATCTGAGGGAAAACAGTCCTCTAGGCATCTGGAAACCTACACCGCCCAATCTGTCAAGGAGCAGCCAATACAATTAGCCTCAACTAAATTGGGGGGGCTAGCCACAAGCAAAGAACAAGCCTTGGCACAAGTCAGGGTAATTGCCAAAAACTTACCCCAATTGATTGCCCAAAAAAACTATGCTCTAGCTCGTCAGCAGTGGCTGGCAGCAAAGACAATTTTGTGGCAGCAGTTCCCAGTTGATCGGAGGTTGGCTCAACCAGAAATTCGGGCAGTTTGGTTAGATAGGGGGACGATTGTTCGTGCTGGTAGCAAGGCGGGACTAGTCCAAATTTTTGATCGCTTGGCCCAAACTGGGATTAATACTGTCTTCTTTGAAACTGTTAATGCAGGCTATACCATTTATCCCAGCCAAGTTGCAAAAGAGCAAAACCCCTTAATTCGTGGGTGGGACCCACTGAAAGATGCGGTAAAATTAGCCCATGAGCGCGACATGGAATTACACGCTTGGGTTTGGACTTTTGCTGCTGGCAATCAACGGCACAATGAGATTATCAACGTTAGTCCAAATTATCCAGGGCCAGTGCTGGCGGCTCATCCCGATTGGGCAAACTACGATAATCTTGGCAACATGATTCCCGTTGGACAGACTAAGCCATTCTTTGACCCAGCCAACCCCGAAGTGCGGCAGTACTTACTCAAGCTGTACGAGGAAATCGTTACTCGCTATGACGTGGATGGTCTACAGCTAGACTACATTCGCTACCCGTTTCAAGACCCATCAGCAGGTCGAATTTATGGCTATGGC
Source organism: Nostoc sp. C057 (assembly GCF_013393925.1). Classification (NCBI taxonomy): domain Bacteria; kingdom Bacillati; phylum Cyanobacteriota; class Cyanophyceae; order Nostocales; family Nostocaceae; genus Nostoc; species Nostoc sp. C057. The sequence goes on along the minus strand of NZ_CP040281.1, from coordinate 5,837,196 downwards.
AAAGCTGCAAGAGCGCAGTTTCAGCAACTTACTGGCATAGATCCGATAAATATTTCCCCCAGTCAACCAGAACTATGGCAAAAGTGGACGAAATTTCGCACTGAGCAAGTTGATAGCTTTGTTGCCAAAGTTTCAGAGCAGTTGCGACAAAAACGACCGAATTTGATTTTGTCGGTTGCAGTATTCCCTTTGCCAGAACAAGAGCGGATTCAGAAAATTCAACAAAACTGGGAAACTTGGGCAAGGCGGGGAGATGTAGATTTAATCGTTCCCATGACTTATGCTCTAGATACTTCTCGCTTTCAACGACTAGCCCAACCCTGGATCGCTTCTAAACAATTGGGAGCTACATTGTTAGTGCCAGGAATTCGCTTACTTTCTTTACCAACAATCGGGACGTTCGATCAACTCCAGTTAGTAAGAGACTTGCCAGTCAGTGGTTACGCACTCTTTGCCGCAGAGAATTTTAATAACGATCTACAAAAACTTTTTATTAGTACCCAAGGCAGAGTTCAATCTACAAAAAGTGAACCGATTCCCCACCGCCAACCTTTTCAAACTGCCGCCATCCGTTACACTGCGCTGCAACGGGAATGGAAGTTTGTTTTCCAAAATGACCCACCAGAAAGACCTGCCCAGACAATATCAGATTTTAACAACCAGGCAGAAGTTTTACGCAGTGCTTTAAATCAGCTTGCTGCTTACCCTTCTCCTAGTAATTTACTAGTGGCAAAAGCCTCTCTAACTCGATTCCAGTCTCAATTTCGAGTATTGATGAGCCAAGAAATTAAGTCGAATTCCTATCAAGTCAAAGTTTGGGAAAATCGACTTGTAACTATAGAAAGACTATTGCGTTACGGCGAACGGCGGGTGCAGTTGCATCCCTAGTGAAGAGGCATGGCAATACTTTTCGGATAAACCCAACAATCTCTCTTTTGGTCTGGGGAAAGCTTAAAGGGTAAGGAGTAAAGGCAAATTTAAACCATTTCCCTTTCCCCTTTCCCCCTTAACCGAAAAGTATTGAGAGGCAGGGGAGTAGGGGGAGATAAAAGGGACAAGGGAGAATCATTGAACAAGTTTCTTCTTTGTATCTTCCCAATTCAGAACTACCAGGATATAAGCCACTTTGTAATTCTTAACACAATTTTTGCTGTGTTTATATCCCAAATATTCCTATTTATTTAGGGCCAAAATATTGGAGAATACTTAATATAAGCAGCTTTAGATAACTATTTTTTGATATATAAAACTAGAGGTAACACCAGTATCAATACTGCTCAGTTAAGCATTTTAACTCGAAACTGGGTTTGGGTAAAGGTTAAATGGTAAAGGTTAAAGGTTTTTCCTTTCCCCTTTAACCTTCCCGTTTTCCCCAAAACCCGACAAGTATTGATACCAGTCTTAGTTCATTTGAGGTAGGATATCAAATTCTCGTTAAGAGACAATTACCCAAGTACAAATGGTCACTAGCACGCGCTATAGTACTGACAGACACGACAAATCGAATCACCTCATTGGAGTTTCTGTGAATAGTACCTCCCATGTAGCAAAAGTAGCATTGCGTGAGGGTGAAAGACGATTTCGCACTATCTTCAACGCCACTTTCCAGTTTATCGGATTGCTAATAGCAGAAAGCATCGTGCTAAAAGCGAACCAAACAGCACTCAACTTTAGCAAGCTACAACTACAAGATTTAGTTAGGCGTTCATATTGGGAAATATGGTGGACGCTACTTGAAAATTTTCAACATTTGCAATATTTATTCTTCTCCAGCCCAGCAGAAACTTACATCTGCAAGAATTGGGAAGATTTTGCTAGTAAATTTATGAACAAAAATGTTTTCGCTATCACGGGTTATCAAGTGTGGAAAACAGTTAAATATTCTGGCTTTTGGACTAGCCATTTCTATTCGATTATAAATGTTAATTGTAAAAAAAACTATAGCTATCTACAAACATAAAATCTTTGTCACAAGTACATCGGGATTTGGTACAAAGTTTACTGTGATTATATCATTAAATAATAAAAAATAAATTGAGGTAACTTATGCCCAAAATTTTAATAATAGAAGATGAGGAAGCAGTCCGTGAAAATATTTTAGATTTGCTAGAAGCTGAGGATTTTGAAACCATTGCTGCCGCTAATGGTAGGATCGGCGTGCATTTGGCTATCTGTGAAGTTCCTGACTTAATTCTCTGTGATATGATGATGCCAGAAATTGATGGTTATGGCGTTCTAAGCGCGTTACGCCAAGATCCATCAACGGCAACAATTCCCTTCATTTTTCTCACTGCCAAATCTGCCAAATCTGACTTTCGTCAAGGTATGGATATGGGGGCAGATGACTATATAACTAAGCCCTTTAGTCGGGCTGAGTTATTAAGTGCCATCATGAATCGGTTGGAAAAGCACGCTACTTTAAAAAGATATTTATCTACTCAGACTACAATTAACAACTTGTCTCCTAAAATGCAGTTGTTAGAAATTTGCTTGCACCGAGCTATCAAACAACATAAATTTCAAGAATTTGAAATTTATTATCAACCAATAGTCGATATTGGTTCTGGGAAAATAGTAGCTGCTGAAAGTTTATTGCGCTGGCAAAGCCCAGAATTGGGGATAGTTTACCCAACAGAATTTATCCCGTTAGCAGAGTCTACGGGTTTAATTGTCCCAATCGGTAAATGGGTATTAAAAAGTGTATGTAAACAAATAAAAATCTGGCGTGATGCCGGAATTAATTCCTTGATTGTTGCTGTCAATCTGTCAGTAATTGAATTTAATCAACCAGATTTTATTAAAAAAATAGTCAATTTTATAACTATTAATAATTTGGAACCAAATGACTTAGAGCTAGAACTAACTGAAAGTATGATTATGCAAGACGTAAATAGTGCGATCGCTACTATGAGCAAATTGCAATCCTTGGGTATCAAAATTGCGATCGATGATTTTGGTACAGGCTATTCTTCTCTAATCTATCTTAAAAACTTACCAATTAATACATTAAAAATCGACCGTTATTTTATCCATAATGTTGCTAATGATCCCCAAAAATCAGCAATTACTAAAGCATTAATTCAAATGGGTCACAATCTCAATCTAAATGTAATCGCTGAAGGTGTAGAGACGGAAACAGAACTTGCTTTTTTGCGTCAACAAAACTGTAATTCTATGCAAGGTTTTCTATTTAGTCGTCCATTACCAGCAGCAGAGGTTGAAAATTTTTTATTGACTAATAAATGCTTATATGCATAAAGATTGGGAATTGGGCATTGGGAAGGGGGAATTGGGAATTATTTTCCTAGTCTTTAATATTCTGATAGTTTTACTAAGGGATTTGCAAGAAAATAAGATACCAATTAAACGGGGAAAATTGTGATATCCCATTTAGGTAGAGTTTCGGAAGGTTGCCAGAAGGTTTGGTAGTGTTCTAACTCTTGTGAGAGAACCTTGATTCCTTTTTCATAGGTTGCTTCAACACGGTGAACAATGGGTGCAATCCCTTTCCAAGTCATATTGGAAGACCACTTGATGGCAACTTCAATCGAATCCAGAATTGCGCCATTCCAATAGTTCTCTAGGGCTGCCCAACACCTCTCTATGGGATTGTACTTGCTATGGTACGGAGGATAGTAAATCAGTCGGATTCTTAAATTAATTGCTTGAGACAGTTCAACCATACGTTTGATAAACTGTGTGCGGTTACTGCGAGTTGCTGCACCACCATCAAGGTCAATCACCCATTCATCATAATCTTGGTAATCGTGTTGATTCTCATACCACCAAGCAGTTAAACAATCGACAATAAAATCACTGGTTTCAGCCGACTGACCTAAGTAAATCGTAAGCTTTTCACTGTGTGTGTTGAGAATGCCAAAAGGAACTAAGACTGCCTCCCACTGTGTATCGTGGTCATCCGCAGCTTTTGCTTCCAGTGTCCGAGCTTTACCACCTCTGGAAAGATTGCCAATCTTCACCTTGGCTTTAGTATCGATAGAGACTCGCAACGATTTGGGATTCTCATCCGATGCCTGATTTTCCTGAAACACATTGTCGAAAATGGCATCTGTTTGCGGAATCTTTTTCAAGGGCTTTGTTTTTTGTGTTTTTTTAGGCGATACCCCAAGCTATTAAGAATCTTCCCCAGAGTTTGACGAGACGGCAATTGACTGTGGTCATAACCTATTTCACTGATTAATGCTTCTCGTACCGCTCTGGCACTGATACGAGCATATAGAAAGGTCGATTGAAATTTTGGATCTGCTTGGGCTTGAGCATCTACCAAAGAACAAATATCTGCTTCTAAATTGGGCAGAATCTCAACACTATTATGTCGTCCCCTTGCATGATAGTTATCCACACAGACTATCCCTGTCCGCCGTTCATGCAAGCCAAGTTGTACACAGGAGCGATTCCATCCTAAAACTGTTTCTGCAATGCGTGCTGAACTATCGAAGTAATCTTCAGTAACTTTTGCCATGAAGTCTCTTTTACAGCTGCCAGTTAGTTTCTTGGCTGCATCTTTGAAGGTAGATTTTATGGTGTCGGTAAGCATGAACCCTGTGATTCCAATTCTAGAAATTCAGAGCAAACGCGGGCAGATCCGCGCCTCCTATTCTTCTAGAATGACTGGTATTTTATTTTCTTGCAAGCCCCTAAGTAAGAAAAATCGGACTTTAGACTGGTGACAATTATTAAGTCTCAAGTCTAAAGTAAGAAAATTGTGTCATAGTGTCTACCGCCATGAAAGTCTCTGCACGTTTCTTGCTGCCAGTTTTGTTACTAACCTTGACAGCAGCGTGTAACCAGACTCGCGCTTCATCAGATAATCCCACACCACAAGAATCTGTACCTTCTGCCCAACCGACACAGAATCCTACACAGCCAAAAAATATTGTCCGCACTGAAGCACTTTCGCCTACACCCATTCGGATAAATCTGAAAAATTTACCAGCACCGTTTGCAACAGAAAGTGCTTCCAAGAGGCCGGAAGTTGTACCCATTCCGCAAAATCCAGTGCTGCGCGTACCACAAGGCTTTACAGTTAACGTTTTTGCCGAAGGTTTAGATGCCCCACGTTGGCTAGCTTTAACTCCCAATGGTGATGTTCTGGTGACTGAAACCGGGCAAAACAGAATTCGTTTGTTACGTGACAGCAACGGTGACGGCGTAGCCGATGTTCGAGAAACCTTTGCTAGTGGGGACAACGGACTCAATAGACCCTTTGGTATGGCTTTTGCAGATAATTCCTTTTTTCTGGGGAATACAGATGCTGTGGTGCGTTTTCCCTATACTCAAGGTCAAAACAAGATTACAGGTAAAGGGGAAAAAATCGCCGACTTGCCTGCTCAAGGTTATAACAATCATTGGACGCGCAATGTCGTTGTCTCACCCGATCGCAATAAATTATATGTCTCAGTTGGATCGGGAACTAATGTAGATGAGGAACCCCTACCACGGGCTTCGATACAGATAATGAATTTAGATGGTTCCCAGCAACAAACTTTCGCTTCCGGCTTGCGTAACCCTGTTGGTCTAGATTTTCATCCTGTAACTAAGGAACTTTACGCCAGTATTAACGAACGCGATGGAATCGGTGATGACTTGGTTCCAGACTATCTGACACGGGTTAAACAAGGGGCATTTTATGGCTGGCCTTATGCTTATCTGACACCAAATAACCTCGATCCCCGTCAAAAAACGGATGGCAAAAGTAAACGCCCCGAATTAGCAGCCCGTACTCAAACGCCAGATGTCCTATTCCAAGCGCATTCAGCAGCATTGGGTTTGCAGTTTTATGATGGGAAAACATTTCCAGAAAAATACCAAAACGGTGCTTTTGTTGCTTTTCGTGGTTCTTGGAACCGCGATCGCGGCACTGGTTATAAAATTGTATTTGTTCCCTTCGATGCTAAGGGGCGATCGCTTGGCTACTACGAAGATTTTCTCACAGGTTTTTTACTAAATCCTTCTGTACCAACCACTTGGGGACGACCTGTAGGTTTACTGGTGCTGCCAGATGGCAGTTTACTGCTAACAGAAGAAGCTAATAATCGGATTTATCGGATTCAGTATACGGGGGGATGAATAATTCCCTAGAGTAAAGTTACAGCAGTTGTTACTGTATATGCCTATCCAGGTTTATCCCGTTTACTGATAAATTACAGAAAAATACTAATACTTATCTGGTTGAGAAATTCATTATGACTCCCAACGAAAATAATACTCAGTCAAATACCAACGAATTGCCTCCACATTCAGGCACACGATACTGGGGTGAGGTGGAGGTGATCGAAGAGGGAGATACCTATAGAATTAGCCGTGTTGAAATCAAGCCCAGACACGGCATTAAACCACAAATTCATTATCACCGTAATGAGCATTGGGTTGTAGTTTCCGGTGTAGCCAAGGTTACTTGTGGCGATGCTGAAATATTACTGAATCGAAACGAATCAACTTATGTTCCCGCAGCAACCCTACATAAGGTAGAAAATCCTGGACATATCCCGCTAGTTATTCTGGAAATTCAAAATGGTGAGTATTTGGGCGAAGATGATACTGAGCGCCCTTATGACTTAAATTTGGTCAAATCTGTAGCTGAAGGACAGTAAGGAATGGGGGAGCAGGGGACAAGGGGACAAAAGAAAACTCCTAACTCCTAACTCAGCACTCAGAATTGTTTTGCCCAATCAAAACCATCCTTCTTGTTCCAAGGTTTCAATCAGCTGTAAGCCACGTGGATCACCCACTCCTAACAGTGAAGCTTTCGCATCTTCTCGGACTCCCAAGTCTTGGTCTTCGGCAAAGGCTTGAATTAGAGCATCGATCGCTGTGGCATAAACTACATTAGAAGGTAGTTCGCGGCACAATTGACCAATTGCCCAAGCACTGTTGCTCCGCACTGCTGCCACGGGATCTTTGACTAAGGCTTCAATTAATGGTGGAATTGCCCCAATAACTGCTTCATAACCAACCTCTGCCATCTGTGCTAAGGCGCTAGCAGCCCACAAACGCACTGCGGAAATGTCAGTTCTTAGGGCATCTGCAAGGGGCGGTAAAGAACGGCGATCGCGACAGTTTCCTAAAGCCCAAACAACGCCTTTACGCACGTAGCCATTCCAATCACTGTTTAGTTGAGCAATTAATGGAGCCACTGCTTCTGAACTGGGATTGCGTCCGAGAGCATAAGATGCGCTGACCCGGACTAAGGGACAAATATCAGTTAACAGGCGAATCAGATGGGGGGTAGCACGCGCATCTTCTATATCACAAAAAGCACGCGCCGCTAGCATTCTTTGCTGGGGCTGGGGATTTTCCAGGAGGGCTAGCATTACTTCAGGATCGGGCTTCACCACAACTGAATCGTCAGTTAATGGCTCTATTTTATCTAGGGGGCTTTCTAGTTCCTCCTCAATATCGAGTAGGCTTAGATCGTCTTCGTCATACATAATTTCATTTCAATCCCGAAAAGGGATTAACACATAATCCCCCGTGCCAATAAGTTAAAACTTTATAAGTTGCGTAATTATACACTTTCTTTTCTCCTCGTCGAATTTTATCCAAACGAGAACCGCCACATACTCAAACACTAAAGTATATTACGGCTATCCTCTATTTTATTTTTCTGCACTCAGGAATTTTACCATCCACAGGGATTGGGTTTGATAACCTAACTGATTGTAAAGATTTAATGCGGGTTTGTTTGATTGAAACACTTGTAATCCAATCTGGCGATCGCCTCTTTGAATAGCCCAATTTTCTACATATTGCATCAAGGCTGTACCAACACCTCGCCGCCGATGTTCTGGTACAACGTAGAGGATAAAGATGTGAGCATGACGATTACCCTGCACTTGATCTATGGCATTGCCCACCCAAAGGCAAGCGATGGGGGGATGGGGGGCAGAGGGGCAGAGGGGCAGAGGGGTAGAGGAGAGAGATTTGTTATTGCTCCCCTGCTCCCCTGCTCCCCTGCTCCCCTGCTCCCCCTCCTCTTCTACCCACCACAAGGGCGTATCGCTAGAAAAGTATTGCTTAACTGTTTGCTCTAGGTGAGAAAAATCCTCATTGGGAAAGAGATCCTGGTAAGTTCGGTGCATGAACTTAAGCAGTAGCGATCGCTCCAATAAGGAACCACGGCGAATAATATACCCCGGTAGTAGTTGCTCAGACACTTCTGGCGTTTATTGACTTAACTAGCTGAGTTTTGGATTGCTGGTGGCAAATTAGCGGGAGTGGGTTGAGAACTTACCCCAACCTCTTCAATTGGTGCGGGTGCTGCCATATCAGAGGGTAAAAATATGCGGGCGCTAACTGCGACTAGGGCAAAGACAAATACCAAAACTACAAGCAGTGGAGCGATGTATTGACGAAAAATAGCCATATTTTAATTACAAAGAGGGCTAGGAACTCTTACGAGAACTTAGCTGAAGATTTATGAAGTATTCTTTATTTTAGCAATTTTCTGTATATGGAAATGGGGAATGGGGAATTAGGAATTGAGTATAATTATTCTCCTTGTCCCCTTGTCCCCTTGTCCCCCTGCTCCCTGCTCCCTGCTCCTGCTCCCGCAGCACTATTAGCTGCGTTCTAAGTCATCAAGCACTCTTTCGCAATACCAATTTTCCGGCATCCCAGGATAAGTTTCCTTTGCCTGTTCAATTAACCGTTCGGCTGCGGCAGTGTCACCAGATAATTTAGCGATCAGTCTGTTTTTTAGATAGCTATCAGATACACCATCGTCTACCTGGTTTGGTATTCCTTGATTTATAGTTGATGGTCGGGACTGATCTCTTCGTAACTGCCAAAATAAAACGTAATAAAGTGTCCCAAAAATTAAAATTAGGCTGAGTGTTCCGAAAAAAGTTAAGAGGTTAAATGCTAGAAATCCTAGAACTAACTGCGAGAGAACATAGCCAAGTAATAAACCAGTAAGTAAGAGGATGAATGTACCGACAGCAATAACTACTTGATTCCCCATATATCCTCTTCTTCGTCCTCAAGTCCTGGTCTTGATACTGCCACTGGCTGAGGGTTCCAGGGGGCAAATACTGGTAATAGCAGTAGTCCTGGTACGGCGGCGGCGATGGTAATTAAGAAAAATACAGGCCAACCCGTACTTTGAGCGATCGCGCCTCCAGGGGCCGACAGAATATCGCGGCTGACAGCCATTAAGCTGGATAACAAAGCATATTGGGTTGCGGAAAACTTCTGGTTACAAAGACTCATCAAAAAGGCAACAAAGGCTGCTGTCCCCAATCCACCACAAAATTGTTCTACGTTGATGGCAAGTACCATAGCTTGGTAGTTTTTACCGATGTATGCTAGAAAAAAGTAAGCTAAATTACTTACTGCTTGTAGAATACCAAAAACCCAAAGCGATCGATTGATGCCAATCGCACTCAAAATTGAACCACCTGCTAAAGCACCAACAATCGTTGCAATTAACCCCATCCCCACTTGAATTGCCCCAATGTCGGTTTTGGTAAAACCTGTTTGCAGCAAAAAAGGCGTGGTCATATTGCTTAACAAAGCATCACCGAGCTTGTATAGGGTAATGAATGCAAGCATGAGAATAGCTTTGATAATCCCTTGACGCTGAAAAAATTCCCCAAAGGGCAAGATGACAGCATCAACAAGAGAAGCTGGAGGGCTAATTTCCTTGGGTTCCGGTGCGAACAAGGTGGCAAAAATACCAATTACCATTGTCCCTGCCATAAACAAGTAAACCGATGACCAAGGTAGTTTGTCAGCAAGTATCAAGGCTAAAGCACCTGCGACTAACAGGGCAATTCGATAACCTAAGATAAAAACTGCTGCACCAGCACCCATTTCTAGCTTTTCTAAAACATCGGTACGGTAGGCATCAACGGCAATATCTTGAGTTGCACTGATAAAGGCAATGACTATGGCGTTGATTGCTAGTAGTTGTAATGCTTGTTTGGGTTGTTGGAAAGCCATGAATGCGATCGCTACAATCAAAGCAATCTGCGTCAAAATTAACCAACCCCGTCGTCGTCCCAAAATTGGTAATGTGAACCTGTCTACCAACGGCGACCACAAAAATTTTAAGGAATAAGGCAAACTCGCAAGGCTAAACCAACCAATAGCGGCTAAATCTACCTTCTCTACGGTCATCCAAGCCTTTAAAGTATTACCGATTAACAATAACGGTAAACCCGATGAAAAACCTAAAAATAATAAAGCCGCCATCTTGCGACTACCGAAAACACCCAGCAGCGATTTAATTTTCCTCATAGGTTCAATTTTTTGCCTCTTTTGAGGAAATATCAATAAGATACAACGAGGAAATGCAAAAGTATATCATGTAACTAGTACCTATAAAGGTTTGAATTATCAAAGCGGCAAGAGTTCTTTATTAATCCCAATCGGGTATTGAAACCTGCCATAGCTGCTGTATGATTTCCTGCAAACATGACAAACTACCAAGATTTACTTGGGTTAAATACAAATTCAGGATAACCTTATAGTGTCAGCGTTTTATTAACTTTCTTGAATTGGATAAACCTGATGCCCCCTGATTTCTACTCTGTGTGTGGCAAGGCATTTTTCCCAACCTTCACGCGTACCGATGTCGCTTTTTTGGTTAAGCAGCCCTAATTCCTGTTCTTGTTGGGTGAGTTTAGCAAATTCTTGGTAGCGTGGATAGTTACTAGTAACAAATGTTTCCTTACGGTGCAAAATCGGCGGATTTTCCCTAGTTGCATAGTCTCGATGAGTGACGACTAGGGTTTTTAAATCAATACCGATGCTGGCTTTTAACGCCGGATGCGGATCAGTGTCGAATTCGGGGTAAGACAGATAGGATATTTGCGGCTTATCAGTGTGATATTTAATTAATGTGGCTTCATCGATACGCCCAATGGTACGACTAGCGCAACCTTCACAAATTCGTAGTACGGGATCAAGTGCTGCTAATGCGGAAACATGGACATAAAGCGCACCACGTGTATGTTTACCAATTTTGCTTTTTTCACACGCAGTTTTAATCACCCCAGGTTTACCTAAACTGAAAAGCTTTTGGTCGGCTACTTGACAAGCTTCCTCATAGCTACTAAAAAAGGCTTTGATATCGTGACGCATTTCTGGGGCTAGTTTTTGCCATGCCGGACGTTTATCAAAGTGAGTCAGGGCAAGATAAACTTGGATATCCAGAGAACGACGGTAAGCGATCGCATCCCATTCAGCCTCATCAGTAGCTTGCAAAACTACAGCAAAGGCGCGGCGAAAGTTACCAAATTCGCTCAGTAATTCCTGTTCATTTTCCAATTCGCCTTTCACAGGTAATCTACCGCGTTTGGTAAAGAAAGCCATGAGTGGTTGCAGCTGTTCTTGATAGTCTTCAAACCGCTTGATGGGGATACGGACTCGCGGTGTAGAGGTCGCAGAAAAGAAGCGGATAGCCTTGTAACTTTCTTTTTCAGCTTCATCTCGAAAAACAAAGTATACGCCTAGTGCGATCGGTACTGCATCAACATTTAGGACTTCATCAATATAAGTTTTGAGTTCTTGTTGTTCGTAATATTTCTGAAAAGTATTGCGGCGTGTCACAATGCCATCATTGTAAGCAAGTTGGGTTTTACTGGGAGCGTTAATCAGGATTTGAGCCGCGACAATTAAAACTTTCCCGGTGAGTTCCCAAGCTTGGATCAGGCTTTGACGGCGTTCCTCTGAATCTTCAATCACATTGAGGACATAACCCAGGTTAACCACATCGGCCGGGGTGCGTGGTACATCAGGATAATAGTAAGGGTCCCAACCTGCACTGGTATAGCCTAAGTTTTTTACTCGCTGGACATCACCACCGTAGCCGCAACCGTAGTCAAAAAAAGTGGTGTCTTGATTGAGGATTGACCCTTCTATAGCCAATCGTACAGGGCGAGATATATCAATGCGAGCGATCGCAGCTCTATGACGCTCAATTTCTAGCGCTTCAGGCATAATATTAATTGTCAGTTAACGGTGAACAGTTAACAGTCAACTAATATCCTTTCAATTTTTAACCGCTAGTTCAATTAAATCTTCAATTTTCTTGATATTTGGATCGCCTGCTAAGTAGCCAATACCGCGATGCAAATGTAAACGGAATTGGATGGCAAGGGTTTCTTTATCGGTGGGATAACCGTCATTGTGACAGCGTTGCTTGAGGGCGAGGAGGAGAATATCGGACATTTCGCCGCCAAAAACGCGCCAACTCATTTCGACGTTGCTATCTTGGGGAATTGGGACGGGGGAGGGTGTAGTTGATTCTGCGAGGGAACGACAAAATGCCCAACGGCATAGGATATTCCATTGGTCGATTTTAGTGCTGCGCTTAAGTTTGGTAAGTTGGTCTTTAGCTGTTTGAGAGAGTTTTATTCTTTCGATTGGGGATTCCATAATCTTCCTAAAAATTTAAGTAGTTTTTGCTCATAAACCCAAACAGTAGCGAACCGCAGTTTCAACTTCAAGCATTTTGGAGTCAGAAATTTTGCCAGATGGATCAGCAGGAAAGCGATTTGGATCTAAAGAACGAATTTGAAAACATAAAAATACTGTTTCTATAAGCAATCCACTATCACTTGCGGAGACTCGGATATTAGTTGGATAATCACGCTTAATATTTGTTCCTTTCGTACCAACAATTACAGTCACAACCAAAGGTGATTTATTTATAGCATCTATAGATAAAACTAAAACTGGTCTTGTTCCTGCCTGTTCTCGACCCAGCACTGGATTAAGATTGACAAAATAAATTTGTCCTCTCTCGATGCTCACAGTTTTTCCAAACCATCCATTTCTGTAACCTTAAATTCATTATTGATAGAGGTGAGTTCTGTTTGTATATCTAAATCAATAGCCATTGCAACTAATTGTTCATTCATATATTTAACATCAGTGAATTTATTTACTATTTGCTTTCTTTCTTGCACTTGTTTTGCGATCCGTTCTAATAACCATTCTAATTCTTCTAATGACAGAACACGTAGGTCATTCTCTATTTTTAATACATGGGGCGAGTTCATGATTGTTTATCTACTTTCCAAAGGTCGTGATATATATTGTAAATATCTTTTTTAGACGATATCTACTACCAAAAATATTGATTTTCTACTACTGTTGTTTGGCGGGTGGAGGAGTCGTATTTGAGAAGGTATTCGCGGGCGATCGCTTCGTTTTCTCGCAGTGTTTCAACTTCTTTTTTGCCAATCTCGGTATCTGTAGATAACAAAATCACTTGATGGCTGGCGGATGGAAAGTAACGTTCAACTAAGTTGCTGCGGTGAGAGGAGTCTAGTCTACCTAGTGGCGTATCGATTGCTACTGGTAGGCGGTGTCCAGAGACTTTTGCTAAACCCCAGAGGAATGCGATCGCAAGTAGTTGTTTTTCGCCTGCTGATAAACGATGCTTAGGAACAGGTTGACTATTTAAATCGTAAAGCAAAAGGCTAAAAGTCTTAGTATCAATAGTGATGCGATGCACTAAATCTGATTTATGGAGAAGATAAAGGAAGCAATTTTTAACTTCCTCCTCTAATTTATTGAGTTTTCGCAGAGTTAATTTTTCACGAAAAATCTTAAGTGTGTTTTGAACTTTAGCCGCAGAGGTAATAATATGTTCGCTATTTTTATGCTTAATATTTTCTACAGTATAATCACTTAATTCTCTCTTTGACTTAGCAATAATAGTTTCTAACTCAGCTAAACGACGGCGGATTGTTTCGTAATTTGCTTTAGCTTCAACAACTTGATTTTGTGCCGCTTCTAGTGCTTGACGCAGCTTTGTATAATCTTCTGGTGCTGCTGCTGTTTGCACTTGCCTTTCTAAAGTATGAATTTCTTCTTCTTTATTTTTGAGAATAGCTAATTTCTCTTTTGCAGAAAGTTTAGAATTTTGTAAGTGATATATGAGATTATCTAGCTGAGTTAAAGTTTCATCATCAGCTAATAGCCAAGGTGCTTCTGTCTGGAGAGTCTTTGCATATAAACTATCCACATCTTGGATTAAAAATGATTGGATTTTTTCAGCTTGTATCGGAGAAATTTCTACTTGATTTAGCCAACTGAGTAAACGCTGATCTCGTTCAATTAACAAATCTTTAGAAATCTGTACCTGTTGATGGCGAAATTCTTTTTCTCCCTGTGCTTGCGCCTGAGTAAGCAAATTGGGAATTAATGCCAGAGGTAAAACATCAGCCGCTAATTCACACATTGACTGACGTACTTGTTCAATTTCCGCAGTTTTTGTATTTTGTTGTAGTTCTAATTGATTGCGTTCGGCTGCAATCTTCCCACCTTCAGAAATGAATTTATCAAAGGCTTCTTGCTGCTTTTGTTCTAACTCTTCTACCTGATTTTTGAGAATTTCTACTTTCTCTTCTGTTGTTTGATAATCTTCTTGCTGTTGGGTTAATCTAGTTTCAATTTCTTCTAAGTTTGCTAAATCCTTACTATTACCAACTTCTTTAAGTTTACGGTTAACTAAAATATCTAAATCAACTGCTAAACGGTCTGCTAACTCTAAACCTAAAAGTCCACGGATTGCATCTACTACAACTGGTGGTGGTGTTTCCTGTTCTGCGAGTTCCTTAACTTGTTCACCATCAAAGAGAAATAAGTTAGAAATACCTAATGGCAAAAGATTTTCAATATATTCATCCCAGATATTAACTAAAGCATCAGGCCAGGTATCACTGTCACCTAAAATACCTAATGTATCTTTGCCATCTTTAGGATTTTTTACCCAACTACGGACAACACGGTATTTTATTGGTTTATCGTTTTCAATATGTTCAAAAAGTAATTCAATCCGGGTGTCTGCAACTGGATCAATTTTATTGTTAACGCATTGATTGAGAAAATCACTATAACTTAAATTACCACGAGTAGAACATTGGGCACGAGCGCCATAAAGGGCGAGACGAATGGCATCCATAAGGGTGGTTTTTCCGCCGCCATTCATACCACCTAAAAGGATAATTGGGTGTGAGTTTTCCTCATCAATTTTTGGGTTAAGATTGATTACCTGTTTGCCACTGTAAGGGCCAAAGTTTTGTAATACGAGTTCAAGAAATATCATGGTTAGAGATTATTAAATACCAGGTGAAGAATACCGGGCGAATGGAATTCGCGGCTACACAGGCAAAGCGAATGGAATTCGCGGACTAAATTCATACATAATTGTTGGTTTATTTTGGAGTTAGTTCCCAGGTGGGAATAAGTGATTTTTGGCTATGGTGGGTAGCTTGGTTTCTGATGTAATTGGCTATATTATCAATGGCATCATGACTAACAGTAAATGCTCCATAGCTACCTTGCCATTTAAAAAACTCACCTGGCTTGATTTCGTGGGTGATGAAATGGGACGAACTTCCCTTAATTTGTTTAACCAATTCAGAGATACTGATGGTTGGCGGAAAACCCGTTAGCAGATGGACATGATCTTCAATACCGCCAATTGCAATTATGGTACATTTTAACTGTTCAGATTCTCGAATAATTGCCCCGTAAACTTCCTTCTGAATATCAGGCGTAATTATGGGTAATCTATCCCAAGTCGCCCAAACATAATGCACATACAATTGCGTAAAACTTGATCTCATTTCTCTTTAACCCACGAAGGTGGGTTTCGTCTGTGTAGCCGCGATTTCTAATCGCCCGGTATTCGCCCGGTATTCGCCCAGTATTCTATATATTGTTATTCTTCTAAATCTTTCTTTTTAAACTTCATACTTGCCCAAGTTACCTCTTCATCACTTTCAGTTTTACCTTCATCGACTTCATTGATTGCTGCAACATCGCCCAAAGTCATCTGCTTGACTTTTGCAACATCACCTTGACTAACTGCTTCGCTTAATTCGCGTTTCAAACGAGCATTTTTAATCGCATCTTCTGGAGAACGGGAACTCGTATTAAAACATTTTTCTAAGGTTTCGTATATCCCTACGCGACGAGTCTTTTTGCGATACTGGCGTTCTGTGTCTAACAATTTCGCCATGAGTTCCAAGTGCATCGCGTCACCTTCACAGATTTCTTCTAATACTATCCACTCATCACGACCTAGTAAGCTATAGTCAGCACCAGGACGGGGGTCTTGAAATTCTTCGCCTGTCACTTCTTGATAAATCCGAGGTAAACTATCATCAAATTCGTGTTTGTCTTCTAGCCAAATGCGGCGAATCTCGCTCATTTCTTCTAGAGTAATTAGGGTGATGTCGCGCATACTTTCTGGCGCTGTCCGACGGGTTTTTGTTTGCGCTTCTAATAATCGTCTGAGCCAATGTTCCCGCCAATATTTGGTATAGGGGCCGTGAATTGGTTCAATAGAGGTTTCGCCATCTACATGACGTTCAAAAAGTTGGACTTCTCCCCAGATGCGACGGAAGTCTCTTTTATCGCGGTCATCTCTATTATCTAATTCATTACGGATATCTAATAGAGGCTGCATCCATTCTTTTTCTTCATCATTTTGAATCATTGCCTCCATTGATTTATCTTTACTAACAATCGTGCAAACCCAGCACCCAAATCGAGAATCACCACAGCTAGCAGTAGAAGTATCAACAACTAAAGGACATTCATTATCTGCTGTAGCACCTCGATACATGGTGAATAAGTCTTTATTGCTATATTCCCAAGGGTTTTGCCACTGATTTAGATAAATCCAAACTTCATCAGTACGCCAATCTTCGATGGGGCTATAAATTAAAGAATTAGGCAAGCTTGCACTATGGTAAAGCAGAGATGTAGGTGAACTTGAATCAGAAATTAGACGATCTTTTAGGCTACCTGCTTGATGTTTTTCCATTGAGATAGCACGTTTAATACTTTCAGCTTTGCGAGTACCTAAAATAAGAATAACTTCCCCATTTACTCTAATTACATCACGGATAAAGTGGTTAGAAGGATGAATTTTTAGACGGTCTGTACACCAACGAAATTTTCCTCGTGGCGTTGGATAACCTTTACCAATCAAACTTACCCAGAATGTCTCTTTGATTTCTGGGTGTAATAAATGGGGTTCAATGGGCATTTTCTGTTCTTGAGCAGCAACCTTCATCCTTTCTAAGGATTTGCGTACCCAAACAGAGACTACAGGGTTTTCTACTAGTGTGTCAGTTGTAATAACATGAATAGTCTTTTTTCGCTTTTCAACTGGTAGTGCTGCGATCGCATTCCAGATAAGCTGTAAGGTAGCAGTACTATCTTTGCCGCCCGAATAGCCCACCACCCAAGGTATCTCATCCAAACAATACAATTCTTGAATTTCAATGGTGAGAGCTTGGATGTAGTCCACTAACTCTGCTACAGTACGTGTTTGCTGACCTTTATTTTCTGCTTGTTGTGCTGTAGTCATTTCTCCTTCTCTCTGGAAACACTGGCGTAATATTCGGGCAAATAGGGCGAATGGAATTCGCAGCTACACAGACTTGTGTTGAGCGGAGTCGAAATACAAAACCCACTTCCGTAGGTTGAAGAAAAGTTTTTAAAAACTTTACTACTAATATCCAAATTTTTGGATAATTAAACGACATAATTCTATTCTGTTTTTAAAATTTAACATGAAAGATAGTGCATCTGACCCAACGGCTGACATCGCTAGAGAGTACTTGGAACGAGAAAACAAGGAAAAACAGGTACTAGCTTTACTCCTGGAGAAGTTTTTAGGGAGAAAAGATCAGATTCTCGTTCAAAAAACCGAGATGGGTGGTACGGAGGCTTATGTTAGTTCTGTTACCTTGGAATGGTTTGCAGGTCGGGTTCACTTCGCCTCTGGCTTACCTCTGTTTCAAAAAAAGTATAATCCTGAGACTGATAATGTCGAAATTGATGCGGATAGTATTGATGAAATTCAGCAGCGTCCCCTTGATTGGTCACGTCAAGCGCCGCTAGTGCAGTATTTAGCGGCTAGACAAAATCACAAGTTTCCGCCAGTGCTGGTAGTAATTAATCAACCGTGGGTGGATAATCCCAAAGCTGCTGAGTGGGATAGCGAAGGACGCGCCACCAAGTCTACTACTGATTTTATACCCTTAGATAAAGACGCTAAAGTAGGTCTGCTAAATATTTCTGAGGATGATGTAACTATTTATGCACTGGATGGTCAACACCGATTAATGGGTGTACAGGGGTTGATGGAGTTAATTAAAACTCGCAAACTCCAGCGCTATAAAAAAGATAAGGGTGCTGATGACAGTTTTATTACAGTTAATGATTTGATAGAAAAGTATCAAGTAGACCTTGCCTACTTGCAAAATTTACCCAAAGAAAAAATTGGTATTGAGTTCATCTGTGCGGTAGCGGCTGGAGAAACTCGCACCCAGGCGAGGCGGAGGGTGAGGTCGATTTTTGTTCATGTTAACCTGATGGCTGCACCCTTGACTAAAGGGCAACTAACACAGTTGAATGAAGATGATGGTTTTGCGATCGTTGCTAGAAAAATTGCAGTTACACATCCACTATTAGAACAAAAACAAGACCGCAATCCCCGTGTTAATTGGAATAGTGCAACAGTCGCTTCCAATTCTACAGTTTTGACCACTTTGCAAGCTCTCCAAGATATGTCTGAGCGCTATTTGGCTCAAAAGTTCCCTCACTGGAAACCCTTGGAGAAAGGTCTAATTCCCATGCGTCCAGAGGATGAAGAAATTGAGCAGGGAATTGAGGAATTTAAAAAGCTATTTGATTCTTTGGCTAGTCTTTCTAGTTATAAAATTTTAGAACACGAGGATACACCAGCTTTACGGCGCTTCAGCTTTGAGAAAGATGGAGGTGAAGGAAATATGCTTTTTCGTCCAGTTGCTCAGGTTGCATTAGCGCAAGCTTTAGGAATTTTGGTTTTTAAAAAAGGTTTTTCCCTAGCAGATATTTTTAAGAAACTGCGGAAGTTTGACCAGCAAGGCGGTTTTAGTGGTATGGAATATCCCCAATCTCTCTGGTATGGAATTTTGTATGACCCAAATAAAAAGCGGGTGCAGGTTGCTGGACGAGATTTAGCGGCGAAGTTATTGGTTTATATTCTGGGTGGAATTCAGGAACAGATGGAACGTGCTGAACTTCGTAAGGCTTTGGCGGATGCTAGAACTGTGGAAGATAAAACTATAGGTTTTGATGGTAAGTTTGTTGAACCGAAAGCTGTAGGACTTCCACCTATCCTGTAACTATGCTTGAAATATATTTTGGCGATGCCATTGCAGCGCTTCCAGTTCTGGAAAGTGTTGCTCTTTATTTGGTAGAAGTATTGTTTCACCATGAAAATCTTTTATAGGTTTAGCATGGGGAGATACTTCTTCCAAATTATTGCTAACTATGATTTTATATTGCTCATCTACAGCAAACCAACCCCTATCAAATGCCCAATGATGATTTTTGCAAAGAGCAATTCCATTATGAATTTTATTATCATAGAACTGTGAAAATGGCTTGATGTGTGCGCCATCCACAATATTTTGATTTATTTTTTTAGTTACTTTTAGCCCACAAAAGGCACATCTGTAGTCATATATACGAATAATTGCTGTCCTAAAAAAAGCATTTCTAATAACTGCCCGTTTCAAGCTCAACCTTGGATTAGTGTCTAAATTTCCCCTTTCAATTAATTTTTCTATCTCTACCGCGTCATCCTGAAAGGTTTGATTTATTTGTAAAATCGACTCTATATCATTTTCATTATCAGAAAAGAAAGCTGCCACAAGTGCATCCATTAGTTCTTTTCTGTAAAACTCATCTTGTAAAAAGTTAAATAATTCACCATCTAGATATGCGTATTCAACAGCCTCTTTTAGTTTTTTAATTGTTTTTGGCTGTAACCCATTAAATTCAGGCTTAAATTTTAAGTACCAAAAACCCTCATTTTGCAGATGTAAGAAAGGATAGTGTAAACCACCTTTGTAAGACGGAGAACCGATTACATTCCAATACATCTCAAATGTTTGAATTAATTCGTCTGAAACTGGAATCTCATTAGTAGTAATGATACCTCTCGCAATCAAATCAATTACAGATAAAAGTAATATTGGTTTATATTGAGCGTTACCAAGCTTACGGCTATTACTCACATTTAATTCAGCCAGCCGTTGACAATAATATGCTATATTCTTCATATTTAATAACTTAATTAAGCAAGCGAAAAAATCAAGTTAAGAATTTACTGAGGTCAAATTCTTCTTGTAGCTGTTCTTTTGTTTCTCTTTCAGAAATAAGAACTAATAGAAGTCGCTCTGAGTAGTCAACAGAACCGCGCAACTCACTTTGCAAAATTTCCAGTCCTGCGTTAGCATACTCTTCAAATATTTGAGTACGTTTATCTTCATCTTGTTCTTCTCTAGATGAAAGTATGTTGATATCTTCAGTTTCATTAACTCCTAATAATTTAATTATTAGGTCATATCCCAATGAAGCAAAATTTTCTTGTGGAATTGGAGATGGTTCTCTTTTTGTAGTTTCCCCCAAAGGAACGCGCTTTTTATTTTTAACGCCCAATGCTGCTGCAAACACCATTACTTCTACATAAGTTTGAAAAGGCCCAGTTGTGTCTTTTGATGCGACTAGAGATTTCACCAACTCAGCCTTATCTTTAGCAACCCTGATTCTGTTTGCAGCCATTGTTTTAATATCTACATTGTTGCTATTTTAACCGAAAGTTAGAAGCGATAGTAATTATTGACGCATTATTTTATACTAGTATGTGAGCGATCGTTTTTCTCCGCGTTCTCTGCGCCTTGGCGGTTCGTTTCTCCAAAATTTATATTGCAAACTGAACATCTTCATAAACCAAAGAAATAGGAAATTTAAAATCAACACTAGTTAAATGAACCTCATCCCCTTCTTCATAAGGATGTAACTCCCAGAGTCCTCTATCATTTAACCGGAAGCAATCTAAACCAATTTTTTCAGCATCAATGAGGACATATTCTTGCAAAGTTGGAATGCGACGATACCGCGTAAATTTTTTACCTCTATCGTAAGCTTCCGTACTTGGGGACAGAATTTCAACAATTAAACAAGGATATTGGAGAAATTGAATAGCTTGTTTATCCCGTTCATCGCAACTCACTACAACATCGGGATAATGAAAAGGCCCTTTCTCAGATATACCTACTTTCGCATCCGCCATAAAGGGAAGACACCCACTCCCCCTTAGATGAATTTTTAACGCTGAAGCTAAGTTTAAAGCAATAGTTGTATGGGGAAGAGTACCCCCAGTCATGGCGAAAACTTCACCATCAATATATTCATATTTAATTTCTTGGCGTTCTTCCCATTCCAGATATTCTTGGGGAGACATATAATTTCTGTCTGAACTCGCAACCATAACTTTATCCTTTAAAGATTACGTTCAACCGCGATAATTTCAGTATACTCAAACTCATTCGGACTTTGTTTCACCAAAGGATATCTTTCTCCACCCAACTCAATATAATCTTGTTCGCAATCCGGCTTAGATGAATAATACGTCAGCACATATTCTCTACCAATTCTCTGTGTCATTTCTGCTTCTACTTCACCCCGCCACTGAGTCTTAGTCACTAAAACTATCAACTGATTCGCTAATTGGGGAATTGTCTTCGCAATGTGTCGCCGTGAATTTTCATCCAAACTACCGAAGGGTGAATCCATGACAATTGGGAAAGTGCTACTATCGGGAATCATCATCATTTTTCGTTTCTCACTCCATTCCCTTACTTTGTCAATGATGCTGGCAATAAAGGATAAACTGAGAATTTGATTTTCCCCAGTGGAGGCTGCAACGAGTGCTTCTATACCTGTAGTATTTTCTACTAATGTCAGTTCATATTTATCGCTAATTTTAGGAATGTATGGAGTTACAGAAATCTCCGTGAATATTTCTTGCACTCGCTTTTCTAGTTGCAGGCGAAATTGTTGTTCTTGGCGATTTCTAACTTCTGTTAACCGTTCAATTGCATCTTGAGTGGCGTTAATTCGTCGCTGTGCTAGGGTTTGCTTGTCTTCATTCAGCTTTTGCTTGGCGATTTGTTTATTCAAACCTTCAATTTCAGTTGTCAGTTGAGCAATTTGCTGCTGATTTGCACCCTGTTCTCGATTTAATTCATCAATTTTACTTTCAATTTCATCTAAACGTTTTTGCAAACTGCTAATTTCTTCATTAGCATCTTTCCGCAACCGTTCTTGAATATTGTCTAAATCGCCTTCAATTTGAGATATGCTTTGCCTTAACTGATTAATTCTAGTTTGTTCTCTATCAACCTCTTCCCAAAATCCTATAGCTTGCTTATCAATTTCGTCTACTTGAGCTATCATCCGAATTGCAGTTTCTTCTACCGCCGAAGAACCGGCTTTATTTAACCAATTACTTACATGAGTATGAGAATGATTACCCTCATGTAACTCTGCACCACAAATACAGCGTTGAGAATTGAGTAAATCATTCACAAATTCCCGCGAAATTCCAGAGGTTAACTCGCCGCGCTGCTTCAAATCATTGATAATTCCTCGGAACTGTGCTGTAGTTTCTGAGAGTAAAACTGTATATCCCCGTGCGGAAATAACTTTTTTTAGCGCTTCCTTAGTTTTTTTATATTCTTCTTGATTCGCCGCTTTCTGCGATTCTAAATCCTGCCATCTTTCTTGCAATTCCTTAGCGGCGCTCAATTCTCGTAACCGATTACTTGTTTCTTTTTTAAAAGTTTTTTGATATTCTAACTCTTCTTTAATTTCAGTTTGCCTTTTGGTAATACGTTCGCGTTCGCGTTCTAACTTTTCTTGCTGTCGTAATAGTTGTTTAATTTCAGAATCACCAATGGCTTTTAACTCATTTTCTAGAGTTTTTTTAGCATCTCCCAAATGTCTGATAGAACGGTTAATTACTTCTACACCCAAGAAAATTTTTGTAGCTTCGGCAATTTCAGCCTTTTTGTCAGAACGGACTATTTCTTCAATTCGTTCGCCATCAAAGAAAAAATATTGATGTAAAGTAGCGGGTAAAATTTGATTAATTATATCGTCTGGTTGCTGAGTTGGTATATTCCATTTGCCATCATCTGCACCAACCCACATCGTTAATTGAGTTTTGCCAGCGTCAAAATCACCTTCGTTTTTATAACCCCGACAGGCGCGTTTAACTCGATAGCGTTTACCCTCATGTTCCCAGCCAATCTCTACCCAACATTCTACAGCTTGACCTTTTTGAGCCTCTGCGATCGCACGTTTATTTACTAACTGTTCTATCGATGCAAATGCTGCACTAAATTTTTCATATAATACCCAAGTAAAGGCATTTAGTAAACTGGTTTTTCCAGAGCCATTATTACCATGAATAATCGTCGTGTTCTGAGCCTCTCCCCCAGCGATAATCATCTCTGGTGTCGTACCATAAAAGGAGCGAAAGTTGCATAGCTTGATTGAAGTCAGCTTCATCGCACCTCTTCCTTAATAATGTCCAAAATATTATCATTTATATGGCTGTTAATCTTTTTATCTAATCTGCCTTTTTCCAGCTTCCATACCCGCTCAATAATTTGCCGTACTTCCGGTGGAGCGCTAGTTATTGGCTCTTGCACATCATCGATATTCGCATCTTGTAACATCTTCGGTTTGGAAATATAGTTTTTCTATATTTTAACTTTCTCTAGTACTGCATTTACCTCCGTAAAGCCACTGTTAGCGTTATCTTCAATTTTGCCAAAACTATTTTTTCAAATCTATAATTTTCTTTGAAAAAAGGCTTTATTATTGAACTTTATTCTGTTATTATTAATATTAATAATCTAGATAATAATGGGATGTAAGTGAAATTTCTAAAGCCACTTACATCCCATTATTATCAAACTCATAATCTTATTATTTCATACTTAATGCTTATTTTTTCAAAACTCGAAAATTTTTACAAAAAAATACAACTATATAGTTCATTATCAAATATCTAATAAACCATAGCGCTTTTGTAAATCAAGTAACTTCATTCTTGCTTCACCAGCATTATCAGCTAAATCAGCAAACTCCACAAAGCGACGCAATTCCTTTTTCAAAAGATTACGTTCAACTTCTATAGTTTCTCTATCTAAATCTGGTGGTAAAACAACCATGTCAAATATCGTTGCGCGTTCTTTAGCAGAATGAGGACGTAAAACTCGCCCCCGTCGCTGAATGAATTGGCGAGGATTACCAGAACTTGATAAAATCACCGCAGTTTGAATTGCTGGAATATCAACACCTTCATCTAAACAACGAATTGCGACTAAACCTTGCAACTCTCCACTTTCAAATTGATGCCGTAAAATTTCTCGTTCTTGTAAAGTTGTTTGAGCCGTATAAGTGCTTACCTTGTAGCCTAAATCCACGCCCAGAATTTTAGCAACAGCCTTGAGTTGGCGTAACGATGAACGTTGTCCCGCATCTTGGGAACCATCACTGCAATAAAAAAGTGTGTGAGTAGTTTCGCGGCGAGTTGTCATTAAATCCCGCAAAGCATTTAATTTATTTTCCGCCGCCCCAATTAACCTTGCTCTTTGCATCAACAAGGGCTTTAAATCTTCATTGTCTTCAAAACTTCCTGTTTGTCCATTTTCTCGTTCTCTATATAGTAGCGATCGCCCAATTCTTTTAGTTAACTTTAAATAGGCAATGCTTTCGGCTTCAGTTAACTCCACCAACACCGGATAATAAAGATAATGTACCAAAGCACCTTGAGCGATCGCATCCCTCAAGGTAAACTCTGGCTGGAGAACTGGGCCAAAATAATCAAATAAGGATTGCGTACCAAAATCATCAAAATACCTCTCCGGTGTGGCAGATAAAGCTAGTCTCAACCCAACACTGCGCGGTAAACTTTCTTCTAACTTGGGTGCGCCTAAATTATGCGCCTCATCCCCAATAATCAAAGTTTTGGCGGGAAAATATTTGAGTTGAGACTGAAACCCATCTCCAATTAAAGTAGAGTTCGTAGTAATCACCGTGACAAACCGTTGAGAACCAGAACGCAGATTATAGATTTGGGTAGAAAGTTGACTTTGCCAAGCGCGTAAATTCTCAAAAGCTAAAATGGGTTGCAAATTAAATTTTTCACATTCTCGCGCCCATTGGGTAACGAGATGACGATAGGGACATACCACCACCAGAACTTGTAAATTAATCTGCTGATATAATTCACAAGCGATCGCTAATGCGGTAATAGTTTTACCACTACCAGTAGCCATTTTCAGCGTCCCTCTGCCATTGTTGGTAAACCAGCTAGCGATCGCTTGGTGCTGATATTGCCGCAATTGCAGAGACACAGGCATTCTTGGGCATCCTGGTAATGGTTGCGTGTAATAACTGCCCTTACTTTCCCTTGCAAACGGTAATTTCAACCGGAAAGTGGGCAGTTGCTGCACTGGATTTTTCGTCAGGTACATATTCATTTAGTCATTGGTCATTGGTCATTGGTACTTATCTTTCCCATTCCCTATTCCCCATTCCCCAATTCAGTTGTAACCACGCCAAACACCAATGAGAGAACCTTGCACCTGTACTTGCATAGCACTTACTTCAATGGGATTGTACTTAGGATTTGCCGGTTTAAGGGTAACGCGATCGCCTTGGCGATAAAAACGTTTTAATGTTGTACCGAATCCATCAACTCTGGCGGCGACGATGGTGCCATTTTTTAAATGATTTGGTTCTGCTACAGGACGTAGAAATACCACATCACCATCAGTAATTAAATCTTCAATCATACTATCGCCAGCTACGCGCAAAGCGTAGGTTTGGGGAGGTAAATCGAAATTAGAAAAGTCTAAATGATCTACAGCATCAGTAAACGGTTCTATTAAACCACCAGCAGCGATCGTGCCTAAAATTGGTACACCTTGCTTAACAGGACGCAAAATCCGAATTGTTCGCGCTTGTCCTTCAGTCCATTCTATATATCCTTTAGTGCGTAAATGTTCTAAACGACTTTGAATTGGTGCTGGTGACTTCAAGTTCATCGCTTGCATCATTTGCCTAATTGAAGGCGAATGCTGGTGCGTTCTGATGTATTCTGCCAACCATTCGTAAAGTTCTTGTTGAGCTTCCGTTAGACGTTCCATAAATTTGCGGGAAGTAATTATTAATGTCTCTAGAACATTAGTACTACAAAAAACTCCCCATAACAAGAGAAAAGTAAAAATTATCAAAGGCAAAAGTAAAATTATTTTCTTCTCTTTTGCCTTTTGACAAATAAGAATATAACAGGGTACAGGTTACAGGTTAGAGGTTACAAGGAAGAAAACTATACCCTATCCCCTGTGCCCTATTCCCTTACTCTGCCCCTAAGATACTCGCAAGCAAAGCTTTTTGAGCGTGTAAGCGATTTTCTGCCTGTTCCCAAACTTTTGATTGAGAACCTTCAATAACTGCCTCAGTAATTTCTTCACCACGATGGGCTGGTAAGCAGTGTAAAACAATTGCCTCTGGATCAGCAAGACTCAATAGCTGTTCCGAAATTTGGTAAGGCTGGAAAATTGGCATCCGATTATCGGCTTCAGATTCTTGCCCCATACTTGCCCAAACATCAGTGTAAAGTACAGTAGAACCCTTAGCTGCTAATTCTGGATCATGAGTGACAAGGACTTCTGTTTTGTTATTAGCGATCGCTCTTGCTTGTTCTACAATCTTAGAATCTGGCTCATATCCGCTAGGGGTGGCAATTCTGACATTCATCCCCACCAAAGCGCAGCCCAACATCAGAGAATTAGCCATATTATTCCCATCACCCACGTAGGTTAAAGTTAACCCAGCAAGGGTGTTAAAGCTTTCTTGAACTGTTAATAAATCCGCCAATACCTGACAAGGATGTTCTGCATCGGTAAGCGCATTAATCACCGGAATCTTGGCATATTGAGCAAAAGTTTCTAAATCCTGCTGTGCAAAAGTGCGAATTGCCAAAATATCCAGATATCGATCTAACACCCGCGCCGTATCCTGCAAAGGTTCCCCGCGACTAACTTGAGTGACATTCGGGTTGAGATCGATTACCTGTCCACCCAGTTGGTACATCGCCACAGTAAAACTTACCCGCGTGCGAGTAGAAGCTTTGGAGAACAACAACCCCAAAACTTTATTACATTGCAACTTCAGTTGTTGTGATTTAAGTTGAGTTGCCAATTGCAGGAGTTCTTGAACTTCCGTAGAACTGATGTCCGCTAGACTTAATAAATCTCGTCCGAGCAATGCTGCCATGCTTATAATCTGTAAAAAATAATTATATATTTCTGTCCCTTTATTCAGGCGTGCTAAGAAAATACAGTTTTGGAACTGACGAGATATTTTTGCGTTCAGCCCAGGATTTGAGTTAGCTTTTGGTATGGATATTAATTTATCAACTTTATCCGTGATTGCGATCGCAGATTTGTTTCTGTTTCATCACAATTGCAACGCCAACTAAACTGTCCAGGTGCAAATCTCTAGTCTTCTAGCCTTATTTCTGAAGAGGGAGATATTTTTTAGCAATTACAGCTAGACAAATAAATTGATTATGGTACAATAAGAAATTGTGGTTGCTACTTAGAGTAATCAGTAAAATCGCCAGCATAGCACAGTGGTAGTGCATCCGACTTGTAATCGGAAGGTCGCGAGTTCAAATCCCGCTGCTGGCTTTAACGCAAAATCCCCCAAATGCGGGGGTTTTTGGATCTAGATTACATGAATATATTAGGACTTACGCAAGAGTTACGGAATAACTAACCACAGAGGCGCAGAGGACACGGAGAAATAAGAGTTTGAGAGATATTTTGCGTAAGTCCTATATATGTTTTAGTCTCTAACTAAATCGTATATATTGAGATATTCATGAATTCGTCAGTTGTCGGTAGCGTTCCTGAACTTCTTGAATCGAAAACAAAGTTTCAAACTTTAACCCAGCTGACTGATACAACTCACCTCCACCTTGTTGTCGGTCTACCAGGGAAATTATTTGATTAACGGTATAACCTGCATCTTTAAGACGCTCAACTGCTTTCAGAGCAGATTGCCCAGTTGTCACCACATCTTCCAAAACTACTACTTTTGCACCCTCTGGTAAAGTGGGGCCTTCTATATAAGCTTTCGTCCCATAACCCTTGGCTTCCTTGCGAATAATCAGCGCTGGTATGGGCCGGTTTTCATAAACAGAAACTATACTCACTGCTGTCACCATTGGATCAGCCCCCATCGTTAAACCTGCTACAGCCTGAGTATCTACAGGTAGTAAAGGAAACAACAATCGTCCAACAGCTAAAGCTCCTTGGGGGTGGAGTGTTACCTGCATCTTATTGACATAATAAGAACTACGTAGCCCAGAAGCGAGAACAAAATCACCCTCTTGATAAGCCCGTTGAGAAAATAAATCTAGTAGCTTGTGGCGCAAGGTTGTCAAATCAGGAGTGGTTGCCCAAATATCTGAGTGGGTAAGAGTTTCAGTAGGATACGTCATTACAAAACATTAAAAGTTGTGCTACACCAAAGGTTGAACTCATCAGAGTTCTGAACTTAAGCATAAATTAAGATTCGCCCAAAACGAAAATTGAGGAGTCAGAAACGTGCGTATAAAATTTAAAACCTTTGGTGGTTTATTGGTGCTGCTTGCTGCTGGTATTGCTTTTCCCTCAGTTGCATTTGCCCAAACCGCAACCCCCAGAACTGAAACTACGAGTGATGTATTTGAACGAGCTTTTTTTAGTCACGATCGCAATTTCTACGAAAATGGCAGCCTCAAGCGTCAGGTAGACTCACTTCTAGGATCTGGTTCTAGTTTCGGTGGTTCCTTCCCAGAAAATGAAATTGCCCGTGATGCTGAGTTGGTTAACACTTTATATCATGATGTCTTAACTCAGCAAGTTGGTAACGATCCTTATCTTCGTACCCCTGATTTACCAAATCCTTATGACACATCGCTGATTATGTCCCCTCGTTTGAATAGCGACAAACTCAAAGTGGGAACTGAATTCAGGTTCGAAACTTTACCACCTCGGTAAGATTAGCGAGTGGGTGGGGAGTGGGGAGCAAAGGACAATAATTACTCACCAACACTTCAGCAATGCTCAGTACAACTGCTAGTACCCAATGCCCCATACCCTCTATTACTGCTTTTTGATGATTCAGTGCGCCCTGCTGGAATCGAACCAGCCTGAAGACGAATTATGAGTTCGTTGCCTCCCCAATCGGCCAAAGGCGCTTGTTTTGTTCGGATTTTTCCGAGCCAATTATTTTGACTCTTTAAGTCAGCCTTATTTGCTAATTTTAGAGTGAGGAAAATACTTCATTCACTGACTTTAGCCAATTCCGTGATTATAGCATAAATTATTTACCACGTGTGAATACTGGACACTAGTTTACCAAATTTTTATACTACATAATTTAATCATGAAATAGTACAGACTAATATTGATTAAGTTCCTTTAGGATTGAGGTCAAAAGCTTCAATATTCTTAAATAGCCCAGCATTTTTATGTGATAGCTTATCAGCAATGAAAATAAATTCTACTGTACTTCTTACTTTGATTTTGTTAATCCTGATGATGGGAGCAGGTTCTGTGAGTGCGTTTTTGGGGTTTGAACTGGGGAGTTCAGCACTTAAAGGCGTTACCGCACCCGATGGTCGTCCCACAACCAAATTTGCCAGCAATAAGGCAAATGCTTCTCAACAGGGAGGGCTAGTGCTATTAAAAGAGGAAGAGATTCTGAAAGTTGTCAAGGCGCGAATTGATGGTAAGACCAAGGCTGCTAAATCGGAAAAGCTAGAGGAAGATGACGAAGAAACCAATAGCAGCAAGCAGAAGCCAGAGGAAAAACCCCCAGAAGTGGTTGAAGAAAAACCCCTGCCAGGCTTTCCAGTTACTGCCCAAAGTCAGGGTGTAACTATGACTGTGCAATCTGCTCGCTACTCTGGTGGTGACTTGCTACTGAAAGTGAAAATGCAGAACAAAGGTAAGGATTCTGTGCGCTTTCTGTATAGTTTTTTAGATGTTACCGATGATAAAGGACGAACCCTAAGCGCTAGTACAGAGGGTTTGCCAACAGAATTGCCTGTCAATGGCCCAGCATTTTCAGGTACAGTGAGCATTCCCACAGCTTTACTTGATGATGTCAAGAAAATATCACTTGCTCTTACTGATTATCCTGCTCAACAATTGAAGCTAGAGGCATCGAATATTCCTGTGGGAAGGTAGATTGGCATTGGGAATTGGGATGAGGGAAGAGGTGACAGGTGACAGGTGATAGGGAATAATCTGTACCCTGTAACCTTTACCCTATTCCCTTCCTAACTCCCCAATCCCCCTAAATGGAGGGCGTGAGTTTTACACGAGCTTTGGCAGTGAGTGGTTTTCCTAATTTGATTTGGACGGATGTGGCGCTGCGGTTGTTGTCAGTGCTACTACTGATTGCCATAAATGCTTTTTTTGTGACGGCGGAATTTTCGATGGTGAGCGTGCGGCGATCGCGTATTCACCAGCTAGTTAAGGCTGGGGATATTCCAGCGATCGCAGTGGAAATGCTACAACGTAGTATTGACCGACTACTATCTACCACTCAGTTAGGCATTACCCTTTCTAGTTTGGCGCTGGGATGGATTGGCGAAAGCACGATTGTTGTGCTGGTGAATGCCTGGTTAAGATCCTGGCCTTTACCTAGTGGGATGACTAACTTCCTCGCCCATTCCTTATCAATTCCCATCGCTTTTTTCTTTATTGCCTATTTGCAAATTGTGGTCGGAGAACTATGCCCCAAATCCTTAGCCATGCTGTACTCAGAACAGCTAGCGAGGTTTTTGGGGCCTTCGGTAAAAGCGATCGTGCGTTTTTTTGGCCCCTTCATCTGGATTCTCAACCAATCAACTCGTTTTTTATTGCGGATTTTTGGCATCCAATACACAGGTCAAGGCTGGAGACCGCCTGTAACTCCTGAAGAATTGCAACTGATTATCTCTACAGAATGGGGATCTACTGGTTTACAGCGTGCGGAACGAGAACTGCTCAATAATGTCTTTGAGTTTGGGGATGTCATGGCGCAAGATGTGATGATTCCGCGCACCAGTATTATCACGCTGCCAAAAGATGCTACTTTCCAGACATTACTTGGAGAAATGGCTACTACTGGTTACTCACGCTACCCCGTGATTGGTGAATCTTTAGACGATGTTCGCGGCATTGTTTATTTTAAAGATTTGGCACAACCTTTAGCTGTGGGAAAGCTCAGTTTAGAGACACAGATCCAACCTTGGATGCGTCCTGCTCGGTTTGTTCCCGAACATACGCCCTTGAGTGAACTTTTGCCCATGATGCAGCAAGAGAAACCCGCTATGGTCATGGTAGTAAATGAATTTGGCGGTACTGTAGGACTCGTGACAATCAAAGATGTCATTGCCGAAATCATCGGCGACGCAAGCGAACCTGAAAGCAGTGACGACTTACTGATTCAGATGTTAGATGAGCAAAAATTTTTGGTGCAGGCACAAATCAACCTCGAAGACCTCAACGAGGTTTTGCATCTCAATTTGCCCCTGACAAGAGAATATCAAACACTAGGAGGCTTTTTGTTGTATCAGTTACAGAAAATTCCGGCCATTGGCGAAACCTTCTGTTATGAAAATCTCGAATTCACTGTGGTATCAATTGTTGGCCCACGCCTGCATCAAATTCAACTGCGACGCTTGGAGGAAGCGAGGGGAGCAGGGGAGTAGCGGGAAGGGGGAAGGGAGCAGGGGACAAGGGGACAAGGAGCAGGGGAGCAGGGGACAAGGAGACAAGAGGTGAGAATTTGAAACAAGTGCTTTCCCCTTGTCCCCAATTCTCCTTGTCCCCTTGTCCTCTTCCCAATGCCCACTAAGCATACACCAGTGGATCAACGAGTCCCAATTCGGCAAAAGCTGCCAACCGCAAGCGGCAAGAATCACATACACCGCAGGCGACATCATCACCGGCATAGCAAGACCAAGTTAGTTCCCAAGGAACTCCCAATTGGTTCCCTAGTTGGATGATTTCGGTTTTTTTCAAGTTGATTAGGGGTGCAACAATATTAATTTGCTGTCCCTCACGCCCTTGTTTGGTTCCCAGACGAAAAACTTCCTGCATTGCCTGGATATAGTCGGGGCGACAGTCAGGATATCCTGAGTAATCTAAGGCGTTGACACCGATATACACACGTTCAGCCGCGATCGTTTCGGCGTAGCCAAGAGCAAAGCTTAAAAAAATCGTATTACGAGCCGGAACATAAGTTACAGGAATATTTTGAGACATTTCATCCAGCGATCGCTCCTGGGGTAGATCAATCGCGTCATCGGTAAGTGCGGAACCGCCCCATTGCCGTAAATCAAAATTCACTACCTGATGTTTTGCGATCGCAGCCTTTTTAGCGACACTAAGGGCTGACTGTAACTCTCGTCGGTGTCGCTGCTGATAATCAAAGGAAATAGCATGACATTCACAGCCATCAGCCTTAGCTTGATACAGAATTGTGGAAGAGTCCAATCCCCCAGATAACAGAATTACAGCTTTCATCTCGATTGCAAATTTTGAATTTTAAATCGCCAAATTACACCTTAACAAGATGCCAGGAAGCAATGCCAAAAAGATTCCTAAACCTCTTTTAGTGATGACAAAGCCACACCAGTCTCTCTCAAAAAGCGCTGTGATATCTTCTCTACGAGACGCTGCTAGTAGCTTGTTTCTTTGCAAGAATATGTTTCTACCGTAGCTACTGCAAATAATCATACAAAAATCTTTTCCGTTAATCAGTGACAATAATTGCTGAGAATATTTTTTTGAAAAAAGCTTAAGTATTATTTTTGACTATTTTGTAATTTTAGTGTTGTCAATTGGATATTGCTCTCAGTAACTAATTACTTAACGGTATCCCAGAGAGAAGTCTGAACCGAGGAAGCTGACCCTGAAAACTTTGGAGAATTTACACTTAAGTCTTAACTGAATGTTTTAAAGTTAATAAAAAGACATATATTTTTTGTAGAAAGTGCAAAATCAAAAACAAACCCGAACTATCTATACAAAAGATGTTTGGATTACGGGAACCGATCGCAAACTTTGAAATTCTTCATAAACATAGGCTCTATGTTACCATCTGGATGGTTTTAGACGGATCGTAACTGGCTTTCGAGTATAAACGCCAACGGCCGTAGCGTCTCTAAATTTGGTGGTTGAGGAGAGAATAATAGTGCAAGATAGCATGTCAGTGGCAGAACCGAATCTATATACACAGCGCAACCAGCCACGACCGATCCGCATAGGCGTGATTGGAGTGGGTAACATGGGACAACACCACGCTCGCGTGCTGAGTTCAATGAAAGATGTTGAACTGGTCGGAGTGGCAGATATTAACGTCGAACGAGGATTAGAAACTGCCAGCAAGTACAAGGTGCGTTTTTTTGAAGATTACTGTGACCTGCTACCCCTTGTGGAAGCAGTTTGTGTAGCTGTTCCCACCCGTCTCCACTATGCCGTGGGCATTAGCTGTCTGCTAGCGGGAATTCATGTTTTGATTGAAAAACCCATCGCAGCCAGTATTTCTGAGGCAGAGTCTTTAGTAAATGCGGCGGCAGAGTCTCAGTGTATCCTGCAAGTAGGTCATATTGAGCGTTTCAACCCAGCTTTTAAAGAACTGAGCCAAGTTCTGAAAACCGAGGAATTGCTGGCGCTAGAAGCCCACAGAATGAGTCCTTACTCAGATCGGGCAAACGATGTTTCGGTTGTGCTGGATTTAATGATCCATGACATCGACCTACTTTTGGAATTAGCTGCTTCCCCAGTCACAAAATTGACTGCTAGCGGTACTCGCTCCTTGGACTCTGGTTATTTAGATTACGTAACTGCCACTTTGGGGTTTGCCAATGGTATTGTTGCTACTCTGACTGCCAGTAAAGTCACTCACCGAAAAATTCGCCGGATTGTCGCCCATTGCAAAAATTCATTTACTGAGGCAGATTTTCTCAAGAATGAAATTTTGATTCACCGACAAACGCCTGCCAATTCTCTCACCGACCACCGACAAGTACTTTACAGGCAAGATGGTGTGATTGAAAAAGTCTACACCAGCAATATTCAACCTCTAAGTGCAGAGTTAGAACATTTTGTCAACTGTGTACATGGTGGCAATCAACCCTCAGTAGGTGGTGAACAAGCTCTCAAAGCGCTGAGACTGGCAAGTTTGATTGAGCAGATGGCGCTGGAAGATCGAGTTTGGAATCCATTAGACTGGCAATCGGAACCAAGGGTACAATCACTGACCCCGACAGCCTAAAAGAAGAGGGGATGAGGGGGAGGAGGGGGACAAGGTAAAATTTTCTCCCTACTCTCCCACAGCCACCAACTCAGAAGAAAACCCTAGAGTATGTTTTTAAATTTGCCATCAAGTCTTTAGATCCTCCCTAGTCTTTTTACAAAAATGACTAAGGGGGATCTAAAAAATTAGAAAACAAAACCTAGTGGTTCGTTTCATTAATTTTGTGAGGTTCGTAGTGAGCGATAAATCGCTCAATTTCAAGGATTAGAGCTACTTACGAACTTTTCTAACCCTCGAAATTAATGAAACAGACCCCTAGCTTCCACTTGTCTTTCTTTATTTTTAAGTTGCGATGCAACTTTCTTTTAGTGCAACCCAGTTACCTTGGCTCTAGCAAGCGGGGATAATTACCTTTTAAAAAACTAAGGCTCAATCTTAGTAACAACACTAGTGCAGCAATTTCAGGAATTGACTCAATGCTTGAATGGATAACTAACACTATCAACTATTTTGGCTATTGGGGAATCGCCCTACTAATGTTCCTAGAGAACCTTTTTCCCCCAATTCCTTCAGAATTGATTATGCCACTGGCTGGATTTACAGCAAGTCCATATCAACCAGGAGGTGCAAAGCTAAATATCATTGGTGTGTTTTTCGCAGGACTTTTGGGTTCTGTATTGGGGGCACTTATTTGGTACTATCCAGGTAAGTTTTTGGGCGAAACCCGTTTGAAAGCTTGGGCTGACAAGTATGGTAAATGGCTGGCTATATCCAGTAAAGATATTACCAAGGCCAAAGGGTGGTTTGACCGACAAGGTAAAAAAGCAGTATTAATTGGTCGTCTTGTACCAGGAATCCGCACCTTGATTTCTGTTCCCGCAGGGATCAGCAATATGCCCTTGCTACCATTTTTGTTTTACACAACAGTAGGTAGCGCGGCTTGGGTGGGTTTGCTAACATACTCTGGATACATATTGGGTAGTCAGTATGAACTTGTGGATAAGTACCTTGCTCCTGTATCCAAAATCGTACTTGGCGGTTTGGTTCTAGCATTTGTTTTCTGGATATTCAAGCGCCAGTTAAGACGTACTAGAAGATGAAATACGGACGCTTTTGGTTTGAAAGCAGTGAAAGCAGGGGTTACATCTGGCCAAAATTCGCCTACACTATGCCAAATAATACTAGATGTACGAAGGCAAGAGCTTATCAGAGATATGGTCAAAATTAATTTTTGGCGTATTTCTAGCTACACTTGACGCAACCTAGAATTTCTGGTTGCTCGCATTTTTGTAAGATGAGCATGACAACTTTTTACAGTTAAGTTTGAACTAGGAGCTTTCATGACAGACCAACCTTCCGCCGCTAACCCTATGAATAGTGCTGCTATACCCATGAATAGGCAGCCGTTAGCATCGACGACTCCCATAAATGCTGTTAATAATAATCCTCCCACTACTACCAAGTCAGGCGGTGGTTCCGGGAAAACCATTCTCAGTGTTGATTTAGGTAGAACTTCCACAAAAACTTGTGTGAGTCGTGAACCTGGCAGCGTGATATTCGTACCTGCCAACGTCAAGCAGATGTCAATAGAACAAGTACGCGGTGGTGTTTTTGAAGCCAGAGCTACTGACCCCTTAATGGATTTGTGGCTGGAGTATCAAGGAAATGGATATGCTGTTGGTCAACTAGCAGCAGATTTTGGGGCCAATCTAGGAGTCGGCCAATCTAAGGTAGAGGCTGCATTGGTAAAAGTGTTAGCAAGTGCTGGCTACTTCAAACTCAGAGACGATATCTCAGTTGTACTTGGTCTGCCTTTTCTTTCTTTAGAGCAATTTGAAAAGGAAAAAGCACAGTTGATTAGCCAAGTAGGTGGTCCTCATGTCTTGAACTTCCGAGGCGAATCTATATCGTTGAATGTGAGTAAGGTCTGGGTAATGCCAGAAGGCTACGGTAGCCTGTTGTGGTCTGAAGCTCAACCGAAGAAAAGTCCTAGCAGTCCCGATTTTACAAAAATATCGGTAGCGATCGTTGATATTGGACATCAAACTGTCGATCTTTTGATGGTAGATAACTTCCGTTTTGCTAGAGGTGCTTCTAAGAGCGAAGACTTCGGTATGAATAAGTTTTATGAATTGGTGTCTGCCGAAATCGAGGGAGCAGATAGTCAATCTCTGGCGCTGATTTCTGCTGTGAACAAACCCAGAGGTGAACGCTATTACCGTCCTAAAGGCGCTAGCAAGCCCACCAACCTAGACGATTTTCTTCCCAACCTTACAGAGATGTTTTCGCGCGAAATCTGTAGCCGTGTGCTAGCCTGGTTGCCAGAACGCGTCACCGATGTGATTCTCACTGGTGGCGGTGGTGAGTTCTTCTGGGACGACGTTCAACGTCTACTCAAGGAAGCAAAGATTAATGCTCATTTAGCAGCACCTTCCCGTCAGGCGAATGCTTTGGGGCAGTATATTTATGGAGAGGCACAATTATCCTCCAATCGCGCTGCTAGGGCATAAAGCTGATGTTCCAATGGTCAAAAAAGGTAGTTAAATCCGTCACGTTCAACCCAGAGCTTGCTGATGAAAGCTTGTTAGCGCAAGTAGAAAGTTATTTGGAAAAACAACCAGACAAGACTTTCAGCGACCTCTGTAAAGAAGCCTTATGGCAATCTTTATGTGTACCGGAACCTGTACAACCTGCTCCACAAACAGCAGTAACAACACCGATTGATCAACAAATCGGTGAACTGCAACGTCAAGTGGCTGGACTTGAGGAACGTTTCTTTGCCAAGGGATCTAATCGTTTGGAGGCGATGGAACATCATCTACTGCAACTTTCTCAACAAGTTGCACAACTGGCGCTCATAGTCAACGATCGATCGTTCATTCCGTCTCCAAGTCAATTAGAAGTAGTAAATAATACTTCTTATACTGTTGCTACCCCTCCTCAAGAGGTTGACCCCGTAATCAGTCGCCTTAGTCAGTTTCTCGATGATTTTTAAGGAAAAATCACGTTTGTGAGCAGTTTTTGCTCATGTTAACAATCCTTAATAGTGAATACTATTAAGGATTATTAATGTTTATATATGGAAAAAGATTTGTCTCGGTGGGGCGATCGCTCTTAATAGCAAATCATCAGTACAATCTCAGTTGAGTTGTTCTCGTAATTTACAAACAAATTTTGGCTAACTCTTTATGAGTTAATCACTTTAGACCCCCTGTCGCCCGATCAGAACTGCGATCGTTTAGGCGAGCAACAGGAAAGTCTTCAGACTCGAAGTTGAAATAAGGAGTCTGTGTTTTTTTGCACAGAGTTGATGCACTTTTGGGTACTTTATCACTCAGATAGTTCATCAAATGAGAAATCTTTACAACATCTTCACGAGACTGATTGCCTTTTCCCTGCAAAGCTTCAATGAGATGGTAAGTGTAAATGCTCATTTCATTATCAGGTCTAATCCAGGAACTTTCCTCTCCTTGGGATGAAGTAAAAACTACCCGACCCTTACCTTTACTTAAATCATCAATGACACTTTTTGGAATAGGAATTTCCTCAAAGTCAGAGTAAGCCTTAGCTTTTCTAGCTGTCGCCATTCCTGCTGCATGACAACTATCAATGATCACCAAGAGACGTTTTGACTTAATCTGGCGCAAGGCATCAGTGAAATCTTCTGCACTCAAAGATGAGCTTTCAAGGTCGAAAGGGTTAATATCATGTGGCAATAAATAGTAACGATTTTGACTTTTACTAAACCACCCATGCCCTGAATAATAAACAACCACCGTAGCTTCTGGGTTAGCTTGTGCCTCTTCTTTGAGCCAGTTCAATTGTTCCAAAATTTTACTGCGTGTGGCTTCCTTATCATGTAACAGTCGAATATGCTGCGTGTTATTAGGATAAGCACAGAAATTTGGGTCAACTAAAACTTGATGAAGTGCTTGAACATCTTTGACAGTCACCGGTAGCGACAAACCTTGATAGGCAGATTCACCAACGCCTATAAGTAACGCATAACCATTAGCAAACATAGGAGTTTTTGGGTCAACATTAGGCTTTGTTGGTGATAAAAGATTTTGTCGTCTAACCCAATACATATAACCTACCCAAGTTAAGCCAGATAGCGTTGCTATTATCATCAATAAAACAAATATCCATTCTTCAGTAAATGGAGGTGGTAGAGGGGGAGGAATAATGTGTTGTTTAGTTAGTAACTCTATATCGTCTTTTTTATCAATAAAAAAATTATTGATTATTTGTACCCATTTACTATCATCACTTGGAAGTATTAATCCCTAACTTTCGTAGCTTATTACTAATTCTGAGTCAAGATAAAATTCATTTTGTGTTTCTAACTCTAATTATTTTAAAATTCTTCTCAAAATTATTTCATCACTAGCGACTGCATCAACTCTTTTACTGACAAGAGCATTAATCAACTGTGCCCTACCACCTGCAATATTTACTATTTCCATTTCTGAAAGAAGGGAATTGAAGTAGCTTTGAAGTCTAGAAGAGGTTATACTACTATTAATAACTCCAATTTTAGGTTTTGAATTACTAGAAAAGCTAGGTAGTAAATTGGTTTTTAGGAATGAAAATTTTGATTCTTCCGTTTTACGAATCAAAAGTAATGTTTTAGTAGCAAAGAAAACATGGGAGAATGTAATTCCTTGTTCGTCTTTTCTAATTGAATCCGAACCACATTCGCCAGCAAGATGAAGAGAATCCTCATAAGGATATCGAGTTTTTTTAAATCTATCTTGAATGCTGATTGGATATCTGACTATATTGATATCTTTGCAAATTGCGTTTCGGCAATCCTAATTTCTACATTCCGTTGAGCCGCCTGAGCTTTTGCTGTTCCTCCATCGAACACTCTCAAGCTTCCTTGGACTCCTAAAGAATAACCATCGAGAACACTAGCGCCATCATCAAATACATTTTGCAGGTTGTAGCTGGAAAGGAAGCTCACTTGTGGTTTCAGTCGAGAAAGCGCTACTTTTTGCCGGAATTGAGCAATGCGCCGCTCTACCAACCGTTGTTTTAGTTCTGGTCGGTTTTGAAAGGCTAGCAAAATAGTCTCTTCAACTGTTAACTGCCACAAACCAGCTAATTGTACAGGGTCAGCCGCAATGATGTTCACCGACTGCGCCAAATTTAACCGAGTTGCTAACTGACGACAGGAAATTTGCTGTTGCGAAATAGCATTAGTCAATTGTTGTTGGGTGTTTGCTAAGTTTACCTGAGCTTGCAGCACATCAAACTGGGTACCAACTCCAGCCTGTTCTCTTGCTTGAGTATCCCGCAAGCTAGCTTCAGAGTTCTCCACAGCAGACCGATTAATTCGTACTTGTTCATCTGCTTGTTGCAAATTGTAGTAATCCAGCGTGACATTCAGACGGATTTCTTCTGATAGACGCTCTACTTCCAATTCATCTAGACGCACTTGCTCCTGGGCGGCTCCTCTACTGGAAGCACCCGGCCCAAAATTATAAAGACCATAAGTGAGTTCTAAGCTACTACTAAAAGTCGTAGTAGGTTCATCTGGATTCAACCTCTGATTAGATAAAAATTGAGCTTGTTCACCGAGTTGTTCTGTATAAAGCTGGCCAAAAGCAGACTGAGCGCGATTCAAATCTGTACTCAGATTAATAGTTGGATACATACCAGCTTGAACCTCTCGGAAAGCAGCGCGACTACGTTCTACCTGGAATAACACCCCTTGTAATTCAAGATTGTTACGTCGTGCTAATTCTAAAGCTTGCTGTAGAGTAATCCTCTGATTGGTTTGAAGCTTGACTTCTTCTAGTCGAGAGGGAAACTGTAGGAGGTTGGGACTAGGATTAAGGTAATCGGTTACTTGTGCGGCTCCAGATCCGATACTAGTCACAGCAATTGTACAATTTATACTCGTAATTATTACATAGCGATGAGCCGACATAATTAATGTTTGATACTATTTGCAATGGATCAGATGTTAGTACACTATGTACGACAAATCAACTACATTAAGTTGCTCAAATTATTACAGTATTAAGTATGGTATTAATTGGAAATTTAAAGTAAGTGAATCTAAAAATAGTCTTGACAAAAACATTAGCTAATGGATGAAGGGAGAATCAGATTTATCCTTTGATTTATTGTCCAAGATTCAAAACAATTGCACTTCTACAATTCACGAAATTGCTAACTTTTGTATTGAATATTATTAGTACATATTTTTACTAGATTCTTTTTTTACTCTGCACACTGTATAAATGCTAGAATCCTCAAGTAGACAGTTAGGATACCTAGATGCCAGTTGTAGCTAACTCAATCAAGTTTGGTACAGACGGCTGGCGGGGCATTATTGGTGACGAGTTCACCTTTGAACGCCTAGCCCTGGTCGCGCCAGTTGCCGCAAAAGTATTATATGATACATATTTTTCTAAGGTAGGTAGCCGGACAATAATTGTCGGTTACGATCGCCGATTCATGGCTGAAGACTTTGCTCGTGCTGTTGCCGATACTGTCAGTGCGGTCGGATTTGATGTGCTACTGAGCGAGAGCTATGCCCCAACCCCAGCTTATAGTTGGGCAGCAAAAAAACTCAATGCTTTAGGGGCATTGGTAATTACAGCCAGCCATAATCCTGGTAAATATTTGGGTTTAAAAGTCAAGGGTTATTTTGGTGGATCAGTACCGCCAGAAGTCACAAAAGAGATAGAAGAGCAGTTGGCGGTGGGAGTACCTCTAGCAGCTACCCCAGGTAAGCAAGAGAAATTCGATCCTTGGCCTAGTTATACCCAAGCGTTAGAACGTAAAGTTGATATCGCCAAACTTCGAGAAGCGATCGCATCTGGTAAATTAACGTTATTTGCTGATGTCATGCATGGTGCTGCGGCTGGTGGATTGGCGAGACTACTAGGCAATCAAGTCAAAGAAATCAACTCAGAACGCGACCCCCTCTTTGGTGGCGGTGCGCCGGAACCCTTACCTAAATACCTTTCAAAGCTATTTGAAGTCATCAAGACTCACCGAGAAACCGATAAATCAGGTTTAACAGTGGGGTTGGTATTTGATGGAGACTGCGATCGCATTGCAGCAGTGGATGGAGAAGCAAACTTCCTAAGTTCCCAAGTATTAATACCGATATTAATCGACCACCTAACTCTGCGGCGCAGCTTTAGTGGTGAAATAGTCAAAACTGTCAGTGGTTCCGACTTGATGCCCCTTGTAGCAGCACTGCATAACCTGTCAGTGTTTGAGACGGCAGTTGGTTATAAATACATCGCTGACAGAATGTTAGTAGCAAAAGTGTTACTAGGTGGCGAAGAATCGGGAGGAATTGGCTATGGCAGCCATATTCCCGAACGCGATGCCCTGTTGTCAGCTTTATACGTTCTAGAGGCGATTGTAGAATCTGGTTTGGATTTAGGCGAGTATAATCGCTACTTGCAAAAACAGACAGGGTTTACATCAGCTTACGATCGCATTGATTTACCCTTAGCAAGTATGGAAGTGCGATCGCGTCTTTTGCAACAGCTACAAACTCAACCCTTAACAGAAATTGCAGGTAAAGCAGTAATTGATTGCCAAACAATTGACGGCTACAAATATCGCCTCGCCGATAAAAGCTGGTTAATGATTCGATTTAGCGGGACTGAGCCAGTTTTACGCCTCTACTGCGAAGCCTCGACAATTGAGCAAGTGCATCAAACTCTTGCTTGGGCGAAACAGTGGGCGGGGTAAAATTCATTATTAGTCATTAGTCATTTGTCCTTTGTCCTTGGTAAATGACCAATGACTAATATACCAATGACTAATTACCAATGACCAAATTA
Organism: Nostoc sp. C057; assembly: GCF_013393925.1. NCBI lineage: Bacteria > Bacillati > Cyanobacteriota > Cyanophyceae > Nostocales > Nostocaceae > Nostoc > Nostoc sp. C057. Next base: position 5,795,167 of record NZ_CP040281.1, on the reverse strand, counting down.
CTTGTAGTAGCCACAGGAAATCCAGGTAAGTTGAAGGAAATGCAAGCTTACCTGAAAAATTCTGGTTGGGAATTAACCCTCAAACCTGAAGAATTGGATATTGAAGAGACGGGCGAAACTTTTGCCGCCAACGCTTGTTTGAAAGCATCGCAAATTGCTAAAGCTACGGGAAACTGGGCGATTGCTGATGATTCTGGCTTGCAAGTAGATGCCCTAAATGGCGCACCAGGCGTTTATTCTGCACGTTATGCCAAAACCGACTCAGAACGGATTGCTAGGTTATTGAAAGAATTAGGCAACGAGGTAAATCGACAAGCACAATTTGTTTGTGCAGTAGCGATCGCTAGTCCTGATGGTGCGATCGTATTAGAATCTGAAGGTATTTGTCGTGGTGAAATTCTTCACGCACCTCGTGGTGAGGGTGGTTTCGGGTACGATCCAATTTTTTATGTCCAAGAGTTGCAATTGACTTTTGCTGAGATGACACGAGAGTTGAAGGGTTCAATAAGTCATCGAGGCAAGGCTTTTACAGCTTTACTTCCGCAACTGGAGAGAGTTAGGAGTTAGGAGTAGAGACGCGGTTAATCGCGTCTCTACAAAAGTTAGGATTTATGAATTCTGTTAAATCTTCATTCATTTAGTCCTGACTCACAACCCATAACTCTTAACTCATAACTTTTTTAAACTGCTTCTGTGTTCTTTTCGCCAGTCCGAATCCGAATCACTTGCTCAACAGGCGAGATGAAAATTTTACCATCGCCGATTTCACCAGTGCGGGCAGCAGCAATAATTTTGTCTACCACCATATCAACCTGATTGTCGTCAACGACGATTTCCACTTTGAGTTTTTGCAAAAACTCAACGGTGTACTCAGAACCGCGATACCGTTCAGTTTGGCCTTTTTGCCGTCCGAACCCTCGAACCTCAGAAACAGTCATACCAACAATACCTGCGTTAACCAAGGCAATTTTTACCTCATCTAGCTTAAATGGGCGGATAATAGCTTCTACTTTTTTCATCTTCTTGACTCCTGACTTCTACTAGCTTCGTTTATATATCTAACCAGATCCTTTGTCTGAAGCTGTAACTACCAGTGCTTTTCCTAAAAGATATGTAATAATTACCACTTTTTTAAAGTGTAGATTCTTTGCTTGATGTTTGAGACATGAGAACCAGCAAGGATTTATTAATTAAATAATCTTTGAGGTTCTAATATAAAGAATTTGCTGTCAAGCTAGCATATTATGTAGCTTTTATAACCTAAAAATAGATAAATTCCGCTGTTTAGCAGATATCTTCAGATATTTAGAGAGTGATTGCAGAGAAATTGCTCGTTAGCCTGCTGCTGACTGTGGGAGTGTCAACTAACGTTTCTGATGTTCAAACAAAGGACGTACAACGAAATATCCAGCGCTAAAGGCAGTAAGCATAATTAGCAAGATGGTGATAATTAACCACCAGCCATTGAGTCCCTTGGGATCTGACGCAGTAGTGGAATAATAACTTACTTGTTGCTCTTCTATAAAAATTGGTTCTTGTATGGGGAAATTCATTTCCATTACAGGTGTTGCAAAGTTTTGGCGGCGGCTTTTTTCGGGTGGGGCTTTGGAGACAACAGGTGGATGCGGATGAGCAACCTGCTGGCGTGGAGGCGCTTGAGTTACTGGCACTTTCGCGGCGCTTTTCACATCGCTAGAAGCTTGGGTGGCTTGCTGATAGCTAGGCGTAACATGGGAATCCACAAAATTTTGCAAATGAGAAAAAGAATTAACAACTTTGATAATTTCTTGGCGTAATAGTTGATTTTCTTGTGTTAGTTGCTGATTTTGGGTAGTGAGTGCATTTAGCCTCGCCTGTGCTGCTTGCAACTCTGCTGACAATTCTCTGTATACAGATAGTGGTACAGAGGGAGGGTAGGCTTGAGTAGTCGGTGTTGGCGAATTTCTGTGAACAGAACCTATGGTTGTTCGCATCGGTGGCTTGGTATTAAAAATCAAGGTAAGTAGATCGTACAGAGATGCTAACAGAGATAGTCAGCCCTGAAACTATGCCCAAGAATAATAGAAAAATTCCGAAAGGGCAAAGATTTGTTATTGGGGCATTGGAAAGAGGCAGAGGGGCGGGGTGCGGGGGGCAGAGGGGAAAACTCTTCTCCTCTGCTCTGTGCCCAAGTTTTCAGTCTTCTTGATAACTGACTACGAGGTTAATTTCGTAACAATGGGAAGAAGTGTCCTACAGGGCCTTGCCCTTTGCCAATATCTAAGGCGTAAGTGAGTGCAGTAGTCACATACTCCTTAGCCTGTTGCACTGACGACCACAAGTCATTTCCCTTAGCCAGATTAGCAGCGATCGCAGCTGATAGTGTACAACCAGTACCGTGAGTATTTTTTGTCTCTACTTGCTGGCAAGTCAAAACTTCCAACTTGTCCCCATCAAACCAAATATCAACGCCACGCAAATCTCCCTGCATACCGCCGCCCTTGACTAAAACAGCCTTCGTCCGTAAAGTCTTGTGAATAATTTCAGCAGCAGCTTGCATATCCTCCACGGAATTAATTTGCAACCCGCTCAAAATCTGGGCCTCGTAGCGATTCGGCGTGATGATAACTGCCTTGGGAATCAGGGCATGGGATAGAGTCTTCACAGCATCATCGTCAATCAATTGTGCCCCTGTACGTGACACCATTACTGGATCAACTACTAGATTCTCGATTTCTAAAGCTTCCACCTGCTGGGCAACAGCAAAAATAATTTCCTGATTGAGCAACATACCAGTTTTGGCAGATTGCACGCCAATGTCCTCAACTACTGCCTGAATTTGCGCCACAACAGCCTCTGTTGCTATAGCATCGACCCTTTTCACTCCTAGAGTGTTTTGTGCCGTGACGCAGGTTATAGCGCTAGTACCGTGGACACAGTGAAAAGCAAAAGTGCGTAAATCAGCTTGAATTCCTGCACCACCACCACTATCTGAACCAGCAATGGTTAAAGCAACAGGTATTCTGGAGTTTATTTCAGTATTCATTATTAAAGAGAAAATTTTGATACAGCAGAATTAAGGAGCCAGAAAGGGCTACGCGCCCCTAACAGAAATAAAACACGCTTTATTGACTTAGCTTGTATATAACACCCAACTTGAAGTCTGCTGTATGTGTTTCTGTAGGTTGCTAAACCTCGTCTACCTTGAGAACCGTAGTTTTGTAGCGACTGTCTTAAAAGTCAAGCGAACGTTAACAAAAAACCGGGACTCTTAACATTGACGCAACTGGGGAACGCAGCGCTAGATTCTGCGGTGGCTGGTACGGGCAAAAAGACTTGTGGCTCTTGGTTAAGATGGTAGCAGCCCGCACCAGCCACTCCGCTTCGCCGCAGAATCTTCCCCAGTTGCTGGATTTCCCGTGGAGATAAAAAAGAGCATAAAAAGTTGACCCAAATGCCGCAATGGGATCATCGGGGGGACTATTCCAAAGTATAAAAACGTTGAGTTGTGATTAAGCGTTGGCAATGGGTTGTAAGTTGTCAGTTACACGCCAAGGCAAATTATCTCGAACCATTGCATTTAGAATGACTAACATTTTATGAACGCAAGCAGTGAGAGCTAATTTTTTCGATTTACCACGTTCGACGAGGCGCTCATAAAAGGCGCCTTTATAACCGGATTATGACGCATAGCAACAACAGCACCCATATAAAGAATGGCACGAACATGAGCGCGACCGCCATTAATCATGCGCTTACCTTTGTGTTGACCACTATCATGATTAATTGGTGCAACACCAACTAAGCGAGAAATTTGTTTGGCAGTGAGTTGACCCAGTTCTGGTAAATCCGAAACCAGAGTTGTCGAAATTACTTGACCAATACCAGGAGTACTTTTAAGTAAATTAACTTTATCAATCCATTGAAGATTGTTTTGCGTCAATTCGGCAATTTTTTGATTGAGTTGTTTGAGGTGTTCTTCCAGGTATTCAATATGAGCCTCAATATCTGCCAAGGCTTGACCACGAGTGCGTGAGCGGCGATTCTTTTCGGCTGTCTGCATCTCCACTAATTGTCGTCTGCGACTAATTAATTCCGATAATTGACGCGCCATTTCGGATTGAATGGCTAAAACTTGGGGTTTCATCGCTTCGCCAAAATGTGCCAATATTTGTGCATCAATGGCATCAGTTTTGGGCCAGCTTACCCGTAGCTTTCGCAAAATCTCGTCCTTGACGGGGATTAATTAATGCTACTGGTAAAAGTGCAGCTTGCAATTGGATTACTAGTTCAGTTTCTAATCCTCCGGTTGCTTCTAGTACAATCAGATTTAAACTATAGGATAAGAGTAGCTCCACTAGATTTGATATTTCTGATTCTGTATTTGCCACAATCATAGCTTTACCCAGAGGACGGATATAAACATCTAATGTGGCTTTACTCACATCAATACCTACCCATTGAGCAATATTTTCCATATTTCACTCTCACGGATTGTGTTTGTTATAGTTGATTCTTATCCCCTTGATTACACTCATCCTTGCACGATACGGACTGTATAATCTAAACATCAGTATTTAAATTTTTGCCCCTGGCGACTGTTCGAGTTCTGTCAAAGAGATTATTGTAGTGACCCATGCTACAAAGCGGTCTTTCTTGACCAAGGTTGGGACGGTCTACTACTCTTTCTAAGATACAAGGTTGGGTGGAGTGAAACGCAACCCAACATTACATAAATATATCCTTTAAAAAACTCTAGGTTTCAACATAGATGAGGTTTAATTTTGAATTGGTAATTGAATAACCTTGCTTTTACCAGGATTCATCAACCGATATGGGTCAACTATTTCTTTAAATTTTAACTGTTCAGGAGCAATAACTTTTCTGCCTCCGTCTTCCATAATATACGTGTGGGGATTGCCAATACTTACACCTTGTTCTTCGTGATAGCGAATAATTTCATTGAGGCGTTCTTCTGTGGTGTAGCGAACAAGTTGCAAACCAGCAATAACTACAGAACCGTTCAGGCGAAAAAATTCTAAATGCATCATCACTTCATCGCCAAAGTGATGATACAACTGCTCTACCACTTGCAAACTGCGATCGCTAGGGAACATACTTTGTAAGTAGGTAATTGTAGTATCTACACTCCGGGCGTGTAAGGTAGTGTGGTTCCAGCTAAATTCTATTAAATGTGTTCCTTTGGCTGCTTCCTCGGCTGTTTTTTCATAAGTAATTTGACCGCCATATTGCTGCACCAAACCCGGTAAGAATTCCAAACTCGATTCAGAAATTATCAAAGATACTGCGTGAGTCCCTTCAGGAATGTACTGCTGTAGGGCGTGAAAATATTGGGGTATTGGGGATGCAAAGACAGAAATCAACTTTTTAATCATGCCATCAGCATTACCAAGAGCCTGACCAAATTTTGCTGCTGTCATAAAGTCGTCAAATGTGACAATAACTTCTGCCCAAGGATAAGCTGGCCCCAATGGGATTTCTACTTCGGTAATAATGCCGTTAATTCCCCAAGCATGATTCACCTTGTATACATCATCACCGCGTAATTCGATCGCACGAGGTTCATCTTCTACAGTTATTACTCGCAGTGCTAAGATATTACCGCGATCGCTTAGTAACCCATATTGGATCGAGCCAACACCCCCACTTCCCCCAGCAATAAATCCGCCAATTGTCGCTGTGCGGTAAGTCGAGGGTGCCATCCGAATTTCCCAGCCAATCTCTCTGGCTTTTTTATCCAAAGCCGCCAACTTCACGCCAGCTTCTACCCGCGCCACCCCCGGTTTTATCCAAGGAATCCCTTGCATCCGGGTCATATCTAAAATTACGCCGCCATGTAAGGGTACGCATTGCCCATAATTTCCTGTTCCCGCACCCCTCACTGTCACGGGTATACGGTATTTCGCACAGGCGGCTGCAACTTTTAAAACCTCTGCTTCATTGGCGGGACGCACTACAATATCCCCAACTTTTCCCTCTAGTTTCGGTACCAATACCGGGCTAAAGTTGTGATAATCCTGGGATAATTTTGCTACTTGGGCAGAATCGGTAATGGTTTCTATACCTTCTAGAGAATTAATCAGGGCATCCAATTTTATCGTCATAGTTGATATCCTTTTTTTGACGCATAGGGACGCATGGGTTCGCAGAGAATTAACTCCTCTGTGTTTTTAAATTTTAATTCTCATTTTTTACAGCACTTTCATGCCACTTATTTAATATAAATTGGTTTGCCTTTGAAGTAGGCAAGGATTTTAATTGCTGAGTTGGGATGTGTAACAAGACACCAAGGGTCTTTCTGGAAAATTGCTGCGACTGTAATTTTGGGAATACTTTGTGCTATGGCGTTCACGGCATCAATGCCATAAAGAAATCTACCGTACCCCCCATCAATAATTGAGTAGCACTGGAAAGCTGAAAGTTACTCATTTTGATATTGACATCTAAACCGTAGTCTTTGTAGATACCAGTGGCTATCACCTGGTAAAATTCGCCGTGTTCTGCTTGTGCTATCCAGTTTTTACCAAACGTAACTTTATCCAACTGAGAATTGCTAGTTGATGGATGGTTGCTGTTAGTACAAGCAGCAATAACGCTGCTACCAATCCAGATAAAAGCGTATTGAATAAAATTGTGGCGACTAAGGCGATGAATTGCTGTTGATGAGGGTGATGACAGATTCATAAAACAGTATGATGCTCTCTCCTATCTGCCGTTGTAGCTGAATCTAAATGTACATTCTAGAATCAACTTTTGATTCACTAGTGAATAGGGCTGAATTTCTAAAGCACGTTTAAAAGCTCGGATCGCTTCACCATATTCTCCTAGTGCTGCATAACACAATCCCATACCGTGAAGTGCCCCAAAATGTATCGGATTTATTTGTACAACCATCTGACAATCTGCCAGAGATTTTTGATAATCACCAATACTGTAATAGAGGAAAGCACGACGATTCCAGGCTTCGGCAAAATCTGGCTGGTCTTTAATTAGTGCCGTTAGCGCTGTTTCAGCTTCAGCAATTTCACCCGCATCTAGCAACTTTTGACTACGGTCAATTATTTCCAGCCCATAGATTCCCTTTTGCTGAAACCAGATCCGCCAGATTTTTCTGGTTGCTTTGTCCCGGACTGTAGCATCGGGGTTTTTCAACTCTTCAAGTAAGGAATTGATAGATAAAGAATCCATGAATTTGAAATCAGTGAATATACCTTTGTATTAACTTTCTCACAAAATATATCTACTGAGCCATTTTTAAAGTCATCTTTAAATTCACGCTGATTAATCGCTATTTATGAATTTCCTGTGTGCTTTATTGTATTCAGCAATATGACTAATATTAGACTCGATATTCAGGGTCATAGAAATAAAAACTCGCTAGAGGTAGTTGACGCATTCCTAGTGACTAATAGCGGAGAAAACATTCCTAAAGAAATAATGACTATGCCTAATTTGGGATTTACCAGAAATTAGCAAGCACTTTGGGATTGCAGAAGCACAATTGCGTCGTACTTTATTTGAACAAACTGGGAGCATATTTATAGCGTTGTTGATGCGATCGCCTTTGAAGGTGTTTTGAGCAGTGATCTGGCTGCGATCGGTTATCCTAACAAGCCGTTGATGAAGTCTTTGTGTTTGGTGCAGATATACGTAACTGTCTGCTTATTGGCTGCACCATAAGGTATCGAGCTGGGCAATATTATGATGTGATATTCTATACATATTTAATAGATGATAATTTGGAATAATATAGCTGTATTATTCCTGGTTTGGGAAATGCAGGCGATGTCTACACTTATTGGACACAAAATAAGCTGATTACCCATCAACAAATTACCATCAATGCAGTAATTAATGGGAGACTTCATTAACATTGATTAATAACTTTTACATTCCTCAAATTAGATAATTATTTTAAACAAATCCGTAATAAATATATTGCACAACTACAGAAAAGTCTCTCCGTCTATTTCTTAAACATCTACTATAGCGTTTCCTAGTCTGCTGAGGTGCAAATCTCTGCGTACCTCTGCGCTTTACTTTGCGTCCCTTTGCATTTCAAAATATTATCTGTACCTCACATAACTGGGAATCGCTATAAGTAAGTTAGCATAATAAAACCAAACTATGTAAATAAAAATGAACTAGGCTAAAACCCTATTGCCTTATCCCAACGACAATTATTTACGCTCACTTATTTGTAATATTGAATACTTAAGTTTTGAGACTGGAATATGCCGACTGATTACCACTTCTAATTGATTAAAATCATAGGGTTTAGTAATACAATCATCAAATCCTGCAAGCATAGTGGATTCATCATCTTGTACCTCTGTTAGAGGGGTTACTGCAATAATTGGGATAGTAGCAGTTTTTGAATTGTGTTTGAGGTCATCAATTACTCGGTTAGCACTCAAATTAGATAGCATCGTATCTAGCAGGATTAAATCTGGTTGATGAGTTTGTGCTAACATCACAGCCCTCACCCCTTGCTTGGTACAAATGCATGAAAAATTTAATATTCTTAGATGAGAATTAAGTAGCTCTAAATCATGTAGATTATGTTCTACAACCAAAATTAAAGGCATTCCATTCATTAGCAGTTAGTCCTATCCAAAAAAGGCTACGCATAAAGACTCCGCTTATTAGGAAAACCAAGAGGTACTTTTTTCTGGTATATGCTTAAGTAAATATACGAGGGTGCATTCTGCCAACTAACTAGGCCATGAAATAAATAGACTGGTGTATAATCCATTAGGTTATCCATCTATGCTAAATTGTAAGAAAAACACAACATAACAATATCAAGCAAATAGTAGCATATATGATGCATGTACTGACAATATTGATTAAATAATCACTATTTTCTGGCTAGTACTACAGCTAACTCCCTCAATTTAGCAGGGAGAAGGAACGCACCCTTCAAGACGCTAGATCCTGGATTTCTCACAACTGAGAAATGAGCGTGAGTGTGGGGGGTGTGGTTCGGGTGGGGGAGTGTAGGGAGTGTAGGGAGTGTAGGGAGTGTGGGGAGTGTGGGGAGAAAGAGGAGGAATTGAATAACTGCACATCAATGAACGCTGCATTGCCTCCCACACTCCCCACCCGAACCACACAATACGTGAGAAATTCGGGTAGATACACTTCTTTTTATTTCCCTTCTGCCTTTTCTTGTAATTGACGTGCAAAAGCGATCGCTTCTGTTGGCGTTGAGACTTTCCCCTCAGCTTGTGCTACGGCAATTTCTGTCAAAAGTTGTCCAATGATTGGTGAAGCTGGAATATCTAATGCTATGATCAACTCCTTCCCGCTCACTAGTAGAGAGGGATGAGCAACCAGATCGTCAGGGTTAAGGTAGCGGTTGATTAAAAGTGTCAAGACAAGGCAGTCCCTTGCTTTGGTTTCCAAACTTGTAGCGACTTGTGGCTTGTCACCAGACATCGCCTCTACCAAATTATCAAGTGCCACAGCCAATACTGCCGCAGTGGGAAACACAATATCTGCGTCACGGAATAATAAATATTGTTCTCGCAAAGACATATCAACTACTTTAAACTGCGGTAACAATTTTAAAGCAGTGGTTACACCCCGGATTTCGGCACGACTATAAGTTAGTTGTTGTAGCTCTATTTCTGCTAATTCTGGATTGGGATTGACAAGACAAGCAAGTTTGGCAATACCTAACCAAGTCGTTTTGATACTATCGCGGACATATTCTTGGAGTTTTACGCCTAATTGTTGCCAATTTTCTGTGATTAAGGCGGCTGCATCGTCAACTGCGGCTAGTTTGCTCAAGCTTTCACGAGTAGCATTTTTGAAGAAAGGAGCAAGTAAACCATCTTCCCAAGCACTTGCAATCCAAGGAGTACCTTGAGAATTTGCCAGTAGATAGCCAATTTCTACCCGAACTCGTTCGGCTGCAACTTTGCTCAGATGTGATGCTAAAGAACAAATTGCGGTTCGGGTAGCTGGCTCAATAGTAAAACCTAATTGGGCGGCTTGACGATAACCTCGCATTAAGCGCAAAGGATCATCTTCTAAGTTTGCGGGTGATATCATTCGCAAAATGCCCTGTTGTAAGTCTACATAGCCTTGTAGAGGATCGATAATTTCTTGTGTATGGGGATTATAGGCGATCGCATTTACTGTAAAATCCCGTCTGTGCAAATCAACCTCTAAACTATCTCCTTCCTGTTGGGCAAAGTCGGCTGTGGCGTGGGGAAAAACCACACGAGCAATTTGTCGTTCTGCATCGAGTAAGACAAAACCAGCTTTGTAGTGATGAGCGATCGCTCTTGCTACCTTTACCGCTTTAGATGGTATGACAAAATCTAGATCCAGATATTCACGAGTTCTGCCAAGTAGCGCATCTCGCACAGCACCACCTACCATGTAAGCGGGTTGTGGCAAGAATTCTAAACTAAAAGGCCAATTTTCGGGAGCTAGGGTAGAAGGAATTGATTCAAGCATTGTAATAAAAATCAACCCAGCAACTCATGAATAACGGTTGGGCTTAAGTTAGATTAACAATAAAGGCCCCTGGAGTTGGTTCTATTATGTGTATTTGTGTGAACTGCCACTATGTAGACAGCTGTGTTACCTATCATGCCGTAGAAGGGCAGCACCAACAGCCTCACTTGACTGAAACACCCAGTTTTGATCCGAATGAACCTTCTATCAATGTCAATATTCGGACAAACGATGATGTGATTGAGATGGAATGGGATGTTGTTGGTTGTCTCAGCTTTAAACGGGAAACGGGTAAGTGGTCGAAATTGCGTCCTGGTGAATTAGTGCCGACTTGAGAAGTCAAAAGTAGTATATTATGCCTCAGTCCATTAATAACAAAATCTTGACAATTCCATCCCAAGTTTCCTAGTGAGAGTAAAAGTATTTAGTTTGACTTTACACACGTAGGTTATTCGTGGGGTAGAGCGATCGCTAAAACCCTTTTTCTTTCGTTCAACCCCACGAGATGCCTGCGTTGTAAGCAATTTGAGGACGGTAGACCCTTATCCTATTGTCAATAATTTAAGCTGAATGACAGGTAAATTAGATACCTGCTAAAATGAACCCTTCAAAAATTGTCATAGTAAGGATTATAAAAGGGTAGAGTTTTTCAATTACTTCCCCTCATGGGGATAAAAACAAAGTGAAAATTCATAACTATGATGTGCTTGAATAGATAAACATCGTCTACCTTAAAAACCATAGTTTTGTAGGTTGGGTGCAGCGATCGCGTAACCCAACATAAATAAGGTGGTAATGTTGGGTTGCGTTTCACTCCACCCAACCTACATCAATATATCTTTTACAAAACCTAGGTTTCAACATAGATGAGGTTTATATCAAGTTAACTATAGAAAAATCAATATTTTAATTAACTTTGACCACAGAAATAAAACACTTCACAACAAAATACGCTTTATCACTACACACCACTACTCCTGAATTAGGATTGGCAATTAGTAATTTTGCTGGTGAAAATCGCTCACAAATTTGGAATTTGGGGCGTGATTTATCTAGCTTAATCCATCAATATTTAATTGACTTTATCAAACCGCAAACTTGGGAGGATTTGTCATTCATCGCAGTTGCCAAAGGACCTGGTGGCTTTACAGGAACTCGCATTGGCGTTGTAACTGCTCGAACTTTAGGGCAACAATTAGATATCCCTGTATTTGCAATTTCAACTTTAGCTGCGGTGGCTTGGGCAGAAGCAGGCAAAAGTCCAAATCCAAAAACTATTGCTGTGGAAATGCCAGCCCAACGAGGTCAAATTTTTGCTGCTATTTATCAGTTTGACTCAGATGTTTCTAAACTAAAAGTGTGTTTAGCAGATAGAGTATTCACACCAGAAGCATGGCAGGAAACTTTAGGGAATTGGAACACTAATTATCAGCTAATTCAAGCAAAATCTGGGTTAGCAGCGACGGTAACAAGTATTTTGGAACTAGCTAATCTTGATTGGCAAGAGGGCAAGTGTCCTAATTGGTCAGAGGCTTTGCCATATTATGGGCAACATCCAGTAGACATTTAACTGATATGTGTCATAGTGCATAAATCCAAAATCAAAACAGCCCCAGCCAAACTGGGAGAGTAAGCAGCAATAGTATAGCCCCAGCAGCTAAGGCAGTAACTGCCAGATCGCGATCAAGATTGAATGCCTCAGCAATTACAAGTGTGGCGAAAGCTGGAGGCATGGCCATTTGTAAGACAATTACCTTTGCGATCGCTCCAGTTATTCCAAACACTGGTAGAATACTGCCCAATATCAAGGGAACTAGCAGCATTTTGATTCCCAAGCTCATCCCTACTTGTGGTAGGCTACGCCAAGATTTGAGTAGCGCCAGTCGCATTCCAATTAACACTAGGGATAAAGCTACACTACTCCAAGCAAATTTTTCTAACCAGAATTCCGTAACTGTGGGAATTGTCACCTGCCGAAACAGCAAGCCAAATCCGAACCCCCACAGGGCAGGATTAATTAAGATAGACTTGGCAATCTGCCAATGATTCTGGACACCGCCGCCAAAACGCGCTGCTAGTAATACACCCAAACCGTAAGTTCCTGGGAATGAACCTAACAAATCGTAAAATAACGCCCAAGCAAAGTATTCCTTGCCTACCATTGCTAAGGTAATGGGAAAACCAAGATAACCTGTATTACCCAACATTGCGGCTAATATCAAGCTAGCCTGAGTTGGTGGTTGGAGGACAGTATTTCTAAAATAGGCTTGCGCTTTAATTCCTAACCAAGCTAAAAATGCTCCTAGTAAAATGGCTAGGTAAGCGATCGCAGGTGCAATCCAAATTTGCCCTGACAAGCTGGATTGACGCAAAAAAGATACTATGCTTATGGGTACTCCCACCCAAAAAAGAAACTGTCCCAAACGTGTAGGAACTGTTATAGGTAGTTTGCGTCCCAGAACAAAACCTACCAGGACTAATCCTCCCAGCTTGACGTATAGTTCTAAAAGGTTTGTCAAGATTGCGCCTAAGAACCACAGATGTAAAATGCTACCTGTTACGTCTACTTTTGTCCAGTGCAAAATCTGTTATGGCTATCCCACAAAAACAGGAGTTTACCCTTGAATAAGGCAGGGTTTTCTGGAAAACCGCAAAACTCATCGAATGACCTTGGTGATGATATTCCAGTGGCTGTACGTGATACCCCTGTTGCAGCACGCAAAATGTGGTTGCAGCCCCAAATTATGATGATTGGCGGAGTGGTGGGATTTATCCTGCTGGCTTTAATTAGCGGTTTTTTGTTTTTCGTCACTGCACCCAAAAAAATCGCCGATTCTCAACCTTTACCAGCGACTTCTACTCCTCCGACTCCAGCACCATCTAATAATTCTAGTAATTCTAGCGATACTGTATTAGGGCATTTTCCTTACCCAGAAGCCCCTCAGTCAGAACTAGTAACCATCTCCGCAAATAGGGGCATTAGAATGCGAAAATCTGCTGCCCAAAAGTTTGAGGAGATGGTAGCAACAGCCCGGAGTGCAGGTGTAACTTTAGTGCCAATTTCTGGCTTTCGCTCACTTAAAGACCAGGAACAATTGTTTTTTGGTGTCGGTGCCCAACGAAATCAAACGCCAGCAGAACGGGCTGCCCTCAGCGCTCCTCCTGGTCATAGCGAACATCACACAGGTTATGCTGTGGATGTTGGGGATGGATCAGTACCAGCAACTAATCTCCAAACCAATTTTGACAAGACCAAGGCTTATCAATGGCTGCAAGCAAATGCAGCACGCTTTAGCTTTGAAATGTCTTTTCCTAAAGATAATGTTCAAGGTGTGAGTTATGAGCCTTGGCACTGGCGTTTTGTTGGCGATCGCAACAGCTTGGAAATGTTTTACAAAGCCAGAAATTTGAAACCCGCTAAGATATCGCCATAAAAGACAGCAGGCAGGAGTCAGGAGTTTGGTTTTACCCTTTCTCTCCCTACTCCCTCTCCTCTAGTGGAGGCTGAAGCACTACTTCCGTAAGGGCTGGACAGTAGTAAGCTAATCGGCATTTAAGTTGCAGAAAAGCAGGGCTGAAGCCCTTACTAGGAGCGAATCATTCTGGAAAAATGAATGACGATTAGCTTATTCAGCAATTTTCTTAGCGATCGCATCTGGTCGGGAAATTTTATATCGATGAGAAAGTAGAATTACGGTAATCCCAAGCCACAATTTTATACTTTCTTCGGCGCTGGTTTCTGATACTTACCTGGATACTTGCGCTGAAAATATTCCTCCATAATTTGTAAGATCATTGGCGCAGCAATGCTACCACCGCCACCGCCGGAATGTTCTGCAAATGCCACAATCACGAATTCTGGCTGTTCAGCAGGTGCATAAGCACCAAACCAAGCGTGATTTTGCTTAACACGTCCCTTCCAGGCTTCGGCAGTACCACTCTTACCCGCGACTGGGGGAACTGTTGGCTGATTCAAAGCCTTACCAGTACCTTCAGCTACTACTTTCCGTAGCCCTTGCCGGAGAACACTTATGGTTGGCGGCTTCATATTTAAAGATTCTCGCCAGCTTTTTGCTTCTTCATTGTCTTTAAGCAAATGCGGCTGGACTCTATAGCCACCATTCGCGGGCACGGCAAACATGATGGCGACTTGCAGGGGTGTAGTTTGTAAAGCACCTTGACCAATTGACATATTAATGCTGTCTCCTACAGTCCAAGGTATCTTCCAAGCTTTCTGCTTCCATGTCTCATCTGGCACTAAACCTTTTGCCTCTTCGTTGGCAAACTCAAAGCCGGTTTTTTTACCAAATCCATACTTGCGAGTCCATTCTATTAAAGTTGGGCCACCGACTCCGCGACCAATTTGATAGAAGAAGGTATCACTACTCCACTGTAATGCACCGACAAAGCCCAACGGTCCGAATCCGGCGTGATTCCATTCACCAAATCGGGTACCACCAAAAGTTAAGGAACCGTAGGTTTGCAAGACTGTACTAGGAGAAAATTTACCTGATTCTAGACCAGCTGTGGTAGTGACAATTTTGAAGGTGCTAGCAGGTGGAAAGGCGCTGAGGGCGCGATTTACCAAGGGATGATCTGCACCTTGTACAGTTTCCCAATCTTTTTGGCTGAGTTTCTGCTTTGAGAAAATATTGGGGTCAAAGGTGGGATGAGATACCATTGCTAAAACGGCACCGTTCTTGGGGTCAAGTGCCACGATCGCACCGTCGCGATCGCCTAAAGCTTTTTCTGCCGTCTTTTGCATATTTAAATCTAGGGTCAAGTGCAAATCTTTACCAGGCTTCGCTTGCTTCTCCCCCAAAACCCGGAGTGGTCGACCTGCACCATCGACTTCTACCTGCTGACCCCCCCATTCGCCTCGCAGACTTATTTCATAAGCTTTTTCAACTCCCATTTGACCAATCACATCACCTAATCTGTAGCCCTCTTGCTTCTTTTCTTTTAACTGGTCGGCGGTTAGTTCTCGCGTATAGCCTAATACATGAGCTAATTCCTTGCCGTGGGGGTAGTAGCGAACGGCTTCTGTATGAATTTCTACATCTTTAAGTTCTGTTTGATACTCCTTCAATGCCGTAATTTGTGCTTCATTCAAGTTACGAGCAATCCGTATAAGTGAAGAAGAGTTAGCACCTGCCTCTTCTAATTTCTTCTCCATCTCTTCTTGGGGAATCTCAAGAATTTGAGATAGACGTGCCCCCACAACTGACCATGCAGGCTTGGTATGTGCCATCGGCCACAAATATACAGAGCGAGGATAGCTAGTACTGGCTAAAAGTTTGCCATTACGGTCAAAAATATTACCCCGTTCTGGTTGTTTGGCAATCATCCGAATTCGATTTGACTCAGCTCGTTTTCGGTGGCTTGCTCCTTCAGTAATTTGCAAATATGCCAAACGAACACTGATTCCCGTCAGCATTAATAGAGTAAATATAATCAAAAATATCGGCTGGAAACTCTGTCCAACTGTACGTGTATTTTTTTGTCCGCCAAGTGGAGATGGTTTAAATATAGTCATAAGACAAAGAAGATTTCAAAATTAAGATTATCTGTAAACAATTCTGCTCATTTCTTAGCAGGTATTTAATAGCAAACTAATAGGCAGTGATTAATTGTTTTCAATTAATACCATAAGCTACTCTCTTCCATCTCATCGCCTAAAGGCTTTTTGAATTCTGAATTTTGCACACTAGTACAGGTCGACGGAAATAAACCACCCATTCCAAATGAATAAAATACTTAGGCTGTATTCATTTTTAATTTTTTTAGCGCAGCGTTAGCGAGTCTGCGTTAGCGACGCAGGAGCGTCGCGTCACTTTTAATTTTTAATTCCGCCCTGCGGCACTAGTCTCCAGTGCCATGTCCTGAATTCTGAGTTGTTGCTTCTGATGGATCAGGCTGAGATTTTTTATACTTACCTGGATACTTGTGCTGAAAATAAGCTTCTAGCACTTGTAAAACCATAGGTCCACAAATAGTACCGCCGTGTTCGCCAGAGTTTTCACCAAAAGCCACAACCACAATTTCCGGCTTATTACTAGGGGCATAAGCACCAAACCAAGTATGATTTGGGCGACCAACACCAGCTTCAGCAGTGCCACTCTTTCCAGAAGCTGGGGCAATTGTCGGCACGTCCAAGCGCTTACCAGTACCCTCACTCACTACCTTCCGTAGCCCATCGCGGAGAACTTTGATCGTTGTCGGCTTCATATTTAACGATTCTCGCCAACTTTTTGCTTCTTCATTGTCTTTGAGCAAATGCGGCTGAACTCGATACCCGCCATTAGCAGGGACAGAAAACATAATCGCCGATTGTAGCGGTGTTACTTGTAAAGCGCCTTGACCAATTGACATATTAATGGTGTCGCCTACAGTCCAAGGTGTCTTCAAAACTTTCTGCTTCCATATTTCATCTGGAACCAAGCCTTTTGATTCTTCGTTGGGAAATTCAATGCCAGTTTTTTGACCAAATCCATATTTGCGGCTCCATTGGATTAAAGTTGGGCCACCAACTTTTCTACCAACTTGATAGAAGAAAGTATCACTACTCATAGCCAGCGCTCTGGGAAATCCTAATGGCCCGAACCCGGCGTGGTTCCACTCACCAAAAGTCACGCCACCAACGGTAAGAGAACCAAAGGTCTGTAATATTGAGTCAGGAGAAAATTCACCTGATTCCAATCCGGCTGTCGTGGTGACAATTTTGAAAGTACTGGCAGGTGGAAAGGCACTCAAAGCCCGATTGACCAAGGGATGATCTTTACCTTGCAAGCTTTCCCAATCTTTCTGGGAGAGCTTTTGTTTTGAGAAGATATTCGGGTCAAAGGTGGGGTAAGATACTAGCGCTAAAACAGCACCGTTATTTGGATCGAGTGCTGCGATCGCACCTCGTTGATTTCCTAAAGCTTTTTCTGCTGCCTGTTGCACATCCAAATCTATGGTCAGATGCAAATCGTTACCAGCTTTTGCCTGTTTTTCGCCCACAACTCGGATTGGTCTACCCGCACCATCTACTTCCACCTGCTGACCACCCCATTCGCCTCGTAGCACTTTCTCATAGGCTCTTTCCACCCCCATCTGACCGATTACATCCCCCAGCCGATAGCCTTCCTGCTTCTTATCCTTTAACTGGTCGGCGGTTAACTCTCGCGTATAGCCTAATACATGAGCCAATTGCTTCCCATGAGGATAATAACGTACAGAATCTGTATTAATTTCCACTTCTGGAAGTTCATTTTTATACTCCTTAAGTGCCGTGATTTCTGCTTCATTGAGATCGCGAGCAATTCGGATGAGCGAAGAAGAATTAGCACCTGCTTGTTCTAATTTTTTTTCCATCTCATCTTGCGGGATGTTGAGAATTTGCGCTAGACGCGGGCCGACTACAGACCAAGAAGGCTTAGTATGTGCCATCGGCCACAAATATACAGAACTAGGATAGCGAGTACTGGCTAAAAGTTTACCGTTGCGGTCAAAAATATTACCCCGTTCCGGTTGTTTAGAAATCATGCGAATACGGTTCGCTTCGGCTCGTTCTCGGAGTTTTGGGCCTTCAACAATTTGCAAATAGGCCAAACGAGCCTCAATCCCAGTCGTCATTAAGAGGGTAAATACGATTAAAAATATTGATTGGAAACCACGTCCTACTGTACGTGTATCTTTTTTGCTGCCAATTGATGGGAATAAAGACATAAGACAAAGAATGATTCTAAGAGCGGTATTATCTGTATACAATTACCCTAAACTTATGCCCAAGACTGGGTATGAAAAAATCGGGCAAGTATATTCTTGAACAATTGTTTTTGGCGGATACAATAAACCAAAGTGTCAAATATAGTCTGCCCAATAGACTACTGACAAAGTTACGTAAGATCACGGCATTCTACTAAGGATTATGGCTCAAATTGTCATGCAGAATCAGAGGGGGATAACAACTTTTCAGCCACTTGATGTTGAACTGCGTAACGTGTTCAAGTTTTTTAACCAAGAACCAGCAGTACACGGAATAGACTTGGATGTCAGACAAGGAGAATTTTTTAGTATTTTAGGCCCCTCCGGTTGTGGCAAAACAACAACACTACGCTTAATTGCTGGCTTTGAAATCGCTGATGCTGGCAAAGTGTTGATTCAGGGTCAGTCTATGACTAATGTGCCGCCTTACCGCCGACCCGTCAATACTGTATTTCAAAGTTACGCTCTATTCAATCACTTGAATGTCTGGGATAACATCGCCTTTGGACTACGGTTAAAAAAAATCCACAAATCGGAAATTGAAATTAGAGTTCAAGACGCTTTAAAGTTAGTGAAAATGGAAAGTTTGCGATCGCGCTTTCCTAGTCAACTTTCTGGTGGTCAACAGCAACGAGTCGCCTTAGCGAGGGCTTTAGTCAACCGTCCCACCGTCGTATTACTAGATGAACCTTTAGGGGCGCTAGATTTAAAACTACGTAAAGAAATGCAGGTTGAGTTATCAAATTTACACAAAGACTTAGGAGTAACCTTTGTGATGGTGACACACGACCAAGAAGAAGCATTATCTTTGAGCGATCGTATTGCCGTCATGAACCAAGGCAAAATCGAACAAGTTGGCACTCCCAGCCAAATTTACGAACGTCCCCAGACATCTTTTGTTGCTGATTTTATTGGCGATACTAATTTATTTAGTGGTGAAATCGTAGCGGTAGACTCCTCTAGTATTAAAATTTCCACAAAAACAGGACTCTCAATTATCATTAACCGCGCTGAAGATACACCATCTCAATTATCACAAGCGGTAGTAGTGAGTGTGCGCCCAGAAAAAATACAGCTTTCGCTTTATCCACCCAATTTGCCAGCTAACTGCTTTGAAGGGCGGCTTATTAATGTTATGTATTTGGGCACACACGTTAATTATGTTGTGGAATTAACAAATGGTATTAGCATAAATGTATTGCAACCTAATACTTTTGGTGCTTTACCGGATAGCGACACCCCAATCTACGCTTGGTGGGCAGAAAATGATTGTTTAGCTATTAATCAATAGTTATAATAGTCTATCTTCTATAAAGCTTATTTTTTATTTTTGCAAAGCTAGGTGCAACTCAAAGAGCCTTTTTTCCTGTTGGCTCTTAAGCCAACTAATTATGGCTACACCACGCTGGGCGAACAAAAATAAAAGCGCATTCCTATATAAAATTTAATAATGGAATAATACCTTGACCCTGTACTAGGAATATTAACCCATGTCAATTTTTAAAAGAGTTCCTTGGGTGTCCCTGGCGTTAGTACTGCTTAGTTACAGTACCTTGGGCTGGGTAATATCTGAAACACAAGCTCCTGTGTTTGTGTGGGTGCTGACTGTGGTTGCAATCTTGCTTTTAATAGTGACGTTGACCACTCCTTGGCCGAAAATGACCTATTACCTCAGTATTTTGCTTAGATCAAACATCAGGTCTTTTGGCGTTGCTGTCTTAGCAGCTTTCTTATTTTTTCTGATGATTGCCTGGTTTCGGGTATTTCTTGATACTTTACTCATCATTTCGGCAACTATATTAGTCAGGATAGATTTCCAAAGAGCAGGTCTTAGAGAAGGGCTAGCTTTTTTTACTGCATCTATCTTTTCATTTGCAGGTTTAGCTTTGGGTGCGCTAATTTACGAGCTAATATATTCCCACGTTCTCGTAAAGTTATGAAGTATATTCAAAAAACTAGGGATGTCTGTGGTGGGTTGCATCAAAGCTTCAAAACTCATGTTTATTACCTAAAAATTTATAAATGAAGGCAGGAGGAAAACTGTACTTCTCTATGAGACGCTATGCGAATAGACAAGCTCTGTTACCACTAATTTTCCTGCCCTGCTCCCTTCAAAACGCAGGCTGGTCAAATAGGAGTAGAGAAAGGAAAAAATCCATGATAAAAATGGATACCCAACTAGTAACAACTGCCTTTGTTGCCGATTCTCCTACTTCCTTAGCTCCCCCCTTAGTAGT
The DNA here is from genome assembly GCF_013393925.1 of Nostoc sp. C057. Lineage (NCBI taxonomy): Bacteria > Bacillati > Cyanobacteriota > Cyanophyceae > Nostocales > Nostocaceae > Nostoc > Nostoc sp. C057. Next base: position 5,774,711 of record NZ_CP040281.1, on the reverse strand, counting down.
TAAACCCCAACTACAGCCGATGACAGCAACCAGTAAACCAAAAATAAACCCTTTTAACAAAATAATAAACAAATCTGATGGGTCTAAAAAATTTCTGACTGATTCTAAAAATGTTTCGGGAATAATTTTGTAAAAGTATGAGCCGGCAAAAACTCCACCGATAATCCCAGTAACTAAAGCCAAAATCGTCATCAAAGGCACCATCAAACAACAAGCAATTACTCTAGGAAGTACTAGATAATCAATGGGATCAGTTTTGAGCATATAAAGTGCATCAATTTGCTCAGTTACCCGCATTGCACCTATTTCTGCTGCAAAAGCAGAACCCACTTGTCCTGCCATAATACTAGCGGTTAAAATTGGAGCTAATTCTCTACAAAAAGCTAAGGCAAAAGCACCTCCCACAGCATTTTCAGCCCCAAATCGGACTAATTCTCTTGCCGTCTGAATAGTAAAAATCATTCCTGCAAAACCGCTAACTAGGAGAACTGGAGAGATAGAACAGGGCCCAGCAGTCACCAGATGTTGCATAATTTTGCGGTAGTAAGTTTTTCCCTGAATAAAATGTAGCCACACTTGACCGAAAAGCAGCACTGCCGCACAACAGCGTGCAATATGAGATTGCTCAAAATTTGTTTTTAATCGCAATTTTATCGTCCTTAAGACTGGCTTTTTTTTGCAAATTATTGTTATATCAATTCTTCAAAATAAAACTACAGACACAAATGCTGGAAACCCAGCTAGATGTAATCTGACTTTCTCAATTACGTCGTAGACGCACGAAGTCCGGCTTTTTGCAGGATATTACGAATTGGTCTTAGGGTATGGTACATGAACACCATCAAGTTTGAGACTTTTCTGCTCAATACAAATTGTCTATAGGACTCTCCTATAGCTGGTATTTTATTTTTACGGAGTTCCTAATGTTAAATGATTTTTTATGAACAGGATAAAAGCAGGAATATTTATGTTGCTATTGATACTAAGTTTGTCCGTAGCACAACCAGCTTTTGCATCAGTGTGTCGCAATTACGATTTCTACAACGGGCTACGCCAACACCACCAGATTTGCATTCTCAGCATCAACCGAAGTGCTAAAAACTATTGGGAATACAGGGCAACCGTTAGTGTAGATGGAGTAAAAAGGCCCACCGAGGTTTACAATTGCCGGAAACGAGTCAAGGTTCAACAAGGTGGAGGTGTTTTACCCTTTGAGCAAAAAGACCCTGGTGAAATGATATGTAGCTTTTTTAATTCTTCTCGGCGGTAAACACGCGCCAGATAATAAAGACTGTAAAACCTAGATAGGTGAATACTGTTAACCATTCTTGCCAGCTACCAAATCCATTATTCATCAGCAAAAGCCGGAAAATCAATATTTTTCAATCCTACACTCTAGCGCTACCAGTCGGTTGCTGCTTGGAAGAGAAAGGAAGACTACTCAAAAATTTTTAGCTAATTTTCCGAAATCGATAACAGTCAAGCGGTATCCCTAATCAGAGCATCGATTTTATACTGAACTTATATAACTAACCTTTGGGCAATATAGCCCCATGTTTCAACTCAAAAACCCGGCCATGATGGCCGGATTTTTGATGTTGAGATTAATCAAACTTAGGGATGATTAATAGAAAGATGTAGACTCAATAAGACTTGCAACAGAATAATGCAGAGCTACAGAGAACGCAGATAAATAAGAATTTGAGAGATTTTTTGTGTAAGTTCTCAGTTGCCGTTGAGCAATTCAGCAGCACTTCTTGAAAATATCTGCGTATTAAATAAAACTATTATTCAGAAACTTTTAAGCAAATTTATCGGTCTGGTTCTCCAAATTCTGCAAAAATTTAGCCAATGTCATCTTCTGCTCAAGGTATTCCCGGATTACCCGATTTGACGCATCCGATTGAGCTTGTTCAATTTGGAACCCAGGCGCTCAAAGCTTCACTGTTATTAGTATTTTTGATCGTAGCTTTAGGAGTTGCGATCGCACTGATAAGTTTTTCCCTCCGTCGCAGCCAGCCGGAACAGCTTATATTCATCGGTGAATGGGCTGTTGGCTATTCTCAACTGTTGCGCGGATTACAGCATTTAACTCTAGTATTAGTTCTGCTAATACCAGGATTTTTTCTCTGTTCAACTTTAAGCAATCGCTACCACTATTGGGAACAGGCAAAGGTGGCTCAAGTTGCTGAAAGTGTTGCAGGTGAAAAGCTCGAACAACTTGCCCCCCAAGTCCGCTACTCTATTCAAGAGCCATACTCATATAACACTCAAGTTGGCAACAAAATAGTCAAGGTAAATGAGACAAGACAAATTAACCGCTTCTTGAGCTTGGCTGGTTCGCAAATTCAAGTAAAGCTTGACCAAAGCGTAGATGTTCCAGGGCGTAGCTCAATTTATCGGGCAGATTATACTGCCGATTATAAAGTGGTTAACAAACTCAAGGATATTAATAATTTTTTCTTTGAAGCACCGCCACCCAACGGCTACACACTTCTTTCTAGCTATAAAATCGAGCGTGACGGGACAAGATTGCAACAAATCAATCCAGAAGATTATGGTTTTCCCTTTCGGCTGCAACCGGGGGAAGAAACTACCTTTCGAGTCACCTATCAGGCTAGAGGGGGGCCTCGCTGGGTTTATAGTGCAGGGGGACAGATTTTATCTAACTTCCGCCTCATAGCAATTGCTAACTTTGCTCCCGCTAATTTTGCCAGTGGTATTGAACCTGACGATATTAAATCTGACGGACGCAGTACGCAATTTACTTGGAAATTTGACGAGAATGTTTCAGTCAAAAATCCCTTTGGAGTATTTACCAACACCGAGCCGATTCGTCATACGGGGTTAATTCCGCGTCTTTTATTGCTAGCACCAGCAATATTTTTGTGGTGGATTTTGTTGTTATATTTATCACTACCAATGAGTTTCAAAAATGTTGCGATCGCTGGTAGTATTTTCTTTGCTTGTCTATTGGTTTTGACCTATCTGGCTCGTGTCATCAATGCTCAGTTGGCTTGGACTTTAATTTCCATCATCTTACTGTTTTTGACATGGGGATTGGGAGCTAGTCGCAGTGCTTCTTTGGCTGCTATTATCTGCACTATTGCTGGAGCAGTATTACCAATTTTTGGATTATTAGTACCATTTAGCGGCCTCACCCTCAGCCTAGCGGGTTTGCTTTCAGCCGTTTGGCTAGCAGTTCGTCACTGGTATGGCTGGTACAGTTTGCATCCACAAGACCAAAGATTGCAGGCTCAGAAAAATGCTAAAGATTAGTAGATTTCGCTATGATTAGCAAAGTTTTAGCACATAGCATTTATGGATAACGATTTACTGGCTTTCTTTGCGGGTGCTGGGTTGCTCGTCCTCTATCTCATTTTTTCTGCATTGACTGAAATGGGAACTAAACTACCTTGGAAGAAATAAGCTGATAGGGTGATAAAGTTACTAAAAAGTTACATTTTTCAACCTGATTGGGCTTGGAAAAAGGAATACACATCCTTTAGGCTGAGTTAATATACTTATTTTTCGAGAGCAAGCCAAATGCGCGATCCACAAAAGAACCAGATTAAAATCGAGCCGGCAACCCTCGTATTAATTGTGTCCCTTCTAATACTTTTGCCTTTACTGTTTGTTGGTTTTTTCTCGCAGTGAGCTAGTGAGTAATACCAGATACAGCAGTTTTATTTTAGTCAATTTTTTTACGTAGACGCGGAGCGGCTTGCCGCAGGCTACCACAGAGACGCAGAGGGCACTGAGAGAATAAAGAAATGCTTAACTGAACCAGCAATTCTCATTATGAGAATTGCTGTGCAGCGTCTCGTAGAGAAGTGCGGGCTATACTTACGCATTTTCAGAAATTCGGTTCTATGAACTTGTAATAATAACTTGTTATATCTGACACTACAGCGTGATTGACGCGCAAATTTATGCTGGCTAAATTACCACTACCTATATTTACACTTTTATTAGGACTTGCTATAACTCAAACCTTTGGATGCACGGTAGATAAAAAGAATTCAGCGATCGCTCAAACACCTCAAGCACCCCAAGAAATCCTGCAACCACGAGTAGTTCTGGCTTTACCAGGTAAGTTGGATACAACGCCCGTTTTTAACAGCAATAGCCCAGAATGGATCAAAACTGAGGGTATTTTACTTTCTACTTTTCCTACAAAGGGTAAAAAAGTTGCAGCAGCGCACCTGAATTTCCCCTTCAAGGGACGCTTTGACTTATTTGCTCACCACTACACCCACACTCCCAAGGATTTACAAACGCTATACCTGGGTGTAATTCTGCATAACCCTGGCAAAAAACCTGTAACAGTGGATGTGTTGCAAGCGGCGAGTTACTTGATGAAAGATGCGCCATTTGTTACCTTACCACCCTATGTAGAAAATAACGATGGTAAAGCTTACTCTGGACCAGGCGATCGCGCTGTTGGTGATGTACTCCGAGGTGTTCGACAAGCTGATTTTCCCGCAAAGCTGATAATTCCACCAGGACAAAGCCGGATGTTGCTAAATCATCCGATTCCTGTACAAAATCTAGAAAAGCCTGTGAATGGTCGCTCTAGCTTTATGCGGTTGCGTAGTAGTGATCAAGTTTATGCGGCAAGTTTAGCAATGTTTGCCAAGAAAAATTCTGATAATACAGAACGCTCACCGACTCTTGCAGAATGGCAAGCTTTACTAGATAACGGGAACTTTGCCGGGCCGCGAGATAAAACTCCGACTCCTCCAAATGCTACCAGTGGCGCACTAATTTATGGGCGTGTAGCTGGTGTATCACAAGGTTCTCAGTGGCAAGCAAAGTTGCTGGATAATCCTCAAAGCACAAATCTGACTATTCCCCAGCGTGGCAAAGCTATTTCTTATGTTTTAGACACATTGCGGAGCGGTCGATTGGGTACTCAACAAATCCAAACGGCCAAAATGCTAGTACGTTATCCAGATACGGCTTATGAAGCACATGGTAATTATGGGGTGGAATATAAACTCACCTTACCTTTAAGCAACAATACCAACCAAAATCAGACCGTTACCGTTACTTTAGAAACACCTTTGAAGGAAGATAAATTATCCCAAGGTGGTGTACGTTTCCGCAAACCATCCTTAGATTTTCCCTTCTTCCGTGGTACGGTGCGGCTGCGTTACTTCGATGACCAAGGTCAACAAAAGACGCGCTACGTACATCTATGGCACAGAACTGGTCAGGTGTTAGAACCATTGGTACAGCTTGTACTTCCACCTTCCACCAAGCGGATAGTACTGGTAGATGTGATTTATCCACCAGATTCGACACCACCCCAAGTACTGAGTGTAAGGACTTTAGACAAGTGAGGAGTTAGTTAACAATTCGTAATTTGTAATTACGAATGATTAATTATTTTAGGGATAGGTATCTGACTTTTCAAGCATGTAGGAAAGACCATAAAGACATTTTCAAAATGGGGATTTAAACCCTTAATTTACGATAAAATTTCATTTATGGAACCTTCTGGAACTCTTGCTGGTTTAGATATTCTGGTAATTGAGGATGATAATGATACTCGCTTTTTCATCACTACTGTGTTGGAAATGGATGGAGCAAGAGTTATACCAGTAATATCAGCGGATGCGGCGCACAAGGTATTGTCCGAATTACAGCCCGATGTTTTAATTTCTGATATTGGGTTGCCTGGGGAGGATGGCTACACTTTCATCCGCAAATTTCGTGCGCTCAAATCAAACAATTGTGGACGAGTCCCAGCTATTGCTTTAACAGCTTATGCTGATGCTGAAGCTCGTATCCGTGCCTTGGAAGGTGGCTTTGACACTCATGTATCTAAACCAATTGATCCAGACGAACTAGTTGAGATAGTAGCTAACTTGGTTGCTTCTTGTAATTGGTAATCATTGTAGTGCCCGATCAAGTGCGTTAAGCTACTGTTAACGCACTATTTTCAAGCAAAAACTACTTAGGTAAAACCTGCCGCAGTGCTGCTAAAAGTTGGTCAACACTTTCCTTTCGACTATTAAAGCCCATCAATCCCACGCGCCAGACAAGACCTGCTAGTTCGCCAAGACCACCGCCAATTTCAATATTATGTTCATTGAGTAACTGCCGTGCGATCGCTTTCCCATCTACTCCTGCTGGAATGCGGACGGTGGTAAGCGTTGGTAGTCTATACTCCTGCTCAACGTGCATACTCAGTCCTAAATTCTCTAACCCTTCCCAGAGATACTCTACGTTTTTTTGATGCCTCTGCCAAGAGTTTGCTAATCCCTCTTCTGCAAGCAAACGTAGTGCTTCCCGCAAGGCATAATATAAATTAATGGGTGCTGTATGGTGATAGGTGCGTTCAGCGCCCCAATACTTACCCAGTAACAACATATCCAAATACCAGTTTGCAACCTTAGTTTGGCGCTGTTGCAATTTCTCAACTGCACGCGCACTCATGGTAAAAGGCGAAGCACCAGGCGGACAACCCAACCCTTTTTGGCTACAACTATAAGCTAAGTCAACTCCCCAGGCATCCAAAAATAACGGAACGCCACCCAAACTTGTCACAGTATCCACCAGCAGCAAAGTGCCAAATTCATTGCATAAATCAGCAACTCCTTCTAATGGTTGCCTTGCACCGGTGGAAGTTTCGGCATGAACTAGAGCCAAAATAGCCGGACGATGAGTTTCTAGGGCTGTTTTGAGTTCATCTAGATTGAAGACTTGTCCCCAAGGCTTGGTAATGCTTCGGACATCAGCACCATAACGTCCAGCCATATCTACGAGGCGATTACCAAAGTAACCAGCCACACCAATCAAAACTATATCACCAGGTTCAACAGCATTAGCGATCGTTGCTTCCATTGCGGCTGTTCCCGTACCACTGACTGCAATGGTGAGTGGGTTTTCTGTTTGCCATACGTAGCGTAGCAACGACTGAATTTCATCCATGAGGGCGAGAAAAGCTGGGTCAAGATGCCCAACTGGTGAGGTATTCATCGCTTGGAGAACTGTGGGATGGGCATTGGATGGCCCAGGACCTAACAGTAGGCGGGATGGGATTTCTAGCGGTGTGAGTTGCAAACGCCCGGAGTCGTTGATTGAAATTGTTTGCGTCATAATCTGTCTTCGCCTAGACGATACTTACCGGATCATAGAGCGAACGCATCACTGATGTTTTAAGGAATCTGTCATTTGCCAGAAGATGCGATCGCCGCAAAGCATTACAGTGGTTCAAGTAAATGTGTGAGAGTATAGTTATTTACTTACCTGGAGACGTAATTATGGTTTTTGCTGGCAAACGACCGAATAATTTAGGTGTTAGCAACGGTAAATTAGCATCCTGTCCTAACTCTCCTAACTGTGTTTCCAGTCAGAGTGCAGATGCAGCCCACAAAATTGCACCATTGACTTTTACGTCTAGCCCACAAGAAGCAATCGCTAATCTTAAAGAGATTATTCAGTCCTTACCAAGAACCAAAATCATTACCGAAAGCCAAGATTATTTATATGCAGAATTTAAAAGTGCTTTACTCGGATTTGTAGATGATGTAGAGTTTTATCTAGACCGAAATGCCAATACGATCCAAGTTCGTTCCGCTTCACGCTTAGGTCAAAGCGATTTGGGTGTTAATCGTCAACGAATAGAAACGATTAGAGCCAAGTTGAAATAATTCGTAATTCGTAATTAGTTGAGTATTATACGGTGTATACACAAGTTGGAAATAGTAGTTTGTCAAGGAATAATTGAGGAGTATATTCTTTGTAGAGACGGCGATTTATCGCGTCTTTCTAACATGTCAGTCTTTCAGAAGCGATAAATCGCGTCTCTACATGAGGGCTTTCTGGATCTTACTTGTGTTTACACCGTAGCCTTTTAAGAGAGATTACAAAGTAATTAAATCTAATTGGATAACATCTGCGATCGCAATATTTGTGAAACTTAACTTATTTAAAAACTTTGACCCTCGACCCAGACTTATAATTGCTGTCGCACTCGCTGTATTAATTTCAGTAATACTTCCACGTTGGCTGCACTTACCGACTCGCATTCTCTGCGCTTGGAACTTTGGTGCTGACTTTTTCTTAGCTGTAACCTGGTGGAAAATGATTGAGGCTACACCAGAAAAAATTCGCCGTTATGCTGAGAATCAATATGAAGGACATTTAGCTATATTCATGCTGGTGATAGCTGCGGCTTGTGCTAGTGTTTTAGCCATTGGGTTTTTACTAACTGATAAAAAAGAGTTGTCAACAATTCTGCTTATTCTACATGTCATACTTGCAATTATGACCATTGTCGGTTCATGGCTATTAGTACATACAATGTTTGCAGTGCAATATGCACACAGCTATTACAAATATATTAATCGTAATCATAGTGAAGAAATTACCGCAGGTTTAGATTTTCCTAATAACAACTCTCCAGACTATTGGGAATTTTTATATTATTCATTTGTAATTGGCATGACAAGCCAAGTTTCAGATGTGGAGACGAGATCGCGCGAGATGAGACGCTTGACTTTGTTGCATAGCATATTATCGTTCTTTTTCAATACCACAATTTTAGCCATGAGTATCAATATCATTGCATCGCTGATTTAAAATTGCCTGACTCAGCCAAAAGTATGATTATTTACTTCTATTCTTCTAGAAAGAGGAAATTATACTGCCAGTTTTTTAGTATGAACTTAAGTTGAAATAATTGGAGATAAGTTTATGGCTGATAAAACAATAAATGAATTGCCCAATGAAATTAGAGAACAGTTACCTGAACACGCACAACAGATTTTTGTAGCAGCATTAAATGCTGCTCAAAGTAATGGTTTTAGTGAAGAAGGTGCGCGTGATGTTGCTTGGAATAGTGTAAAGAATGAATACGAACCGGGCAACGATGGTAAATGGCAGAGAAAACCTGAAGACACTGCTATACATAATAAAGCTGTTACGTCTGGTGGCAATTAAGCAAATTTAAGTTTGGCATCTTTATCTTTTGTTAGAGCTAAGACAAAAATTTAAGGAGAATTTCATTCTTACAAAGTGGACATGGAATTCCCCTTTTTTTTCATATTTTTTTGCAAGATAATAGATATTTTGAACAAACTATAATTATTTAAATACTCGTTAGAAAATATATATAGATATGCTAATTCAACAAGACGAAATAGCTATTCGTCTAATGCAAGATGAAATTTATGATTATGAGTTGCTCGCAAAATGGTTAACTGATGCACAAGTTTTGAAATTTTATGAAGGAAGAGATAATCCTTTTCCTTTAGAAAGAATTATAGAAACGTACAAACCTATGATCGAGAGAGATGATCCGGTTGTTCCGTGTGTGTTCTACTATCAAAATATTCCAATTGGTTATTTGCAGTATTGTGCGCTCAATGACTTATCCCAAACTGACAGGCAATTGTATCATCTCAAACAAACTGATTATGTCTACGGAATTGATTTGTTCGTAGGCGAAACAGACTATTGGAACAAGGGAATTGGTACAAAAATACTGTCAGCAATTATCACCTATCTTTTTGAACATCTGCAAGCTCATAAAATTGTCATAGACCCGCACGTTGACAATCCTCGCGCCGTTCGCTGCTATGAAAAATGCGGTTTTGTGAAATTAAAGTTATTGCCAGCTCATGAACTACATGAAGGTAAATACTCAGATTGTTGGCTTATGGCAATAGACCGAAAAAATCCGTTGCACCCCTAATTTACAATGGTTTCTCAGTTAATGCCCGATCGGATACCGAGAGTTGCACAGAAGCCAATATAATAGCCGTAATTTTCTATAATATGTCAATAAATTAACTCGCGTGTTCCCAATCACTGAGTAATTCATGCTGTTGTGCTGTTTTCTTGCATTGGCGGAATGGTACTTTAGGGCTACCAATATTCATGCCAGGAAAAGACTGTTTTTTCGTTTTGGTGGGTTTATTTTCTATTGTGGTGGAACTGATTTGTTGGGTTTTCATTGATAAATAAATTTCCGATTAAAAGCTGAACACCAATGTATAACACCAATTTCCAAATGGCAAATTCCACAAGAGATAATTTATTTTATACAGATATTCTGGGATGCTGCGATCGCAAATCCCTTTAAATTCCTGCAATTTCTGAAAACTTTTGATCGCCCTTATTTAGCCATTACCGCTAAATTCGCGACACATTCAGGAAATTGGCGCTTTAATGCTGGGAATACTGGGCAAGGCGCTTGTTCTTGTAAATTCTCTGGTTTACTCCAAGTAAAGGGGGCTTTCTGCGCTGCTGACATCCATACCAGACGCTTGGCTCGTGTCATCGCAACGTAGAGTAAACGGTACTCCTCAGATATTTTCAAATGCTTTGCTTGTTCCCATGCTTGCGTAACATCTGGTATGGTAGATTCACCGTGGAGAGCAGCACGAATTTGGGCGCGGGCTACTTCTGATAAGGTAAAATCACCTAAAAACTGGCTTTGCGGAGGAACCCAAAATCTACCAGGAATCAAGTTTTCGTGGAGAAAAGGAAGAAATACATAGTCCCAATCTAGCCCTTTAGCTTTGTGCATGGTAATAATGGTCAGTTGACCGCGCCGAGTGTAACGTTCTTCCGAATCTTCGGTTTCTACTGGTTCAAACCGTTCGGAACTGACGATTTCACTTAAAGCTGACAGCATTCCCCCCATTGAACTATTGCCAGCTATCTGCTGGTTTACCCGTTCTGCAAGTTTGTCAGCAGTTGCTAATTCTGCCTGGTCGTAATTTAAGGTTAAGGCGAGAAAGGAAATTAGCTGGTACAGGGGCAATTCCAAGCGGGCGCGAAGTAAATTGCGGCATAAGCGTGCAGCCTTTTGGACTGTTTCTGTCTGGGGTGCTGCTAGAGGGCCTGGATACAAAAATTCTTCTGGTAGACTAGCAAGGGCGTTGAGGTCTTGAGTAGGAATTAACTGGCGCTGTACTAATGCTTCTAAAGCGGCTTTCAGGTAATCCGGGGAGTGGGGGCGATCGCAAAATTGCAGCAATGCTAAAATCTCTTGGGGAACATGGGAACGGCGATCGCGTTCTCCCACATCGTAAAGTGTAATATTATGCTCTTTGCATACAGATGCTAGAGCCTCTGATAACCATCTTCCTTGGCGATTTTCCCGTACTAAAATCGCTGCACTATTTTGTGTTGGGTCTTCGCCAAATAATTCGATTACTCTTTGAGATAACAATTCAACGGTGTGATGAATGTCACGCGGGGTATAAAGTTCTAATCCCTGTCCTATGGGTGCTGGGTTGGCGTTCTTTTGTGGATCGCCTGTTTCAACAGGGCGAATTGTCTGCAAGCGAAATGGTACTTGTCGGTTGTCAGGAGTCTGTTGTCCGTTATTCGTTTTTGCTAAGGACTGATTATTGATCCATTTGAGGGCAAAGTTAGCAGCTTCAATGATAATTCTCGTACTGCGACCTGCTTGATCCATCGTTGCCAATCGTTCAATGCGATCGCACTCTTCGCAAAATTGCCGAAAATAAATCGGATCGGCTGGGGTGAAGGTAGAATTAATCGCCTGGTTGGGATCGCCAACTCGGACTAAATTTAGTGAGGTGTGAGGAGTCAGGATTGAGGATTTATCACCTTTGTACCCATCACTCGCCAAAATTTCTAACAGTTTTGTCTGTAGGGGACTAGAATCTTGAGCTTCGTCTTCAAAGACGGCGAAAACTTGGTTTTGCTCAATGCGACGGGCGCTATCATTTTCTAAAACGCGCAGTGCGGCTAAAATCATATCGTCGTAATCGATAAAGTCACGCGATCGCATTAAGTTTTGATATTGCTCATACAATCCCGCCGCTACGCTCAAAATTGTATATTCATCTGTGGTTTGTTTACTCCACTCCCGCAGTTTTTCTGGCGATATCCCCGAACTTTTTGCTTCATGAATTACCGTATTTGCCAATTCCGGTAATACTTCTGTTCGCAGCACCGATTGACGACGCAACCTTTCTGTCTCTTCTCCGTCAAATTGATGACCTTCTAATAACCGCAAATATATTCCGGGATTATTTACAATCCATTGTTCTACAGCGCTTCGGATAAAGCGATGACTTTGAGTTGGTGTAATTAATGTGACATTTTCTAACTGCAAACCGGATAAATCCGAATGGCGGCTAGCAATATTTAACGCTAAACCATGTAGGGTATAGACAAAAAATCCCGTCTGGGGTAAAGATAAATCATCTCGTAAGAATTTGCGGATCTTCGCTTTAATATTGGCAGCAGCAGAGCGAGTAAAGGTGACGACTACCAAATGACGACGCGAGGATGGGCGCGATTGGGCATAACGTTCATATTGACGCGCGATCGCGATCGCTGCCGCCGCCGCCATCCCAGTAGATTTGCCTGCGCCAGGAACGGCAGAAATAGCCAAAGGGCCAGATCCCCAGTCAGCCATTTGTTGTTGTCCAGGGCGTAGACTGTTGCGAATTGCGAGAATCTTCTCCCTCAGGTTAGGAACAGGCGATCGCTCAGACAATTCTGAGTGGAGGGATTCTTGAGCCACAGGAGTAGTAAATTTAGAGTCTGACATATCAAATTTTATATTTAGAAGAATAATTCTTTAAGCAAGAATTCACAATTCAGCCATCTTAATGTTAGATTAGCTTAATTTGATATATTTCTAAGCTCTAACTAACCAGAAAAATAAATAAACATGAAAATTCAAAAAATAATTACACAAGGTCTTAGCTTATCTAATAATGCTATTTCCTATCATGTTAGTCAGGAGCTAGCAGCTATTTATCCTAAAAAAGCATTGCTAGAAAGTAATGATAGTTCTTTCAATTTAGAAAAGTACGCTGAGGCAAATTTCTGCAAAATTAAACATGATAATCATATCCATAACCAGATACTTACTGGTTGGAATGGCATGGATAACGAGATTTATAAATATAATGAAAATGCCAGATTTCAAGTTTCATGGCAAGGAAATAAACTTGATGTTGTCTTAATGAGTTGGAATGAAGGTTATTGTAAAACTCGTTATTCTTGGATTTTGGCAGATACTTCAGAAGTAGCTGAAAAGTTTTTTGCCGCAGTTTGTGAGTGGAACTCAGAAATTCGTGATGAACTGTTAGTTTTTGAAGATGGTTGCTGGGATAAAAATCCCGAACTCTTTCAATCTATTCAAAGCTCAACTTTTGAAAATCTAGTTTTGCATAAAACTCTTAAACAAGATATTCAAGATGACCTAATAAACTTCTTTGCCTCCCGCGAAACTTACGCAAATTATAGCGTTCCTTGGAAACGCGGAATTTTGTTTATTGGCTCACCAGGGAATGGTAAAACGCATACAGTTAAAGCATTAATTAATCAAATGCAACAGCCTTGCTTATATGTTAAAAGCTTTAAGGCTGAGTATGCTACTGATAGCGACAATATCCGTAAAGTATTCAACCAAGCACGGCAATCTGCCCCTTGTGTTTTGGTATTAGAAGATATTGACTCTCTCTTAAATGATGAAAACCGCTCTTTCTTTTTAAATGAACTTGATGGCTTTGCTTCTAATCAAGGAATTGTGACTATTGCAACCACTAATCATCCAGAACGTTTAGATTCAGCAATTAGCGATCGCCCCAGCCGCTTTGATCGGAAATATCATTTTGATCTGCCAGCGTTTCCAGAACGAGAAACCTACATCACATTGTGGAATGATAAATTAAACAGTGAAATGGGATTATCTGAGCAGGCTGTAAATCAGATGGCTGCATTGACAGAAGGCTTTTCTTTTGCCTACCTCAAAGAATTATTTCTCTCATCAATGATTCGTTGGATAGGAGCGATGGAAACTGGGGGATTAGAGAAGATCATGATTTCTCAAGTTGCAATTTTGCGAGAACAAATGATCAGCACAACTGTTAGCAACAAAGATTTAGAAAATTAACACGAAATTTTATCGAAACAGAATTCAGAATTCTGACTCCTGAATTCTGAATTCTTCTTCAATTATTCATCAATCTGCCAGGAATCCTTAGTTAATTCTTCATCCAGAATTTTCTTAGGACGCACAATGATAATAATTTGTCCTAGTAAAGGAATTTCTGGCTCAGTTTCAAACCACTGAAAATCTAATTCACCACCCTTTTCAACAACAAAATAGCTAGAGGCATCCCATTCTCGTTTGGCACGATCTATCACAACTACAACGGGCCCAACTTGGCTTTGGGTTTGGATGGGAAAGCGATCGCTATTCGCTAAAATCACTACTGGATCTTCTGCCGCCAATAGCACTTGCCATCCTGGTAATGGAACCCAAGCTTGCTCTCCAGAAAACTTAACCAGACGAAATGGTTCAATTTCTGTCAATATCGGCACAGCTTGCAAATCTTGCCGTGATAATGGCAACTCACCCACTACAGGTAAAATTCGGGGTAATTGTTCTTCAAATTCCAGGCGGTAAAAGGGTAGAATTGGCGCTGGACGCTGGGGAACGGTAGTAAAATCAGTCAGTAGTTGTTCAATTTTTTGCCTTGCTGCTGGCGTGTGAGCAAAACGTAAACCTTTGGCGATTAGGCGCGATCGCTGTTGTAAATCTGCATTTTGGCGTGCCAGTTTCCAAACTTGATGAGCAACAGCATCTCCAGGATGAGCAGAAAACCCTTCTGGTAAAGTGCGGTAATAGGAGAATTCTTTAATTGCTTTTGCTATATCCCGTGCCTCATCAGCATCAACATTGTGGAAGAAGATCAGTTCGGCAGCGGCGGCGCGTTCTTCTTGGGTGAGCAAACGGAGTTCATATAAAACATCACTGCCGCGTATGGCATAGTGCGATCGCGTTTCTTCCGATACTCCAGAGTTTTCCAAAGAATTGTAAACTTGAGAACCAACAACTACCTGATTTTGTTGAATTGGCTCAAATCCAGTCGCCTCAAAAATTTCTTGGGGGTTGTAACCGGTTTTTAGCAACGAGGCGATCGCCGTTCCCCATTCCACCCAGTTGCCTTGTTTTTGCCTCAGTCTTCGTAGTAACTCTTGTGCTACATCGTTGGTAGCATTTTCTTCGGGATTCTGAGCGTTGGGTGGTAGATCAGTCATAATCGGGATGCGAGCTTCAACTTGAGAGGATGATTAACACCTCATGAGCAAGTCTTATTCTAATCTATAGAATTACCCAGACCTACTGTCTTGAGTTCAGAAAGAGGCAGGAGATTGGAATTTCAACCACTCTAATTCCAAGCCATTCTACTAGTAACACTACGCACATTTATGTGCCTTTACTGTGCTATCTTAACTGCAAAACTTTAGCTGAACCCTAATTTTCTTCTTAGGGCAATTCATCTAGACGGAAAGCGTAAGCCATTACGGTGGAAGGGTTTCCCGGCATCAAGGAACTAGCGGTAGTGTAGCAAGCAGTAGCATACCCCTGCGGCAAAGAAAGCTACGTGCAGGGTCTGGTAGAGAAGTAAAGCTTCATCTGTAGTGCTTCCTACAGGCTATTGCCCCTACCGCGTGTACTTTTACATAAACCCTACTATGATTAAAATCGCCATCGCTATGCTGATTTAGTAGGTTTTTTTGGTGCAATATTTCCTAATTCAGATATTTGGGCAGGTAAATTTCCTCTGTATAGCTCACTCTTGTAGTTTTAAAATATGCAAAATAGCTCCGTATAAACCCTTGACAATTTTTAGCTATTCTCAACTAAGCTTGGTATGGAATATAACAAGATAGTGAATATTTAAAGGAAATATCTTATGGATAATCCCAGTGTCGAAATTGATAAAGTCCAATATCAAGTAATGACTCTCGAACGACCAAAAAAGCTGAAAATCTTGGTAGTTGACGATGAGCCAGATAATCTCGATCTCCTTTATCGCACCTTTCGACGCGACTTTAATGTTCTGAAAGCTGATAGTGGAGTGAACGCTCTACAAGTTTTGGCCGCAGAAGGGGAGGTAGCTGTGATTATCTCCGATCAACGGATGCCAGAAATGAAAGGAACTGAATTTCTGAGCAAAACTGTACCTCAGTTTCCCGATACGGTGAGGATAATTCTCACCGGATTTACTGATATTGAAGACTTGGTAGAGGCGATTAATGCTGGACAAGTCTACAAATATATCACCAAGCCTTGGGACCCAGGAGAACTCAAGGCAGTAGTGCAAAGAGCAGCAGAAACCTATGACTTGCTCAAGCAACGTACAGAAGAATTACGCCGCGCTCATGCTCAAATGGCATTACTGAGTGTTTTAGTACAGGTAACTCAAGCAGCTTCTAGTTTAGAGGAAACTCTCGCTCCAATCGCCAAGGCTGTGAGTGAGACTTTTGGGACAGAAGGCTGTATTTTACAACTTACACATGGAAATACTCTGATTGCAACTCAAGGAACTTACAGCGATACAGGTGAAATAGAGAATTGGCTATCTCTTGACCCACTAACAACGCAAGCGATCGCCACTGGGCAAATGCAAGTTTCTTTAAATATACCTAAAGACACTAAACTAATTGATGCTACTCACTACCAAAATACTGGTGTGCAAGCACATTTAGTTATCCCAATTAGCTACCATAATGAACTTTTGGGCGTATTATCGCTACAGTGGAAACAACCTTGCACTTTGCGGGAAGATGAATTAATGCTAATTAATTTATCAGCACAACTGGTAGCGATCGCTCTGACTAGCAGTGGATACCATCAACCCATTGTGTAGTTGTCATTTGTCCTACCCTGCGGGAAGCCGCTAGTGCGTCTATGTCATTTGTCTTTTACCCTTGGCAAATGACGAATGACTAATGACCAATGACCAATGAATTATTGACCAATGACTAACGAAGTTCAATCCATTTTTAACCGTATTGCTCCAGTTTATGACCAATTGAACGATTGGCTGAGTTTGGGACAGCATCGAATTTGGAAGGAAATGGCAGTTAAATGGAGTGCGGCTAAATCGGGTGATACTGCATTAGATTTGTGCTGCGGTAGTGGCGATCTAGCTTTACGTTTGGCAAGGCGCGTGGGAGCTACAGGATATGTATATGGAGTGGACTTTTCCTACAACCTGCTAGAAACTGCTAAAGAACGTTCCCAAAAGCAATACCCTCAACCTGCGTTGGCTTTGCCCGCCGTAGGCATCGCCTGGGTAGAAGCAGATGTACTAAATTTACCCTTTGACGACAACCAATTTGATGCCGCAACAATGGGCTATGGTTTAAGGAATGTTAAAGATATTCCTCGCAGTCTTCAAGAGTTATACCGTGTTTTGAAACCGGGTGCTAAAGCTGCAATTTTGGACTTTCATCGACCGAGTAATCCTCAGTTACGTGCCTTTCAGCAGTTGTATCTGGATAGTTTCGTGGTGCCAGTTGCCAATTATTTAGGGTTAAAAGAAGAATATGCTTACATCAGTCCCAGCTTAGACCGCTTTCCCATAGGCAAAGAGCAAATAGAGTTAGCGCGTCAAGTTGGTTTTGCTGTTGCCACACACTACCCCATTGCGAACGGTATGATGGGAGTGCTGGTAATCAGCAAATTTTAGATTTTAGATTTGGGATAGCGTGGCGTAAAGCCAATGGCATAGCTTCGCTTAGAGCGACTCTGCGAACGTCTTTTAGATTGGGGACTGCGGAATAGGTAATGGCTAATGGAAAATCGTTAGTAGTTAGTGGAAAAACAACTCATAACTAATAACCGCCAATTACCAATCCCCAATCCCTAATTTCTAATCTAGAATTCAAAATCCAAAATCCAAAATCCAAAATCCTGTGGACTGGTCTCATCTTTGGCTTTATGTGTCTCCCCCGGTACTGGGTGGAATTATTGGCTATTTCACAAATGATATAGCCATCAAAATGTTGTTCCGTCCTTACAAAGCAATTTACATTGCTGGACGAAGAGTACCCTTCACGCCTGGCTTGATTCCCCGCAACCAGGAACGTCTAGCTCTGAACATTTCCAAGACCATTATGGGGTCACTGTTGACACCACAAGAATTGCAAAATTTGGCGCGGCGTTTGTTGCAAACAGAACGCGTGCAAGCAGCAATTCTCTGGTTGTTGCGGTTGGCGATTGAACAAATCAACACAGAAAAAAACGAGAAAAGTGCCAAAATTGTCGCGGGAATTTTGCGGGATTTGCTAGGGGAATCTTTACCTCGGTTACTCAAGGTTTTAGCGCGACGTGAAGACTTTTTGGAAGCGCAAATCAATCAGATTTTTGACCAGATATTGCTGGAATTTCAACTGAGTGAAGAACAAGCGACAAGGCTTGCTGATTGGTTGTTAGAAGTAGTTTTACCACCGGATATGCTGCGCCAAGCGATAGTTGATTTTTTGACCGATCGCACGATTCAAATTATTGATGAAGGGTTCCGCGAAAAAACCAGTGGTACTTATTGGGTGGTAGCAAATTTGTTTGGCTTACGTAATACTCTTACACGGCTACGAACTTTTTGCTTAGATGAGAAAGAAGCTACCAATAATCGTTTGCAGGAATTGACTCAAGATTTGCAAATACGCGATCGCATCAGGAAATTCCTGCAAAATTTATCATTACAAAACTTGCCGATGGGTACAGTGCGTCAACTGCGAAAGACCACCCGTGAAAGTGTCCGCCATTACCTGCAAAACAGTGGCAGCGATTTTCTACAAGGATTAACTGATTCTGTTGATTGGGAAAATATTGCTGTAGTGCTACTGAATCGTCTTAGCACTTCACCAGTTGTCAGTACTTCTTTAGAGGTGATGAGTCAAGAGTTGGCTCTAATTTTAGACAAGTATTTGGAAAAAGATTTAGAAGTAATTGTGGCACAGGCGATTCCGATTTTATCCATAGATCAGGTGATAGTTGACCGGGTGAAATCAACTTCACCGGCTGATCTAGAAGCTGCTATCGAGGGAATTGTCAAAAATGAATTGCAAGCCATTGTGACTTTAGGTGGTGTTTTAGGTTTTGTTATCGGCTTATTGCAGACAGTATTTTTAGTATTAAGTCAATATTAGTTTTTTATCAGATCATAGCTGCAAGCTGCCCAAATTCTGAAATGAGTGAAATTGAGCGATCGGCTCTTGGCAAGAGATATGAGTTATCAATACCCAAGCAAAGTATGTAGTAAGTGTATAAATATTTTCCCTAAAACTCGTGCAGCAAGGTAAGTACAGATGGATGCGATCGCTGTGTAAAGAGTTTTTTCAAAAATCAAACAGTAATCCTAATACCCCAGCAACTATCTATATATAAATTAGATGCACCACCTACCAGATGCACCACCGACATTACTACAACATTAGGTATATCTATATCGTAGGGCTGGGCAATGAGACAACCGCGATCGCCCCAGAAATGATGCAATAAAGTTATTACCGACTGAAAATTCAAGCTTCCCCCTTTGTGACTGAAGACAATGCATAAACCATTGTTGCCTAGAACCCGTCACTGTGGGGAGTTTCAGGGGACAAAGAAGCAGTCCAAAATTATTTTGGAGAAAATAGTTGACACAAGGGAGTGTGTTCGCTATATTGAATAAGTGCCTGAAGCGGAGAGCTTAAAGCGACTCGCGAAAAGGGATACCGAACCTTGAAAATATTATAGTTTGAAAGCAATTATACAGCAAGTGTATTGCGTCAAGAAAATAAAAAGATAACTAAGCTGAAGTTAAAAAAGAGCAGCTAAAAGAGCTATAGAGCTTTCCAATTAAAACGGAGAGTTTGATCCTGGCTCAGGATGAACGCTGGCGGTATGCTTAACACATGCAAGTCGAACGGTGTCTTCGGACACAGTGGCGGACGGGTGAGTAACGCGTGAGAATCTGGCTCTAGGTCTGGGACAACCACTGGAAACGGTGGCTAATACCGGATGTGCCGAGAGGTGAAAGGTTAACTGCCTAGAGATGAGCTCGCGTCTGATTAGCTAGTTGGAAGTGTAATGGACTCCCAAGGCGACGATCAGTAGCTGGTCTGAGAGGACGATCAGCCACACTGGGACTGAGACACGGCCCAGACTCCTACGGGAGGCAGCAGTGGGGAATTTTCCGCAATGGGCGAAAGCCTGACGGAGCAATACCGCGTGAGGGAGGAAGGCTCTTGGGTCGTAAACCTCTTTTCTCAGGGAAGAACACAATGACGGTACCTGAGGAATAAGCATCGGCTAACTCCGTGCCAGCAGCCGCGGTAATACGGAGGATGCAAGCGTTATCCGGAATGATTGGGCGTAAAGCGTCCGCAGGTGGCAATGTAAGTCTGCTGTTAAAGAGTCTAGCTCAACTAGATAAAAGCAGTGGAAACTACATAGCTAGAGTACGTTCGGGGCAGAGGGAATTCCTGGTGTAGCGGTGAAATGCGTAGAGATCAGGAAGAACACCTAGGTGGCGAAGGCGCTCTGCTAGGCGTAACTGACACTGAGGGACGAAAGCTAGGGGAGCGAATGGGATTAGATACCCCAGTAGTCCTAGCCGTAAACGATGGATACTAGGCGTGGCTTGTATCGACCCGAGCCGTGCCGTAGCTAACGCGTTAAGTATCCCGCCTGGGGAGTACGCCGGCAACGGTGAAACTCAAAGGAATTGACGGGGGCCCGCACAAGCGGTGGAGTATGTGGTTTAATTCGATGCAACGCGAAGAACCTTACCAAGGCTTGACATGTCGCGAATCTTCTTGAAAGGGAAGAGTGCCTTCGGGAGCGCGAACACAGGTGGTGCATGGCTGTCGTCAGCTCGTGTCGTGAGATGTTGGGTTAAGTCCCGCAACGAGCGCAACCCTCGTTTTTAGTTGCCAGCATTAAGTTGGGCACTCTAGAGAGACTGCTAGAGTGACAAACCGGAGGAAGGTGGGGATGACGTCAAGTCAGCATGCCCCTTACGCCTTGGGCTACACACGTACTACAATGCTCCGGACAGAGGGCAGCAAGCATGCGAATGCAAGCAAATCCCGTAAACCGGAGCTCAGTTCAGATCGCAGGCTGCAACTCGCCTGCGTGAAGGAGGAATCGCTAGTAATTGCAGGTCAGCATACTGCAGTGAATTCGTTCCCGGCTTGTACACACCGCCCGTCACACCATGGAAGCTGGTAGTGCCCGAAGTCATTACTCCAACCATTCGTGGAGGAGGATGCCTAAGAGCAGGACTGGTGACTGGGGTGAAGTCGTAACAAGGTAGCCGTACCGGAAGGTGTGGCTGGATCACCTCCTTTTTAGGGAGACCTACACCCCTTACATATCGAAAAACACACAGTTAAATAGATAGTAAGTTGGTCTAACCTAGGTCGGTCGCAGACATGAGCAGAATGTAAAAAGCTTTCAAACTATGATTTGGTTCGAAATGGGCTATTAGCTCAGGTGGTTAGAGCGCACCCCTGATAAGGGTGAGGTCCCTGGTTCGAGTCCAGGATGGCCCACCTGAATCAATTAAAAATGTAAAATGCAAAATTAAAAATGAAGAAGATTCAATTTTTAATTTTTAATTATCAATTTTTAATTGTATCTGGGGGTTTAGCTCAGTTGGTAGAGCGCCTGCTTTGCAAGCAGGATGTCAGCGGTTCGAGTCCGCTAACCTCCACCTGTGGCGATTGCCATTGAAAAAAAAGAGTGAGAGTTCAGCAACATGACACACGTGTCAGACTGCTGAGTTGTATCTCAGCCAGAACCTTGAAAACTGCATAGAAACGCGAAAATAGCAGGCAGACACAGACATTCTTAGTACTGATTGCTGAGTTGTGAGTGCTGAGTAAAATCAGTGCGAAGTGACGAGGTAAGCAGAACTAACTATTTGTTTTTGTGAATGCAAATTGTGAAACACCAAATGAATTGAGTGGTCAAGCTAATAAGGGCTAACGGTGGATACCTAGGCACACAGAGGCGATGAAGGACGTGGTTACCGACGATATGCTCCGGGGAGTTGGAAGCAAACATTGAGCCGGAGATTTCCGAATGGGGCAACCCTATATACTACCTGCTGAATATATAGGCAGGAGAGAGCCAACCCAGCGAATTGAAACATCTTAGTAGCTGGAGGAAGAGAAATCAAAACAGAGATTCCCTAAGTAGTGGTGAGCGAAAGGGGAAGAGCCTAAACCAATTGGTTTACCGATTGGGGTAGTGGGACAGCAATATCGAATCTAGCGGTTAAACGAAGCAGCTAAATACTGCACCAAAGAAGGTGAAAGTCCTGTAGTTGAAAACTCAAGGATAGTAGCTGAATCCCGAGTAGCATGGGGCACGAGGAATCCCATGTGAATCAGCGAGGACCACCTCGTAAGGCTAAATA
>NZ_CP040281.1:0-302500 GCF_013393925.1 Nostoc sp. C057 | reverse complement strand
AGTTTTCAAGGTTCTGGCTGAGATACAACTCAGCAGTCTGACACGTGTGTCATGTTGCTGAACTCTCACTCTTTTTTTTCAATGGCAATCGCCACAGGTGGAGGTTAGCGGACTCGAACCGCTGACATCCTGCTTGCAAAGCAGGCGCTCTACCAACTGAGCTAAACCCCCAGATACAATTAAAAATTGATAATTAAAAATTAAAAATTGAATCTTCTTCATTTTTAATTTTGCATTTTACATTTTTAATTGATTCAGGTGGGCCATCCTGGACTCGAACCAGGGACCTCACCCTTATCAGGGGTGCGCTCTAACCACCTGAGCTAATAGCCCATTTCGAACCAAATCATAGTTTGAAAGCTTTTTACATTCTGCTCATGTCTGCGACCGACCTAGGTTAGACCAACTTACTATCTATTTAACTGTGTGTTTTTCGATATGTAAGGGGTGTAGGTCTCCCTAAAAAGGAGGTGATCCAGCCACACCTTCCGGTACGGCTACCTTGTTACGACTTCACCCCAGTCACCAGTCCTGCCTTAGGCATCCTCCTCCACGAATGGTTGGAGTAATGACTTCGGGCACTACCAGCTTCCATGGTGTGACGGGCGGTGTGTACAAGGCCCCGGAACGAATTCACTGCAGTATGCTGACCTGCAATTACTAGCGATTCCTCCTTCACGCAGGCGAGTTGCAGCCTGCGATCTGAACTGAGCCCGGTTTACGGGATTTGCTTGCATTCGCATGCTTGCTGCCCTCTGTCCGGAGCATTGTAGTACGTGTGTAGCCCAAGGCGTAAGGGGCATGCTGACTTGACGTCATCCCCACCTTCCTCCGGTTTGTCACCGGCAGTCTCTCTAGAGTGCCCAACTTAATGCTGGCAACTAAAAACGAGGGTTGCGCTCGTTGCGGGACTTAACCCAACATCTCACGACACGAGCTGACGACAGCCATGCACCACCTGTGTTCGCGCTCCCGAAGGCACTCTTCCCTTTCAAGAAGATTCGCGACATGTCAAGCCTTGGTAAGGTTCTTCGCGTTGCATCGAATTAAACCACATACTCCACCGCTTGTGCGGGGGCCCCGTCAATTCCTTTGAGTTTCACCGTTGCTTAAGCGTACTCCCCAGGCGGGATACTTAACGCGTTAGCTACGGCACGGCTCGGGTCGATACAAGCCACGCCTAGTATCCATCGTTTACGGCTAGGACTACTGGGGTATCTAATCCCATTCGCTCCCCTAGCTTTCG
Organism: Nostoc sp. C057; assembly: GCF_013393925.1. Taxonomy (NCBI): domain Bacteria; kingdom Bacillati; phylum Cyanobacteriota; class Cyanophyceae; order Nostocales; family Nostocaceae; genus Nostoc; species Nostoc sp. C057. The sequence goes on along the minus strand of NZ_CP040281.1, from coordinate 301,254 downwards.
TCCCTCAGTGTCAGTTACGCCTAGCAGAGCGCCTTCGCCACCTAAGTGTTCTTCCTGATCTCTACGCATTTCACCGCTACACCAGGAATTCCCTCTGCCCCGAACGTACTCTAGCTATGTAGTTTCCACTGCTTTTATCTAGTTGAGCTAGACTCTTTAACAGCAGACTTACATTGCCACCTGCGGACGCTTTACGCCCAATCATTCCGGATAACGCTTGCATCCTCCGTATTACCGCGGCTGCTGGCACGGAGTTAGCCGATGCTTATTCCTCAGGTACCGTCATTGTGTTCTTCCCTGAGAAAAGAGGTTTACGACCCAAGAGCCTTCCTCCCTCACGCGGTATTGCTCCGTCAGGCTTTCGCCCATTGCGGAAAATTCCCCACTGCTGCCTCCCGTAGGAGTCTCAGGCGTGTCTCAGTCCCAGTGTGGCTGATCGTCCTCTCAGACCAGCTACTGATCGTCGCCTTGGGAGTCCATTACACTTCCAACTAGCTAATCAGACGCGAGCTCATCTCTAGGCAGTTAACCTTTCACCTCTCGGCACATCCGGTATTAGCCACCGTTTCCAGTGGTTGTCCCAGACCTAGAGCCAGATTCTCACGCGTTACTCACCCGTCCGCCACTGTGTCCGAAGACACCGTTCGACTTGCATGTGTTAAGCATACCGCCAGCGTTCATCCTGAGCCAGGATCAAACTCTCCGTTTTAATTGGAAAGCTCTATAGCTCTTTTAGCTGCTCTTTTTTAACTTCAGCTTAGTTATCTTTTTATTTTCTTGACGCAATACACTTGCTGTATAATTGCTTTCAAACTATAATATTTTCAAGGTTCGGTATCCCTTTTCGCGAGTCGCTTTAAGCTCTCCGCTTCAGGCACTTATTCAATATAGCGAACACACTCCCTTGTGTCAACTATTTTCTCCAAAATAATTTTGGACTGCTTCTTTGTCCCCTGAAACTTCCCACAGTGCCGGGTTCTAGGCAACAATGGTTTATGCACTGTGCCAACTAAGGATGGGGGAAGCGTGAATTTTCAATCCGTAATAGCTTTGTTGCATCACTTCTGGGGCGAGCGCGGTTGTCTTATCGCCCAGCCCTACGATATTGAGAAGGGGGCTGGTACTAAGAATCCGCAGACATTTTTAAGAGCGTTGGGGCCGGAACCGTGGGCTGTTGCCTATGTTGAACCATGTCGTCGCCCAACGGATGGGCGGTACGGTGAAAACCCTAACCGTTTCCAACACTATTATCAGTACCAAGTTCTGATTAAGCCGTCGCCAGATAATATCCAGGAGATTTATCTTGATTCATTACGGGTTTTAGGTATTCGTCCTGAAGACCACGATATTCGGTTTGTAGAGGATAATTGGGAAGATGCAACGGTGGGAGCTTGGGGTACTGGATGGGAAGTATGGTTAGATGGGATGGAAATTACTCAATTTACCTACTTCCAACAGTGTGGGGGAATAGATTGCCGTCCTGTGTCGATTGAGATTACTTATGGTTTAGAGCGGCTGACAATGTATCTCCAGCAAGTGGAGGCAATTACTAAAATTCATTGGACGGACAATATTACTTATGGTGATGTTTTTCTGCAAAATGAGATTGAGCAGAGTACATACAATTTTGAAGCGTCTAATCCTGAATTGCTGCTGACACTGTTTAGTTTGTATGAGCAGGAAGCTAGTCAGTTAACGGAGAAGGGTTTGGTGTTACCCAGTTTGGATTATGTAATGAAGTGTTCGCACACGTTTAATCTGCTGGATGCTAGAGGTGTGATTTCGGTGACTGAGAGAACTCGCTATATTGCCAGGATTCGGCATTTGGCTAGGAAGGTTGCTCACTTATATGTAGAGCAAAGGGAGAAATTGGGTTTTCCGTTGCTCAAAGATTTAAAACCAGTCATACCTGTTGGGCAAGTAGAAGTCGCGGCTATACAAACTAAATCTGCCTCGGCAGGTTAGCAAACCTTTGATTTTGCATTCTACTAAGCTAGGCATATCTTTAATCATGTAGCTATTGCTAAAGTTCAGAAATACCGTTAAATCTTGAATCTGGAAGATTAAGGCTACAAGATAAGGCCCGCACAGGCGGGCTTTGTTCGTATAAACTTGATGGACTATACTTCACCACAGGCATCAAAATCTTTCAAAGATGTCTATTAAAGAGATGAAAAGCTTACCCAGAGGTACTCCAGCCGCAGATAATAAGAGTTTGGAATATTTGATTTTTGAATTTTATTGCCAAATTCAGCAACGCCAATTTTTCTCTATTGCTACTCTAGCTATTTTTAAGTCAACTGCGAATTCTGGGTGTCAGGTGCTTTTACAAAAAATCTTATGATTCAAACCAGTGGTGTAATTATTTGTCTTGGCTACATTTTTGGGTTGCTCTTTACAGCAGTTCCTTGGGGTGGTGTGTGGATTTTGGTTCTGGGGATAGTGGGAGCAATTCTTTTTAGAAGACGTACCAGTTCACAACAACTTGCCCAAAAAGCAGAAAAGGCTGGAAGCAAAAATAAGGCAGTGCCTAATACCTGGCAAACTAATCCCCATCCTCGAATATGGCTAGCTGCTGGCTTAGTAGGATTATTGGCAACTCTATATTTTCAATGGCGAGTGCCGCAACCAGGTGCAAAAGATATTAGTCAGTTTGTTCCACCTGGAAATAGCAGTAATCAAGAACAACTTGTGATTGTTCGTGGGGAAGTGGCAAGTAATCCTCGCTTAACTCGCAGTCAGCGAGGACAATTTTGGCTGGAAGCAACTCAGATAGATGAGGTCAAAAATGAAAAAGGTTCAGCAGGTGTCCCAAAAGGAGTAACGGGCAAATTGTATGTGACAGTGCCTATACTTCAGGCGACTGGGTTATACCCTAGTCAACAAATTGCTGTGACTGGGATTTTGTACAAACCAAAGGCGGCTTCCAATCCTGGTGGTTTCGATTTTCAGAAGTTTCTTAAGCAGGAAGGAACATTTGCTGGTTTGATTGGGCGACAAATAAATGTTTTGGATCAGGAACGGAAATGGGGATGGTGGCAAATTCGGGAGCGAATTGTGCGATCGCAAGTTCGTTGGTTGGGTATCCCTGAAGGGCCGCTTGTCAGTGCAATGGTTTTAGGCAGCAAAGCTGTTGATTTACCTTACGATATCCGCGACTTATTTGTACAAGCAGGATTAGCTCATGCTTTAGCAGCTTCTGGGTTCCAAACTTCTTTGATCTTGAGTGTGATCTTACAGTTAACCAGACGGGCAAAAAAAGCAACGCAATTTACCCTTGGCTTTTTGGCTTTAATCATTTTTCTAAGTTTAACAGGTTTTCAACCTGCGGTTCTCAGAGCCGTAATTATGGGTTTTGCAGCATTAGTTGGGCTGCTATTAAAAAGGAAGGTAAAACAGTTCGGCTCGTTACTATTAGCAGCAACTTTGTTATTGGTGTTTAATCCTCTATGGATTTGGGATTTAGGTTTTCAATTGAGTTTTTTAGCAACGCTGGGATTAATCGTAACAGTACCTGCATTAGTCAACCGCCTAGCATGGCTACCACCTGCGATCGCTTCTTTAATTGCCGTTCCCCTTGCTGCGACTCTTTGGACTTTACCTGTACAACTTTCTGTATTTGGGGTTATACCATCTTATAGTTTGTTGCTGAATGTGCTTAGTACTCCATTAATTTCGATTATTAGTATAGGTGGAATCATTAGTGCTTTAGTAGGTTTAATTTGGACTCAGGCAGGAAGCTTCATCGCCTCGGTGTTACATTACCCGACAGACTGGCTAATTAAATTAGTGGAGTTTTTTAGCAAGTTGCCAGGAAATTCTGTTGCTGTAGGTAGTATATCCACTTGGCAGCTTTTGACGATTTATTTACTGATTATAATGGTTTGGCTAGTTCCTTGGTGGCAGCGACGGTGGTGGGTTGCTAATGTGATTGCGATTGGTTTAGTATTCATCCCCCTTTGGCATTCTACAAATACATTGTTTAGGATAACGGTATTAGAATCTGGTACGGAACCAATTGTAGTTGTTCAAGATAGAGGAACTGTAACTGTAATTAATAGTGGTGATGAAGGGACTGGACGTTTCACAATCCTACCCTTTTTACAACAGCAAGGTATAAATCAAATCAATTGGGCGATCGCAACTGATTTTCAAGGCAATGAAAGTAATGCTTGGTTAGAATTATTGCAACGTTTACCAATAAAAAATTTTTATGAATATTCACCCAATCCAGAAAATTCTATTGCAACTCAGGCAATTCAACAAGAATTACAAAAGCATCAGGGATTTTATCAACCAATGGCAGTTGGTCAAGCTGTCAAAACGGGTTCAATAGTGGCGCAGTTAATCAACGCTCAATTACCCATCTTGCAATTGCAAATTTTAGATCAAAATTGGTTATTAGTCGGTAATGTCAAGTCTAAAGAGGTACAGCAATTAGTTAAAAATGGGAGCTTGCCTCGTCCACAAGTCCTGTGGTGTTCCCCTCAGTCATTAAAAGATTTAGTTATTGCTCTGCAACCACAAGTGGCGATCGCTTCTTCTGTTAACTTTGATCCAAAGGTTTTATCGGAACTAAATCAAAGCCAAACTAAACTATTTTTTACCGGACGCGATGGGGCTATTCAATGGACACCTGATGGTCAGTTTGAGGCGTTTATTGAAGCAGCAGAAAACAAATCTTCTATCTTATGAAAAACTCACAATTCAGGAATTTTAAAAGTACGATATTTATTTTTAGGCAAGACTAGCTAAAAATGAGTTTTATAGATTACAGCCTAGTTAGTACTTAATGAAGTTTCACATTCGCCTACATTATGACAGTCTGGTCTTTGACTGACACCCAATACTTGTTGGATTTTGGGTGGGTAAAAGGGGGAAAGAAAAAACCTTTAACCTTTTCCCTGAACCCACTTCCGATTGAAAAATGCAAAACCACAAGCACTATTGGACTAGAACTAACTACTTTAAATTAAAACACAGCATTTTTTCATTTTTTAATGAAGTCATGGACTAGACTTGATTATTTACAGAACCAAATCATCTTAATTATTTAAAATCTGACAATAGTGGAAATACTTATCTTATTTTTACTTATTTAAATATTTCTTTTACATTGTGCTTATAATTCTTGCTCTAAAAATAGTTAAACTTCATACTTGAGAATAAACCATACTTTTTTACTATTGCTTAGAAAAACATCTATCCTACTTCACGATCACTTGAACTAGATGTCATTACTTATACCATTGTAGTAGCATCTTAAATGATTGATATTAGAGAAGTAGTTTAAAAATATAGCTTGTCTGTCCCCTACATGAATAAAAAATGGGCTGCTAAACGACTTACCATCAATCTCACATCAAGCGAGGCACAGAAGCTTGAACAATACTGTTCAATAACAGGGAGACCAGCAACTGATGTGATTCGGGAGTTAATTCGCTCTCTTGCTACTCAGGAGGAAAAAGGCTTGCAAACTTAGTAAATCATACTGAACAAAAAACAAAATTATGATAATCACATCTAATTAGGGAGTGAAATAAGTATTTCAGGGTTATTAGTTATTTCCCTGAAAACACACGCTATAGGTAGCAACTGAACACTTAGCTATGCCCAATATAGATGGTTTTGAGGTAATAGTTCACCTATAAGTGAATCCGTAAATCGGTTTTGCTCTCAGTATCAGTGCCAGCGTTTTCTAGGAAAATCACTAAGGAAGTTTAGAGGCAGGGGCAACAGTATTCCTGCCCAAACTTCTCTAGAGCTACAAATTACTCAATAAGATTTGGGATAATAAAATTGTTCTCGCGTTTAAATTCGCTTCTTCTCAGACCTTTTTAAATTTTGAATTTTGAAGCTTTCAATTTTAAAAACTTTTGAGTAAGACGTTCGGCGATGGCTCAGTAGAGCCGCGATGATGCCGTTCGCGTATAATTCCGTAGGAAAGTCCAAAATTTAAAATTCCCCTTTTCAAGACAGACACTTAAAAAGTCTGGTTGACTAATAAGGGAATATCAAAAATAAATTATTCAGCAAAATATATTAAGGTTAGCGTAGCGATCGCTAGCCCGGAAGTAACGATAACAAGTTTTTGTCAATTGGGGGACACACCTTTATTGACATTGCCCATCCCATAATCAGTAATGGCTTTACCAAAACTTACTCTTTCGATTCACATCCAGGAGTACAGTGATCGCCCCTTCAACAGCTAAAAATTTGATCAGAGAGTGCGTTATTGTCGCTTATTGTAGGTATCGCTTGTTTTCAATTGCGACGGAAATTTCTCTTACGTTGTTTGTGTCTTGCAACTTCTTTGCGCTTGTGTTTTTCCAAAGGGGTTTCAAAGTGACGATTCTTTCTCATGTCTGGGAAAATACCTGCTTTGGAAACTTCTCTCTTAAATCGACGCAAGGCCGATTCAATTCCTTCATTTTCGCCCACAAATACTTGGGTCATTTTCATCTCCTACTTAATTGGTACTGGGCAATTTAAAAGCATCCAGTAGATCGGAGCGCAAAAAGGGCAGATAATGATTCTGCCCTTAAGACGTTAAAACTTAATTTTTGATTTTAAACCTTAGTAGCGTCCTCGGTTGTATCCGCCACCGCCGCCGCCGCGACGATCGCCACCACCACCACCAAAGGAACCACTTCTGTCTTCCTTGGGTTTAGCCTTGTTGACTTTAAGGTCGCGTCCCATCCACTCAGCACCATCAAGAGCTTCAATGGCAGCTGTTTCTTCAGCTTCTGTGCCCATCTCTACGAAAGCAAAGCCACGTGGACGGCCTGTTTCACGATCAGTAGGCAACTGAACGCGTTTTACAGAACCATGTTCAGCAAATACAGATGTAAGGTCTTCTTGTGTGACCTCGTAGGATAGATTACCTACATAAATTGACATGCGTTATCTCCAAAATCATAGGTGTGTAGAGATTTAGATTTCGGAGACAAGCTTGTTAAGACCAAAAGGGAAAAGCCTGTCAATACTAAAAACAAACGCTGTAACCGAATTTTATTCTCACCTAACTACCTTAGCACATCCTTGAGTTGTTACCCATCCTAAAAAAGGAAGTACTAAGGGTCAGCGATCGCAGTTCACCCTCTCAAACATCCTCTAGGTAATGATTTTATAGGCAACTTTAACATTGAGTAGCAAAAATTGCTCAAATAATTGCAAAATAAATGCAGTTCGTCATTGTAACTACCTGGAAATGCCGAGTACACTTGCTGACGCACAGAATTTACTTTCTGATCTGATCGCCCGCTACTGTGAGCGTGTAGATTATCTGATGATTCGCCTTGAAGAAGCAGAAGGGACTGATATCTTGTTGCGTGGCGACAAGGTAGAAACCCTCAGTGAAGGTATCTCCATTGGTGGACATATTCGCGCTTGTTATAAGGGTGGGTGGGGGTTAAGCTGCTTCAACCAACTGGGAACAATTCAGGATCGGATAGAAGAAGCGATCGCTGCGGCGCGAATGGTTGGTGATGAAGAAACTTTACTTGCACCCATTGACCCGGTGCAAGCAGTATGCGTTCTACCCCTAAAAGGCACTGATCCCCGAAAAATCCCACTCTCGAAGAAAAAACAATTGTGCGATCGCTATACTGAATTGCTCAAAAGTATTGATGATCGGATTACCACTACCTCGGTGCGTTATGGTGACAGCGCTCAAAGAGTGATCATTGCTACCTCAGAAGGAACTTTGATCGAGCAATCTTGGGTGGATATGGAAATGCGCTTTGCCGCCACTGCCAGAAATGGCGAAACCGTACAAACTGGACGGGAAACTACTGGTTCTCGCAAAGCTTACGAAGATTTAACTGATTTGGATGAACAAGTAAAGGGTGCGGCTCAAAGAGCGATCGCAGCTTTATCTTTGCCACCTGTCAAAGGCAATACTTATACCGTAGTCATCGACCCAATTCTCACGGGTTTGTTTGTCCATGAAGCTTTCGGACATCTTTCTGAGGCTGATATGGCTTACGAAAATCCTGATTTGTTAGAAGTTATGACCATTGGACGGCGGTTTGGCCCAGAAGAACTCCAAATTTTTGATGGTGCAGCCCCAGAGGGACATCGCGGTAGCTATTTTTACGATGATGAAGGCACGCCTGCTACAACTACGCAATTAATTAAAGATGGAGTTTTAGTTGGACGTTTACATTCTCGTGAAACTGCTGGCAAATTGGAGGAAGCGCCTACTGGTAATGCCAGATGTCTTAATTATCACTTTACTCCCATTGTGCGGATGACAAATACCTGGATTGAACGGGGTAAAACACCAGTTAAAGACTTATTCACTGATATCAAAGAAGGAGTTTATGCCCGTAATTGGTTGGGTGGAATGACGAATGGTGAAATGTTTACCTTTAGCGCCGGGGAAGCTTGGATGATTAGGAATGGCAAAATTGCTGAACCTGTGCGGGATGTAACGCTTTCGGGAAATGTATTCCAAACTTTAGCGGATATTGAGGCAATTGGTGATGATTTTTACTGGGATGAATCCGGCGGTTGTGGCAAGGGAGGACAAAATGGTTTGTCAGTGGGTTGTGGTGGCCCTAGCCTCCGAATTCAAGATGTAGTGGTTGGTGGTGAAATGTGATCTACCCGCCGCTATAACTGTTAGTCCGAGTAAACTTAGGTTTTTAGTAGTCTGTCAATCTTAAATTGATAGGCTACTAGTGGTCTATCAATTTAATTTTGCTAGGTTTGTAGTGAGCGATTTATCGCTTAAATCAAGGACTAAAGTCCTTACTACGAACTTTTATAACCCTTCAGAATTAATGAGACAGACCACTAGTTTCACTAAAGAATGCCTCAGTTTAAATCAGCTTGCTAGCCAGAAAGCGACGTTACGCATATAGATTTTGATGTTCTAAAGCTCGTGGATGCCATCTCCCGGTGGTTCATCCACAAATGAGTATAGCGATCGCTTTACACTAATGCTTAAATTTTTTCATTTCTCAACATCCCTCCAAAGTATGAAAATAACTCATAACTCTAGGTAGTAGCGCCAGTAATAGAGGATGACTTATATATATATAAAGCTGATTTCATATTCACTCTAGTTTTATCTCCCACACCCATTCTCCGTTGCGCGTACTGGAGACATACTGCTTTATCTGAGCCATTTTTATAGCCTCAATTAAGCGTTCCTTAGCACAGCGACAGATATGAAAGCAGATCAATTCCTGAAAAACTATGCCGCAGGTGTCAGAGACTTTACTGGTGTTAACTTAAGCGAGGCAAACTTAAGGGAAGCCAATCTCAGTGATGTAATTTTAGATAGAGCTATTTTAGATGGAGCTAATCTGAGTCATGCTAATTTAGCCCAGTCCAGTTTGATTGAAGCAGACTTAAATGGAGCTGATTTGACTAATGCTAACCTCAGTGGTAGCAACTTAAGCGGAGCGATTTTGGATGGAGCTATCTTGGATGGCGCAGCAATGGAAGGAGCTAATTTGAGTCAAGCTGATTTGACGGTTGCTAAGTTGATTGAAACTAACTTGAGTGAGGCGGATTTGCAGGAAGCAAGCTTGATAGCGGCGAATCTAGATGGAGCGGATTTGAGTGGTGCAGACTTAACTGTAGCCGACTTATCCCAGGCAAATCTCACCCAAGCAGATTTGAACCAGACAAATTTGAGCGGAGCGAATTTGCATGGAGCCAATGTAGAAGGAACGATTCTAGATGAGAATGCTTAAATCTAATTTCTTTAAGATGGCTGATGATGTGAAAAATAATTAGCAAAGTAAACAATGGGCTTAAGCCCATTGTCTAAAAGCGATCAAATGTCCACTACAGTTTATTTAGTTAGTTTATTGCTATTGTCTTGACTGGTTTAGCATCACTGACTTTTGATGAAAAATTATTCAGCCACAATTAACAAGTTTGTATGTGCATAGGCATCGCACATTTATGATAAATTAAATCCAGCTTCGGGCTGGATAATAGCTAGAGACAGTTTTGAGATTGAATGTTTTCTTGATTTTTAACTTACCAAATCAACTAAGGCGTTCGATTGGAAGCGGACTATAGATGAAACTGAGCAACCGCGATAATTCTCAGAAGTGAATACTGATAGTGTGATATTAGCTTGACCAGGATCTAATATGCGTTTTACCTTGCAGGTTTGCATTTTGTTGTTGCAGTAAGCAATAATGCGATCGCCAGCCTTGACATCCAACGCTTGAATTTTCACTTAATATCAACCTCGCCCAAGATTTTGTTTAGCGAAAGAAAATATATTGTTATATTTTACTTGCTCAACAATTTAAATATTTATTTAAGTATAACACAAAAACTAAGGGTTTTAAATGCTATCAATTTAATATTGATAATGTCAAGTTTATTTATCCTCAAAACTCTATTAAATGCTGGATTTTCAAAAAATAAGGATAAATACCGCCCTTCTCGCAACATCTGGTACAGCACGGCATAAGCAGGACTTACGCATTGAAAACCTGAAACCTCGCGTAGCGTGCGCTTTGCGCCTTTCCCTAAAAAAGCTTGATTTTTTATTATTTTTGTTCTCATATTCTGTATGGGAACGAACAAAACCTCAATTAGTAAGACTTGGGTTGAAAATTCAGATGGTGGTAAACCTCCACTTTGCTCTAAATTTTTGCGAGTAAGATTTTTTCTTTCTATGTTTTTGTTACAATTATTGAAATTTTTACCTAAAAATACCACTATGGCTTTATATGCTGAATTACATAGACATCTGGGCGGTTCCGTCGTACCGCGAGTTCTATGGCGATATTTCGAGCGACATTCTTCGGAGTTGATTTCCCGTTTTGCTGACTATTCACAATTTGAAGATTTTTACACCCGTCCACGCAACACCCTGGATGAGTATCTAGAATTACACACCTTGGTAGAAAGTGTGCAAACAGTTGAGACTTTGCCTTACTTTATCTATCGCTTGGTGCGAGGTGCTTACATCTTTGAAAATTTGGCTTATCTGGAACTGCGCTACACTCCCTATTTGCGGACACCTGAACATCTTAATCAATCACAGAGAATTGACAAGATGGCAGAAATTGTGAAAGTAGTAGGACTTGCTAGCCACCAGCCAGAACATCCGATTGTTACCAGCCAAATTCTCTGTATGCACACCCGCCTACCTTATGAGGTGAACAAGGCGATTGTTGATTTAGCGGCACAAAATCAGCAGTATGTCTGTGCAGTCGATGTCGCAGGGGGTGATAGCTATTATGCCGATCGCTTAGAAGAATGGGTTAGCTTATATGATTATGCGCGATCGCTAGGCGTTAAAACTACGGGACATCTATATGAAACCACGGCCGGTTGTTATCCCGAACTGTTACCCTATCTCATGCGAATCGGTCACGGTATTCAAATCCCCCTACTGTATCCAGAGTTACTTAATGATGTAGCTAGACGCGGACAGTGTTTAGAGGTTTGCCCCACAACTTACCTAAAAACTGGTACTTTGCAGGATATACGTCAACTCAAATTAGTTTTTGACCGTTGTTTTGATGCTGGGGTAGATATTGCTATCTGTACTGATAATGCTGGGTTGCACAATGTGCGTCTACCGTTTGAGTATGAAAATCTCTTAACTTACGACATCATTAGTTTTGAGCAACTTCAAGCTTGCCAGGATGCTGCTTTCCGTCATGCTTTCGCTTGGCCTTACAGTGAACGTCCTGCATCCTTGTTGAACGGTTTGCTCAAACCTGAACCACCTAAAGTTTTGGCAACAAGAGATAGTAATTAACGACCACCTAAAGATAAGCAAAAAGTAAGGTGATTTAATGTTAATTAATGTTGCAATCACTGGTTTTTATTATGATGCTGTAAAGAAAGCTGTAATGCACAATAGATATCTTGCAAAAACAATGTTTTAGAAATTAAACTACAGATGTTCACAGATAATTCATCGGTGTTTATTTGTAGTTAATTTTTCGCTAATTCTGATTTTTGCTAGAAGTCTAGTGTGCAGTACAAAAAACCAGCAATGATGAAATAAATAGACTTAGATTAGTATGCCTGGGTTAAGTTTAAGCGCCAACACCTTCTGTAGCACCGCCGGCTGAAATCCAAGCTGCAAGGCCACCTTTGATTTCAGCTACTTCAACAAACCCTGCCCCTCTCAGAATTTGTGCAGCCTGGGTTGTATGCTCATCAGTGTCGCCATAAATATAGATATGGCGTTCTTTATGTAGGGCAGATTTGGCTTTAGATGCCAAATCGTCTAATGGAATGGGTATTGCTCCACTGATCCGACCGTGATTGTAGGTGTGGCGATCGCGCACATCAACAATTGTAAAACCTGGTTGACCCCATTGCAAACGGGTCTTTAAATCATGGACATCAGCAACTAAATTATTACTCATAAGCTTTTCCTGCTTATTACCTCACAAGCAATTTATCAAAAATCGCCTTTTAATTGAGTTTTCAGTGTAATAAGTTAATAATTTGCAACTAGCTAGTTGAAAATAATCTCTCATCTCTCCCTACTTCCCTTACGCCCAGAAGCTATAAACTATAATTTATGGCATCTACTATTCAAGCTCTACCAACAGAAGTCGTATATCTTATTACAGCTGGTGAGGTAATCGACTCTTTAGCCTCTGTGGTGCGGGAATTGGTAGAAAATTCCCTAGACGCAGGTGCAACGCGAATTGTGGTTTCTTTATGGCCGCAGCAATGGCGAATTCGTGTGGCAGATAATGGTTGTGGAATGAACCTGGATGATTTGGAACAAGCAGCCACAGCCCACAGCACCAGTAAAATTCGCTCTAGTGCTGATTTATGGAAAATTAACAGTTTAGGGTTTCGTGGTGAGGCGTTACACAGCTTAACAACTCTGGCAGATTTGGAAATTTTGAGCCGTCCTGTGGGTGGAAAATTAGGATGGCGGATTAGCTATGGCGATGGTGGGAAAGTTGTGCAAGTTGAAGTAACTGCGATCGCACCTGGTACAGTGGTGACAGTTTCCAATCTTTTCGGTAATTGCTCATCACGTCGTCAGGGATTGCCCACAGTCGCACAGCAAATGAAAGCTGTGCAAGCCACAATTCACCAAATCGCTCTGTGTCATCCCCACGTCACCTGGCAGATTTGGCAAAATGACCGTCAATGGTTCACCATCTCTCCAGCTGCAACAACTGGGCAATTGCTACCGCAGATTTTACCCCAAGTGCGACAAGGTGATTTGCAAGAAATAAAACTCGAAATACCCAACCCATTAAACTCAGAACTCCTAACTCCTAACTCCTCACTCCCCACTCAGCACTCAGCACTCAGCACTCAGCACTCAGCACTAAATTTAGTGGTAGGATTACCCGATCGCTGTCATCGTCATCGTCCAGATTGGGTACGTGTAGCCATTAACGGACGGATGGTTAAGACACCGGAACTAGAGCAAACGATATTATCAGCATTTCACAGAACATTACCACGCGATCGCTATCCAATTTGTTTCTTACATCTTGCCATTTCCCCCGATCAAATTAACTGGAATCGCAATCCAGCAAAAACAGAAATTTATCTCAACGAAATCATTTATTGGCAAGAGCAAATTACCCAAGCAATTAACCAAGCGCTCAGTATCTCTTCTCCCAATCTCAAAGAAGCAGTTCACACAACACGAGTTAGTAAATTACTCAAAGCAGCAGAAGCCAAAGGCGGCTACAATTTCAATCCTCAAAATCCCAAGGAAGATCGCAAAAATCCTAATTCTTTAAAAGCTGTCGCTCAAGTTAGCAACACCTATATTGTGGCTGAACATCCAGGTGGTATGTGGTTAGTAGAACAGCATATTGCCCATGAGCGAGTTTTGTATGAGCAATTATGCGATGATTGGCAACTTGTCCCCATCGAACCGCCAATCATTCTTTATCAATTGTCATCAGCGCAAGTATCGCAACTGCAACGCATCGGTTTAGACATAGAACCCTTTGGCGAGCAACTTTGGGCTGTCCGAAACATACCCGCACCTTTGCAACAGCGAGACGACTGTGCAGAAGCAATTTTAGAGCTTAGTTGGGGAGGTGACTTACAAACAGCCCAAGTAGCTGTCGCCTGTCGCAGTGCCATTCGTAATGGTACACCCATGAATCAACAAGAAATGCAGACACTTTTAGATAATTGGCAACGCACTCGCAACCCTCGCACCTGTCCCCACGGACGGCCAATTTATTTATCTTTAGAAGAATCAGCTTTAGCCCGGTTTTTCCGGCGTAATTGGGTAATTGGAAAAAGTCATGGAATTTAATTTTAAATTAAATACAAGTGCATGAAATTTTAATTAACTGTACATTAACCTAACTATTAATAATCTGTTCTACCGCAACAGAAATATCTGGAAATGCTAGCGGTTGAATTGTTCCCGCAGTCAATGTCAATTTTGTTGCGTACTCTCCATCTAAGATTTCTCGAAACACCACTAAGTGTAGCTTTTTAAGATTTACAACCCAATACTCTAAAATACCTGCTTCTGCGTAGATTTTGCTTTTTATCTCTAAATCTTTTTCTAAACTTGAGTTAGCATACTCAATCAACCAAAAAATATTTTCTGGATAGGGATGATGCTCTCGATACTCACGTCCCAAACGTTGGACAATGGCAATATCTGGTTCTGGTTCCGAGTCGTTGGGTAAGGTGATAGGCTTGGCTTCACGAATTTTAGCGCGTTCAGCCAATAACTTTGCTAGATACTCACCAGCTTCATCACTACAATAAGGATGGGGTTCACCTTCGGGTGACATTTCGACAATTTTCCCCTTAAGTAGTTCAACTTTGCGATCGCTCAAAATGCCAGCATCAATCATGCGGTGATATTCGTCAATTGTCCATTTAGCAACAATAAAAGTCATGAGGATTGATTCCTCTCAATAATTCTTGATATTTTACCATCTTAAATGGACTTCAAAGGAAGCCGTTAGCGCCTCTGTGTCCTTGTAGTCAAGATTGAGGCTATACTTAATTGGCAAGAAATTACAATCTAATTTTTATAAAAGCTATTAATTGTTATTGAAGTTTAATACTTATACCTTCGGGTAGAAGGAAAACACTATTGTAATTTCTAAGCTAGTGATTAAGTTTTTTGATGGACGAAATTATGCTGAACATTATTGCTTGGATCATTCTGGGTTTAATTGCTGGAGCTATAGCAAAAGCCATTTATCCTGGTCGTCAAGGTGGTGGAATTGCTTCAACTATGATTTTAGGTATCGTAGGTGCTGTGATCGGAGGATTTTTAGTTACTCTTTTAGAGACAGGGAGATTTCAATTAACTGCTGCAACCCTTAGTATACCAGGTGTAATTGTTGCTGTAATTGGCGCAATAATTGCCATCTTTCTCTGGAACCTATTAGCTAATCGTGCCAGTTATTAGTTGAATGAAATCTCTAGAAAAATCATGGTTAAAAGCAATTTCTTAGGAATTTACCCTTTCAGATTTTACGCAAATACAAAAACTCCACTTCCTTAAGGTTAGTGGAGTAATTAATGTTAAGGCATCAGTAATGAATCATGGTTAGTGTTGCTTTACTGCAAAAACTAAATTATTCTAAAGCTTTTTTAAGTTCATCTTTAATGTTTTCTACAGTGTGACCAACTTGGGCTTCAGCTTGCTTTGCTTGTCCTTCAGCTTTATCTTGTGGATTTCCAGTTATTTCACCCACAACCTCTTGGATTTTTCCTTCAATATTCTTTACGGTAGCTTCTACTCTTTTTTCGGTACTCATGGCTTTTATGTCTAGCTTGTAGTTGATTCAGCTATTACATAAACTAACAGTTATGTATTCTTTTTGACCTCCATCAACCGATAGAAGAATTCGGTCGGTTATGTATCTTAAGATAGATACGGTGAGCTACAGAGTAAGCAAGTAAAAAAATCCGAATTCATAGAAATTTGCACTGTTCACATCCCCGACTTCTCAAAGAAGTCGGGGATTTAACTTTTCACAAAGTATTTAGGACTGCTATATACATCTTCATAGAAAATTAGAGCAGTAAAAGTAAATTTTCAATAAAAGGGCAGAAAAGGAGTGGCAACAAAACGTCAAAAAGATGTATGGAGGAGTGAGATTAATGACATTATTCGGGGTGCTTGCGGAGGTTTTTTATTTGGCATCCCTTTACTGTACACAATGGAGGTTTGGTGGATTGGATCGCGGGCAAAACCACAACTGATGATGATGGCGATCGCATTGATGTTTAGGGAGCATCCACTTTTGGAAGATATACAAAATAAGGGAGAATGTAAAAGGAGATAAAAAGAGTGCATCAACTACTATGAGCCAAGATAGAGAAGAACAAATAAAAGCCTGTGTAAGGGAACTTGCAAAATTACTATATGAAGAAGCGGATAAGAGTCAGTTAACAGACCTAGAAAGTATAGAAAAAAAGTTCGTAGTCAAATACTAGAACGTGTGAGTCCAGAAATAGCCCTTTTTTTGTCGAACAGAAAACAGGGACAAAAGTAGGTAAAACAAGGAAAATAAAAAGCCTGGTTGGAGAACTAACTCTTAAAGCTAAACAGTTACAGAGACTGGGTTTAAAACCAAGAACTAGGTTAAGTCCATTACTGAAAAAGTGTTGTTTGAGACTATCAGCAAATATTTCCTACCAGAATGCAGAAATAGAGGTAGAGGCACTAACAGGAGTAAAAGTTGGTCACTCAACCCAACAAAAATTAGTTTTGTCACAAGATTTTCAACTACCCTTAGCATTGCAAGCCGTCTCCGAAGTAAGTGTAGATGGAGGCAAAGTTCGACTGCGAGGTAAACCAAAAGCAGGTTGTCACTGGCGAGATTATAAAACTGTTCGCCTGCAAGGGATTTACTATGGTGCATTTTTTGATGACAACCAATCATTAATTGATTATGTTAATAGCCAACAGTTGGTAGACCCCCTTGTTTGCTTGGGAGATGGTCACGATGGTGTGTGGAATCTAGTGCGAGAATTTGGTCAAGACCAGTTTTCTCGCTGTGAAATTTTGGATTGGTATCATCTAAAGGAAAATCTTTATAAAGTTGGTGGTTCTTTGAAGCGACTCAAAGCTGCGGAAACTTTATTGTGGAAAGGTCAAGTAGAAGCAGCCAAGACTTTATTTAATTATTGCCGAGGTAAACAAGCTAAAAATTTCATCGCTTATCTGGAAAAGCATCTCCCTCGCATTGTCAATTACAGCTATTATCAGGCTGAACAATTATGTTCTATTGGTTCTGGTGCCGTTGAGTCTGCAATTAAACAAATTGGTTTAAGGATTAAAATTTCTGGCGCACAGTGGAATGTTGAAAGTGTTAATCACATCCTCTCTGAACGCTTAAGCTTATCTTAATGGTTTACTTGCTGTCTGATTAGGTGTTTCTTCCAAAAGTGGATGCTCCCGATGTTTATCGTGGTGTACTTGCTCAATCAGATAGAAGGCTTTCGGAAACGCAGATATAGCTGGCTAGCTCCTCAAGCCGCAATGGATACCGTAGAAGCGATCGCGATCGGACTAGCTTGCTCTACCTTTGTGCTGCTACTATTGCGAGAATTGACACTAGAAACTTCCCTAAAAGAATCTTTAGGTAAAATCATCTTTGAAAGTGTACCATTTGCTCTTGGTGTAGCATTAGCCAACCAGTTGTTGGGAGATAGTAGAAACAGCAATGGAGAAGGGCAAAAAGCCGACAGCACAACCAGCAACAAAAAAGATGAGTTAAACGCCACCTTTGCCGATGTGGGCGGAACCCTAATTGGTGCAACCATAATTGCATTTAACATCGCTCCAACAGATGAAATTACTATGCTTGCAGCCGCAGCCTCGCCACCTTGGGAGTTAGCAATGATCGCCACATCTTTACTAATAGGAGTCAGGAAAAAATAAGTTGAACAATTAGTTGATTGTTCTTGGTTTGATCTGATAGTTCCACTCACCATGAAAAGCGTGCCGTTCAATTGCAATTGCATTCAAATCTTCAGGGCTAACTTCAATACCAGTAGGATAAAGGTTTTCATCTAGCATGGCCTGAATTTCTAAGCCGTTATTTGTGGTGGTATGAGTGATGAGATTAATCACTACTTGTAGGCTAGTTAAAGGTTTGCCCCGCCAGTTGGTCGTAATGTGACAGAACATCCGATGTTCAATTTTGTTCCACTTGCTGGTACCAGGAGGAAAATGACTTACGTGAATGGTTAAACCAGTTTCATCAGCCAAATCTTGCAATCGCAATTTCCACAGTTTAGTACGATAGCCATTAGAGCCACCACAGTCGGCGGTGAAAAGTAGATGTTTACTATCTGGGTACAAAGGTTGACCCATCTTAAACCACCAGTGACGGATAGATTCAACGGCAAATTCAGATGTATCGTGGTCAATGCCAACACTCACCCAACCTTTATTCAACGTGAGGTCGTAAATCCCATAAGGAATCGCTTTTCCTAATTTTGGGTCAACGAAATCATGTATTCGTACTTCCACTGGTTGTTCAGATGGTTGCCATTCTTGTCCAGGATTTTTAAACTCACCAATGAGTTCCTTCTTTTTTGTATCCACTGAAATCGCCGGTTGACCTAGGTTTTGGAATTGTTCAACCTGTTGATTTATGTACAAAAAATTGAGCATCCCTGTCTTGATGTGACGAGCCAGCAAGGGTTTTGCGATTCGATTGTAAACTATACCCTAACCAATTTAACAAGGTATGCACTGTCCGTGAACTAACTTTGTGCCCCATTCGTTGCAATTCACTTGCCAATTTCGCTCCACTTTTGCTCGTCCAACGTAAAGGTGACTCTGGATCTCCTAATGTTGTTGGTTCTACTAAAGATTGCAAGTCTTTTACTAGGGTTAAGTCAATCTCTTCTATTAGTTTTCTTCCCCCACCAGGGCAGCGAATTTGCTCTCGATTGGCTGATTGATTTTGATTGTCTAGTTCCTTTAGCCCTACATAAACAGGACTTACGCAACTGTCACAAGCAATGGCGCGGTGTAAGTAGGTAGGTGGGAAAATTTACAACTATGTAACGAAAGTTTAACCAGAGCCATTAGAGCCAAATTTAATACGTTTTGTACTGTGGTTGCCTTTTTCTCCCCTAGCTTTAACGCCATCAATCACCGCGTAAGCAAGGTCTAACTCATCATCAAATATTTGCCCACATAATTCATCTTTTTTCAGGTGCTGCCACTCCAATTCAATTGGATTCATCTCGGAGCAGTATGCAGGCAAAAAGAAGATGTACAAACCCATCTGTTCCCACTTTAACCATAGTTTTTGCACTTCAAGACATCGGTGTATCGGTCCGTTATCCTGCACAATTACCCTAGTGCGCCCGGTTTTTTGAGCTTCCGTCGCTTCAATTTCCATCATTTGAATGTAAGATTTACGACTAACACCACCAATAACTAGACCGTAAATAAAGCTGATTAAAGGTTGAAGAAACCCGATAATACTTAATCTCCGACCACGACGCTTGGTTTGCTCTAAGCGTTTTTGCTCACCTCTAAAGTAATAGGTGTAACCTGGTTCACTCCACACAGAATCCTGATTCATCTAGATACTTTAGGTCTATTTCTCCGGTAGCTGCGGATAATTCCAACATATCTAGGTCTGCTTGTTTCTTCGCTCTGACTACGGGGTCTTGTTTTCTCTTGTGGCTCTTCTTGGCTCGCTTCCAATAGACCCCCTTTTTTGAGTACCCGTCTTAATCTGTCGGGACTCAATTTTATGTGGCGCTCGCTTTCTAATTTCCGGGAGAGTTGAAAACTATTGTATGTACGTGGTTCTTCTCTGAGGCATTTTTCCAACAATACTATGTCCTCCTCCTTCCACTTCGGTTTTCCTCCTCGACCTGGTAATTCCCAAAGCCCTTCTATACCTAACTTCTGCCATTTATGTAAGACTTCTCTTACTGTTTGAACACTCCAGTCAAAGTG
This sequence comes from Nostoc sp. C057, assembly GCF_013393925.1. Classification (NCBI taxonomy): domain Bacteria; kingdom Bacillati; phylum Cyanobacteriota; class Cyanophyceae; order Nostocales; family Nostocaceae; genus Nostoc; species Nostoc sp. C057. Next base: position 281,354 of record NZ_CP040281.1, on the reverse strand, counting down.
AGCAGCTATTTTTTCTACGTACCAACCATGCGCGTTTAATCTGATTGCCTCTGCTCGATCTTTAACTTTCTGTGGTACATCCACAGTTCTCAGGTTTAACAGGGTTTGGTCTTGCTCACGCGTGAGGAATACCCTTAAGCGAGCGCCCATAACATTTGTTACCTCTGTAAGTACATTTTCCGTATTTATTTATCTTAATATAGTTGGGTTTTTTCCCACCCACCTACTTAGCCGCGCCGTGCGCCAAACAACTAGGCAATAAACATGGGAACATTCGGACGTTTTAGTTGCTGAACTAAATAATTTGATAACAATCCATGCTTAATTTGATAGATTGTTTGACCAGTTTTATAAGCTAAATTTTTGAGCCTAAGCCAAACTAAAATAGCGCAGGCAATATGATTTCTTTGAATACGACCCTTACGACATTGGCATGATTCAATACCAGTCAATTGTTTTAATTCTCTATGAAACTCCTCAACCTTCCATCGTACCTTATACCAATTTAATATGAAGCTGCATAGAATAAAGCTTCCAGGATAAAGTTGTAAGAAGAGACAGAAATTACCTGCTCAAAAGTAAGTTGGTCGAATATTTCTTGGATGCGCTCGCGTAAAGCTTGTAAAGAAGAAAAAAGTTGATTTTTGAGTGGTTTTTTGAGGAGTTGCCAAAGTCTTTCAATGGGATTGAGTTCAGGGGCTGAAGGTGGTTGAAACAAAGGAATAATATTTTCTGGCCAACGGAGTTTTGAACTTGTATGAGCCGGTGCTTGGTCAATCTGTAAAATTGCATAATCCGAGCCTAATTGCACAGATAGCCAGTCCAAAAACTGTTGAAAACACTCGCCATCTAGTTTTGGATATTCATAAAGAAAGTGGTCTCCAGTTAATGGTTCAATTGCACCATAAATCCAAAAGTTTTCCCTCGGCCATATCACCTTAACAGTGGGCTTGACTCCAAAAGCTGTAATCACTTTTCCTGTAAGAGTTTTGAGTCCAACCCTAGTTTCATCCTGGCACAGGTAGCGAACACACTTGCCGGGTGCTAAATGTTCTTCTAGACAATTGAGTATGATACCGAGTTTTTTTTAAACTCAGATACCAACTTTTCGTCCTGCTTATGGCTTTGAGGGCGAGGCACTTTTAGTTTTGCCCCCAATCGATATCGAACCCACGCATAAACCGTTGCATACTCTATATCTTGTCCATGTTCTTCTTTTAACCACTCAACTATTGCACCATAGCTACTAAAGCCTTTTCCTGTTTTTAACTCCTCCTCAAGTGCTGCGATCGCAGCATCATCGATTTTCCGTTTTGCTCCTGGTGCTTTTTTGATTTCTAATAAGCCTGATATCCCATCAGTTTTGTACTTCTGCAACCATCTCGTGACCGTTGAAGTATCTCTTGCCAAGCGTTTTCCAATATCTTGCTGCTCTTTAACCTGCCCGCTTTTTATCCACCACAGCATAATAAGCTTTTCTTTCTGGGTTCCTAAATTCGCTGTTTGTAAACGTTTTTTAAGTTCTTCTTCGCTCTCTGCGATTTCAATCTTAAAAGGGCGGCTCATGGTTCTTTTAATTTATCGAGTTTGTTTCCTCTATTATATGCAGCTTCATATTAAATTGGTATAACATCAATTTATTTGTCGCATACCAAGTGTCCATCAAGACAGCTTGAAATGGTAAAACCTTATTATACACAAGGTTTTGCAGCATCTCCATCACATGGTCTATCTTTGTTTTTCTTTTCTCGTTCTGGGTCATAAATGCGATAGTCAACTACCCAAAACTTTCCGAGTTCATGATTTACATATACACAATTTACTAGCCCAATCCCTTGAATTACACCATGCTCATTGCCACTATATTGGCGTTTACTTGGCTCTATTTCAATAGCATATCGTTTATCAATTACTGTGTTAGGACTTACGCAAGAGTTACGGAATAACTAACCACAGAGGCGCAGAGGACACGGAGAAATAAGAGTTTGAGAGATATTTTGCGTAAGTCCTAAATATGACTCAAACAGAACAACCACCAAAGCGCTCAATAGCTGAGTGGATAACATTCAGCGTCGCCTCATTTATCCTAGCAATCATTGTGAGTTTAGTAGGTTACACTTGGCTGAACGAAAAGAATCAACCTCCCATTCTTTCTGTTACCAAAAAAGAAAAAATTCGGGAAATTGATGGCCAATTTTATGTTCCTTTTGAAGTTGTGAATAGTGGAGGAGATACAGCTGAGTCAGTTCAGATTATGGCTGAGTTAATGATTAACGGTAAAGTTACAGAAACAGGAGAGCAACAGGTTGATTTTTTATCTAGTGGGGAAAGTGAAGAAGGCGCATTTATATTCACCCAAAACCCGCGTCAAGGTCAGTTAAATTTGCGTGTTGGTAGTTATAAGTTGCCATAGAGAAGATAATATCCCCGACTTCTTTGAGAAGTCGGGGATATACGGCTTGCAATTCTTACAAGTCAAATAGAATTGCTATATGACTCATATTTGATTTTTGAAAAACTCAGTATAACTCAAAGAGCCTTCTTTTTAGTTGCCTATTGCCTCTTACCTCCCCACCCTACGCGAACAAAAATCAAAGCAAATTCATATAATTACTAACACGCAGTAGTTTAAGCTTTAACTTTAGCTTTTGACCAAACGCCGTTTTGATCTTCATCATATTGCTGATGAACAGACTCCCAAGCAGCTTGTTCGGCTGTGAACTCGTCATTTTTTTCATTGAAGACACTATTATAGCGCTCAATGAATGTGCGTTGAGCTTCATCAGAAAGATGAGCGCGAACTTCAGGAGACAAGTCATCTGGACTGTTGCACTGTCCAGGACAAGGGCGAGCAAAGGTTTTTTCGATCGTGTTAATTTCTTCGCCACCAGCACTTTCTAGTAGCAATTGAAATTCGCCAGTGCGATCGCTCGGAACTTCTGCCATCAGTAAGAATTCGCCAGCTTGTAAGCGGGTTTGGTAGATAGCCGCTTTATCTTCTGGCATCCCCAAAGTAGTTAGAACCGACACCAGACCCGCACCTGCACTACCTGCGATCGCTCCACTTGCAGCCCCCAGCAACACTGCACCAATAGGCCCGGCTGCTACGATTGGGCCAACAAAGGGAATAAATAGTACGCCTACACCAGTGAGCAAGCTGAGAAAGGAACCAAACAAGGAACCAAAAACTGCCCCCGTTCTCAAACCTCCCAGAATCACATCCTTTTTACTTATAAAGCCTGCAATTCTAGTTTCTGACTGAAAGTTTCTACCCATGACCGAAATATGGTCTCTAGGTACACCCCTGTCTAGTAAACGTCGAATTACATCATCAATTTGCTTCTGTTCTTTGAATACAGCAGATATAGTACGTTCTGCTTTGTATACTTCTGTCACTTAAGTACTCTCCCTGTATTATTTTGTTTGTGCAATGGATATGGTGAAGAGGTAGATGCAGGCAGATTAATTCTTTTACACCAGTTAGAAGCAGGATTGATTCCTGCTTCTAACTGGTTTTACAGACAGCCATCTCAACTCAGACGTTATAAACTACACACCTACAGGAGTCTTAGCCCCAGATGCTGGCTGTCTACCATCTGGATCTAACGCCTCTCCTTCAATAAATGAACGCAGCATCCAAGCTATCTCCTCATGCTGTTCCAACAGTCCAGTTAAAAAGTCAGCAGTTCCTTGATCGTGGAAATCATCACCAGACTGATCTACATGGTCTCTTAAATTACGAATAACCTGCTCGTGATCATGCACTAAATTAGCTACCATCTTCGTTGCTGTGGGAACATTACCAGCATGTTCCTTCAGGGTAGCAATCTTAAGAAATCCTTCCATTGTGCCAACTGGATAACCGCCCAAAGCGCGAATCCGCTCTGCCAAGGCATCAATATTTAGAGTCAGCTTTTCGTAGTGTTCTTCCCAAAGCTGGTGCAAAGAGCGGAACTGAGGGCCAACGACATCCCAGTGATACTTTTTGGTTTTCACCAACAGTAGATAGGCATCTGCCAAATCTTTATTTAACAGATTAATTACACCTTGACGCTGTTCTTCTGTCAACCCAATGTTTATCGCACGCATTATTTTTCCATCCCTAAGCAAACTTATTTACTAACTTCTCAAATTTCATATACATTCCACATCAACCAAAGGAAACATTATGAGCTTAGATTAGTTACTCAATTTATAATTATGCCTATGCCTTAATAGGTATTATTTAGCCAATAGTCTAGTTATTAGCGATTTTAAACTCAAAGTATAAGAATATTAAATATAATATTTAATTCAAACTATCTAAACCCAGTTTTCCAACAATGCTCATGTAAACATAGCTTTATACTTAATTAATTTAATTTACCAGCCTGCTTAACATTAAAAATGTAGTAATGGGTCATTGCTTTTACACAATGACCCATTACTACCCAAAAATTACCAGAACTATTAATTTAGTTACTTACCTGTAACTTTCTCTAACACATTCTTAATATTTTCTTCCACAGAGGTTGCACCCTGTGAATTCTCAGGACGCTTCTGCTTGTCAATATCAGCATCTCCCTGAACCTCGTTGAGTCCTTTGTTGGACTCCTTTTGAACCTTTTTCAATCCTGCTGGTGGTTCTTTAGCAGCTTCATCAGTTTTGCGCTGAATGTCAAGTAGTTGTGTAGTGCCTTCGGTAGGATTACTTTGATAGCTATCGATTGCAAAAGCAGGAAAAGCACTAGATAACAATAGTAAGGCGCAAGTAAAGCCTACAATTAGAAAACGTACTGGACTTAAGATAGATAAAACAGAAGCAATAATCTTCATTTGAAATCCTCGATAACAGCTTTAACAACGCAGAACTTTCACGGATAAAGCAGAGCTTATATTTTTATTTGGCAAATTGAGCAATAATAAAAATAGCAAGCTAAACTTCAATCAGAAAGTTCTTGATCAAAGGAACCTGATAAAGAGATGAAGAAATTATCTTTGTATTTCTGCATCGAATGAATAAGGGATAATAAGCAAATACCACCTTAATTCTGTAGCAAAATTTTTACATTTGATATTGACATTCTTTTCTCAAGGTTCCTTGTTTCTACTTGTACTTTGAAAATGCTAAAGCCTGCATCAATCTCTAGAATGAACTTTTCTATATCTGTGGTTGTAATAAAAATCAGTCTCTAGATATATCGACTTAATATAAGCTAATCGTCATTCATTTTTCCAGAATGATTCGCTCGTAGTAAGGGCTTCAGCCCTGCTTTTCTGCAACTTAAATGCCGATTAGCTTAGTTGTCGCAGATTAATGACTCTGGGATTTGTGTTCAGTTAGCTCGACTTTATCGAATCAATGCACTTTCACAAATATGCACTTTGTAGTATATTTGTAAAGTATAAATTTATATAAATATCCCCTTTTTTATGGGGAAAAATAAATCTTTTCTTTAAACTTGATAAGTCTGCCTTATTACTTCTTCTATTGAACTTACTCGATTGAACATTTCTATTAATTCATGGGATCTTGTTTTTCGCTGCGCCAGTAGTACTTTTAAGGGCATTAAATAATGAACATCGGTGTCATTTCCCAAAGCAACTTCGGCTGCTTGCAAGACTTTTGTCGCATTCTCAAAAATATCCTCGTTGTCAAAACCTTCTTTTGCTGAAATTTGATGTAATGCTGCATCGGGTACAGTTTCTCTACCCAGTAAGGTATTATCTAATACTAAACCTTTCAATAAAGCTAGCAAAGATGCGTAGATTAAAAAATCATCACAACTATCACAAGCTTTAAATTCAATGCGTCCTACTTCAGCCGGAATGCGGGCGATTTTTGTTAGTGAAGGTATACTATTAATCAATTGTTCTTCTTTCTGAACAAAAACTAGGGCTGCTGGCCTTTTCCCAGTTCTGATAAATGTTCGTACCGATAACCCATCCCATAAACCTCCGTTATAAAAAGGGGAGCTATAACTAAAAGGGACGATATAGGGACTATAATAAGTTAACTTTCTGCCGATATCAATCACACTTTCAGTAGACAAATCTGCCACTGAAATATTTAAATCTGGCCCATAAGACACCATGTGAATATTAGCAGTTTGTTCGTCAGGATAAGCCTCTAGCTGTTTGATTTCATAATCATTTAATGGAGGTTGAGGTTCAAAAGCCGAATTGTAGGGATTAAAACTGACCAAAACTGGTGATAAGTCAAAGTTAGCAGCAACTTCACGTAGTAAGTGAAAACTTTCTGATAATTCCGTAATAGCGCCTTGAATATCAGAATGTATAGTTGTTCTAATTTCAATACCTTTAACATGACAGTCTATCACTTCATCGGAATCTGCAAATCTTTCAAATCCCTCAATGTACCATCTCTTCATCTTAATACCCGCATCACCTACGCGCAGTTGAGGATAATCGCTGGGATATGTGGGTAACTTTTCAATAATTTGATTAAAATCAGCAAATTTTGTGTGGGAAAAATCAGCAAATTTACCTTCTTTATTTAGGAACGCGACTTCATGCTCAATGCCAAAGAAAAACATTATCTATACCTTTATTGCTTAGAGTTAACTTAATCTAACTAATAGATATTTCCAAAAATTAAATATGCTTTCTCTAGAACCCTTGTAGAGACGTAGCACGAATATTTGAGATACTCCAATCAAATTTACTTTAACTATAAAGATTCTCAATAACAGGATAAATGAATTTTACCCTAAGATCGGCTTTTGCGACTTGAAAATCTCTCTGATTTATTTTTCTGTGCTGCCCAGACTATCTTCCTAGTCGCCGATTAGGGTAGCTTAGTAATGACTGAGGAAAGCTTGAGACGTGAGTTTATGACAAGTACCGTTCAATCCCCCTACAGCAGCGAACAGATTGCCGCTTGGTTGCGTGGACTGCTCACCATTGCTTGGGCAGATGGTAATTTTGATGCCCAAGAACAGGAATTAATTGCCAGCATCACCAAAGATGAATTAGCTCCTAAGATTAAATGCGACTCACTAGAGGTAATTACGCCAGAAGAATTAGCCGCAGTGTTGGGTAAAGGTACACCAGCCGCAGAAAATTTCTTAAGGACAGCAGTGATGGTAGCGATCGCAGATGGTACTTATTCTCCCAGTGAAGATGAGGTTCTGCATCAGTTCTGCCAAGCCTTAGAACAGCCAGAGGAGTTACTAGAAGCCCTTCGCCATACCCTAGAACACCCACAGCAACTTACCCCTGCGATCGCCAGCCCTGGACTTACAAAGCGTCAAATTGATGCACTACACCCTCTGCGTGACTGGCTGGATGGGCTAGATATTCAAGACCCAAGAGTAGCCCGCTTTTTGTGTAAAATGATTCCCTCCCAGTGTCCCTTTGAGCGGGATGTCACCTTATTTGGACGTAAGATTGTCCACATCCCCCCAATGTGTAAAATCAACCCCTTGTATGAGCAACTGGTGGGCTTACGTTTCCGCGCCCTCTCTTATCTAGCAGATAAATGTGGTGAAGATGTTTCACCATATATTTAGTTAGAGTTAGGAGTGAGGAGTAAGGAGTTATAATTTGTAACTCCTCACTCTTCACTTCTCACTATTATTTAAGTATGCAATTTATCGATCAAGCAAAAATTGAAGTTGAAGCTGGTAAGGGCGGCGATGGTATTGTCGCCTTCCGGCGAGAGAAATACGTGCCGACTGGTGGCCCCTCTGGTGGTAATGGAGGGCGAGGCGGCTCGATATTTTTCGTAGCCGACGAAAACCTACAAACCTTGCTGGACTTCAGATATAATCATCGCTTTCAGGCAGAAAAAGGAACTCGTGGTGGGCCAAATAACTGCACAGGGGCAGGAGGAAAGGATTTAATCATCGAAGTTCCCTGCGGTACAACTATTTATGATGCTGAAACTGGCGAACTGCTGGGAGATTTAACTGAGCCTCAGCAGACTTTACTGATTGCCCAAGGTGGTAAAGGCGGACTGGGAAATCAGCATTTCTTGAGTAACCGTAATCGCGCCCCAGAATACGCCCTCCCAGGATTACCGGGGGAAATAAAGCAGCTGCGTCTGGAGTTGAAACTTTTGGCAGAAGTGGGGATTATTGGCCTACCAAATGCAGGAAAATCCACTTTAATTTCATCTTTATCAGCAGCACGTCCAAAAATTGCCGACTATCCCTTTACTACCTTGATCCCAAATTTGGGTGTAGTGCGAAAACCGACTGGCGATGGTACTGTTTTCGCCGATATTCCTGGACTAATTGCGGGAGCATCTCATGGGGCTGGGTTGGGGCATGATTTCTTGCGTCATATTGAGCGCACGCGAGTGCTACTTCACTTGATTGATGCCACTAGTGATGATGTGATTAGGGATTACAACACAATTAAAGAAGAATTACAAGCTTATGGACAGGGTTTAGCAGAACGGCCACAAATTTTGGCGCTGAATAAAATTGATGCCGTAGATCGGGAAACTGTCGATTTGGAGGCTTTAGCTACCCAACTTAATCATCTCTCCTACGCCCCGGTTTTTATAATTTCAGCAGTTACTCGCACCGGCTTAGAGCCTATGTTACAAGAAATCTGGGGAATTCTCGACCAAATGAAGGTTCCTGAAGAAGTGGAGGCATTGAGATAATTCGTAATTCGTAATTACTACTTCATTGGCAGGAAAGAGCAAATATAGATGATTGGAAAAACCACATCTGTCGTAGGGGCAATTCATGAATTGCCCCTACAGCGAAGCTCTATTCTCATCAAAGAATGATTAGTAAAAACCTAAAATGTTTACTACAAATGCTCAAGGCTTAACTTCTGAAGGGGTTAAAGTAGCATATTGTTCAGAAGAAAGCGTCGCTTCTTTAACATTGATTTTCTTAGTGATAAATTTCTGCTCATAGAATAAGTCAGCAATTTTCTGCTGTCCTGACAAAACTTCTTCACTAAGGGGTCTTAATGTATAAAGCCTACGTTTCGATACCAGTTCTAGTGTTGGAACATCAATTTTCGCTTCAGGTGAAATCAGTTCAGCTACTTGACGTGGGTTAGCTTCAGCCCATTTACCAATGTTATTGACTTCTTCTAATATGACTTTAACTACATCAGGATTATCTTTAACGAAATTACGCGAGCCTAACCAGTAGCCTCCTTGGGTAGTAATTCCCTTACCATCCCGGATAATCCGAATCCTAGCAGTTTTCTGAAATAGAGCAAGGTGGGGGTCGCCAATTACAGCTGCATCAACGCTCTTACGCTCAAATGCAGCACGAGTTTCTAATGGTGTGAGATTAATGTGTTTAATATCGCTGAGTTTCAGCCCTGCTTCTTGCAAAACCTTCAAAACGAAATACTGCTGTGCAGTAGCTCTTTGAAAGGCCAATCCTTTACCTTTGAGGTCAGCTATTGTCTTGATTGGAGAATCTTTATCGACTACAACAGCAGTTCCCTCACCAGTTCCAGGTTTGCTGCTAGCAACATAAACAAAAGGAACACCCGACGCTTGAGCAAAGATGGGGGGAGTTTCACCGACAAAGCCGAAATCTACACTTCCTACATTCATTGCTTCCAAAAGTTGTGGACCAGCAGCAAATTTTGACCATTCGACTTTCATACCCAGTGGGGTTAAACGTTTCTCTAACAGTCCTTTAATCTTGAGTAAGTCTCCAGCTGTCATATAGCCCATGTGTAAGACTTTTGTCTTAGTGCTATTAGAGCTATTGGAGGCGTTAGCGGTTTGCTCTGGTGTATTTTGTGCTTTACAACTGACTAAAGTCATGGATAAACTGAATACTCCTCCTACTAAGAATAGTAGAGAGGAATTGAACAGATTTAAGTAAGATTTGCGCGATATTTCTACCATACTGAATTAGTAAATATTTAATGTTTTCGTTTTTTCGCTACTGAATTTCTACCGTTTGCACTACTGGCAATTAGCTAGAAATTTAAATGAAATTTTTAGCTGATAAATTTAATTAAGCAGTTTTACCAATGACACACAATTACAATCTACCTTAAGTCGACCGACTTATCGTAGTTTTTTGTTTGTACGGATGCTATCATAGACTTCTGCAAGAATCAAGCAGTAAATAAAGCCATCATTCCATAGAGACGATTTTTTAACTTTGAGCAAAGAAAGAGGACGATTTCTTGATCGAGGTGCCTCTTGTTACAGAGATAGTTGCCACTTACTGGTACAGCAACACGCAGCAATTTTATACTCAATTATGCTATGTACACTTACAGGCGAAAAACCGACAGCCTCATATTTGCTGGATTAGGTAATATCATGTCCGGCTAATTAGTTGTCATTGCGAACGAAGTGTTGATGGAGCATCTCGTAGAGAAGCAATCTTCGAACTGTTGCAATTGCTGTGTTCCAATCACAATGGCATATCCTAAGTGATTAAGAGGACATGATATAAAGCGATCGCAGACTATAACTATAAACTAGCTTCATCTATCATCTATATTCTGATCCGAGATACGGCATTCCTCGGTGAAATTGGCAGCCCACACTGTACTTTGTAATCCAAGTCAGTGCGGCTAGTTCACGTAGAAATTGATACAAAAGCTTAAAGGCTTTGCTTACTGGTAAAAAAACGGAGTTAGACTAGAATTGCAGGGTAACAATCAGAGGAAAATTATGATGAGCGATCGCGACTATACATTAATCATTGATAAAAGCGGTAGTATGTCCACACCCGACCAAGTGGGCGGTAGAAGTAGATGGGAGATTGCCCAAGAGTCTACACTCGCTTTGGCAAGAAAGGCCGAACAATTTGACCCCGATGGCATCACCGTTTACTTGTTTTCCGGTAGATTTAAACGCTACGATGATGTCACTTCAGCGAAAGTCGCACAGATATTTCTCGAAAATGACCCTGCTGGGACGACAAACTTAGCTGGTGTGCTTCAAGACGCACTCAATAATTACTTTCAACGTAAAGCAGCCGGTAAAAGCAAGCCAAACGGAGAGACAATATTAGTCATCACCGATGGTGAACCAGACGATCGCAAAGCTGTATTTGAAGTTATCATTCATGCTACTCGCCAGATGGAGCGTGATGAAGAATTAGGAATTTCGATCATTCAAGTAGGTTCAGATGCCCAAGCAACTAAGTTCCTTAAAGCTTTGGATGACCAGTTGCAAAGTGTCGGCGCTAAATTTGATATTTGCGACACGGTTACTTTAGACGACTTAGAAGAAATGAGTCTTGTAGATGTATTGACGAACGCAATAACTGACTAATAGGTTGATTGCCTATAGTTGAGTAACCGATTTTAAATTTTAGGTTGAAGAAATCAAAACTTAAATCTGGGTTCATAGCGACTATTTTCAACTATGGGAAAATCTCAGATTCCAAATTTATTTCCCAATACCTACTTTTAGGTTAACGGTTAAACTAAAATCCAAAATCTAAAATTGATTGACTCTTAACTGGAGAATTGAATAATGCTAGAAAATCGTGATTACACCTTAATTATTGACAAAAGCGGCAGCATGGCAACCCAAGATCAAAAGGGTGGCAGAAGTAGATGGTTTGCAGCACAGGAATCTACTTTAGCTTTAGCTAGCAAGTGTGAGCAATTTGACCCAGATGGTATCACTATTTATTTATTTTCTGGTAAATTCAAGCGATACGAAAACGTTACATCCAGTCTAGTAGGGCAAATTTTCCGAGAAAATGATCCCTCTGGTACAACTGACTTGGCAGGTGTGTTGAAACATGCAACTGACGATTACTTACAACGCAAAGCAGCCGGTCAAACAAAGCCAAATGGTGAAACAATTTTAGTGGTTACTGATGGTGAACCAGACGATCGCAAAGCAGTTATGAAGGTAATTATTGAAGCTTCTCGCCGCATCGATCGAGATGAAGAATTAGCCATTTCCTTCATTCAAGTGGGCACAGATCCACAAGCTACTCGCTTTCTGAAAGTCTTAGATGATGAACTCCAAAGTGCTGGTGCTAAGTTTGATATCTGTGACACCATTACTATGGAAGATATGGAAGATATGAGTCTATCAGAAGTCTTGCTCAATGCTATTAATGACTAGATATACCATTTATAGGAATTGCAAAAATGGATTCCATTGATAAGCTGTTAGCCGAACTCAAAACTGAATATAAAGAAGTAAAACCACAACAGCAACAGTCCAAATCAGCCACAGCCAAATCCTTTATTCCATCATCGCCAAAGTCGGCATCTTTTATGGATAACATTTTGGCAGAGGTTAAGGCTAATTTTGCAGAAGAGGATGCTGCTATTGAGTTAAAAAAACAACAAGAACTAGAACAGGAGCGAATTCGCCAAGAACAACTCAAAGCCAAACAATTAGAGGGTTTGAAAATACAGGCAAAAGAATGGTTAGCCAAAGTAGATCCACTTTCGTCGGAAGGACTTTGGTTTGAAAGGTTCGCTGAAACTTACCCCTCAAAATTAGAGGCAGCGATTGAATATTTAAGAAGCAATGAATAAATGTCTTCAAACAAGAATGTAGAGACGCAATATTTTACGTCTCTATTAATTTCTAGACATGTCTAAATAAACAATTCAAGATTCAAAAATAATCTCCTAACTCAAATTTAAAATGAGCAATTATTATTTATTACCCATGCTCAATATTGATGGTGATTTGTTCGATTTGAGTGCTGAACAGCCCATTCATGCATAGCATAGAGAATTGGTTGCAAAGTTTCTCCTAAATGCGTTAGTGAATATTCTACCTTTGGTGGAATTTGAGGATAAACTTCTCGATGAATAATACCGTCTTGCTCCATTTCTCTAAGTTGCTGAGTCAACATCTTTTGCGTAACTCCAGGTAAAGCTCGTTGTAACTCACCAAACCTTTTTACGCCAGTCATTAATTCTCTAATAATCAAAACTTTCCAGCGCCCGCCAATTACCTTTAGGGTAGTTTCTACTTCACAAGTCAGCCTGAGATTGTTTTCTGCTTCAGCTTTCATAGTCAGTTTTTAAGAAGTACCTTACTTAGGTTTGCTGGTAGTACTGCTAGTTAAAAGTATGGGTACATCTACAACATTCCACAAAATTTAACTGCTCTCTTTGATAGACTAATTTTTTTTAACATTAGATACTCAATGATAGCTATAATTACGTAGCTATCAACTCAGAATCGATTTCCGACGGCGCACTATCTTGAACTAGCGATCGCGTTTCACCATTACGCTGGAGGATACCGCCAACCATTGCTAACAAGGCGTTTACTTTCCGGGTTCGCCACATATCTACAAGTTTTTCCACTTTGGTAGCAGACATCCGTCGCATCATGGCTTCGTAGAGATAAGCAGCATGTCCAGTTTCATCTTGAGCAATACTTAGCATTCCTAACTTCAAGTTACGACCAGTTGGCTCGTTATCAGGTAATACTTTCGCCATTCGTGCAAAGTCTTTACTAGCATCTAATTCAAGAATGTATGTGCTAGCCATAAACACATCCCACTCAATGACAGCAGGTTTAAGTTGTTCTTGGGTGTAGCCTTCAAAGAATGCTGCAAAAAATGGGCTACGCTGCTGTTGTGATTTGTTTGTGGTTGTAGTTTGGGGTTGACGCTTAAAATCTATAACTTGTTTATTCATCTGCTGTAAAGCGTGGGCAAAAACTTTACCATGCCTAGTCTCATCTGATGCGTGTTTTGCTAGTTTTTCGGCTAGCCATGTATCGCCTTCGGCTGCGGCGCGATCGCTAAGTGCAGATAAAAACGGCACAGAACCAGATTCGGCGAAATAAAACCCTGCAAGGATGTTGGGACGGGTTTTTAAATCACGAATTTGAGCAGCAGAGTAATAGGCAAAAGCACCTGAACCAGCTAAATGCAGAATGTGAGTTAAGAAGTTCATCAGAAATTGCCACTGATAATTGGAAGGTTACAATTCTTATACTAATGTGCATTTTCTATTCAGGTATCGCCAAATGGTTTTACCTGCTGGGATTTTGAATTGCCTGTGGCAGTATGTCAAAGGTTAACAAATATATCTCATCATTTTGCTAATATCATGCCACAGAGGTAATGCAGGTGAGTTGGGATGGAGAAATTAAATAAACCAGTACGATTTTGGCTTTGTACAACTATTATAATTTTGGGTTTGATAGGCTGCGATCGCTTTGTCAATACTTCTGGAGAACCAGTTGAGCGAGTGAGTGATGGGGATACTATAGTAGTTAAAGATACCAACGGCAAAAATTTTACCGTGCGCTTTGCTTGTGTAGATGCGCCAGAAATAGCCCACTCTAATAAAGAAAAGCAGAGTAAACGCACTAGCGATCGCAATCAATTTACTTGGGGTGTGAAAGCTCAAGAACGTGTGCAACAACTGGTGCAACAAGGAGGCGATCGCGTGACTTTGAATATCACAGATAGCGATCGCTATGGACGCAAAATTGCCGAAGTCCGTTTACAAAATGGCACTTTTGTGCAGCAGATATTGTTAAAAGAAGGATTGGCAAAGGTGTATCGTCCTTACTTAAACAAGTGTCCCAGCAAAGATTTAGTTCAACAGGCCGAAGCTGAAGCCAAGGAACAACGTGTTGGGGTTTGGAGTGACACTAAATTTGTTAATCCTTGGGAATATCGCAGCCTATCAAAAAAATAAAACAGGAGTCATAATTCAGGAGTCAGAATTCAGAAGTGGTGAATACTCTATGCATTAAGTCCCCCTACTCCTCTTTCCAAGTTTGCAGTTGAAAATAAACTAATACCAGCGTCACTGCTAGTAACACCGTTGCTGCTGCTGCTGCATAACCAAAATCAAATTGACCAAAAGCCTCTTGATAAATGTAGTAAACCAGCAAATTAGTCGAATTCAGTGGCCCGCCGCCAGTCATGACAAAAACTTGCTCAAAACTCCGCAATGTAAAAATCGCGGTAGTGATGACTGCAAATATCACAGTCGGGCGCAATCCAGGCAGAGTAATATGCCAAAATTGTTGCCAAGCATTTGCTCCATCCAAATCTGCTGCTTCATAACGGCTTGGAGGAATGGCTTGCAAGCCTGCTAAAAAAACTACCATATTGAAACCGAGTTGTTTCCAAATACTCATTAAAATAATTACTGGCATTGCCCAAAATGTATCTCCTAGCCAGGGGATGGCTGGAATGCCAAAAAAATCTAAAAGTCCGTTTACTGGCCCTGATGTTTGAAACAGCCAGCGAAATCCCAAACCGGCTGCCACAAGTGAAATAATCGAAGGTAGAAAGTATGCACTCCGCATGATGCCCCGCAAGGGAATAGAGCGGTTTAATAGCACAGCCAATCCCAACGAGATAACTAAACTGGGAATAATGGTGGCAACAGTAAAATAAAAGGTGTTACCCAAAACTTGCCAGAAGTCGGGGTTAAGTAGCAAGCGCCAATAGTTTTTTAAGCCTATCCAATAAGTACCTTTTAAGGTGAAACTACCAGCAGTAAAGCTGAGGTAAAACAAATAAGCGATCGGCCAAATGATAAAAACGCCTAGTAAACTTAGTGCTGGTGTGAGAAAAGTCCAGGCGGCTACTGTATCATTATCCAACCACGACTTAGTAGTATATGTTTTTTTTGGCATCTATAATTTTTCCTCCTAGCTGTTTATGACCCTCCGCCCTGATTCTACCCTTAGCTTGGTTTCTCCTAGCATTAGCGATGTCTACGACGGGCTACGCCTACGCTTGGGTAAACTCTTGGTTCATAATTATCTCTAGTTGGCTTAATTCTGACCGTAGGTGGAACATCTCCGGCTTTGCTTCTGAATTCTTCTTCAAGTTTCATTCTATGTCTTGATAGGCTTGAATTTTTTCATACAAACTATCAACATTCTCTTGAGCAAACAGTTTTTCTTTTAGTTGTAAATAATCACCTTCACCTAATTTACAAGCTGCCAAAAATTTCATCACCTTCGATGGCTCTAAATGTGTAAAAAGTACCTGCATTACTTCTTGTAAATTTTGCTGTTCGTTAATAACTTTAATTGTCATCTTCCATCTCCAAAAGAAAATCAGTCGGGTTGATTGCTTTGAGTGTTAAACCTTGACAGCAATTGATTAATCTCTTATCACAGGTGATAAAATAATCACTTTGAGAAGCTTCGGCACAAACAACATGGAGAGCATCAATGGCTTTAATCCCTTGTTGTTCTAGTTGTTTTGCTCTCACTCTAATGTTTTCATCTAGTAATACTCTCAATGTAGCTATTTGTAATAAAGGGCTAAGGAGTCCTCCCAACGGCGGAAACGACAACCCGAAAACCAAGATTGCTGTGGATCAGGTTGCGCCCCACGCTAAAGTTGAGGTTACGGGACGCGGAACGGCATTTTCCAGGAACGTCGTACCAGGAACCGCCCCGCAGCATCCGAATTTTATTATCATTATCTATCCATGCACTTCCATCACTAGGCGCTCCTTTATAGCTGTCATGCCAAGTATCTTGACACCACTCCCAGATATTCCCGTGCATATCGTATAATCCAAAGGCGTTGGGTGAAAAACTTCCTACTTCTGTAGTTTCTTGACGATTTTTTCCTTTTGGTGCAGAAGCATAAGTGGAATCTCCATCATAGTTAGCTAACTCAGTTGTAATCGTCTCGCCGAAGTGAAATGGTGTCGTTGTTCCTGCACGACAGGCGTATTCCCACTCGGCTTCACTAGGTAGGCAATATTCACGCCCAGCTTTTTGACTCAGCTTTTTGCAAAATTCCACTGAATCATTCCAGGACACTTGCTCTACAGGACGTTTTGCTCCCTTGAATTTTGACGGAGTGCTACCCATTATTTGCTGGTACTGTTCCTGAGTCACTTCAAACTTGCCGATAAAAAAAGCAGGGACATTCACAACGTGCTGTGGCTCTTCATTTTTGGCTCGACCATTTTCACCGGGTGGTGAACCCATATTAAAAGAGCCTTCAACAATCTGAACCATATCTAAAGTTATGCCATTTCCTAAGTCCTCGTTAAAGAACTTAGCTTGCTTGTTAGGCTCTCGTTTAATTATCTGTCCCTTTTTATCTACCGTTACCGTTTCAAACTTAAAGGGAATATATTTAGGTTCAGGTACAGAGATAGTTATTGATTTATTAGTAGGTTGATTAGTAGGTTGATTAGCAGGTTCAATAATAGTAGATTTAGGTGTCGGTGATTGACCCTTAAAAATTTCATGACCTAACACTGCTGTCACCAAACCTACACCTCCCAAGCCAGCCCATTTCAAAAACTTTTGTCGGGTTATTCGCTCTTGAGCCGGTTGAGTGGGTTGAGCAGAGCTTGACTGCTGAATCGGAGGTTTAATCAATTCTTGGCTTGCTACAACTCTGGTTTCAATTGCAGTGATGTCCATCTGCTGTAATTTTTGGCGATATTCTGCTTCCTCCTGCTGTCGTTGTCTTTCTGCCTCCTGCTGGTTTAGTCGTACAGCTTCTTCTTGTTGTTTTTCTGCCTCCTGCTGCTGTCTGATTCTCTCTTGCTGTTTCCGGTATTCTGCTTCTAAAGATGGTTGAATAATAATTGCTTCGATCGCAGAAATATCTGCATCATTTAGTTCTAAAATTCGTTGAAAGCGCTGAAGTTCTTCACGAGTAGCATCACTAAGAGGATATTCAAACTGCATCGACTCTCTAAATACCTGCTCATACTGCTGAAGCTTTTGCCGATGTTCCGCGATCGCAGCAACAATTGGATTTTCAATTGCAGTCACATTTTCAGCAGTCAGATTCAACGCTTGATAACGTTGAGTTAGTTGAGAGCGTTTGAAAGCACTGAGCGGATATTCTTGCTGAACAGCTTCTGTAAACTCTTGCTCATATTGCCGCAAGTTTGCTTGATGTCTTTCAATCTCCCCATTAATCCGCCTCTCAATCGCCCCCACATCTCTATCACTTAACCCCAACGTCTGCCACGTTTGGTGTAACTGCTTCCACGTCACCTCATCTGGATAATGCCAGCGCTGCGTCGCCTTGACAAACGCCTGTTCGTACTGCTGGAGTTTTTGATGATAGCTTTCAATCTGTGTTGTGATTTGCGCTTCAATTGGTGCAACATCTACATCCGTCAGTCCCAAGCGCTGCTGCTGTTGGCGTAAATCATTGCGGGTTGCCGCACTGAAAGGATATTCCTTCTGCGTGGCAGTAAAAAACAGCCGTTGGTAATCCTGGAGTTTCTGGCGATATGCCTCTACCTCAGCCGTAATCTGAGATTCTATCGCGGCAATATCTCCATTTGCAAGCTCTAATTGCTGCTGAGTTTGCCGTAAGCGATCGCGGCTTGCTGCACTCAACGGAAACTCTTGTCGCAGTGCCGTTGTAAACGCTTGCTGATATGTTTGCAAGTTTTGTTGATGCGTCTTAAACCGTGCAGTCACTAAAGCCTCAATCGGCATCGTGTCCTCATTCCGCAGCCCCAAAATTTGCTGGAGATTTTGCAGATCGAGGCGATCGCTATCTGTAATTGTCTCATCTCGCTCCAGTAGTTCAGTAAACACCTGCTGATACTGCTGGAGTTTTTCCCGGAACTCGTTGCGATACGGTTCCAACACCTCATCTTCAACCGCCTTCGCCTCAGTTGTCTCCAATCCTAAGCGAGTCCTCAGTACATCCAATGTACGACGACCAACAAAAGAAATTTCGCCTCGATGAATAAATCGCGTTACCTCTTTACGGTATCGCTGTCTGGGATCGCCCGGAGCCACCTTTGTCAGTCGAATTTTAAAGCCTTCTCGAATTGCATAGATTTCCGGCTTCATCGCCGGCTGAACTTCTCGTACCTTCTGACTGGCGTACTCATGAAGTTCATCAATGGAGATAAACTCATCGCGATCGCGATCGGCTTCTCCCGACTTGATACCTTCAATCAAAAAGCGAGTGTAAATCGATAAATCTTGCCCCTCTTGCTCAAAGGAATATTGAGTCGAAGTAGAAGAAGTCAACACTGCTCGTCCTTCACCGCCTAACTGCTCCCGGATGTCAATGGTGCCGCCATCAGATTTGGCAGACATTCCCTCGGCAAACGCGCCACTAAAGCAGCTATCTAGGATCACCACCTGGCGACGGGAGCGGCTTTCGCTCATGCGATCGTGAATGAAATTGGCAGACACCGACGTTGAGCGAATCAATTCGCCCTGCTGCGTCTTACTGGTGTTGCGAGTCGCCAGATAGAGCCTACCGCGATCGTCTTTGATGCCGTGTCCCGAAAAATACAGCAACAGCAAATCATCTTTGTGCCGTCCAGAGAATAGCGTTTCGATCGCCATTTCTACAACTTGTCGCTCAGGATTTTTTAGCAGGGTAATATCTGACGCGGCAAACCCGCCCATCTCGCTATGCAGCAGTACACCATACACTGCTTCCACATCTCTAACTGCACTGGGCAACGGGTTTAGCCCTGGCTCATACTCACTGACCCCAATCAGCAACGCTACCTTCGCCATTTAATTTACCTATGCTGCGATCAAATCCTATGCGGCTTTAATCTCTGTATTGTTTCCTTTATACCAAGTTTTAGAATATTATCTCTATCAACCGGACTAGATTATAAGCTAAATTTTTAGAGCAAAATTTAATCAAGCGTAGGCGTAGTCCGTCGTAGACATCGCAACATGGAAAGAGACACTGCTAAATTAAAGTATAAATCTTACCTATTTATGTAAGAAAAATCCAGGCAGCTACTGTATCAGTATCCAACCACGACTTAGTAGAGCATTTCATTAATTCATAGCAAAGTAAATTTGGCAATACCCTGTAATGTTAATGCATCGGTTGACAATGCCAATACATCGGCAAACAATGCCAATGTATTGGGTAACAATATTAATGCATCGGTTGACAATGCCAATGCATCGGGTAACAATGCCAATGCATTGGCTAACAATATTAATGCGTCCCCTTGCATTAAACAAGCTACGCTTTTACACAAAATTGTACGTATTATATATTTTTGGCATCTATAATTTTCCCTCTTAGCTGTTTATGACCCTCCGCCCTGATTCTACCCTGAGCTTGGTTTCTCCCAGTATTAGCGATGTTCGCCAACAAGTCGCCCCTTTAAAACTAGGAATTATGGCTTCTGGGAATGGCAGCAATTTTGATGTAGTTGCTCAAGCTATCCAAGATGGACAGTTAAATGCTCAAATTCAAGTTTTAATTTACAATAACCCCTCGGCGAAAGCAGCCGTCAAAGCAGCCAATAGAGGTGTAGAAGCTGTTTTATTAAATCACCGCAACTATAAAATCCGAGAAGAGTTAGATGAAAAAATTGTGCAGACATTGCGGCACTACGATGTGGAATGGGTGATTTTGGCAGGTTGGATGCGATTGTTAACATCAGTTTTCATGGATGCCTTTCCTGACAAAATTATTAATATCCATCCTAGTTTGTTACCTAGTTTCAAGGGAATCCATGCTGTAGAACAAGCCTTGGCATCTGGGGTAAAAATCACTGGTTGTACGGCGCATATCGCTTGTTTAGAAATGGACAGTGGCCCAATATTGATGCAAGCCGCAGTGCCAGTATTGCCAGATGATACAGCAGAAACACTCCACGCCAGGATTCAAATTCAGGAACATCGAATTTTGCCGCTAGCGATCGCTCTGGCAGCTTCTGTGCGATTCGTTGCTTAGTGAATCAGGGTAACTAGTCCGTACATAACTAAGCCAGCCCGACAGCAGATTACTGTCACTAAAGGCTGAACTCTCGGTCAGATGCAAGTGTAAGTCTTGCCATTCAGACTCAGAATTGACTCCTTATCTGCCCACACCGAACAAGCTCGGTTCTTGTAGAGTGAAGCTGGGAAAAGGGTGCAATCAGACGACCGTTGCGGGTTGACACTGGTGCTAACAGGGAGTTCCCAAGGTGAAACAGAGCCTAGAAAAGCAACTTAGCCAGGAATAGGGCGCAACATAAAAACCCTAACTTCATTGGAAAATCCCGCCGCATTCTAGAGGTGATAGCGGCAAGAGTCTAGGGAATCCAATAGTTGAAATGGCTACACCTAACGGAACAATCAATCTCTCCGAGGGAACGAATAAAAACTAATTGTGGGTCTTGAGACAGTCGAATCTCAGGTAGACCAGACGAGCGGAGGAATCCCCACAGTTAGGGTAGGACAGTCCGTAATTAGACTGAGGTGTTCAGAAAATACAAACTAGAGAAGAGAAAATGATTAGACACAGTTACCAAACTAGTGAATCTTGGAAAGCCTTACCGTGGAAGAAATTCCGCCGAAATCTTTTCCGCCTTCAAAAGCGCGTATTTAAAGCGGTTCAAGTTGGAGACAAGCGGAAAGCGCGGTTTCTCCGCAAACGCGGAATGCAAGTAAGCCAAAAGAAAACCAAAATAACCGCTACGACAGATGGTTTTGACTTCCTCGGCTGGAACCTTAGAGTTCAGAGCAACGGAAAATTTAGAAGCACTCCATCAGTGTGTAACTTTAAAGCCTTCCGTAAGAAAGTAAAAGCTATCGTCAATAACTCGAATTATGGCGCTACCACAAAGGCTATGAAATTAGCCCCGGTAGTTAGAGGTTGGAGAGTGCGATTCGTTCACTCGAAATGAGTAGAAATATTCAGGGATGAGTGACATTTGAGAGATAACCCTAATGGGTTGAGTTCGCACTTTAATCTCTCTCAGATGATAACTGAATAACCATGAGGGTGACTCCAAGTAAAAAAAGAGAAGTCCCTCTCCGTAGGTGCAACGGTAACAGCATCATCCCTACGGTAGCGACTAGCCATCAATCCGTAAAGCGAGATGAAAAGGAGGTAAAAACTGGCAGCCTAAGCTGGTTCCCTTCGAGCATGAACCCATGAGTAGCGTAAGCAAAGATGCGTCTGAACCATCGTAACTCTGAACCAGCGAAATAAGGCTTTTTGCGCTGGAGCCAAAAGGCAAAGGATAAGGGGCTGGCAATTCTCCATTGACTAGCAAGCACTCCCAAAAGAAACCCGGTGGATAGCATCATCTCTAAAGGTTCTAACAATGGTTGTTCGGAACGAAGTAACCTATCGTTGCCCTTGATCGGTCGATATCAAGTAGGTGCTAACTGTATGCAACGAACAGGAAAGATTGAGTCAGAAGCGAATGCCTTGCTGTAATGGTAAGGATATGCTGACGGACTCACGGTGATTTGGAATGTAAAGTTATGAGTAGCAATGCAAAAGTCTAATACAGGACAAATTACTCCCAAACTAACCAATAACGGTTTCCTTCCCCTGAAGACTAACCCAAACAGGAAAGCAAAGAGTAATGAATCGATGGGGGAATGGAAACATATCAACTGGCGTAAGCTCGAACGACGTGTTTTTAAGTTGCAAAAACGAATTTACAAAGCATCTCTTCGTGGTGATGTCAAAGCATTTCGTAGACTCCAGAAGACGCTGATGAAGTCCTGGGCAGCAAAGTGTTTATCGGTACGTCGGGTAACACAAGACAACCAAGGTAAAAAGACGGCAGGAGTGGATGGAATCAAATCATTATCCCCAGAAGCACGTCTTATATTGGTTGCAAAATTAAAACCTAACTCAAAGGTGAAACCGACACGACGGGCTTAGTGGTGCAGAAAACTTTCCGAAGTCTCAAGTTGAGAACACAGTGACACGGGAGAACTCAATTTGTTGCTCTATCTGCGTTCGTTTTTTAAGTGAAGCAGTGGCAGATGGGGGACTCTTCCGAGGTAAGGTAGCTAATAGAGGAATTGGGAGGCGTTGATAACACAACCGTTCAATTTCGCGTAATCCTAATTGTAAGAAACTCAATCCCCTCTGGCTGTGCCAATCCAGCATTTTGCGCCGACCTTCACCGACCACCACCACCGCAACAGCAATAGCAATTAAGGTGGCAGGCGCTAGCAACATCAACAAACAATTCAGCGCTTGAGGGTCGCGCAAGTGGGAGCGGATGAGTTCAAAAGCGGCGGACTTATAATCCTTAAAATGTGGCTCAATGCCGCCAAATCGCTGACCATAAACCTCAAAAAGTCTGCAAGGACGGCGGCACATCGGAGAGGACAGCCCAAGCCTCACTTGCCAGAGCTAAATGAGCGGTGGCGAGATGACACTCAATGTCCTGCAAAACTTTGACTTTTCGAAACAGATAAGCTTCGCCCTCTTGGGGAAGCAAGTTTGCAACCGCAGCCGTTTGACCATTGGAGAGGGTAATGTTCAAGTCCGATTTCGCCCGAATAGACCACGACCATTGATGCTCCCGTAACCACCGGATCAACGCACCATGTTCAAATCCTCGATCCGCTAACAACGTCACATGACATTCTGCCTAAGCAGCAGCCTTAACGTCGTTTCTAACACGGGGCAGTAGTCCTCAAAGCCCACGGTGGCACTGCCATGCTCCAATACCGTTTGACCAAGTGGAATAGAGCGTCCACCCCAAACTAAACAGATCTCAATTAAGCAATATTGATCCCATAACATACTGGTATCAAGTGTTAGTGTCATCGCCATGCCCTCCCAGGAGTTCAAGAACTGCTGCAACATAGGAAAATAGAAGGTTTCGGCAGTGATTTTGGGATTATGGACAAAGTAGTTTAAGCGCTCCATGTGGCTGCGAGCTTTGCACTCCCTATGACTCAGATAGGGCAACCAGTGGCTCAGACAGGCGCTTTGAGCTTGCAAAATGGCGGCGACATTCTCACAAAAGACTTGCAGATGTCGTTGATCTTGGGGACAAATCCATTGACTTAGTTGAACTTGCAGTTGACGATAAAGATGGGGGACTGACATGGAGTAGTTTTTGTGTGGAAACTTGAGCATCCCATGTCTTCCCCCTCTCTGTCACCCTTGTCTTAGTAAAATTCCCCATATATCAAGCCTTCAGGACTTTTCTGCACCACTAAGATCCCACGGTGATGTAGTTAAAAAATGATGCAAACCTTGTTGGTTATCCAATCCTACAATTTTTGCTATTTCTGGTAAGGTTTTCCTTTTTAGTTCAGAAATACACCCTACATGAAGGTACTTAAAAGCCTCGAAGCTCCTAACATCTGGAAACAGGCTTTTATACCACTGGCAATATTCGTCCACAAATTTTACTGTTGGTGCGGCTGGACGGGGCTGTACCATACTCTGTGTCTTGGCTCTAGCATTTGTACCTTATTATACTACTGCCAGAGTGACAAAACAGGGCTATTAACGGTATTATTCCACCACACAGAACTAACCAAAGAGGGGTCTTACTCATCGCCAAGCCTTTATTTATACTTTGCATTTTAAAATACTGATACTGTAGGCAGAGGAGTGTGGGGAGTGTGGGGAGTGTGGGGAGTATGGGGGGTAAGACTTCTTCTCCATCCTCCCACACCTCCCAACCTCCCACACCTCCCACACTTCTTGATTTATCACAAGTGAAAAATCCAGGTCAAAATGGCGAATAACGGAGTGAGAAGTACAAACCATTTTCTTGGAGCGATCGCTTTTCACCATCCACCGAGATTAAAGGAATGCCCCAATCTAAACGAGCCGATAAGTCATCACCCTGCTTCCACAACAGCCCCAACCCAGTACTCACAAGGGTACTTGGCGATGGATTTTCGCCGTTGACGTTCCAACCTTTACCCACATCAATGAAGGGTGTCAGTTGCAGCACCCCGTCAATCTTGTTCACGCGAACAATTGGGACTCGAAATTCTGCCGAAAACAACAGACCATTATCTGTAAGTAATGCGTCTTGGCGATAGCCCCGGACACTTAGTTGTCCACCAAGACCAAATTGCTCTAAAGGTACCAAGGAATCTGCCGCTAATTGGAAATCGCCCCTAACTAAAAATAGGGTGTCTGGTGCTAATTGTCGTACCCACTGCGTCTGTCCCCGCCACGCGAAAAAGCGGCTATCTGGTTCATTTTCACTGACATTGGCATCGAACCAATCTACCCCAAAACTCAATTGCGATCGCGCCGCAAACACATACTGGTTACTTCGCTGGGTATATTCTTGAAAAAAGCGCAAAGCCGAAATATTCGTTTTTCCGTTCTCATCTGCACCTGGGGAGAGGCGAAACGGCCCAATATTATCAATACCCAACTCAGTTTGGCTTGATTGACGCGAGAATGACACCCCGACTGCCAACTCTTGAGTTGGTTTTTGCACCAGTGGTTGCCGATATCCCAATTCATAAGATTGAGAATCTGACTGGATATCAAGGACACTGAATGGTTTTTCAATAACGTGGTTCCATCCTTGGCTAAAGCCAAAGGAGATAGTACCATTGTGGGCATTAATCGGTAGTGTGTAATTGGCATTAATGCTATTACTGCCATCAGTATTGGCGTATCCTACACTCAGAGTATCACCCAAACCTAATAAATTGGCTTCTTGCAGATCCACTCCCCGGCGAAAACTACCCACACTTGGCGATCGCCCATTATCTAGGCTTGCCGTCAGTTTAAAAGTGTCTGCTTCTTCAACCTCAACTTGCAATACATTGCTTCCCGGATGCACGCCTGTTTGTAATTCGGCTGAGAGGTTTTGGATGCGTGGATCGAGGCGGAGTAGTTGGAGTTTTTCTAGGAGGCGTGGTACGTTTAGGGGTTTGCCAGCACCAAGTTGAATGCGATCGCGAATGTATTGACTACGTAATCGTCTGTTACCAATGATTTTGATTTCTTGCAGACTGCCTTCGATTACCTGAATTTTTACTGTTCCTGCTTCTAGTGTCTGCGGTGTAATCAATGCTCCTGTGGTTACATAACCGTTATCAATATAAAGCTTAGCGATCGCATCTTTGATTTGCAATAATTCTGCAAATGTCACTTCTTTGCCGACAAAGGGATTGGTAATCGTGGCAAATTGCTCTGGTTTGAAAACTGTACTACCTACAACTTCAATCCGATCTACCCGAAATTTCGCATTCGAGTTATCCTGACTTGGAATTGACTCATCTGGTATTGTGGGCAAAGGGACTAATTGATTGTTATCTGTTGGTGGCAACACGTCAGTGGGTAAGGGTGTTACCGGAACTTCTTCTAACCGACCGGGTGGTAGGGTGTCAGGATTTGGAGTTTGGGCAATGACCTGCTGATAATTAGATAATACTGCTGCTAAAACAAAGCCGAATGCCAGAGGTCGTAGTCCAGAGATTATACTTACAGGCTTGTTTAATATTTGTTTCTTATAAAATACTGAACTAATAATAGAGTTCTCTGTAACGACTTGTTTCACTGGCACCCTTCTCCTTAATATTTACTAAATAAGAATTCAGGAGTCAGGAGGGGAGCCGGATGTCTTCTTTGGCCAGAATTCAGTTGTTTCTTCTGACCAAAGAAGCAGTAGCAAGTCCGCCATCCTCTGAATAGAGAGGTTTAAGACCCACGCTAAATAGGCAGATTTAGTGGTCTCGATTTGACCGGAGTAACGGAAACGTCTCTGGCTTGGCTCCTAAATCTAACTTCTGAATTTTTCTTCAATGGTTCTTTCTTTACATTCAGTTCATCCCCGATACTTTGGTGTAACAAGCGATGTACCACTATTTATAATGGCTGTATTTTTTACAGCCATCATCAGCGTAAATACTGTTTTTTGTCAAGAGTATAAAGCAAAGAGACAATTTAATTTAGTGAATCAATACTCTAGGCGATCACTAAGGCACATAATTAAACCATCCCCTCTATGCTATTTGCTGATGGCGATCGCAACTCAACCCCAACTAACTTTAGATGAGTTCCTCAAACTGTCAGAAACTGAGCCAGCATCAGAATTTATCAACGGGAAAGTTATTCAAAAACCAATGCCTGAAGGTGAATATACAGCACTTCCGGCTGTTATGAGGTACAGTAGCAGCAATTAGCAAACCAGTTTCTTAAATGTTGAGGATTTATTAAGTCGAGTGCAACTGATATTAGTTTATCAACCATTTCTGTTGTAGTTGGAGCAAAACTGCGTAAGAAAGATTTGAGTTGTGACCACCATAATTCAATTGGATTAAAATCGGGAGAATATGGGGATAAACAAAGAACTGAAGCGCCGACAGCTTCAATCATTGGCACAATTGAATCGAGTTTATGCGCGGATAAATTATCCATCACTACGACTGCTCCTGACCATAACTCTGGTACTAAAAACTTCTCAATAAATACATCATTTGCAACGCCATCCATTGAATTATTCATTGTCATTAATGCGACTACTTTTTTAATACTAATTGCTCCAATTACTGTAACTTTTGATCCCCGATAGAAGGGGTTAAGAGAGTAAGCTCTTGTTCCAATTTGTGAACGGGCATGAGTCCTTGTTAAACCAAGTAGAACGCCAGTTTCGTCCAAAAATACTAAATTTTCTGGCTCTATATGTTTGACCTTTTCCCAAAAATCTAATCTTAAATTCAGGACTCTCTCCGTGCCTGCTTGGGTACTCCGCTTTGTTTTTTTTTCCGATTTAATCCTAATTTCTGTAACGCACGACACATTGCACTTCGACCTACGAAATTGCCAGTCTTGTCTGCAAATAATTCACACAATTCTATTAATGTTGCATCTGGATGTGATGCAACTAATTCTGTCAACTCTATGTCAGCATTTGTTAGATGACTAAATTGTGGCTTTCCTCGCAGCTTGGATTGTAAATTTCCTTCAACTTTTTGTTGTTTTACAAGCTTTTGGACTAAACTCTTTGAGACGGAAAATATATTAGCTACTTTCCTGATTGAGATGTTTTTCTGAAGATGTGCCGCAACTATTTTTTCTCGAAGCTCGACAGAGTATGACTTCATTTAAAAGTATTTATATTTTAATCTAGTGTACCTTATAACAGACGGAAGTGCTGTAGCTTACTTCAGGTTACTCTTTGTGAAACAATTAACGGTATAGCTAAAAGGCAGAAAATTTCTATCGCTTTTTCAGAACTACGCTGTACCTTTGGCGGTGCTTCTATCGTCCCTGATGTGTCTGTGTTTCGTTGGGATAGAATTTCTAAAACTCCATCTGGCAGAATTGCTAATCGTTTTGAAATTCATCCCGACTGGGCAATTGAAATTCTTTCCCCAGACCAAAAGTTAAAAAAAGTGTTGAGTAAATTATTGCTTTGTTCGCGCAATGGTAATGAATTAGGCTGGTTAATCAACCCCGAAGACGAAAGTGTGCTGGGGGTGTTTCCTGGACAGAGGGTGGAATTATACGAAGGTGCAGATAAATTACCCATCCTAGAGGGTATCGAGTTGGAACTGACTGTAGAACAAATTTTTGGCTGGTTGAGTTTGACGTAAAAAAGCGAACGAATTTCCTAAAGAAAGTTGGAAAGGATTGTATCTGTAGGTTTATTGTAGAAACTGAACGGTACAGAGGAAACTCGTATGTACCACAATTTTATGCCGTACTTTTATGGGAAATCAACTAGGATTTGTTCTGAAACTGCTTTTACTGTCGGCTTTGTTATCACTATTAATTAAGTATGTGGGGCCAAGTCTATCAATTCCGGCGACAGGAACCAACGCGCTAATTATAGTATTGTTGCCGATTGTGATTATAGCGATCGCGTTACTGTGGCGATTTCAAGCACAGCAACAAAATTAACTCAAACGATCTACGCACAAGTGACTAAAATCAGCTAACCTAGCTGAATTACAACAAAATTGCATCTTGCCAACCGTTGGGAGTTAGCCTGTGAACCTCGGTCAATGGATCGGCTTAATCGCCATAGTTCTTTCTTTATACATCCTGTGGCAAATCCGGGAAGTGCTTTTGCTCATGTTTGCCGCAGTTGTGTTAGCAACGACCTTGAATCGGCTAGCAAAACGCTTCCAACGCTTTGGGATGAAGCGTGGATTCGCCGTTCTCCTGGCAGTAGCGATCTTTTTCGCAGGCATTGTGGGTTTTTTCTGGCTTATTGTCCCACCATTTGCACAGCAGTTTCAAGAACTAACCTATCAGGTTCCTAAAGGGTTTGGGCGCTTTAATACTTGGCTTGATGCTCTGAGAACTCGTATTCCTGACCAGTTAGTTCCTTACATTCCAGATATTAATAGCCTTATTCAACAAATACAGCCCTTCATCAATCGCTTGCTGGGAAACTCTTTTGCCTTTGTATCTGGCTCTTTAGAAGTCGTTCTTAAGATTTTGCTAGTGTTGGTTTTAACAGGAATGATGTTAGCCGACCCAATAGCTTACCGCAAAGTATTTGTCCGGCTTTTCCCTTCATTTTATCGGCGACGGGTAGATGGGATTTTAGATAAATGTGAAGTTTCCTTGGAGGGATGGATTACAGGCGCTTTCATTGCCATTTTTGTAGTGGGGGTGATGAGTTTTATTGGCTTATTAATTTTGCATGTCAAGGCAGCACTAGCTTTAGCAGTTTTAGCGGGATTTTTTAACTTGATTCCCAACCTGGGCCCAACGATGAGCGTAATCCCAGCAATGGCGATCGCCTTCTTAGATGAGCCTTGGAAAGCGATCGCTGTCTTGATTCTCTACTTTATCATTCAACAGGTTGAGAGCAATTTCATTACGCCTGTGGTGATGGCACATCAAGTCTCATTGCTGCCCGCCATAACCTTAATTGCCCAACTATTTTTCGTAACTTTCTTTGGCTTTTTAGGATTATTTCTAGCACTACCCCTGACTGTTGTGGCTAAGATTTGGTTGCAAGAAGTGTTAATTAAAGATGTTTTAGATGAATGGGGAAATAACCATAGAAAAGAAACTGAGTTTGTGATGGTTTCTGAATCTCCTGAAGTAGAGGACTATTGGACAGCAGATAGTCCTGATGTTAATCGGGAGAAAGGGATTGATGATGATATTTTACAAAAAGAAGATTAATCAATTTTGGATTTTGGATAAAGGCAAGTAGCTAGAAAGAAATTAATTAAAGTTTCTAGTAATTTAGTCCTAGTAATCCTAGTTGGTAGTGAGTGGTTTATCGCTCACTACCAACTAGGATTTTATTTTATGTTGAATTATGGCTAACTACTTAGTTGCTCTGAAAATGTGTTTCTTAGTCTAAGGTTGCTCCCAAAAAATCGGTTCTGCTGCAATATCATCTAAATTGATGCTGCCTAACAAATTCTGCCACTCTGTTTGTAATTTTGCATCTTTAGGATTTTTCTGGCGCAGTTGAGCCAGTGTGGTAAGTGCGTCGTACCATATCCCGTTTTGGGCATAGATAGCATAGCGCTTTAAAAGTTCTGTAGTTTCTAGCTCTTTAACTACGGCGGGATTGAGTTCTACTCTTTGTATTACCCCTTCGACGTAAGTCGGGGGGGAATTCTTTTCCTCGTTACAGCTAATGGTGAAAAACCAGCGATATTGTTTGTTTAGTGCCAAGCCAGGAGAAGTGGTAGGTAGAGACACACTGATGACTCCTGCTTTCTCTGGTAGAACGATCGGTTTTTTATAAATCTCGTTAGAGTCTTGATCTTGCAGCACAAATTCAACTGTATAAGGAAAATCTTTAGTATATGGCACATAGAAAAACCAACTTGGGTGTTCTAGCGTTGTCTTTCCCCAGACATTGATTACTGAGTTAGCTTCCTGAGTAAAGGACACTAAAGCAGTCAAGTCATGTTTAGTAGTTTGGCATCCATTTATGTTGCGCTTCGCTCCACCACGAACGCGGCCTCCAGGAGGAGGGCCAGATGGAATTGCAGGTTGATTAAATGTGGCTTTAGTATGGCTTGTTTTAGCTTCAGAGCGTAGGCGTAGACCGCCGTAGGCATCGCTAGTTGAAGAACCGACTTTTGGTTTTGCCAGTACTGGAGTCAGGCTAACTAATAAATTGGTACAGCTAAAAGCTACTACTAAAAACAGTTTTATCGGTTGTGAATTTGACTTCATAAAAACCCTTTTTGAACTATGTAAGCCTGGTAGATTTATCTGCTGCTTATCCAAAAATTTAATCAAAAAAATCTTTCCCTATTGCCCATTCTTTACCTGTACTTTAGTTGCTGAATTATAAATTGATAGCAGGCTAACCGTGGCTACTAGCGACAAAATCGACGGGATAAATGGCACCCATGCACCCGAAATTAATAGACCAAAGCAAACTATATAGAGAACACCAGAGGTAATGCTAACTGCCAATGCCAACCAAGGTAAGGAAAGCTTTCGCCAAGCCAAAACTCCTCCTACCAAAGACCAAACCCAAATCCAGGCCACCTCAACCCACAGCGACCAAACCCGCAGCAATGGCCGCCCATCCTGCACAGCACTGAGGATCTGGCTGATCATGTGGGCTTGTACTAACACTCCTGGCATTTGCTCATCTAAAGGAGCCCCGTATGGTGTAGGCCAAGTGTCTGGAGAATCCCCCCTAGCTGTCACACCAATCAAAACAATTTTGTCTTTGATAGCACTGGGGCTAATTGGATTAGCTAAGAATTGGGTTAGTTTCACCTGTTGGACTATCTGTTTTGGAGAGCGGTAGTTAAGTAAGATTTGACCGCCATTAGCATCAATATCGTGATAGCCGCCAGTGCGAGACTTCAGATTCGGAAAAATAGTTTTACCGAGTTGCAAATTCCCTTCTGGGGTGAACTTTGGTTGAATTCCTGAAGGACGCAGATACAAGGAAGCTAGTTGTAGACTGAATGCAAAGGTAGCAGGACACAACGATGTCGGCTCCTGGTTCATGAACAGGAGATGGCGACGGATAACTCCATCAGAATCGTGAATAAAGTCACTGAATCCCAGATTTGTTGGGGGGATTTCTGGTGCTGGCTTAATACCAGTGATGTTTGCTGTGCTATCACTTCCTTTACATACGCCAACCAAATTCTGAGTTTTTTGAAGACGAGTAATTAAATCTGGTTGTTTGGCTTGAAAATCACGGTAAATATCCAAGCCGATCGCGCGGGGTTGATATTTATTCAGTTTTGCCAATACTTTGTTAAGAGATTTTTCGGAAATGGAAGCTCCAATCAAGGACTCACCATTTTGTCTTTGAATTGCCAGATCGTCATCATCAATTGCAATTACCAGCAGACGCGAATCTTGTGGCTCCACAGGGCGCGATCGCATCATCTGGTCAAAGGCAGGAATTTCTACACTTTCTAGCCATCCTACGCATCTCACCCCAAAAACCAAGCCTGTAATCGCTAAACTGGATAACAAAGTTGTTGCCAATCTGCGTTTGGTAGACAAAACTAGATTCGGTGTATCTTTAGGTTTTGTTGGAGACCTTAATTCATCCCAAGTGGGTGGTATCTGCGCTGGATTTTGGCAAATCATTGGTAGCCAAGTTGCACAGGGAAATCGATCCTCAAGTCCTTGCAATCGTTCCCGTGCTTGGCGTACCGCTTGATATAAAGACTCGCCACCAGCAAAGCCTTGGAGAAAATACTTTAAAAATTCCTTTGCAACCTGGTCTGGGACTGGTTCACGCATGACGATTATTTGAGGAATTTGCAAATCAGCCAATTCTCGTGCTAATCCTAATCCATCACAGGAGTTGAAGATAGCTAGTTGCAAGCCGTTCTCAATGGCTTTCTTCAGAGCATACTTTAATTCGCCAATGGTCAGACTATCAGTCTTATTAAGGTAAATTCGTCCACTTTCTCCATTTTTGTTACTGGAACTGTGCCCAGCAAAGAAGAGAATATCCCAGTTTTTGCCCCAAAGATGCTCGGTTAATTCTTTACGTTGTGGTTCTACCAAAAAGCAGACTTCTGCGTTACCACATTGTTGGAGTAAAGCTTGATCGACCTCAGTATCAATCCCCTGACTATTGCCCACAATTGCCAAAATATTGACTAATGGATTTTTTGGGCGTAGCTTGTGAATGCGATCGTAGGATGGTGAAGAAAGAGCGATTTCAGCCTTGGGGTAGCGTTCTAACAACTCCCAAAGATGCCAAGGCAATAGCTGTAATTGGCTATTTTCTGTTTGCAAAATTACTCGTACTTCTTCTTCGGACGACAATCTTTCTAACCATTTTTCCCTTAAAGGGCGAAATTCTTCTGCTCGCAACCAGGTATTAAAGCGGGCCCTTAAGATATGGGAAGTGTTTTCGCAGTCTTGAATCATTGAGACATTCGTCACCTGCATTTTGTCAGCATGGAGACGATAACGATTGCCTATCTGCCGATAACTAGACTGCCAATGACTATAATAAAGCGGCATTTCGGGAAATGAAGGTAGTTTCCCCGTGATTTCTGTTGCCGCCCGCTCATGTTCTTCACCAATTTGGAGGGTGACAGCAAATCCCTGCTCAAAACTACCCTCTCCGAACTTCAGAACCACTAACTTACCCATGACCTCACTATCCCTCTGTGCAAAATCATCCCCTGTTCTAATGTCTCATAACAAGCTCCACAAGCTTTTACAGACTTTTTTCAAAATCCCCAAAACTGGCTTGAATTTTTAATTTTTAATTTTTAATTAACCAATTAGCACTTAATAAATTACCGACAAGGAGGGAAAATAACTGGATGTTTTAAATCCGAAAATGCTCAGTAATGCTAGTATCATTAATGGCTACCCTAACACTAAATTGTTCTGTAGGTTCACCACGAAACTGTAACTGAATGTAGTTGTCTGATTTTCTCGATTGAGCATCTAGAAATACAGCTCCTGAACTATCTAGAACGGTGAGATGAACTCCGGGTGGTAAGTAGATTTGATTACCAGTGGCGTGCAATTGCAGATGAATACTGGTTTGTTGATCTTTTTCTGGGCTGATTTCCACAATCAACATAACGGGTTGGTTAAGAATTTGGATACCTAAATCAATTAGTTTTGCCCGTTTAGTAATTGATTCTGCTTGATTGAGGGCATTGAGTTCCAAAGTTTCGGTACTACGAAATGCATAAACTGGTCTGAGTTCCGGCAAGTTCCACAAAGATTCAATTGTTTGCCAACCTGCCTCAAATATACCGGTAAACCACTGACTCAAATTCACGAGTGAACTAACTGGAGATTGACGCAATTCTCCCAAGTGGTCGATAAATGCTTCCAATGGTTGCAGTTGTTTTAAAGGCAGTGTTTCAGTTGCGACACTAGCAATAAAACCAAGCAGCCTTGCTTCTTGGAGTAATTCATCAAATTGAACTACTAAATAACCCACCCGTTCTTCCCAGGTTTCTGGGGGTATGGAACATATCTGTTGATGTTGATGGACAGGGCGACACTCTAGACGGCCAACTGAGGGCAATTCTAAGTCAGCAACATTTCCACAGAGGCGCATGATGGGGTTCCAGCTGTCGCTAGCTTGGAGGTTGGTAGGAATATCCATCATTTCCAAGTAGTCATTCACCACCCACACAGCTAGCGTATTCAGCCGAACTTGCTCTGCTTTTTCCGAATTTGGCTGTTGGTTAGCAAATTCCTGGGCAGTGATCCGAGCTAATTGGGGAATCGGTAATGTTAAAGCGAAATCGTCTAGCTGATAGGTGGAGTTATTCATAAATCAATCTTTAGTGATCAATGCTGCTATGTACATATCATCGGCATTCACTAAATTTATGCCACAAAATAGAGAATGATTATTAGAAAAATTTAATTAGGGATTCAGAATTGCGGAAAATGCGATCGCTGCAAGAACTCAATACTTTTCGGGTTTTGGGGGAAAGGGGAAAGGGAAAGGGTTTGAATTTCCCTTTCCCCATTACCCTTTAACCTTTCCCCAGA
The DNA here is from genome assembly GCF_013393925.1 of Nostoc sp. C057. Taxonomy (NCBI): domain Bacteria; kingdom Bacillati; phylum Cyanobacteriota; class Cyanophyceae; order Nostocales; family Nostocaceae; genus Nostoc; species Nostoc sp. C057. The sequence continues at coordinate 246,834 of NZ_CP040281.1, read as the reverse complement.
CCAAAAGAAAGCGATCGCTAGTTTAATGTGAGCTGCCAACGAACGACTTTCGCGTTGGTCTGAATCAGCATACACTGATTTTGGACTAATCAAAGCGGTTGCCCTTATAGGAACGATGAGCGAAAGTAAGATACCAGAAATCCTGGAAACCTTCGAGGCAGACCTGCTGTCAGAGTGGACTCAGGAGTTAGCCAATGTCAATATTCGGAAAGGTTTGATTAAAGAAGCCGAGCTAAAGGAGGAGTGCCGGGAATTCCTGAGCTTGTTTCGAAGTGCCGTTGGGCATGGCAAGTTGACCAATATTCAGGCATGGGTGTGGCAAGATATGCGGGAGATACTAAACAGCATTTCTCGATCGCGATCGCAAAAAGGCTTCACACCGGCGGAAACAGCTACATTTGTCTTTTCGTTCAAGCAACCCCTCTTCAACCGAATGCGTCAGCAATTGAAAGACCCCATTGAGTTGGGTGAAGAGATTTGGTTAGCCACCAACTTACTGGATCAGCTGGGATTGCTGACAATTGAAGTGTATCAAAAGGCGCGGGAAGAGGTGATTTTGCGACAGCAGGAAGAGTTGATGGAGCTGTCTACTCCAGTGATTAAACTCTGGGACGGAATTTTGGCATTACCCATTATCGGCACCCTGGATAGTGCCCGCACGCAAATGATGATGGAGTCGTTGTTGCAGAAAATTGTTGAAACCGGGTCAGAAATTGCCATTATTGACATTACCGGGGTTCCTACCGTGGATACCCTCACCGCTCAACATCTGCTCAAGACCGTTACTGCTGCCCGTCTCATGGGAGCCGATTGTATGATCAGTGGGATTCGTCCTCAAATTGCCCAAACGATCGTTTATCTCGGCATTGATTTAACTAATATCACAACCAAGGCAACCTTAGCCGATGCCTTTCTCACAGCGCTAAAAAGTTTGGGAGCAACCATTACCCGCTCTCAACCCAAATAGGTAGGAACCAATGGAACGTATTCCTATACTCAAAATGGGCAATTTCCTGCTGGTGACAATCCAAGTGGATATGTACGATCGCCTTGCCATGACTCTACAGGATGACTTGACCAACCGCATCACTCAAACTCACGCTCACGGTGTCTTGATCGATATCTCTGCATTAGATATTGTTGATTCCTTCATTGGTAGGGTTTTAGGCAACATTGCCAGAATATCACAGGTGATGGATGCCCAAACAGTTGTCGTTGGGATGCAGCCTGCTGTGGCAATTACGCTGGTGGAATTGGGGCTGTCGCTGACAGGCATTCGCACTGCCCTAAACGTAGAAAAGGGAATGGCACTGTTGCGATCGTCACTCAATGAAACCACAAATCAGGTCATTGCCACTCAATGGCGTGCAGATGACGATGCAGAAGACTGAAACAATCAACATTCAATCTTCTGGTGATGTAGTCTTAGTTCGGCAAGCCGTGCGCCAGCTGGCCGTGGAAATTGGCTTTAGCTTAGTAGACCAAACTAAAATTGTGACCGCCGCCAGTGAGTTAGCCCGCAATACCCTAGACTATGGGGGAGGTGGCACAGTAAAACTAGAAACGCTTCAGGAAGAGAGACGACGAGGACTCCGGCTGACCTTTGAAGATGGGGGCCCGGGAATTCCCGATATTGAACTGGCGCTGAAGGATGGGTTCACCACGGGTAGCGGATTGGGTATGGGATTGAGCGGTGCCAAACGACTCGCCAACGAGTTTGAAATTCAGTCTGCGGTGGGAGAAGGAACACGGGTAATAATTGTACGATGGAAATAAAATGAGAGAATCTGTCGCCATTACAATTACTGAATCTAGCCAGACTGGGGAAGCACGACGGGTAGCGATCGCATTGGCAACTCAGCTCGGCTTTCAGGAAACGCAACGGGGCAAGGTTGGCATTGTGGTGACAGAGATTGCGAACAATCTGATCCAGCACGGTCAGGGTGGAGTCTTATTGCTAAGATTGCTCGAACACGATTCAGCCATCGGTATTGAAGTCTTATCGCTAGATAAAGGACGGGGAATGGTTGATGTGGATGAGTGTTTGCAAGATGGCTTTTCCACAGGCGGAACCTTAGGCAATGGACTGGGTGCAATTTCTCGCCTCTCTGGTTTATTGGAAATTTACTCCATTCGCAACCAAGGGACAGCGCTCCTCGTCCACCTCTGGTCAGACTCGACACCCCATCCGCCCCAAAAAACCTTAGAAATTGGGACGATCTGTTTGCCCAAACGAGGCGAGGACATTTCAGGAGATGCCTGGGCATATCAAGTTGATCGTTGCCGCAGCCTGTTGCTAGTAGCCGATGGCTTAGGGCATGGGCCTGCGGCTGCTACTGCTTCCTCAAAAGCCGTCAGAATTTTTCAAGAACACGATCGCTCTCCTGCTGCGATCGTCGAAGCTGCCCACGCCGCCTTGCGAAGTACGCGAGGAGCAGCACTCGCCATTGCTGAAATCGACTTTGAACAACAGTCTGTCCGCTTTGCCGGCATTGGCAATATCGCTGCCAGCATTTTCTCATTTACTGAACGCCACCATCTGATATCTAACAACGGCACAGTGGGACATGAAATCCGCAAAATTCAAGAGTTTAGCTATCCCTGGTATGCCAACGGACTTTTAATTATGCATTCTGACGGATTAGACACTAAGTGGCAGCTCGATCGCTATCCAGGCTTGAATCAAAAACATCCCAGCCTGATTGCAGGTGTCTTATACCGAGACTTTAACCGAGACCGGGACGATGTGACAGTGTTAGTGGCTAAGGGAATGGGAAATAATTCGTAATTCGTAATTCGTAATTCAGTAGGTAGACATAATTAAATATAAAATAAACTCTTAGTTTGTAGTGAGCGATTTATCGCTCAGAGCAAGGATTATCAGGACTAAAGTCCTTACTACAAACAATAAATTTATTTATGCCTAGATACTTCGTAATTCGTAATTCGTAATTAAAGATACGAAAAGAAAATGCAATTTTGAATTGGAGTGAAGCGACTTGACAACTATTTTCATCCTCGAAATCCAGAACGAACAAGATGTTGTCCAAGCTCGGCAGCGAACTCGTGAGATTGCCGAGCAATTGGGCTTTGATACTCAAGATCAGGCACGATTGGCAACGGCAGTTTCAGAAATTGCCCGCAACGCCTTTCAGTATGCCAAAGGTGGAACGGTTGAATTTTCTGTGGCAGGAGAACCTCAAGAGTTTCTGATTCGGATTCAGGATCGGGGTGGTGGCATTCCTCATCTAGCAGACGTTTTAGCCGGACGCTACACCTCTGACACCGGAATAGGACTGGGCATCGTCGGTAGCCAAAAGCTGATGGATTTCTTTGAGATGGAATCGCTACCGGGAGAGGGAACAACGGTAGTGATGAGCAAAAGATTGTCGAAGCGCACACCTAATTTCACCGATTTGCAATTGCAGCAGATTCGAGAAAGCGTGATGGAGCGATCGCCCCAAAATCCCTATGAAGAGATTCAGCGACAAAATCAGGAGTTACTGCGGGCAATGGCAGAGCTACGCAAGCGGGAGGAAGAACTAACCCAGCTAAACCGAGAACTGGAAGATACCAATCGCGGTGTGGTTGCCCTCTATGCAGAGTTGGATGAAAAAGCAGACTCTTTGCAAAAGGCAAACGAGCTAAAAACCCGCTTTCTCTCAAATATGAGCCATGAATTTCGTACACCGCTTAACTCGATTCTCTCCCTATCTCGGATGCTACTGGCCCGGATGGATGGTGATTTGACCGTCGAGCAAGAAAAGCAGGTGACATTCATCCAAAAGGCGGCGAGCGGATTATCAGAACTGGTCAACGACTTGCTGGATTTGGCAAAGGTGGAAGCTGGAAAAATTGAAGTGCGTCCTAGTTCCTTTGAAGTTAGTGATTTGTTTGCCACGCTGCGGGGAATGCTGCGCCCATTATTGGTTCAAGGCTCCTCTGTCGCGCTGAATATCGAGGAACCTGAAGGCATTGGGCAAATATATAGCGATGAGGGCAAAGTCGCGCAAATTCTGAGAAACTTTATCTCCAATGCCCTGAAATTTACCGAGCAGGGAGAAGTGCGTGTAACCGCTGTGCAAAGGGGTCATACCGTGACCTTCTCTGTATCTGATACGGGCATCGGTATTGCGATCGCTGATCAAGAGCGCATTTTTGAGGATTTTGTCCAAATTGAGTCTTCTCTGCAAAAGCAGGTGAAGGGAACCGGGTTAGGATTGCCGTTATCGCACAAGCTAACGGAGCTACTGGGCGGCAGTATTTCAGTTACAAGTAAGCTGGGTGAAGGTTCTACATTTACAGCATCGATTCCCATCGTCTACCCTTATGCAACCGAATTTCCCACCCTACTGCAACCGATGTCCGACGGTCGAGGGGAGACGATCGCACCACTTGAACCAACTCGTCTGCCAATTCTGGCAGTTGAAGATCATCGAGAAACGCTATTTATTTACGAAAAGCACCTTCAGGATTCAGCCTATCAATTAATTGCGACCCGCACTTTAGCTCAAGCTAGGCTTGCCTTACAACAACTTCAACCGGCGGCGATTATGCTCGATATTATGCTAGAAGGTCAAAACGGCTGGACGTTCTTGCGAGAAATCAAAGGAGATGAAACCACCCGCAACATACCTGTACTAGTTATCACTATCATTGATAACGAGAAGCAAGCACTAGCCCTAGGAGCCAACGGTTTCTTAATTAAGCCGGTAGACAGATTGCAGTTGTTGAATAAACTTAATACGCTAATTAATCAGAACAAGCCTCAAAAAATCTTGTTAATTGACGATGACCCTGCCTATCGGTATTTGGTGAAGCAGTTGTTAATAAATACACAATTGAGTATTTTAGAAGCCATGAACGGATGGGAAGGATTAAATTTAGCAGAACGCGAGCAACCGACTGCGATCATCCTTGACTTGGAGATGCCAGAGTTGAGTGGGTTTGATGTACTCAAGCAGCTTAAAAGCAATCCTGTCACTCAGTCGATTCCTGTGATCATCTACTCATCGGCACAGCTTGATGCAGAAACTCAGAGCCAATTAGCAAAAAAAAGCATCGCCATTCTTTCCAAAGAGACAGGCTCTCAAACTGCAACGATGGACTACGCCTCGCCTTTCCTGCGGAAAACTCCAGCAACGGCGAACGCTCAACTTCAAGATGCGCTGATCAAAGCTGGGCTTGTTCTAGATCCTTGTGGGCAAAGTCATGTCTGAGCCACGGGTTATCATCCTGCATGTTGACGATAACGAAGCCAATCGTTACATCGTCACCCGGATTTTGCAAAATGCAGGCTTTACCGTCGTGGAAGCGGCAACGGGAGCCGCAGGATTAAAGGCAGCTACTGAACATCAACCTGCTCTGGTGATTTTGGATGTTAAATTACCAGATATCAACGGCTTTGAAGTCTGTCGCCAAATTAAGGCAAATCCCGAAACTGCTTTTATTCCCGTGCTACACCTTTCTGCAAGTTTTGTCCAAAGCCAGGATAAAGCAGAAGGCTTAGACAGTGGTGCCGATGGTTATCTGGTGCAACCTGTTGAACCCATTGAACTGCTGGCGACAGTGCGATCGCTGCTGCGAATTCGACGAGCGGAGGAAGCTGCTTTATCCTCAGCACGAGAGTGGCAAACTACCTTTGACTCTATAAAGGACAGCGTATGTCTGGTAGACCAAGAAGGTGTAATTCTGCGCTGTAATCTAGCGATGATACAGCTTTTTTGCAAGCCCTCCCACGAAATATTAGGTTGTGTTCACCATGAGTTGATGGGCGCAGAATTGGGGATTGGTGATGGCGCTTGCTTTCGTCGGGCGAAAGAAACTCACCAACGGCAAGTTCTAGAATTTCAGTCTACAGAACGCTGGTTTGCCAAAACCATTGACCCAGTATTTGATGGGTATGGGACTCTCATCGGTGCCGTTTTCATTCTGTCCGATATCACCGAACGGAAGCGAGCATCAGCGTTGCTGCAAGAGCAGAATGATCGCCTCAATCAGCTAATGATTTCTTTGCAGCAACAAACTGAACAAGCACAGCAAGCCAATCGAATTAAAGATGAGTTTCTGGCAGTACTGTCTCATGAATTGCGATCGCCCCTAAATCCGATTTTGGGATGGACAAAAATTTTGCAAACGAGCCAGCAGAACGCAGCCAAAACTCAGTATGCGCTTGAAACGATCGAGCGTAACGCTAAACTGCAAGCGCAACTGATCGAAGATTTGCTCGATGTGTCGCGTATTCTTCAAGGCAAGTTGAGTTTGCATACAGTTCCAGTCGGTCTAACTTTGACTATCAAAGCTGCTCTGGAAACCGTGCGGCTAGCTGCTGAAGCTAAATCTATTCAGATTGAAACAGTATTTGAACCGAACGTTGGACAAGTGTTGGGTGATTCTGGTCGCCTGCAACAGGTTGTTTGGAATCTCCTTTCCAACGCGATTAAATTTACCTCACAGGGTGGTCGAGTAGAGGTGCGGTTAGAAAGGATCGAGAATGAACTAGATACTCATCCTTCGGAATATACTCAAATCACTGTCAGCGACACTGGTATGGGGATCTCTGCTGACTTTCTGCCTTATGTTTTTGACTACTTCCGCCAAGCCGATGGGACAACAACCCGCAGATTTGGAGGATTGGGATTAGGGTTAGCGATCGTGCGTCATTTAGTTGAATTGCATGGCGGAACCGTTCAGGTAACAAGCCCTGGAGTAGGTCAAGGAGCAACGTTTACAGTCAAGTTTCCACCAATCGCTGCGGCAAAACTGAATCAAGCTGATACTGCGTTCCATAATTGCTCAGACTTCAATCTGAATGGATTGCAAGCTCTGCTTGTAGATGATGACAGAGATTCACGGGAATTTATCGCCTTTTTGCTAGAACAGTATGGGGCGCAAGTGACTGAAGCTGAATCAGCACATGATGCTCTAAGCAGCTTGGGGCAAGCAAAATTTGATTTGCTAATCAGTGATATTGGTATGCCCGATATGGATGGCTACACACTAATTCGTCAAATTAGAAAGCAGCCGTCTGATCAAGGCGGAGAAATTCCAGCGATCGCCCTTACCGCTTATGCAGGAGAGATCGATCAACAACTGGCACTAGCAGCCGGATTTCAACAGCATATTTCTAAACCAATTGAGCTAGAAGTACTAATACAGGCTATTTTGACTATCGTTGAGGTATAGCAACGATTGGTGAAAAATTCTGCCATAGCTATATCTGCCCCAACTTCCCACTTGCGATCGCATTCAAACAGACCCAAGTAAAACAAGTCAGTTTTTTGGGTGGTTTCACTCTTCTATTTCCGAGCTTTTAGTTTTTACACCCACACACAGGGGAAGCAGAATCAAAGTCCCCCAATTTATCGGGGAATTTAGGGGAATCTAAAATTTTTGCTACCGACAAGAGGACTTTTCAAACATCCTCTAACTCTTAACTGTCGTGACAACGGCTTCAACTGTAGCTTTTTGTTCGTCAGCATCCACAGAAGTAACTGCCCAACGCAGAGGTTCGCCTTGTTTCTTTAACTCTGTTTCAATTACTTCTAGTAACTCTGCGGGAGTTTCTTGTAAATCAATTTCTGCGGTAATAAAATGAGTTGTCATTTTGGTAAATCCTGTTAATTTGTAGTTTCTAGAATAGCTGACTTCATCTGCGATGAAATACTTATGTAACTTATCAGATTTGGTAATCTCAGTGAACAGTTATTCAGTTATGAATAACTGTTCGCTGATTATTTGCCTTTGCCAAATTGTAACTGATAAACTACGTCTTCCTTTTCTGTCTGAAGTTTCAAATCAGAAAGGGGTTTGGCAACACAAAGCAATACGTAACCTTGCTTTTGTAAATCTGGACTAACGCCCATACCATCAGTTTGATCCACAGTTCCCTCAGATAGTTGACCGGCGCAAGTTGTACAAACACCTGCATTGCAAGAACTCGGCAATTCCAAACCAGCAGCCTCGGCAACTGATAAGATCGTTTCATTTTCAGGAACTTGCAAGGTATGAATTTTGCCTTGGTGATCAATTTCTACGGTGTAAGTTTTGGGCATATACAAAAGAAGCGTGATGCAACGGACAAATGTATTATTTTATCTGAATTAATTAAAAATATCCAGATGTTACTATAAAAGTTTAGGTGAAAGATTGATAATTATAGCAACTAATTTTGAACAATTTTTAGATTAGTAACATTATTTACTATACAATACACAAATAAATTAGTTAAATTTGCTTACTATAAATATGCGCGATCGCGTAGGATAGAGAGTCGAAAGTAGTTGTACTTCTTACTTAAAAGTAACTTTTGATACCGCTTTCCTTATCCCAATGTAAACTCATCTATCCCGGTGAATAAAACCCTGAAAGTTAAGTAGGTCAATTATCTAATAACTTTACTATTAGTCTTTTAGGGAATATGGCTTTCGGTATACTTTTAACTATCTACTTTTCCTAACTCCCTAAAAAATGGGCGAACCGGAGGTAATTACGAATTACGAATTACTTTAATTTACTACCTGGCTGCCATGACTGCGGGGGTCATCTTGACTAGCTGTTGGTGCTACTGGGGCTGAAAATTTGGAAACTTTCCCGCTAGCTTGAGCATAAGGAAGAGACGAACCAGTAACCAAAGCTTCTAAGTTACTAGCCATAATTGTGCGGGGTTGATCGCCGATCGCTTGAGCTATAGTTTCCCCTTGCTGACTCAAAAATACAAAATGGGGAATCCCGTCCACCCGATATTTCAGCATTTCCGGTAGCCACTTTGTATTATCCACATTCAGCATGACAAAATTCATCTTGTCAGCATACTCTGTTTCTAGTTGAGTGATATCTGGTGCCATTTTTTGACAGACAGTACACCAATCAGCATAAAACTCTACTAGAGATGGTTTGCCGTTGCTGACAGCTACTTCTAATGGTGTGGACGAATCGCTTAACTTGGCTAGGGTTGCTGAGGTTGTTTCAGTTCGCAATCCTAAGACGAGGGCAACGCTAAGAGCGATCGCTACCATTACAACTAAGAAGTTTCTCAAACGCTTCCCTAATGAAGATTCAGGCTTATCGGGAGAATTAACAGGTGAATCAGTACTCATAACAGAATTATTAAAACTTATTAAGCAATTTCTTCTTTAGTCTAGCTGACTCCAGCCGCTCTTTAATACGTAATTTGATACTCAAAATGAGTATTAGAGGCTATTTATAAAGTAAAAATAAAATTCTTGTAGGGTTGTTAGGCGCATATTTCGATATAGTTTGTTACAAAAAATATGACTCTCGCGCCTAACGCACCATATTATATAGCGGTGAACACCCTACTTAAGATTTATGCCACTCATAACTTAGTGTTTTTATTTACCAAAGCGACGCTCTATATCATCTGCTTGGGAACCACCGCGAACTGAGTTAATCCGTAACGAAGTCTTATCTTTAGAAATGTTATAAGTTAAAGGCTTTGTCTTAGATATTCGCGTTTCACCCTCTTTAGCCAAAGTCTGGGGTGGATACTTAATAATTAAAGCTTTGATTGCCTCAATCCGTTTGGGCACTGCTGGATGAGTTGTATCAAATTCAGAACCAGGAGTTTGAGCCAAAACCTGCATTACTCTTAAACATCCTTCTGGTTCAAAGCCTGCTTTCACAGAAGCTATGTAGCCAATTTCATCAGCTTCAAACTCTTGTTGTCGTTCTTGTTCTGCTAAACGCTGTTCTAACTCTTTTTTCTTTTTATCGACAATCTCATTAATGCGTTGCTGTGATTCTACTTGTCGTTGAGCGCCTTGATTACCCAGAACTGAACCCAGCAAACCACCAAAAGTTCCTCCAACTACACGATTCACAACGGCACCGCCAACGTTAGCAGCTGTTGACTCTTGGTTTGCAGCTTCTCTTTCTCCCAATACTTCTTTGGTTGCTTCTTCTTGAATTTTGGCAATCAACTCAGTTTTTTTAGCTTCACCAACAGCAATGTGACGCTTGGTGTGATGTCCCATTTCATGGGCAACTACACAAGCTAATGCTGAGGAATCACCAGCTAACTGGTCTAGTATGCCATCGTAAATGGCAACCAAATTAACGTCACTTGCAAATGCATTGACATCATATTTAGGAACAGCCACAACCCGCCAAGGACGATTATCTAATTCGTTGGCACGTGCTACTCTATCTATGACGCGATAGAGGGTATAAAAATCTTCAGGTAATTCTTTTTTAGCTTGCTGGTAAATTGTTGTAGCTGTGGGTGCTGGTTTCTTTGATTGGACTGGTTTAGCCTGGACTGGCACCATTGCAGAGAACAAAAGTAGGCACAAGGAACTAGTAGTTAGGAGTGTTCTGTCCCAGTTCAGCATTATTGTTGATACCTCTGTAATATAAGGATTATTTTTATACAATAATGCAAAAAATATTTTGTGTAAATTGAAGATTTACAAAAGTACTACAAACCGAAGTCCGTTTAAGCAGACTTCGGTTTGTTGGCGTGAGCAACGGTAGCCATGTCAGTGAAGCTGCGTAGGCATAGCCCATCATAAACATCACTGTTACTCAGACATACAAGTTAGCTCGATATTTACAGTTTGTGTTGGCGTAATTGCTCTACTATATAATCTTCTAGTTCTTGTTTTTCTCTATTACTGGCATTTCGTTGATAGGTTCTTCCTGTTTCTTGAATAAACTTACGTTTCTCGCTTGGAGAAGATTTGAGTTTACCTCCAGTTCCTTGCAGCTTTTGCTGTAATTCTTCCCAAGTCTTTTCGCCCACACTTTCACCTAGTTTGACAAGTACCTTTGGTAGTAATGTTTTTGCCTCTCTTTGAAAATCTTCTTCTGTCTCAAGGGAAGCTAAATCTATATTGCTGAAGTCGATATCGATTTGAAACTTACTCATAGAATTGTATTTGTTCTTTTAACGATTATTACCACAATGAGGAAAAGATAAGTTTGATTTTGCTATCAATCGTAGATAGGATACGAAGATAGCATGATTGAGCAGCTAGTAGATGGTAGGGATCGGTTAACTTTGCACTGACAAGTATCGCCAATGCTTTGCGCGTGGGCGTTTGCCTGCTTGAACCTATGAAATGTATCCGTATCCCGGCTGTACCCCATATACTGTAATATCTGGTTAAAAAAAATCATTAATTCCTCTTTGAATGGCAGCCTCAAGTTGTTCTTCTTTCTTTAGTTGCCACAAGCCGCGCTATTAAATGATTTTGGTCGCCATTAACGCGCAAGAAAAGTGCGCGTTAATGGTTTTGATCCTTAGTAGCAGGCTCACTAGATCCACCAGTCCCACATCATACTTTTGGTTTAGTCTTCTCTAACTTCAGTTAGAGGGTTAAGTCTTAGAACTCATCATAATGATGCGTATACAGCACTTACGGCAGCTATGAGGTACATCCCCAAATCTGAAAGCTTTGATAGGAGAGGGCAAGGAGAAAAACTGTATTGCATAATAGCCGGAAGCGCTGTATCAAACAATATTTATGAAAGGAAAAAACCATTATGGTATCAACAGCTATCCAAACTCAAAGTTCCGATATCCAGGCTTTCTCGGAGAATGGAACTGGCATTTCATTAGACCAACGCGCTGGGATTATTGATTCTTTAGATGCAGATCGTGCTAGCAATACTTGGCATAAGGTGACATTTGATGTACCTTTTACTAGCAATAAGAAAGTAGTAGTTATACCCATGACCCAAACCTATAATGGGCCTGACACACCTGGTTTAAGAATCAAAAATGTAATTTCTTCGGGTTTTGAGATCCGCATTGACGAAGTTGTTGGTATTGGCAATCTAAGTGATGGCTCTCATACCACTGAGCAAGTCGGCTGGGTTGCTTATGGATTTTCCAATCTACCTACCCCAGGAAAATACTACTACCTTGTTGTTAAACACACTCAAAAAGTTTTAAATGTGATAGGTGGTAGTAAGGAGAATAATATCCAGCTTATTCAGTATGACAAATCAGATAGTGATAACTCTAAATGGCTGTTGGAAGATGCGGGCGATGGCTCTTACTACCTTGTCGCTAAACATAGCGGCAAAGTTGCCAATATAGCAGGTGGTGGTAGTGTTGATGGAGCCAATGCTATTCAGTATGACAAAGGAAATAACGATAACTCTAAATGGCTATTGGAAGATGCGGGTGACGGCTACTTCTACATCATCGGCAAACAAAGTGGTAAGGTTCTACAAGTAAATGGTGGCAACAAGGAGAATAATGCAAAAGTTGATCAATGGACAAAACAAAACCTTGATCACCTCAAATGGAAATTTGTGGCTGTGTAGTTACGCTTTTTACTCTTCTTGTTTTAAATAACAACTGATCTTCTCTTCGACCGACTTCTTCAAAACTGGGGGTCGGTTTTGCAATGATTATCCAGATTGAATCCAATCCAGTCTAGCTTTTTCCTAAATCAACGAATTTCTTTATTCCGCTCCAAGAGTCTTGTCTATATCTGTATACTTAATTTTGCCTAATTGTGATCGCTCTGGCTGTGACCTCGCAATAAAGCTGGGCTGTTGTGGGTTTTAAAATAGTTGCTATTAGGAGAGCGATTTTTTTCGGGGGAGATGGGCAAGAATTAATCAAGGGGTTTAAACATTAACCCTCTTTTGTCACTCTCGCCAAAGTATAATTAAGTGCGATCGCAAAAACTAGCACAGAGAGTATGGTTGAGCCTCGCCCAGCTGCGCCCACAGTAAAATTTGTGGACGAATACTGCCAGTTGTATCAAAACCTATGACAGAAGTTAGGAGCTTTGAAGCTTTTAAGTACCTACACATGGGATGTGTTTCTGATATAAAACGTAAAACTCTACCGGAAATAGCGAAAATTGTAGGGCTAGATAATCATCAGGCATTACACCATTTTTTAACAGAATCACCCTGGGACGTACAAGAATTAAGGAGGCAAAGGTTAGAATTAATATTGTATATACTTCAAGGTCGCCCAATAATACTAATTATTGATGAGACAGGGGATAAGAAAAAAGGAAATACGACTGATTAAGTGAAACGACAGTACATTGGAAATTTAGGTAAAACAGATAATGGTATTGTGGCGGTTACAGCATACGCAGTTTTATCTGGAATGACGTTTCCTCTAATATTTGAAGTATCTAAACCAAGGGAAAGACTACAACCAGGAGAAAAATATTTAACTAAACCTGAAATTGCCGGAGCAATGATTAGAAAATTGCAGTCAATGGGGTTTAGATTCAATCTTGTCCTGGCGGATAGCTTATATGGTGAAAGTGGTAAAAACTTTTTAAGCGTATTAAATGAATTAGAGCTTAATTTTATTGTAGCGATTCGCTCAAACCATAGAGCCTGGGGAATTACAGACTCGGAACTCAAATATTCAAACTGGCAAAGATTCCGGCGTGTTTTTTCAGATTTAAGTTCAGAAAATAGATATATTAGAGAGATAATATGTGGCAAAAAATCCGAAGTCAGGTATTGGCAAATAACAACGGATATTGAAGTTCTTCCAAAAAACACGACTTGGTATGTCATGAGTAAATATCCAGACATTACTCCAAGAGACGTGGGCAATTTTTATGGTTTAAGAACTTGGGTAGAATATGGTTTAAAACAAAGTAAAAATGAATTAGGATGGGCAGATTTTCGCCTAACTCATTATCCACAAATAGAGAAATGGTGGGAAATTGTTTTTAGTGCCTATCTGTTGGTTAGTCAACATTGAGAACAACTGCTAAAATTACCACCACAATCTGAATCTATATTTTCATCACATCCTTGGTGGAATCAAGGCAATGGTTGGAATAATATTCTGAATAACCTCCATTTGATACTTCAGCCATTTACACTATTTAACTTAATTAAACCTTGGTTAGCGGTCTTTACAGTTCCTAAGCTATCTGAGGGATTTTTTCAGCTTCAAATGATTGTTAATAATCTGACTTGCTCAATTTTTCAAAACTTCAATATACCTTATTTCTATTTTTCCTCTGCCTAGAGTGACAAAAGAGGGTTAAACAGTTTTTTTAGCTCTATTCGGCTATAGCGTTTACTAAGCAACTGAGGTACACCCAAATCTTGGTTAGTAAGGTTAGTAGCTTTGAAAACGTACCTCACCAGATCGGTAAGCGCTATATTACCATCAAAAATCACGATTTCTAGGTCATCCACAAGGTCTTTTATCAGTTGCAATGCTCTAAACACGTTTCCATGCCACAAATACCACTTAATTCGTTCTAGCCCTTTGGGGATGTCAGTATCTAGTTCGGTATCTTTTTTGCTAAGTCCTTTTGCAGTCTGATTCATCACTGTTAGCCGCATGGTGATATGAAACCAATCCAGGATATATTCTGCGTTGGGATTGAGATAAAGCTGTAGTTCGCGTATCTTCTCATCACCGTCTGAGAGGAAAGTTACTTGTTGATTCATCTGCATCCCTTGAGAAGTCAAGACCTCAAAGATCCGACGCTGGGGTTTGGTATCGTAAGAATAAACTCCCCCAAATCGCTTAGATGTACCATCTGCTTTTATACTCTTCCCAACGATAACTTCAAAATTACCTTTGGAAAGTGATTTTTTGTCGTAGGAACGAACATATCCACCATCCATTCCCAATACCAAAGGTAAATCAGGTCGGGGCAATTCCTCCCAATCTCTGGGACAGCCTTCAATATATCCTCCTTTTTCTTCCCCCAACTCGTCTTCTAAGCGTTGACCAATTGTGTATAAGTTATTCCGTATCGCTGTAGTGTTTATTTCACCTTCTATTAGTAATACTTCCTGTAATAGTTTCACAGATAGTCCGTAAGACATCAAAGACCCATACTTGGACTCCAGATACAATAGTTCTCTTGAAGTGCGTTCTGGTAATAAGTTTGCCACTGGGTTAAAGCTACGAATTGGTTGCTCCTGGCAGGGGCAGTGAAATAGTCGAGGGCATTGGAGATGTAATTTGCCAAACAACGTGCGGTATACAATTGTACGCTTGTCTTTATGCAACAGTTTCTTGCTACAGTGCAAACATGATTCCTGTTGAAGAGAGTATTCTGCTATCTGTTGTTCGACTAGGCTGCGTTGGAGACTTTGTAATAATGTTTTGGGCTGCTGACATTTTACGTAGTACGATCGCTCAAACTTGGGACGAAATTGGTAAACTAGCTGCCATCATTGCGCTACGAACAATTCTGAATTTCTTTTTGGCAAAAGAAATTGAACAAGCAAAGAATAAAAAGAACGATATCAAGGATGAATCTTTTTAATTTCTCAGTATGGGCAGTAATTATCCAGTTTTTAGGTTCTTTAGCGATCGCTGCTTATGTCTTCGCTGCCATCCTTTCTCTAATTTTCAGGTGTAATGTCTATCAGGCAAGAATTATAGTAGCAGAAGGGGTGGTCACAAGTTTAAACTTTATGGTTGCAGCAACTCTGCTAAAGACAATTAATCTGCGAACTTGGAGGCAAATTATAGTCTTTAGCTTAATCCTATTAATCCGCATCTTTCTTAAGAAGTTATTTGTGTGGGAGAAAATGCAAATTTTGACAATAAAATCTCGCGTTTAATGAGTCAAAAAAGTTTTTACTAATAATTTAAGACTGCCAGATCAGAAAGATTTTACATATAGTTAATGCC
The DNA here is from genome assembly GCF_013393925.1 of Nostoc sp. C057. Lineage (NCBI taxonomy): Bacteria > Bacillati > Cyanobacteriota > Cyanophyceae > Nostocales > Nostocaceae > Nostoc > Nostoc sp. C057. Next base: position 231,215 of record NZ_CP040281.1, on the reverse strand, counting down.
TGCATAACTAGGTTAGCAATATTAAAAATGCTATCTTAAAGGCAAAGGTCATTTGCTCAATTTTTGAGGAAAAAACTATGACTACAACGTTCAAAGAGTCTAGTTCTATCGAGTCATTGCTAGGTAAAGAGGCTGAAGACCTGCTTACCTACAAAGCAAAGGTTTCTCAGGATTTACTACACTTGCCGGGGCCAGACTTTGTAGATCGAATCTGGATCAACAGCGATCGCAATCCTCAAGTATTGCGTAATCTCCAGCTACTTTATTCTACTGGTCGTCTGGCAAACACAGGTTATCTATCGATTTTACCTGTAGACCAAGGGATTGAACATTCTGCGGGTGCGTCTTTTGCGCCCAATCCAATTTACTTTGACCCAGAAAATATTGTTAAATTAGCGATCGCCGCAGGTTGCAATGCTGTTGCTACCACTTTGGGAACATTAGGTATAGTTTCGCGCAAGTATGCCCACAAAATTCCTTTTATTGCCAAAATCAATCACAACGAATTGCTGACTTTCCCCAATCAATTTGATCAGGTATTGTTTGCTGATGTGGAACAAGCTTGGAATCTAGGGGCGGCGGCGGTAGGTGCGACAATCTACTTTGGTTCAGACCAGTCTACCAGACAGATTCAGGAAATCAGCAAAGCTTTTAAACGCGCCCATGAATTAGGAATGGCGACTATTCTCTGGTGCTATCTGCGGAATAACGCCTTTAAACAAGATAAGGATTATCACCTTGCGGCTGACCTCACCGGACAGGCGAATCATTTGGGTGTAACGATTGAAGCTGATATCATCAAACAAAAGTTACCCGAAAATAACAATGGTTACGGTGCAGTTGCCAAAGCCAGCGGTAAGAGTTACGGCAAAACCGATGAGCGCGTTTACACAGAATTGACAACCGATCACCCAATTGATTTAACTCGTTACCAAGTACTAAATTGTTACTCTGGGCGTGTGGGGTTGATTAATTCTGGTGGCGCGACTGGTAAAAATGACTTCGCCGAAGCAATTCGCACCGCCGTAATCAACAAACGCGCTGGTGGTTCGGGATTAATTTCTGGGCGAAAGACTTTCCAACGTCCCTTTGAGGAAGGTGTGAAGTTATTTCATACCATTCAAGATGTTTACTTATCGCCAGATGTGACGATCGCTTAGGGATTAGGAAAGGGAGTAGGGTACAGGTTACAGGTTACAGATTATTCACTGTCACCTGTCACCTGTCACCTAATCCCCCATTGCTATCTAACATTTCTCACTAAGAAATCTGGTTGACCACAACTTTTTCGCGATCGCTTCAAAATTTCGGCGCTACAAATACCAGGTTCACCGTTTTTGGAATAACAAAAGAAGACTTCTTGTAAAAACCTCCCCGAACCAGAACAGAAAGGTGCTACACCATCAGCAGTAATTCGATTATTCGCACTCACAAATGAATTTTTAAAATTTGTAATTGTGGTACGCACTGGTTTATTAGGGCGATTATAAGCTGTGGGAATAGCGATCGCATCTTTTAAGTTTTTACTCAATGCCAAGTATTCCGCAGGAGTTTTCCCCGAACAAGTACCATGTTTTTCCCATTCATGATCGTAAAGTTTATTACTAGGATACAAATTGGGAAACCGTTGCTTTACTTCCGACGGTAGTTTTTGCGTGGAACAATTAGCAGGATAACCAGTTTGGTACTGTGGCCACAAACCATGTAATACAAAACCAAGTTTCCTTCCAGAACCGCACTGCTGCGGGTCACGGGTACCATTTTTTGCACAATAATCCGGCGACCAGGAGAGTGTCAGTACATAAAAATCAAATTTCCCTGGAGTACCGCGATTTTGAGCAATGGCAGCATTAGGTATAAAAATACCAGTAATTAGCAGAGAAGATGCAATTAAAAGTTTCTTAATCTGCATAAAAATAGTTAGTTTGCACTAAAAACAAAGTTATATACGATACATTCTTAAGAGTCAATAATCAAGGTTTAGAAATTCTTTCCCAATGCCCAAAGCCTAATTTCCCATTCCCCATTGCCTAACGAATTCAGAAAAAGCAAATCTCGGTAATGATTCTGGGATATCCTTAGATAAGTGAAAGATTTGCCAAAAAATAGTAAGAATGAAGCTGGCAGCAAGAGTAAGTCAGGTAACACCTTCATTGACCTTAGCGATCGCAGCCAAGGCTAAGGCACTGAAGGCAGAAGGAATAGATGTTTGTAGTTTTAGCGCTGGAGAACCAGATTTTGATACCCCAGCGCATATTAAAGCCGCAGCAGTTAAAGCTTTGGATGAAGGCAAAACCAAGTATGGTGCAGCAGCCGGAGAACCAAAGTTAAGGGAAGCGATCGCCCATAAGCTCAAAAATGATAACGGTCTTGATTACAAGTCGGAGAATGTCATCGTCACTAATGGCGGTAAGCATTCTCTGTACAACTTGATGGTGGCGCTAATCGATCCAGGTGATGAGGTAATTATCCCTGCACCCTACTGGCTAAGTTATCCCGAAATGGTGACTTTAGTCGGTGGAGTTCCGGTAATTGTACCCACAGATGCCACGACGGGTTATAAAATTACTCCCGAACAACTCCGTAAAGCAATCACCCCCAAGACAAAGTTATTTATCCTCAACTCTCCATCTAATCCCACAGGGATGGTTTACACGCCAGACGAAATCAAAGCACTGGCGCAGGTAGTAGTTGATGCAGATATCTTTGTCGTCTCTGATGAGATTTACGAAAAGATTCTCTACGACGGTGCAGAACATATCAGCATCGGTTCTCTTGGGAAGGAAATTTTTGACCGCACTTTGATCAGTAATGGGTTTGCGAAAGCTTATTCTATGACTGGTTGGAGACTCGGCTATTTAGCGGGGCCGGTGGAAATTATTAAAGCAGCAAGTACCATCCAAGGGCATAGTACATCTAACGTGTGTACCTTTGCTCAATATGGTGCGATCGCAGCGCTACAAAGTTCTCAAGATTGCGTCGAAGAAATGCGCCAAGCCTTCGCTAAACGCCGACAGGTAATGCTAGACAGACTCAACGCCATTCCCGGATTGAGTACCGCAAAACCAGATGGCGCGTTTTATCTGTTCCCTGATATCAGCAAAACCGGTCTAAAATCCCTAGAATTTTGTGACGCTTTGTTGGAAAAACATCAAGTTGCAGTCATTCCTGGAATTGCTTTTGGCGCTGATGACAACATTCGCCTTTCATACGCTACAGATATGGCAACCATTGAAAAGGGAATGGATAGGTTAGAGAAATTTGTCAAGTCACGTATTTAGTTGTCATTTGTCATTTGTGAGGAGAACTTATTAACTCTTCAATTTCTTACTCCACCTTTTCAAATCAGAACTGGTGGAGTTTCTTTTCAAGCCTCAAATTAGTTCCCAAAATACTTTTACTTAGAACTTATCAAACGCGGACAGGACTTGATGAGTACAACTCCTCCAACCAAGGCAAAAATTGATCCTAAACCAGTTAACATAACAGGTAAAAACCATAAACTTAGCCAAGATTTTATCATGGCAGAATTTGGCTTTTCAGGACTGTATAATATTTCTACCTGCTGACCTTTAGCAAATTCTGGTGGATTGCTGCCTGAATTTGATTCAAAAACCGTTGTTTCCCCAGAACGAGCAGTAAATTTTATTACTGGATAGTAGGCATAAGAAGAACGACCTTTTTTATCAGTTGATGAACGTTGCACCAAATCAATTATTGTCCCTTGTGCTGGTATTGCTGAGGTAACAAAGGAACGAGTATTCAATGCAATCATAATGCCCGTAACGGCAATTATGCTACCAACACCGCCGAATATTGAACCAAATATACGAAAGAACTTTGTATCTTCATTCATAAAATATTGAAAGGTTTAGTATAATTAAAAGTTTAGATTGAAAATTTTAGGTTGATATTTTCTAGATTAGATAACAATCGGGGAGAAGTAGGGGAGGCAAATCTTAAGGTTATCATGCCACAGTGACAATAAAATTTGATAACAGAGGTGAAGTGAAGTCATCTGTTACAAATAATGTTGACACTAATTTTAGAACAGCTTTTTCTCAGCGATTTTCCCCATACTCCCTGCCCCCTCACCTCTACATCAACCCCATCTCTTGCAACCCCTGGCGTAGTCTCTTCGCCTCTTCGGGATTATATCTTTCATGAAGGGCGATCGCTTTTCTAAAAGCTGTTAAACTCTCTTGATGATTGCCAACTTTGAGCAACACTACCCCTAAATTTTGATACGCTTCGGCATAGTTGGGATTTAAGGTGATTGCATGTTGATAATATACGATCGCATCTGTAAATAAACCCAAAGCCTTAAATGTCATCGCCAAATTATAATGTCCAAAAACAAAATTAGGGTCAATTTTCAAAGTTGTGGCGTAAGCTGTTTTCGCACCATTGAAATCTCCTGCTGCTTTGAGTAAGTTACCCAAGTTGTTGTATGCTCCTAATTTGAGCATGGGATAAATTGGCAATTTGATAGCAGCTTTATAGTGAGAAATCGCCTGTGGGGATTTTTGCAAGCGACTGTAAGCAATGCCTAAATGATAGTGGAGTTCATATAAAATATCGTAATTTTCTTCAGCAACGCTGATTCCATGTCTGAGCAACTCCATACCTTGGGTAATTTTCCCCGTTTCCACATACAATGCCCCTAATTTACTGCAAACATAAGGATCATCGGGATGAGTAGCAAGAAACCCTTCCATCGCCGTAGCTGCTTTGGCATATTTGTTATTTTGAGCGATCGCACTTTTTTGATATCCTGTGTGTACAAGTGCAACCCCAGGTAAATAACCTATTTGCCAATGAGGTTCTTTAGTTACAATTGCTGACACGCTATCATCCACTAAGGCATGGTAAGGACGGTCAAAACGAATATCTGGATGATTGCGGAATAGCCTGGAAACCAAAGAATAGGGAGATTGTTCAGCGCCTACTTCCTGGCGAACAAGGTTAATGAGCAGGTATTCATCTCTGGCGATCGCCTCTCGCAACTGCGGTACAATTGCTGGAGTCAAAGTTTCATCAGCATCTAAGACCAAAACCCAATCACCAGTAACATATTTTAAAGCTGCATTACGGGCAGCACTGAAGTCATTACACCATTTAAAATGATGAACTTTTGCACCGAGTTGTTGGGCAATATTGGGAGTGCGATCGATTGAGCCTGTATCCAAAACTACCATTTCATCCACCAGTTTTCTGACACTGTTCAGGCATTTAGGCAGTGTTGCGGCTTCGTTTTTCACAATCATGCACAGACTCAAACTCATAAGTTAAAAATTGGGAATTGGGAATTGGGAATTGGGAATTGGGAATGGAGAATTGGGAATGGAGAATTGGGAATTGGGAATTGCCAAGAGGAGAAGGGAACAATGGGAAAGGCTTGTTGCAAGATTCTCACTCAAATCACCTTGTCCCCTGTTTCCCCTCATCTTCCCCATTACCCATTACCCATTCCCTACTTAGATTTTGTGCAAAAATCAAGATTAACAAAATCAGTGAGTGATTCAATCCGGGAGAAAGGGTGAATTTAATGCAGGGTCAAAGACCTTGCGCCCCTACTTGTCCATCAGCACAATGTGATTCACCGGGATATCAAGTCGGCTAATATTCCACGGAGAGCATCAGATAACAAGATAGTACTAATTGACTTTGGGGCTGTCAAACAAATTAGTACTCAGATGCCTAATTCTCAAGGACAAACAACTTTTACCGTAGCCATTGGTACTCATGGTTATATGCCAAGTGAACAAGCTAATCGCACTCTACAATTGAGCAGCGATATCTATGCAGTGGGAATTATTGGTATTCAAGCCTTGACAAATGGATTCACGAGTATAAAAGACTCGTTAACGGAGTTCTGAGATGGATTCACGAGGAGCGAAAAAATACTAATCAACTACTGAAGGGGCAGGTATAACAGGAAAGTTCCGTTCAATTTATGCGATCGCACTTTGATATATAAACTTTGAAATCAGCGTATTTTTCTCTAATGAAAGAAAAGTTATAAAAGAACACCCCTATTCTTGTCGATGAATAGATTGCCGCTTGAGACGCTTATGAGCGTACATTAATTCGTCAGACCTGGCAATTAGTTGTTCTAGTGACATATTACTTCCTGGTGAGTAACGCTCTATTCCCATACTCATCGAAAGTTCATAGCTCCGGTTTTGCTCTTGATTAAAGTTGGCAATATTTACTTGCAGATACGCTTGGATGCTATCAGCATCTTTGAAGTAGCTGGAGATGAAAACAATGAACTCATCTCCACCCAAGCGAGCAACAATATCCGAGTTCCGAAAACTTTGCTTGAGTAATTGACCAGCATCAACAATCAAGGCATCCCCCATATCATGACCAAGGGTGTCGTTAATCTGTTTTAGCCCATCTAAATCAATGAAAATCACCCAGCACAACAATCTCATGCGGTGAGCAATTTTCAACTCTTGTTCAGCCATCACGAAGAAGCCACGTCGGTTATGCAAACCTGTTAGATCGTCGGTCAGCGATAACTGCCTTCCTTCTATCTCTGATTGTTTACGGTTGCGAATTTCCTGAATGAGTTCCATCTGAGCGATCGCTTGCCGAGTTAAGCGGCGTAGTGCATCCAACTGCTGGTAACTTAGCTGACGAGGAACGGTGTCCATCACACACAACGTCCCTATTGGAAAACCATTAGGCGTAACTAGTGGCACACCAGCGTAAAAACGAATTTTAGAATTACTTTTAACTAGAGGATTGTTTGCAAAGCGAGCGTCCTTAATGGCGTTGGGAACTACTAATATATTCTCTGGTTGCAGAATAGCATGGGAGCAAAAAGCCGACTCTCTGGGTGTTTCTCTAACTTTTAGTCCAATGTTAGATTTAAACCATTGGCGATCAGCATCCACTAAGCTGATTAAAGCAATTGGAGTCTTACAAACGTAAGCAGCAATAGCTGTTAGGTCATCAAATGCTTGTTCAGGTAGAGTATCCAGAATATTGTAGTCTGTTAATGCTTTGAGCCTTTCTGCTTCATTTTTATATAGAGGAGCAACTGGTGTTTTCACAGATGAGTGTCCGAGCCTTAGCCAGGAAAGTCTGATACGCTGGAATTTTTGCAACAACCGCAGGGCTAACTCTCCAGCAACCAGGCTGCGTGATATAAATATCTCTGCAACGAAAATCAACATTCGATTGAATATACAGAAATATTGTATTGCATGATGTTCTTCATGCCTTTGGTTTGCTCTGTTGTTCATATCACCCTAACTTTCACTGTGCAAATCCCCTGAGCATCTATATGCTTACAAGGTCTTGTGCCCAAAGCCATGTTGAAAATTATCATTGTCAACTAAAAATTATCAAAACTTATCATACTGGCAGAGTTCCTGTCAAAACGGGATATTTTTGATACTGCTAGTTTGTGTGGATGCAGAGAAATTCTGAGGGTTAGATTCCAGCCCTCGGAACTCTCCTCCGGGTCTGTTCTTTGCCAAAAACTGCGCGAAGGAGAGCGGCAGACAATTAAGCAGACTGACGGCAAAAATAAAAATGTGCGATCGCTTAATTTTACAGTCCAGTCCCGATGATCTCTGCGTAGATGGCTATCCTGATTGATTGGCTTTAATCTCTAATTTTTCAAAAGCCATAGTCGATTTAACTAAAACCAAAATATCACTAGCTTTCTTGGGGTGGGCAAAATTTTTGCTCTGACTCATCTACCACTTGCACAAAAGTTATTCTGCCTGCTTAATTCTGTTTTCAGTTACTTGCCTTTATAGCAATTAGTTTGGTATAAAGCAGCGATTGATACGGTTTTAGTAATCGGTTTCAGCTTTGATCCTTGATAGGAAAGTAACATAAGCCGTAGAAAACTTATCAACAAATTCTGCCAGATGGATAAATTTTACCCAAACTAAAATTGCTAATTTTACTCAGATAAAAATGCACACAACATTAGCAATGCTGCGTCATCTTTACTATGCAGAGATGAAGTTACAGTTTTTAGCACAATAATAATGGAGAAAGTAATGATTACCGAAGAAGACTTAGCTCAACAATTTATCCTTATTATGGAGCAATCTCACCCGACAGCATGGGAATTACTACGCCACTGCTATATAAAAGTGCTAAATTCTAGCTTAAAAGGAGCGTATACTGCTCATGCCAAACATATTAGGATTTACTGTCCTGACAGACTGATTGCTGCTGTAGTCGCAGAAAAAAATTTACTGATAGAAGTGGCAGAATCTCTGGGTCTAGTTGAAGTTGTTTGCTTGAATGCAACAAATCTGTTGCATGACCCCAAATCGCAGATTAAGAAGGCTTATCCTCAATTGTGGTTAGATTTGATGTGGATTGTTACACAAAAGCAAGAATTATGAAACCTAGAATTCTCTCTAGAATTAGTCTTTATACGACTCTAAAATCCCACTGCGAATCATTAGTTGTGGCCAAAACAACACAAAAAATCCCATCCACATCACTATAGGGATAGAGACAAGAATGGTTAGCCAGATAGTTTTAAATAGTAACCAGCTACCACTAATCAGTGTTACACCTGTGAGAACTATAGACCAGGGCTGACACCACCAAGGTTTGTAGTTCCAAGGACTTATAGGCTTTTCTTCGGGCATTTGTTTTATTTAATAAAACTCCAAATTTACCTTTGACCATTTTTTAGGGTAAACGATCTACTAGGGTTCCAGAGTTGAACGCAATCGCTATCAATATTATCAAGGTTTTGGTAATATTCTTTAGAAATATAACAGTACAATCCAGATCAATTTTGGTTATTGTCCACCTCTGTAGACTCAGAAAAAATTAACAAGGGGATTTTGCCCCTTGTTATTAACCCGCGTAGGTGGGTAAAGCCTTGTATATAAGCTTTTAACTACTTACGAAAGCACTGCTGCTTCTAACTTATCGGCTCTGTTCTTCAAGATGGTTGGTAATTCGCTACTGAACGCTTCACCTTCAACCACTTGCGATCGGAAACCATCGGGCCCAACTGGAACGTCACCCGTGATGGTTGTGCGATAGAGGACGCGCTCAACTTCCAGATGATCTAGATCCTGTGGGGCTAAATGCGAGGTGGCGCGGTTGTCCCAGAAGGCAATGTCATCGTTGTTCCATCGGAAGCGAGTGGTGTAGGCAGGCTTGGTGATTTGGTTGAAGAACAACTCAAGCAGCAAGTCGCTTTCTTGTCGTGACACGTCAAGAATGTGTGAGGTGAAACCAGGATTCACGTACAATGCTCGTTCGCCTGTCTCAGGATGAACGCGTACTACTGGGTGAATTGAAACCAGTGGATTGGCAGCAATGCGCTGGGCAATCTTGCTATTGCTGGGCAGATTCAAACGCGCATTGAAGCGATGTTCGGCTTTCAATCCGTCTGCAAGCGCCCGCAGGGGTGCTGATAAACCCTCGTAGGCTGCAACTAAGTTAGTCCACTGTGTGTCACCACCAAAACTAGGAACGTTAACTGCACGCAAAATCGATGCCGCAGGTGGGTTGACAACTGCTGTCACATCGGTATGCCAGCGACTTTCGTAGCTGGAACGCCGTAGACCATTGCGCCGTTCGTAACGGCTGCGGTCAATTGGTAAGATTTCTGAGAAACCTTCTACCGGCTCATCTTCGTGGGGATGTGCGTAGGTCACTTCGCCGAAACGAGCCGTGAATGCCACCTGTGCAGCATGATCGATGTTCTGACCGCGAAAGAACACGACTTTCCACTTCAATAGCGCTTGACGAATTTCTTTAACTGCATCATCGTGCAAAGGACGTGAAAGGTCTACGCCACTGATTTCAGCACCAATGAAACCAGCTACCTGTTTGACTTCAATGTGTTTGTTAGTCATCTGAATTCTCCATAGTTTGATTCATAGGGCGGTGTTCACACTCGTCCGTTTCCTTTGGTATGTTGTTTGCACTTTATGCCTACATCCCAAAGGAAGCGATCGCATTTGAAAAATATTATACGTTAAATCTATCGATTTGCAGTAGTATAAAAGTATCGAATTTTAAACTGCCTAATCATTTGCACCCTGTGGGCTTGCTACAGATGACTTTGGGCAACTTAGGCTGCTCTAATTCCCCTCTTTTTTAAGGAAGCTTAGGGAGGATCAAGTCTTGATATAAACGTAATTATGTCGCTCATTTAATTGGCACAATTAGGGCGGACAAGATGTCCACCCCACAAGAGATTTATTTTTTGGGGGAGGCAAATTAAAAGACTTCTACAGCTTAAGAAAGTTTAAGCTGTAGAAGTCTTTATACTCTATCCCGTTTTTTTAATTACGAATTATCAGAAAAATGGGTTTAAAACCCCGTGTTTCCAGCACGGCTTTAAAGTAATGAGTAAGGAGTAATGAGTAATGAGTGGATGAAAAATGGGTATTTACTCATTACTTATTACTTATTACTCATTACTCCTTCTTAAGAGTGCGTTCACGGCGGTGAGGATGTCAATCGTTAAGCATTTCCAACAACTGCGCTTCGCTTAACTGTGTAATTCCCAAAGAAAGCGCTTTTTCTAATTTAGAACCTGCATCTTCTCCTAGTACCAAATAATCTGTTTTTTTACTCACCGAATCAGTCACTTTTCCACCAGCTTTTTGAATCAAAGCCTTTGCCTCATCTCGCTTTAAGGTTGGCAATGTGCCTGTCACTACAAAAGTTTTACCTGCAAACTTTTGATTACCATCACCAAGTGTTTTTGTTTCTTCTGGGGCAGTTAATTGCAATCCTTCTGCTTGCAAGCGTTCTATCAATCTTTGGTTGGCATCAATCCGAAACCACTGGTACACAGATTGGGCAATTTCAGCACCGATACCGTAAATTCCTTCAATATCCGATTGCTTTGCTGTTGCTAACTGTTCTACGGTGAAATATTTTTGAGTCAACAATTGGGCATTCACACTGCCAACGTGACGAATACCTAAGCCATACAATACCCTTGACCAAGGTTGATTTTTTGATTGAGCGATCGCATCTACTAATTTCTCTGCTGACTTTTGCCCCATCCTTTCTAATGCACATAACTTTTCTGCTGTCAACTCATATAAATCAGCAACGGAATGCACTAAAACTTTATCAACGAGTTGATGCACCAGCTTTTCGCCTAAACCTTTAATATCCAAGGCATCACGACTTACCCAATGTTCAATAGAACCTTTGAGAATCGCTGCACAAGAAGCATTAACGCATCGAGTCACCGCCTCACCTGATTCTCGCACCACTGCTTGATCGCAGACAGGGCAATGGGTGGGCATAACAAAGGGTTCAGTGTCAGCAGGACGGAGTTCTTTGAGTACCCTCACGACTTCTGGAATGATTTCTCCAGCTTTGCGGACAATAACAGTATCCCCAATGCGAATATCTAATTGAGTAATGCGATCGCTATTGTGTAAAGTCGCGCGGGAAACTGTTGTCCCCGCCAGTTGTACAGGGCGCATTTCTGCTAACGGTGTTAACGCCCCGGTTCGTCCGACATTTACAGCAATATTTTCCACACGGGTGGGTGCTTCTTCGGCGGGGTACTTTAACGCGATCGCCCAGCGAGGGAATTTCTGGGTAAACCCTAGCTGTTCCTGAAGTTTAAAAGAATTTAGCTTTACTACCACCCCATCAGTCATATAGGGTAAATTCAGGCGTTCCGTATCCCAATATTCATAATATTTTGCGACTTCTGCGATCGAGGCACATAATTTATGGTTTGGGTTCACTTGAAAACCCATCTTTTCTAACAACTCCAACGCTTCCCATTGGGTATTGGCAATACTGGTGTCATCTCTACCAGGAATGTGCAGAGTATAGCCAAAGAAAGCTAACCGCCGTTTAGCGACAATGCGCGAGTCTAATTGCCTGAGTGTACCTGCTGCGGCATTCCGGGGATTGGCGAATAATTGCTCCCCTGCTTTTTGCCTTTCTTCGTTGATTTGTTTAAATACTTCCAAAGGCAAAAACGCCTCGCCTCGCACTTCCACCCTTTCTAGAATCTCTAACCCTTCAAAATTTAAACGCAAGGGAATTGAGCGAATTGTCCGCACATTTTGGGTGATATCTTCACCTGTCACGCCATCACCCCTAGTTGTCCCCCTAACTAGAATGCCATCTTGGTAGGTAAGAGCCAAAGCAGAACCATCAATTTTCAGTTCAGTGACATATTCCACCGAATCTATTTTCGGTACTTGTCGCCGCCAGCGCTGATCCCAGCCTTGCAACTCATCAATATTAAACGCATTTTCCAGACTGTACAGGGGGATATTATGCCGCACCGAAGTAAACTGCGTTGCTGGTCTCTCACCCACGCGCTGAGTCGGGCTATCGGGTGCTGTCAATTCTGGATATTGAATTTCTAGTTGTTGTAATTCTCGATATAGCTGGTCATAGACTGCATCCTCCATAATTGGAGTATCTAGGACGTAATAAGCATAGCTGGCTTGTTGCAATAACTGGCGCAATTCTTCTGTGCGCTTTACTTCCGGCTTAATCTGTGTCATTAGAATAATTACAAAATATCTAGGAATAAAATTAAAGATAATGAAGCCTATTGTTTGGATAGCCGCGACTAACCCGTGAAATCAAGGCTTTCATGAATAAATCTTTCATATTATATTCTACCCAAATTGGATGTTTTGGTAGGCGATCGCTACAACTAGGGCAAGGAAGTACCGGATATCTTTCGGCAACTTTCATTACTAGTGATGCCAATACGGTTCGGTTAAGGGAAGAGACGGCGATTTATCGCGTCTTTGCAATCTATAACTTTCATCAAAAAACCTTATTCGAACCGTATTGAGAGTGATGCGATCTTGATCGTTCCCATCTCAAAAATATGGATCGATAACCATAGAATCCATTCTTATTGGCTGGGGAACAAGATGTTTTAAAGTCAAGATAAATGTATTTTGTACTAAGCTTATTTGAGTTCCTATTCTTCTGGGCGAGTTAAAATACTTTTTCTTTAAAGTGTAAGAAAGTGCAAAGCACAAAATAGAGAGTATCGCGCCTTTAATTAGCTATCATCGGCAGAAAATAAGCTAAAACTACATAGTAAAGTTATGCCAAAGATATACAAATAAAAGTTCGGTATTCTGAATTCAGGAATCATCTGTAAATCTTGGGTATCCACAATTATCAGCATCGCTACCTGGGTATTGCATAAAAAATAAATGCAAACCTATTTAGTCAGTGCAGCCCACAAATTTACATTTTTATTTTACTAATATGTTCATACGTTCTTTAACATTTACTGCCTCTAGTGCAGCGTTACTTGCAACTTTAGTCAGTTCCGCTTTTGCCGCTCCCATTAACTTTGCTAATAGTGTCAGCAATAGTGAGACAAACACAAAGGTAATTGCTCAAAATGTTGCCCAATTACAGAGAATACCCGATGTCAGAAGACAAGCGATCGCTAACGGACAAGACCGATACGCCGCTATTTGGGTGAAGTCTGGTAGTGGGGCTTGGGAAGCGCGGCATGGATTGACCTCAGCGCAGTATCAAGCGACGTTTGACAAACTGGTTGGCGAAGGATATCGGTTAGTTGATGTCAGTGGTTATGAGGTCAACGGACAAGGCCGATACGCTGCTATTTGGGTCAAGTCTGGCGGCCCAGCTTGGCAAGCGCGACATGGATTAACCTCAGCCCAGTATCAAGCGACTTTTGACAAACTAGTTGGTGAAGGATATCGATTAGTTCACGTTAGTGGTTATGCTGTGAACGGACAAGACCGATATGCCGCTATTTGGGAGAAGTCTGACGGCCCAGCTTGGCAAGCGCGACATGGATTGACTTCGGCACAGTATCAAGCTACTTTTGACAAACTAGTTGGTGAGGGATATCGGTTAGTTGATGTTAGTGGTTATGGTGTCAACGGACAAGACCGATACGCTGCTATTTGGGTCAAATCTGGCGGACCTGCTTGGGAAGCGCGACATGGATTGACTTCAGCCCAGTATCAAGCGACTTTTGACAAACTAGTTGGTGAAGGATATCGATTAGTTGACGTAAGTGGTTATGATGTCAACGGACAAAACCGATACGCCGCTATTTGGGAAAAGTCTGGTGGTTCAGCTTGGCAGGCGCGACATGGATTGACTTCGGCCCAGTATCAAGCTACTTTTGACAAACTGGTTGGTGAAGGATATCGATTAGTTGATGTAAGTGGCTATTAGTACAACATCTCCAATTATCATTGCACACCGAGGCGCTAGCGGCTATCGTCCAGAACATACTTTAGCTGCTTATGAATTAGCGATTGCATTGGGTGCTGATTATATTGAACCTGATTTAGTTTCCACCAAAGACGGTGTTTTAATTGCTCGTCACGAAAATGAGATTTCTGAAACCACCGACGTTGTTAGCCATGTAGAATTTGCTCACCGTCAAACCACCAAAATAATTGATGGCGAATCAAAAACTGGCTGGTTTACTGAAGATTTTACCTTGGCAGAAGTGAAAACACTACGAGCCAAAGAGCGAATTGGGCAACTGCGATCGCAAAATACCGCTTATGATGGACTCTTTGAAATTCCTACGCTGCAAGAAATCATTGATTTAGTGAAGCGTAAAAGTGCCGAAGTTAATCGTGCGATCGGCATTTATCCAGAAACTAAGCACCCAAATTACTTTAAATCTATTGGGTTAGCCCTAGAACCACCCCTACTTGCAACTTTGACAGCCAACGGTTATGAGGGCGCTAATGCACCTGTTTTCATTCAGTCTTTTGAAGTGAGTAATTTACAAGATTTATCTACAAAGACTGATTTACCTCTGGTGCAATTGCTGAATAACAGTGGTAAGCCTAATGATTTTGTCGTTAGTGGCGATGAACGCACTTATGCAGATTTAGTCACTGCATCAGGTTTAGAAGAGATTGCTAAATATGCACAGGCGGTTGGGATTCATAAAAATTTACTGGTTCCTAGAGATAGTAGTGGTAAATTGCTATCGCCTACATCTTTAGTAACTGACGCTCATACGGCTGGTTTGCTGGTTCATGTCTGGACTTTCCGCAATGAAGACTACTTTTTGCCACTGGATTTTCAAGGAAATCCCCAAGGGGAATATGAACTATTTTTCAGCTTAGGTGTTGATGGCGTATTTAGCGATTACCCGGATACGGCTTCTACTGTGAAGGAAAATCTTCGATTTAAACCTTGTTCTTTGTAAAAGTTTTAGTCATGAAACATTAGATTCCCAACTTATTAAACAAGTCGGGAATCTGAACTCCTGATTTTCACAAACTCGTCATCACCTGAGCTAATTGATTAGATAAATCAATTCCAGGATTCTGTGATTTTGTAAATAAAACGCCAGCTAAAAAATAATAATCACCAGAATAAAACGCCATTTTGTTTTTTCGGAGTTCTTCTATGTGTTTTTTTACTTTAGGTTCCGAGCTATAGTAGCCGAACTGCAAAGGTAACACCATGAAATTTTGAACATAATAACCATTTTGTTTTGCTAGATTCAACGTATTTATGGGATTAGAAAAGCTAGATATTAAAACCAAGACATTTTCATAATCTAACGACAAAAGATCATTGGTAACTGTTGCTCCATCTACGCCCCCAAATAAGAGCGGTATATAAATATCGTCATCTGGTGCGGGTAGATAGGGTGGATTGGCTACAAGATACTCGGCATCTGGTTGAGACGAATTAAACAAAGATGAATTATGGATTATATATTTATTTGTGAGATTGTATTCATCGATGGTTGAATTGGCAACCTTCAATGCAGAAGTATTTAATTCAAATCCCTGGATTACGCCATTAAAGTTATTTCTCAATAAGGAATTAATTACAGGACTGCCATCTCCTGAACCAAACTCCACAATAGATTCAGAATTTTTACAATTTCTGATCACAAAGCTTTCTAAACAGTTTGAGTAGAAATTGGATTCTTCAGGACAAAAAAAGATATCTTTCATTTGACTGCAATCAATTGGTAATGTATAATAAGCAAGAAAGAAATTATTTATTACCTTGTATTAAGGCAATAAGAAACTGTTCCTTTAGCAACGTGTTGCTAAAAAAATGTTTTTGCAGGTGAATTAGATATAAAATGACTTAAAAATGTCAAATTAAAATGCGAAAACCTGCTATTTTTAATTTTTGGGATTTATCTTCACATAGGAGTCAGACGAATTGTTTTGCTTCGCGTATCGATCGCACAACAGCACTAGCGGCGCGATCGCCCATTAGTTTCTCCTGGTCATACCCAAGTAGGAGTTCCCACGCATTCTTGGGATACTGTTCTGCTAAAGACAAAGCAACATCATCTAACATCCAACGACCGTGGCGTTCATCTTCCCTGATGTGCAGTTCCCAATAACCCATCGCTGCCTCTGACAGTCCCAATCGTTGCGCCGCCGCCAGATAGTTTTTATAAGCCGCAGGGCCAGCCACTTCAAAATATGTCAACGCACCACAATAACGTAGGAAATAGCGTTTGCGATCGGTGGTCAAAAAATTATGATTAGCACAAGCTAGAACTTCCCAAGGCACTAAATCAAAGTATCCTTCTGGTTCAGTGTTCATCCCAAATTCAGCCAGCATTTGGGCAAAAAATGTCGAGTGCTTGCGGGATAAACGACCATTGCCGTATTCTTCTAGTAGGACTCGCACCAGCGTACACTGCACTTCATTAGCAGCACCACCCAATACATAGCAAAGACGACTACCTTCAACCAAGCCATCAAAAGAACCGATCGCTAGCAGGTGACGATAGCCAGCTTCAGTCATATCCTCACGAATATAGCGGCTACTATCCGACAAAGACGGATTTAAATCGGCGGATGCACGCTCAATTAAAGCGTGTTTGACATCCAATTGTTGCAGCGCTGGTAAATCGATCTGTGCCAGTTCCCAGTTTTGCCAAGCAGCCTCAATTTGATCGCGACATGAGGATAAATAAAGCGATCGCTCATTGGTATAGTGCTGCAAATCGTCGTACCAAAACAGCTTAAGCCGATTAATTCGATAAAGTATCCGTTGCAAAAAACGGTGAGCCTGTTCATCAGAGCGATCGTTTTTATAAGCGGCGCGAATTGCTGTTGAGAGCGCCTGTTCAAACTCACTAGCTATTGCAGGTTTGATATCCAACTTATGATCCAAATCCTCCATTGCTAGCAGTTCTATAAATAGCTCCTCAGCACGGTCGTACTTGGTAATTGTTCTTTCTTCTGTTTGGGTGCTTTTTTTCGCAGTCCCAGCATTAGGAAATATAACTAAATTGCTTTGCATGGAATCTTCGCTAGCTATGGAAAAGTGAGAAATTAGTTTCACCTCTAATACCTAGGTTTCCACACCAGTAGCTTTCTGTACCTCTTTCCCTGGTTATAAACAAAGATTAAGTTTCAAAAGAAGGGGATTGGGCATTGGGCATTGGGCATTAATTATTCTCTTTGTCCCCTTGTCCCCTTGTCCCCTTGTCCCCTTGTCCCCCTTGCCTCCCCTACTCCCCTGCCCCCTTCCCCCGACTACGGCGCTTTCGGCTGTTGCTCAATCGGCTTACTTGGCGGAATCTCCTCCAGAGGAATGAGTGCTTCGATTACTGACTTAACAATTGGTGCGGCAACAGTAGAACCATAAGCACTTTCTCCTTTTGGCTCATCCACCAGTGCAAACACTACATAGCGAGGAGATTCTACTGGTAAAATAGCCACGAAGCTTGTCATTCTAGCACCCTTGATGTAACCACCATTAGGACTAGCTTTTTGGGCTGTACCAGTTTTACCAGCAATGCGATATCCGGGAATTTGTGCCGCCTTACCACTGCCTTCATTAACAACAGTTTCCATCATTTCTACGACCTTTTGGGCTGTTGCGGCTGAGAAAATTTGGCGTGATATAGTCCGAGTAGGTGAATCATGCATCTGCCCTTTGGTATCAATCAACCCTCGAACTACATGGGGTGTAACCAATTTACCGCCATTGGCTAAAGCACCGTGCATTTGCACTAGCTGTATCGGTGTCATCGAAAAACCTTGCCCAAAGGAAGTAGTAGCTGGTTCAATTGGCGAAGCGATAAATTCTTCTTGACTTTTGAGCCGACCGCCAACTTCAAAAGGTAAATCTGTATCAACTTTTTGTCCTAATCCCAAGCGTTCTAGCCAGTTGTAGTAGATTGAAGGCTTTAAGCGTTGGATAATTTGCACCATGCCAATGTTGCTGGAATATTGCAAAATCTGAGCGATACTGATTCGCCCATTACCATTATTCATCGCATTTTTGATGTTGTAATTAGCTACTCGAATAGAGCCGGAGTCATTAAACATATCATCTGGTTTGATGACATTATTTTCCAGAGCGATCGCCACATTCAAAGGCTTAAAAGTCGATCCCGGTTCATAAAGATCCGCCACCGTCCAGTTTTTGAACAGCGAGATATTAGCTTTAGCGTATTCATTAGGGTTATAGGTAGGCTGAGAAACGAGGGCGAGTAAGGAACCATCCAACGCATCCATTACAATTACCGCCCCACGTTTAGCATCAAACTTCTCCATTTGTTGTTTGAGTGCTAGGCTAGCAATCCGTTGCAGACGGCTATCGATTGTGAGTTGCAGCCGCAAATCATCAAAATGCAGAAAACCTTCCGGTGCATGATCTGGCATCACGGCTCCATTACCAGAGCGACTGAGCCGCACCGTTTGCACAGGACGTTCTAACAACTTCTCTTGAGAATATTCCACACCTGCTTGACCACGACGGTCAACATTCACATAACCCACCACATCAGCAACCAAATCGTCTGGCGGATAATATCGGGAGTATTTTTGAATTAACTCCAAGCCATTTAAACGCAAAGAAGTCACGCGATCGATAATTTCTTCCGGTAGAGCTGGGGCAAGTATAATTCCGCTTCTTTTGCTTTGAAAAGTTTTCACCAATTCAGCAGGATCTTTGGCCAATATTGGGGCAAGTCGCTCTGCCATCTCTTCATTAGACTTATCAAACAGCTTGGGATGAGCATATAAAGTATACACAGGACGATCAATCGCCAACAGTTCACTATTGCGATCTACCACCGGGCGACGGGGCATAAAAGGTCGCAAATCTACCATTTGCTGGTTCCGCGCCTGCTCTGTTAATTTTGCCCCCTTAACAATTTGCAAGTTATACAACTTGATACCTAACCCCAATCCTGCTGCCATCAATACGCCCCAGACAACGAACAGCCGGGAATTGGTATTGGATGTTTGATTTTGGATATTAGAGGCAAGTGTCCCCAACAACCCTCGTTTAGAACCCTTCTGCTGCTTTTTGAATGCTGGATTCCGAGACTTTCTTAATCTTGTTCTGCTTGGTAATTTTTGCATTGCCTACTCAGTACCAAATTACTTTTCGGAGTCAAAAGTCCAAACTTAAAGTTAGTTACTCCATAACTCCTGTACAGACGCGATTAATCGCGTCTCTCCTAACTCTTAATATCCAAGTGGTGATAGCGTTTGCCGTTGCGTTTCCGAACTTGGCGTTATGTTAGGCGTTATTTTATTAGATGATGCTGGCTTAGGAGTATGAGGTGCTGGAGACAAGAAAATCATTCCTTGAGGGGTTGGTGATACTAGCCCTGCTGTTGGTTGTTCCGCTTCCTTAGCCATTCTATTTGTCAGTGTGGCGTTGGTTGTCGTTAGTAACCGCTCATGACGTTGGAGGTTTTGCAGTCTGCGATATGACTTACTCCAAAGCTCTTGGGAATATACTGTCCAGCCATAAACAGCAAGTGTCGATGCTACTACCAAAAACGCCAAAACTGTCGAATAACGATGAAATGTGTACAAGCGCAACAACCATAAAGGTACGGCTCCAGAATTAGGCATTGTCGGAAGTCCAAGAAAATCTACCCCTGAACTTTTCTGAGTCGCACTGGACTGCTCATTGAGATTTGGTAACTTTTGTCTACCCAACTCTTTCACCGATTTGGGCATAGCTGCCTTATTTGTGGCAGAAACCGCTAAATTTTTTGAGGAACGCTGTTGTCTTCGAGAGGATAAGGGTGTGGCTTTGGTCGCTGGTGTAGCAGCGCTCTGTGCTATCGACTCTATACGCGCAGAACGTCGCCTTCCTAAAGAAAACATAGAATCTCGCCAGAACCAATTACCCTTTCCAGAAATAGCAGATTTACGAGCAACTACCATAAATTTTTTAGATTGAAAATACTGTACTTTAGATTGATTTTCGTGATTGTCTGTTTTTGATAGGGTTAAGACTTACTTCTGTGCAACAAGCACACATAACAGACTACACCCTTTTAACTGTTCTGATAGATAGCTGTACCAATGTTTGCATCCTCTAGATATTGCAATGTTTGCAATCAGCGATTAGCAACCAGACAGCTTACCCTTTAGAGATAGCACCTAAAGTATGGCAACGCCGGGCAGCAAGGTGCAATACTCTGTGAAAAAAATAAAATTTTTTGTTATGATAGCTCGGTTTGCTAAAAAATTTGGTAATTTCCTTTTTGCTTCTGAGTTAAGAGAAACTAATCAGATAGCTGTATGAGACATACTGCCAAAAAGAATATCCCAAGGGATTATTTTTTTTAAGTATGTAATCTCACAGCATTAAAAAAAAAGCAATAAATACGGTATCGTATTCAACAGGCGAAAAATTTTTCTAGCCACAATTGGTGAAAGAGGAGTTATGAAAACAAAAATCTTTGGTTTGGCTGTAATCTTAAGTCTAGCTACAATTCTGGGAGCCTGTGGTGAAGGCGGTGGTGATGGTGGTACTACTACTAGTACTCCTGCTGCTACAGGTGAACCAACTGATGCGCCTCCCGCTACTAAAATCACACCTGCTGCTACACCTGCTGCTACACCTGCGACTACACCTGCTGCTACTCCTAAATAAGGCATCTTAAGCTTTTAGCTTTAGTTGAAATCATGCCCAAAACAGCTTAGTAACAACGCTCGTCACCACATAGCTTGAATTAATAGGTTTATCTAGAAACCTTGATCTTTCTTTTGGTGTATCAGAGCCTAGAGTTTGCTCAAATATCAGCTAAGTAGGGCAGCAATAAAAGGACACTGGTGATGAGGATTACCTCGTCAACCAAGTGTCCGCCTGAAAATTCTCGCCTGACCGAACCTTATTCCAAGTAAAAGAGAGTTTAGTTCTGTAAATCTAAGCCATCTTGTGGGCAAAATACTTCCACAATTTAGTGTTTGGAATAGCTTAAACTCCTGAGTTTTGAGAGGACAAAAGAATTCATTGCGATCGCTGGCAATTGCTCAAGAGCATTCCCTGTAGTCTATTCTGTATTAGGACAGACCTAGTGATGTTTCTTGATATTGCCAGATTTTTATTGGGAAAATTTATAACTTTGGGAATTTGGTACTGGGAAATAGATTTTCATGCTGCGTTGTGAATGCAGTTCAAGAGATGGGGAGAGTTAAAGCGAGAAAGGCAGTAAAATTTCTGAGCTTGTTTGTGATTAGTGCAACTTTTGTTGTAGTAAGTAGCTATTGGACATCATCAGTAGTCATAGCATTACCGCCACCAGAGGATACACCAGAAGAAATATTACGGACAAAGATTATCATAGAAGCGCGATCGCCAATTGATGGAAGCTTCCTAACAGCTGCCGAATACATTCAATTACAAGCACAGCTTCAAGAAGCCCCACCACCAAAACTAGATCCCAAAATTCGGGAACAGATTTTCTTGCTTCGACTACGTAAAACCTTACTTCAGTTTTTCCCATTTTTAAATTTTTGATAAATTCCCCATTCCCCATTCCCCATTCCCCATTCCCCATTCTGATGTACGATAACGGTGGCGACAAAATTGCAAATAAATGTAAAGAATATATATAGATATTAAAAAAGTAGATTTAGTCAATCACGTTATTTCACTTAGGTAGCTTCATGTCCATGACCACGATCGCCCCTGAACAGGTTAACAGCATCGTTTGGAATCAGCATAACGATCCCTTTGAAATACTAGGTTCTCATCCCATAGAACAAGACGGCAAAACTGTCTGGGCTGTGCGGGCCTACTTACCAAATGCAAGTGCAGTATGGGTTGTTCTTCCTGAACAACGGAAAGAATACCCAATGCAAACAGTGCATCATCCTCACTTTTTTGAATGCACTATTGAAACCGCAGAACTGGCAAACTACCAGTTACGGATTAAAGAAGGGGAACATGAGCGTGTTACTTATGATCCTTACGCCTTCCGTTCTCCCAACTTGACAGATTTTGATTTGCATTTGTTTAGTGAAGGCAACCATCACCGAATATACGAAAAACTGGGAGCGCACACCACGGAAATAGGCGGCGTTAAGGGCGTTTATTTTGCAGTTTGGGCACCCAATGCTCGCAACGTTTCATTGTTGGGAGATTTTAACCTCTGGGATGGGCGCAAACACCAAATGCGTAAAGGGCCAACCGGGGTTTGGGAATTGTTTATTCCTGAAATCGGTGTGGGAGAGCATTACAAATATGAAATCAAAAATTTTGAAGGACACATTTACGAAAAATCCGATCCCTACGGTTTCCAGCAAGAACCCCGCCCGAAAACGGCATCTATTGTCACTGATTTAGATGCTTACAGTTGGGATGACGAAAGCTGGATGGAAAAGCGGCGGCACACTGACCCCCTTACCCAGCCCGTCTCAGTTTATGAAGTGCATTTAGGGTCTTGGTTACACGCTTCGAGTGCCGAACCTGCTAAACTACCAAATGGTGAAACTGAACCGGTAGTTATCGTTTCGGAACTTAAGCCGGGCGCACGTTTCCTTACCTACCGCGAACTAGCTGACCGACTGATTCCTTATGTCAAAGAATTAGGATACACCCATATAGAAATGCTGCCCATTGCGGAGCATCCCTTTGATGGTTCTTGGGGTTATCAAGTAACTGGGTACTATGCCCCTACTTCTCGTTTTGGCACCCCCGAAGATTTCATGTATTTTGTTGACAAATGTCACCAAAATGATATAGGGGTAATTGTGGATTGGGTTCCCGGTCACTTCCCCAAAGATGGACATGGTTTAGCTTTCTTTGATGGTAGCCACCTGTACGAACATGCTGACCCCCGCAAGGGCGAACACAAAGGATGGGGTACTTTGGTGTTCAACTACGGTCGCCATGAAGTCAGTAATTTCTTAGCAGCAAATGCCCTCTTCTGGTTCGACAAGTATCACATTGATGGGATTCGTGTTGATGCTGTTGCCTCAATGCTCTATAACGATTATTGCCGCGAACCAGGAGAATGGTTGCCCAACCAGTACGGCGGCAGAGAAAATCTAGAAGCAGCAGATTTTCTGCGTCAGGTCAATCACATTATCTTTAGTTATTTCCCCGGTATTCTCTCAATTGCTGAAGAATCTACTTCCTGGCCAATGGTATCTTGGCCCACATACACAGGCGGACTGGGTTTTAACTTGAAATGGAATATGGGCTGGATGCACGATATGCTGGATTACTTCAGCATGGACCCTTGGTTCCGCCAGTTCCACCAAAACAATATCACCTTTAGTATGTGGTACAACCACAGTGAGAACTTCATGCTGGCTCTATCCCACGATGAAGTGGTGCATGGCAAGAGCAATATCATCGGTAAAATGCCGGGGGATACATGGCAGAAGTTAGCTAATATCCGTTGTTTATTTAGCTATATGTTTGCTCACCCAGGCAAGAAAACCATGTTTATGAGCATGGAGTTTGGGCAGTGGAGTGAGTGGAATGCTTGGGCAGATTTGGAGTGGCATTTATTGCAGCATGAAGCCCACCAACAGTTAAAAACGTTTTTCCAGGAATTGAACCATCTCTACCGTTCTGAGCCTGTTTTGTACACCCAGGATTTTGCTGAACCTGGGTTTGAATGGATTGACTGTAGTGATAATCGCCATAGTGTAGTTTCCTTCATCCGTCGTGACAAGGATTCTGATGATTTTGCGATCGTGGTTTGCAATTTTACACCGCAACCCCATTCTCACTACCGCATCGGTGTACCGCAAAAGGGATTTTATACTGAGTTATTCAATAGTGATGCACGCCAATATGGCGGCAGCAATATGGGCAACTTAGGCGGTAAGTGGACGGATGATTGGTCTTTGCACAGTCGTCCCTATTCGCTAGATTTGTGTTTGCCACCTTTGGGTGTGTTGATTCTCAAGTTGGATAAGAAGAAGACTGCTGAATTAATGGGATAACAATATTGGGTGGGCGATGTCCACCCAATATTGATGTTTTATCGAACAGAATTCAGGAGTCAGGAGTCAGAATTCAGAATGAATTCTGAACGAAAAAGCGGATAGCGCAGCGTAAAGCCTTCTCTTCTCTTTCAGAGACGCTAACGCGAACGAGAGGCTGCGCCCAACGGCATGGCTTTACTTAGAGCGAGTCTGCGAGTGTCTGAATAATCGACGTTTTTGCAACCCCACCAAATTGAAAATTTGGTGGTCAACAAGAAAGTCGCGGGTCTGAATCCCCGACTGATAGAGTAGCGGTAGCGTTCGCGTAGCGTCTCGTAGAGAGGAACGAGCGTCTTGATTCTGACTCCTGTTAGCGGTAGCGGGGCGTTTAGCCCATTCTGACTTCTGAATTCTTTTTCAACGAGTGGTTATAAAATTTTTGCCATTTTCTCATTCCCTGCCTGACAAGCAGGGAATGAGAAAAAACTAACTTGCGGCTATATTGCCCCAACCTATGTAGGGTAATCTTGCAGCTGTTGTCCGAACTTGGCTAGCATTCGCCACCAACTGACCGCAAGCATCCCAAGTCCCAGAAATAAATGTGCTTCTTGTACCTTCACCGATCGCAACTGGGGCAGTATAATCATCAATTTGCACTTGCAAAGTTTCCAGATTTACTGTCACGGCGGCTTGAGGATTGGCAGCTACTAACTCTTGCAGTTGTTTAACAGTAGCAGCGTCGGCTGTCAGACAAGGTATACCCATTGCCACACAGTTACCGAAAAAGATTTCTGCGAAGCTTTCACCTATTAAAGCTTGGATTCCCCATTTTGCGATCGCTTGGGGTGCGTGTTCCCGTGATGAACCACAGCCAAAGTTACGGTTGACTATTAAAATATTCGCGCCTTGATATTGCGGTTGGTCAAAGGGATGTTCACCTTTAAGTGCTGTCCGGTCATCGATAAACGCACCTTCGCCTAACCCATCAAAGGTAACGGCTTTTAAATATCGCGCGGGAATAATGCGATCGGTATCTATATCATTTCCCACTAAAGGTATACCGCGCCCTGAAACTGTTTTAACTTCACTCACCATAAACTTTATTTACCTATCATTTCAATGACAGCCTATTAATTTCTACAAATGACCAATGACTAATGACAAATGACCAAAAAATTACAGCAACTCGCGCACATCAGAGACTTCGCCTTTAATTGCAGCAGTAGCAACCATCGCCGGACTCATTAACAATGTCCGACCGGAGGATGAACCCTGCCTTCCTTTAAAGTTGCGATTAGATGAGGAGGCACTGATTTGTCTTCCTTGTAGCTTATCGGGGTTCATGGCTAGGCACATAGAACATCCCGGTTCACGCCATTCAAATCCAGCTTCCTGAAAGATTTTATCCAGTCCTTCAGTTTCCGCCTCTTGTTTCACCCTTTCAGAACCGGGGACAACAAAGGCTTTGATTCCCTCTGCAACATGGCGACCTTTGGCGATTTTCGCCGCTTCCCGTAAATCACTAATTCTGCCGTTGGTGCAACTACCAATAAAGCAGACATCTATTTTAGTGCCCTTGATGGGTTGACCAGGATATAAATCCATATAGCGGTAAGCTTCTTCGGCAATAAATCGGTCTTCTTCGAGCAGTTCTTCTGGTTGAGGCACTAACTGGTTGACACCGATACCTTGACCGGGAGTAATCCCCCAGGTGACGGTAGGAGAAATTTCCGCAGCGTCGAATACGACTACATCGTCGTACTGAGCATCAGCATCGCTCTTGATGGAATCCCACCAAGCCACTGCTTTATCCCAATCTGCATCTTTGGGTGCAAAATCTCTGCCTTTGAGGTAATCGTAGGTGACTTGATCGGGATTGACATAGCCGCATCTAGCACCGCCTTCGATCGCCATATTGCAGACAGTCATCCTCTCTTCCATATTCATTTGTTCAAATGTCGTACCTGCAAATTCGTAGCCATAGCCCACACCACCTTTAACGCCAAGGGTGCGGATGATATGCAGGATGACATCTTTGGCGTAAACTCCTGGGTTCAGGTTGCCGTTAACTTCAATTTTGCGGACTTTGAGTTTTGAGAGGGCGAGGGCTTGGGAAGCGAGAACATCCCGGACTTGACTAGTACCAATACCAAATGCGATCGCACCAAATGCCCCATGACTGGAAGTGTGGCTATCTCCACAAGCGATCGTCATTCCTGGTTGAGTCAGTCCCAGTTCTGGAGCGATGACATGAACTATACCCTGACTACCAGAACCGATGTTGTAAAAAGTTATGTTATTTTCTTGGCAGTTATTTTCGAGCGCCTGAATCATCTCTTCTGCCAAACTATCAACAAAAGGACGCGCCTGATTTTCTGTCGGCACAATATGATCAACTGTGGCAACAGTCCGCTCTGGAAACAGTACTTTTAGACCCCTCTCGCGTAACATAGCAAAGGCCTGGGGACTGGTGACTTCATGAATTAGGTGAAGCCCGATAAATAGTTGCGTCAGCCCAGAGGGAAGTGTACCAACGGTGTGTAAGTCCCAAACTTTATCAAACAGGGTACCTTTGCTCATACGTAAATTAATATTTCAAGAGTCCGGTCTTAAATAGTATCAAAAAAGAGTCTAACTTTTTCCATATAACTTCATAATATTAGTTACATTTTTGTACTCTTATTCCTCTGTGTCGCGCCAGATGCGACAACGAAAAGGCAGTCCCTTTCCTTTGGGTAGGCAATGTCCAACTTGTTCGACGCTATGCTTTTGGTCTTCCGTAACTCATCCGTAAGTCCTAACCAATATTTAAAGCCCCCATCCCGAAAAGATGCGATATTACGGGTATCCTGGTGATGCCCAGTGTGGAATGCTGGTAATAAAGTTGCTAAAACTACGCTTGTAGTAGAAATTGCCTGATTTTGCTCCTTTACATTACTTTAGAGACAGTCTTTGAAAACTCAGCTTAATTCTTCTAGTAGAGGAGAGAGCTAATTAAAAAGCCATATACTGCAATAACCAAGCAATAGTTTGATCGGCTCCTAATTAAAGACCTATTAGGAGCTTTTTTTAATTGATATTTTTTAAGTGATTATCTACCTGTTGGGGCGGTATATAGAAATAAAGCGTAGTTGCGATTAAACTATTCCTTATGGATATTAATGATTGATTCTGATGGTAGATGGATTCAAAAGAGCAAGATTGATAATATGTATTCGTTGAGTAAAAAAACCTTTACCGAATTAATAACAATGAATATTCTTGCTTGGATTGTTTTAGGTCTAATTGCTGGTGCGATCGCTAAAGCTATCTACCCCGGTCATCAAGGTGGCGGTATTCTAGGAACAATCTTATTAGGAATCATCGGCGCTTTTGTTGGTGGTAGTCTTGGAGTCTTTTTCAGTACAGGGACGTTAAGTTTAGCAGCACCGACTCTCAGCATTCCTGGTATTGCAGTAGCAGTTCTTGGTGCAATTGTTGCAGTTTTCCTCTGGAATTTATTAACAAATCGCAGCGCGGTATAAAAGCATAATTGCTGACAATAACTGAAGGTAATTTAGCAAATTTATTTAACTATCGTGAATTAAATCAAAAAAATAGCGCTAGCCTAATCACAGGCTGGTGCTATTTTTTAACTTTTGATCAATCAAAATTTGTAGGATTTTAATGGTGTGCGATCGCTGTTAGCATCGCATATTAGAGACTTGCCATTCAAAAAATATGCTGTTTTGCAGGCGAGCCAGTGCATTACGGTGAAGCAATCCGCACAAGAGGCAGGTTTCGCCCATGAGAAACTGCTATTAGCGTAATGCTTTTACGCCACTAATCCCCGTCACCCGATTAGTGGGACTGAGACAAAAAACAAACACCTATAAAATAGCCTCAAATCTATATGCAGATAGGCTTTGACATCATTTTGTTTGTTTTTTTGATATATCCAGGTTCTATAAAAAAATTATATGCATTCAAATATTACTGTTTTTAGTGGGAAAACTAAGTTTAGTCAAAGTGCAATCTACTAACACTACTAAAGCAGGTATATATGAGCGCGGTTAAACTTCAGGCTAATGATTATCCTATCTCTAAAATATTTAGCAACGATTTTATCTTCACTATTCCTTTATATCAGCGCCCCTATGCCTGGACAACGGAGCAAGCAGGAGAACTGCTTGAAGATTTGGTCACTGCGTTGGGAGATAGTGACAATAAAATTGATGATATAAACCCGTATTTTTTAGGAAATATTGTACTCATCAAAGGAGATAAACCAGATGCCCAAGTTGTGGATGGTCAACAGCGTTTGACTACACTTACTGTATTGCTGGCTGCTTTACGGGCATCAGTTTCCAAAGAAAACATACATATATTAACAAAATATCTTTATCAAGAAGATGATTTTGATCCTAATGATAACGTTTATCGTTTGACTGTGCGTGAGCGAGATGCACAGTTTTTCAAGGAATATATTCAGGATGAAGGTGGTATTGATAAGCTGAAAAATTTACATATTGCTAAACTATCAGATAGTCGTAAAAATTTCAAAGAAAATACATTATTGTTTGTAAAACGCTTACAAAACTTTACCAATACTCAGCTTCTACGGCTTACTCAATTTATCCTTAAAAGATGTTTCTTTGTAGTAGTTTCCACTCCAGATATTGACTCTGCATACAGAATATTTTCTGTAATCAATAATCGAGGGATGGATTTGTCTCATGCTGATATTTTGAAAGCAGAAATTATCGGCAAGATTTCCCTTGAACAACAGGAAAAATACAGTGCTAAGTGGGAAGAAATAGAAGAAAAGCTGGGAAGAGATATATTTAAGAGCCTATTTTCTCACATCAGGATGATTCAGGTAAAATCCAAACCACGTGAAAGTATCCTTAAGGAATTCCTGAATGACATTAAACCAATTAATGCACCTCAACAGTTAATTGATAAAATACTAATTCCTTATGCTGAGGCTTTTTATGAAATTAATAATCTAGCCTATCACAGTGATATCTTAGGAGAAGAAGTAAATCAAAAGTTTAGATGGTTACACTTGATTGATAATTCTGACTGGATACCTCCAGCTATTTTATATCTCTCTCGCAATTACAGCAATCCTGAATTGTTATTACGGTTTTTCACAGATTTAGATCGCCTAGCTTCAGGTCTAATGATTCAACGTAATAATATTAATGAGCGCATAGAACGTTACGGCAAATTACTATATGCTATCGAGATTGGAGAAGATTTGTACGTACCTGATTCACCTCTGCAACTGAAACCTGAAGAACAGGCCATCCGTGAGAGGTTAGAACAAAGTGTTTTTTGTCAATCAGTTAAAATACTCAAAAAATCTTAAACAAGAATGATAATCGTGTTGAGGGTAGGGGGAGGAGGTGAGCGACGCTCACCTCCTCCCCCACCTATATTTGATTATCATTATCTTTAAAATGTTTAACTGCTTTTATAGGAGATGAAAAAGTATTGTAACGACGTAAAAAGTGGGCAGCATTGTTAGGTAAATTCAATTATCAAATGAGGTAATGAAAAGTTTGGTCTACCATTATGCCCAAGCGACAAAAACAAAACTCTGACCACGCGCACAAACATAATACTCCTACTATAGATAATGAGGCGATTTCTCAACACTTAGAAGCTTTATTAACACCAGCAGTTTTTGCTCAACAAAAATATTACAAGCAATTAGGATTACGAGATAGAATTCTGAATTTATCCTTAATGGTGGCAGCAGTATTAACACTGTTGTGGCGACAAGTTCCTGGCATTCAAGAGTTGAATCGTCTGTTAGCACGAGAAGGTTTATTATGGTGTCCTGTTACTAAAGTTGCCCAACAATCTCTTTCTGAAAGATTTTTAGTATTTCCATCTGAATTATTTGAGCGAGTATTTAAAGATCTGCTCCCTCAATTGCAATTTAATTGGCAGCAACGGCTCAGGCGGCACTACCAGATAGTGTTAAGTTTACACTGCGTAATTTTGAACGAATTTGGATTGCTGATGGGTCAACTCTAGAAGCTTTATTTCGGAAGTTAAAAAGCCTGGAAGACTTGAAAGCAGGGCAACTAGCAGGTAAGATTTGTACAATTATTGATTTGGTAACTCGCTTACCTGTCGAAGTTTGGTTTCACACTAATCCCGCAGCATCAGACACTAATTTTGAAGCGGCATTACTAAATTTACTGCCTGCTAAAACTCTGATTTTACTTGACAGAGGTTTTTATCATTTTCAATTTTTGCAACAACTTATTAACCAAGAAGTTCATTTTGTTACACGTTTAAAAGTTAAAGCATCTATTAAATACTTAAAGATTTTTAGCTATGACCATTCGCTTAAAGACCGATTAATTCAACTTGGTACTATTCGTCGTGGCGCACCAGTACTGACTTTACGTCTAATTGAAATAAAAGTCGGTAAAACTAGCTATTCTTACATTACTTCTGTCCTAGACCCGCAAATATTACCTCCCTACGTTGTTGCTGACTTATATCGGAAAAGATGGAGGATTGAAGAAGCTTTCTATGTGGTCAAACGTTTATTGGGACTTTCGTATTTATGGACTGGTTCTATTAATGGTGTGAAGTTACAAGTGTGGGCAACTTGGCTCTTTTATGCAGTATTGGTTGACTTGGGAGATGCGGTTGCAGACGAATTATCTCTGCCATTTGACCGCATTTCTTTAGAGATGATTTTTCGTGGTTTATATCATTTTAGCGTCGCCTATGACAAAGGTAAGGCGGATGACCCAATTCAGTACTTCGCTGCCAAAGAAAATCAAGATTTAGGAGTAGTTAAAGCCCTGCGAAAACCAGTCTCCAAGCTGGATTTATCGCCTTTTCCCGCACCCTCTTGACAAAAGTGCAATCACTCTAACCTCTCACTGATGAGAACAGGCACGTATTATCAAAATCCTAAATGATGACCTTTATTTAATTAGAAAAATTCGACTTTATGTTTTACTACGTTTAGATGCTGCACTCTCAGAAGGAAAAGCTTCATATAACTTCTGTAATATTAGTGTTGAGCATGTACTACCTCAAAATCCAACTTTTGATAGTATGTGGGTACAATCATTTCCTAGCCAGGAAGAACGTGATAAATATGTCCATCGTATGGGAAATTTAGTTTTACTCTCTTCCTCGAAAAACGCTCAAGCGCAAAACTATGACTTTGACCTGAAAAAGCAGAAGTATTTTACAACAAAATCAGGCATTTGTAATTTTGCGCTAACGACACAAGTGTTAATGGAAAAAGAATGGACACCTGAAGTTATCAACAAGCGGCAGCAACAGCTAATTCATCAGCTAAAAGAAGTTTGGCGTTTACAGTAGTAGGTTGGCTAGGTGTGTAGATGCGTAGCTACCCATAGAGGTACGATGAGCTAAATCTACGCACTTACAATCTAAAAAAAGTAGTATTTTTGACAAAAATTGGTTAGTAAATTGATTTTTGATTTAAATAAGTATAAATACGTTCAAATCTACAGATTTCATGAAATTTTCAATAAGTTGCACTGGTCACTACACACAAAACGATGATGTTTCGTTAAGCTGTAAGCGCTATGATTAGAGTTTATTGAACGTCTTATGCACTGGTTATTATCTGGGCCGTTGAGTAGAGAAGAATTGACGGTTAAGATTGTAGGGTTGCCTGCATCATTACAAGGTAAGAAGCTGGTGCAGTTGTCAGATTTTCACTACGATGGTTTGCGGCTGTCGGAAGAGATGCTAGAAAAAGCGATCGCAGTTACTAATGAAGCTAAACCAGATTTAATTTTATTGACTGGTGACTACATAACTGACGATCCAGCACCGATTCACCAACTGATACTTAGACTCAAACATCTGCAAAGTCACAGTGGTATCTATGCTATTCTTGGCAATCACGATATACATTACAAAAACGCAAAAACAGAAGTTACCGATGCCTTTACTAGCATTGGAATCCACGTCCTTTGGAATGAAATAGCCTATCCACTAGGAAAAGAATTACCATTGGTAGGACTAGCTGATTATTGGTCACGGGAATTCTACCCTGCACCTGTGATGAATCAACTAAATCCCGACACTCCACGCATCGTTTTATCCCACAACCCAGATACTGCGGAAATGCTGCAAGCATGGCGAGTTGACTTACAATTATCTGGTCATACTCACGGTGGTCAAATCGTGATTCCCGGAATTGGCCCTGCAATGTTTTTTTACGAAAAACTTGCAAAAAAAATACCTAAAAAAGTGCAGCGTCGATTTCCATTGTTGCAAGAAAATGTTTCTGTAGTCAGACATTGGGAATGGGCACAGGGTTTCCATCAGCTGGGAAAAAATCAGCTATATGTCAATCGTGGTTTGGGAACTTACCTCCCAGGACGCTTATTTTGCCGCCCAGAAGTTACTATAATCACGCTACAGGGTGAGTAAGTAATCCAAATTTCTAAATTCCACAACGAAATCACAGCAGGTATTCTGGCTAATCAGTACCTGTAAATTCGAGTGAGTCCTGCTTAGTTTAGTCTCAGGATTTAAATCAATTCGTTAATTTTATCTTGAGTATGTGACATAAATTATTGCAGTTTCTCAAGTTACATTTTGATATTTGGTAAGCTGTAAGCGCTGGTATGAGGAGTATCGGTTGCCTTATGCATTGGTTGTTTACGGGACATTTAAGAGTAGATAAAATCACGGTTAAGATTGCGGAACTTCCAGCATCTTTACAAGGTACAACGCTAGTGCAGTTGTCAGATTTTCACTACGATGGTTTGCGCTTGTCGGAAGATATGTTAGAAAAAGCGATCGCACTTACTAACGAAGCTGAACCGGATTTGATTCTATTAACTGGTGACTATGTAACTGATGATCCGACACCAATTCACCAATTGGTGCATAGACTCAAACATTTGCAAAGTCGCTGTGGTATCTACGCTGTACTGGGTAATCATGATATCTATTACAGTCATTCAAAAGCAGAAGTTACACAGGCGTTAACTAGCATTGGGGTGCATGTGCTTTGGAATGAAATCGCCTATCCACTAGGAAAA
Organism: Nostoc sp. C057; assembly: GCF_013393925.1. Taxonomy (NCBI): domain Bacteria; kingdom Bacillati; phylum Cyanobacteriota; class Cyanophyceae; order Nostocales; family Nostocaceae; genus Nostoc; species Nostoc sp. C057. The sequence goes on along the minus strand of NZ_CP040281.1, from coordinate 198,013 downwards.
GAATTACCATTTGTAGGACTAGCTGATTATTGGTCACGGGAATTCTACCCTGCACCTGTGATGAATCAACTAGACTCTGTTACACCCCGCATCGTTTTATCCCATAATCCAGATACAGCCAAGATACTGCAACAATGGCGTGTAGATTTGCAACTATCGGGTCATACCCACGGCGGTCACATCGTAATCCCTGGGATTGGGCCTTTAGTATTCCATTATAAAAAGCTACTCAAAAAAATTCCCAAAAAATTAAGGTGTTGGGTAACATTTTTACTAGGAGACTGTTCTAAAGTCGTGCGATATTGGGAGTGGGCGCAAGGGTTTCACAAGGTGCAAGAAAATCAACTATATGTCAACCGGGGTTTAGGAACTTATAAACCAGGACGTTTATTTTGTCCGCCAGAAGTGACTGTAATTACGTTAGTTAGTCATTAGTCATTGGTCATTGGTCATTGGTCTAAATAACCCTCTCCTAAAAAAAGAGATAAATAACAAAGGACAAATGACAAAGGACAAAAATGCATAACACTCAAAGCAGAAACCGCCGGAAGCTACGATGGATAAATATCAGCAGCTTGGGGCGGTTTCTTGAAGATTAGAGAATTCAGAAGTAAGTAACTCAACTAAGGTGGACAGCATTTGTGATCGCTATACTCAGAATTGCACATCCTAACATTCTAACTAGGCAGGCATTTTCTGGCAGTGCGTTTTCAAACCTCCAAAAGAACTCATTGAACTTAAACCAAAACACATTCAATGGATGTCACAACTTCAGAGCGATCACAAGAACATTAGAGCAGGAGGTACAGGCTCTAACTTGAAAGTTTTTCTTAACTTTTAACCTGTTTGTACCCTGCTCTTAATCTAGCATCGTGTTTGTTTAGCTACAAGATACGTTTACCAAACTTGAACACCATTAATTTATCGCAACAATTCCGAAATCTTTCTTAAAAATATTCCCACTTGATTAGATGTTGGCGTTAATGTCAGCATTATCAAGTGGGCTATAAGTTCAGAAGCCGTTATTGAGCAGAACCGCCTGTTGTAGCATCATTTGTGGTAGAAGAACCATTATTAGATGTACTGTTTGACTGGTCTACTCCTTGAGGTGAAGTGGTTTTAGGGGTATCAACTTTTGTACCTGGAGTAGCGGTATTAGTAGAAGTACCACCCTCATTCTGCGAAGTAGGAGTATTAGTAGTTGGACTCGTCGCCGGACTTTGTGTTGCTTTCGGGGCTGGCTGAGTTACAGAAGGTGATTTTTCTGCCGCAGACTGTTGGGGTGGAATAGTAATGTTAATATCCGGTTGGCGAGGTGCAGATTGAGGTGTAACCTGCTGTTGTGGAACAGGGACAGGAACAGGTACTTCTCTAATTCTTTCGATTATCTTCGTTTGTGGTTGAGGAGTTGGACTACTATTACTCGGTACAGGAACCACGACCGGCACAGTAGTGTCAACCGCAGCGTTATTACGTTGGTTGAAGTACCATACCCCACCTATAATCAAACTGACTACAGAAGTAACAATAATACCCAACAGCAAACCACGGCTAGCATTTTCATTGTCACGCTCGGCTAAATCGGTTTGCTGGTAGCTACGCTCGGTATTTCGACCTTGTACGTAACCGTTAGTGTAAGAGTTGGGATTAGGTGTACTGTTCTTGACTGTTTCTGTAGTTCGCGTCAAGTCAGTGTGAATATTACCATTAGTATCAGTGTAAGATTCTTGCTTAATTTCACTGTTTTTGCTTTCGCGTTCATTGGGAATAGACATAACTATTGATTTCACTCCTCGATATGATATTGACAAACTAAAACGTTGTAAGAGAAAGAGGTTTTAATGAGTTTAAAAATCTATGTTGCTGATAAATATTGAGTTTTATTTATTACCCAACTGTTGGTTAATGCCAGAATAACCTCTGAGATCGGACAAGTGGCTCTATCTATAGGAAGTTAATACTTAATCTAGAGAAAGAGCATCCCAAAGATGGATGTTATTAAACTGTCAGGTGATGGATTGATAAAAATCTAGTAAATTACTGAAATCATCTAAATTTTTAATTTGTATTTAGATATCGCATCGCCAAAGCTTAATTGTCATATCTCGACTACCACTAGCTAGGGTTTTGCTATCGGGACTGAAAGCGACGGAGTTAACCCAATCCGAATGGTTATTCAAAGTGTAAAGTTCTTGTCCCGTGTTAACATCCCATAGCTTTACACTGTGATCTGCACTACCACTAGCAAGATACTGACCATCGGGACTAAAAGCGATCGCACAAACATAGCTGCGATGTCCGGCAAGAGTGTTAATTACCTTACCTGTATTGATATTCCATAGCTTGATAGTCTGGTCAGAACTGCTACTAGCTAAAATTTTTCCATCAGGGCTAATGGCGACACACATCACCCAGCCTGAATGCCCGTTGAGAGTTTGCAGCAGTTTGTTACTCTTCAAATTCCACAACTTAATGGTATTATCCGCACTGCCACTGACAAAAATTTGTTGTTTTGGGCAAATAGCAAGGGAGTAAACTAAGCCAGAATGACCTTTGAGGACTTGCAGTAATTGTCCCATCTCTATATGGGAAATCTTGATAGTACTGTCTGTACCGCCACTCAGGATAGTTTGACCATCTGGACTAATGATTACTGAAAAAACTGGGGTTGAATGTACTTTGAGCGTCTTGAGTAATTTACCTGTAAACACTTGCCAAATCATTATGCTGCTATCATCACTGCCACTAACCAGAGTTTGACTATCTGGGCTAAAGGCTAGGCATCTCAAACATTTTGTATGACTAGTGAGAGTATGTAATAATTTCCCTGTATCGAGATGCCAAATCTTGATAGTATTATCACTACTTCCACTAGCCAAAGTTTGCCCATCTGGACTGATTGCAGTTGTAGAAACCCAGTTGAGATGAGTCAGAGTGTGTACACATTTCCAGGGTGAAGGTTGAGACTCTGATTTAGGTGGTGGCGGCGTTACTGGCTTTGGTGGTGGTGATGTAGGTTTGGGTGCTGCTTTTTTCTGTTTCAGTTCCAGTTGTATAGAATTTCTAAAATCTGACTCGGCTCTATTTTCATATCCTAGTTTCAAGCAAGCAAGCCCTCGGTATTTGTAAGCTTCAAAGTAGTTGGGGTTGAGACGAATCGCTTGGGTAAAGTCTTCAATTGCTTCAGTATATTTTCCTTTTTGAGCTTTCTCCATCCCCAGTTTGTAGAAACTTTCAGCATTAGATGGAGTGAAATCAATTTTGATAGAAGTGGAAGCAGATTGATTTGTCTCATCCGGCTGATAAGACTTTAACCTTGCATAGGCTTGATTGATTTCTTTAATTTTCTCTTCCGCTTCTAACTTTTGCTGCGGTTCAAAAAAACAATCTGGATGCCAAGTTTTAGCCATCTGACGGTAAGCTTGCTTGACCTCATCAACAGATGCACCTGGTTTCAACCCAAGAATATTGTAAACATGATTTATATCAAAGCGATCGCTCATACTAGAAAATCAGCAGCAAATCCAACTCTACTTAGTATTCCCTGGTATAAGTAATATCTAACTCAAGATACGGTGTCGCCGTCTGAAGCGTCTTAAACTATATTCGCTTCTCATCTCCAACGCCGATTTAGCCGCAATATCTTTTTAATTCCCTGACAAAATCTTTCTAGCAGAGGTCTAGGCTTTGATACATATCTAGGCGATCGCACTCTCCTTGTAGCACCGGGATTTTTTAACCCTTGTTCTATTTGTGCAGCTTTATTTAAATCTGAAGCGGCTCTATATTCGTATCCCAGTTGAGAGCAAACTAGCCCACGATATTTATATGCGTCAACATAGTGAGGATTGAGACGAATTGCATGGGTAAAATCTGCGATCGCATCCTCATATCTTCCTTCCGTGGCATTCTCTACCCCTAAAGTATAGAAAGCTTCCGCATCCCAACGATTGACAGATATTTTTGTGGGAGTTTTAGGCGAAGATGAAGAGGGATTTTCTGAAATGGGAGGCTCGGATGGACTTTCTGATTTGAGCTTGTTGTAAGCTACGTTAATTAATTTGATTTTTTCCTCAGCTTCCTGTTTTTGCTTTGGATCAAAAAAGCGATCGGGATGCCAAATTTTTACCAGTTTACGGTAAGTTCGCTTCACCTGTGCTTGAGACGCACCGGGTTCTAGCCCAAGAATTTCATAAGCATCATTGATATCGAAGCGTAGACGTTTCGGCTTGTCGTTAGACATCGCGCATACTGAAAAAATCGGCAACTATATACTATGTTAACTATTCCCCTCAATTTCCTCCAATCAACCCAAACGCCCCATTCTGGTTATCACTGGGATGGCGGTAGTCGCCGCTTTTTTGAAGGTTGGTATTACCGCGTCACTTTACCAGAAATTGGGCAAACATTCGCCTTTATGTACTCCATCGAAGACCCCATCGGCGGGAAACCCCACAGTGGCGGTGCAGCCCAAGTTCTCGGCCCTGATGATGAGTATTTATGTCGTACTTTTCCTGATGTCAAGAAATTTTGGGGGAGTCGGGATGTTTTGGGTTTAGGTCATTGGGGTAAAACAGATTTGCAAATTGCTCCTCTATACCTTTTACCAGCAGAGTTTGAGCATCATGTTCAAGAGGGATATCAAGCCACAGCTACCTTAAATCAGGGAATAATTCGCGAACCTGCAACCAATAATTATTGCCGTTGGGAGTATGAAATTCAACCAGTATACGGTTGGGGTAATAAAAATAGCATTCAGCAATCAACCGCAGGCTGGCTCTCATTCTCGCAGATTTTTGAACCCGGATGGCAAATTTTGATGGCTCATGGTTTAGCCAGTGGGAAGATTGACTGGAATGGCAAAATCTATGAATTCACCAACGCCCCAGCTTATGGAGAGAAAAATTGGGGTGGTGCTTTTCCGCAAAAATGGTTTTGGCTAAATTGTAATTGCTTTGAAGGCGAACCCGACTTAGCATTAACAGCTGGCGGTGGACGGCGGGGTGTGCTGTGGTGGATGGAATCTGTAGCGATGATTGGGTTGCACTATCAAGGCAAGTTTTATGAATTCGTTCCCTGGAATTCACAAGTAGACTGGGAAATTCAGCCTTGGGGTAGATGGCAAATGAAAGCTACGAATTCTAATTATGAAATTGAATTGACAGGAACCACAGATTTAGCTGGTACGCCTCTGCGTGCGCCCACAGAGGATGGTTTAAGATACTGTTGCCGAGACACCATGCAAGGAAAGTTAAATTTAGAGTTACGAGAATTAAATGGGAAAAAATCTAAAATAATCCTAAAAGCAGAAAGTTTTCTTTGTGGTTTAGAAGTAGGCGGCGGCTCTTGGGATAATGTTTGGCAGTCTCGGTAAAAGTACTGCTATAATTATATATGCTTCATAGTTGGGGTTGTAGCTCAGTTGGATAGAGCGGACGCCTCCTAAGCGTCAGGTCGTGCGTTCGAGCCGCACCAGTCCCGTAACCAAAGAAATCCCTAAGACCTTGACGAATAGCAGGTAATAGGGATTTTATTTTTACCGTAGTAGCTGGAAAAGATTACTGCATAACATTATCAAGGATCTGAGTGAAGCTTTTCGGTTGATTGATTTCTCTAGTCAGGCATGGGTTATGATTGATGCGATTATCCATGAATGGCATGAGAGTGCTATTGCGATCGCTAGTCCTGAGTTAGCAGCAGCTTTTAGTGCCGAGATTGACGAAGTACCATTAACTAAGCCATCTGCTCAAGGTGTTGTGTGAATTTGAGTGATGTCAGAAAATTCTCCAGAAATTCCAATAATAGAAAATGTGGAGCCGCCAGAAGTTAAACTGATGGAAAAATTAAAAAGCTCGTAGATACTGATTATCCATTCGTGAGGATAAAAGTCTATTGAGTTAAGCCAGCGATCGCTACCTCCAATGATAAGAGCGATCGCGCATTAAACTAGTGGCAAGCAATAAATGGTGTTGCGATCAATATACGTACAACCATAAAATTTTTAACCAATTTGATAGCTAATTACGCAAAATTACGTAAGCTATTCAGCTTGTTTCCGATTATAAATAAATAGCGAAAATACTCAAATCTAGCTACACATTAACTAAATAAAACTGAAATTTATTGGAAGTGTACAGAAAGTAAAATTTCTGTAGTTATAAAAAATTAGCAATAGGTTTTAAAATGAGCAATAAGTTATACAAAGTATTTGAAGAAGTAGAACAAAATGCCCAGCTTCTCTCTAAATATTGGCATAATTTTTCTACCGAAATATCTGAGCATTTGCCAGAGACATATCACGCCGAATTAGAAGAACTTTCTAACAAATTAGAGATAGCTATTGATAATTTAGTAGATGAACTTCAAAATCCTACTCTTACCCTTGCGACAACAGGAACTACCCATCCGTGAGAGGTTAGAACAAAGTGTTTTTTGTCAATCAGTTAAAATACTCAAAAAATCTTAAACAAGAATGATAATCGTGTTGAGGGTAGGGGGAGGAGGTGAGCGACGCTCACCTCCTCCCCCACCTATATTTGATTATCATTATCTTTAAAATGTTTAACTGCTTTTATAGGAGATGAAAAAGTATTGTAACGACGTAAAAAGTGGGCAGCATTGTTAGGTAAATTCAATTATCAAATGAGGTAATGAAAAGTTTGGTCTACCATTATGCCCAAGCGACAAAAACAAAACTCTGACCACGCGCACAAACATAATACTCCTACTATAGATAATGAGGCGATTTCTCAACACTTAGAAGCTTTATTAACACCAGCAGTTTTTGCTCAACAAAAATATTACAAGCAATTAGAATTACGAGATAGAATTCTGAATTTATCCTTAATGGTGGCAGCAGTATTAACACTGTTGTGGCGACAAGTTCCTGGCATTCAAGAGTTGAATCGTCTGTTAGCACGAGAAGGTTTATTATGGTGTCCTGTTACTAAAGTTGCCCAACAATCTCTTTCTGAAAGATTTTTAGTATTTCCATCTGAATTATTTGAGCGAGTATTTAAAGATCTGCTCCCTCAATTGCAATTTAATTGGCAGCAACGGCTCAGGCGGCCACTACCAGATAGTGTTAAGTTTACACTGCGTAATTTTGAACGAATTTGGATTGCTGATGGGTCAACTCTAGAAGCTTTATTTCGGAAGTTAAAAAGCCTGGAAGACTTGAAAGCAGGGCAACTAGCAGGTAAGATTTGTACAATTATTGATTTGGTAACTCGCTTACCTGTCGAAGTTTGGTTTCACACTAATCCCGCAGCATCAGACACTAATTTTGAAGCGGCATTACTAAATTTACTGCCTGCTAAAACTCTGATTTTACTTGACAGAGGTTTTTATCATTTTCAATTTTTGCAACAACTTATTAACCAAGAAGTTCATTTTGTTACACGTTTAAAAGTTAAAGCATCTATTAAATACTTAAAGATTTTTAGCTATGACCATTCGCTTAAAGACCGATTAATTCAACTTGGTACTATTCGTCGTGGCGCACCAGTACTGACTTTACGTCTAATTGAAATAAAAGTCGGTAAAACTAGCTATTCTTACATTACTTCTGTCCTAGACCCGCAAATATTACCTCCCTACGTTGTTGCTGACTTATATCGGAAAAGATGGAGGATTGAAGAAGCTTTCTATGTGGTCAAACGTTTATTGGGACTTTCGTATTTATGGACTGGTTCTATTAATGGTGTGAAGTTACAAGTGTGGGCAACTTGGCTCTTTTATGCAGTATTGGTTGACTTGGGAGATGCGGTTGCAGACGAATTATCTCTGCCATTTGACCGCATTTCTTTAGAGATGATTTTTCGTGGTTTATATCATTTTAGCGTCGCCTATGACAAAGGTAAGGCGGATGACCCAATTCAGTACTTCGCTGCCAAAGAAAATCAAGATTTAGGAGTAGTTAAAGCCCTGCGAAAACCAGTCTCCAAGCTGGATTTATCGCCTTTTCCCGCACCCTCTTGACAAAAGTGCAATCACTCTAACCTCTCACTGATGGGAACTACCAGTAGTGGTAAAAGCACTTTAGTAAATCTATTATGTGGAGCAGAAATTGTTCCTGTCGCTGTCAGCGAAATGAGCGCCGGAGCAGTAACCATAGAATACAACGAAACAAAATCTTTAATAATCCATGAAACTCCAGGAGCATTATGGGAGTGTGGAGAATGGACAGGTATTAGTGATGAGCGAATTTATGAACGCTTATACGATGTCATGATAAGTTACATCGATAATAGAGAAAAACAAGCTAATTTAGCTTGCCCTCAATCGACCATATCTTACCCTTTCAGACTCATCAAAGAATCGAAACTGGAATTACCCAGAGGTGTAAAGGTACGAATTTTGGATTTGCCTGGTTTAGCGTATGTGGGCGATGAAGGTAATACAAATGTGATTAAACAGTGTCGTGAGGCATTGTGCTTAGTAACATATAACAGTGCAGAAACCGACAAAGAAAAAGTTAGAAGCTTGCTGCAAGAAGTAGTTGAGTAGGTAAAAGATTTAGGTGGTTCTCCTGCACGTATGCTGTTTATTCTCAATCGTATTGACATTTTTAGAACAGATAGAAACTGGCCAGAAACAGAGAATCGTTTTGTTGAAGATGCAATAAGTAAAATTAAGTACGAACTCTCCGAACAGCTAAAAGAGTATACAGAAGAGATCGACACATTACAGGTTATAAAACTGAGTACATGGGCTGCTTTACTGGCACTACAAATAAAAAATAATGATGAAATATATAGTGCAGAAGCATCTAAGAAAGCACGAAACAATTTTTTAGAATTAATTGATGAGAATATATTAGAAGACCTTCCATTTAAAACAGAAAGATGGTCTAGAAATGACCGAAATAGGGTTGCTGATGCATTATGGCAAAAGTCTTATGCAGAAGAATTTGAGCAATGTTTAAGAGAGCATATTAGTCAACATTTTCCACGGTTAGTAATTCCCCAAGCTATAGAACGTTTTAATATTGCTGCTGGTAATGCTATTACGGAGTGGGCTTTACAGACAACAAGTGCGATTTTGAATAGTTCAGAAGAAAAATATCAAGAGGAATGTGAAAGGATATCATCGACTCGGTTACAACTAGACCGTTTTCTACAACTCAGCAATACTAAGTTAAGAGAGCCTTTTGAAAAAATAGATAAGAAAATTAAAGAAGTTCTAGCAGATGAGTCAGAAGATGATCTAGTACTATATTTAGAAAAGAGTATAAGAAGCCTTAATGATATTGAGGAATACAATGAATTAAAAGAAAAACTATATCCACTTTTTGGATGGCGAAATGATATAGGCCGAGGAATAAACCAAATATTAGAACCAGTCGCAAAGTCTTTAGATACTGGAAAAATCAGTCTAGATTCTCCCAATTTAAAAAAAGCAAATGTTTTAAATGTAAATTTGTTGGCAAATTGTTTAAGGAGACTAGTTAATTTAGGATACACAGGTTCTATTGCTAAGGCAGGCAAAATAATGGAAGCTAGAACTGAAGATGAGAAAAAAAGGCTTAAACAATTAAATGAAGAGTTAAACGAACTTGCAATTCACTTAAATATAGTTATGGACGATGTACTGAAGCAAATAGTTAATCAAGAATTAGATAGGATGTACCAGGCAGTAGTTGAGCTTTTCAAATGCCATTTATCTCATCTTGAAAAAGGTACAAATAATATTGCACCTAATGTTGCTATCAAATTTCCTGATTCCAAACTTATAAAAATTGATAGAAAACCAAAATTTAATTTAAGCTTTAAAGCTGGATTTGCAATTACACCAGGAACTTGGGAAGAACAAATACAAGTTTTAAAAACAAAAAGAACTTGGTATACATTGTGGATTGCTAAAAAAACATATTACGAAATTGAATATAAAACTCGTTCTAGTAATAATGCAGAAATCCCTAGTACAGAAAAGTTACTTAATAATTGGCAAATTCAGCTTAAGCAAGAAGATAAACAAATAGTAACAGAAGTTTCACGATGGCTACTAGAACAAATTGATTGTTTAAAAAAAAATGTAGATGAGGTTCAGGAAGAAGTTATTAATCGATATCAAGAAAGGCTTGATACTGCAAACAGAGAGATTAGCATAGATTATGAGATGCAAAAAAATATCTGGCAACCTATGCAACAAAAATCTCAAAGCCTTGCACAAGAATTTTTTAAGTTGGAAGATTTTCTGAATTATGAATAACAAATTTAGATATTAAATTTATTAACTAAATGTCTGAATTCACTGCAATCTATCTAAGATACTCCTTTCACTTTATTTTAAAATTATTAGTTATGCTAATAATTTTATGTTTTTTACCTAGTCTTATTAAGAGGAAAAATAAATGCCAGGAATTTTTGAAAATATAGGTCGTCAGCTTGACAATATAGGCCGTCTTATTGATAATGTTGTCTCCCCAAAAGAACAAAAAACGCAACAAAAGCCAGTAGACAGGGCAAGAATTTCACAACCTGTAGATAATTCTCTACAGAAATTGACTGTAGCTTTACATCTCGTTGTACCAGTCTTTGTAGTTAATAATACAAAAGAAAATCATTTAATTACAGCTTCTGATATAGAGAAACTAATAGATAATGCACGATATTTCTTATGTACCAAATCTGCTGTTCCAGACTTAATAGAGGACTTTTTGAAATTCACAGACGAGAATATTTCAACTATTCATGAACGAAGTGAAATTTACATCAGAATTAATATTCCTGATGGGCAAGAAATGCTTGATAAAAAAGTTCCATATATTTTAAAGCGAAATCTACCCTCTCATGGACAAGGTGTTGTAAGAAAAATAGCTTGTCTCGAAGATTTATCGGGCTTAGAAAAATTTAACCGTATTTAAGGAGCCTTCAAATGGATTGGAAAACAGCATCTTCTTATTATGAGGCTCGTTTAAGTGAAGCCTTAAACGTACAGCGATACGCGGTTAATTTAGCTAATTTACCTCAAGCCGAAGTTCCCTCTCAACTAAAAGCAATACTCTTACAAGAAGCAGAACCAGCGCATCGTCAACTTGAAAGGCTGAAAAAGCGAGAGTTTCGCATTGCAGTTGTCGGTTTAGAAAAAGCGGGAAAAAGTACTTTTATTAATGCCTGGTTAGAATGCGATTTACTTCCAGCCAAAGGAGGAAGGTGTACATTTACAACAACGCAAATTTATTCAGTTGAAAATGACACCGAGCAAAAGCTTGAAGTACAAGCGAAAACAGAAGAACAATTTATCAATTTATTAAACGAGCTTGAAACAGCAAAAGCCCAAGAAGATATCAAAACTATCCGAGAGAATGAAATTACTTTGCAGCAAGTAAGAAGAGAAGGTAATCGTACTTTTCCATTTACTCGTTTAGACGATATTAGAGAATCGCTCAAAAAGTATGTAGCAGATGAAAAGTATGCTCATGCTGTTTTAGAAGCGAGACTTTATACTAACAAACTTGCCCAAGCTGAAGGTATTGTATTTTATGATGTTCCTGGTTTAGATTCAGGTTTAGCAAAGCACGTTGACGAAGCCAAGGAAATGCTGTCAGATTGCGATGCAGTAATATTAGTACAGCGCTTTACTAGCCTGAGAGAGAAAGAACTAGAAATCATCAAATTCACAGAACTTGGTGACAAAAATATTACCGTTGCTGATAAACTTTTTGTATTTTTAAGTCGTATTGACTCATTAGCTACTCCAGAAGCACTTAAAACTCATATTGAAGAAGCATCTCAAGATTGGCTTAAACGTGCCAAACTTCCACAGGAACGTATTATATATGGTTCTGCTGGAGCATATTTAGTTTTGAATGGATTAGCTGGAGAGCAGACAAAGCTAGAGATTGGTGACGCAAACAATATTCAAGCCCAGTTAAAAAGATTAACTGGAATTATTGATGAGGAAACTTTAAATAAGAAAGGTACTGGAATTCCAGAAATAAAAGAGAAAATATTTAATTATATTAATACTGAACGTGTATTCATCTTAAAAAAGAGATGCGAGGCTTCCATAAATACAATCTTCATTACCTCGGAAGAAATTTATAAATTAGTTAGCAAACGCTATCCTGAAAATCCTGAAGAAGCAAAACGATTTGAAGAAGACCGTAGACGAGTTTTGTTTAGCGAATGGTGGAATTATAGATGGGAAAAGAAGAAAGCTGATCTCCAACAGTTTTATGACTCTTCTGTTGCAAATAACTCTCTCGATAATTTAACCGAAAATTCTGCAACTAGCCTCGCCAAATTCAAAGAGAGATATCTACAAATTGTTGCCAGTGAAATCCAAAAACTGAAAGAAGAAGCATTTAGAAAAAAAGCTATTATCTTTGCTGCCAATTCATTCCCACAGTTTGACCGGATGAAAGCTAACTTCGCTTGGCGTGAAGATTTATATGGCGACATTAGCAAGCTTTTATCTTCCATAGCCCGACAACTTGCTATGGAATTGAAAGATGAGGCATTAAATTTAGTCGAATACATGACAACATTATTGTGGGGTAGTAAGCAAGTAAAAGAAAGATTAATTGATAAATCAGAAGAATACTTTTTATCTAATACCAATTTAATATGAAGCTGCATAGAATAAAGCTTCCAGGATAAAGTTGTAAGAAGAGACAGAAATTACCTGCTCAAAAGTAAGTTGGTCGAATATTTCTTGGATGCGCTCGCGTAAAGCTTGTAAAGAAGAAAAAAGTTGATTTTTGAGTGGTTTTTTGAGGAGTTGCCAAAGTCTTTCAATGGGATTGAGTTCAGGGGCTGAAGGTGGTTGAAACAAAGGAATAATATTTTCTGGCCAACGGAGTTTTGAACTTGTATGAGCCGGTGCTTGGTCAATCTGTAAAATTGCATAATCCGAGCCTAATTGCACAGATAGCCAGTCCAAAAACTGTTGAAAACACTCGCCATCTAGTTTTGGATATTCATAAAGAAAGTGGTCTCCAGTTAATGGTTCAATTGCACCATAAATCCAAAAGTTTTCCCTCGGCCATATCACCTTAACAGTGGGCTTGACTCCAAAAGCTGTAATCACTTTTCCTGTAAGAGTTTTGAGTCCAACCCTAGTTTCATCCTGGCACAGGTAGCGAACACACTTGCCGGGTGCTAAATGTTCTTCTAGACAATTGAGTATGATACCGAGTTTTTTTTAAACTCAGATACCAACTTTTCGTCCTGCTTATGGCTTTGAGGGCGAGGCACTTTTAGTTTTGCCCCCAATCGATATCGAACCCACGCATAAACCGTTGCATACTCTATATCTTGTCCATGTTCTTCTTTTAACCACTCAACTATTGCACCATAGCTACTAAAGCCTTTTCCTGTTTTTAACTCCTCCTCAAGTGCTGCGATCGCAGCATCATCGATTTTCCGTTTTGCTCCTGGTGCTTTTTTGATTTCTAATAAGCCTGATATCCCATCAGTTTTGTACTTCTGCAACCATCTCGTGACCGTTGAAGTATCTCTTGCCAAGCGTTTTCCAATATCTTGCTGCTCTTTAACCTGCCCGCTTTTTATCCACCACAGCATAATAAGCTTTTCTTTCTGGGTTCCTAAATTCGCTGTTTGTAAACGTTTTTTAAGTTCTTCTTCGCTCTCTGCGATTTCAATCTTAAAAGGGCGGCTCATGGTTCTTTTAATTTATCGAGTTTGTTTCCTCTATTATATGCAGCTTCATATTAAATTGGTATAAGCTAGAAAATAGCTTAAGCGTACTATTTTTACGTTTTGCTCGTCCAGTTGCAGAAGTATTAATTCGCGCTCCGCTTAATAGCGATGCCCGCGATAAAATTGCTAAGAGCCTTGGTGTAGATATTGAAATAGTCGATAACTATTACACGGGAGAAGAAGCCGCTTTTCAAGTCCTCAAAAGATATGCAAAATATGGTTATAAATTACTCTATAATCCTGAGACAAGACAACATATTCTAGGAATAAAAGGAATCGTAGCACCTATTATTAATGTTGCCACAAAAATTACTATAGATGTTTCCAGCGAATTTCAATCTCCCCAAGATGATGTAATATTTGAAGTCGAAAATGATATTAATGCTTTTGAAGAGTATTTGCGTGCTGCAATTTTTTAAGCATCAGGTTTTGAATCGTACTGTATTCAAGAACTCAAGGGCTTGATTGATAGTTTTAGAGAAAAGCAAGGCACATGGATGGGGGTTGCACTTAACGAATGGTTGCAAGAAAATCCACTTTTATTGGCAGAGATCCCACCAGAATTACGATCGCAAGAGTCTAACTTAGAAGTTAGCGATCGCTTGCGCCAATTATCTACTGCATTAAAAATCTCCATCACCTACTAGAACACAAGGCGCGATCGCCCTTGGGATTTACCTTAAAGCCTTTTAATAGCTTGCACTCTTCATTGCATCTGCGATCGCATGTAAAATTCACGTTATTTTACGAATGCGAATAGTTTTAGATGAAATAACAGTAAAAGCTCCTAATAATTCATCTGCGTGTTTATTAATGGCATTGGTAATAATTTCTGACTTATCATTCGGAGATAAACCGAATAACCGAATTAACACCACGCCTGCTGCAATTCTACGCAAACGGAAAACTAACTCACTAAAATCTTTATCTGATGTCAATAAAATTGCATCTTCATTATTAGCTAAGTTCAAAACTTCATCGTCAGGAATTCCTGGTTCCATTTCCACAACATACAAAACTTCGTGACCATCCAACCGCAGACGTTCAACGATTTGCCAATCTAAATTTTCGTCCCCTAAAAACTTCAAGAAGCTTTCTCAATCGTTGGATAAACCACATCATACCGCAAAGCTTGAGCCGCAAATGCCAAAGCTGCTTTAATTCCTTCATCGCTAAGTCGCGGATGCGCTTCTAGTATTTGCTCAGATGTTTCACCCGCAGCAAGCTTTTCGAGAATTAATTCAACTGTAATACGAGTTCCTGAAATGACAGGTTTGCCCATCATTATTTTTGGATCGGATACGATCTTTTGCATGAGTTAGGATTTTTTGGATAGATAATTAATATATATAACGCCTTTCGTCATTCTTTTTTATCACCTACCAGAACACAAGGCGCGATCGCCCCTGGTGTTGGTAAAACCATCGCTCTTCATCACCTTCTGATTAGTCTGCAAATAATCATGCAGCAAATCGCAACCCCGTGTTAGTAGTTTTTCCAGTTGGATATCTGCCAAATCTTGGAAAATCACTGTACCATTACCACTACCCGCAGCCAAAGTCTTACCGTCATTACTAAAACTGACGCTGGTTAACTCTTGCTTATCACCTTTCAAAGCAATCAGTAATGTCCCTTCGCGGTTCCAAATTCTCACTTTGTCATCACTGCTAGCTGCCAAAGTTTTACCATCGGGGCTAAAACTTACACTAATAAAACTATCGCCATCGCCTGCAAGAGTATTTAGCAGATGACCGTCTCTGTTCCAAATCTTCACGGTGCTATCAATACTAACTGAAGCAATTTCTTGACTATCAGGCGACCAAGCAACCCCATTTACCCGGCGGCTATGACCAATTAAGGTGTATAGCAATTTACCATCTAAACTCCATATTTTTACGGTTTTATCATCACTGGCTGAGGCTAGCAATTTACCATCTGGGCTAAAACTTACCCAATTTACTGCGTCTTTATGTCCTTCCAAGGTGTTGAGAAGCTTACCGTCTCGACTCCAAAGCTTTACTGTTTTATCTTTACTCGCCGAGGCAATTACTTGACTATTAGGCGACCAAGCTACACTCAAGACGGTACTATTATGACCTTGCAAGGTGTTGAGCAGTTTACCGTCAACACTCCAAAGCTTCACTGTTTGATCTTTACTAGCCGAAGCGATCGCTTGACCATCTGGACTGAAACTAACCCCCCAAACTTGACCCTGATGCCCTGTAAATATGCGGATTAGTTTACCTTCGCGGCTGAATAGTTTTACAGTTTTGTCTCGGCTCCCTGCTGCTAAGGTGCGATCGCCTGGGCTGAAACTGATGCTAGTTATCCAGTCATCATTATCGGCTTTGGGTTTTCGCAATAACACATCATCCCAATGCCAGAGTTTAATAGTTTTGTCCCGACTTGCAGAAGCTAGGGTGCGACCGTCTGGGCTGAAACTGACGCTGTTAACCCAATTATTATGTCCTTTCAGGGTTCCTAGCAGCACACCTTCAAAACTCCAAAGTTTGATTGTTTCGTCGGTACTTGCGGAAGCTATGGTATTACCATCACGGCTAAAACTGACGCTGGTAACTCCAGCACTATGACCTGATAGGGTTCGCAGTAATTTACCCTCTAGATTCCACAGTTTGATTGTCTGGTCTAAACTAGCTGAAGCGATCGCTTTCCCATCGGTTGACCAAGCTACACTTTTAACTGCATCCTCATGTCCCTGCAAGGTTTTGAGCAGCTTACCATCCCGACTCCACAATTTCACTGTCTTGTCAGCACTCCCAGAAGCAATAGTCTGTCCATCGGTTGACCAAGCAACGCTCAAAACTGCACCATCATGTCCTAGCAAGGTTTTGAGCAGTTTTCCATCCCGACTCCACAGTTTTACTGTCTTGTCTGTACTTGCAGAAGCAATAATCTGTCCATCTGGGCTAAAACTAGCACTATTCACTACACCTTGATGCCCTAATAGAGTCACAAGTAGTACACCCTCTCGACTCCAAAGTTTTACCGTTTTGTCTTGACTAGCGGAAGCAACAATTTGACCATCGGGGCTGAAACTGACGCTATTAACTACATCTTCATGCCCAGATAAGGTTTTGAACAAGCTACCATCGGGAAGCCAAAGTTTAATTGTAGTATCCGCGCTGGCTGAGGCAATTAAAGAACGGTCAGGGCTGAATGTAGCATTATTTACTCCAGATAGATGCCCTTCTAAGCGGTTATATTCTCTTAACCCAGAAACGGCTTGATAAAGCGCCGTCTGTACTTGCTCTCTTGTGTAGGAATCTACCCAAACTATTTGTTGTAATTTTCTTCCCGCCCTTAAAGCTTCTTTTAAAGAATCAATACCTTTTTGTGAGGCAAAGAGGGCTTCACTGGATGCACTAAGGGTTTTAATTTCACTATCTACTGCTGTTACTATGGAAACGCTTAATCCTAATATGGCAAGAATGGAAGCAGTTAGGGCAATTTTCAACGAACGATTTAATTGAGCTTCACTGAGCCTTTGTTTCTTTTGACTTTCTGCAAGTTTTGCTGTTAATTCTTTTTCTTTTAGTTCAGCTCGTAATTGCTCAATTTGTAACTGACTTAATTCTTCTCGCTTGTGTAATTCTCGCAATTCTGTTAATAAATCTAATCCTTGTTGAGGATAAGAATCTATTAATGTGGAACGCTGCGTTTTTTGGCTAAGTTCGCTCTTAAGTCGGTCAATTTCAGCTTTACTTTGTTCTACTTTGTGACGCAACTGATTTAGTTGTACCTGTAAACTCGATTCTTGTTGTTGTAAGTAGCGAATCAAGTCTACTAAATAATCGTGAATAAGTTGATAGCGTTCTGGTACATCAGGGAATAGTACTACCAAACCGGAGCTTACTAAAATGTCTAATACTAACTCTAATTTGCTGGCATCTTCTAATTCTGCTAGCTGCGCCGCTAATTCAGCACGAGTTTTAAATGGTCGGTTGTTACTTTCATCTGTTAATAAATATAAAACGAGTAACGCGGCTCGTTCATTTTCTGGGCCGCAGTCTTTAATCAGTTCCTTAAGATATCGCTCGATGAGTTTGTTGGGCCTATATGGCTGATATTCTTCTAGAGTAGTAATGCGTTCATCTTGAATTTGCGCTCCCACAACTTGCAATTCAATGGGGCGGACTTCTCCAAATTCTGTGGATAAATCTTCGATTAAGGCATCGATTAAGGCAGGTTCTAAATTAAACTGCGATCGCTCGGTCAATTTTTGAATAATTGCTTTAGCATATTCTGGCGAAAAATTATTCAACTGGTAGCGAATATGCTTGTCGAGAATATTATTATTAATCGCTTCCAGTGCCGAAAGATGTTTAAAATCTAACAAACGATGTAAGTAATCTTCTCGCAAGGAAAGGATAACTTTGACAAAGGGGATATTCAGACAATCACTAATAAACTTATCAAATTCTTGCTTCTGCTTGCGATCGCTATAACCAAAGAAAAATTCTTCAAACTGGTCAAAAATTAAAACTGTGATCAGGTGGTTATCAGCATTTTGTTTGAGTTGTTGTAAAATTCTGACGATGGTGATGGGTGTAGGAGAGTAGGGCAAAATCTCCGCCGCTTCAATGGTTGCTTCTAGATTAATATCAGCGTAGACGGCAAGGGATGCGTCACTAAACATCGCTTCACTTAAAGATTTCTCTAATTCCCGCGCCCAATCGGTATAAACTTGCAATACTACAGGCACGGCTATTTGATCGCCAATAGCTCGATTTTGCAGTGCTGGAACTAAACCAGCAGTGACAATAGAACTCTTACCTACCCCTGATTGACCGTGAATCACCGTCAGCTTTTGATCGGCGCGGCTAATTCTCCCAATTAAGTTATTAATATCACGCTCCCGACCAGAAGCCGCAATTTCTAAAGCAACACTGCTACTCCCAGAATGTGACATCAATGCTGGGTTTGTCGCCTGTCTTTGGGGTTGCAAGCGTCCTGCACCAATAAAAGCCCGAAAACCATACTGTTGCTCAACAGAACGCCGTTTTTGCCGAATGTAATAGGCTTCCAGATAGCGCCCTTCTTCAAAGTATAGCGATCGCAGTGTCCGCAATAAGCGAATATAACGATGGGCATCGTATTGATGGGCACTGCTTTCTAAAGCTGCTGGCAATTCTTTTGTTGCTTTTTCTAAGTATTCATGAGCGATTACTAGCTCAACCAAATTTCTCTGTGCTTTCGCTAACACTAAATAGTAAATTTGCGCTAACAGTAAGGGAAATAAGCAGTTATAAGGGTCGTTATGCTTTTGGGCTTCACCTAATTTCAGCAGCGATACATGGGCTAATATACTCGCCTGTACCCACCGCGACTGCTGCACAGCCACTTGTGCGAGAAAACCGTAGTCACAAGCTAATTGAATTTGACTACCATAAGTTTGATGCAACTCCAGAGACTTTTGAGCAACAGTCTGCAATTCTTCCCACTCTTGCAGATATTGCAAAACTTCAGCGAGTTGACTAATAAACCCAGCAACTATATCTAAACGTCCAGCCACCTGTAAAACATTCAAACATTGCTGAAAATAAGATTTAGCTGTGTACCAATGACGACGATTTTCTGTTTGATTTTGCTCTGCGAAACGGCAATAACATAGCCCAATATAAAACAGCAAGATTCCCTGTCGCAGAGGTAGCGGCGATGGCCGACTAGGAGGCGCAGACGAAGAAAATACCCTCTCATCTCCCCCTGCCCCCCTGCCCCTCTGCCTCCCTGCTCCCCTGCTCCCCTGCTCCCCTGCCTCCCCTATTTCCTCCAACTTTTGCCAAACTTGTAAGCTTTGCTGAAAATGGCTTAAAGCTGTACTGATGCGATCGCTAATATAATTATCTAGACCAAAAACAAACTCTAAACTAGCGTGTAATTCTGGCTCTAAGGTAATCCCACGATTGTGCAACTCTTCAATAGCAAAGTGGAGTTCATAGCTATTTTTCCAGACTTGCTCCACAGTGAAATAATGCTTGGCAACTTGAGGAGGTTGGTGTTGTCCAGCATCGCTTGGTAACACCGTGGCAAATAAAGCGTCCGTTTCCTGTTGCAAAAATTGCCGTAATGATTGAGTTGTCATCTCAAACCGAATCGGTGTAGCCGCCCAACTCGCAAAATCTGGTGCTAAACGGACTACCTTTTGCAACACTTCTTCATTCACCCACATAATCATCGGGAATGGGTGGCGTTTGCGAAATTCATCACGAATATGATTGATAGACCTCAGTAAATCGTCAATTCCATCTACTGACTCCAAACCCAAAATCATCAACGCTGATGGCGGATTATCTTCAGTTACCAGTTGTAAATGAATACTTGTGTAAAGACTTCTAGCATTATGCGGCAGAATTACTTTTTGAATATGGTGTACTCCTGAAGAGAGTTCTTCGAGTCGTTGCAGCATAAGTTCTTGCAAAACTCGATAATTGCAGCACACCAAAACTAGGGAAAACTGACCGCTAGAAAGGGCAATTGCTCTCCCCAAACTGCGTAAAGCTCGCTCATTAGCCGCTCTTATATCTGCTTGTGGGTGTCGTTCAACCATGATTTAAATTTTTCCGTCTCTGCTAAAACTGGGTTGACGGCAAACCAAGCTCCCTGATGATCTCGGTATTCAAATACAAATAAACTTCGCAATAAAGTGTGGTATTCTATATCACCTCTAACTCTCTGCTGTTGCACCACCTGAAAGATTAATTCCCACTCATGAGGATCGATAGCGTTAGCTCGGTAATCTCGCTGTCTTTGAATCACCAAATCAACACACTCCCGCTCAAAAGGTGGATCTTGTTCTCGCAGACAGTCAAACAGTAACCCTAGCAAGTCGCGGACATGACCACCACTAATCAAGCACAACCGATCTAAGGTTTCCAAACTATCAAACACCTCTGTAATTAAGCCTAACCGATTGCTAGGTAAAATGTCTGGGAAAGCTCTAGCTAGTACCATTTGCCGCAACAGTGCTAGCCCTTGAGGAAAAATCTCTCCAGAGCGCAGACGTACAGGTATCATCGGTAACATTTTTGGTGCAACTCCTCCCCCCAAACGATGTTGAAGTTCGGCGCTATCGTTGGAGAAAGTCAGAGCTAAAGGAATAGTGTAGACTACATGGCAATTTAGTTTGCGTAACTGTTCACCACGCTGAATAAATAAGTATTCTGGCAGCGATCGCCCCGATGGTAAAGGTCGAATTGCAACTCTATCCAGGTTATCAACAATAACCACCAGTCCTTTTTTACCTCTGGTTTTTAGTTCCCTGATGGCACGTTCTAGCAATTCTTGATTAATTGACTGTAAAATATTTGCTGTTCGCGGTTCTAAATAATCTCTTAACCGCCGCCGCAATTGCGGACTTTCTTTAGTTTTGGCTGTAATTTTGGCAATTCCCACAGACAACTCTGCTTCTACCCCCAGGTCAATTGGTGTTTGCAGAAAATCTACAATTTCACCAAACAACTTGGTAAAATAAGCAGGTTTGAGCCTAATTTTCATGGCTTCTAGGCTTTCACTTACTTGGCCTGCGATCGCCAACAAAATATCAGTCACATCCACATCTGCCATTTCTAAGACATGGGTAGACTCAAAGTAAACTACATGAAATTGCTGCGCTTCTAATTCAGCTTTGAGGCGCAACAACTCCGTTGATTTTCCACAGCCGAGATGTCCGGTAAATAGCTGACAAGTTGGTTCATCGGGCGATATTTTAGCGATCGTGCGCTGCAAAGCTTCGATGATTTTGCCACCCCGCACCGCAGCAAAATCGATATAGTACCTGCGATCGCTGGCGTTTCCTATGATTAGAGGTCTGCTCGGATTGCAAGCCTGATAAAATCTTTCTAAATCTAGGAGCATAACTAATCAAGTTCACTCAAGAATGGGGATGACAAAATTTACTGAATAAATATATTGATTTTAGGAAATTTATGCTTTATTTTAATCAAACTACTAACTAAACTAGCAGAATTTCGGTTAATTGTTTGTACATAAGTTAGATGTAGCACATAGTAATGCTGAGATTTTAGTTAAAGTAAGCAAAAATACTACTATAAGTACAAATAGCAAAATTATCTAATATTCAATAAGCTCATCTTATCAATATTAAAAATATCCAACATAAAAAAAGGTACTGTGAAGTACAATCTTGTAGCTCTCTTGAACTGGTCATCAGCTTGAATTATTAAAGAACTTTTATCATTTTTGCGAGAGAATAATCTACAATCCTTGCAACATAAGACTTTTAGCAAAAACATTGGTTAATTACAACTTCAATTTAGAGTTAATTTTTGACTAGATTCTGCCTCTAGTTACAAAAATAACGATTTTATTGATGACGAGAAGAATTTTGTTGATGACAAGAACGATTTTATTGATGACGAGAACGATTTTGTTGATGACAAGAACGATTTTATTGAATAAAAGCATAATTTTATTGATGAAAACCATGCTTTTATTCATGACAGCTTTTAAATTCAGAGTGACTAGGGCATGTTTTCAAAGTCTTAGATCCCCCCAACCCACCTTATAAAAGTCAGTGGGGCCAAAAATCTCTTCAAGTCCCCCTTTTTAAGGGGGATTTAGGGGGATCTAAAAAATTAGGAGGCTAAACGAGTAGTTTGAAAACACGCCCTACCCCTGAAGTATTGACGATCGCTAATCTACAATCCCATTGAGTATAAAATTATCTGGTCATGTAGCTTATCAGGCAAAATATGCTTTAGCACCGCTCCGAGTTTGGCATCTGAGCCAACCAGATAGCGCGTCTTGGGTTGCTTTGCAGTAAGCGCATGAACAACAGTCTGAGCGACAATATCCGCAGAAATTCCCTTAGATGCGAGAATCTGCATTTTCTTGCGGACAATATTCATTGCTTGACCGTAGAGATTTTGTGCCGATTGTGGTAAGTCATGCTGTGCTACCTCAGATTGACTTAGGGACTTTTCCCAAATTGGGGTAGCAATGGAACCAGGTTCAATAATTGAAACCGAGATTCCCCAAGGACGTAATTCCATCCGCATGACATCAGTGAGTGCTTCCAAGGCAAACTTAGAAGCATTGTAAGCTCCTAAGAACGGCGTAGGACTCCTACCAGCAATGGAACCCATATTGATAATTCGGCCCCGACTTTGGCGTAAAAGACCAAGAAATGCTTGTGTCACCGCTAATTGTCCGGTGACATTAACCTGCATCTGGTGTTGAAATTCTGCGATCGCTAATAATTCTAAAGGCCCAGGGATAGCAATTCCGGCATTATTTACTAAACCTAAAATTCCAGTACCACCGACTTCATTTGTTACCTTATCAACCGCAGATGCGATCGATTCAGCATCAGTAACATCTAAAAAAATTGGAATGAGTCTTGGTGATCCTTTCTGCTTAAGTGTTTGAGCATCAATATCTTGACGCACGCCAGCAAAAACAGAGAAGCCCAACTGATCTAAAAGCAAAGCACACGCTTGGCCAATTCCTGTTGATGCTCCCGTAACCACCACTGTACGTTGATGTTCTACAACCATTAATTTTCTTTTTTTATAATTTGGACTACGAATCACCAATTCCCAATACTTCTCTACAAGAGGCTGCGCCAAGGACTGCGCTCAGTACAAGTTCCCAATTCCCAATTTCCCATTCCCAATTGGCAATTCCCAATTAATATCAATCTTTGCAAGTACCAAACCGAAGACAATCTTCAGTTTGGTCATCTCTAGCTGATATTTGCCAAGGTAATATGCGTGACGGAGCATTTGTACTGTAAGCAATTAGAGCAGCTATTATCGGAGGCTGGTTTTTGACAATTGTCACATCACTACTAAGACTATTACTTAGTCCAACATTGTATAAATAAACAGGCAATGCCATCATGACAATGCAAATTGTCCGTTTCATACTCAACCTCAGCTAAAAATTTCCGATTGCGCTATGTATGTATAGATGCCACCTTGATGAACCGGATTTTTAAAACTGAGTATTATATGTTGATGTTGTGTGAATTTACCCAGCGCTACTAGTGGTCTGTCTCATTAAATTTGAGGGGTAAATACGCTTGTAGTGAGGACTTTAGTCCCCAAATATTCAAGCACTAAAGTGCTTACTACAAACCTAGCAAAATTAATGGGACAGACTACTAGCCGCAGAGACGTGATTTCTAAATTATCAGTTCCACCCTTTTTTAGGTTAGGCATTGCCTACAAGATGGCTTCCTACTAACTTATGCAGATGCAACCCTAAAAAACAGGACAAAAAACCCACAGCATTCAAAAACATATCATGGTGGCTGCATTCCCCGGATAAAATAATGAAGAGTGCTGAGTTCCAAGTCCTAAGTGAAAAATCTTGCTTATTACTTAGCACTCAGTTATAAATGTTGCCTACTAGCTGACTCATGCCGCCTTTACAAGACGTAGATACTGTAAACGTTCCCAACATCGATCCAGAAGGATATGGCAATTCAGACACAGATCCTCTTAATGAGTTGCCCGATGAAGTCGAAATGTCCCTTTTCGACCACCTAGAAGAGTTACGACAGCGCATTTTCTATTCGCTGATTGCCGTAGCGATAGGTATTATTGGCTGTTTCTTTGCCGTTAAGCCGATTGTCCAGCTGCTTGAGGTTCCAGCGCAAGGAGTAAAATTTCTCCAACTTGCACCCGGAGAATATTTCTTTGTCTCCTTCAAAGTTGCAGCCTACACTGGTTTAGTACTTTCTAGCCCTTTCATTCTTTACCAAATTATCCAATTTGTGCTTCCAGGATTGACTCGCCGCGAACGCCGTTTACTGGGGCCTGTGGTTTTGGGTTCGAGTGTACTGTTTGGTGCGGGTTTAGCATTTGCTTATTTACTCCTTATCCCCGCAGCTTTGAAATTTTTCATCAGCTACGGAGCAGATGTAGTTGAACAACTTTGGTCGATAGATAAATATTTTGAATTTGTGCTGCTACTGTTATTCAGCACTGGTTTAGCATTTCAAATTCCCATCATCCAATTGTTGCTCGGTAATTTGAATATTGTCTCGTCTGAACGGATGGTTTCTGGTTGGCGTTACGTGATTATGGGAGCAGTAGTTTTAGGAGCCGTGCTTACACCTTCGACTGATCCTCTAACTCAAAGTCTTTTAGCAGGAGCCGTTTTAGGGCTTTATTTCGGTGGTGTTGGGCTGGTGAAGCTTACAGGCAAATAACATAGAAAATAGGTAAAAAGATTTTAATGCTGAGTTTTTGAGCAAATGTTTATTAGCTATAGTGATTTTGAAAAAATCGAGATTCATGTTGGCAAAGTCATTAAAGTCGAAGAATTTCCTCAAGCAAAAAAACCAGCTTATAAATTGTGGATAGATTTTGGCGATTTGGGCATTAAAAAATCTAGTGCCCAAATTACTAAACTTTATGACCAAGAGAAATTAATCAACAGATTAATATTAGCTGTGACTAACTTTCCACCCCGTCAAATAGCCAATTTCATCTCTGAAGTTTTAGTCTTGGGAGTGGTTTTAGATGATGGAGAAGTTGTATTAATTCAGCCAGATAGAGATGTAGCTGTAGGCAAAAGAGTTTTATAGGACATTATGGTATTTTTGTATAAAAAACACTGTGATTACCCAAGAAATTATTAATGTTAATGCAATAACGGGTCATAATATCCATTCCGAAGAACGTTCACCCAAATCTAGAGGAATGCTAACAGCTTTACCAAGCCGGGGGCGATCGCGTGTTTGGGCAATAAATGTTTGTACTTGCGTTGACCCACCCAAGGCATGAAGATAATTAGCAATGCTGTCAAGATGCTCTTGGTACTCTACCTCGCTCAAGGGAAAAGAAGCTTGCTCCAGATATTTCCACATTACTTGCAAAAATATCTTTCCCTGTGCCCGCCGAAACTGGACATCATAAGAATATCCCCACTTATCAAGCAACATCTGACGTAATTCCTGTCCTGTCATAGCTTTTCTCAATCAGATTTTACATTTAGTTATGATGTTAAGTTCCGTGACTCCAGTATGATAAGGATATAAAGAAATGTAATGCTAACAGAAAAGATGCTTTTTATATCTTGGAACAAAGAAGTATGGCATCGTTGTGAGCGCTAGCATTTCGACTTAGACAAGAGTTCCTCAAGTACAGTACTTTTGTCAAAATGCTTAACAAAATACACAAAGAGCGCGTAGATTATGGCTCAATTTTCTGAATCAGCAGACGTGCCCGATATGGGTCGTCGTCAGTTCATGAATCTGCTCACTTTTGGGACTGTCACTGGAGTAGCTCTGGGTGCATTGTATCCCGTTGTCAACTACTTTATTCCACCAGCTGCTGGTGGTGCTGGTGGCGGTACAACGGCAAAAGATGAGCTAGGTAACGATGTTAGCGTCACCAAATTTCTAGAAAACCGGAATGCAGGCGATCGCAACCTAGTCCAAGGACTTAAGGGAGATCCTACCTATATTGTGGTAGACAGCAAAGAGGCGATCAAAGATTATGGCATTAACGCCATCTGCACCCACTTAGGTTGTGTCGTCCCCTGGAACGTTGCTGAGAACAAATTTAAATGTCCTTGTCATGGTTCCCAGTATGACGAAACCGGTAAGGTTGTTCGGGGCCCAGCACCACTGTCTTTGGCTTTAGCCCATACCAATGTAAGCGACGACAAAATCGTTTTGACCCCTTGGACAGAAACCGACTTCCGCACCGGTGATGCACCTTGGTGGAGTTAATAATTTTGTCCTTAGTTCTTAGTCATTCGTCCTTTGTTCAGGGCTTAATGACTAATGACTAATGACCAATGACTAATGACAAATTCAATCGTTGCCCTTATTAGAGATGAGAAATGTTTTCCGAACAGCGAGGTTAACTCGCAGTGCTAGAGCGATCGTAAAAACATTGCTCATAGCGATCGCCACTGTGACATTTTACTTCACCAGCGATCTAGCCCTTCCTCAATCAGCTGCCGCCTATCCATTTTGGGCACAGCAAACCTATCCCGAAACCCCCCGCGAACCAACCGGGCGGATTGTTTGTGCCAACTGTCACTTAGCCGCCAAAGTTACAGAAGTAGAAGTTCCTCAATCGGTTCTACCTGACACTGTATTCAAAGCTATAGTGAAAATCCCTTACGATCTGTCCGCCCAGCAAGTTGGTGCCGATGGTTCTAAGGTTGGCTTGAACGTCGGTGCTGTACTGATGCTACCTGAAGGCTTTAAGATTGCTCCCGAAGACCGTATTTCTGAGGAACTTAAAGAAGAAATTGGCGACACTGCCTTCCAACCCTACAGCGAAGACAAAGAAAATGTCGTCATCGTCGGCCCCTTACCTGGTGAACAGTATCAGGAAATCATCTTCCCAGTTCTTTCTCCCAACCCCGCAACCGACAAAAACATCCACTTCGGTAAATATTCAGTTCACGTAGGTGGTAATCGGGGACGCGGACAAGTTTATCCTACTGGCGAAAAGAGCAACAACTCTGTTTACAACGCTTCCGCGACTGGCACAATTACCAAGATTGCCAAAGAGGAAGATGGAGATGGTAACGTCAAATATCTAGTAAACATCCAACCTGAATCTGGCGATGTTGTTGTTGATACGGTTCCTTTAGGGCCAGACCTGCTCGTTTCCGAAGGGCAAGCAGTTAAGACTGGTGATGCTTTGACCAGCAACCCCAATGTTGGTGGATTCGGTCAAATAGATGCAGAAATCGTACTGCAAGATTCCTCTAGAGTCAAATGGATGATTGCGTTCACCGCTCTTGTGATGTTGGCTCAAGTTATGCTGGTTCTGAAGAAGAAGCAGGTTGAGAAAGTTCAAGCTGCTGAGATGAATTTCTAAATTCTTTGCTAAATCATTATTTTTAGGACAGGCAATATGCCTGTCTTTTTTAACGTTAGTTACACGAAATTTAGAAATTTGGGACTTATACAAATTGCTGTACGCCTACCAACGTATTTGTATCATTATTAAAATGAAACGCTATTAACTGCTAGTAAACGACTTATGCAAGAAATGCGCTACGGATTTATTTCCAAAATCACCCAGATGTATACGTCGCTGGTAATCTATTTATTGACAAACTCCCATTCGCCATTGCGATAAACAATGATTTGCAGTTCATCCGCAGATAAAATATAAATTTTTCCGATTTTGTCGTCAAAGCGAAATAAGCGGATGTCTTTGTAAAGATTTGACAGCATTTGACAAACCCTTACACAAGCTAAGGCTTGCTCTGTTGTTGGTAAAATAAATGCTCCTCACTACTAATATAGGGTGAGCAATGCCCACCCTACTGCTGTTGATTATTTTTATGTGAGGCTATAGCGGACGGTAGACGCGATAGTTGATTTCGGGGAAGATATTATCCATTAATTCGACTTTTTCTAGCCAACCACTGTCAACTTTACCGACTTTCACATCTTCATAGAGCTTATTGAATCGCATTAGGTGCGATCGCGTCCGTCTAATTGCATAGGGTACCATTGTTCCCGTCCGCATAATAAATGCCCAGTCAGAAGATTGTGCTAATAGCAGTTCCCGCGCCGCTTGGTTAAGCGCTTTCCACTGCAATTCATCCTCTGGTTCCAAATGCGAGATTTCAATCATCCGTTCAGCAGCTTTGTGCAAATGCGGATAAATCCACGCATTGGTTTCGTTCAACCAATATTCGTGGAAACCCTTGAAACCCCAACTCGACTGTGAAGGACGACAGACTTGCTGCGTTGGCTGATCTCGCAAATAGTCTGCTAAATGGGTCATTTGATATGTTTTTTGGTCATACCACGACTTGCGGAATAGGTAATCGATGAACCAGGGGCCTTCATACCACCAATGTCCAAATAACTCTGCGTCATAAGGCGAAACGATAATTGGCGGGCGTTGCATTATACCATAGAGATGCTCAGTTTGCCGCTCTCGGTTATACATAAAATTATCAGCATGTTCTGCTGCCTTTTCTTTAGCCCAATAAGGATCGTAGAGTGCCTTATCTGATAGCCCTAAGCCACGCCCTGTAATTTTGTGATACTTAATGCCCGTGTTTTTCCGTTGGCCATTGGGCATGATGTAGGGCTTGATGTACTCATATTCTGCTTCCCAGCCCAAATCTTTATAAAATTCTCGATATTCCGCCGCCCCAGGATAGCCCACCTCAGAAGACCATACCTGTTGGGAAGATTCATGATCTCGACCAAAGACAGCAACACCAGTTTCTGTATAAATTGGCGCATAAGTCCCAAAGCGCGGACGGGGACGGGCGTAAAGGATGCCATGCCCATCTGTGAGGAAGTAGCGTAACCCCGCATCGGCTAGCATCCGGTCTAAACCTTCATAGTAGGCACATTCCGGCAACCAAATGCCTCTAGGTGCTTGTCCAAAGTTTTGCTCGTAATGCTCGCAAGCTACCTGGATTTGCGCCCACACCGCCTCTGGATACATTTTCATCAACGGCAAATAGCCGTGAGTAGCGCCACAAGTGATGATTTCCAGGTTGTTACTGTCTTGGAACCCTTTAAAAGCTGTCACCAAGTCACCGTCGTAGCGTTCCCATAGCTGACGCGCTTCGCTAAACTCAGTAGCGTAATGTTCGGCTAAATAACGAAGATGCCCGTTGTTGACATTATGTTCTGCTTCTAGTGCTATAAGTTCTTCTAGTTGGGCTAAGTGTGCTTCATAACGTTCTTGAAGCAGAGGATCGCGGAGCATTGACACGAGAGGAGGTGTCATGCTCATCGTGATTTTAAAGTCGATACCGTCTCGCTTTAAGCCTTCAAATACTTTCAATAATGGAATGTAGGTTTCTGTGATGGCTTCATAGAGCCATTCTTCCTCCAGCACGTAGTCACTTTCCGGGTGACGAACGAAGGGCAGATGTGCGTGGAGTACAAGCGCGACGTAGCCGATAGACATAGTGATTTTGGGGTGATACTTGTAAGTTGAAGGTCGAGAGGTTTGGCTGAAATTAACAATATTTTAAGACTTTATGGGGATCGTAAGAATAGTTTTCAATTGAGTTAAATATAGTGTGTCTAAGTACACAACAATGTTATGCCGTTATGCACCCACTGCGTGTTGTTGTTAACTAGTTGTAAAACCTGCCTATTTGCTTATTGTATAAGCCTGTACTGAAAATATTTACTCAGGTTCAACAACAGAGACAGTTATTACCGATCGCCTTTGGTGTCTCCTCCTGGGAGAGTTTACTTCAGGAGCATCAGTGACAGGTTGGAATCATGAACAATTTATCAATAAGTAATAGTGCTTAAAAGTATCGTAGACAAGCCTCTCCTACCACTTCGTGGAAGCAAGCTATACGTCAGCGTCTCTGTTCGCGCAGCGTCTCCGACAGGAGAAGGAGAAGAGAAGGCTTTACGCTACGCGATCGCAAATAATAAATCCAAATCTGATGAGATAATCTTGCAATAATAATTTTTATATATTTGCTATTGCTGAATTCTAGAGCTTTTGCATAGCAGGCGATGTCTACAACGGCTACGCCTACGCACGATTATTTTCTAATCACAAATACAAGACCCATTTTTTTCTAATAGGATAGGTTGTATTGATTGCCTCATGAGGCTTCTGACAATCGCCCTCCCGGAAAGTGACAAAAGAGGGATACTGCGGGTAAGTGCTAACCCAAAGTTTGCCAGTCAGCCTTTAAACTCGCAAACTTGTGATTCCCGCAACCCAGAAACCCAAATAATTACATATTGGATCAAGACTTACAGCCAGATGAGTGTTGCACCGATCGCCCAAAAAGCCGACAAAGTAAAGTCTTCCTTTATATAGAAGTGCGTAGGCTAGGCACATCCCGTCGTAGACATCGCACTCCTTATTCTTCATCGCGATATAATTCCTGCAAGTCCTGTAACTGAGTCTTGCGGGAAATTCGGCGATATTTTTTACTTTCTAGCTTGGGTTCGTATTGACTCTGCCCTTTGCCTTTGCTTTTTAACTTCATGGTGGATTCAGGATCGGCTTGTTGGTGCAGCTGAGTTTGATGAGCGATCGCAGCATCCAAAAATTCTAAATAATGTTCATATCGTTCCCAGTCTCCCCGCACCACACACTCAGGCTCGTCTCGATGCAGACAATCACTAAACCGACAGCTAGCAACTGCTAACCGCTTTCTTGCTTCTGGGAAATAATGGATTAATTCTTCTGGTACACAATCTATATCCGGCTGATTAAAGCCGGGAGTGTCTGCAAGCAAACCACCGCTAGGCAACTCAAATAATTCTATATGACGAGTGGTATGACGACCACGAGCTAGTTTGCCAGAAACTTCTCCTACGCGCAACTTTGCCGAGTCAATTAACGTATTAATTAAGCTGGATTTACCAACGCCGGAAGGCCCAGCAATGACGGTAATTTTATTGCTTAAATATCTGCCTGCTTGGTCAGTATTTATACCATCTTTGACACTGATAAATATTGGCTGATAGCCCCAACCGAGAAGGCGATCGCTAACTTTTTGCTGTTCTGGCTCTGAAATTAAATCACTTTTATTCAAACATAAAAGCACATCTAAGCCAGTAGACTCAGCCTTAATCAGAAACCGACTCAGTTGATAAGGTTCCAAAGGTGGATCGGCAACGGCAAATACCAATAAAATTTGGTTGACATTGGCGATCGCTGGACGATCTAATTCGCTGTGACGGGGTAAGACATCAGCGATCGCTCCCCGTCCTCCAGCCCAATCTGGCTCTTCAACCACAACGCGATCGCCTACCATCACCTGTTGTCCGATTTTTTTCAGCCGTGTTCGGCGAGTACAGAGGAGGAGAGGGGGATAAGGAAGATGAGAATCTTGATCCCCCATCTCCCTCATCTCCCCCTGCTCTTGATCCAGCTGTACTCGGTAAAAATTAGCCTGTACAGCAAGCACCGTACCCAATAACTGTCCAGTTTCAGCAAAATTTTCCCCTGTCATTGGCCAGCAACTGGACGACGCACTAACAGAGAAAAATAATTAGTACAGTCTGTAATTTGTTCCACCACATAACCTGCCATTGTCAGGCTATCGGGAACCTGCTCAATCGGCTCACCTGGGTCTAGCCAGACTTCTAGCAAACCTCCCAATGGCATTTTTTCCAGACGTAGTTTTGTCCGGACAAAATTAATTGGGCAAGGGGTGCCACGTAAATCAAGTTGAGCATCGGGAGTTAAGAGAGAAGAGGGTATCATTACTTAAATAAATTTCCCAAAAATCCTCCTAGACCGCCTTCACCAGTACGATCTCCCTTAATTTTAGCCAGCTTCTCCAAAAGTTCCCTCTCCTCTGGGGTTACTTTGTTGGGAATATCAATTAATACGTTCAGCATGTGATCCCCACGACTGACAGGATTACCCAAGCGAGGTACGCCGCGATTTTCTAACTTCATTACCGTATTTGGCTGAGTTCCAGCTGGAATAATCAGTTCTACAGGGCCATCTACCGTGTCTACCTCTAACCGACAACCTAAAATCGCTTGTAGGTAGCTAACTTTGATTTCCGAAAGAATATTAATCCCATCCCGTTGGAATTCTTCGTCCTCATTTACGAACAAGTAAACGTACAAATCCCCAGGAGGGCCACCACGTTGACCGGCATCTCCTTCACTAGAAATCCGCAAGCGAGTACCATTATCCACCCCAGCTGGAATGGTAATTTTGAGTTTCTTGGTGACTTGATTTGCGCCCTTCCCATCACAGGCATCACACTTGTCTTCGATTACCATCCCTGTCCCATTACAGGTGGGACAAGTCGAGACTTGGGTGAAACTGCCAAAGGGTGTTCTAGTGACACGGCGGACTTGACCAGATCCGCTACAAGTCGAACAAGTCCGGGGGCGGGTTCCAGGTTTAGCACCAGAACCGCTACAGACTTCACAATTTTCTAAATGTGAAATACGAATTTCTTTTTCGCCACCAAATACCGCTTCCCGAAAGTCTAACTTCAGGTCTAGCCGCAGATCATCGCCCCTCGCAGGCCCACTGCGCCGTCTTTGTTGCGTGGGACTACCCATACCGCCAGCAAAGCCACTAAAAATGCTTTCAAAAATATCGGCAAAACCACCCATATCGCCGACATCTTGGAAGCCAGCGCCAGCACCTGACACACCCTCTGGCCCAAAGCGATCGTAACGAGCGCGGGTTTCTGGTTCCGAGAGTACCTCATAAGCGCGGTTAATTTCTTTAAAGCGATCCTCCGCCCCCGGCTCTTTGTTCACATCTGGGTGATACTTCCGGGCTAAACGGCGATAAGCTTGCTTGAGTTCTTCTTTGTCGGTGTCACGAGAGACACCCAGGATTTCATAATAGTCGCGGGCCATATAGCAAAGGTAAAAGTTAGAAGGAAGAAAGCAGAAGTCAGCAGAACGTCACTCACGGTCACTTGCTACTTTACGGTAAGGCGTTTTGCTTTACAGAATATGTAAGAGCAACACACTATCCTTTAAAGGGCGATTTGCCGGAGGTTAGGCACAAGGTAAAATTAATTTTTGTTAATAACTGATTTTAACCTTTACCTTTTACAAAAATCACCGACAAATCTTGAGCAACAGGTGCTTTCCTCGTGGGAGACGACAAAAGCTATAGAAGTTATGATCAGGGGAAGCCTCTGCTCAGACTTCATCACTGCCGAGTCGGTTGTCTCTTTTACAATTGTGCTACGTAGGAGAGGAAAACCCCGCCCATTAACCAGAGGTGCTAGCCGCACCATTCGGTGTGGAAAACCACCCTTATGCAATGGAAGTGCATCTGAATCGGCATACTGCCTAGCAGTAATTTGCTTCTACAATCTAGCAAACCCCAGGGGTCTTGTGAAACTTCGCTAAACCTACAATCAATATTAGATATATTAAAATGTCTTAATAAAAATCTGCAACTTAGGATATTGGGAATTGGGAAGAGGGGACAAGGATAATTGGGGACAAGGAGAAAGATTTGTTGTAAGTTCTCACTCAAGTCACCTTGTCCCCTTTTTACCCATTCCCCATTCCCCATTACCCAATCCCTAATCTATCGCCTCATAATCAACTTGTGCGGTACTTTCTTCGTCAAAATCAAAGTTGAATTGTGGTATTAGTGTACCGTTCATTGGTGAGTCTACTTCTGGAGTAAAGAGACTAGCTGAAGCTTCCTCAATCTCATCTGCTTGGCTATTAGCTCGGTTATAGACATCAGCACCAATTGCAAACAGGGTTTGTTGGAAGTCGTCTAAGCGCTGCTTAAATTCCACGGTGGAGATGCTGGAGTCAATCATTGCAGCTTGGAGTTGTGAAACTTTTTCACTGGCCAAGGTTTTCATCTGATCGCCGATAAAGTTGCTATTATCCTTGATGGTAGATTCGTAACTGAACAACAGATTATCTGCTTGGTTTTTGAGTTCAACCAGTTCTTTACGTCTTCTATCTTCTTCAGAAAACAGTTCGGCCTCTTGGCGCATCCGTTCGACTTCGTTAGTACTCAAACCACCTGTATTGGTAATCCTGATACTCTGTTCTCTACCTGTGCCTTTGTCCTGGGCAGAAACCTTCAGGATGCCGTTGACATCAATTTCAAAAGATACTTCAATTTGTGGCACACCACGGGGCGATGGGGGAATTCCTGCTAGCAGAAACTTGCCAAGACTCTTGTTATCCCGTGACATTGCCCGTTCACCTTGGAGAATGTGAATTTCTACCGAGGTTTGCCCATCAACTGCTGTGGAAAAAATTTGTGACTTACTAGTAGGAATTGTGGTGTTGCGTTCAATAATTTTGGTGAATACTTCACCCAAGGTTTCAATTCCCAAAGACAGAGGGGTGACATCCAAAAGTAAAAGATTATCGACTTCCCCACCCAAGACCCCTGCTTGGATAGCTGCTCCCAATGCTACCGCTTCGTCAGGGTTGATAGAGCGATCGGGAGCTTTGCCATTGAAAAACTTAATCAGCGCGTTTTGGACTGCGGGAATTCGGGTAGAACCACCTACTAAAATAATCCGATCTATGGCTGATGGTTTGAGATCCGCATCTTTGAGTGCTTGGATCATCGGTTCGATGGTGGCTTCAATTAATTGTCCTGCAAGCTCTTCAAATTTAGAGCGGCTGAGTTCCATTTCCAGATGCTTTGGACCGGTTTCATCAGATGTGATAAAAGGCAGGTTAATGGAGGTATTAACCATGCTGGAGAGTTCAATTTTCGCCTTTTCTGCTGCTTCCCGTAGGCGTTGCAGTGCCATCTTATCTTGGGAAAGATTGATTTTTTCGTCTTGCTGAAAGCGTTCCATCAGCCAAAGCACGATCGCATTATCAAAGTCGTCTCCACCTAAGTGGTTGTTACCACAAGTCGCCTTAACTTCAAAAACGCCATCCCCAAGTTGTAGGATCGATACGTCAAAAGTACCGCCTCCCAAGTCAAATACTAAAATTAGCTGCTCTTGGTCTTGCTTTTCCAATCCGAAAGCTAAAGCCGCAGCTGTTGGTTCATTGATGATTCGCAGAACTTCTAATCCTGCAATTGTGCCTGCATCTTTAGTAGCTTGTCTTTGAGCATCTGTAAAATATGCAGGTACGGTGATCACTGCCTGAGTGACTTCTTCACCCAAGAAGTTTTCCGCATCCTGCTTAAGCTTTTGCAGGATCATGGCGGATAGTTCTTGTGGCGTATAATTTTTTGAGCGGATTTGGACATCAACGGTATCGTCTCGACCTTTGACACAGTTGTAGGGTACACGTTCGCGTTCTATATCAGTCTCTTCCCAACGCCGCCCGATGAATCGTTTAATACTGTAAATTGTGTTTTCGGCATTGGTTACGGCTTGGCGCTTTGCCAATTGACCAACCAAGCGATCGCCACTTTTGCCAAATCCCACAATACTCGGAGTAGTTCGTCCACCTTCAGAATTGGAGATCACCAGTGGTTGACCGCCCTCCAAAACTGCGACGCAACTATTAGTAGTGCCTAAGTCGATTCCAATAACTTTTCCCATATTCGCCAGTATTTTTACTGAGTCTTCCTGCTGTAATATGTCGCGGACTAACTTTTTAGCTCCGAACTAAGGCTAGCGGATAACGTCTGTGGAACCCATTTTGCTGGTAGCAAGAGGAAGTTGAAACACAGAAAGTTATCCAAAGCCTTGTCCAAGTTTTAGGTACGCGATGCTCGTCCTTGCTAGAACCCAGGCACTTTTGGTCAGCGAGACGAGCGACTACAGCTTAACTGTTGGCTGGACTCGACTGATCTTCCTCCGTAGAAGGTGTATCTTCTTTTGGAGCAGCTACTTTGACCATTGCATGGCGTAGCACACGTTCGCCCAAGTAATATCCGCGCACTAACTCTTCTAACACTGTTCCTTCAGGATGTTCATCCGTAGGTTCCCGCATTACTGCTTCGTGCAGGTTAGGATCAAATTCTTGACCTTCAGGACGCATTGGTGACACACCCAACCGCTTCAGGCTATCTACTAATTGTTTGTAAACACCTTGGTAGCTTTTGTGCATGGTCATTTCGCCATCAGATTGAGGTTTGAGGTGCGATCGCGCCCGCTCAAAATTATCGACCACTGGCAGCAATTCTAGAATCGTGTTCCGCTTCATCTGCGTCTCTAGCTCTTCTTTTTCTTTGCTAGTACGTTTCCGGTAATTCTCAAAATCAGCAGCAATCCGCATATATTGAGTACTGCGCTCTTCTAGCTGCGTTTTGAGAGACTCAATTTGTTGAGTGAGTTCTGCCAAAGCTGCCGTTTCCACTCCAGTGTTCTCGGTTGCGGCAACACCAGTTTCTGGATTGAAAGTAGCTGCATCTCCCGATACATTAGTTTGGGCTGACACTTGCTCTGTCACCTCGCTATCAGATTCATTGAAATTAATTTGGGCTGGGAAGTCACTCTTCATTGCTTGCTTTACCTCTGTTGGTTCACCCAATTGCTGGCTAGTATTGTTTATCTGTTTATTTTCATCCATCATTGTCCACTCATTCCAGATGCTTGCTATTTATGGCAGTGTATCTCCATTGTTTGCAACCGTCGTCATCCACGACTTGCAACTGAGGCTGATTTTTTTGCCGACAAGTTTCTGGAAGTGATGTAACCATTTTCTTATTGTGACAAATGGTGAACACGTTCGCGTAGGCACTATTAAGGCGGGAACCCGAACGAGTAGTCTACCTCTAGGAGTAAGTAATTTGGAAGAGTGGTAGGAGGCAGTATCTTTAATTTTGTTAGCGCAGCATTAGTGAGCCCGCGTACTCTGTAAGAGTTGCAAGCTACGCTTTTAGCGTCTCGTAGAAAGCGTCATTTTGAATTCCGAGCGTACTCTTTGGCGAAGCAAGCGACTTGATTCAGGACTTTTTTGGGAAATGAGAATTCTATCTCACAGGCTGGGAATACTTTAAGCAGAGGTTCCCCTACTCATTCGCTCATTTATGACTTACTCGTCACCACAACGGCGCAGTACCGCTCTAACTACCAGAACAGAGTTTTCGCCCTTTGGCAACAAGCTAGTGCAATCTGGCTATGTCAATACCGAACAGATGAGGCAGGCACTAATTGAAAGCCGCAAATCTGGCCGACCCTTAACGGAAGTACTAGAGTCAATTACTGGGCAACAACTATCACCTGAGTTGCTCAGGCAATACAAAAAACAGCAGCTATTTGAACTTAAAATACTATACGGTGTTGAATTCCTCGATCCGGAAGTCAACTCCATTGGCAACACGATGATGGGGAACCTGATTGAAACCCTCATCCCAGTGGATATCTGCCGTCGCCATCGTTTAGTACCACTATCGAAACACGAAGACCAAACCCCGCCCTCAGTTTTAGTGGCGATGGTCGCTCCGGATAATCTAGAGGCTTCTGATGACCTGAACCGCATCTTGCGTCCCCAAGGGCTGGCATTACAGCGCATGGTGATTACACAGGAAGACTACCAGCAGCTAATCAACCAATATCTGGATGAAATGGCTGTTCGGCAAAAACACCTGGAACAAGAAAAGTTTACAGATATTAATCAGGATTTAGAAAACCTCGGAAATCTTGATCTTGCAGATGCTCCTGAAGAAATGGAGGCTGATTTAGGAGCAGCGATGAAGGGTGCGGAGGATGCCCCAGTCATCAACCTAGTCAACAGAATCCTGGCTAAAGCCTTACATGAGGGCGTTTCTGACATTCACATCGAACCGCAAGAAGAAAACTTACGCATCCGCTTTCGGAAGGATGGGGTACTGAAGGAAGCTTTCGATCCCCTACCGAAAAAAATCATCCCGGCGGTGACAGCCCGATTTAAAATCATCGCCAATCTAGACATTGCTGAACGCCGTCTACCCCAAGATGGACGTATCCGCCGGATGTTTGAGGGACGTAAGGTGGACTTCCGGGTGAATACCTTGCCCAGCCGCTACGGGGAAAAGGTGGTACTGCGGATTTTGGATAACTCCTCCACCCAACTGGGATTAGATAAGTTAATTACCGATCCAGAGACTTTACATATTGTCCAGGATATGGTTAGCCGTCCCTTTGGGCTAATTTTGGTAACTGGGCCAACTGGTTCTGGGAAAACAACTTCGCTGTATTCTGCACTATCAGAAAAGAACGATCCCGGAATTAATATCAGTACTGTGGAAGACCCAATTGAGTACAGTCTTCCAGGGATTACGCAAGTACAGGTGATTCGGGAAAAAGGGCTAGATTTTGCTACTGCTCTGCGGGCTTTCTTGCGACAAGATCCAGATGTGCTACTGGTGGGTGAAACGCGGGATAAGGAAACGGCAAAAACAGCTATTGAAGCTGCCTTGACTGGTCACTTAGTATTAACTACTTTACATACCAATGATGCCCCAGGTGCGATCGCTCGTTTGGGAGAAATGGGGATTGAGCCTTTCATGGTTTCTAGTTCGCTAATTGGCGTTCTAGCTCAACGTTTGGTGCGGCGTGTATGTTCGGAATGTCGTATTCCCTACACTCCTACAACCGAGGAACTGGCTCGTTATGGTCTATCAGCTTCTTCTGATGTCGCAATTACCTTCTATAAGGCTAACACCTTGACATTAGATGCGATCGCCGAAGCCAAAGGCAAAAATCAGCTTTGCTCAAAATGTAATGGTGTTGGCTACAAAGGTCGTTGTGGTGTTTATGAAGTCATGCGAGTCACCGAAACCCTGCAAACTCTTATCAACGAAGATGCACCCACAGAACGCATCAAGGAAGTGGCAATAGAAGAGGGCATGAAAACTTTGCTGGCTTACAGCTTGGACTTAGTGCGCGAGGGTTCTACCACTTTAGAAGAAGTGGAACGAGTGACGTTTACTGATACTGGTTTGGAAGCCGAGTTAAAAGCCAAACGCAAGACTGGCCTTACCTGCCGCAGTTGTGATGCCACATTGAAACAAGAATGGCTGGATTGTCCTTACTGTATGACATCTCGGTTTTGAGACTAGTCATTAGTCATTGGTTATTGGTCACTAGTTGATGCTTAGTAACTTTAAACAAATGACAAAGGACAAATGACAAAGGACAAACAATAAACATTAAAAGGAAGCAGAACTATGGAAATGATGATTGAAGATTTGATGGAACAGTTGATTGAACTGGGTGGCTCGGATATGCATTTATCCGCAGGTTTGCCTCCCTACTTCCGCATCAGTGGCAAACTCACTCCCATCGGTGAGCATATATTGACAGCCGATCAATGTCAAAGGCTGATTTTTAGTATGCTCAACAACACCCAGCGTAAAACCTTAGAGCAAAACTGGGAACTGGATTGTTCTTATGGGGTTAAAGGTTTGGCACGTTTCCGGGTCAATGTTTATAAAGAACGTGGTTCTTATGCTGCTTGCTTACGGGCATTAAGTTCTAAGATTCCTAACTTTGAAAAATTAGGTCTGCCAGATATCGTAAGGGAAATGACAGATAAGCCCAGAGGACTGATTCTGGTGACAGGGCCTACAGGTTCCGGGAAGACAACTACCCTAGCAGCGATGATCGACTTGATTAACCGCACTAAAGCAGAGCATATTTTAACGGTGGAAGACCCAATTGAATTTGTCTACGAACCAATTAAAAGCTTGGTTCACCAACGACAACTGGGTGAAGATACTAAGAGCTTTGCTAACGCTTTGAAAGCAGCTTTGCGGGAAGATCCAGATATTGTTCTGGTGGGAGAAATGCGCGATTTGGAAACGATTTCTTTGGCGATTTCCGCAGCAGAAACAGGACACTTGGTATTTGGTACTCTGCACACCAGTTCTGCCGCCCAGACAGTTGACCGGATTATTGACGTTTTCCCCCATGAAAGACAAACCCAGGTGCGGGTGCAGTTATCTAACTCGTTAGTGGCAGTATTTAGCCAAACGTTGGTGTCCAAGAAAAACCCGAAACCTGGTGAATATGGTCGGGTGATGGCTCAAGAAATTCTGATTGTCACTCCTGCTATTTCCAACTTGATTCGAGAAGGCAAAACATCTCAAATTTACTCAGCTATTCAAACTGGCGGCAAATTGGGGATGCAAACTCTGGAGAAAGTTTTAGCTGATTTTTACAAATCAGGAACGATTTCCTTTGAAGCCGCGATGTCTAAAACTTCTAAGCCAGATGAAATCCAACGTCTCATCGGGAATTCTACACCGCAAGCAGGCGCAGGTGCAAAATCCGGTGCGGCTGCCAAAGCGCATTAAAGGAACTGGGGAAATCAGGGAGATGAGGAAATAAAGATGAAGTTGCAGTAAGTCTTTCCCTTATGTCTCATACCCAATGAATAACAACTATTTTGAATTTATTTATGCCAACCTTTGTTGCCCGTGTTCGGGATTCTCAAGGAAAATCTCGAACAGAAAAAATTGTTGCCGAATCCTTAGTACAAGCTCGTACTAATCTGAGAGATCAAGGTTTTGTAATCCAAGAACTCAAACAATTTCAAGGATTTCAGCCAAATTTTGATTTAAAAAAAATCCAGAATTCCTTTGTTAAGGTTTCTGTGAAAGACAAAGCCGTTTTTTCGCGTCAATTTGCCGTTTTGATGAATGCGGGAGTTGCGATCGTTAGAAGTCTAGGGGTACTTTCCGAACAGTGTAGTAATACTAAACTCAAACAAGCCCTAATTGAGATTAGCAACGATGTGCAAAGCGGAATGAATCTTTCAGAGTCAATGCGGAAGCATCCTGACTGTTTTGATGGATTATATGTGAGTATGATTCAAGCTGGCGAAGTTGGTGGTGTTCTAGACGAAGTATTGAATCGTTTAGCCAAGTTGTTAGAAGATGTTGCCCGCTTACAAAATCAAATTAAATCAGCATTGTCTTATCCAAGTGTTGTAGGTTTTATTGCACTTGCTATCTTTTTGGGTATGACCATTTTTCTGATTCCCGTTTTTGCGAAGATTTTTACAGAAATCGGAACTACATTACCACCTCTAACGCAATTTTTGATGGATGCTAGTCTATTTTTGAGAAGTCCGAAGGTTTTCGTGCTTATCGCTGCTCTTATAGGAGCAAAAATTGGCTTCACACAATACGGTAAAACTCCTGTTGGTCGCTTAACAATTGATCGTTTTTCTCTCAAGATGCCGTTGTTTGGTGACTTAATTCAAAAATCTGCGGTTGCCCGCTTTAGCCGAACTTTTGGTTCTTTAACTCGTTCAGGTGTACCGATTTTAACTTGCTTAGAAATTGTCCGAGATACATCAGGAAACGTAGTTATTGCCAATGCGATAGACACAGCCCGTATAGAGATTCAACAAGGAGGTATGATTAGCATTGCATTACAAAAAGATAGTGTTTTTCCGGCTATGGCAATTCAGATGATTAGTATCGGAGAAGAAACTGGAGAATTAG
This sequence comes from Nostoc sp. C057, assembly GCF_013393925.1. NCBI lineage: Bacteria > Bacillati > Cyanobacteriota > Cyanophyceae > Nostocales > Nostocaceae > Nostoc > Nostoc sp. C057. The sequence goes on along the minus strand of NZ_CP040281.1, from coordinate 156,558 downwards.
ATGGAATGTTGATGAAAGTTGCCGATTTCTATGAAGATGAAGTCGAGCAGGCAGTAAAAGCAATGACCAGTATTTTGGAACCAGTTATGATTGTATTTGTAGGGGGTATGGTTGGAACTATTTTGCTAGCAATGTATTTGCCTATGTTTGCGGTATTTGAAAAGTTGGGATAGAGGATTAAAAGTTAAGACTTATAAGTTATGAGTTAGGAATTAAAACTTTTTATTTCTCGCTTTTAACTCCTAACTGATTAATTTTATTCTTAACTCCTAACTCCTAAGTCCTCACTATTTAATAAACTATGACTGTGCAAAAATCTTACTACGAAGCGAGTTTGGCAGAGTACAGCAATCATCTAGCTGCGATCGCCTTACTAAAGCAATATCGGCCATACTTAGAGATGATTCCCAGTCTGCGCCGTCCAGATGAAAGTGTTATCACTATCCCCTTGCCAATTGTCCGTCTTCGCAATACTGCGACAACAACTTCACAAACAATCTGCTTACCCTGTGATGTAGCAATTTTGATGTGCGATCCAGAGTGGAAGATCAAAACTGGAGCCGAAATTTTAGTCTTTATTCATCGCGCTCACGAAGACTTTTCTGATTTGTTAGGACGTTGGCGACAAACCCAAGTTTTCCTGGACAATGATTATGAATGGTTAATGCCTCTGCGTCACAGTCATATTTTGAGCGAGGGGGCTAATATTATATATCCTTTGTTCGTTGTGTTTAGTGATACTTTAGAACGTATCCAACGAGGACTCGTAGGGGCCGAACTTCCATTTATTATACAAACACCAGATTCGCTGCTGGAAGAGGATGTGACAGATATTTTTTGTCCAGAAATCCCACCAGCTTAGAAAAAATTAGGAGTTAAGAGTTTTCAATTGCAACTTTTAAACAAAACCAGAGATTTTTAAGTCTCAAGTCTAGTTTTTCAACTCCTAACTCCTATACAGACGCGATTAATCGCGTCTCTCCTAATTATTACCTCACAAATTGGGGCATAATTTCAGCAGCAGTGAATATTCCATAAATGCCACGTTGGTGCAATTGTCTACCAGCTTTGAGATAGCCAAATGCAGGGCCGCAGACATTAGCTGCCATGCTGGTTTCATCTCCTAGAGTAAAGGTATGGGTGGAAATCTTACCTTCAAAGGTGCGTCCTGTTACCTTAACGTTGGTGCTGAGGGGCTTTTTAGGATTGCGAGTATCGACTACACCACCAACAGTAACGCGATCGCGATCGCAAATTCCCGCTACCTCTAGCATCACATCATCAGCGTGTTCCATATTCTTCAAGGTAAGCACGCCATTAGTTTTATCTAGTAGTGCTTCTACTTCTGCGTCAGTCATTGCCCTAGCGGTTTCCACTGTGTAACCAGGGATATGCCCAATATCTTCCCGAACAGTGGCGCGGTAAGCTTCCCAGTTGGCAATTCCCACTCCAAAGGTAATTTCGACTTGATGAATTTCGGCGTAGCTTTGGGCTGCTAATGCGGCGGCGGCGGTTAACAATCCGGGTGTAGCACCGCAGCCTGTCATATAGGTAATCCCGGCGGCTTGTAGTTCTTCTTTCATCGCCAGTAATTGTTCTACAGCAGTGGTGCGCTTAATTGCATCCACTAGCACCCCACGCCAACCAGATTTAATAAACTCTTTCGCTACAGAGGGGATAAAATCGTTTGGTAGGTTGGGTAAAGCCAGAAAATACCCATCCACGGGTTGAGCTATTTTAATTACATCTTGAATACTTTGATTTGTTAATGTACCAACTGGCTCCAAATAACCTACGGAACCTTGGGATTGGTAGGTTGCAATGCATTCTTGAGTATTTAAACCTTCAGCAGCATAAGCGTAACCTTTTTGATCTGCGGCTGCGACTAAAACCATTTCCTGTTTAGCAGCAAGTACTTTGGCGGCGGCTTGTCCGAGTCCACCGAAACCTAGTACTCCTATACGTATCGCTGACAAGATATTTGCTGTACTCATAGTCAATTACTGAAGTTGAATCACAAGCCTTCAAACTTTACCATCTCAGCTTGTGGCTGATGGCTGACAGCTTTTAGCTATAAAGGTTAATTATGCTTCATTATCCTGGTTTGTTCTCTAAGCAAATCAGTTTTTTCACCAGAAATTCTTGCTGAGTGATTTAGGCTTGGGCAAGAACCGTATTCTTTTTGGGATCTTCAGTATATATTATGCTGAAATTTTCATTAAATTCCGTAAAATACCTTGAAAATCAGGACTTAGAGTCCGCTTTAGCATTAATTTCAGAAATATTACCTCAAACGCTAAGGATAACAACTGTTATTATTGCCCAGCAAAGGTTTCAAGCTTATTTACAGACGTATTTGGCATACTGTTTACTGAAGAACCAAAATTCTTGAAAAATTAAACGCTTGTTGACAAAACCCTGAGTTGTAATCACAATGTAATTACAATTAAGGATAACTATCCTCATGGGGACAGCAATTAGAACCCGTATTATTAAAATCGGGAACTCTCAAGGTATCCGCATTCCTAAACTTTTGCTAGAACAAAGTGGTATTGGTGAAGAGGTAGAAATTGAAATTCAAGATTGTCACCTAATTGTCCGTGCAGCCTCTCAATCGCGTCAGGGATGGGAAGAAGCATTTGCTACTATGGCAAAGCAACACGATGATGCACTGCTCGATGATGCGGTAACTACAGAGTGGGAGCATCTAGAGTGGGAGTGGTAGTCAATCGATTTGATGTGTTTTTGGTTAACCTCGACCCGACGATTGGCAGTGAGATTCAGAAGACAAGACCCTGTGTAGTAATTTCACCAGATGAGATGAACAGATATATTTCCACGGTCATTATTGCTCCCATGACAACTAAAGGACAGTCTTATCCAACTCGTGTTGCTTGTCAGTTTCAGAGCAAGGACGGGCAAATTGTTCTAGATCAAATTCGTACAGTTGACAAAAATCGATTAGTCAAAAAGCTAGGTCAGATTGACTCTGACGAACAAAAAGCAGTTTTGGATACTTTGGCTGAAATGTTTGCTGAATAATGGGTAAAATTATCCAAAAATCCATACCACAGGGTAAACATAGTACGATTGAAGGTTAGCTTTTACAGGTAAGCGCAATACTCAACTTGAAGATATTGTAATTAAAAAGTTGGCTACCCAGTGTAGAAAAGATTACTGGGAATTATTTCTTGAAATGGATTCTTGTTTTGAGATAATTGCTGCGGAAGGTGATTCGAGGTTGTTACGTAGTCAAACAGAATAACATTTTGCTACATCAAAGAGATGTTGCAATAGGTATAAAGCTAGCGATCACATTATGACTGGTGAACCCGGAGGATGTACGCCGTTCATAATAGCTACTATCTTTTAGAAAACCCTGGGGGAATAGGGCAAACTTTATCATTATGATCAAGTTTTTCAAGAATTTTTATATTTTTGTAACTCAACTAGCTGGCTATACTAACGTCTAATGCTTATTTTTAGGACTTTTGCCGCTTAATTGGCAGGCTTGGTTGTTACCTTGACTAATCGATGAGGTTAAGAGAGACTAACTAAATACTGATGTGACTGCTTATAAATTTAATAAGTTTTGTAAAGATTCTGAGATATATATGTTGAAAGATGGAACATTATTTAACAAATGGCAAGTTTGTATCTAAGTAAAAATGTTCCTACGGCTATATTTATAGCCTTCTGCTAAGGCAGTACAATTTAAGCGTACTTATCCTGGTTGGCCAAGAGCATGGAGACATTAGAGTTCATAATCTATCCAGACGGTCGGGTACAAGAGAAAGTCACTGGTATTGTGGGTGCTTCTTGCGCTGAGGTTACAGCAGCAATAGAGGCGCAATTGGGGCAAGTACTTAATCATGAGCCAACCTCAGAATATTTCGCCGCGAAGTTGCAGCAATCTAATGTGGCGAATACGCACACCACTTACAGCGAGTGGTAAGTTTTCACAGTAGTTTAGTGTTATTAATTCACAACCACCATGTCACACTTTAGCCAAATTAAGACTCAAATCCGTAACCTTGATTCTTTGAAAGATGCTTTGACTGAATTGGGCGTAGACTGGAAACCTGGCCCACGCGAAGTCCGTGGCTATCGCGGTCAAACCCATCCTGCGGAAGTTAGTATTGAGCAGGAAAATGGCTATGATATCGGCTTTAGATGGAATGGCAAGGAATATGAATTAGTAGCTGATTTGCAATATTGGCAGCAAGACCTTTCTGTGGATGGATTTTTGCGCCAGGTAACACAGCGCTATGCTTACCAAACAGTTGTGAAAGAAACCGCTCGTGTTGGTTTTCAAGTCTCTGAACAACAAAAAAATGAAGATGGTTCGATTCGTCTGGTAGTACAGCGCTGGAGTGCGTAATGGCTGATTTTCTGCCGTCGCCGGAAGAACAAGAAGATAACCGTTCCGGTTTGGAACCAGAATTAGGGGGTTTTTTAAGGGATGCCCCAGAACGTTCTGGTTTAGAGCCGGAATTGGGTGGTTTGCTGCGCCAAAATGGTGTTTATGTTGATGAAATCACCTGTATTGGTTGCAAGCATTGCGCTCATGTTGCACGTAACACCTTTTATATTGAACCAGATTACGGGCGATCGCGCGTGGTTCGGCAAGATGGAGACGCTGAAGAAATTATCCAAGAAGCAATTGATACTTGCCCGGTTGATTGTATTCACTGGGTTGATTACACTGAATTGAAAAACTTAGAAGCAGAGCGCAAATATCAAGTAATTCCCGTAGTGGGTTATCCGGTAGAACAGGCCGTTGCTGCTAGCGAACGTCGGCGTAAAAAGCAAAAGTTAAAGACAAAAAAATCTCGTTATTAACAAAAAACATTAAATCAACATAATAAAGGACTGGGTATATCCAGTCCTTTTGCTTTTCGTAATATAGTTAATTTCTGACAGCTTTTTGGTAAAGTCTTTTAATCCAAAATCGTTATGGTTGGCTTTATTTGAAATTTAGAGGATCGTGTTGTGAAAGTAATTTTTCTACTTTAGCCTCGTCTAACCTAGCGGTTAATCTTCTATTTTCATGCAAGTCTCTAGTAGTTTTCGCCAACGTAAAAGTTGAGCCAACAGAGAAAGCCATACCCATACCCATAAAGCCCTTGACCCAACCATTTACAGGTAAGTTTACAATGCCGAAGCTGGTCATAGAAATAGAAATCACAAAAGCTGCCCAAGTTTGAATAACCCAAGCTGGACTGTCTTTTTGAGTACCAATTGTTTGCATATTTCCTAACTTTGATATTTGATATGAGTGATTTATACTAATTCGTAATTAAAGCTATTTTCAGGTAAATAGACCACGCGCTAGGGTATAGCATTGCTATGCCTCTGCGTCAGATGTGCTTCAAATACATGAAAGCTGCTGTAAAAGGCATCAGATTTTATCTGGGTTTCCAGACTTGTATCTGTAGTTTAATGTTGAAAAAGTGGTGTTAAAAGAATTGTATTCATTGGTAGGTTTACTGTTATCAACAGTAAGACCAGTTTGGTAACTGGGCTCCGAAAGATAAGCTCAAGAGCAATTGAAGTAAATAGAAACTGGCACAAAGTTTGTACCAGTTTTCTAAGTGGCATTAAACAGATTAATTTACTTATTCATCTGGAAAAGTCTGTACCTTGCCATCAGGACTAAGAACAACTCGAATTCTGACATCTTGTCCGCGTGTATTGGCGGAAACAAAAGGTTTACCAACTTCAGGCATCCCAGTACTATCAACGAATTCTCTTGCTGCCTTATTAAGAGGAAAAATTCGTTCAACTGTGCCGTCAACACTGACTATCAGACTGTACTCTAATGTTTGTCCTAGCCCAGTAGGTGGTTGCCAACGCTTTTTTAGGTATTCTCTAGCTTCTGCTACTTGAGGTGTATCAAATAATGTACCAGTAGCCACTTCTGTGGATTTAGGGGTTTTGCGTGCATCTCCTAATTGGTCGATGAATGGATTGTTCTCCGCAGTTCTAGACGAAGGAAGTTGTGAAGCGGGTTTTTCTCCAGTAGAAGGTTGCCGTAGGGAATTGATTCTTTCGTCTAGCTGTTGTGAGTTTAGTGCAGAGGTATTGCCACGATTATTATTGGGTATGCTCTCAAGAGACGGAGGGAGAACTGGTGAGATATTAGTTGGTAAACTGCCTGGGTTAGAAGATAGTCTGGGTGGCAAATTCCGCAACTGGGGGAGAGTTCCAGCTTGGGGATTTGACCCTGTAGGGTTCTGTGCAAGATTTGGTACGATGGCTATTTCCTGTCCTGGGATTTTACTTGATGGTGAGTTAGCAAGGCTCGCCGTACCACTTCGTGGAAGCAAGCTACGCGTAGCGTCTCGCAGAGAAGGCATCGCTTGATTATTAGGAAGGGTTGCAGTCTTGCCCTGGGTTGTTGTCAGTGAATTATTGGGAAATAGAGGTTGCGGTACAGAAAAACTAGAACTAGGGGCTGTTAAAGGTGCTTGGGGCAAAGTAGATGTGGAAAGTGGAGGAGTGGAACCTAGCAAATTATCCGATGGAGGGATAATTCCAGGTTCAGGTGTAGGAAAGTTTAGTGAAGTTGAAGGTTCTAAAGCTGTCTTTACTGCTGCTGAATCTGATGTTTTGGCTGTCTGCTGTTCCTTTCCCCTAATGCTGTTAGCATATTGCCAAGTAACTGGTAAGAAACCTATACCTAACACTAATACTGCGGCAACAGGTGCCCAGGCAGGGAACCTCAGAGTCGAACTTGTGCTATTAAGAGTTGGGAGTGCCATGACATCAGTTGAGTATTCATCTAAAGCACTTGCCAAATCGAATAATTGCAGCAGACTGAGCTTAATGACGGGGCCAGATGAGAAGTTGGCCAGAGAACCGAGAAATAAATTGTGAGTTAAATAGCTGCTTGGTTCTAAGCGGATATTTGCCCCAGGAAACTGGGTGCTAAAGGAATTTAATGTTTTTGTTGAGGACTTTAATTCCGGCTCACCTATTGCTGTGCTTGATTCCTGGGTACCGGAGAAACTTACCCAAAAGCTTTCTGGAGACTGTTGAAGGAATTGCTGTACATAGTTTGTGACTGCATCACATAAAGCTTCAAGCTGCTCGCGATCGCCCCGAATTGGAACTCTGTGTTCTTCTGGGAGCCGGGGATCATCAAAGCGTAGTTCAAAGCTTAGGTGTTTGAGGACAGTTTTACCCATCCAACGGGACAGAGGCGAGCTTTGGGCGAATACTTCTAGCGTGCAAGTAGGTGGTGTGTAGCGACGAATTACAGAATTTGATAGAGGCATGGCAGGAACTGCGAGGAAGACTATTTGGGATTTTGCAAAAAGTTAAGCCAGTTGCTTGCAAAGAAAAGTTAAACGGTGGATTCCTTCTGAGTGAAGGAAGTTGGTCAGGTTTCTTTCGTTATGTAGTCTTGTACTAGGAGGAAGCATTGCTGATAGTGCATCGCTCAAGAGCTAATGACGATCAAAAGAGTTTCCCGATCTAGCAAACAAATCACAAGCAAATTTTGATTGAGGAATTTCAAATTTCAAATCTAAAATTTTGTCGAACCGTCTATAAGTGCTAGCCAGAGACGGCGATGTCCACCAGGGGCGCTGTAAAAAAGTAAATCTACAAGCAGTTTTAGTGCCAGGTTAGTAAGCAAATCTGTTGAGATTTTCTCATCCTCTTCCATCCGCTCTTGGTAGGTGTTGCAAAAAGCATCAATATAGTCTCCAAGTAAGGCAGCTTGGTGAGGTTCCCGGTTATTTTCTGCCATTTGCTCCAACAGACCGACAGCGCGGCGAATCAATTCCTGGTGCTGTTTGGCTAAGTAGCAGATGATCAGAACAAGCGATCGCGCTTCTTCGACATCTAGCTTTTTTCGCCCTCCTTGACCTTTACGTAGGGGATTTGATTGGCGCAGTCGCCATAAAGCTACGCGGTCTGGCACTCTTGACTCTAAATTCAGATCAGTTGCCGCCGAAAGCATAGCCTCTGAACCAATCCCAGTTAAGGTTTCTAGCGCCAACAGCACCAAGTCTAATTGGGTTTTGATATTATCCCATTGAACTGTGTTTGGGGCTGGAAGCTTGATTAAATCCTCCCACTGAGAATTTGGCGTGGCTGAGTTGGCGGCCGAGTGCATAACTTTTAGCATAGGTGATCAAGCTGATAGGGGATGTTGCTGTTACCCATTTTGAAACCAGACTCTCAAGCATCAAACTTGGTTTCCCATAGCTATGAGCCAGAGACTTCAGCTAGATTTTTCTATGTGGTAAACAGCATGTATCTTTGTCCTACTCTAGATGAAAATTTATTTTCAACAAAGTAGAAAAGTATCAATTCTAATTAAGGTTTACCTGACTTTCACTGTTAATTCCGTACAAGAGTATAAATAAACTATTGTTTTGAATGCTAACTGCTAATTATGTAGAATACCTCCTACATTTATTTGCGGTTTGAGATTTTGAAATTTCTTGATGTTTATTACTTGTTCTTAATGTATACATAATTACTATACAAATCTTTTACCTGTTTGCTAAAGGCGCTTCTTACTGCTTTCCCTTTCTATCATCCCATCTATGTGTAGCGTTTGATTTCATCACATCCTGGGTAACATCAGGATGATTTATACCTTCTTGAAACTAATTAGGACTTACGCAAAACTACACGCGGTAGGGGCAATTTATGAATTTCCCTAAGATTAAAATCTTTCTTTTCAGCCATTGTTTGTTTGCCTAAGTAGGGGCGCAATGCCTTGCGCCCCTACTTTCACATTTATTGCTACTTTTTGATGTGAGCAACGGTAACACCAGTGCCGCCATCTGCTTGTTCTGCTGGTTCGTAGTTGTTCACTCTGGGATGCTGTTGCAAAAATGCGTGAACTCCTTGCCGCAGTTTACCAGTACCGTAACCATGAATAATCCAGACTGGGCCTGTAGCTTCCGAGATGGCTTTATCTAAAATGTATTCGGCATCAGCTACCCGTTTACCACGCAAATCGATGGTATTTTTGGAAGTCCGAATTTCTGGGACATTTTGTGGCGGTGGGGTTACTGCTGCTGGGGCTGGTTTGGCTTTAACAACTGGTTCGGGTTTTTGACCATCTAGAGATTCTACATCTTGCAACTTCACCGTCATCTTCATTAGCCCAAAGCGAACGCTTAACTCGCCATCTTCATCGGGGGCGGTGATCACATCTGCTATCTGTCCCAATTTTGGAATGCGGACGCGATCGCCTACTTTGGGCATAAACCCAGCTTTTGGTTTTGCTGGCGTTGCTGGCTGATATTGCTGGCCAATTTGATTCAAAGCATTAGTTGCTTGCTGCGCTTCTTGGGCTGTGGGCGTACCCTTCTGCAAGCGCCGAATCACTTGGGCAATTTCACCTTTTGCTTGAGCGATAGCTTGTTGGACTGCTATTTCTTGTGAAGCCCGCAAACTACTTTCCCTTTCTTCCAAGCTTGCGGCTTTTGCGGATACTTCTTTGTATAAACGTTCCGCTTGCTGCAACAAACTTTGGGCTTCGGCTGCTTTGGTTTCCTGGCGGCGGCGTTGGGCTTCTAAGCCAGCAATCACTTGGTTGACTTCATCTGTGGCCTCTCCCACTTGGATTTTTGCCTCTTCTACCACTTCTGGTTTTAATCCCAGGCGCAGGGCAATTGTCAGAGCGTTAGAACGTCCGGGGATGCCCCACAGCAGACGGTAAGTAGGCGAGAGAGTACTTTCGTCAAATTCTACAGAGGCATTTTCAAACCGCTCATCTTCGTATTTCAGAGCTTTTAGTTCCCCGAAGTGAGTGGTGGCGATCGTTAGTTGGGCATGGTTAGCGAGATATTGCAATAAGGCGATCGCTAGGGCACTACCCTCAACTGGATCGGTTCCTGCGCCGACTTCATCGAGTAAAACGAGTGATTGGGGATTAGGAATTTCTTCTTCTTGATTTCCCAATGCTTCTAAAATTCGACTAATTCGGCGGATGTGACCAGAGAATGTGGATAAACTTTGCTGTAAGGATTGTTCATCGCCAATATCTGCCAGCACTTTATCAAACCAAGGTATTTCCACTGGTTCGCGCGCGGGGACAAATAAACCCACTTTGGCCATCAACGCTGCTAACCCCAGAGTTTTTAAGGTTACAGTTTTACCGCCAGTATTTGGTCCGGTAATAGTTACAACCCGAATTAGCGGATTGATCAGCAAATCTACAGGAACTACTGGTTGCCCTTGTTCATGCTGTTGTTGCCACACTAACAAAGGATGTCGTAAGTTCCGTAAGGTAATGATTTCCTTGTCTTCACGCTGGATAAATCGCGGAGGATTCGCTCCTAGCCAAAAACTATAGCGGGATCTAGCGGTTGCCATATCTAAAGTGGTGGCGATCGCTAATAATCTCTCTAAATCTGGTTTGACTGCGGCGACTTGTTCCGTCAAAACGCGGCGAATCGTTTCTTCTTCCGCTTGCTCTCTTCGGATGATTTGCCGCAGTTGGTTGCCTAGAGGCACTACCGAATTCGGTTCTACGTAAAGGGTTGCGCCACTGGTAGACGTGTCGTGAACAATACCGGGGATGGCATCTTTTTGGGGTGCTTTTACGGGGATGACAAAGCGATCGCTCCGTTGGGTAATTAGTTGTTCTTGAACTGCCCCAGATTTTGCCTGTAAGATATTTTGCAGCTTTTGGGTAATTTGGCTGCGTAATCGCCGCAAATCTGTGCGAATTTCTCCCAGTTTTTGACTCGCGCGGTCAGTTACTTGGGCCCGTTCATCAATACATCGGTGAATTTCTTGTTCTAGTTCTGGATAAGTCCGTAAATCGGCAACTAACTCAGTCAGTATTGGCAAATCTTCCTGATTATCGATGACACGGCGCAAACTTCTAGCACCAGCGAGGGTGGTGGCGATCGCTAACAGTTCCTCTCCTGCCAAAACTCCACTGCGTTCTGCCCGTTCTAAGGAATCGCCAATATCTTGAATTCCCTCGAATGACAGTCCCGTAGTCAGGCGACTTTCCAGTTGGTAGACTTCTTTGGTTTGCTCTAACAACTGTTCGCTTTGGGTCTGAGAATCGGGTATTTTCAGATGACGCGCAGCTGTCGCTCCCAGCTTAGTTGCCGCGAAGGTGGCAAGGTGCTGGCAGAGGCGATGCCATTCTAATAATTCTAAGGTTTCAGATTGGATCAAGGTTTCAACATCTAATCTGAAATTATCGTAACAATTGTAGCTCCTAGATGGCTAAATCTTAAAGGAGAAAATTTCGCTTTATTCAAATCAGCCAGACAGTGTGTGGTAATCACCAAGTAATAAAGGGCACGTCAAGCTATCTTTACTGAAAAATTACCTTAACACAAACTGTCATCGAAAACAATACAGAAACTAATTTAAGAAGTAGCGACTATTTCCTTCACCAAAACGTAAGGCTGAACGATGAGAGTATTAAATCGCTTACTGCGCTCAAGATTCCATTCTCCCACTTGTACTGTTGTGGGTTTGGTAATTAATTGCTCATCAATCCACTGTTCTACTGATGGAATGTTATCACTGGCAATCGCTACTCCAACATCCACCAAGTTTAACTCTGGTGCTACCAAAATTACTGCATCTCGTTGTACATGAGGAATTAGCCACTCCCACTCTGCCTCATCCAAAATTTCTGTCAATTCCGCTTTTAAATCCGACATCATTCTTCAATTTGTCTTGGCTAACAAACTATTTTACATTAATTACTACAGACGCGATTCATCGCATTTCTACTCCACCTTTTGTACAGACGCGATGAATCGCGTCTCTAAACTTCAGATTTCATTTCATCAATTTCAAATAAAGATACAATTACTCCTGCGATTGGAATAGATATAAAAACACCTAAGAGTCCTGCTACTCTAGCACCTACTAGCAAAGCAAAAAATATCACTACAGGATTAAGATTCAGCGCATCTTGCATAATTCGAGGCGAAATCAAATTGTCTTGTATCTGCTGGAGGACAATACAAGCTATCAAGACTTTCAATGCTAACCAAACACCTTGAGACAACACAAATAATGTCACTGTGCTTACTCCTAATGTCGCTCCAATACCAGGAATAATATCAAGAAAACCAACTATTATTGATAATATCAAAGCAAAAGGTACCTTTAATATTAAGAAAACTAGAAAAGTTGTACTTGTGAGAAATGCACTTAATAATAACTGTCCTCTAAAAAATCCTAGAAAAGACCGTCTGATTATATTTGTAAATCTATTGCGGCGATGTTTGGGGACTATTTTTAAAATCAGATTCCACAATTTGTCTCCATCTAATAGCATGAAGAAAGCCACAACTGCAATCAAGATAAAAGTCACAAAATTCGTCATGAACCCTTGCAAAATAGCCAAACTAGTCACAAGACTTGATACAGCTTGATTACGCAATTGTTCTTCAATAAAACTTAAATCTATTTGTAAATTACGGCTTCGCAAAAATGCTTCTAGTCCTTCTAATAAAGGTGCTAAAGAATTTAAAAACACAGTGATACTATCAATTAATTCTTGTCCTTGAGATAAAACCGTTAAGCCCACGGTAATTATCAGACCGCCTATAATCACAATACTGAGTAAGAAAACTAAGCTAACAGCTACACCGTGGGGCAAAAAACGCCGCAGCCCTTGTACGGGATAGCTGAGTAAAAAAGCCAAAATTGCCGCAAATGTAAAAATAACAATGACTGCTTCAAAGTAAGCTAAAAGCTGTACAATTGCCCAGCCAGAAGCAACTAAGAGCAAAAAGCGGACTAATGCCAGATTATTTAATCGCTCCCAAAAATTCTTGGCTTCAAAGCCGCTCATAATGCTGTTTAGGGTGAAATTGCTGGTAGATTTGCCTAGCAGTTGCATTTAAGCACAAAGTCTGATGTCATTGCTAGAGCAGATTGACCTTAAACATACAGAGGTTAAGGGGCGATCGCTACCTCCCTAAAGCATATATCTGTTGTATCTCTAGATTCATCGTCCTAAATCATGCATCTCGTTAATTACCGAGGCACACTTTTGTGTCAACGCTTCCAATTCTTCTTTATTACTGGAACTAGGCGCATCAATCAAGTTACCAATTCTTACAGTGATGGGAACTGCGCGAGGTAAAGACGAGCCTTTTTGTAAAATCTTTTCAGTACCCCAGACACTTACTGGTAATATTGGGGCTTTTGCTTTCGCAGCCAGCAGCAGTGCGCCTCTTTTGGGGTCTGTAATTCGACCATCTGGGGTGCGAGTACCTTGCAAGAAAACACCGACAGCCCAACCTTTATTGAGATATTCTAGGGCGGAACGGATAGCATTGCGATCGGCACTTCCTCGACTCACCGGGTAAGCACCATACAATTTAATCGCTTGCGCCAAAACTGGGATTTTAAATAATTCTTCCTTAGCCATATACGCCACAGGACGACGTACACAATTAGAGACAATCGGCGGGTCAAAGTAACTAGCGTGATTACTTACTACTAATAACGGCCCTGATTGGGGGACATTTTCCGTACCATGAATCTGGCCCCGAAAGTAAGTGTGAAGCATGGGGCTGACGACTGACCATTTAAAGGCGTGGTAAAGTGCCAGACTGATAAACGGTTCGCGGTTTTTGTCCACAGAAGATAATGCAAATCAAACTGAATTTAGCATAAGCGATCGCAACACCCAGATCAAACGCAAAAAAGCTATAGAGATGAATTGCTTTACATCGGGGAACACTAAATCTAGAAATCCTTAGAATTTAACAGTATGTTTCTCACTACAGTCAGTATTTCTGGATACAAGGTTAGCGAACAACTCTACAACGGTTCTCGAACCGTGGTTTATCGCGGTTATCGAGAAACTGACTTATTACCTGTAGTGATTAAATTGCTGAAAAATCCTTATCCAAGTTTCAGCGAACTCTTATCGTTTCGTAATCAGTACACCATAGCTAAAAATATCAACTCACCTCTAATCATCCAAACCTACAGCTTGGAACCGTATCAAAATGGCTATGCGTTGGTAATGGAAGATTTTGGCGGGATTTCTCTTAAAGATTATTTCATCTCTGACCAGACGCGACATACCGATTTTCTACAAGAGTTTTTAAGAATTGCGATCGCACTGTGCAATACCTTAGATATACTCTACCGCGAACGGATTATTCATAAAGATATCAAACCCGCCAATATTCTAATTAATCCAGAAACCAAACAAGTTAAATTAATTGACTTTAGTATTGCATCTCTGCTACCACGAGAAACCCAAACGCTCATCAGTCCCAATGTGTTAGAAGGGACACTTGCTTATATTTCCCCAGAACAAACAGGCAGAATGAATCGGGGGATTGACTATCGAACTGATTTTTATGCTCTAGGTGTAACTTTTTACGAACTACTAACTGGAAGATTACCATTTAAATCAAACGATCCAATGGAGTTGCTGCATTGTCATATTGCAAAAGTTCCAGAAAAAATTAAACGCGAAGAAATTCCGCAGGTGATTTCAGATATTGTCATGAAATTGATGAGCAAAAATGCTGAAGATCGCTATCAGAGTGCATTAGGATTAAAACTTGATTTAGAAAAATGTTTACATCATCTAAAAGAAACTGGCACAATTGATAACTTTGAAATTGCCCAAAGTGATGTGTGCGATCGCTTTATTATCCCCGATAAACTCTATGGACGAGAAGCCGAAATAGCCACCCTCCTTGAAGCCTTTGAAAGAGTTAGCAAAGGTGCAACTGAAATGATTCTGGTAGCTGGTTCTTCAGGTATTGGTAAAACTGCTGTTGTTAACGAAGTTCATAAACCGATTGTGCGCCAACGCGGTTATTTTATCAAAGGCAAATATGACCAATTTCAAAGAAATGTTCCCTTTGTCGCCTTTGTAAAAGCATTCCGAAATTTAATCGGTCAATTATTAACAGAAAGTACTTCTCAAATTCAACAATGGAAAAGTCAAATTTTAGAAGCTTTAGGTGAAAATGGACAAGTTATTATTGAAGTTATTCCCGAATTAGAAAGAATTATTGGCAAACAAACACCAGCCATAGAATTATCAGGAAGCGCATCCCAAAATAGATTTAATTTATTATTTCAAAAATTTACTCAAGTTTTCACTAGCGTTGAACATCCATTAGTAATATTTTTAGATGATTTGCAATGGACTGATTTGGCATCACTGAAATTAATGCAGTTATTAATAGCTGATACAAAACATCTTTTATTAATTGGTGCTTATCGAGATAATGAAGTAAATCCAGTACATCCCTTGATGTTGACTGTTAGTGAGATGCAAAAAACAGCAGCAACTATTAACACAATTACTTTAGCACCATTAAGTCAAGGAGATGTCAATCAATTAATTGCTGCAACGCTTAAATGTTCAGAAGCTTTAGCATTACCAATTTCACAGATAGTTTATCAAAAAACTTTTGGCAATCCATTTTTTGATACTCAATTTCTAAAATCATTATACCAAGATGGGCTAATTAAATTTAACTTTACAGAGGGTTGCTGGCAATGTGACATCACTGAAATTAATCAGCAAGCACTCACAAATGATGTAGTTGAATTCATGGTATTGCAATTGAGAAAGCTACCACAAGCAACTCAAGATGTTTTGAAATTAGCTGCTTGTATTGGAAATCAGTTTGATTTGAAAACATTAGCAGTTGTTTCAGAACAATCGCAAGTAGAAACCGCAACTAATTTGTGGAACGCATTGCATGAGGGTTTAATTTTACCTACTAGTGAGGTGTATAAATTTTATCTTGCTGAGGGAAATCAAGCTATTGCTGAAGAAAGTTCTGAAATTGTTAACTATAAATTTTTACACGATCGCGTCCAAGAAGCTGCATACTCTCTTATCCCTGAAGAACAGAAAAAAGCTACCCATCTACAAATAGGTAAACTATTACTTAAAAACACACCTGAAATCAAAAAAGAAGAAAAAGTTTTTGAAATTGTTAATCAGTTAAATATTGCATTAACACTGATTATTGATCCGCTTGAACGAGAACAACTGCTCAAATTGAATTTAAAAGCAGGTAGAAAAGCACAATTGGCAACTGCTTATACATTAGCAGTTGAATATTTAAGCATAGGTTTAGAACTTTTACCTGATGAGGGTTGGTATAGCCAGTATGAGCTAACACTATTACTATATCAATCAATTACAGAAGTACTTTGTCTGAGTGGTGACTTTGAACGCATGGAAAGCTATGCAACTATCGTTATCCAACAAGCAAAAACTCTCCTCGAACAAATTCCTATCTACAATGTCAAAATTCAAGCTTACATGGCACAGGCACAGCACAAGAATGCTTTGCAAATTGCACTGACTGTTCTTCAATCAATCGGAGTGGAATTGCCTCAACAAGTCAATCAAACTGATATCAACTCTGAACTAGAACAAACAAAATGTCTTTTGGCAGATAAAGCAGTGATGGATTTACTAGAACTGCCAAAAATGACTGATGAGAATATTCTGGCAGCAATGCGAATTTTGTCAAGCATTATGTCAGCAGCTTACCAAGCAAATCCCCCATTGTTTCGAATAATTGTATTTAAACAAGTTCAATTGTCAATCCTCTATGGTAATGCTCCAGAATCTACCTATGCTTATGCTAGCTATGGACTTATACTCTGCGGTGTTTTAGGAGAAATTGATACAGGATATGAATTTGGGGAAATGGCATTACTGTTACTTGAACGTTTAAATGCTTTCAAAGTTAAATCAAAAACTCTATTTGCAGTAAATTGTTTTATTCGACATTGGAAATCGCCTCTTAAAGATACTTTAAATCCTCTTTTACAAGCCTATACAAGTGGTTTAGAAACTGGAGATATTGAATATGCTGTAATGTCTGCCTATGTTTTTGGCAGATACGCCTATTTAAGTGGTTACGGTTTAGAGGAATTAGCCCAAGCTATGGGAAACTATGGCGCAATTATGCACCAGTTTAAGCAAACTACCTATTTGAATTTCAATAGAATCTATTATCAATCAGTTGTGAATTTGTTGGGAATGTCAGATAATCCTTGTTTTTTAATTGGCGAAGTTTATGATGAAGTCGTAATGTTGCCTCTGCATCAAGCTGCCAATCAAACTAGCATTATTTGTCAACTTCATTTTTGTAAATTGCTTTTGTGTTATCTCTTTGGCAACTATCAAGAAGCACTAAAAAATGCTGATATTGTCGAGAAATATTTAACCAGCGTGACTGGATTAGTGCTAATTCCAACCTTTTATTTTTATGAGGCTTTGACTAATTTAGCCTTATATAAAGACTGCTCAGTAGCTGAACAAAAAATAATTATTGAACGAGTAGCAGAAGCTCATAAAGAACTCAAAAAATGGGCAGAAAGTGCGCCAGAGAATTATGCCCACAAATGCAACTTGGTAGAAGCTGAAAGGTTTCGGATATTAGGACAAAAAATCGAAGCAATAGAATTGTACGATCGCGCCATATCTCTTGCCAAAGAAAACGCCTACATTCAAGAAGAAGCACTTAGCAACGAACTAGCAGCCAAATTCTACCTCGACTGGGGTAAAGAAAAAATCGCCCAAGTCTATATACAAGAAGCATACTACTGCTACGCCCGTTGGGGAGCCAAAGCCAAAGTTAATCACCTAGAAAAAACTTATCCCCAACTACTCAAACCCATCTTGCAACACCAACGAATCAATCTCAATCCCTTAGAAACCATTGCTTTTCGTGGTACAGCCTCATCTTCTAGTACTGGCAGCACTAGTATTGCTGATGTTCTGGATTTTACCTGTGTTTTCAAAGCTGCTCAAGCTATTTCCAGTTCTCTAAAATCAGATCAACTCATTGCCAGCCTCACTCGCATTATCCTAGAAAACTCTGGCGCGAAAAAAGTTGTACTAATTCTTCCCCAAGAGGAGGACACTTGGGAAGTTAAAGCAATTACCTTTATCGAGCATGAAGAAATACAAACTATCCTCAATTCACAATTACTAGATAATTGTCAAGATATTCCCGTAAAAATTATCAATTATGTCAAAAATACTCAAAAAACAATTGTTATAGACAATTGCAAAACAGATATTCCTGGGGTAATTGGGAAGTATATGTTGGAACATCAACCTCAGAGTGTGTTGTGTGTCCCGATTATTAATCAAGGATATTTGGTAGGTATTCTATATTTAGAAAATAGCTTGACTCAAGGAGTTTTTACTAACGATCGCCTCAGCGTCATTAACCTTCTTTCATCTCAAGCTGCAATATCTCTAGAGAATGCTCGACTTTATCAACAAGCTGGGCAAGCATTACAAGACTTACAACAAGCACAATTACAAGTTGTTCAAAGTGAAAAAATGTCTGCATTAGGTAATTTGGTTGCTGGGGTAGCCCATGAAATGAATAATCCTTTGGGCTTTATTTATGCCAGTCTCCAACAAACTAAACCCACTATTGCAGATATTTTTGAACACTTAAAACTATATCAAGAAAGTCTACCAAATCCCAGCGATAAAATTAAAGACCATGCCGAAGATATTGACTTGGATTATAGTTTATCAGACTTACCCAAGATCATTGATTCCATGACTATGGCGTGCGATCGCCTCCGCAACATCAGCACCAGTCTTCGGACTTTCTCCCGTGCTGATAAAGATTACAAAGTGCCGTTTAATATCCACGAAGGTATTGACAGCACTATTTTAATTCTCAAACATCGTCTGAAAGCTAATGAAGAACGTCCAGAAATTGAAGTGGTCACTAATTACGGTAATTTGCCCCAGATTAAATGTTTTCCTGGGCAATTAAATCAGGTATTTATGAATATTCTGGCAAATGCCATTGATGCGCTAGATGAATCAAATACGGGACGGACTTTTGAGGAGATTAAGAAAAATCCCAACCGAATTACAATTAAAACCTCGGTAGAAAATAAAGGGGTGAAAATTGCGATCGCTGATAATGGCAATGGGATAAGTGAAGAAGTGGAAGAAAAGGTTTTTGACCACTTATTTACTACAAAAGCTGTGGGTAAAGGTACGGGATTAGGATTAGCGATCGCTCGTCAAATCGTTGTAGAAAAACATGGCGGAGTAATTAAGGTAGATTCTACACCAGACGAAGGTACTGAATTTGTGATCCAGCTACCGATGTAGCAGATACATCCATACGAACTTTCAGGAAATCTTCAGCCTAAATATTTATCTCTGCTTTATGCTTACCCAATTTAGACAAACACTTCAGAAACAGTTGCTTTTTAGGTTTGTCCGTTTCGTTAAGAATCGCCCTACCTCACTTACCTACAAAACACTAATCAATATGGCATTGCGAGTAACTGTGGTGGTACTCGTCTCTGCTGGGGTGAGCTATATCCATGTCATGTCCCGCTTGGAAGCCCAGACCCAAGTCCAGCTAGAAAAGTACATCAGCGCTCGAGGACAGTATGAAAGCAACATCTTTAAACTTGCACAGGATAACCTCACTTTGCTGCGCGATCGCCTTTTGCAGGAATTCAAGCAACCCACTAATGATTTTCAGGCTGAATTTGAGCGGCAATATTTTTCCTGGAACGATGGTACTAAACGCAATTTTCCCCAAAATCGACCGCGCAAAGACTTTGATTCTACTCGATATGCTGGATCGTTCATTGGTCAAAATGTGCAAATTACTAAAGAACTAAAGCAGCAACTACTAACGGCTAACACGCTGATTAGTGCCTACGGATCTGCTTGGTCTAATCAGTTTGTTGATACTTATTTCGTGAGACGAGAAAATGCAACGACAACCTATTGGAAAGGTATGCCGATCTTGTTGGAGACACCGCCTGATTTCTATATGCCGAAAGAGGAATTTTTCTATATTGCCGATCCTCAGCATAACCCGTCTCGATCGCCGAAGTGGACAGGTGTTTATCTCGATCTCAGTGTTAAAGTCTGGATGATTTCGGCAAGTGTACCTGTTTATGATGGCGATCGCTTCCTGGGCGTTGTAGGACATGATGTGGTCTTAACCGATTTGATGGAGCATACGATCCAGGATCAATTACCGGGCACCTACAATCTAATTTTTCGCTCAGACGGTCGTTTAATTGTCCACCCCCAACGCACTGCGGAAATTCAGCAAGCTCAGGGTCAATTAAAAATCGATACAATCAACGATCCTCATCTCAACCGCATTTTTCAGCTAGTGACAACCACTAAATCCAAAACCCACGTCCTGGAAAATAGCCAAGACCGTGAATACTTAGCAGTGACTCGCTTACAAGGCCCAGATTGGTATTTTGTCACAGTCTATCCCAAATCACTGCTATCGGGGGAAGCATGGGATATGGCTCAATTTATCTTAATTTCTGGTGCAGTGGCGCTGCTGGTTGAAGTGTTGTTGCTCTTGTCGGTGTTGCACCAAGAAATCGCTAAACCCCTCCAGCAATTAACCGCCGCTAGTAACCAACTTGCTAACGGTGATTTTGCGATCGCTCTTGATACCACGCGACAGGATGAACTGGGAGGACTTGCTAGTTCTTTCAACAGTATGGCAAGTCAGTTAAAGACTT
The DNA here is from genome assembly GCF_013393925.1 of Nostoc sp. C057. Classification (NCBI taxonomy): domain Bacteria; kingdom Bacillati; phylum Cyanobacteriota; class Cyanophyceae; order Nostocales; family Nostocaceae; genus Nostoc; species Nostoc sp. C057. The sequence goes on along the minus strand of NZ_CP040281.1, from coordinate 136,050 downwards.
CTTTCATTCAATTAGAACAGGTAAACAATGCGTTAGAGCTACGGGTTGAGGAGCGAACAACAACGTTACAAAAGACACTTGAAGAACTACGTCGGACTCAAGCCCAGATGATCCAGAGTGAAAAAATGTCAGCCCTGGGGCAACTGGTGGCAGGTGTGGCACATGAGATTAATAATCCTGTCAACTTCATTCACGGCAACCTCACCCATATACAAAATTATGCCCAAGATTTGTTGGAATTTATTCAACTGTATCAGTATCACTATCCCAATCCAGTCGCTGAAATTCAAACTGAGGCTAAAGAAGTTGATCTGGAATTTATTCGAGATGATCTACCCAAGATGCTGTCTTCGATGAAAATTGGCACCAATCGCATACGCGAAATTGTGCTATCACTCCGCAATTTCTCCCGTTTAGATGAAGCTGAATTTAAGGCTGTTGATATTCATGAGGGCATTGATAGTACGTTATTGATTTTGCAACATCGTCTGAAAGATCAACCACACCGTCCAGCAATAGAAGTGCTAAAAAACTATGGTAAATTGCCTCCGGCGATCTGCTACCCTGGACAACTCAATCAGGTATTTATGAATATTCTGTCTAATGCTATTGATGCCTTAGAAGATGCAAATCAGCAGCGCACGCCTACAGAAATTGCTTCGCATCCCAACACAATTTGGATTCATACTTGCTTGGTATCTGAAAACCAAATCATGATTTCCATTGCAGATAATGGTCTTGGAGTTCCAGACACAATTATAACAAGGTTATTTGACCCCTTTTTTACAACTAAAAATGTGGGTAAAGGATCTGGATTAGGTTTAACTATCAGCTATCAAATTGTGACTGAACTGCATGAAGGTAAACTTAATTGTAATTCCACACAAGGATTGGGTGCAGAATTTGTTGTCACCCTACCTCTAAAAGCTAAAAAGATTCAACAGCAACAGGTAAATCAGTAGCACTCTGGATATTTTGTAAAATCAAATCAGGGCTACTACGTTTAATCAAGCCAGTTAAGACTTTACCTGGGCCAACTTCTACTACTCGCTGGATACCGTTAGCTGGTAATTGCAAAGAAATTTCTCGCCACCTTACAGAACCGGTCATTTGTTTGTTGAGGCGCTGCTTTAAAATCTCGGCATCAATAGACGGAATTGGTTCTACATTAGATAAGACTGGCACAGTAGCTGGTTGAAATTCCACAGATTCTAAAATGTCTTGGAATTCCGCAGCTGCTGGTGCGATTAAATGTGAGTGAAATGCTCCAGAAACTTTTAGGGGAATAGCACGCTTGGCTTTAACTTGAGTCATCACTGCTTGTACAGCCTCAGTCGTGCCTGAAATTACCACCTGAGCCGAACTATTATCATTTGCTAGAACCACATCAGGCGTTTGGGCAATGACTTTTTCCAACTGTTCGCGGTCAAAGTTCATCAAAGCTGCCATCATCCCACCGACGGCATTATCCATGAGTTCTGCACGACGCTTTACTAGATATAAACCAGCCGACCACTCAAAGACACCCGCTACATAAAGAGCAGTATATTCCCCCAAACTGTGACCAGCAACTAAATCTGGCTGGTGTCCTCGTTCTCGGAGAAGATCGGCAAGAATGCTTTCTATCACATAAAGACTTGGCTGAGTATATAGCGTCTGTGATAACTTCTCTTCTTGAGTTTGACAAATTTCAGTTACAGACCAGCCCAAAATATCCTCAGCTTTGGCAAGCTTGTCTTTAGCGGACGGTATATCTAATAAATCCATTCCCATTCCCAGCGCTTGGGAACCTTGTCCGGGAAACACCCATGCAGTTTTTGTCATTTGTCAATAGTCAGTGGTCATTGGTCATTTGTCATTGGTCATTGGTCATTCACAAATGACTAATGACAAATGACAAAATATTTATCTTCCCCATTGAAAGATTGCCGCGCCCCAAGTAAGACCGGCACCAAAGCCGGATGTCGCAACGATGTCATTGGGTTTAATTTTACCTTGTCGCACTGCTTCATCCAAAGCTAACGGAATGGAAGCAGCAGAGGTATTACCATACTGGGCGAGATTACTTATGATTTTATGTTCTGGGATATTTAGGCGTTGAGCAACGGCATCTATAATGCGCTGATTAGCTTGATGTAACACTAGCCAATCTATTTGGTCAACTTTGAGGTTAGCTTGAAATAAGGCTTTATCTATAATTTCTGGCACTTTTTGCACAGCAAAGCGGTAGACTTCTTTGCCGTTCATGGTAATAGGTTGATAAGTACCTTTAGTGATATTTACACCGAGGAGTAATTCTTGGGAAGTTGCTGCATAAGCAAGGTTAAGGTGATGGTTTTGAGTGCCATCACTTTTAAGGGCAAATCCTAATAAGCGATCGCTTTTAGAAGCCTGTAATACTACTGCTCCTGCACCATCGCCGAATAATACACAAGTGCGACGATCTTGCCAATCTACCCAGCGAGAGAGGATATCTGCCCCTATCAACAGTACATTTTTATAGACACCTGTTCTAATGTATTGGGCTGCTGTAACCAGACCAAACACAAAGCCAGAGCAGGCTGCTGTCAAGTCAAAGGCGACTGCGTTGGTAGCTCCTAATTGAGCCTGTACTTGACAAGCACTACCAAACAAATCATCAGGGGTGGAAGTCGCTAGCAAAATCAGGTCTAGGTCTTCTGGTCTAATTCCTGAAGCTGCGATCGCGCGACTACTGGCGGCAGCAGCTAGTCCACTTAAGGACTCAGATGACACCGCTAATCGTCGTTGGCGAATTCCCGTTCTTGTGGCAATCCACTCGTCTGATGTTTCAACTAGTTCAGTTAATGTCTGGTTGTGTAGGGAAGTTGCTGGTACTGCCGAGCCACTTCCGGTAATTGCTATGCCTAAGTTTTCCACTCCTAATCTCCCAAGCTATCAGCTTTTGTCCTTTGTCATTTGTCCTTTGTCATTTGTCCTGTGTCATTTGTCCTGTGTCAGTTGTCTTTGACAAATGACTAATGACTAATGACTAATGACTAACCGCTTTCGCGCTCTAGGATATATTGGGACTGAATTCGTTGTAGCACCTGGTTGTCAACAGCTTCTTTGGCCATGCGAATAGCATTGAAAATTGAAGGTGCTTGTGAGCTACCGTGACCGATAAAACAAACTCCTGCCACGCCTAACAACAAAGCACCACCGTGTTCTGCATGATCCATGCGTTGCTTAACTCGCTTCAGGTTTGGTTTTAAGAATGCTGAACCGATTTGACCATGCAATCCTTGGGGTAATTCTTCCCGCAGAATTTGCAGAATCACTTCTCCAACTGCTTCGGCAAATTTTAACAGTACATTGCCCACAAAGCCATCGCAGACAATTACATCGAAGTGACCGGAAAGCACATCACGCCCTTCGGCATTGCCAATAAAATTAATTTGAGAATTTTCGCGGAGCAGTTGATGGGCGCGGACGGCTGCATCATTGCCTTTAGAGTCTTCTTCACCGATATTCAACAAACCCACTTTCGGTTCATTTGTACCTAAGACATACTGACTGTAAGCCGATCCCATGACGGCAAACTGCTCTAAAAACTTCGGGCGGCAATCTACATTTGCCCCAACATCAAGAACCAACACTGGCTTACCAGCAACAATTGTCGGAAAAACAGTCCCGATTGCTGGACGATCAATTCCCGGCAATCGCCCTAAGCGAAGCAAAGCCGATGCCATAGCTGCCCCAGAATGACCGGCAGAAAATACGGCATCTGCCTTTTGCTGCTTGACTAAATCCATTGCCACATTGATAGAAGCCTTGCGTTTGCGTCTAACCGCATTTAAAGGCTCCTCATCCATTGCGATCGCTTCCTCAGCAGGAACGATCTCCACCTGCGCTAAATTCGTTTTTGGCGGCAAGGCAGCTTCTATTTGTTGGGGATCACCAACAAGTAATATCTCTACACCCAATTCTTCCTTTGCTCGCAGTGCGCCAGCAACGATTTCACCGGGTGCGTGATCCCCTCCCATTGCGTCAATTGCGATCCGTACGCGAGTCGATCCCATTGCTCAGAGCTTTTAGAAACCTTATAAATTTTACCAGATGGCTTTGCCGAAAAAGCTTAACTTTCTGACTGCCAAATTACTTCTGTTACTATTGCAACAATTTTTGCTGGCAAGCTCAAGATAGCACGAATTTGGGCATTGGGCATGGGGCATGGGGAATGGGGAATTGGGAAGAGGACTTGGGGACAAGGAGAATTGGGGACAAGGGGAAAGACTTGTTTCAAGTTCTCACCTCTTGTCCCGAATGGCACGCTTGTTAATCGCAAAGCCCTGATATAACTTGCTTTTTGAGTGTGGAGAGTGGGGGGAGTGGGGGAAGTGTGGGAGGTGTGGGGAGGGTGGGGAGAAAGAGGAGAAATTGAATAACTGCACATCAATGAACGCTGCATTGCCTCCCACACCTCCCACCCTTCCCTGTCCTCCCACACCATGCCAGCAAGGAGGTTTCAGCTTTTCAAGCGTGCCATTCCCCCTTGTCCCCTTGTCCCCTGCTCCCCTGCCTCCTATTTCCTACTCTTCAATCCCCAAGACCCAGTTAACTAGCGTCCGAACGCCGTAGCCGGTTGCTCCTGCGCCGTTGTAGCCATTTTCTTTATCTGCCCACACTGGGCCAGCAATATCTATGTGCGCCCAAGGGGTTTCTTTGACAAATTGCTTGAGGAAAAGAGCAGCAGTAATGGCACCACCTGGACGCGGGCCTGTATTTTTCATGTCCGCAATCCCAGACTTTAGCCCTTCAAAATATTTTTCTTCCATTGGCATCCGCCAAATCTTTTCCCCTGAAGTTTGGGCAGCTTTTTCGATCTGGGAAGCTACGTCATCATCGGGAGTGTACAAACCTGCAATATCATCACCCAAGGCAATGACGTTAGCACCGGTTAGGGTGGCTAAATCCACGATCGCATCTAATCCCAATTTGTCAGCATACACCAAGGCGTCTGCAAGGGTTAAACGTCCTTCTGCGTCGGTGTTGTTCACTTCAATTGTTTTGCCGTTTGATGCGGTGAGAATGTCTCCAGGGTGCATGGCGCGACCGCTAATCATGTTTTCAGCTACCGCCGAGATAAAGTGAACTTCAACATCTGGCTTAATTTGAGCAATTGCTTTTGCCGCCCCCAAGGTAGCAGCTGCACCGCCCATATCCATTTTCATGGTTTCGATGCCGCTACCAGCACCTTTAATATTCAGTCCACCGGAATCAAAGGTTACACCTTTGCCAATAATTGCTAGTTTCTTTTTCGGTGTACCTTCTGGTTTGTAAGTCAGGTGAATAAATTTAGGTGGCAACTCGGAACCTTGCGATACTCCCAAAAAAGCACCCATACCCAACTTTTCACAGTCTTCTTTTTCGAGAATTTCTACTTGTAAACCGTGGTCTTTAGCGATCGCTTGGGCAGTTTCGGCTAAAGTAATTGGTGTTACCGCATTGGCTGGTGCTGCCACTAACTCCCGTGCCAAATTTACCCCGGAAACGATTTGATTGGCGAGAGTTATGGCTGCTTCTTGTCCACCGAAACCTAGTAAATCGATGCTTTCTATTTGCGAACCTTTATCTTCTGGTTCTGATTTAAAACGAATATCTTGATAAAGTGCTAATTCAACACCTTCTGCGATCGCTTGGGCGCTTGCGGCTGGATCGTTATTCCATAATGGGAAACTAAATCCCAAAATTTTGCTTTTCTGCTTTTTTGCTACTCTGGCTACCGCAGCAGCAGCGCGTCTCAAAGTGTCGAGTTTGAGTGCATCTGGTTTACCCAATCCTACCAGAATCAATTTACGCACTGGGCTACCAGGATTCACACGAGTGAAAATTGTACTGTTGGCTTTACCTTTAAATTCTTCTTCCGCAATTAGTTCTTTTAAGACCCCGGAAAACTTTTGATCTAAAGTTGCTAGTTCTCCGGTTAACTCTACTGCATCTTCAAATAATCCTATTGCCAAACTATCGCCTGCCCACTCTAGCAAAGGCTTATCACTAGGTTGAATTGTCATTTTGGGATTTTATGTAAATATTCCTTCCTGTACCAGTATTGCTCAAATTTCTTGTTTCAGGATGAGGGGAATGGGTATTGGGCATGGGGCATTGGGCATTGGGCATTGCGGATCAGGGAGCGGTAGCTATAATTTAGTGAATTAGTGCAAGTAGTACTCATTAACGAGTCTTTTATACTCGTGAATCCACATCAGAACTCCGTTAACGAGGCTTTTATCCTCGTGAATCCACATCAGAACTCCGTTAACGAGTCTTTTATCCTCGTGAATCCACATCAGAACTCCGTTAACGAGTCTTTTATCCTCGTGAATCCACATCAGAACTCCGTTAACGAGGCTTTTATCCTCGTGAATCCACATCAGAACTCCGTTAACGAGGCTTTTATCCTCGTGAATCCACATCAGAACTCCGTTAACGAGTCTTTGATACTCGTGAATCCATATCAGAACTCCGTTAACGAGGCTTTTATCCTCGTGAATCCACCTCAGAACTCCATTAACGAGGCTTTTATACTCGTTAATGAAGCTATGATCTCCATTCTTTTACCTGACTTTTCGCGTTATGTGGAAAAGTCAGGTAAAAACCTAACCCCCTAACCCCCTTCCCGACGCGGGAAGGGGGAAAATTCAAAGTCTCTCTCCTTTTAGGAGAGAGATTTAGAGAGAGGTTTTCCAGATGCCGCAAAAAGTCAGATTCTTTTACATCCTGCTTCTTGCCCCATTCCCTATTCCCTATTCCCTATTCCCTATTCCCTATTCCCCATTCCCTATTCCCTATTCCCCATTCCCCATTCTCTATGCCCCAATTCTTGTATCAATGTTAAATTTTCTGGCGATCGCTGCTATTACTTCTTGCTCAAGAGGTGTAGTCTTATTGTCAAGCTGGGCAATTTTTTCACACTGAACGAGCAAGGGTATAGCAAAATCACGATTCAGCTGATTGAGCAGTATATCTAAAGACTTAGGTGATTTGATATTTTGGGCAATGGCATCCAACGAGGTAGGACTGAGTTTTACAGCTTGTAATTCTGGCAAAATTTCTTCCAAAGTCTTATCTGGATGGCTAGCCAGAATCATGTGAACTAAGATTTGATCCATGACGGCTTCTTGAGCGATCGCACTTTCGAGATACTTTTCACTTTCTGCTTTTAATGTTGCCAGAGTCTGTGGCGATGCTAGGGAAGTTGATTCATCTAGCTTGGCTTCGTAAAATCGACAAGCAGCATAACCCAATGAATAGATCATTGTTGCATTTGAACTAGCTGCGATCGCAGCACCCGCTAAAGGCACATTTCGCAGTAATCCTAATCCCGCAGCTTTCAAAAGACGACCTCCACCCAAAGCCAGACCAAAAATTGCTAAGACTTCTCCTTTACGGGCAGGATCTTTTAAATCTAGCCCGTAGTCAAATGCAATTTGATAAAGCATTTCTGACTGCAATTTTGTTGTCGCTGTTAAATCAATTGCCAACAATGCAATTGCTACTCCTGGCAAAATACTAGTGGCTAGTCCAACAGTGCCTGCTTGAGTCGCTTTTTCCACCATGATTCGGTGAGCAATCTCACTAGGTGATTCATTTGGATACTTTTGTTTGAGCTTGTTTACCGCAGCTTCTGCTTTTTCCAAATCAACAGCATCAGTAGTACCAATTAGCCAATTTAGATTTAATACTCCAGATAGTTTTCTAATCAACCAATTCTCGCTGAGGCGATTCACAACCTGACCACTGGTTTGAGTTGTTTGCTCAATTAACTTGTGTGTTTGTTTCGCTGTCGCTTCTCGTACCTCTAATGCTGTATCTAAAACTGCTTTGCCAGTTTGAGCAACAGTTTGAACAAAAGACTCTAATACAGACGGTTCATTTTCTACTGATGATTGAGCCTGGATCTCTATTTCTGAAGTTTCATTAGGTGAATTAACTGATTTATTCACTACTATTTCTTGTGGGGATTTGTCTGCCATTACTTGACACCATGCTGTAAAGCCTCTTTCTAAACTTGTAGCGAATTATGAGCGGCTCTACATCTCTCTATAAACGTAAATATCAGTTGAAGATTAACTATTTTCTTCTGGGTTGCCGCAGGCATCACACAATTAGAAATTAAAGCAGATCGCCAGCTATTTTTGCAGCGCCTGCTGAAAAGTCTTGATGGCATCCACATGATTCACCATAAGAATGCAACGTAACAACAAATCCAGATCGATTCCTTTGACCTCCTCACTACTGGAAACCCTCTCATAGTGAAGTGCCTTGTCCTCTTTCCGCAGGTGATAAACTTCTAACACACCATCTTCCCAAAACCACACTTCTGGAATCAAGAGCCGCTTATATGCCTCCAGCTTGTCGATACCGCCACTTGTAAACGCCACTTCAATCACCAGATCGGGACGCACTCGATCTGGAGCCAGTTTATAAGATTCATCCGCCTCACGCTTGACAGCACCCACTTCACTTTCCAAGGTCATTGAGCCAGTGGGAATAAAGTCAAACCCAGCCGCAAGCAAGTACAGTTCCACTAATGCAGCAATTCTTTTCTTAACGGTTTCGTGTGGTTCTCCAGGCTTTCTTCGGATCTCCAAAACTCCATTCAGGAAAGAGAGCCTATATCCTGGACGGTCTAGCAACTGCTCAACTGCTTTGAATTCTCTCCAAGTCAGTCCCTCAAACAACAGGGGTGATTCCTGACGGGGTGTAGCGATGGCTGCTGGGGTCATTTGAGTCTCCAGTCTGTTTCCAGATGAGAAATAATTCCGGCGTAGAAAAGCAGTTTGTTGATTTTAACTTCTTTTTGGGAGCAGGGCGCTCACCCTATCCTCTCACCTCTAGCCTTGTACTGATATCAGCATTATTTTCTAAAAAGTCGTTATCTTTAAGAATTTCATAGAGATTAATATCTTGCTCTAGCAAGCAAGCGTGTCCGCACTCAGGCAGCACCACAATCTTGTTATTTGGTAAGATATTCCCTATCCGCTTCACTTCTGTTACAGAAGGCAAAAGGCGATCGCTACCACCAGCAATTAACAAAACTGGTTGAGTTAAGCGACTTAACTTTTCCTCATCAACTTCAAACTCTCGCAGTAAAGACAATCGCCACAGAACAGTTTCTGCTGGTACAGAACGCATGGTTTTCAGCAGTTCATGGCGATCGCTCCGAGAAATGCGAGGCAAAGATGCCAAAAACGGCAACAACCCCAGTGCGCCAACATCATACAATTCTGATGGCACTAAGTAAGTAAGTTGAGATGCCCAACTCAACCAAGGGCGAAGACGAAAGGACGAAGCTGGGTTAATTAAGATAGTTCGCTTAAATAAATGGGGTGCTTGGATCGCTACTTTCATTGCCAAGCAACCACCAAAGGACTCACCACACAAATAAACTGACCTGTGAGAGCTTTTTTCTAATTCAGCGTCGATTAAGTCCAATACACTTTTTGTTAGCACATCCCAAGTGTTAAGGTCTTTCCGGGGGAGTGCCAAAGAACGGACATCAAAGCCAGTTTCTAATCCAGCAGTCTGCGATCGCAATAATTGACCTGTTCCATCCATTCCCGGTAAATATACCAATAGCGGATACTCTGGCTGTACTCGTTTAGGAGTCAGGAAACAAGGCTTTAACTCAACTTCAGAGATAGTCATTGGTCATTGGTCAATGGTCATTAGTCAATGGTATAAAACTTTTGAACTGTTAATTGTTCCGACAATCCAAAATCCAAAATCGAATAGCTCTAATAGCAACCTTGACGCAGTAAATGGCTAATTTCACCATGACAGTGTTCTGTCAGTTCAGCCACAACAGTTCTGGCTTGTTTCCCGTGATATTTTTTTTGATGTTGGGGTGTTATCCAATAAGGGCGACCGATTAACACCGCAACCCGACGATAAATTACCAAAGGATGCCAACCAGCTTGATTAAATAAAGGTTCTGAAGGGTCAAATACACTCAAAAGCCTTAAGGGAAAACCATTCGTGTTTACCTCTTCTAGGGAAGCGATCGCGATCGGCAAAATTGCTAAATCCTGCACATCCGCTCGCAATGCTAAATGGGCAAATCCCCGTTGAAACTCACCCACCTGGTTTGGCTGAGTAAATTTCACCATTGGTGCAGTCCCTTCTGGAAATACTCCCACCATCTGCTTAGACTGCAATAGCAACTGCGACTGCGAAAAAAAGCTTTGTTGGCGGTTTTGAGTTTCCTCCAAAGGAAAACACCCCAATTGATCGGTGACAATCTCCCGCATTACTGGCACTTGTCCCATATAGTGGTGGCAAGCAAAGCGAATCGGACTTGATAACGCTGCCATTAATATCAGTGCATCCATGAAGCTGCGGTGATTGCTGACTACCAAAACGCTAGCATCCTGGGGAATGCGATCCTCATAATAGCGAAACATTTGTGTTGAGAGTGCCGCCACCAAAGCGCGAGAAATCTCTAGGGGGCTATTTCGACTCATACCTAATCAATATATTTTTCCGGTAAATATGGCGGTTTATCTTAACTTAATTTTTACATTTCTTTACTACTGCCATGACCGTCTTAAGATAGAAATATCTGATCTACAAAACCAGCTAAGTTTTCTGCATTCTGCATTATGTATTCTCGATCACAATAATTTCTAATAGAAAGTATTCAAAAAAATTATGATTAGTTACTTTTCCTCATATAGGCAAAAATGATTTGAATAGATACATATTACAAAACAATTTTTGACCTGATAAATTTGCTACTATTAAGGTGTTATTGGAAAAAATGGAAATATTATTGTATAATTGCGTGGTTTTTCCCACAAAAGTAAGAAGCAAAAGGTTTTAATAAGTTAATTTTTATTTTGTATGAATCTAGTGAATAAAACAGAAAAAACATTTGCACTGACAACACCACTATATTATGTAAACGATGTCCCCCATATAGGCAGTGCTTATACGACGATCGCAGCAGATGTAGTAGCACGATTTCATAGATTACTAGGATATCGGGTATTACTAATTACAGGTACAGATGAACACGGGCAAAAAATTCAGCGATCGGCGGAAAGTTTAGGCAAAGGGCCACAAGAGTTTTGCGATGAAGTTGTCCCTAGTTTCGTTAGTTTGTGGCAGTTACTAGACATTAAATACGATCGCTTTAGTCGGACAACTGCACCTCGTCATGAAGCGATCGTCAAAGAATTCTTTGAGCGAGTCTGGGAATCTGGTGATATCTACCAAGGACAACAACAAGGCTGGTATTGCGTATCTTGTGAAGAATTCAAAGAAGAACGGGATCTACTAGAAGGACATCGTTGTCCGATTCATACTAACAAAGAAGTTGAGTGGCGAGACGAGCAAAACTATTTTTTCCGCTTATCTAAATATCAAAATAAGCTGACAGAATTTTATCAATCTAAACCCGATTTTATTCAACCAGAAAGTCGGCGCAATGAAGTCCTCAGCTTTGTCAATCAAGGGCTGCAAGACTTTTCTATTTCACGGGTAAATCTAGATTGGGGTTTTCCCGTACCAGTTGATTCCAAACACACCCTTTATGTTTGGTTTGACGCGCTGTTAGGTTATGTCACGGCATTACTCGAACCAGATGCAGAACCAACTTTAGCAAATGCTTTAGAAACATGGTGGCCAATCAACCTGCACCTAATTGGTAAAGATATTTTACGCTTCCATGCAGTTTATTGGCCGGCAATGTTGTTGTCAGCTGGCTTACCCTTGCCAGAAAGAGTATTTGGGCATGGCTTTTTGACTAAAGATGGTCAAAAGATGGGTAAAAGTCTGGGTAATACCCTTGATCCTGTTTCGTTAGTTCAACGCTATGGTAGTGATGCCGTTCGTTATTACTTCCTTAAGGAAATCGAATTTGGCAAAGATGGAGATTTTAATGAAGTAAGGTTCATTAATGTTCTGAATGCAGATTTGGCAAATGATTTAGGTAATTTGCTCAATCGCACCTTGAGCATGGTGAAGAAATACTGCGTTGACAATAATGTTCCATCAATCGGCAATGAAGGAATTCCTGACGAAAATCCTTTGAAAACAATAGGTTTACGTCTAGGGGAACAGGTGAAAGAAGCATATAAGGAACTAGCTTTCAGTCAAGCCTGCGGCGCTATCCTTTCACTGGCACAAGCCAGTAATAAGTTTATTGATGAACAAGCTCCTTGGTCATTATATAAACAGGGACAGCAAGAGTCCGTGGAAAAAGTTCTCTACGCAGTTCTAGAATCAGTTAGACTGGCAGCTTATCTGCTTTCCCCAATTATTCCAAACATCAGTAGCGATATTTATCAACAACTGGGCTTTGGAATAGACTTCAACGATCAAATACAAAGTTCAGTGACCGCTCCTTTTGCCACCCATGCGACATGGGGGATACTATCTAGTAAACAACAGTTGGGTACATTCCAACCAGTTTTTAAGCGAATAGAACCCCCGAAAAACGATTAGTCCTTATCAAACTCTGATTTTGTTCAATTTCTTATTTTCTCAAAAAATTTATCGGAGCTTAATTTATATTAGCCCCGGAACATTATCATAAGCCGCTGTGACTAGCATCTAAAAGTTCGTAATTTGTATCAAAAATAACAGGGATAAAAATCGAGGTATCACAATGATGTTGAATAATTTTGAAACCGATTCAATATTTACGCCAGAACAAGTTTTGGAGAATCGGGGCAGGGTCGCCATATTTATTGACGGCTCAAATCTATTTTACGCTGCACTACAACTAGGGATTGAGATCGATTACACGAAGCTATTGTGTCGATTGACTGGAGGTTCTAGACTTCTGCGATCTTTTTTCTACACTGGTGTAGACCGGACGAACGAGAAGCAACAGGGGTTCCTGCTGTGGATGCGTCGCAATGGCTATCGAGTCATTGCTAAAGATTTAGTCCAGCTACCAGATGGCTCTAAAAAAGCTAACCTGGATGTAGAAATAGCAGTAGACATGATGGCGCTAGTCGATTCTTATGATACCGCAGTTTTAGTCAGCGGTGATGGGGATTTGGCTTATGCGGTCAATTCAGTTAGCTATCGCGGCGTGCGGGTAGAAGTGGTAAGTTTGCGTTCGATGACCAGTGACAGCTTAATTAATGTAAGCGATCGCTACATCGATTTAGAAGCCATCAAAGAAGACATTCAAAAAACCCCTCGCCAAAGCTATCCATACCGGCCGTTATCTGGTATCGGCTTTTTGGAAGACCCAAGAACTAGTGATGGACACCTAGAAATCCAAGAATAATGGCGTATCAATTTCATAAAAGAGGGAGACAGGGGGAGAAAAAAATTCAAAAATACTCCCCCACTCCCTCCTTCCTTTTTTTACCTTTGATTTTTTTCTTGATATTTGGTTTAGTAAGTTGTGGGGGTAAATCCCCTATAGCTTCTCAAGAAAATCCTGCGGCTTCATCTAAGCAAGATAGCGATTTAACCTTCTTTGATGTCACCCTAGAACAGGCAGATGAAGTGGGAAGACCAATTTGGAAAGTCAGGGCTAAAACCGCAAAATACACCAAAGAAAAACAAATTGGTCAAGCTGAAAGTCCTTATGGTGAACTATATCAAGATGGTAAAGTAGTTTACCAAATCAAGGCAGATGTTGCAGATATTGAACAAGATGGGAAGCAGTTGTTTCTTAAAGGTAAGATATTTGCCACAGACCCTAGTAATGGAATTGTATTGCAAGGCAATGAGTTAGAATGGCGGCCCAAAGAAGATTTGTTGATTGTCCGCAACCAAATTAACGGTACTCACAAACAACTACAAGCTGTAGCGCAAGAAGCGCGAGTTAAAACCCGCGAACAGCGCATGGAATTTTCTGGACGAGTAATAGCCAATTCTGCTGATCCCCAATTACAAGTAAGAACCGAGCATTTAATCTGGAATATTAAAGAAGAAAAACTAATTGGCGATCGCCCCATACAAATTGATCGCTACAAAGATAATAAGATTAGCGATCGCGGTAAGGGTAATTCTGCCGAAGTCAACTTAAAAACAAAAATTGCCACTATTAAACAAAATGCTCAATTAGATTTACTAGACCCACCAGTGCAAATAGCTAGTAACTCTATGACATGGAACATGAACGCAGAAACTGTTACTACAAATTCCCCTGTACGAATGTTCCAACGGGCTGAAAATCTTACCGTAACCGCAAATCAAGGTGAAATGAAAATCCCGCAAAAAACGGTTTATTTAACAGGTAACGTCAACGCCATTGGTCAGCGTCGCCAGTCTTTGAAATCTAATATATTAACTTGGTATTTAGACAATAAGTTAGTTGAAGCTCAGGGAAATGTAGTTTATCGGCAAGTTGACCCACCGTTAAATTTTATGGGTGAAACGGCCGTTGGTAATCTGCAAACAGAAAATATTGTTGTCAAAGGTGGCAGTTCTACCGGTAGGGTAGTAACAGAAATTATTCCCCAACAAAGAGCCAATCGTCAGCAGTAGAGTTAGTGGAAATGGGGAGTGGGGAGTAGGGGGGACTTGTCCCCAAGTCCTCTTACCCATTCCCCACTCCCTGTAACGCTCTAGGCTAGGATCTTAGTATTACAAGTCCTTTGATAACCCATGAATGGATCAAATCAATTAGGCAAGAAATCCTTGCCAATATCCCAGCAAGCAGAACATTCCCAGCATCATGATACAGACCACGAGCATACAGATCATACTCATGGGACTGAAGAGCCTGCTCATCCTCATGTCCATAGCGAAGAGTCTTTACGGCGAATTGCCAATCGATTATCGCGTATAGAAGGCCATGTTCGTGGTATTAAAACAATGGTGCAGCAAAATAGCCCTTGTCCTGATGTTCTACTGCAAATTGCCGCAGTGCGTGGCGCATTAGATAAGGTAGCGCGAATTGTTTTGGATGAACATTTGACTGAATGTATTGCGAGAGCCGCACAAGAGGGTAATATTGAAGTTGAAATTAAACAGTTAAAAGCTGCTTTAGATCGATTTTTACCTTAAAAATTACAAAAATCAGAAATTGACTAGCACTACAAGATATTTGGTAGAGATGTAATATTTGGTGTATTGACTCAGACAAAGGGTTTTTATACCAAAATTAGCATAAGTGTTTCACAGTCATAGTTGATAGTCTAGGTAGTTTCAAAGCAGTCATAAGGGGGTAACTTATACCCTTGAAATTATATTAGAGTACGGTAGGGAAGTTTTTGCATTTGGATTTTATAGATATCTTCCAAGAATGATTTTAAATAAATATAAATTTAACTATTGTATAAATATAAATACTAACAAACCTATAATTCTTTTGTTACATGGCTTCATGGGAAACATTAATGAATTTGATGAAGCTATAAAATTTCTAGCAGAAGATTTTTCTTATCTTATCCTTGATTTACCAGGACATGGGAAAACTGAAGTTGTCGGAGGTGATGAATACTATGGAATGGAACCCATCGCTCAAGCAATAATTAATTTATTAGATGAATTAACAATAGATAAATGCTACTTAATTGGTTATTCGATGGGTGGAAGATTAGGTTTATACCTAACTCTAAATTTCCCAGAACGTTTTATTAAAGTCGTATTAGAATCAGCTTCTCCAGGTTTAGCAACAAAAGCAGAACGATTAGAACGAGTTAGGCATGATGCTCAAATAGCTAGAAAATTAAGCAGAAGTATTATTCAAACTGATTTTGCTGATTTTTTGTCCAATTGGTACAATCAACCAATTTTTGGTTATATAAAAAATCATCCAGAATACGATCGCATGATAGAAAGTCGCTTGCAAAACAATCCGCAGGAATTAGATAAATCATTGCGCTTCATGGGGAATGGATGTCAACCTTCTTTGTGGGAGAAGCTACAAGAGAATAGTATTCATATACTCTTACTAGCTGGTGAATATGATGAAAAATTTATATTTATTCATACAGAAATGGCTAAACTATGTGAATTTGCACAGCTAAAAATAATTAAAAATGCTGGACATAATATTCACTTTGAAAATACCTTGGCATTTGTGGAAAATATAAAATATTTTCTGTCTACAGTAAGTTAGAAACTAAGATAATCTCACGGCTTCTTTAGTGGCTTCCTAGAAGGAGTTGGCGATGGTGTCAAATTCTGGACAGTTGGTTGATTAGCTGTGGTTAATTCCTCTTGCAACATTTTCTGATAAACTTTAGGCAAAGAGCTACTAACAGAATTAGTTTCTATACCATATCCTAGACTCGTCCAAGTCGGAGAGAGTCGCCGCAAAACATCATTTAACTTTCCCTGACGCAGCAATTGAGAAAGATCAGTTCCCCAAACTTTAGAATCAGTTAACCAACGGTAAACGACTATATCTTGATATTCTGCTTCAAAACTATAAGCAGTCCAAAACATCATCTGCATCGGCTTTGGGTGATAACGTGGGGCTAAACGATACCAAGTAATGTTGATAATTTGATATCTGCCGGCAGCAGTAGAACAATTACCTGTATTTGGGCCTGTGACAATTGTGACGCATATCTCAGGATGTCTGCTAAGGTCATTAACTTGTTGACCACCATACAACAGAGAATAGGGACGGTTTCCACTCGCTTCACTCGCCGAAATTGTTCGCATTAAAGCGCGGATATAGGGATCGCCCTGTTTCATCACCAAGGGCGGCTGTTTATCTGCAAAGATGGGATCGGAAGGCGATCGCAAGTCTCCAATATACCATTGCAACAAATACACAAAGCCAAGAAGCGCAGCTATTGGCCCAATCAGTTTTTCAACACCTTTGAATTCAAAGCCTTTCAGAGTCTAACTCCTTCAAATTTGCTCTTTTTATTAACAACAATGATTGACGAGTTCATTCTGACTAAGTTCACTTCCATCCAATACAGTATTTTTGTAAGGGCACAGTAGTACTGTGCCCAAAATGCTTGTTGTATCAAAGCAAGATTTCTACAGCAGTTAAACTGCTTAATTACGCAACGTTAGCAAATAATTCTCCAAAACTTTTTGAGGCTGCTTCAGGTTTGGCAACAATTTCGACAATTTTATTGCGTGCATCTGCTTCAAACAGCGCCTCAACAGCAACTTGGGCGACTTTCTGCCTGGGGATGCTACCGTCAAAGAGTGTATCAGCACTCTGCATCACGATCGCATCTGAGTTATCTTCATTCTTCAATCCACCAGGTCGCACAATCGTATAAGTCAGACCACTTTTCTGGATATACTCTTCAGCTTGCTTTTTCCACACCAAAATCAGCCAAAACAAATTCAGTGGATGGAATAACTGCGAAGTACACAAAGAAGAAACCAAGACAAGATGCTCAATCCCCTTTGCTTTGGCAGCTTCTACTAAATTTTTAGTCCCTTCAAAATCTACTTTATAAGGGCCAGTGGGGTCAAAACTAGGTTTTGCACCAGTCGCGACGAACAAAACTGTACTATCTCCCAACGCAGCATTTAAACTTTCTGGTTGTAACACATCACCTACAACCAACTCAGCTTCAGGAGACAGAATACCCTTAGCTTTCTCTATATCCCGCACCAAAGCACGAACGGGAATATTCCGCGCTATCAACTCTTGCACAATCCGGCGACCTGTTTCACCGGTTGCCCCTGCTACAAATGCTTTCATGAGAAATGCTATCCTGGAAAACTATTGTGTGCTTGTTCAGTTCTTTATTTTAGTAATTCTATGGAGTTGATGGCAGATTAATGAGGTTTTGGTCAAAATGGGATATTGATGCGAAATGACCCAGGAATGTGGGGAATTATTAGTATAGAAGAACGCCAAAATATACAGTAATGCATTTATGCTTTCAAGACAAGGCGAATATAAATCCTGGGAAATAACAGAAGCAGTTTTACCTGTAGCGTCCAACCAAGAAGAAGCGAAGGACACATTAACAGACATAAATGTAGCGACGATTACAAAATTTTACGGTCGTTATCAAGATTGTATGGAAATGCCTGCCCCAGCAGAGAAGGTTGCTGAGTATCTTAATGCTCACGCCTTATGGTTTTCTCGTTGTGCTGAACCCATGAAAGTGCAATTACTTGGGGAAAATGGCTATGCTTTAGTAATTGGTCGTTTTGGTGCTTTCGGTTATGAAGTAGAACCGAAAATTGGTTTGGAATTGTTGCCCCCAGAGGAGGGTATTTACCGCATCCGTACAATCCCCATTCCTGATTACCAAGCGCCTGGTTATGACGTAGACTATCGGGCATCTCTACAGCTAATAGAAAACGATGTTTGCAGTAGCGGTGAGGTTACGAGAGTTGAATGGGAATTAGATTTAGTAGTTGATTTGCACTTTCCCCGCTTTATTCAGCGATTACCCAAGTCTATAATTCAATCTACAGGTGATCGCTTACTTAACCAAATCGTCCGCCAAGTTTCTCGTCGCTTAACACGCAAAGTTCAGCAAGATTTTCAGAAATCTTTGGAAATACCCTTTTCTGGGAATTCCAAACAAAAGCGCTAAGTCAACAGTCCTTTGTCATTTCTCATACACTAATGACAAAGGACAAAGCGCAAAGTCCGAGCGGAGGTTTTCTACGCTCAGAACTTTGTCAGAGAGGACAAATGACTAAGCTTTAGTAAGAATTCTTTGGACAATTTGCACGCCAGTAACAGCCTGCCAAGCAAAAAGTCCCAAAAGGGTGAAATTTATCAAAATATGGGTTGCGCGTGCCCAGTTTGCCCCTTTCTGCATATAAGGGGACAAAGCAGCAGAAAATGCAATCAGACCCGTCATACCCAGTCCTGCCAGCAGGTGAGGGCCGACAAATAACTTGCCATTATTGATGTAAGTGACACCCATCCCTCCAATTGCACCTGCTACCATCAAACCTAAGAGTATAGACCCGATTTGGTAGTGTCTGACGTTGTATCTACCTTTAATCAGTTCTTTCTTTTCTTCCCCCTGAGCATTTCTGGTACGCTGTAATTGCAGCCCCAAGTAGGCAGCATAAATTGAGAGTACTAATAGCGCCCACATCAGCACCGGATGGAAAAAATTCAGCCAATATTTCACCGACGCAGAAAGTTCCAAGCTCATAGTGTTCTCGCCTAATTATTAAATCTTCATAAAAATTAGCATAACTCTATTCTCTGTGCTTCAAGTTGCACAAATTAAAAGAGTCTAAGGGATGAGGAGAGAAGACAAGAGTTAAGCCTCCCTTACCTTAGAATGCTTGCCAAGACTGCATTTCTTAATTTTTAATTTTTAATTTTCAATTTTTAATTGCATAACCCTCTTGCCAAAGTGCATAAACAATCTCAGACTGAGTTTTGAGGGTAGACGAACAAAACCCCCTGTGTGGGATCTCATTCATGACTGAAAACAACGATACTTTGCTGCTAAAAGCTGCTAAAAGTGGTGATATTAAGGGGCTGTGTGCGCTACTGGCTGCTGGCGCGAGGGTAGATGCGTGCGATCGCCAAGGTACTACGGCGTTAATGTTTGCTGCCAATTTAGGCTACACCGAAATTGTGCGATCGCTCCTAGATGCCGGGGCAAATATCAACTTGCCTAGAAAACTCTATGGTTTGACGGCTTTGATGTTAGCCGCTAGTGCTAAACAACTTGACATTTTGAAACTTTTAGTATCCAAAGGTGCTGATGTCAACGCCATTAATGAAGATGGCAGCACAGCTTTAATGGCCGCAGTCCTCAAAGGTCATATCGATGTAGTGCGAGTCTTATTGGCTGCTGGTGCGGAGGTGAGTATTGCCGATAAAGATGATGATACTGCCTTGAAACTCGCCATTAAGCAGGGAAACATAGAAATTTTACAAGCAATTCTCCAAACTGGTGTTGATGTCAATATCCCAGATCAAGAGA
Source organism: Nostoc sp. C057 (assembly GCF_013393925.1). Lineage (NCBI taxonomy): Bacteria > Bacillati > Cyanobacteriota > Cyanophyceae > Nostocales > Nostocaceae > Nostoc > Nostoc sp. C057. Next base: position 116,224 of record NZ_CP040281.1, on the reverse strand, counting down.
GTGAGACACTCTTAACATTAGCCGCAGACTTGGGGCATCTGGAGGTTGTGGAAGCACTGCTAGCGGCGGGGGCTGATGTGAATCTGAAAAATGCTGATGGTGGAACTGCATTATTGGCAGCAGCAGCAGGGGGACATAGTGCGATCGCAGCAGCTTTACTGGATCGAGGTGCTGAAATTAATCTCCAAGACCAAGATGGTGAAACTGCCCTACACCTTGCCGTTGTGGAAGGCTACATTGATGTCGTGCAAGTATTACTTAACAGGGGTGCAGATGTCCAAATTAGGAACCGTCTGGGTGATACGCCACTGCTTGTAGCAGCGTTGCAGGGACATAGCAAAATTGTCGAGGCCCTACTGTGTTCTGAGGCAGATATTAATGGGAAAAATCTTGGTGAAGTACCTTTGACGTTGGCTGCATCACAAGGACATACTCAAACAGTGAAAGTGTTATTAGACTATGGTGCTGATGCCAACACTCTGGGGGACGATGGCAAAACTGCTTTGATTAAAGCAACCGAACGCAAGCACACAGAGATCATACATTTGCTGCTGGCAAAGGGGGCAGATGTGAATTTTCAAGACTCAGCGAGGGCAACATCATTGATGTGGGCTGCCTCAGCAGGTTATGGCGAAATTGTGCAGTTATTACTCCAAGCTGGGGCAGATGTGAATTTAAAAAACCGTGGTGGTTATACTGCTTTGATGATTGCAGAATTTAATGGTTATAAAAATGTAGTGCGGAGTCTGCAAAAAGCTGGAGCGCAAGAATAGCTATTTTAATTCGGAATTTTTCACCTAAAATCTTTTTAGAAATATCTTGACAAATGATTAAATGAAGGTTAATAACTTAAAGACCAAGTAAGTTGAAAACGGCCAAGTTTAGACCTAAGAAACAAAGAAAGCAAAACTCCGTCGTAACTGTTGTGAACTTGCTACGGCGGAGAAAAGAAAAATTAAAACGCCAAGGGGGAACAGGCTAAATGCTTGCGTGACAAGGATATAAAAAAAGCAAAAATGAAGAAGTAAATTTACTTTTTACCTTGTACATTTTACCTTTTACCTGCTCTCCCCCTTGACGTTTCCTACTGTGCTAGATGTGCAAAATATATAGTTTTTGCTTCAACAGAAATGTATTCTAAGGATCATTTTTTATGTATTATCCTAATGACTAAATACAAACAATTCCTGAAAAAAGGTTAATTTGCGATTATTTGAGCGATCGCTATGGAAATTTAAAGAAAAAATAAATTAAAAATTAAATTTGGCGTGGTAAATATCCAGTTGTCATAACCAGTTGCCATAAGATTAGGTATTTATTCATGGCTTGAACAGGAAAAATGGTTAATGACTATAAAATTTGCAGAACAACTAGTGTCATGTCATCAGTGTTTTGCTTATCATCACCAATGAATTGCTGAACTTGGTCAAATAAATAGTCCACAATCTCCTCTGGCCCATTACAGTACTTGCAAGCCGTATTGAAGCCAGCGACAAAGTTATCTTCATCGAAGCGATCGCCACCAGCCGCCGCTGCATCGGTCAAGCCATCTGTATAGTAAATAATGGTATCCCCAGGCTCTAACTGTACCTGAGCATCTTCATATTGGCTGTTAGCATCCAAACCGATTAGCATTCCTAGAGTATCTAAACGGCTGACAGTTTTCGTGGCTGCGTGCCACCACAAGGGAGGATTGTGTGCCGCATTGCTATAAGACAAAATTCGACTGTGAGGATTATATTCTGAATAAAACAGTGTTACAAAACGGTGAGAATTTTCCAAATCCGCATACATCACTCTATTTAAGTTTTGCAGAATTTTTGCTGGGGAATTCCCATGTAGCACTTCTCCCCTTAGCATTCCTCGCATCATCGTCATAATCAGACCAGCAGGGACACCTTTGCCCATGACATCTCCAATAACCAAACCCCAGCGACCAGTCTCGGTGTCGCCTTTAGTCTTAGACCGAATTTTATTCTGATTGGTAGCAATAAAGTCGTAGTAGTCACCGCCAACACGATTTGCAGGCTTACAACGGGCAGCTAGGACTGCACCAGGGATTGTGGGACATTGACGTGGTAGAAGTCGCCGTTGAATTTCTGCACCAATTTCTAGTTCTTGGTCTAAGCGTTCTTTTTTTCTAAGTTCTACAGCTAGTTCATCGTTTTCGATCGCTACTGCTGTTTGATCTGCCACTAACCTAACTAACTTTTGCCTAGTTTCTGTCCAACTATATTCTGGATCGCGGCTCAATACATAGAGCCATCCCCTTTCTGTATGCTTTACCAGAATCGCCGTACCAAAGATTTGTACCTCTGGCCCCAAATAGCGATGCATTTGGTCATCCAAAATCCCCGTCGCATTCGCTAGAGGGGCAGTATTTGGCAAAAGTGTGATTTGACTGCTGGCTATTTCTAGCGCTTTGCGGATATTTTTACGCTGTCCACTATCTTGCCAATGTAACTGTTCTAACCTGACTTGACCATTAGGTTTGTAGAGAAACAGGGCGCTGCCGTCTGCATCTGTCACTCTTGTTGCCATTAGCGGAATCAGTTCCAAAAACTGATTCAAATTATTGAAACTTCTCAGGGCAAATCCTAAAGAACTGAGCAAATCTTGAATTTTGTTCTGTTCCCGGTGCAACCTTGCCACGAGTTCTTTGAGTGCCACGACTGGGGTGACATCCGTCGCGGCACTACTATTGTTGTCAGTGGGTTGAGAGGGCAGTTGAGACACAGGCACAGGTATTATTGCACTTTATATTGGCAGATTTTAGATTACTTATAAGCTTTTTGGCTTTCGTATTGCTAAACCATAATTAGACAAGACTTGTCACTTTAGCAAGAGTATAAAGACGTAACAGGCAACTTTTATCAGTATTTTATTTGCTTATTATATTTTTGATGGAATCTTAGTCATTTAAAATCATGTATTTTTAGTCAAAATCCAACCCGTAAAAATTACTATAGCGGTTCTAAATTCTATTGAATATAGACCTAACACCGAGCCTTATGGAGAGATGTGTCTACACCGTAGCCTTTTCAAAGAAAGATCAAAGTGTATTGCATCAAAACGAGAAGCGCTATGGTTTTGGTGATAGTTCAGAAATCTTTTCCTTTTTTCATAACTTAATTCCCAAAGCATATCTCTAAAGTCAGAAAAATACTTTATTCAAAGAATAATTTATAACGCTTTCAGAGTAATTATTTGGGTATATAAAACTAGGAAATTAGAAGTCTTTTGAGCAAAAACCTCCATAAGCGCTCAAAGTGAGCTTAGTTTGGTAAAAACATACTTACATTCATTCCTAAAGCTGAGAATATGTAAATAAGTCTTTAAATACTTAATCTGTATACCATAATTACTGTGATAATCGCCAAGGATGATACTAAATATAGAAAAAATCTCCTCCCAAAACTTTAAGTCAAAAGCCAGAAACAATGTTGTCGTTTGATCATCAGAATTCAAATCTCTCGATTTACTACAAAAATATTTGTAGATTCTTTCGCAAGTAGGAGCTGAAAATACACCTGGGAGTGTTGAAACAGCTTACTTACACTAATTTGCTTTTTGAGTCCACAGTGGACGATTTTTCGAATTTCTGATGGTCGGAAGCCGTCTTTTTGGTAAGCATTGGGCAAACAGCTGACGCTAGTAATCTAACTTTTAAGTAAGTTACGTGCAGCGTGCAGTTCTTCCGACTTGCTAATGCAGTCGCTTCGCCTGTTGGTGATGCTACGCATAGCTTTAGCTTGCTTCTTTGACAGCAGTACAAGTTGCCATAGCCAATATGAGTTAACTGCGGAGGGAAAAGACCACAGTCTTTGACTCACCTGCGTTGGCTTTCTAATGTACTACTCACCCCTCAGACTGCTGTCCATCCCACACCACAATAGTTGTATTTGTGGGGGTGAGTATCTTGTCTACCCTTTAAGTTTCTACAAAATGTAAGTTTACGGGCTTTTGTGTGTAGCAACTAAATGTCTTGCTACTCCACTTGAAAAAGCCCTTAAAGGGGTGAAAAAGTTCATTAGCTTGAGATTTTAGCAAAAGTCACCCATTTATTGTGACAAATTTATGATTTTAGGATTTTAACTGTTTTTAGTTAGTTCAAGTGATAATACCAGATTCAGTTATCCCTAAATTTCTCAGTTTGTCAAGAAAAATTTTTAACTCCCAATTTTTCAATTAGCTACTTAAGAGAGCTTCGACAAACTCATAGCTTGAAAAGGGTCGTAAGTCTTCAATTCCTTCACCAGCACCAATAAAGCGAATCGGTAAACCTAGCTGTTGCACAACGGCAAGGGCAACACCGCCTTTAGCAGTGCCATCTAGCTTGGTTAAGACAACGCCACTCAGTTGGGCCGCTTGGGAGAAAACTTCGGCTTGTCGTAGTCCATTTTGACCTAAAGTAGCATCTAGAACCAACAGCGATTCCACTTTTGCATTTGGAGCTTTTTTGTCAATAATTCGCCGGATTTTACCGAGTTCGTCCATTAAGTTTTTCTTGTTTTGTAGTCGCCCAGCAGTGTCTACCAGAAGTAATTCTGTTTGCCGCGATTGGGCCGCTGCGATCGCATCAAATACAACTGCTGCCGGATCTGTATTTTTTCCAGGATTGGCAATTACTTCTACACCACTTCTACTACCCCAAACTTTCACCTGTTCGACGGCGGCGGCGCGGAAGGTGTCTGCTGCCCCAATCAAGCATTTATAGCCAGACTTTTGCCCTAAATGGGCAATTTTGCCGATGGTGGTGGTTTTACCAGCACCATTCACCCCAGTGATTAACCAAATGTTCAAGGTTTCTTTTTCTGGGGTAAAGCTAGTTTTGTGGGATGCTTTACTGGGTGCATCCAGCATATCCCGGAGAATTTTTTTCAGATAGGCGATCGCTTCTTCCGGTGCAGTAACTTCTTCTCGAAGTTTTGTCTGTAGCGCATTGATAATAAAGTCTGTCGCCTCTACACCCACATCGGCTTGCAGGAGTAATGCTTCAATTTCCGTCACAGCAGCTTGGTTAAGCGGCCCTTGACCAACGATCGCCTTCAGTTGGTTGAGAATACTCCGGCGAGTTTTGTCTAAGCCTTGCCGGAGCTTTTTCAGCCAGGTTATTTCTTCAATAGAAACGTCTTCTGGATTTCTACCTTGAGCTGCTAAAACTTTCGCTGACCAAACAAACCCATCATCAAATACCAGTCCGGGAATTTCCTCTCCTATCTCTGAGGTTGCAGCTACTGGCTGTACTATCTCCGGTTCTGGAACTTCAATGGCGGTGGCTATTAGTTGATCTAGTTTTGCTTGCCGTTCTGCCGCCGCCCGTTCTAAGAAGGATAAATTAGCTGGTGCTGTTGGCTGAGTTGCCTCTGGCGTGGGGGTTTGCTCAACTTCATTTGCCCTTATTTCTGGGCTTTCGACATCGGGATCTTCAGCAATTACAATTACTGAGGAATCTTCTGTATTTTCTTCCTCAGTAGCAGTTTGGATAATTTCTAGCTGTTCTGTTTCTAGGGTTGAACTAACAGGTTCCTCAGTTAGTTCTGATTCAGTGATTTCCGCAATTGCCGTTTCTACAGCTTCAGGTTCTGCTAAGGCATTTTCTGAATCAGGCGGGGTTTCTACTACCTCAACCTGTTGTTTTTGCTGAATATTTTTGTAAGCAGCTTTAGCAAATGCCAACAAGTCTGCCGTTGTGTCTGGTGCAGTTTCAGCAGATGAGGTTTCGGCTGGCTCTGGTTGGGGTTCTTGTGCAGGAGTAGTTTCTTCCTGTTTTTTATCAGAGGGAGTCTCAGAGGAATCGTTATATTGACGGCGGAACCAATTAAAAACCATTGCAGCAGTATTAGTTATATGAGTTATAAGTTATAAGTTATGAGTTTAATTTAACTTTGCGCTTTTTCTTAGGGTGAAAACTTCCCGGTTATCCTCACCTTTCATAGCTAGTTTGAGGAGAATCACTTTCCTTCGGTTCGCGCAGCGTCTCCCCTTCTTCCAAAGGAGAGCTAGCGCCAAGGTAAAAGTTTCGCTCGGAGGAAGCCGCAGAAGCGGCTACAGACTTTTCTCCATAGCAGTATATGAATTAGGCAGTGTTACTATGCTGTTTTTTTCTGCTCAGTGACTCGGCGCAAAACACCATTAATAAATCGATGACCGTCGTCTCCACTGTAGCGTTTGGCTAGCTCCACAGCTTCATTGATGGCGATACTATCTGGAACTCCTAAGAATTTCATTTCTGCCACAGCGATTTGCAGGATATCGCGGTCAAGTTGGGCGAGACGAGTTACTTGCCAATCCACTAAGGCAGTAGAAAGGAGTTCATCTATAATGTGTCGATTTTCATTGACAGTAATCACAAGCTCTTTAGCGTAATTACGGACTCCTTTATCCTGATTAGCCAGTTGAATCAATTCGGGGAAATCAACTGCCGTACCCAATTGATTGATTGCTGTCTGGGTGCAGGCGATCGCTTCTTGAAGCATTGTTCTGGCAGAATTGAGGTCGGAAGCACGAGTTTGGCTACTCAAAAGGCGATCGTTACTGCGTTGCAGTTCACCTGCGGCATTATTGAGGGTATCTTGCACTTCTGAGGTCAGGGTACGTACTGCTCCTAGCACCAATTTGGATACTAGCTGATCGTCTAGTAGTGTATCTAATTTTTTTGGGTTGACTGGCAATTGGCTAAGGCTTAAAAGCGCCAATTCACGAGCAATTTGCTGGGGTTTACGAGGTTGCATAAAAGTCAGGGGTGATTGTGCGAGAACTGAGTAACTAGGCTGGGCAAACTTACAAGTTTATCAATTTTGGCACAGTCAAACAACAACATTACGCATTTGCTTGTGACTTTGCCAGATTGATTTTAAGTTTCTTTAACGGAAATAACCTGCTGGTTGATTTCGTCGTGTTTCACTTCCACTGTAGATTCTTTAGGGAAAATCAAGGGTGTATTCGGGGCGACAATGCCACCTGATACAACTATTTTAAAAGCGTCTTCAATAGACATGGAGAGGTTCACCACCTCGTCTTCAGGAACTACTGCGTACCATCCGGTAGTTGGATTTGGGGTGGTGGGGATAAAAACACTTAAAACGGGGCGGGACATCTGGGCTTGGATATCACTGCTGATTGCACCAGTGACAAAGGCGATCGCCCAAATTCCTCGGCGGGGATACTCTACCAAAATCACCCGGCGAAATTTACCGTTAGAATCTTTTAGTATTGTTTCTAAAAGCTGTTTGAGAGTTTTGTATACCTGCCCAGCTAAGGGAATTGCCTGTAATAATCGCTCACCAAAATCTAACAACCACCGCCCAGCAATATTGCGAGCCATCAGACCCATCAATAAGATACATAGTAGTGGTACAGCTAATCCTACTAATAAATTCAGTAAATTTACTAAAATTGGGTTTAACCCATCAAAAGGATTCAGTTGTTTGGGAATTTGGGTGAGGAAGTTGATTACCCAATTAGCAATGGTAATTGTCAGCCAGATAGTGGTTGCGAGGGGAATTACTACCAACAAACCAGCAATCAGGTCGTTTTTTAAGTCCTGTTTTAGGCGATCGATTACCAAGCCCTGATTCTCCTGTTTTAAGCTAGAGGAACTTTTGTTATTGGTATCCATACCAGCAAATTCGTCAAATAGCAAAGGCTTTACTTGAAGCAACTTCTGCCGCAAGTAACTATCAAAAACGCTAGCAGCTTGGCTGCTACAGCAAAAATACGTACTTGTTGCTGTAAATCAGCTATTTTCCTACAAGCATAGACGTAGATATCAACCAATCCGATGGCGGCTGGTTGTTATCAGAGGATGTTACTTTTCCTTGTAAGACTTGTAAATGATTGTTGCAAGTCATGAGGTATTACTAATCTATCGCGCTCAATCAAAAGCTGCTCATGATTGTGAAAGTACCACCAGGTAAACAGAGGAGTTATTTTATAGGCTTAGTCACCTTTGATGGAGAGCGCCTTTTATGAAAATGGTCTGTTAAAAATATTAATTTATTATGGTGGTTTTGTTTAAATGTAAAGCGCGATGGGGTAGTACAGCTAGCTGTACTACCCTATTCATAAAAATTCTGATTTTGCGATCGCTACTTGTTGATTTGACTGAGAATCCTTCTAATCTCCAATTCCCTTTACGCCACATCAGCCTGTGTAGTTTCCGAATCCGCACACTGTAACTGTTGTGGACTCTCTTGTGCCAGAATTGCTGTTACGTCTAAATTAGGTTTTGGTAGATACTTCATTTCCCAAACTTTGAGCAAAATCAAGTATTCGTAAAATGCCTGCAATGTACACCAAGCAAGTCCAGCGTGTCCATCTAAACAGCCACCTAATATAAAATACATATATAGAAAGCGTAGCAACGGTCTAGCAGGTAAACGCAAAGACAAATCTTTCAAGGCGCGGCGTTTTTCGACTTCCGATTTACCAAAGAATAAATCTTGCCAGTTGACCTTTCCTTGTTCTAACTGATACAGCGTTTCTTGAGCTTCATCTGTAGAATAACGGTTATGCTTATCAATCCAACGGCTCAAACCTTTGCTACAAGTGTAGTGGGGGTATGTTTCTTTTAAAAAGCTAGTTGCACCGTCACAAACTTCCCGCTCAGTATGACCGTAGTCTGTAAACCACACCTTTCCGTGGCGGAAGAGACGCATTTGGTAACGGGGATACTGTGTGCTGTAGCGAATCCAACGATTCATGAACATGACACGTTCAGCCACGTAGTAACCGATGTAATCAAGATTCTGACTTACCTTTTCGCATTCCGCGAACAGTTCTGGTGTCATCCGCTCATCAGCTTCGAGAATATAAACCCATTCGTGCTTCGGGGGGATGGACTCTAACATCCAGGTGCGTTGGCGGCCGTGGCTTTCAAAAGCGTGTTGGACAACGCGGATGGGATAGCTACTGGCAATTTCCACAGTGCGATCGCTACTGCATGAATCCACAACAATAATGTCATCCGATAGCATCGCTGATTCGATACAAGCAGCAATATCTAGTTCTTCGTTATATGTCAGTATGTAAATTGAGAACATTACTCAAGTTTTATAGTGATTTTACTCAGTGATAATTGTATTTTTATTGTTGTTAGCTATTAGGCGCATGGCAGTATAAACCGAATAATTTTTGTATAAGTCTTACTGCCATGCCAATAGTGGATTAACGGGCGGTAGCTCTAGGTTTACCACCTTGTACAGCACCCATACCTTTTAAGCCCGTCCAGCCGATGATAATGTAACCAATGGATAACAACAAACTGCTAATCCCAATCCGCAGCCCAGACTTCCAAGCAGTATCTTTAGCTTGTTGTTCTGCTTCTTCTCTGCGCTGGCGAACTTGGCTCAGTTGTTGAGTTCGCAGTGTCTGAATATCTGTTTGTTGTTCGATAGCTTTGTCAAGCGCTTGGGGATCTGTTTTAGCCTTTTTCAGTAACTCTTTGATATTTGGGGGAATTTGAGAGCTTTCAAGCGCTTGCTTATATTTTTGATCGTCTTTGAGGATTTCACTAAACTGAGCTTTGGTTTGGGTTCGCAGTTGATCTAATTGGGCTTTTCCTTGCTCAGTATTCAGTTGTGCTTGCAATTGCGATAAGCGAGTGTTGAGTTGAGCTTCTGCCTGATCTGCTTCTTGGGTGATTCGATTGAGTGTTTGAGTCTTAGCTTGATTGACGTTATTGAGGTGTAGGGGAAAAATCAGCAAGAACATCAACCCTAAAATACTTGAGAGAATCACGGCGGGAAATCTTAAATCGATCCCTTGGGGGCGATCGCTTCCTGCATCAGCGTTTTCAATCCAATAGGCAGCAAATAGCAGCCCCAGCCCCACTAGAGGAACAATCCCGCGATCGACTAGTGCTGTTGCCAAGTTGATTTGCCATACCCGATCAGTCGGTTGAAAGGGTAACAATAGAATCAAAAAGTCCACAAAAAAGGACAAAATGCAGATTATTCCAACTACCTTAACTGTGAGGGCAGTACTCACGGAAGTAAAACGGTTAACCATAGTTTTTCAAACTGGCGGTGAATACGAGTGATTTTCATATTTCAAGTTACTTGAATATTGTGCCCATGACCGTGACTATTGTGTAGAAATGCAAAGCAGATTCAATATTGCTAAAGGCTATCTGCCTCTTGGTTTTCAACTAGGCCACAGTAACATTTGTTATGTACAGTGTCTTCAGGAAATTCTTGGTGTTTTAGAGTATAAGTATAAACCGTAACGTAGTAAAAGACTCATTAATTACCCGATTTCTCTTGTTTTCAGTTCTTAATCGCTTGCAACATAAGTATTTTGTAGGGGCGCATATCTGTGCGCCACTAGTGGGTTGTGCATCCATATAAAAATTACTATATCTCCTTTATCTCCCTCATCCTTCCATCTCACCCACAAGGGTTTGTTCCCAAATCGGCAGATCCTCGGGTCGGTCAACATCAGCTAAAGGCGACAAATTCACGTATGATAAATGAAGTTTTTGGGCAATGTCTACGGTTTTCTGGAATACTTGAGCAGTTCCCCACTCGATATTAACGAATAACTCCGGGATAGCTTGGCGCAAACCAATTAAGTAATATCCACCATCGATCGCAGGGCCAAGTATGAGGTCAAAGGTGTGTAACTTTTCAAAAGCTGTTGCTAGAATCTCGGCATTGACTCCAGGACAATCTGTGCCGATGATAATTACTTTTTCTGCACCAGATTGAAAAGCATCGAAAAGCGATCGCGCCATCCGTGAACCTAGATCGCCTTCGCCTTGAGATTGGTAAACCAAATCTAACCCCAGCCAGTCTTGCATTAGTTGCAAATCGCCACCTGCAAATCGCACTTCCACAGATATAGCAATGGCTTTTTGCAATTCTTGAACCTGAAATATTGTATATTCTGTCATTTCCCGTTGAAGATTGGCAGCACCAAGATTTCCTAAAGCAGGTATCAATCGGGTTTTTGTCTTACCTGGTTCTGGATAGCGAGTAAAAATAATCAGGTGCTGTTTTGGGTTTGCTGGTAAGTTCAGCACGCAATACCTTATTTGAATAAACTAAAAATATTTTAATAGCAATACTTGCCGTCATCGGCTGTAGTATGCTCCTTCGCAGTTCGCATTGTGCCTAAAATCGTTGAAATAATAACACAACGCTTAACTTTACCACCAGAACTACTGGATAGCGTGATCCGTCCTAAATTTTGTGAATTACCTCTGTAGTCAAATTGAACTTTGCGTATGCCATTTGACAATTGCAAGGTTGTCTCAGAATCTAAGCGTACATTGGAATCTATGTTATTCCAATTAGCAGTAGATGGATTTACTGTAGCAGGATGAACTGCCCATTGAATAATGCCGTTTTGCTCACGAAAGCTAGCTTGCCAAGTCAACTTTTCCTTACTGGCTTGGCTTCGGGCTTGATGAATAGCAAGGTGAACTTCGTTTTGAGCAGTGTTGAGACGGCGAGTCTCTACAAAAGCTAACCAGTTAGATATTCCCTGGGTAGCTAATATACCAATTAATACAACAACTACTAACATCTCTGGTAGGGTAAAACCACTACTGGAGTGCTTATTCAAAAGCTTCTTTGCATTAACTAGAGACGGTAAATGCACCTGGATATCCATTTTTGTTTTCTGATCGCTTTTCAACTACCCAGTCGTTGAGCAATGTTTCAGTTTCTTGCCTTCTAAGTTGACGCTGGTTAGTAATAATATCTAGTAAGGTCGGCAGAATAAGGATTGTGACAATTTTCAGTGACAGTTTGAAGGTGAAATTTATGTTCTGAAGTCTTGAAGGGTTATAAATAAAATACTTACACAAAAATATAGCCGCCGCTAGACCTTTTTTTCTGTTAAATGGCTTTTGTAGAGCTTTGCAGACCAGGTATTTGTATAAATTTGCCAGACAAAGATTCCAACTATCCTTTAGTGTCGTTCCTGTAGCTTCTCGTAGAGAAGGTCTTTTTTTGTAGGCTCTCTCAAGCACTTGCAAACAGGATCTTTCCTGTCTGACAAGATTGCAAGAAACTGAATTAGGAGTTATGCGATATAAGATTTGTACAGATGGGACACATATAAAATTAAACTTAGATGCTAATCGCAGCCACATATCCCAATCCTGAGCCGCACCTAGAGATTCGTCAAAGCCACCTAATGCAATTAAAGCTTTTCTACAAATTAAAGGATTGGAACCATTCTCTAAAAAGTTATTTAGTAGTAAATTTTCATAAACATTTCCATTAGCTTTAACACGCTTACCCGAAAGTATAAACTCACCATTTTCGTCAATATAATCAGTCCAACTATAAGCGACTTTTGCGGTAACGTTTTCTTGCAAAGCCTTTAATTGAGATTTAAGTTTATCAGGTGTCCAAATATCATCCGCATCTAAGAAACTAACAAATTTTCCAACAGCATGGTGTAGCCCTCGGTTACGACTAACGTTTCCCCCGGCATTGGGATAGGAAAATACTTTTATTCGTGAGTCTGGAATTTTTGTAATAATTTCTAAGGTTGAGTCTTGGGAACCATCATTTATTACAATTAATTCTAGATTGTGAAAAGTTTGATTTAAAACAGATTCAATAGTTTCTTTAATAGTTTTTTCACTATTGTAAGCTGGGATAATTACACTAACTAATGTTTTATTTAAAGTTGACTTAATCATGTTGTACACTTCTTGTTTTCAAGATTTTGTCTAACTTGCATCTTAAAGAATAAAAGGGACTCATCATACTAGCTAAGTAAAAGTTAAGCTCAAAAAGAGCAATTAGATTAGTTTTAAATTGCCCTCTATACTGAATGAGGTGCTGTAATACTCTACGTAAGTTTCCTAAAATAGTTTTCACAAAAATTATTGGTTTTTGCCAATTTTTAGCATTTATCAAACGTAGCTGAAAAATACACAAGCCACAGCCACGTGCCAAAGTCAGTAAATAATCTCTTTCCAGCCGCCAATGTGGTATTTGATGATAAGTATGCATGTTAGGGTTATACCAAATTTCCCAGCCTGCATAATGTATATAAAGCAATGGTTCATAGTCATCACCCTGCACAAAAATGCCAGGTAATTTGCCGCTTAAATTCGGTTGTTCTGGTACATTTTCACACCATACTTGTTTTCTCACAACAAGCGCTGCCGCAGGAGGTAGTCTTAAATTTTCTGCATCAAATAAATGCGGATTTGAACCATGTTCTCTGATTGCTAAAAAAGCTTGAATTCTTTCAAAATTTTCTGGCAGCTTTACTTCAAAATCCCCATGAATCTGTCCGCTCCAAGCACCTGCTTGAGGATGTTCTAATCCAAAGGTATATGCTTGAGCTAACCAATCAGGATCGGGTAAATTATCATCATCTAAAAACGCTATTAGCTCACCTCTTGCTTCACGTACTGCCCGCAATCTTGCAAAAGCTGCTCCCTGTTTGGGTTCTAGAAAGTATCTTAACCGACAATTTATATCATATATTTTTTGGTAATTCTGGATTATTTCAGATGTGTTATCAGAACTATTGTTATCTACAATAATAATTTCCCAATTAAGTTTTTCTACTCCTATCTGGTTTAATAGCTTATCTAAAACTTTAGGTAAACGGGTTGCTCCGTTATAGGCAGGGATAGCTATGCTAATATCTAAACTTTCAACTGATAAGTCGACCATAATATTTAATGTTTTGATAATTTATTTTTTAAAATATCCATTTTTCCAAAGATAAAAAGGGCTAATGAAGCTACTAAGAAAAAGTTCCATTTCGCAAGCAACTACCAAATCGTGTTTGAGTCTAGTTCGGTATTTGAGTAAGTGTAAAGTAATTTTACGTAAGTCATTTATCATATAAGATAAAAGAGCAATTGGTCTATATACCTGTTTGATATTAACCATTCTAGTTACATAACGGCTAAGTCCAATTCCTCTAAAAAAGGGAATTAAATAGTTTTTTTGTAAACGAGAACTAGGTATTCTATGGGAAATTTCCATTTCTGGGTTATACCAAATTTCCCATCCTGATTTTTGGATATAAGACAACATTTCTAAGTCTTCACTGGTAAGCATATTGCCCTTAACTCTCCCAGTTAAAATCGCCTTATTTGGCACGCTTTCTAACCACGCTTGTTTACGCACTACAAGTCCGGCAGAGGGAGGGAGCAATTTTTTAGATGCTTCATATAATAACGGTAAATTACCTCGCTCTGTAATTGCTAAGAATGGAGCAATTCTCTGAAAGTTTTCTGGTGGTTCTACTTCCCAGTCGGGGTGAATTTGGCTGCCATAAGCTCCCGCTTTAGGGTATTTTTCACCAAAAGTATAAGCTGCATATACCCAATTTGATACTGGATAGTTGTCATCATCTAGAAAACCTATGAATTTACCTTTAGCTTCTGCAACTGCCTTTTTTCGGGCATAGGCTGCCCCTTGTTGTGCTTCAAAGCAATACTTTAAAGGGTAAGGACATTGCCAATTCTGTTGATAGGTTTGAACAACTTTAGCTGTGTTATCAGTGCTGTTGTTGTCTACAACTATAATTTCCCAAGATAAATTTTCGGTGTGAAGTTGGTTTTGTAGCCGTTCTAGTAGTTCAGGCAAACGACTTTCACCGTTATAAGTTGGGATAGCTACAGTAATATCAAGGTTTTCAGCCATTTGACAAAATTCACATTTTGATTAAGACGCTTTTTATTTTATATATTGAACCAATAGCTAGTTTATTACTGGCTCTTAAATAAATCTATCGAACATTAAAAACTGCACCTGATGTTTTAATTTTGCTATCAATGTGCAGTTTTATATACAGTATTATTACGTAATTTGAAATGAAGATTCCTGCATAAGCTACTTAACTGCATTTATCATCTTGTGCTGTGAGCATTGAGCCTAAGAGAGTTTTCACAATGACGCATCGCTTGACGCTACTAGCCGATGTGGAGTTTGCAGAGCTTGGTACAGCTACCACTATTTTTAACCCAGGTGGCTCTGTCGAAGGGGCTACAGGTGTTCCAAAGCTTGCATTGGGTAAAGTCCCCATATAGTCAAAGGTAATTTTTGTTGACGCACTTAAAGTGTAAGAGACAGATGAACCAGCAGTGTTTTGACTGGTGAGATTTGCACCTAGCAGAAATTTATCAGAGCTGATGCCTACATCTGCTCCTAAAGGTTTCCATGTAGGGCTTCCAGCATTGGTATTATAAACAGCAACCTCTGCATTTTGGGTTGTGCTATTTTTCTGAAAACTGACACTGTAGCTAAGTTTTTTGTTTTTAGCTTCGCGCTGTGCTTCTTGCAGTGCGGCTAAAACAGCGTCGTTAACCTTATTCACTTTCTGCCGATTCACAAAAGCAAGCCAACCAGGAGCTGCGATCGCTGATAAAATTCCAATCATCACCATCACTACGATTAATTCCAGCAAGCTAAAGCCAGCATCGTGTTGGGTGTATCCAGAAGCATAGCGTAGTCTGTGAATTAAACATCGCTGTTTACTGGTTTCATTTCTACTGTTTGGGTTAAATAACTTCAAACTTAACTTTCCCATAATTAGCTGCCATTAATTAATCCTTGAATTTTTAACACTTATTTAGTAAATAAATATCCACGCCCTTGTACGCGTATACTTGCACTTGGAAAATAAGTTTTGTTGGTATCTGTGTAATTAAGGTTATTGCTTTGTAAACGTGCGAGTGCATTGCCTCGTAAAGATACCTGTGCTGTTGTGTTAACTCTATCGATACACGCATAGAATCCAGTCATTTTGCCAGTATTACGTGTATTAAAGCTAGCAGTGTTTGGTGATACTTTTTGCCATGTGTTGTTATCAGTAGGACAAGTTGCCGCAGGTGCTGGTGTTGTATCATCAGTTTTGCTTTGATCAATAAAGTCAACAAGTACTGTGGTATCGGCAGTATAAGTTGCTGTGGCTTTTACCCAAGCATTCATTTTGTCTTTGATAGTCCCTACTCCATCCAGCTTAAATAAGGTAAAACCTGGACTAGGACAATTACCACTAATATATTTGCCAGTATAGCCAGTACAATCAACACCAGTACTAGCTGGTACACCATCTTTAATTTGCCATCTCGCAATCCGAGCTGCATTAGACCAAGTAGAACTAGAAGTAGCGTCTTTAATTAAATAATAGGCAACCAATGAGTATACAAAAGTATCATCTTTTTCGGTTCCTGTAATTGTAAGCGCTTGATTAACTAATTCTCGCTTCCAAAAGACAACGACAGGGACTCTATCTGTCGCGCTCGAATTAGGTAATTGACTTTTGATAGCTTCAATTCCGTCAGCATCATAAATATAAATTGCCTGTTGTAAATCACGGGCAATATAATCTAACGCAGCTTGAATTTCTTGCTCAGAATTTGCCTTTGCTTGCTCCTTTCGGTCTGTATCCATAATGTTAACCATGAATCCTAGCAACGGTGTGATGATGAGGAATGCCAGAATCATGGCAATCAACAGTTCAATCATAGTAAAACCGTTAACTTGCTGAACTAGCCTAGAGCGTTTTAGCTGGCTTTTGATTAAGAATTTTAGTGTACTCACCATATTGTGGAATTCTCTTTAGTGATAAATGCACAGTGAGCATCGCATAATGTGAAACTGCCTAGTTTTTTACTGGCAAGCTTGATTTGTTGCAGTACCCAGTCGTCGGCATAAAGCCTGAAATGTAGTGTAACTGTTGCCAATATCGGTTGTCATTTCGATTAATGGTGCTTGGCGATCGCCTAATCCACCTGTGAAAGTTTTTTGTGTTTTCTTATCATTATTCGAGTTCCCAGTATTGGCTGTTATAGTTTTACTAAAGTCAATATCTGTTCGATAAACCCTAATTGCTAGACGATAACCGTCGTTTACAGAACTATCTGTGACTTTAACTTGAGCAGCTTGAATGTAAAACTGCTCAAATGGCTTATCCCTACAACCTGTAGTACTAGTAGTAGTAATAGTGCCATCAGTAACCTTAAAGCAATACAAATTCGTATCACTTGGTTGCGGAACGGGCATCTCTGTACTGCTAATTAAATAGGCTGCTGCTTGAGTTGAATTTGAAACATTTCGGGTTGTAGTTGCATTTGCAGGATCGCGTGCAATGATTGTACTTGGCCCTGTAATTGCTCCAGTTCTGATGGCATCAATAAATGCTTTTGTCGCTTGAGTTGCAAGTTCCACTCGTCGAGACTGAACGCGGGTTGCTGTTGAGATGACGATCGCAGGTGTGATCGCTGCCATTAAAATAGCAACTATAACTATTGCTACCAAAGACTCAATAATCGTAAAACCAGACTCATCAGCAGGAATGATTTGTTGCTGTAGTTTGTGCTTAATCATTAACTTATCACCAGCTTCTGATACCAATTTGCATTCAAAAACGTAATTGAGAAATCTTACTCCCCTAAAGTGAAAGTTACAGTTTAGGAGAGTAGTATGAAGTTTTAAGATGGGCAGTTACTAGGACGTTGATCGGAATCGATTGCAGGAGTATATACAGGAGGAGTGCTAGTATCGGGTTTTTTCGCACACAACAAACTTTGCACCCATGCGTCATCTCGACCAACTTCCCGGAAGTACTCATCTGGCAAATCGTCTGGTATGGTTGCCAATTTTTGGGCTAATAAGTCAGGCGACTGAGATAGCAGCGCTACATCATAACCCCATTGCCGTGTAGGAGCCAGATAAAAAGGAGTTCTGCTGTTGTTGCCTTGAATCTTATACTTAAAACTATCAGATTGAGTTGATATAGATGTGTTGAATGGTGCTGTGGCATATGCACTTCGTTTAGTCTGGACGAAAGAGCCACTAATCCTAGCTTTAATGGCATCGCTTGTTCCTCCTGTTGGGTTCCAGTTTTCTAGCAAGCGCACAAAGTTGTGTAAACCACCATTGTCTTCTGTAGGACGCGCAGGGGTATCTCCAGCCACAGCAATTAAATTAAAGGTAGTTTCAGTAGCTGTTTGCAACCAATTATTGTGGGTTCCAGAGACAATATTATTAGTGTTGTCTGGGTCTTGAGGAGTAGCAAAGGGTTGGTTAATTTGTAGAACTGGTTCAAATCCACTGACAACACCAGCAGTTATAACAGGCTTCAGCCAGGGCATGAACACATCGGGTGATGGCTGTAATAGTGTTGTCCCTGTAGTTGATGTTCCTGACCCCAGAGTAAATTCTTGTACATTCTTACCAGGGGAATCAACTCCCAAGACTCTAAGAGGAGTAACTAATTGATGAGTAGTGGCATCACGTACAAAAGCAATTCTCCGAGGAGCATTTGCAGGAAAGCATGTCAGATCGCTTGCTGGGCTAAAAATATATCCTGTTTTTAATCGCTTATTGTCAGGGTCTCCATTTTTACCAATAATGTTACCGTCCCATGAATTATTTCCACCTCCATTTCCACACGATGTTGTAACAATCCAATTTAAAGGATCACTACAATCTGCTGGGTTACTTGCAGTGCAAATTTCGGTCAAATAACTCCCTGGTGGTATTTGTAGCGCAATTGGTGTCACAAAGTTGTTGAGGTAGGAACTACCTTGAACTCCTGTTGTAATTGAGTCAAAGTCTTTGGGTATTTTTGTAGCGGTGTCACGCCATTTAGCTACGGGGACAAAGCTATTGTATTGTGAGAAACCAGATGGTATTGGGAATGGAGCATCATAGCTATTACTCCAGTCATAATCTCCCTCATCGCGGTAGCCTAATCTAAAGTTATTAGAAAGTAAAGTAACAGAATCTGCCAATACAGATGCAGGACGCCATAGATCGCCAGTTGTACAGTTTGGTAGCCTTGTGTCATTTGGACGACAAGCGAAATTCGGATTGCGCTGTGCTTTGGCGCGAGTATAGAAATTGCTCCAATCATCTGACAATGCTGTTGTGAACTCTTCTTGGGTGTGAAGATTAAAGTTACCCTTAACGTAAACAGGCAAATTGGTAGCTAAAATCAACCCTTTCTCTACGTCTCGATAATTATTACTTGTGCCGCGACCGATTTGTGAGCCGTTGATGAGCATAATGGCATTAGGACGGCGCGTTGGGTCAAGCGTATAATCCACTGGGCTTTCAAGTTTTTGCGCCTCTGGATCTGTCTTTGTTGAACTCAAATCTGGCAGTGCATCATTGCGAGTAGCATAGATAATGCCACTATTTGGCAGTAAGTATTCTTGCGCTGGAGTTGCTGCACCATACGTAGTAGTGCGAAGCGAGTTGATATCTAATACTGTGGCGCGAACTTCTAAAGGTTGTCTGTCTTTTGTTGCAAGATCGTAATCAGTACTTGTAGTGGTTGTTTGATTTGCCTTAACCTGTCTTGCATCTAAAAAGGCAGTTTCTTGAATTGCACCGTGAGGAATAGGAGGTGTAGTGATTACTGGAGAAATACTGCCGTCTAAAATTTGTAGGGCGCAAATTGCAGCATGAATTGTAGATTGTTCCGAAAGAGTACGATTTGCTGCTGTTTTTGCTAAAGCTTTTGCTAGCAGTCCATCATCTATAGAACGTCCAGCTAAATAATCTGTATTAGCTGTATCAGTTATTGGACGTTTTGGATCTCCTTTTATATCTCCTTTTGGATATTTTAATTGAGATTGATAAGTCAGTATGGCCTGATAATCACTGACTGCCTTTGTTGGAGGCCCGTAAACTATGCCGTTGTTGGATAAACCACCTGTAGCTGAACTATTAGCATCTGAAGCCCAAGCTGGAAGTCCTGTTTGATTTTTAGCAGTAGTGCTATTAGTGGGGACGTAAAAGCTGCTTACACAAGCTATAGGCTGTGGACTTTGCTGGTCGTAACTAGTAGCTTTGTAGTGATAAACAGCTGTAGCTCGCATCCGCAGAGATGGTGTCTTAGTTGGATCGGCAATTTCGGGCCATTTATACTGTATTGAAGAGTAATTAGTTGCGCCTACAGCAGAGTAATCATACATCCAATATGGCTTAATAGTCTTTTGCGTGGGTGCTGGAGCTTGAGGCACTGGCATCAGATCAGACCAAATTTCTTTGGTAGCTGAAGTGAAAGTAGTACTTGCGGCTGTGTAACTATCAGGCAAATAAATCCCAGCACCAGTTACCACTCGTAAACCACCAACAGGGTCTTGTATGGTACTCGGAACTTGGGCTGCTGCTAGTTCCCAATCTTTATCTCGGTCTGTAGAGCCTAAATCAGCTAGTATTTGTACGCGAGAGCGGCGAGTGCGAGGTGTAGCAGGTGTTGTTGGTAGATCCCAGTTAACACCACTAATATTTTGGGTATCTTGGAAATTTGGGCCGACAAATTGGCTTTGATTGCTGTCCCACCAGATTTGAGGCAGATTATTACCAATTACAACCCTGTCACCCAAGGATTGTTCTTTTTCGCCATAGTCTTTTTCTAGTTTTGTGGGTTCCGTTGCACCAGGTATCAGTTTATTACTGCTGATATTTAGTGTTAAATTAGCGTAACCAGTACCCGTTTTCCCATCCGTGGGATCGGTAGGATACATCCAAGCATCTACAGGGCGTAGGGTATCGCCACTGCCTTGAAGCGGAGTAGTTGTGGCGTATGTACCTAATGCAACTGCTTCAGTGCTTCCAGCAGCAACTTCTTTGTAAGGTACGCGCCGGGTGCGTTTTTGAAAGTAAAGCTGTAGCTGTTGTTTGCGTAATGCGTCGTTTTCTGCTGTGGTGTAACTTGCTAAAGCAAGCTTATCTTTTTGTTGTTGAATACCTTTGGTAACTTCTGCGGGATCGGGATTTGTGGTAGCTATTTGGGCGTTAACTAGCCGAGTGATACGCTGAGTATAGGCAAGGCTGTTATAAGCCATGAAATTCGCTTCGTTTGATGCTGGAGTAGTTGATTTTGCAAAATCGACTTCAACAGGATCGGTAGCTTCTCCTTTTCTAAATAAATGCACTTTGGTGACATTGCCTAAGTCACTTGTATCTGTGAAGCCACCAGCACCCAAGTTTCCACCAATTACTATTTTGGCATTATCGTTATCGTAGAAACAGGATTCCTTACTGCTAACTTGAAATAGCTTGACACTATTTGCTGGCGAACCAGTGAGAAAATTACTATTGGTAAAAATTCGTCCATTTAATCTGAAGGCGGGGCCTGGGCTAAGTCCTATATCATCTTCATAAAGAACAGCATTATTAACTACAGGAATTTGGACACGTTCTTGTTGATACTCTAAAGCAGAAAAGCTTTTATTACCTTTGTAAAGTTCGTATTTAGTATTAGATGGTGTAGTAGTAATAGGAACAGTTGCTGTATAGACAAAAAAGGCTTTTTTCAACTTATTGCCCACTTTAAACCAGCCAGTATTACCTACTAAGGTAGCGCTTGTGCCTAGCGTATCTCCACAATCTCCACTGACATTACCAGCAGTCATTGGTAAAGTTCTTGCTTCTAATGGATTTCTGGCATATTTATATACACCAGCGTTTATGGGAGGATTTCTAAAGTAAATGCCATAAAGCGTGTAGCTATCAAACTTGCCATTGTTGTCAGTATCTAGAGGGTATAGCCATGCAGTATTTAGTGTCTTATCCTTTTCAGTAGTTTCAGTTCTTTTTGCTTTTTGATCGGTATTTAGAGCCAGTTGAAGTTGAGTTTCATCACCAAATGTATATTCATTGATATTGCCGCTCAAAGTAGAATACAACGCATCATCTGTTGGTGTGGCTCGTGGTAGTCGTCCGTCTTGAAACAGCTTATTTATTTTAGCTCTAGCTCGATCGATTGCTGGGGTAGCAGCATTTAGTGCAGCCTCATTTACTCGAACATTACTAGCATTTTTAGAGCGTTCAAAAGAGCGAAATAAAATTGCAGTTGTTAACAGTACAACAACTAAAGATACCATTGCTACCGTTGGTAAAACAAAACCAGCATTTCCTGCACCACGCCTTCTATTAGTTATAAAAATAGTTCTTAGAAACCAAATTATTTTCTTTTTTGTTGTAGATAAAAACTGATTACTAAGGTTTTTTAAATAAAATATTAGTGCCTTCAATAACTTGCGTTTTACAGACATAGAAGCTTCCCTGCTAAGTGTTTGTTTACGGATGTGAGGATATTTGAATTTATAGGTATTCAGCCTATTATTTAGGTTTTAGCTAAAAGTGAGACTTTTGATTTATGTAAAAGTTAACCTTGTTTAAACATTTTTAAAAATGTAGTAGTAAATTAACCTGTAGTAGTAAATTAACCAATACGATTTATTCACTTTATATCATAGGTTCATTTTTTGGTTAATACCGAAAAATACTGATCTTCTCGAAATTATTTAATTTATGTCCACTAAAGAGATAAAAATTTATTTTTATATAGAAGGCTGATATCACAGAAACAAAACCTACATTTCCAAGCTAATTAAGCTCACTTTCATAGAAAAATAGTATGACTTAAAATTAACTTTGTAGAAATCCATTTCATTCAAAGCTAGCTTTATGAAGATGTTGTCAGCATACTAAGGCTATAATACCCACGTGTTAAGGTAAAAATATCAGTTAGGGGCAAAATAATATGAAAAAACTTAAAACCTCCCTGTATTAGGGAGGCGGTAGAATAAATATTCATAATTTCAAGCAAATACGTAGTAATTAGGTTTAATAGTCAATAGCTGAATTACACTGTTGCTTGCACAGACTATAGGACTAGTATTTAATTTTTGAAACTACCGTTGTAGGTTTTTATATATGGTTGCTAAATCTGCTGCCTGCATATTTACTGTGCGAACAGGTTTAATACCTTGGCGCAATTTATTAAGTAAATTAGTATCTGTTGCTAATCGCTCAAGAGCTTGAGTCCAAGCTTTAGTATCATTAGCAGTTACTAACCAACCATCAATGCCATGTTTTACAAGTTCGGCAATACCCCCCAAATTGGAACCAATTACAGGGAGGCCGGCTTCATGGGCTTCTAAGACTACTATCGGCCCAGTTTCTAACCATTGGGAAGGTACAGCTAGGATGTCGTAATTGGCTAGAGCCTGGGGAAGTTCAACTCTAGTTAGTTGTTTCTCTATGCGAATTCGGGGGTCATTGTCAATTAGGTTAAAAATTTTTTGGCGATATCGTTCATCTTGCGCTATGCCATGAATTATCAATTCAATGGGAATCACCGCAGGTAAATCTTTAACTGCTTGGACTAAGATATCAATACCTTTATATATATCCCAGCGTCCTAAAAAAACTACTTTTAAAGTGCCAGATTGCTGTAATACCAGTGTTGATTTTTCTTGTGTAGCGTCAGAAATTCCGTGTCGAGAGAGAACGAGTTTTTTTTCAGGAATGCCGTTAATCAGTAGAGCTTCATAAAGCCAATCACACACTGCTACAATGCGGTCAGCATATTTTGCCATTTCTAGCAGACTTTTTTTGCGGGCAGTAACATAACCAGGGATCACAAAAGGACGCACAAATTGTCCTAAGTTGCCCTCGTCTACTGAGGCAGGAAGATAGGCACTTACAGGCAATGGAACTCTCCCTAAAATAGCTTCGGGCAGATAGCTAAAACCTTTGACCATTGCAGCAGGTAGCTTTCTGCTAAAACTATCAGCACACTGGGAACAACGCACCACATCTATTTTGCCATCACAAGCCTGTTGTCCATTGAACATCAGAGTAGTTCGCTGGCATAAGGGTAGAGGATAATGGATTGTTACAACTGTTGACAAGCCTAATTCTTTTGCCAAACGTAGATGAGGCAATCCACAAGATACTTCCCAATGGTGCTGATGGTAGATGTCTGCTTTTTGGTGAGATAGCCAATTAGCAAAATCTTCAAATTTTCCATGAGGAAATTGACCGTGATTCGGTTGTGTTCTAGGTACAGGGAATACAGGATATCGATAAACTTCTACATCGTTGTACTTGTAAGTATCACCATGTGGGGAACCTAATTTGGCGGCTGCTATCAAGATGTCAATATCATGCGATCGCTCCGCCAACGCTAAGAGCGATCGCAATTCTGGCAGTAAATCGTTGAGGTTTACTTGAATACCACCGCATTTATCTGGAAAATAACGAGCAAGAGCTTGGATTACTTTCATCGGGAGGAATCTCCAGGACAGGAAATCTGCTCTTGCTATTTTATTCGCTGTATTGTGAATTACCCAGTAATATCTGTACTCCAATCATGACTCTTGCCACATTTCTCGATTTTCGCACTATCCCTCAAGCTCAAGTGCTTTAGCCAATAAAGTCCAAAAGGTTTTTTCTTTCTTTGTATGAAACCACCCTGCTCTCCTTATTAAGGAGAGGGGGAGGCGATATGGATTAAGCGCTAAAGTATTTTGCTACTGGGTGGTAAGTAATAATTGCAGTGGTAGACTGTTCTGGATAAAGTTGTTCACTTTCATCCATATACAATTTAATTCTGTCAGTCTGCAATAATTCCAGTTGCTTGTATTGGTCTTGGATATTCGGGCAAGCTGGATAACCAAAACTATACCGTGAGCCACGATAGCGTTGTGCCAATATGTCCCGGATATTGTCGGGTTCTTCAGCAGTAAAACCTAATTCTCGGCGAATTCTGGCGTGTGTCCATTCAGCTACAGCTTCCGCAACCTGCACCGCCATACCGTGGAAATACAGATAATCGGTGTATTGATTAGCCGCAAACAGCTTTTGAGCGAACTCTGTGGCAATCTCTCCTACAGTCACCGCCTGCATCGGGAAGACATCAATAATTCCCGATTCCTTTGGTGCAAAGAAATCTGCTATGCACAGCCGCCTTAAAGACTTCTGTCTGGGGAATTCAAAAGTTGTAACCTGCTGTGATTGGTTCCATATATGTAGAGAATTCCCCTCAGCTTGACAAGGGAAATACCCATAAATCACCTGGGGATGCAACAGATTCTCTTCAATAATTCGCTGTTTCCAAGTTTCTAAAATTGGGTAGACTTTCTCAGCTAAGAAAGCCTGATATTCTTCCTTAGATTGTTCCTTTGGTTTGCGGAATTGCCATTGTCCAGCAACTAAAGCTTGTAAATCTAAGTGCCAGAATATTTCTTCAATGGGAATATCACTAGGCTGCAATAACTGTGTTCCCCAAAAAGGCGGTGTCGGACGTTCAATATCTATCGCTACAGCATCAGAACGTCTCGTATCTACTACTTTTGGTTCAGCAGATGTTTCTTCAGCAGTCTTAGCTTTTGGTTCTTTGTGACCATTTGTCGAAACTTCAGCAGTTTCTACTTCATTCAAAAATCCTTGCAAATCTTCCCAGTTACCAGTAGCTTTTGCTGGCATTAATTTATCCATGAAGTGCAAGTCAGAAAAGGCATCTTTGCCATAAACGACTTTACCTTTATAAGCCTTTTGGCAATCTTCATACACAAATTTGGGAGTCAGCGCTGCACCACCTAAAATTACGGGAACACTAATTCCCTTTTCGTTGAATACCTCCAAGTTCTCTTTCATGAAGGCGGTGGATTTTACCAGTAAACCACTCATAGCTATACAATCAGCTTTGTGCTGTTCGTAAGCGTTGATGATATTTTCTACCGGCTGTTTAATTCCCAGGTTAATCACCTTGTAGCCGTTGTTAGACAAGATGATATCCACCAAGTTTTTACCAATGTCGTGGACATCGCCTTTAACTGTGGCAATGATAAAAGTTCCCTTGGCATTGTTGCCTGATTCTGATTTTTCCATGAAGGGTTCTAAAAACGCAACTGCCGCCTTCATGGTTTCTGCTGATTGCAAAACGAAGGGTAGCTGCATTTGTCCAGAACCGAATAATTCCCCGACAACTTTCATGCCATCTAGCAGGAAGGTGTTGATAATTTCTAAGGGGGGATGTTCTTCTAAGGCTTTTTTCAGATGTTCTTCTAAGCCTATGCGTTCGCCGTCAATAATATGGCGTTTAAGTCGTTCTGGAATGGGGAGACTTTCATCTAAGGAGCGATCGCGTTTTGTTGTCACCCCAGCAAATGCTGTGGTAAGCTCTCCCAAAGGATCATAAACGCAGACGTTACCCTCAAATTTCCGCTCATCATAAATCAACTGGCGACAAATTTCTTGATGACGTTCGTCAATCTTCGAGAGCGGTAAAATTTTGTTAGCGCTGACAATGGCTGCATCCATTCCCGCCGTCGTCGCCTCGTGCAAAAACACTGAGTTCAGCACCATCCGCGAGGCTGGATTCAAACCAAAGGAAATATTAGAAACACCCAAAATCACATGACATCCAGGCAATCCTTCACGAATTCGCCGGATAGACTCAATTGTGGCTTTACCGTTTTCTCGGTCTTCTTCAATCCCGGTAGAAATTGGTAACGCTAGGGTATCAAAGAATATTTCTGTAGGTGGTATGCCAAATTCTACAGCTTGACGGTATGCGCGTTGTGCGATCGCAAACTTTTTGTCTGCTGTCCGCGCCATCCCATCTTCATCGATAGTACCAATGACTATACCAGCACCGTATTTCTTCGCCAACTCCAACACTTTTAAAAAGCGCGGTTCTCCATCTTCGTAGTTAGTGGAGTTCAGCAAACACTTACCACCGGCAACCTTTAAACCCGCCTCCATCTTTTCCCATTCGGTGGAGTCAAGCATTAAGGGCAGTGTCACATTATTAACAATGCGCGAAACTAATTCGTGCATATCCCGCACGCCGTCGCGTCCCACATAATCGACGTTGACATCGAGGATGTGTGCGCCTTCTTTGACTTGCGCCCTCGCCATTGAAACGAGTCCATCCCAATCTTCCGCATTTAGCAAATCGCGGCACTTCTTGGAACCACTGGCGTTGAGGCGTTCGCCAACAATCAAGAAGGAATTATCTTGGTCGTAGGGTTGAGTGGTGTAAATTGATGCTGCTGCTGGTTCTAAACTTGGCTGTCTAACTTTTGGCTTCAGGTCTTTAGCAAGTTCTGCCAATTGTTGAATGTGTTCTGGACGCGTCCCACAGCAACCCCCGATCACTTGGACACCCAAATCTTCAACAAAATGCATTAGCGACATCCGTAATTCTAACGGTGTCAGGCGGTAGTGCGCTTGACCGCCGACGTTTTCGGGTAAACCCGCGTTGGGTATACAGGAAACGATGAAAGGTGAATGTTCTGACAGATACTTGATGTGTGGTTTCATCAAGTCTGGGCCTGTGGCGCAGTTTAGACCAAGAATATCTATTGGGTAAGGTTCCAGAATTGTCAGCACAGCACTGATTTCTGAACCTACCAACATTGTGCCCATGCTTTCCATTGTTACAGAAACCATTAACGGGCGGCGATCGCCTTTTTTGGCAAACACTTCTTCAATTCCATTCAGCGCCGCCTTAATTTGCAGCACGTCTTGGCAAGTTTCCACCAAAAATAAATCAACACCACCATCCCATAGCGCCTCTGCTTGTTCGGCAAAAGTAGCTTTCATGGTGTCAAAGTCAATATGTCCCAAGGTAGGGAGTTTAGTTGTGGGGCCGATGGAACCTGCCACAAACCGGGGTTTTTCTGGCGTGGAAAATTCCGCAGCCACACGCTTGGCTAATTCTGCGGCTGTCTTGCTGAGGTAATACGCTTGGTCTGCCAAGTCATATTCTGCCAGCACCAGGGACGTACTGCCAAAGGTATCGGTTTCAATGACATCAGCACCAGCGGCGAGAAAGTCGCGGTGAACCTTAGCGACTGCTTCGGGTTTTGTGTGGACTAAGTATTCGTTACAACCTTCATACTGTGGGCCGCCGAAGTCTTCAGCAGTCAGGTTTTGGGTTTGCAGGTTAGTTCCCATCGCCCCGTCGAAGACGAGGACTGGGCTATCTGGACTACGCAGGCGTTCAAGGAAAGAATGAGTCATATTTTCCTAGAAGAAATGAGGACATCAAGTGAGTCTTGTGATACTCAACTTACTTTATTATTTTCCAAAATTTTGGGAGTTTCGGCAGTATGTAATGGAAAAATTTTGATATATACTGAAGCGACTGATGTACTTACATTGCCAGTATACATAGTGAGCTAGTTCATATAGAGGTCGTTTTGTGGAAAGAAGAAAAATTCTAATTGCAACTAAAACATACCCTTCAATTAGCACAAAATATCAAGAAACAGTCTGTACAGCAGGAGTTTTATTAGATGATGACGATAAACCAGTTCAGTGGATTCGGATTTATCCCATTCGTTTCCGTCAATTAGATTTTGATCAGCGTTATCCCAGATGGTCAATTATAAGTGCTAAAATAGAAAGAAATGATAAAGATTATAGAGAAGAAAGTTTTCGTATAGATGATTCTTCGATAGAAGTAATACGAAAAATTGATACTAGCAAAAACTGGGAAGAGCGAAAAGCTTTGGTTTTGCCACTAGAATTCAAATCTATTCTCGATATTAAAGAGCAAGGTAAGTCTCTCGGTATTATTAAACCACAAACTATAAAAAAATACTTCTGTAAGAAAGAAATAGAACGGGAGTGGAAACCAAAACAGCAAGCAATATTAGATCAGATGGACTTGTTTGAGCCTTCAGTACAGTTAGATAAAATTCCTTATAAGTTTGGTTACGAATTTTTTTCTAAAGATGGAAAGAGGCATCGTTGTACAATAAATGATTGGGAAATTCAACAACTTTATAGAGGCTGTAGAGATAGATCAAAGGAAACAAGTATGGAGAATAAAGAAAAGGAGGCTTTAGAAAAAGTACGCCAAAAATTAGAAGACGAGTTTTTAAGCAAAAAAGATTTATACTTTATCATGGGAAACCTAAAAAATCACAAAAATAGCTTTATGATTATTGGGATATTTTACCCACCATTAATCAAAATATAATATTTAAAGTTGATTGTTCCAGGAATTAAAAATGAAAGTTAAAGATATTGCTAAAACAAGATGTATACTTACTTTTGGATATGGCAATCGCAAAGACTACGATGTCTTCTTGGAATACCTGCAAAAGTTTGATGTGGAATGTGTTGTTGATGTGAGGATGGTTCCTCGTGCTTGGAGCCGTAAATGGTACGGCGACAAAATTAAAATATTCTGTGAATCAAATCATATTGAGTATATTTCTAAAACCGCTTTAGGTAACACATCTGGTAAAGAAAATTGGATTCCTATAAATCAGGAAGAAGCAAAAAAAGCTCTACATGAAATTGCACAAATTGCTCAAACAGGTAATATTTTATTGTTGTGTGCTGAAATGAACCCGAATCGCTGTCATCGAAAAGAAGTTGCTGATTGTTTGGGAAACTTGGTATCAATTCCTGTTAAGCATTTAGAGTAGTAAACTACAATTTTTTTACTACTTAGGGAAGAGTGCTTAATAGACCTCATCTCAGAAGAAGCGATCGCAACCTATAGCTTTGGTGGTGCGATCGCTATTATAATTATCCGTAAATCTGAAATGCTTACTATACTGTGGTTTTAGCGATTTACTGATAACCAGCCGCTTGTAACAGAAACAACTTGGCATAACGCCCTTTTAGCTGTAGCAATTCTTCGTGAGTTCCCTGTTCTATAACTTCGCCGTTTTCTATAACTACGATTTTGTCAGCCATTCGGACTGTAGAGAAGCGATGGGAAATCAAAAGTACCATCTGATTTTGAGTAATAGCACGAAAATGATTGAAAATCTCAAATTCAGCTTGGGCATCTATTGCTGATGTTGGTTCATCCAATACTAAGATATCTGCTTGCGATCGCATAAAAGCACGAGACAAGGCAATTTTCTGCCACTGTCCCCCAGAAAGTTCCTGTCCTCCTTTAAACCAACGCCCAAGTTGAGTCTGGAAGCTTTGAGGTAATTGGTCAATAAAAGATTGGGCCATGCCTTTTTCAGCAGCAGTTTGCCAACGGTTTTTATTTTCGAGATGTTCTACATCACCCACGCCGATATTCTCGCCCACAGTGAACTGATAGCGGACAAAGTTCTGGAAAATCACACCAATACGACGACGCAATACATCCACATCCCATTCCTGCAAGTCCAACCCATCTAAGAAAATTCGTCCAGAGTCTGGGGTGTAGAGTCGGGTAAGTAGTTTGATTAAAGTAGTCTTACCGGAACCGTTTTCACCCACAATTGCCAGTTTTTCTTTGGGTTTCAAGTGTAGCGAAATGTTTGTCAACGCTGGCTTAGAACTTCCTGGATAAGTAAATGATACGTTCTCAAAACGGATACCATCTTGGGGATTTAAACCAATAGTTGCCTTACCCCAAGACTTTGGTACTTCCTCTTCGAGGAAATCGTAGAGATTTGATAAATATAGGTTGTCTTCATACATCCCCCCAATAGATGTGAGGGCATTGGAGAAAGTTGATTGTCCTTGGCGAAAAACGGTGAGATACATTGTCATATCTCCCAAGGAAATCTTACCTTGTACTGTTTCTAGTACAATCCAAGCATAAGCTAGGTAAAAAGCACCAGTACTCACTAAACCCAGTAGATAGCCCCACAGCCCTCGCCGCAGAGTCAAATCGCGATCTTCGCCATAGAGTTGATGAAACAGGTTGCGATAACGCCCTAGCAGCATCTCTCCCAACTGGTAGAGTTTGACTTCTGTGACAAAATCTTCTCTTGCTAGCAGATTTTCTAAGTAGTGCTGTTGACGAGTTTCTGCCGCCCGCCAACTAAATAGGCGAAAGCCTTCTCCAGCAAACTTTGTTTCGGCAATAAATACAGGCATCGCTGCCAAAATCAGCACCACCACCGCCCAAGCTGAGAAATTTACTAGTAAAATACCGTAGGTCATCAGGGAAAGGGCATTTTGCACCAACCCAAAAGTGCGGTTTACTAACGAAAGCGGACGAACTGATGCTTCTCGTCGGGCATTGGTCAATTTGTCATAAAATTCTGAGTCTTCAAACTGCCTAAGATCCAGTGTCAGCGCCTTTTCTAAGATGAGTACATTCACTCGCTGACCCATTAGCGCCCGTAATAAAGACTGACAAATGAGGATTCCCCGTTGACTACCTGCTAGTAGAATTACAGCGATCGCTTCTAATCCTACATAAAATAGGGAAGGATAAATATTGACAAAACCATTGTTTTGTGAATTAACTTGAGAGGCAAATACCACTGCATCAACAATTAATTTACTGATGTAGGATATCGCCGCCGGCAAAAGACCAGCCACTAAAGTTAAACTCGCCAGCAGAATGGTAAGCGATCGGCTGGTAGTCCATACCAAGTTCACAGCCCGTCCACTGTAGCGGAAAACGGTTAGGGATTGGCGTAGGATATTTCTTTTTTTTTAATTTTCATCTTTTTTTGGACAAGATACCCCAACTTGGGCGGATTTTCCTGACTCTTTTAATCTTTATATAATTTTAACAACAAAGAACTCAGAACTCAGTACCTAGAATGACGAGTGTGCGACTGGGTGGTGAATACCATGCTGAAATTAACGGATATTCTAACTCCTGTTTAAATTTTTATCCCCACAACCTCCGACCTGCTTTCCCACTTAATTTTTGGTGAGTATCTGACAATAATGCTGGAATATCCAACTTTTCTGGACACCGAGGTAAACAGTCTCCGCATTCTGTACAGCGATCGCCTTTCATTCCAGGGAACCAGTGACCAGCATTTTCAAACATTCCGTAACGATATTGTCCATAGTCTTTCATGTCGTATGCCACTGCGAGATTACGTAACCGCAATACCTCTGGAATATTGATATTTTCTGGACAGGGCAAACAAGCATAACATTGGCTACATTTATCAGTTCCCAAAGCAAATTTTTGGTGATTTTCTAACCTCTGGAAAGCAGAAATTTCTGCTGATTTTAGCTCTCCATCATGGTCAGCAACTTGCAAAGGTTCTATTAATTCATCTGGGCTGCTTGGCCCTATACTTAAGGTATTAATACGGTTGTCAACAAGTAAAAAACGATAGCTTAGTTCTAAGGGGGAATACGGCTGACATAAGTCTTTTAGAGTTTGGGGTGGCGTATACAGCTTTCCCCCTTTGTCAGCAGGGGAAATAATGAAAATGCCCATATCTTTTTCGGCAGCTAGTTGAATTGCTGGTGCGTGCCGTTGAAAAAAATAGTAATAATGCAAATTGACAAACTCAAAAAAATCTGTTTTTACAGCTGCCTGAATTAGCTCTAATGATCCGTGGCTGGAAAAACCAACGTGTCGCACTCGACCATCAGCAACAGCTTCCTCTACGGCTTGCATACAACCATTTTTGGCTTGCACCCACTCCAAATGTTGCCAAGTATTCAAGCCATGAATGCCTAAGCAATCTAAATAATCTAGCTGTAATCGTTCTAGGGATTCGTCGATGCACCGACGCATGGTGTCAGCATCTGCTGTGGCTGAAATTTTGGTAGTGATGTAAAGCTTCGTTCGGGGTACTGATAACCCAGCTTTTAATGCCCTACCAAGATACTCCTCACTTTTGCCGTAACCTCTGGCGGTTTCTAGATGATTAATTCCTAACGCTAAGGCTTGTTCAATGATCTGGTGAGCATTTTCAAAAGAAGCCAGGTAGCGCATTGTTCCTAGAGAGAAAACCGAGAGGTGCAGATTCGTTTTCCCAAAGCGTCGGTATTGCATAAATTGAGTCCTGAGTAGTGAGTGCTGAGTAGAAAGACGATTAATATTGTCTGTACAAGAATGAAAAAGTGAAAAAGAAAGAATAAAGAATTTATTTTTAAGATTCTCTATTCTTTCTCAGCACTCAGTACTCAGCACTCAGTACTCTCCTAGCTGTCGCCATTACCAAAGCGCTTGATCAAATCTTCAGGACGGAGATTAGAAATAAATTCACGGAAGGCTTGCTGTTCGGCTTCATCTGCATCGCGGTCAACAGGGATAGAAGCATCGGCAATCACTTCTTCCATTACCCAGATAGGGGTATTTGTACGGAGAGCAATGGCGATCGCATCGCTAGGACGTGCGTCAATTTCTTTTTTGACCTCGCCTTGCTGGACAATTAAAGCCGCATAAAATGTATCCTTTTGCAGGGAATGAATGATCACCTTTTCTAGAGTCATATTCCAAGTCTCTAGAAGATTCACAATCAGGTCGTGGGTTAAGGGTCTGGGAGGCTTTTGATTCTCCAGTGCGCCCATAATTGCCCTAGCCTGTTCCTGACCAATATAAATTGGCAAAGCCCGCCGATCTGAAGAATCTTTCAAAAGGACGATCGGGCTGCGGGTTATGGCATCTAATGCTATGCCAGCGACTTTCATTTCAATCATTGCCTAAGCCTCTACAATGCTTTGAGAGCCTTGGATGCTGTGTAACAAATAGTACCCCTTTTTAGGCGGTTTGGTGACAGTAATAAACATAAGCATTCGTTCTCTATAATTGCTTCTATTAAACTCCGAACTTGTTGTGAAAACCAGAGTAAGTCAAATTGGTCTTCTTAGACAATAACCTTCTTACCCAAGTATGCCTTGTGAAGGATGCTAATGTGTTAATATTCCTATACGAAAAAAAGTCAGAAAATATACTTGGATGTTCAACATTTCTGTGGCAATTACCAATTCATTTCAGGCAAATTTAGGCAATAAATAGAGTTAGTTTGACAAAAAAGCCGTGTTTACAGGATTAATCCAAGCATTAGGAACGATAGAACCCTTGGGGGGCGATTCTTGGCAAATTACTTGTGTGAGCCATTCTGGTGAAGTAATTATGCAGGATTTGGCTTATGGCGACAGTGTTGCAGTAGATGGCGTTTGCTTGACAGTGGAAAAAGTTTTAAAAGACGGGTTTATCGCCACAGCTTCACCGGAAACGCTACGCCGCACGACGTTGGGAGGTGAGCAAACGCAACAGAGATATGTCAATTTAGAAGCGTCGCTAAAGGTGGGCAGCAAAGTTGGCGGTCATTTTGTGATGGGTCATGTAGATGGCATCGGTCGATTGCTAGTTGCAGAACAAACGGCTAGTTCTTGGGAAATGACCTTTATTGCATCTGATGCGATCGCACGATACATTGTCCCCAAAGGTAGCATAGCTGTCAACGGCATCAGTCTCACAGTAGCCGCTTATGACTCAGAACTCTCTCAATTCAAGGTGGCGGTAATTCCCCTCACATACAGCGAGACAAATCTTCGCTATTTGGTTGCTGGGAGTTTGGTAAATCTAGAAGGGGATATTCTCGGCAAATACGTCGAAAAATTCCTTTACTCTGGCAACCCAAACACCACAGCCCATGATGAAACAAGTTTAGATGGCATTACACCCGCATTCTTAGCAGAACACGGGTATTTGTAATTGGGAATTGGGAATGGGGAATGGGGCATTAGTTATTCTTCCCCTGCTTCCCCTGCTCCCCTGCCCCTCAGCTTCTTCTAGCTGCCTGGTTCTTGGCTTACCTGGGCGGTTTGCAAGCCTCTTACTAACTGGCTGAGGGCGCTTTGTAATTCCACGCCTGGGTCAGTCGCAACCCAACCGTTAGGTGTTAGGTGGCGGACTTCAAAGTGCAGGTGAGGGCCTGTGGATGCCCCGGTGCTGCCAACTCGGCCGATGAGAGTTCCAGGTTGTACCCATTGACCGGGTTGAACAAGGATTTCTGACATGTGACCGTAGAGAGTTTGTTCTGCCGATTTGTGATTGAGGATAACGGTTAAACCATAACCACCCATCCAGTTAGCAGTTTCGACTTGACCAGCTGCTGCTGCTAAAACTGGTGTTCCCGTAGGCGCACCTAAGTCTGTACCAGCATGGAAGCGTTGATTACCTGTAATTGGATGAACTCGCCAACCAAACAACGAGGTAATGGGAGCGGGTATAGACAAGGGATACATCATCCCCGTCCCATTATAGGCAACTGCCCCTGTGTAGGGAATTTGTGGCAATACCGATGCTAGTGAGAAGTCGTAAGCTACATTACTTGGACGGGGTGCAATGTTGCCATCTGCCATTGGTGGCGGTAAAGTGCCGCCACTGGGTGCAATAGGAGTGGCACTCACTCTTGTGGGACTGAACTCGCTGGGACTCGGGATAAACCGATTTGGGCGATATGCGGTCTTGGTGTCACCACTATAACCATTTTGAGTAGCACGCCATCTGCTGTTGTTGCCAGTCGTTGCAACTTGCCGCGTGGTTGGAACTACTGGCAATTGGGCGTTTTGACTTCTTCTTAGCCAATTAGGTGCTGCTTTATCATTAGAATTCGCTACATTCCTTTGGGGTACTTTGGCGCAAACACCGCCTAATACGCTTTGTCCTGAAGGCAAAATGGCTCGGCAACCGCTAGAGCGTTCTGTGAGAATTACAGAATTTGGCGCTTGATAAGTACCTGTAGCACCACTGTCATAACTATTAGGATCAATATAGGCGTTATTATAATCCTTGGTTTTACCTGGCGTTGCACTAACAGAACTGTTGGAGTTATTCGATGGTTGAGCAACTTCTGGGAGTTTTTCGGGTAAAGAGCGGACAGGGGTATTGGGTTTTTCCTGTCTCACCCTTATAGGAGTAACCTGGGTGGTTTCTACTTTGGGTTTTGACTGTCTGATAATAACAACAGGTTCAGCAGCTTCAATTTTGGGTGTAGACTGCCTAACTGGTTCTTTTGATTGAGCTACCTCTGGCTTGCGTAGTCTCTGTTTGAGTCTGGCTCGTCGTTGGGAAAATTCCGGTTGTGCTTGAACTGCTTCGGGCGCAACAGCCTGCTTTTTAACACTTCGACTTCGCTCAGTGTTAACTAGATTTGGAACTACTGTTGGCTGGGAAGTTTCAACAGTGGGAACGATGTTATCTACTTGTGTTTCCGTTTGGGCAAACACAAAGCCGCCGCTAAGGAGGCTGACGCTACTCAGCCAACAGAGGCTCTGAGCTGGTAGTGTTGAGGCAAAACGTTTTTTTGTTAGACCTTGCTGCCATAAATGCAAACGATGATGGGCAGAATTATTGCGCTGCGTCATTTGTTCTCTCAGTTGTGTGTAATTAGCCTAAAGAGATGATGCTAGTGGTTTGTCTTGCCCAAAGAGCGAAATTTTGAACAAACCTCAAATTTAAACGGAAGATTTATGGTACCCCAAACTGATTGTACCGGGTTCAATATAAATTTCCGGTGTAATTAGTTCCTTTGTATTGTATGTTTCTAAATCAACTCGTAAATTTCCTTGAGGTGTCACCCCAACTACAGTACCAAAAAGATTATTGACATAAACCCGATCGCCCATATTTGTAAGCAAGTCTAGATAGCGAGATAAGAGTATGCTTACTCCTTCTTGTTGAAGGCACTCCATACCGGATTCTATTCCCAGTAAGACTGTAGAGGTGAGTATTTCCAGACAAGAGATTGGTCTGAAATCTTGGGAAGCTTGCCACGATTCCAGATTAATTCCAGTTTCGGGTACTGGATTTGTCCAGTTAATACCAACACCAATTACTGCTTGGGTGATTTGTCCTTTGTTTACTTTGGTTTCTGTCAAAATGCCGCCTAGTTTGCGACTATTTAAAACTAAATCATTGGGCCATTTTATCCCAACATCTATACCACATTGGCGCAATTGAGACGCAATTCCCCAAGCGGTAGCGAAAGTTAGCTGGTAGCTGTCAGTAGCTTCTATTTTGTGGTCGAAAGAAATCGCCACGGAAACATATAATCCCCCAACTGGAGAAATCCACTCGCGTCCCCATTGTCCTCGCCCAGCAGATTGCTGAGTTGCGATGACTACTGTTCCTGAAATAGCCCCTTGGTGGAGTAAGTTCCAGAGGGTTTGGTTTGTTGAGGAGACGCTTTCAAAAAAGTGGAGGGAAAATGGTAAATATGTATGCTTACGCCCTGCTTTCAAGGCTGATTCCAAGTTTTGCAGATTAAATCCCACAGCAGTTAACCCAAATTCCGTTGTTCAAGTTAGCATTGATTGGCTGATGAGTGATTTTTGTTTAGGTTTGGTTGAAGATGCACACTTGGCACTGGCGCAATTGGGAAGGACTGCCTTATCTAACTTGTAGTATTCTGGAACATTGGCATCACGGCTTCTTTACCCAGCAGTTTTGGCCGCGATCGCCACAAGTTATGACAGAAGTATTGCAACCAGAGGCATCAGTCTATCGCTTAAAGCAGGTTCATGGCAATACTGTTCTCACCCCCCAAGAAGTTGAAAGCTTCTTAAGCACTGCTGAGGATGATTTAGCATCGGCGGATGGTTTAATGAGCGAACAGCCTCTCCAAGCCGTTTGGGTAGCTAGTGCAGATTGTACACCTGTGTTGATTGGGGATGTGAAAACTGGACGGGTGGCAGCATTACACGCGGGTTGGCGGGGGACTGCTAAGAAGATTGTGCCCCTAGCGATCGCTAGATTACAATCTCAAGGCAGCAAACTTGATGATTTACGCATTGCAATGGGCCCTGCGATCGCAGGTGAGGTTTACCAAGTCTCTCTTGAAGTGGCTGCTGAAATTGGGGCTAGTGTTATACCAGACGAAGACCAAGAAAAAATTGTAAGTGCATTACATGAGTTAACAAATTCACCTTTGCTAGAAGATCCTAATCCAGGAAAGGTAAGGTTGGATGTGCGGCGAGTGAATACCTTACAAATGGAAAACATGGGAATTAGTGCAGAACAAATTGCGATCGCACCTTATTGTACTTTCCAAACTCCAGAGCATTTCTTTTCTTATCGCCGAGAGCAAGAGAAAAAAGTTCAATGGTCAGGGATTGTTAGTGGTAAAAGGTAAAACTGGTTTTAATCTTGGTGTTCTAAATTGACACCAATTTTAAAGCAATACAGTTCAGATAAGACCAAAACACTTGTAGAGACGGCGATTTATCGCGTCTCAAAACCCAGGATTTTGTACTGTATTGGATTTTAAGGTTCAAATTTTAAAACCTGTTTTTGACGCAGTGAACTAATTGCTAAGACTAAAATACTCAGGGTGATTCCTAGAATTGCATAACTCGGTAGCGCGAAGATAGTTACTTTCAGAAAGTAGGGTAATTTCCCTGCTTTCACGTTCCAGCGATTTGCTAGAGAACCGATGAGCCAGCCATGAATAACTGCTGTTTGCACTGCTAGAAAGCAAACCCCTGCAAACCAAACAGACATTCTTTTCATAGAGAATTTATAATACCTGATTTGATATAGCAAATCATTCAGCAAAAAAACAACCGCAGGTATTAACATCACAGTACTAGTTTGCTGTGAATAATTAATGGCAATACTCAAGCAAGAAACTAGTACCATTTCGGCTAAGTATATTTCTTTTGACCAGGCTGTAATAGATTGTTGTAGATACCAATACCAACCCACGAAACCAACAAGTATCAGAACAATAAAGTCTGACAATAACTTGGCAAATAATGGATTATTGGGTAATAATCTTGGGCCCACTACCATCAAATCTAGGCGAGTAATTGAAAGATAAGGACTATTCGATGGATCGTTAAGCCAGAGTGAAAATCCACGAGCCGTATCTGGTAGGTATTGTGTCACAGAATTGCCTGTTAATGTTAGACCTAAAAATACTAAAGAAGTTCCTGTGATAACAGATACAAAAACTAGAGAAAAGCGTCTTTTAAATAGAAAATATAGAATGAATAATGCAGCTAATGTTGGTTTACAAACGGCAATACCCAAGCAAAGTCCGGCTGGAATATCCTGATATTTTCTAGCTAAGATAAACATCCATAAGATGAGAACCGCAACGAAAATGGCAAGATTACCAACTTGAAGATCGCGAACTAAACCATAAATTAAGGCAGCCGAGATTGTGCAAATAGTTCTGAAAGCTGGCGACTTCGATTCTAGGAGGATATTCGCTCCCCATAAGGCCAAGCCGATTGCTAATATATGCATCACAATCCAGATTGTAAATGCAGTATTGATCGGAAAATAACCGAGAAACCAGATAAGAGGAATAATATTAGGTGGATAGACAAATGGTGGAATAAATCCACACGTTTTAGTTAGGCTACAGAAACTTTGGTTAAAAATCTCGACATTAAAAGGACTCAAATGCTGATGAGCCAATTTACTCGCCACATAAAACCATTTAAAATCCCATAAAGGTGGATTTGGCTGATTTAGGGAATAAACTAGCCAACCTGTATAGCAGAGAAATCTTGTGACTACTAATACAACAACTGCTTGAATGATAAAGTTAACAATTGGTTGACGAAAAAATTGCATCAATCGTTGGATAACAGAAGATTTTAAGAATAAAGAATTTTTCCAGGCTACCTTCTCATCATCGTCTAGTCGCCAATTATTTTTCAGAACCAATGCAACTACAATTACTATAATTAGGTTCCAAAAACCAAAGTTTATCATCAGCAATGATCTCAAGAATTATTTCTGTATATCCTAGATAACATAACTGATATATTTTGTCATAAATGATGTTTGAGTATTTTTTATAATCAATTTATAAAAGTTTGAAAATTACCCATCTAGAATCTCCGCTATTTATGGCTGGAGAGTGTCAAATAAAAACTTGGCTCAATACCTCGCGGTGTATTAATGCCCTATCTACTAAAGATTGTATTTGCTCTGCTGATAAAGGATCGCCATTAGCATAATGCTCCATCCAAGTTAGACTAATCAAATTGGGGTCATCAGGTAAATTCGCCAAATCCCACCCAGGCATTTCTAAGTCTTCCATAAGACGATTTACCTTGGGGTCATAACTAAGAGCAAAGCAACGACAACCTTCAGCAGCAGCCATAATCAAGCTGTGTAGACGCATCCCAATTGCCATCTCCACGCCGCGAAACACACCTTTCAAAAGTTGTGGATCTTCCAGACATAAAATCTGGCTGACATCTTTAAGGTGGGGTTGAATAGCTTCGGCAATACTTAAATCTTCACTTTTTTGAAATGGCAGTAGTAAGATAAAAGCCTGCGTAGCTTTTTGAAAGTCAACCAAAGCACGGGTTAAATTTGCCAGACGTGTTTCGGTAAGTAGGGGATGCGATCGCAAAGTTACCGCAACTCTCGGCGCAGGTAAATCCCAAAGTCCCGGTACAGGTTTAGATTCCAACGCCCAAACCGGGTCAGGAGCTATAATACAAGGAATTTCCCAATCAGATAATAAAGCAGCGCTGGCGCGATCGCGGACACTAACTTTGGTACAATTACCAAAGGTTTGCCGCGCTAACCAACGAGTTTGCGGACGCACCAAGGGGCCAATACCCTGCGCCCAAGCAACAGTTTTCAAACCCATTTTCTGCGCCAATGCCATCATTCCCCCATAATAAAAGGGGCTGATAGTGCTGGTAACATCTTGAATCAGACTCCCGCCGCCCCAAATCAAGGCATCACTTGAGCGTAAAGCTTGCAGTACAGCTAAGGGAGCCATACGATCGAAAGTTTCTACATTGTAGCGATCGCGCGTTTCCTCTGGATTTCCCGAAAGTACCACAGGGGTTACGTGAGATGGTAACATTTGCAAGAGCGTTGCTAACAAAGCCTCGTCACCACCATTACCTTTACCGTAATACCCAGACAATAACGCCCGCATCTTGACCATTTTGGATTTTAGATTTTGGATTTTAGATTAACAACTTTTTTTAAAACGTTTATGCCATCCTGCCAACAAAAGATGAATTGTATTGTAGGAAAATAGGGACATAGAAAAACAAAAAGATTAATACTATTGACTCTTAACTCCAGTACAGACACTAAATTCCGCGTCTTTAATTCCTAACTTTCTTATGCACACCCTATCGATTCCCACCTGGATTATTCATATTTCTAGCGTTATAGAGTGGATTGTTGCCATTTGGTTAATCTGGACTTACGGCGAACTCACTAATAACCGCAATTGGTGGGGATTATCCCTTGCTATGTTACCAGCTTTAGTTAGCGCTATGTGTGCTTGTACCTGGCATTATTTTGACAACGCCGAATCTCTGGAATGGCTGGTAACACTTCAAGCTACCATGACCTTAGTTGGTAATTTTACGCTTTGGGCAGCAGCGTTTTTGATTTGGCGTTCTACCAAATCTTCTAACACTGTTGAACCAGAACCTATCAAATTAGAGCAATGATTTCTAAAGAAACCCTGTTTGCACTTTCACTGTTTCCCTATTTGGGTTTCTTGTGGTTTATCAGGCGGAGTCCGCAAATGCCGCGTTTAGCGCTGTATGGATTTTACGGTACTCTCGTTTTTGTGGCTATCACCATCCCAGCCGGAATTTACGCCCAATTGCATTATGGCGAGTCTTTGGCCAATGTAGATTGGTTGCATGGTGGTGCAGAATTATTTTTGACTCTTTCTAACATCTTGCTTGTGCTAGGTTTTGGACAAGCTGTAAGGCAATTACAAATCAAAAATAGAAACCTCAGCGATAGCTAGGGTTTTAATTGCATTAAGTTATGAGGGAGAAGTAAATGGATGTAATTCCAGCGATTGATTTACTAGAAGGTCGATGTGTGCGACTGTATCAGGGAGACTACGATCGCTCGCAAGTGTTTAGCGAAAATCCCGTTGATGTTGCCAAACAATGGGTTGATCAGGGTGCTAATAGACTGCACATAGTTGATTTAGATGGTGCCAAAGCAGGTAAAGTAGTAAACCTGGGGGCAATTGAAGCGATCGCTCACGCGGTGTCAGTACCCATTGAAATTGGTGGAGGATTGCGCGATCGCACCAGCGTCCAACAATTATTCAATCTAGGCGTACAGTGGGCAATTCTCGGAACCATTGCCGTAGAACAACCCCAGCTAGTGCAAGAACTGTGTGCAGAATTTCCTGGACAGATTATTATTGGCATTGATGCCCGTAATGGTCAAGTCGCAACTCGCGGTTGGTTAGAAACCTCAGAAGTTTTAGCAACCCAACTGGCTGTACAAATGCAAGAATTGGGTGCAGCCGCCATCATTTACACAGATATTCACCGAGATGGTACTCTCATCGGCCCAAATTTAGAAGCTTTGCGAGAACTTGCGGCGGTAATTTCCATCCCGATAATTGCCTCTGGCGGGGTAAGTTCTCTCACCGATTTGTTGAGTTTGTTGGCGTTAGAACCTCAAGGCGTGACTGGCGTAATCGTCGGACGTGCTTTGTATACTGGGGATATTTTACTCAAAGAAGCATTACGAGCGATCGGCCCTGGGCGGATTCAGGATATTCCACCCAATCTAGGTTTTTCTAGTTTTGCTTGATTATCACTCTTCTATGACTCTGTAGAGAGAATAATCCCAGCGATTGGCTACACAAACTCTCGTCCACCTGCGCGGACTAACGCCAAAATAGGGTTTCAAATTTAATCTGACGAGAGTAATAAAAGAGTGTTATGT
Source organism: Nostoc sp. C057 (assembly GCF_013393925.1). NCBI lineage: Bacteria > Bacillati > Cyanobacteriota > Cyanophyceae > Nostocales > Nostocaceae > Nostoc > Nostoc sp. C057. The sequence goes on along the minus strand of NZ_CP040281.1, from coordinate 74,107 downwards.
AAAGTGATGGCTTTTAAACCTCATCTATGTTGAAACCTAGAGTTTTTTAAAAGATATATTGATGTAGGTTGGGTGGAGTGAAACGAAACCCAACATTACCACCTTATTTATGTTGGGTTGCGCTATTGCTGCACCCAACCTTGTATCTTAGAAAGAGTAGTAGACCGTCCCAACCTTGGTCAAGAAAGACCGCTTTGTAGCATGGGTCACTACAATAATCTCTTTGACAGAACTCGAACAGTCGCCAGGGGCAAAAATTTAAATACTGATGTTTAGATTATACAGTCCGTATCGTGCAAGGATGAGTGTAATCAAGGGGATAAGAATCAACTATAACAAACACAATCCGTGAGAGTGAAATATGGAAAATATTGCTCAATGGGTAGGTATTGATGTGAGTAAAGCCACATTAGATGTTTATATCCGTCCTCTGGGTAAAGCTATGATTGTGGCAAATACAGAATCAGAAATATCAAATCTAGTGGAGCTACTCTTATCCTATAGTTTAAATCTGATTGTACTAGAAGCAACCGGAGGATTAGAAACTGAACTAGTAATCCAATTGCAAGCTGCACTTTTACCAGTAGCATTAATTAATCCCCGTCAAGGACGAGATTTTGCGAAAGCTACGGGTAAGCTGGCCAAAACTGATGCCATTGATGCACAAATATTGGCACATTTTGGCGAAGCGATGAAACCCCAAGTTTTAGCCATTCAATCCGAAATGGCGCGTCAATTATCGGAATTAATTAGTCGCAGACGACAATTAGTGGAGATGCAGACAGCCGAAAAGAATCGCCGCTCACGCACTCGTGGTCAAGCCTTGGCAGATATTGAGGCTCATATTGAATACCTGGAAGAACACCTCAAACAACTCAATCAAAAAATTGCCGAATTGACGCAAAACAATCTTCAATGGATTGATAAAGTTAATTTACTTAAAAGTACTCCTGGTATTGGTCAAGTAATTTCGACAACTCTGGTTTCGGATTTACCAGAACTGGGTCAACTCACTGCCAAACAAATTTCTCGCTTAGTTGGTGTTGCACCAATTAATCATGATAGTGGTCAACACAAAGGTAAGCGCATGATTAATGGCGGTCGCGCTCATGTTCGTGCCATTCTTTATATGGGTGCTGTTGTTGCTATGCGTCATAATCCGGTTATAAAGGCCTTTTATGAGCGCCTCGTCGAACGTGGTAAATCGAAAAAATTAGCTCTCACTGCTTGCGTTCATAAAATGTTAGTCATTCTAAATGCAATGGTTCGAGATAATTTGCCTTGGCGTGTAACTGACAACTTACAACCCATTGCCAACGCTTAATCACAACTCAACGTTTTTATACTTTGGAATAGTCCCCCCGATGATCCCATTGCGGCATTTGGGTCAACTTTTTATGCTCTTTTTTATCTCCACGGGAAATCCAGCAACTGGGGAAGATTCTGCGGCGAAGCGGAGTGGCTGGTGCGGGCTGCTACCATCTTAACCAAGAGCCACAAGTCTTTTTGCCCGTACCAGCCACCGCAGAATCTAGCGCTGCGTTCCCCAGTTGCGTCAATGTTAAGAGTCCCGGTTTTTTGTTAACGTTCGCTTGACTTTTAAGACAGTCGCTACAAAACTACGGTTCTCAAGGTAGACGAGGTTTAGTTAAGATTTTGGCGATTTAGAAAAGCCTTTTTTTTCTCTGTGTTCTATGCGTCTGGAGTGGTTAGGCACTTCCAGTTAAAAAAATTACTTTTAAACCGCAGAGGCGCAGAGAACACAGAGGTAAGAGGTTAAAAAGGGATTTGTTGATCAATATTATCCACCTTGAAAGGGCTAGGAGATCAAACGCACGCAACAATTAGCGATCGCTAGTCATGTATATACTAGCGATCGTGTTTGTAATAGTTATCGTAAATTCAAGGGTTTAAGACCCCAACCATTACACGTAGTATCAGTTGAGTTGGGGTTTAAATCCCCGACTCCAACTGTCTTTAATTTTGAAGTAATGAGTAATGAGTAATACCCATTACTCATTACTCATTACTCATTACTCATTTATTTAACGTCTTATAATCCCAGTACCTACCTTCACCTTCTGAGATCCTTCGACGATTTGGTAAAGTTTGTCTTCAAGTTTTTGCATACATGCCGACCAATCAAATTCAAGTATGGAAGGGCGAGCGTGCCGAGTCATATCTGCCTTCAAATCGGGATTTTCTAGAATCGTAATCACCTTTTGAGCAAAGTCTGTGGGGTTGTTGGGTTGGGCAAGAAAGCCGTTCCGACCAGGAAACACCTGTTCTGATGTTGAGGGTGCAAAAACAGCAACTAAAGGGGTTCCAGATGCTAGGGCTTCGTTATTTGTAGTGCAGAAGTTTTCAGTGACAGAGGGGTTGACAAAAACATCCGCTCTCGCAAACCAGCCTAAAAGTTCTGTACCATGGGATTCGCCCCATATAGTAATACCCGATCCAAATTTTTCGGCACGCTGACGAATCTCTTCATCCATCGGGCCACTACCAACAATCACCAGATGAACATCAGGAATTTTGGCAGCTATGACTGGAAAGATATCAAGTAGTTGGTTGACATTCTTTTCCGGGGTGATGCGTCCGACAAACAAAAGAGTTGGTCGGTTATCGTTAGGAATGGGATTGTAACAAATATTGCGCGGATGAAATTTCTCGCAATCGATGCCTTGATAAGGGACATATTCAGCGCGTTGGCATTTCAATTCTTCGTATTTAGTGAGTTGTTCTTTAGAAGAAAAGTAATTGAAGTCATAAGACTCACTAAATTGCTTGACTAAAACGGGAACAATCGGACGAACAAAGTTAAAGAATTTATCTCCAAAATAATATTTGATATACGCAACGATATCAGTATGGAAAAGTGAAATTATTGGTGTGCCTGTTCGTTTTGCGTATTCAACACCAATTGGACGACCATAACCTTGCAAGAAAAATGAGTATAAACCTCTCATTTGCGCGGCTTCTTCAACCAAGATAATATCAGGCTTAAATTTCTCCAGCAACTTGGTATCACTCCAATGCCGATAATTTAGCGGTTGAGGAAGAGACTTATAGAATAAAAGAGGTTCTGTGGGAAATGCGTAAGCAGAGAAATTTGGAAAAGACTGAATTTCCTCTAAACCTGGCATGGGGCGATCGCCAACATTTTTGGGGTAGCGATCGCTAATTTGCGGATGAACTAAAAAAACCTCATGTCCTTGCTCTAGCAACCAACGAACTCGTTGGTGAACAGCGACAGAAACACCAGTCAAGAAAGGAGCGTACAATCCTGTAAATAGTGCAATGCGAAGTTTTTGCTTAGTCATAATAAAGGGGAATCTTTCACGAAAATGCTGGTTTTCAATTTAGGATTTACGCAGCTTATGTTTCATGAACATTCTGATTTTCTAGCTCAGAAATTCCCACTAATACGATTAGACTAAGGATTTACGCATTTTCAAATAGCCGAAGTTGTCGATTGTGAAATGGATGTTTATAGTGCTTCTCGTTTGTGTGCAATAGACTCTGACCTTTCTCCAAACCTCTCAGGTTTTGAGGCTTACTCCCTTTCCCTTATAGGGAAGGGGTTGGGGGTTAGGTCTATGTTAGACTCAACTGCAACCTATATATAAACCTAGGTTGAAACTATCAAAACATCCAAAATACTAAGTCCAAATTCCCCTTAATATATTTGTCTAAACCCTTGTCATTTATGCAAATACATTTTGATAATTAACAAGAATAAGCGTGTATTCTGACAAGGGTTATAGCTAATATAGTTCTACTAAATATAAGATAATATAATTTGAAGACTAGGGAATGTTTAGTGTAATAACTTTCATGCCCTAGTTCATATTTAGCGATTTAATTCAAAGAGAAACCTTGCCATCAATAGGCTGATCTAACCATTGATAAGGGCGATATTCCACTAGCCGGACATTCCAAGGCCCTTGAACCCGATAGGAGACACCGCGCCAGGTGACTGTTGAGATCCAAATGGATGATAGCATTGCTAGCCCATAAACCCACTGTGTTAGGGGAATTCCAATCAACATTTTGATGATTGTAGCACCCGATAATTTTGCGATCGCCTGGTCATTAGAGCGAACCACTCGCTGTATCTCTAATTCCAACACGAGCATTATCAAGAGTAATCCGACAGTATAGACACTATAGCAGCCTAACAAGAGAGCCGCAGCTGCCCATTTTGCCTGTAAGAAGGACTCTAGAACTAAGATGATCAGTGCAGTAGGAAACAAAATGCTAGAAACAGCTTCACTAACTAAAGCTAGCCAACGTGGGTGATAGAGTCGAGAATAAAGTATCAGGCGCTTAAGATAGTCGATTAAGTTGGATAAATCAGTCTCTTCACGATTGACAATTAGCAGCGAAGGCACAAACTTTACCTGAAACCCATGTTTTTTGAGGATGTCGTGCATCATAAAATCCTCGCCTAAAGCTTGTCCCCACTTATCTAGCAGTTCTGTTTGGCGAAGTACTTCTGTTTTTACAGCCAAACTTCCACCCCAAGGAATCTGAAAGATAAACATTTGCACAACTGTGGATACATTGCCGATGTACCGCACTAAAGATCCCCAATACCTACCTGTAGGGACGTACCAACGATTACCTGTTGTCGCACCTATTTTGGCATCACCTAAAGGACTGACTAATTCTCGCAGCCAATTGACATGGACTATGGTATCAGCATCTACTAAGGCAACCACCTTGTAGGAATCATCCAACTCACGGACAGCTTGGACTAAGGAACTACATTTGAGACTACAATTGTTGCGTACTATTCTCAAAGGGCTAATTTGAACGTTGGTCGCTTCTTGCTCTGTGATGCTTTCACTGGCAATTTTCCAAGCGGGGTCTTCGTGACTATCAACGATCAATTTTAAATCATAGTGTGGATAGTTTTGGTTCAGGAGCGATCGCAAACATCTAGGCAAAAACGGATCGGCTCCGCGTAAGCAAAGAATCACTGCTGTTTTGGGTAACTGATCATCTGGTAATAAGTTTTTTTTAGATGAGCGCAGATACCATATAAAAACAAGCGTTAAACACACCTGAATAACCAGCCAACCCGTCAAAGACTTAGACAGAAATATTGCCAAATCTTCCATTAAATTTTTAGTCTCCGGTAGAATATCGGCTTGTTTATATGTAGGTGTGATCTAAACCGTAATCCTGAATAATTGGTAATTAGGGGAGAGGTGACAGGGAATAGTCTGTACCTGGATTTCTCACTTGTGAGAAATCCAAGGGGTGTGGGAAGTGTGGGAGGATGGGGAAGAAGTCTTACCCCCCACACTCCCCACACTCCTCTTCTCCCTCTGCCTACACTATGCGTGAGAAATCCGGGTGTACCCTGTAACCTCTCCTCTATGACCTTTATGAATCCAGCGAATATTTCATGATAATGTTGACTGTTGTATTTTTATTTACAACAAAACTGGCATCACGAAACTTTGGTGTACCTGTTTGTATTGACACAGTTGGGTTTTTAGAAATTCCAAAACCTTCTGTGGGAATACCAAAAAAGTCTTTGTTGAGTTTATGATCGCCATTTTGATCGTCAACAACGGCGACAGCATAAGTTCCAGGCTTCAAACCGGAGAAATCTTTTTTAACAGAATTGCCAGTAATCTTAGCGCAGCCACTTTGAGATCCCTTAGAATTGCTCATTGGAAATCCTTGTTCAGTTGCATAAACTCGGAAGCAAATCTCACCTTTTTTGTGTTGTATGCCATTTACCACAACACTAAGTGTTGCAGTTGATTCTGCATTTACTGTTTTAGCAAAGCTAAGGCTCACTAAAGTAGCAAGTAAAACATGAGATAAATGAGATAGTTTCAGCATAATTTTGTAGTGAAAGATAGGTAATTTTGGATCTGAGAAAAAGCTATATTTTCCAGCTTTTTCTGAACTGATTTGTTCAATGTATGACTTGATGTTTTCCAATTGCTGCTGGTTGCCGGCCTTTCCAAAGCACTTGCAGCACTCTTAGTAAATCTTTCAGCAAAAGATATTCTGCCCCTTTTAACTGCTGATGTAGGCTTCTATAACAACAAAGCTGCTCATTAAAACTCAGGGGACTACGCCATATAGAGAGTAGATACTCCCAGATTATTCTCCAATGTGGCAATAAAATTTGTCCTTTCTTTTCTGAATCAAACCACACTGCATAAGCATAGAAATCAGGTAGCATACTCAATGAGGTTTTTTTAGTGTTGTTAGCAAACAACAAATAATTAGGGAAATACATACTCATTGATTGTTGCGGATGGCTTCTGGCAAAAAACAGGTATTCAGGGATTTCATAAAACCTGCCAAGAATACCAAGCCTTAACAAGAGAATTCCATCTGCATTACCATAACCACCCATAGACGGTATCATTCTTAGGGCACTGGCACGAATTACACCGTAACATTGATAACATAAATGCTTGGTCAGCAATTCATGAAAACGCTCGTGTGGTTTTAGGGCATCTGCCTTGAGTTTGATATCGTAGTTTTGGAGGAAATTTCCCTGTTCATCAATGAAATATGTTTGGGAATGACACAAGATTATGCTAGGGTCTTGGTCAAGGACCTCAACACACTTCTTGATAAAATCTGGAGCATGTAGATCATCATAAGCTGCCCATTTAAAGTATTCACCCGAAGACAATTTAAAGACGCGATTGAAGTTACGAGCGCAACCGATATTCTTGTCATTGCGGTAGTAACAGATACGTTGGTCTTTGTCGGCATAAGCTCTACAAATTTCCTCAGTTTTATCTGTAGATGCATTATCTGAAATAATTAGCTCAAAATCTTCAAAAGTCTGAGCCAAGAGTGAATCTATGGCTTCTTTGATAAATTTTTCGCCATTGTATACAGGTAATCCGATGCTCAATCGTGGCTGATTGCTACTCATAACAAGTATTCGGAAAATCTGTGGATTATTTTATGCTCAATTGCAGATAATTGTTAGGCAGATGCAACGTAGGCATTGAGAATTCAGAAGCCAGAAGTCAGAATCCAGAATAATTTGATACTTTAAGCTGAATAAAATCAATTAACCGTGCTATAGCCTATTGATTTTATAATCATCCTGAATTATGACTCCTGAATTCTTAAAATCTGTTGACTATTTAATCAAGCTTTGAATATCTGTTTTTTGCAGCCATTCATGTGTTCGCTGCATTCCTTCTTCTAGGTCAATTGTTGGTTTATAATTTAACAGGCTTTGTGCTTTGACAATAGAACAAGCATAAGGACGAGTCATAAAATCTATAGACTCTGGTAGGATATCAACTTTTTTTCGAAAGAGTTTTTGTCCTTGAACACGTAGTTTTAGAAACAACTTGATTTCATCTTTCGGTAATGAAAGGGGTGCTGATAAACCTTCCATTGCTGCTAAACGCATAAAATACTCTTTCCACGAAGTTTCTTGTCCGTCGGTGATATTAAATATTTCACCGTAGGTTTCTTTTTCTATCGCTAGAAAGATGCCATCAATCAGATTATCTATGTATACATGATTAATAACTCCTTTGCCATCGTTAGCACAGGCAAATAATTTTTGACGCATCATCAGAACCGGTCTGACTATCCAGGGAATACTTCCTGGGCCGTAAACATCTCCGGCTCGAATAACGATGATGCCAAAATCTGGAGGATTATTAAGTTCTAAAACTGCTGTTTCCGCTTCTATTTTTGTTTCACAGTAAGGATTATTTTCGCCAGAAAGTGGCCCGGATTCTGTAACACTATTAGGATAGTTGAAACCGTAAACCATTACACTAGAAAGATGCACAAATGTTTTAACACCAGCCTGTTTAGCGGCTTTAGCCATGTTTACAGTACCGCCAACATTGACATCACGAAAATTCTTAATTGCGCCAGCTTCTTCGGCAAGTTGATCTGTATGTAAAACGATATCTACTCCCTGACAAGCCTTTTGAGCAATAGTAGAATCTGTGATACTACCAATAATTATCTCAACATCTAAATTTTGTAATTGTTTGTTTTGTTCTGTAGAACTTTTAAGTCCACGAACCTTCATTCCTTGTGCGATGGCTAACTCGGCTGTACGCAAACCGACAAATTCATCAATCCCGGTAATTAGCAGGGTTTTATCTTTGAGGTTCATAAAATCGGAATTATTGTTAAATAGGTGAACTTGACTTGTTAGATAAAAAGCTGAAATTTTATACCAAATTTAAATTCAGCTAAAGACTTTTAATCTAAAATCTAAAATTGGTATAAAGAAGAATTTTTCTGTGGAGAGCCTGAACCAACGCTTAGTTATTAGTCTATATCATGGCAAAAAATTTGATTATTTTGATGCAACGAATAGCTAGAAAATATCTCCCGGATCTGCGGAGCGGAGTTTGTTGATAGCAAGCGCTCCTGATGTTATACACATTAAAACTGTTGAAGTTAAGACAATCACTGCATTATTAGTGGTCATAACTATTGGTAGTTTAGTTGATTCTGCGGCAAAACTATATAACAAGACAGAAGTAATGAATCCTGGAATATAACCTAAGATTGCCAAAATTAAAGCTTGCTGAAATACCACATTCAACAAATAGCTATTGGCATAACCTATGGCTTTCAAAGTGGCGTAAGCAACGAACTGAGTTGCAATATTGCTGTAAAGAATTTGATAAACAATAACCACACCAACAACCGCAGCCATTGTCAACATTAAGTTAAGAATGAAACCAATGGGTGTTCTAACAGCCCAATAGTTTTTTTCAAAATCAATGAAGCCTTGACGGGTAAAAACTTGGACATCACTAGGCAAATTTGCCTGTAAATTTTTCAGTACTTTTTCGGCATTAGCACCAGGTTTGAGTGAAATCAAACCGATATCTATCATATCTGCCGGACGAGTATTGGGATTTATCCTCAAAAAAGTTGAGTCACTAACAAGTAAATTTCCGTCTACCCCAAAGGAAGGGCCTAATGTGAATAAGCCGCCAATTCTCACTCTATAGCCAATCAATGAACTGTAGGGAAATATTTCAATTGTCTGTGCAGTTTCTCCCGCATTAAATTTTTCAGCTATTGGGCCAAATTCTGGGCGAGAACCCCGATCAAAAAGCACAACATCAGGAATTTTGAGTTTATCTAAATTTTTCTCAACTTCTGGGAGATTCATTACCGGTCTACCTGGATCGAAACCAATAACATATATTGAATATTTCTCACTAGTAGCCGGATTTTTTAGTTTGGCAAATTGCAAATACATGGGGCTAACTGACTCTACGCCATCAAACCCCAGGGATTGGTACAAACGAGTCCGTGAAAAACTTTGATTTGAGGTCAAAGATTTATATTGCGAACTCACTAAAAATAAATCTCCTTTGAGATTTTGATGCACAGCAGTTGCACTGGAATAAAGAGCATCTTGAAAACCAAGTTGCACAAACATTAGCAGCACAATAAAACCAATCCCGGCTACAGCTACTAGTAAACGAACTTTTTGCTGTGCTAGCTGTAGCCATCCTAAAGGAATTTTGAAATTCATGGATTTATTTGTCATTTGTCATTGGTCATTTGTCATTGGTCATTTGTCATTTGTGAATGACCTATGCCCTATGACTAAATATGAATGGCGACATCCACTTGTAAGTTAGTTAAACGAGCGACCTTTTCACTATCTGCGGGATTATCGATGGAGATTTTCACTTCAATTATTCTGCGGTCTGTATCTGAGCCAGGGTTGATGCTGAAGATGTTTTGCTTGTCAACTTGCCAACCAATCTCTTTTACAGTTCCTTTTATTGTTCCAGTAAATGCAGTGCTGGTAATTGTGGCTTTTTGTCCTACACGCACTTTTTGAACATCGGTTTGATACACCTCTGCAATCACATACATTTGAGATGTTTTACCTATCTCCGCAAATCCTCTACTGGTGCTGATAACTTCTCCGGTTTTGGCGTGAATTTTTAAAATTTTGCCATTTATGGGAGATTTGATGTAACTTAAATCCAAGTCGGCTTTTGCTTGTTGAACAGAAGTTGTGGCACTGTTGACTTCGGTTTGCGCGACTTGAACATCTACACTACGCACTTCGCTAATACTGGTGAGTTGTGCTTGTGCTTGCTTTTTCTGTTCTTGGAATGTGTCTTGAGTGCGCTTGAGGGTGGCTTGGGCTTCTGATAGCTGCTGCTGTGTAGTCTTGAGTTGCAAAGCTTTGGTATCTGCTACAGAAGCAGCGATCGCACCTTGTTTATATAATTGCTGATAGCGATTGTTCTCAGCTTGAGCATTATCTACCTCAGCCTGGATGCGGGCGATTGTCGCCTCTTGAGTAGCAACATCCCCTTTGTATTGTGGCTCTAAACGTGCGATCGCTGCCTTTTGAGCATCGATATCTCCGGTTTTCGCTCCAGATTTAACCTGCGCTAGTTTCGCTTTGGCAACTTGCAGTTGGTCTAAAGCCTGTTGCAATGCGGTTCTAGAACGACCATAGTTTTCTAGATAGGCTAATAATTGCCCTGCTTTAACCGTCTCTCCTTCTTTCACCAACAGTCTATCTACTCTCACCCCATTATTAGAAGCAGGAGCAGTCAAAGAAGTAACTTCGCCTTCTGGCTCCAAACGTCCCAAAGCAGTTACAGCAACTTTTACAGGCGTGGCAGCCTTTGGCGGATTCGCTGCTGGTGTCACAACTTTAGGTTTAGACCAAAATGGTACCAAACTATAAAAAGCTATTAATCCGGCTGCTAAAGTTAGAGAAGCTGCTAAAATTAATTGCGATCTACCTACGGGTTTTGTAAATAATCGGTTTTCTTTATTTACTGCCATCTTTTCATTCCAATTCTGCTTTTTTAGGGGATAGCCTGGTTATATTTAGTCCATTAGAATAGACTCATCCACAAATTACTTAGAGAGCTTTTCCTCTAAGGTTTCTACCTTAATCAAGTGGATGTATCTAAAGTGGTTTTATATGAATTGTTGTACGCTTTTACAGCCCAAAATTACTATTGTGGCGTGAAAATTAATGGTGGTGTTACTTCAAAGCTTCCTAAGTTATATCCTAATTTGACATCTAATCCAGTAGCTTAAAATACAATAGCGCTAACCAGAAAACTTAACTCTCAAGAACAAGTAAGCGCTAATAAAAATGAAATCAAAACTTGGATAAACTTGTTATTAACTATGGCGTAGAAATTGATTTTTGTCAACCGATTAACTTTGCATAAGTCCTGATTTTCTCACTAAAAATTTGTTCACGGTAAGATTAAATGCTGAAAAAATGTATTCATTACTAATCTTTTGTCTGCTAATTAAATACCAACAGATAGTTAGTGATTAAGTAGATTTGATATTACTAACAGATTCTTGTTAACAGGGTTGTGTAGTATAAGACATTATTATTAGTTTTACTCATAGTAATTAAAGGGTGCTTAGAAACCGCACCTATACAAGACTTTATCCACCTTCGTGGGTTTTAAATACCCAATTTTGATTAGGGGTGGTCTACCCTGCGCGAACGCAAAGGGTGGAATGTTTGTGTAGCCATATACTCCTACGGTGAAGCAAGCTACATACAGTGTGGCGTAGGCATCCCATTCGCTCTGGTTTTCTAACCGCCTTTTTAACTAATGCAATCATGATTATGTTTATCAAGCAACATAGTAAAAATTAACATTTGCGTTATAAATAACCGCTTTACTTCTTAACTTGACTTATATTGAAAAATAACCAGAAACTTTGACTAAATTATGATGTTTCTCTGAGAAAATATACTTATGATCATCCAATTTATCTATGTATTTCTTGAATTGTTACTTAGTAGACAACAGATTTGCATTGTTAACTTAATTCACAGAAAACTTCTATATAACCCGTAGATAACAAAATCTCTAACACATTTATACAGTCACAAATTATACTTAAGTTCTGATTTTTATTCAAATTAACATCAGTAATTGTGGATGTTTCTTTATAAAATAACTTTAAAGAAATGATTTAGTTTCTGTAAAGTATGTTAGTGTTTTTATTAATTCAATGCTTTAAAGTGGTTAGACAAACTAGTTATTTAATTGAGATTTTGAAATTAAAAATAACTAAAGATAACTGCTTCTCCATCATCGTCTGCTCGTTTCATTACTTTTTGAACTTGCATAAATTCGGGTTAAAGGTGGTGTCTTTTGTGTAACGAACTTGTCAACTTTCCTAGTTCAAATAGCATAAAATACATTATCCCGAACGTTGAAATTGGCTATGACTTTAGAGATACAGAACGTTGTCATTAACAACAGCTATGTTGCTGTGGTTAGGCTAGATAATCAAAAGCTTTCGGGTGAAAAAACATTTCTGTTCTCTTAGCTACTCCTCAGTTTCCATCACTCCAGTAGGATACCATTACTCAAAATCTCTACCATTACAAATGGATTAAATTCACTGGTCAAGCAGCTATTACACTCCAAGACTATTTTACCAGTTTTAACAACGTTATTGACCTATTTCCACAATTTCAATAGTCTAACGTTGGATAACATTTTTTCGCGATGTCTACGACGGGCTACGCCTACGCAGTATGCCAAAGTCGCCTGGAAACATAAGGCTTTACCCCGGCAGTATGTATCGTGTGGTGTCGATTTGGAGATAAGCATTTAGCAAAAATAAGATAGCTAACTGCTTACAAAACCAGAGTTTTCCATTAATTAGTAGGCAACAGAAATTACTGTAACTACACAATCCACAGTACTAACTATGCCCTATGTCTGCTTATTCAATTGATACTGCCTTAGCGGAGTTAGAAAGCCTTATCAATAATTGTGAAAAGGCTGTGATGAGGTCTATAGAGGAAAAAAACATGAAATCAGACAAATCAGATAAATCAGTGTCAATCAACAAAATTAACAGACAATTACAACACAATCCTATCGCCATTGTTGGGATGGCTTCTCTATTGCCTCAAGCCAGAAATTTGCGAGAATATTGGCAAAACATTGTAAACAAAATTGACTGTATTACTGATGTTCCCTCCACTCACTGGAGCGTCGAAGATTATTACGATCCAAATCCCAGAACTACTGAAGATAAAACTTACTGTAAAAGAGGTGGATTTCTTCCAGAGGTAGATTTTAACCCGATGGAATTCGGCATACCACCTAGCATTTTAGAAGTCACAGATGTATCGCAACTATTAAGTTTAGTAGTTGCGAAAGAGGCGATGGAAGATGCAGGTTATGGTGAAAAACGCGAGTTTAGCCGCGAGACTGTTGGTGTAATCTTAGGCGTGGCTATGGCCAAGCAATTAGGAATGCCACTTTCTGCAAGATTGGAATATCCGATTTGGGAAAAAGTTCTCAAAAGCAGTGGTTTATCTGATGAAGATACCAAAAAAATCGTTGATAAAATCAAAAGCGCTTATGTGAAGTGGGATGAGAACGCTTTCCCTGGAATGTTAGCTAACGTAGTCGCGGGTAGAATTGCCAACCGCCTAAATTTTGGAGGGATGAATTGTGTAGTTGATGCAGCTTGCGCTAGTTCCTTTGGTGCTTTAAAAATGGCAATTAGCGAACTAGTTGAGCATCGTTCTGACATGATGCTAACTGGTGGCGTTGATACCGACAACACCATCATGGCTTACATCTCGTTCAGCAAAACACCGGCTGTTTCTCCTAGCGAAAATGTCAAACCTTTCGATGCTAAATCTGATGGGATGATGCTGGGTGAAGGTATCGGGATGATTGTCCTAAAACGGTTAGAAGATGCTGAACGGGAGAACGATAAAATATATGCCGTAATTAAAGGTATTGGTACTTCCAGCGATGGGCGTTACAAGAGCATTTATGCTCCTCGCAAAGAAGGTCAAGTCAAAGCCTTAGAACGCGCTTATGAAGATGCCGGCTTCTCTCCCGCTACCGTTGGTTTGATGGAAGCACATGGCACCGGCACAATGGCTGGAGATCCGACAGAATTCGGTTCTTTAAAAGACTTCTTTGATGTACATGATGACAAAAAGCAGCATATCGCTTTGGGTAGTGTGAAATCACAAATCGGACACACAAAAGCGGCTGCGGGTGCGGCGAGTTTGATTAAAACTGCTTTGGCTTTACATCACAAAGTATTACCGCCGACAATTAACATCACTGAGCCAAACCCCAAGCTCAACATTAAAAATTCATCCTTTTATTTGAATACCCAAACCAGACCTTGGATTCGTCCAGAAGGGGAAGCACCAAGACGTGCGGGTGTCAGTTCCTTTGGATTTGGTGGAACCAACTATCACGTTGTTTTGGAAGAATATGAAGCCGACCAAAACGACGCTTACCGCTTACACAGTGATGCTAGTGAAGTGCTGTTGTTTGCTCCCACAGTAGAGCAATTGTTGAGCAAATCGGAAGAGATTTTAGGTAAGTTGCGATCGCCAGATGCACCTACACACTATTCACAATTAGTCAATGAGTGCAAATCACAACAGATTCCCCTCTCTGCTCCCCGATTTGGGTTTGTAGCTGAGAATCTGGAAGAAGCTTGCAAGTTTCTGCAAACTAGCATTGACTGGCTGAAACTCAAAGGTTCAGCAGCATCTTGGGAGCATCCCCAAGGGATTTATTACCGTTCCTCTGGTATGGAGTTGGGCGGAAAAGTTGTCTCTCTATTTTCTGGTCAAGGTTCGCAATACTTGGAGATGGGACGCGAACTGGTGATGAATTTTCCTTTGATGCGCCGTCTTCATGGTTATATGGATAGCCTGTTGCTCAAAGATAATTTGCAGCCGTTGTCAGAAATCGTTTTTCCTCATCCTGTGTTTGGAGAGGCAGAAAAAAATGTTCAAATTGCTGCCTTACAACGCACAGAGTACGCTCAACCAGCCATCGGGGTGTTGAGTGCAGGGATGTACAGCATCCTGCAACAAGCTGGATTTAAGTCAGATTTTGTTGCTGGTCATAGCTTTGGTGAACTCACAGCGTTATGGGCTGCGGGAGTTTTGAGTACCGAAGATTACTTGTTCTTAGTGAAAGCTAGGGGTCAAGCAATGGCTGCACCCGAAGATCCAGATCATGATGCGGGAAGTATGCTGGCTGTCAAAGAAGACATCAGCAAAGTTGAAGCAGTAATCAGACATTTTCCGCAAGTTGCGATCGCTAATCAAAATTCTCCCACTCAATTTGTCTTGGCTGGGCCGACCGCAGAAATAGCGAAAGTCAGAGATATTCTACATGAGAAAGGATATACAGCTGTATTGTTACCTGTATCAGCAGCGTTCCATACACCGCTAATCGCCTTTGCTCAAAAATCATTTGCGATCGCTACCAAGTCTGTCAAATTCCAAAGTCCGAAAATCCCTGTTTACAGCAACGTCACCAGTAAGCAGTATCCCAAGGAAGCCCAAGGTATTCAAAAGATTCTGGAAACGCACCTTTCTAACTCAGTGCTGTTTAAGCAGGAAATTGAAAATATCTATGCGGCGGGTGGTACTTGCTTTGTGGAATTTGGGCCGAGGAGAATTCTGAGCAACTTGGTGAAAGAGATTCTTGGCGATCGCCCACACATCACCGTATCTTTGAACCCTAGCGTTCAAAAGAATAGCGATCGCTCTTTGCGAGAAGCAGTTGTGCAGTTGCGGGTAATTGGATTGGCTTTGAATAACCTCGATCCTTACCAACTTCCCCAAACTATCCCCCCAATTGAGACGAAGAAGACATTAAATGTACGTCTAAACGGCATCAACTACAGATCCGAAAAAACGAAAAATGCCTTCGCTCTAGCTTTGCAGGATGGGCATAAAGTTACATTACCAACCCCCGAATCTTCTGAAACTGTGGCTCCTTTGTTTAGCAGCCCCGGTGTAACTCCACCTATAGCAGTGATAGAGACTAACGGACATAAAAAACTTACCCCAGCAATGAACGGTGTGACTGCTAGTATCATCACCCAGCCAGAGCAACAGATGAATCCTGTTACCCTGTCACAACCAGTCCAGGAATCTAAGATGCAACCAACACCAGAAAAACTTACAAATTACGAACAGCTTTTAGCAAGTTTAGAATATCTCCTGACACAGTTCCAGGAAAATCAAGCCGAGAATTTACAAGTTCACGGTACTTATCTCAACCATCAAATGGAATACGCTAAAGCGTTTTTCCAACTGATGCAGCAGCAGAATTCTTTGTTGAGCGAAAGTAAATCAACAGCCGAAACTGCCAAAATGAAGCTAGTTGTCATGGAAAGCCTAGAGCGTAGCATGATGCAGTTTCATTCCCAACAAGGTGAAACTCTACGCATCCATGAACAATATCTCCAAGAGCAGTTGGAATATACTAAGAGCTTTTTCCAACTCATCCAGCAAGAATATTCTCAAATCATCTCAGGCGAGGGAGCAACTCAACTAACAGAGAAACTCAGCAATTTCACTCCGTTCATCACAGAAGCACCCGTACCCGTCACTACCAAGATAGTAGAAAGCCAGCCTTTGTCTGTAACTGAGCCTGTAGCTAAAAATGGCTTAAATGTTACCCAAGCACCTCTGCCGGCTGCTGTAGAACCCGTAGTTGAAACTCCTGTATCCCCAGGGATCGCGTCTCTACTACCCACACCGCACTTCGCAACTGTCGAGACAGTAGAGCCTGTAGTCGCGCCACCTGCCCCAGTTGTAGAACCCCAACCTGAAGTTGTAGTCAAAATTAGCTCACCTCCAGTCAAGGAAGTTGTTGCAGAACCAGCACCCACAACTGCTGCACCTGTATCTAACGCAACTATCGATATTGTTGACTTGGATAAAAATCTCTTAGCCATCACCAGCGATAAGACCGGTTACCCAGTCGAAATGCTGGAAATGGACATGGACATGGAGGCTGATTTAGGGATTGACTCTATCAAACGGGTGGAAATTTTAGGGGCGCTACAAGAAATGTACCCCAACCTACCCAAGCCCAATTTAGAAGAACTGTCAGAAAAACGCACCATCGGTCAAGTTGTAGAGTATCTGCAATCCCACGCTTCCAAAGGTGTTTCGGTAGAAATTGCAGTTCACGAAGTACAACCAGCAACGGAGATTGCAGTAGAGACTGCACCAGTAGTTGAGGTAGTTACTACACCGGAAGTAAGCGTAGTTGTCGCATTCACCCCAGAACCAGAACCTACTCCCGCAACAAGTGATGAATTTGCAAACTTAGGTGAAACTCTGTTAGCCATCACCAGCGATAAAACTGGCTATCCAGTGGAGATGCTGGAACTGGACATGGACATGGAAGCCGACTTGGGTATTGACTCCATCAAACGGGTAGAAATCTTAGGGGCGATGCAAGAAACGTACCCCAACTTACCCAAACCAAATATCGAAGAACTTGGAGACCTCCGCACCATCGGTCAAATAGTTGATTACCTACAGCAGTTGGCTGGAGGTGAAAAAAAAAAGTCTGAACCTGAGTTTGTCCAACAACCACCGGAATTAGAGCATACTATCCAGCGCCATCCGGTCAAACTCAGAAGCTTACCACAGCCCGATTACTTGGATTTCACGTTACCAGAGGGACACATCGGTTTAATTACCGATGATGGTTCCCTCACCACTTATAAATTAGCTGAATCCTTAATTGAGAAAGGCTGGAAAGTAGTAGTTATCAGCTTCCCCCAATCGCTCATCGCTCAACAAGCGCCCTTACCCACAGGAGTAACCCGCGTCACCTTAGCAAACTTGAGTGAAGAACATCTTCAACAACAATTGCAAGCGATCGCATCTCACTGCGGAGCGATTGGGGTTTTCGTCCATCTACATCCGATGTTTGTAGGAAATCATACTGGAAGTATTTCCTATAACGAATCAGAAAAGGCGATCGTCAAGCACGTATTTTTGATGGCGAAACACCTTAAACCTTCTCTAAATGAAGCCGCAAAGCATGGACGTAGTTGTTTCTGCACAGTTGCTCACCTTGATGGAGCCTTCGGTTTAGAGTACAAAGTCAACTTCGGTGCGATCGGCGCTGGTTTATTTGGATTAACCAAAACCCTGAGATGGGAATGGCCAAAAGTATTTACTCGTGCGATCGACCTAAGCCCCAGACTTGACGCTAAACAGTCAGTACAAAACATCATCGCCGAACTTCACGATCCCAACCTTTATATAAGTGAAGTTGGCTACGGCTCACAAGGACGAGTCACTATTATCGCCGATTAATCTCCTCTCTCTGCGCTCTCTGCGTCTCTGTGGTTCGTTTAAAAAAAAACCGCAGAGGCGCAGAGGACACAGAGAAAGAGATAAGAGAGCATCTTTTAATTACGAATTACGAATTACGAATTACGAATTAATCCCAGAGGATTTATGACACAAACAGCCCAGCTTAGTCCATCATCTGTCTTTGTCGTGAGCGGCGGTGCAAAAGGGATTACGGCTGAGTGTACTATCAGATTAGCCCAGCAGCAACCCTGCAAATTCATCCTCCTCGGTCGCTCCGAACTATTAGAAACCGAGCCAGATTATGCTCAAAATTCTGATGACTCCGCATTGAAAAAATGCATCATGGAAAATCTTCTTTCTCAAGGAGAGAAGCCTACACCCATGAATGTGCAAAAAATATATAACAAAATTACCTCCAGCCGCGAAATTAAAAAGACCCTAGCAGCAATTGAAAAAACCGGAGCTAAAGCCGAATATATCAGCGTCGATGTCACAGATACGCCAGCTTTACAAGAAAAACTTGCCACTGCTGTGCAACATCTCGGCCCAATTACCGGAATCATCCACGGCGCGGGAAACTTAGCCGATAAGTTAATTGAAAAGAAAACAGAAGAGGATTTTGAAAAAGTTTACACCGCTAAAGTTCAAGGCTTAGAAAACCTGCTAACTTGCGTCAATCCTAATCAACTTCAGCATTTAGTTTTGTTTTCTTCAGTCACAGGCTTTTACGGAAATCCTGGACAATCTGATTATGCGATCGCAAATGAAATTCTGAACAAATCAGCCCATATATTTAAGCAAAGTTATCCCTCATGTCATGTAGTTGCTATCAACTGGGGCGCTTGGGACAGTGGGATGGTGACAGCAGAATTAAAGAAGATTTTTCAAGAGCGAAAAATTGATATAATTCCCATTGCAGTTGGGGCGCAAATGCTCGTTAAGGAAATGGATAACGCCAATCATGCAACCGCACAAGTTGTCATTGGTAGCCCACTAGTTCCCCTGGCGGCGGAGTTAGATTCAGAATTACGAACTTATCGTATCCGTCGCCAAATGACATTAGAAGCTAATCCATTTTTGCACGATCATACGATTGCTGGTTCTCCAGTTTTACCAGCAACTTGTGCAATGACCTGGATTATCAATGCTTCTGAACAATTATATCCAGGTTATCGGTTGTTTAATTACCAAGATTTCAAAGTTTTGAAAGGGATTACTTTCAATGAGACATTAGCGAAAGAACATATTTTAGAGATAGAAGAAATTTCTAAAGTTAATCTTGAAAGAATCGAACTTAAAGCCAAAATTTCGAGTAAAAACCCACAAGGCAGAATCCAGTTTCATTTTAGCGCTCAACTCAATCTCCAGCGAGAAATCCCATCTGCACCCACTTATGAATCTCTCAATCTCGAAGAAGATAATATCATCACCGCTACAGGAAAAGCTTTTTACCAGAATGGTGGGGCTACATTATTTCACGGCCCCGGTTTTCAAGAAGTTAAGAGAGTTTTAAACATCAGTCCTGAAAAAATCACAACAGAATGTCTGTGGCCAGAACTCACCCCACAGCAACAAGGACAATTCCCCGTCCAATGGGTAAATCCTTATACAACTGACTTGAGTATGCACGCCTTATGGATTTGGACACAACACTTTCATGAAGAAGGTTGTTTACCTGGAAAAGTGGAAAAATTTGAACAGTTTGAAGCCATACCACATAACGAAACATTTTACGTTTCTTGTGAAGTACTGTCTAAGACATCAAGTAGTGCGATCGCAAACTTTATCATATACGATCGCCAAGGAAAAATATACTCACGAATGCTCGGCGCTCATGCCATTATTTGGTCAATGAAAATGCTCAGAAGCTAATAATCCTCCTTTATCACTCAACATCCATATAGCAGTCCTAAATCAGTTGTAAAAAGCTCTCTTTATTCTTCTCTCTGCGCTCTCTGCGCCTCTGTGGTTCGATTAGAAAAAGCATTTTTAACAACTCAAATAGGATTGCTATAACTTGCCTCGTTCAAAGTTTGGGGAACAGCGTAAATCCTGCCTTTTAATTATCTCTTGCTAAATACCCAAACTCGGAGCATATAAATCGTGGAAAAAATAGCCATCATCGCATTATCATGCCTATTCCCCGATGCAAAGAATCCTGAAGAATACTGGCAAAACATCGTTAATCAAAAAGATTCGACATCCTCTGCAACCGTCGAAGAAATCGGAGTAGATCCGACAATCTTTCACAATCCAGTTAAAGGTACACCAGACAAAACTTATTCCCTTAAAGGCGGGTACATCCGCAACTTCCAGTTTAATCCATCTGAATACAATCTACCATCAGAATTTGTTGCTAGTTTAGATAACACCTTCAAATGGTCATTGTATGCCGCCAAACAAGCAATTGTACAAAGTGGTTATTGGGGTAATCAAAATGTTCTTGCAAAATGCGGCGTAATTTTAGGTAATTTGTCATTCCCGACAAAATTATCTAATCAATTATTCTCTCCAATTTACCAGCAAGCTATTAATCCTGCCGTCAGAGAACTTTTGCAGTGTGAAGATTTTGATTTAGCTGTCCCAACAGCAACCAAAGCATCTTTGTACAATGCGATGATATCTGGTTTACCAGCATCTATCGTTGCTCAAGCTCTATCTCTATCCCAGATTAATTTATGTCTGGATGCTGCTTGTTCTTCCTCATTTTATGCGATTAAACTAGCATCTCATTACTTATGGTCGCACAAAGCTGATGTCATGTTAGCTGGAGCCATAAGTTGTGCAGATTCCCTATTCGTGCGGATGTTATTTTCCGGTGTTCAAGGGTATGCAGAAAACGGCATTAGCCGTCCCTTAGATAAATCCTCTAGAGGGCTAATTCCCGCCGATGGTGTTGGGATGGTAATGCTGAAAAGATATTCTGATGCCGTTAGAGATGGCGATAATATTCTTGCCACTATCTGCGGTAATGGACTCTCGAATGATGGCAAAGGTAAACATTTACTCAGTCCGAATCCTAAAGGACAAACCTTAGCTTTTGAACGAGCCTACAAGGAAGCAAATTTTAGTCCAAAAAGCATCGATTATCTAGAGTGTCACGCCACTGGCACATTGCTAGGAGATACAACCGAATTCAACTCCATCGAAACATTTTTTGGTCAAAATCAAGCTGCGCCTCTGGTAGGTTCTGCTAAAGCAAATACTGGTCACTTGCTAACTGCTGCTGGCATGGTTGGCTTGACTAAAGTGATTTTGAGTATGTCTCATGGTGTAATTCCAGCAACCATGAATGTTTCTGATCCTTTAGCTTCAGAAAATAGTACAATTTCTGCCGACAAAATTGTTAGAACAGCTACAGCATGGCCTAATAATAACGCAGCAATTAAACGAGCGGCTATCAGTGCTTTTGGTTTTGGCGGAACTAATTCTCATCTGATTTTAGAACAAGGAACTACACCAGAATCAGTTGAATCAACTCCACCTGTTCCACCTACCAAAGTCGCCATTGTTGGCATGGATGCCTTTTTTGGTAACTGCAATGGTTTAGATGCTTTTGAACGCAGTATTTATGATGGGACACAGCATTTTACTTCTCTACCGCCTCAAAGATGGCACGGTATAGAAAATCAGGAAAATGTCCTGAAAGAGTACGGTTTAACAGACGGAAAAGCACCAGTAGGAGCATATATCAAGGATTTTGAAATCGATACTTTATCGTGCAAAATCCCACCGAATGAAATCGAAAAGCTAAACCCACAACAATTGTTGCTTTTGAAGGTTAGCGATCGCGCCGTGAAAGATGCGAAACTACAGGAAGGTAGCAATGTGGCTGTGATTGTTGCCGCCGAGACAGAATTCTCTGTGCATCAGTTACAGCAAAGATGGAATCTATCTTGGCAAGTTAAGGATGGCTTACTCAACCAAGGAATTTCTCTACCTGCTGAACAGCTTTCCCAACTGGAAACCATTGTCAAAGATAGCATTCACCAACCAGTAGAAATCGGCGAATACGTCAGTCACATCGCCAACATCATGGCGAGTCGGATTTCTGCTTTATGGAATTTCACTGGTCCTGCATTCACCGTCAGCGCTGGCGAAAATTCCGCCCTCAAAGCGTTGGAAGTTGCCCAAATGCTACTCGCTACGGGTGAAGTTGATGCAGTCGTTGTTGGTGCAGTAGATTTAGCTGGTGGTGTGGAAAATGTCTTGTTCCGCAGCCAATTTGCGCCAATTAATACGGGTGTAAATACATTGGGTTATGACCAACAAGCTAATGGTTGGACGGTTGGCGAAGGTGCGGGTGCTGTCGTCCTCAAGCGCTACGAAGCTGCTAAAGAAGATAATGAACGCATCTATGCAGTAATTGATGCTATGAGTTTCGCACAAGGTAATTCTACTTTGAGTGATGCTTTGGTAAAACCTGATGCTTCAGCTATCAGCAATGTCTGCAAACAAGCTTTCGAGATGGCGGAGATTCAACCCACAGAAGTCAACTATGTGGAAGTCTTTGGTAGTGGCGTTCCCCAGGAGGATGAAGCCGAAATCACAGGTTTACTGCAAGCTTATCCGAAAGTGGGCAATGGTTTGCATTGTGCATTAGGCAGCGTCAAAGCCAATATCGGCCACACCTATACAGCATCGGGAATTGCTAGCTTAATCAAAACCGCTCTCTGTCTTTATTACAGGTATATTCCCGCCACACCCAAATGGTCTGGTGTCAAAACACCGCAAGTATGGGAAGGTAGTCCTTTCTATGTGGCAATGGAATCAAGACCTTGGTTTGTTGATAAAGGCGGCACACGCAGAATAGCAGCAATTAATAGCATGGGTATAGATGGGAGTTACGCCCATTTAATCTTATCGGAGGAACCCAGCCAAGAGGAACGGGATAACAGATATTTGCAACAAATGCCTTTTCATCTGTTTCCGATAGCAGTTAGCGATCGCACCACCATCTCCGATCTTCTCAACAATCTCCAAAATACCATAGAAGCGAGTTCTTCTTTAGCAGCTACCGCCAGCGAGACATTTGCTAAGTTTGAACAGCATTCTAATCCAAAATACGTCTTATCAATTACAGGACGTAACACAAAAGATTTACTCAAAGAAATTGAATCTGCCCGCAAAGGTGTAAATAATGCCTTTGAAAACGGCACAGATTGGCAAACACCACTAGGTAGTTATTTCACAGCGAAACCATTGGGTAAAACTGGAGCAGTTGCTTACGTTTATCCCGCAGCAGTCAATTCTTATATTGGCATTGGTCGCAGTGTCTTCCGCTTATTTCCTAAAGTTTTTGAGGACTTAAAAAGTAACAATCTCTACAATCGGGCTGCCGATGTTGAAAAGCTAGTTTATCCCAGAAGCTTACCTAAATTGACAACCAGGCAACTAGAAACACTCGAAAAGCAATTGTTAGATGATTCCCTGGCAATGTTTGAAAGTGAAATCGCCTTTGCTAGATACATGACGGCAATTTTCCGAGATGATTTTAAAGTCAAGCCGCAATCTGTATTTGGGTATAGCTTGGGTGAAACTAGTATGATGGTTGCCCAAGGAGTTTGGAGTGATTTTGAAGGTGGAAGTAACACCTTAAACTCATCACCTCTATTTGGCGATAAATTATCTGGACCAAAAAATGCTGTGCGTGAATATTGGGGATTAACCGATTCACCAAACAACAATTTTTGGAATACCTATGTTCTCATGGCTACTCCATCTCAAGTGAGAGAATGCCTGAAACATGAGAATCACGTCTACTTAACTCAAATCAACACACCAGAAGAAGTATTAATTGCTGGTGAAGATGCCGCCTGTAAGCGAGTAATTACAACTTTAGGTTGCAATTCTTTCCCCGCTCCCTTCGACCATGTGATACATTGTGAAGCGATGCGATCGCAGTTCGAGGAAATCAAGAAGGTAAACAAATTACCGTCGCAAAGTCTCCCCGATATTGTGTTTTATTCTGCCGCCGACTATCAACCGATTGTACTTGAAAGTGATGCGATCGCGCACAACATCGCCAAAGGATTGTGCCAAGAACTTGATTTTCCGCAATTAGTTAATCGTGTCTATGGCGATGGTGTCAAAATATTTCTAGAAGCGGGTGCTGGTAGTGTCTGTTCACGATGGATTGATAAAATTCTCGGCAACCAAGAACACATCACAGTCTCTCTAAATCGTAGAGGAATGGATGACCATGCTTCGATGGTCAAAGCATTAGCAAAACTACTCAGTCATCAGGTGAACGTAGATTTATCACCGTTGTACAACAAAGCCCAAGAAACGGCTAATTCAAATAAAGCAACATTGAGAACAGTTACCTTGGGTGGAAAAGCGATCGCTGCTACAATTTTGAGCGAAAAAAATCGCAAACTTGTTGAAGATTTTGCTGGGGATCTTAGGAGCGAACGTTTCAAAATACAGCATCCAAAGATACCTAATCTTCAGCAATCTGAAATCACAGATTTTCTTAACACTTCTACCCAGATAACCCAACAAGAAAGTCATTCCCCTAACATCTTGCCTCAGCCAGAAGAAGTAAAACTGAAAAATATCATTGATAACGTTTTTCAACCGAGAGAACAATTACAATCTTCTGAGTCAAGCGCAATTAGACAGCCAATTCCTGTTTCTTTCCCACCCGTCAGAACTCAAAAAATTAGTAGCATCATCAGCATGTTCGATTTAAATAAGACCCAGTATCAAAAGCTCAATGCTAATAATTCAAAGATAACGAAAGCACACACAGCCTTCTTACAAGCTAGACAAGATTACAGTCAGCA
Organism: Nostoc sp. C057; assembly: GCF_013393925.1. Classification (NCBI taxonomy): domain Bacteria; kingdom Bacillati; phylum Cyanobacteriota; class Cyanophyceae; order Nostocales; family Nostocaceae; genus Nostoc; species Nostoc sp. C057. The sequence goes on along the minus strand of NZ_CP040281.1, from coordinate 49,180 downwards.
AATGAGCGAAATCATTCAATTGCAACTAGCTTGCGCCCAAAACTTGCTTAACGAAGAATCTTAATATCTCATACCAATTCTCTCTCAAGTTGCACCGCTTAATTCTTAACTTATCTCTTCCTTCGCGCTCTTTGCGCCCTTTGCGGTTCGTTTAAAAATTATTACGTGCATCTCCCAGAGAATTGGTATTACTCTCTTACTCTGTGCCCTCTGTGCCTCTGCGGTTCGTTAACAGAGTCAACACCCTTCAACTTTATCATCCATTGTTTGTAATCCGAGGGATAACTACCGTGACAACCGTAGATACGGTACTAAGTAAACACGATAATGGTCTTAACTTCTCCACTTGGTCATATAACAAAAACCAGGTTTGGAAAGGTTCTTTAGAAACTGTATCTTTTGAAAAACAAACCATCAAAGATAAATTGATGGTGTTAAATAAACCCTGCTACATCGTGAAAGTTGCCGGAAAAATCGGTGTCACTAATGAGGGTTATTTATCCCCTGGTGATAATGGCACAACAGCACAAGTAGAACTGCTAACATTTGCAGCACCAATCCGCATTCAACAATTTGGAGATCCGAATTTTCTCTCCTCTCATGGAGTGAAATATGCCTACGTTACCGGCGCAATGGCTGGCGGAATTGCTTCCGAAGAAATGGTCATTGCACTTGGAAAAGAGCAAATTTTGAGTTCCTTTGGTGCAGGTGGTTTAACTCCAGAACGTTTGGAAGCAGCCATAAATCGCATTCAACAAGCTTTACCTCAAGGGCCTTACGCATTTAATCTAATCCACAGCCCCAACGAACCTGCGATTGAACGCCGCGCAGTGGATTTATACCTAAAATATCAAGTGAGAACAGTAGAAGCCTCTGCATTTCTCGACTTGACACCCAACATTGTTTATTACCGTGTTGCTGGATTGGGGTTGAATAGCGCCAATCAAATTGAAATCAAAAATAAAATCATTGCCAAAATTTCTCGCCGAGAAGTTGCGACTAAATTTCTGCAACCAGCACCGGCCAGAATAATCAAAGAACTTCTTGAACAAGGTCTAATTACTGAGTTACAAGCAACCCTTGCAGCCAAAGTTCCGATGGCTGATGATATTACCGTCGAGGCTGATTCTGGAGGTCATACAGATAACCGTCCCTTGGTTTGTGTGTTACCTTCTATTATTGCCTTGCGGGATGAGATTCAAGCACAATATCATTACCAAACACCCATTAGAATCGGCGTTGCAGGTGGAATTGGTACACCACAATCAGCATTAGCAGCCTTTATGATGGGTGCTGCTTATATAATGACCGGTTCCATTAATCAGTCATGTGTTGAATCTGGGGCTTGTGAACATACCAAAAAGTTATTAGCCCAAGCAGAAATGGCTGATATGATAATGGCCCCAGCAGCAGATATGTTTGAAATGGGAGTCAAATTGCAAGTTCTCAAACGGGGTACGATGTTCCCCATGCGAGCGCAGAAATTATTTGAACTCTACCGCGCTTATGATTCCATTGAAAGCATCCCCCTTGCAGAAAGAGAGAAATTAGAAAAACAAGTTTTTCGCAAAACTATTGCTGAAGTATGGGAAGGGACTGCGGCTTATTTGTCCCAAAAGAATCCTGAGAAACTTGGGAAAGCAGTTAATAATCCTAAACTAAAAATGGCGTTGATTTTCCGTTGGTATTTAGGATTATCTTCTCGCTGGTCTAGTTCTGGTGAAAAAGGTAGAGAAGTCGATTATCAAATTTGGTGTGGCCCGGCAATGGGCGGTTTCAATGACTGGGTACGCGGTTCTTACCTGTCTGAACCAAATAATCGCGGTGTAGTTGATGTTGCTAATCAAATTATGACTGGTGCAGCCTTTTTGTACCGTGTTCAAAATTTGAAAATTCAAGGACTGCAAGCTTCCGATTATTACAGTCAATATCACCCTATTCGTTCTACATCATTGTTGGAGATTTAAAAATGACTATAAAACAGTCTTTCACAGCAGACGATATTCAAGTATTTTTGGTATCTAACTTAGCTAAGTTGCTAGGAGTCGCAACTGATGAAATAGATGTCACAGAACATTTAGAAAACTATGGGTTGGATTCAGCCCAAGCAATGATTCTAGTAAGTAACTTAGAAAAATTACTAGGATTCCAACCCTCTCCATTGCTGCTGTGGCATTACCCAAATATTGAGGCTCTTTCACAGCGTTTAGCTGAAGAAGTGCAAGAAGGTTCACCAGTTCAAGATACAAAGGTAGTAGCCTCCAATGCCAATGCTGCACCCACTGTTCTAGATTTAGGTGCTGAGGCTGTTCTTGACCCCACCATCCATCCTGGTGCTGCATCTAATGTAGCTATAGGTGAACCCAAGAACATCTTTTTAACTGGAGGAACAGGCTTTTTAGGAGCCTTTATCATCCGGGAATTGCTACAAGAAACTAATGCGGATATCTATTGCTTAGTGCGTGCTGCTAATGCTGAAGAAGGCAAAAGCAAACTCCAAAAAAATCTAGAGCAGTATGCAATTTGGCAAGAAGAATTTAACTCCAGAATTATTCCGATTATCGGCGATTTATCTCAGCCTTTGTTAGGTATTGGTTCGGAACAGTTTCAAATTTTAGCTGCCAATATTGATACTATTTATCATAGTGCTGCTTTGTTGAATTATGTTTTCCCATACTCTGCACTGAAAGCAGCCAATGTTTTAGGTACTCAAGAAGTTTTGAGATTGGCTTGTCAAGTTAAAGTCAAGCCTGTACATTACGTTTCTAGTGTTGCTGTTTTTGAATCTACTGCTTATGCTGGCAAGGTTGTCAAAGAGCAGGATGAATTCAATCATTGGGAAGGCATTTATCTTGGTTACTCACAAACTAAATGGGTAGCTGAAAAGTTAGTTAAAATTGCTCGTGACCGTGGGCTTCCTGTAACTATCCACAGACCACCACTGATTTCAGGTGATAGCAAGACAGGCATTTGTAACACACATGACTTTATTAACTTGATGACCAAGGGCTGTCTACAAATGGGATATTTCCCTGATGTAGATTATATGTTGGATATGTCACCTGTGGACTATGTAAGTAAAGCGATCGTTTATCTATCACGCCAAAAAGAATCCATAGGTAAGGCTTTCAATTTACAACATCCCCAACCCGCAGCTTTGAAAATGCTAGTTGAGTGGATACGCTCTTTTGGTTATTCAGTTGAAATGATTCCCTATGAAAAATGGCAATCTGAGTTAATCAATAATGTGACTTCTGCTGACAACCCTTTGTACACTCTGCGACCCTTTTTACTGGAACGTTGGTCTGATGAACAACTGACTATTCCTGATTTGTACTTGCAAGCGAGAAGACCCCATATTAGCTGCCAAGATACTCTCCATGCATTGGCAGGTAGTTCTATTGCTTGTCCTCCAATTGACTCTCAATTGTTCATGACTTATACCGCCTACTTGATTCAAAGCGGCTTCTTAAATATCGCTTAGTAATTCACAACTTACGTAGGATATGTTAGGAACGTAACGCACCATCCTGGATACTTTCGGTGCGTTACGAACCTAAAAAATAAGTTTATTTAGTCCAAGCTTTTTAAAACTCAGTACTACTAAATAGCCAATATTTCAGATGCCAGCAACAACTAATACACTAACAGCGGCAATATAATTGCCCTGTTTTTTTATGCTCAATCATGTAAATTTTTAGTATTCAACCCTTGACAGAAGCAATTGAGGATAGAATGGTTAATGTCGGGCATAAAAGGTTGATTTTACCCGCTGGCTTTTGTGAGTGATCAAAAACCAAATGCTAGCAGTCTGAAATAACCGAACTCCTTTAAGGCCTAACTTCTTCGATGCATAAGTCCTAAATTTACGTTTGGACTGCTACATCTATCCAATGCATCACATAAGCATTTGAAAGGGTAATAACTCAAGATATTTATTGTAGGTTGAGATATTACGCGTACTTAATTGTAGAACAAGAACCACTGTAAATGCAACGCAGCTTCATCAAGTTGAATTCACCAACATTCTTACATGAACAAAACACATCAAAAACAGAGCAAACAAACTGCTCTTATTACTGGCGCAGCCGGTGGAATTGGCTACGAATTAGCGTGTATTTTTGCTGCTCATAATTACAATCTGGTCTTAGTAGACAGAAATGGGCCAAGGCTAGTAGAAATTGCAGCTAAATTCCAAGAAAAATTTGGAATTTTTGTCAAAACTATTGTTAAGGATTTATCTATATCAACTGCTCCTGAAGAAATTTTCACGGAGTTGCAAAAAGCCGATATTAATGTTGATGTGCTGGTAAATAATGCTGGATTTGGTATCTATGGATTATTTCATGAAACAGACTTAGCTACTGAACTGGAAATGCTACAGGTAAATTTGGTGTGTCTCACCCATTTAACTAAGCTATTCCTGAAGCACATGGTCAAGCAAGGTGAAGGTAAGATATTAAACGTCTCCTCGGCTGCGGCGTTTCAACCAGGGCCTTTGATGGCGGTTTATTTTGCTACTAAAGCCTATATCTTATCGTTTTCAGAAGCGATCGCTAATGAGTTAGAAGGTACTGGTGTCACTGTGACAGTTCTTTGCCCAGGCTCAACCGCATCTGCCTTTCATGAGAGAACCGGAATGGCTGACTCTAAGTTGCTCAAGGGTAAGAGAATGATGGATGCACGAACAGTAGCTGAAGTTGGTTTTCGTGCCTTAATGAAGGGTCAAACCATTGTCATTCCTGGTTTACTCAATGCAATACTTGCAAAAAGCGTCAGATTTGTACCTAGAAACCTGGTGACAAAAATTGTGCGAAATATGCAGGAAGATAAGTAAGCAGGTTGTCATTTGTCATTTGTCATTGGTCATTTGTCTGCAATATCTCTCTTGTTTCAGCCAAGAGATGAGCTTAATCAACATCAATACTGCCAACACTTTAAGTTCCAGCCAAAATTCTCTACAGCAACGGCAGCAACATAATTGTTTGCAGGTACTAGTTCAAAAAGACTCCAGTCTTCTAATATCTGTAACTTGGCTGGTTCTGTAGGAGTCAACGACACTTCAACTTGTTCTAACTGGGATAGTCCGTCTCCAGTTGCTTTTAGATAAGCTTCCTTACAAGTCCAGTAACGGAAAAATACTTCTTGCTGTTGATTGGGAGATAGCGATCGCAACATCTCATATTCTCTCGGTAAAAAGAACCGTTTGGCAAGAGCTTCAATATCAGACATCGGGCGAATATATTCTAGGTCTACACCAATTGGGCGAGTACAATTCACCGCACACAAACCCAACCCTTGGGAATGAGACAAATTAAATGCCAGTCCACTATCGGCAAATGTGTCTGCTAATACTGGTTTGCCACGCTGTTGATAATTAAACTGCACTTGTAAGGGTTGGATACCCAAATAGCGACCTAATATAGTTCGGAGAATACCACGACCAGCAATGAAACGCTGTCTATGTTCCTGAAAATAGAACCGTTCAGCACGAGCCGTTTCGTCACTGGAAAGAGTTGCTGCTAAATTTTGCAGTTGTAGTTCTGGTTGGTCAAGTTCTATACGCCAGACATGAATCTCATCTGGTAACAAAGTTAAATCTGTCGGTGCAGGTAGCCAGAAATGATGAGTAGCGGTCATTGAATCTGATTTGATTTGTTTTGTAACCTTTACCGAAGTTTAGCTTTACTAGTCTTTATTTTATCCTGAAGATATATTTTAAGTTTTCCACAACCAGTAGTGTGATCGCTAGTCTTAATGGTTGAATAATTAGTTGAAAATATTAAGTAACGTATAAAAATTGATTAAATTTAACTTAGATTATGGAAAAAATCTTACTTTTTGTGGAAAAATCTGTGGAAAACTTGATATTTTCCTGATAAAACTTAATTAAGTATAATTACTTTGTGAAAAAGTACCCATGTTTTTCCACAAGTTTTCCACAGGTAGTTAACTTACCTAAAAGGAGAGAGGTTAAAGTCTATTGCATCTATTAAGATGCGTAGCGGCTTCCCGGAGGGTACGAAAACCGCTATATGAACCCTATTGGATTTTAGCTAACTGATGATCGCAGCCGATGCCCCATTCATAAGATCCATTTACAGAAGAAAGCTTAACAGAATCGGCTGCTAAAGGATTGGTGAGTTTGGAATTTTACCCTTAAATAACTTCATCAGCGATCGCCTATAAACGATAAGGATGTTACCATATCCTTCACCAGCTGAATCTCACTTATGAAATTAGTTTGCTCCCAAAGCGATCTCAGTACAAATCTCTCACTCGTTAGTCGTGCAGTACCTTCACGACCAACTCATCCAGTACTTGCCAATGTGCTGTTACAAGCGGATGCTGAAACTAACCAAGTAAGCTTAACAGCCTTCGATCTCAGCTTGGGAATCCGCACCAGCTTTAACGCAGAGGTATGGCAAGGTGGTGCGATCGCACTTCCTGCTAAGTTACTTGTAGATATCACCTCTCGTCTTCCAGAAGGTGAAATCACTTTAGACGATGAATCAGCCCTCACAGGTGCAACATCCGGTGGAGAAGGTTTAATAGTTACACTCACACCCAAAAGTGGACATTATCAAGTCCGAGCAATGGGACCGGAAGAATTTCCTGAACTACCTGTAATTGAAAATACAGAAGTAATTTATCTCACCACCGCCGCATTAGTTGAGGGATTACGGGGTTCATTATTTGCTACCAGTGGTGATGAAACTAAACAAGTACTCACGGGAGTACATTTAACAGTTAAACAAGATACCCTAGAATTTGCAGCTACCGACGGACATCGCCTAGCAGTGGTAGAAACTAGCAACGAGCGTCCTCTAGGGGGAACTAGTCAATTAGAGGTTACAGTACCAGCGAGAGCATTACGCGAACTTCAACGGATGCTAGCTCATAGCGCCTCATCAGATGAACCTGTAGCTTTATATTTCGATCAAGGTCAAGTTGTATTTGCATGGCAAAATCAACGCTTGACTAGTCGCACATTAGAAGGGCAATATCCTGCTTATCGACAATTGATTCCGCGTCAATTTGAACGACAAGTGACAATTGAACGGCGACAATTTGTCAGCACTTTGGAACGAATTGCCGTGCTAGCTGATCAAAAAAATAATATTGTCAAACTTACTATTGATAGCGAAGCTCAAGAAATTACCTTATCTTGCGAAGCTCAAGATGTGGGTAGTGGTAGAGAGTCAATGCCAGCGCAGATATCTGGAGAAAACATTGAAATTGCTTTTAATATTAAATATTTGATGGAAGGCTTGAAAGAGTTGCCATCTACCGAAATTCAAATGCACCTAAATCAAAGCCTGACTCCAGTTATTTTTACACCATTGGGTGGTTTGAAAATGACCTATTTAGCTATGCCTGTGCAACTGAGAAGTTGAAGGAGGCAGAAGGCAGGGAGTAGGGGGCAGGGGAAAAGAACAGATTCAAACGTCTTTCTCTTTATTGAGATGTTGTTTAGAAAATGTTATATAACACCCTAAAAGTTGTTGAGCAAATAATTAAATTTAGGACTTTCGTTGTAGGGACAATTCATGAATTGCTCCTACGACAGATATAGTTCAAATACATGAAAACTGCTGTAAAAGGATCTGAAGATAAATAAAGACGGGTTGCAGCCCGTCTAAAAAATAGCTTGAAAGTGCAAATACACCTTGTATAGTTATTAAAAATAACACAGTTAATTTGTTCAGAGTTGCCAATTTGCCAAGTGGCTTTCCATATTTGCGGGCTGTCCTTGCTCCCTGCCCCCTGCCCCCTGCCCCCTCCTCCCTCCCCCTGCCTCGTTCAAATGAAGTTAAGGCAGATGCCCACCCTACAAGAATCATTCCTTAATTCAGCAAAACCCGCAGTCTTGGAGTCCTCCCTAGTATAAAAGTAGTAATAATTGCCCTTAAAAAATATTGTTTCGTCTAAATCAGTCATAGTAGAATTTACAGCTACTGCATACAAAAGCTTCTCTAAGTGTTTTACCAGAGCGGCGAAGTTGTATTTGAACTTAACCAGCAGCTAAGATCAAGGTTTATAAGCATCAAATATGAACGTTTTACTTCTATACCCCCTTTTTCCAAAAAGCTTTTGGTCTTTTGAAAAAACACTGGCTTTATTAGACCGTAAAGCAATGCTACCGCCTTTAGGTTTGGTAACTGTAGCCGCGATATTACCTCAAGAATGGGAGTATAAGCTAGTAGATCGAAATGTTCGTGCCTGTACGGAAGCAGAGTGGGCTTGGGCCGATTTGGTTATTATGTCGGCGATGATTGTGCAAAAAGAAGACTTGCTCTGTCAGATATTAGAAGCAAAACGGAGAGGTAAACGGGTAGCTGTGGGTGGGCCTTTCCCGACAGCGTTACCAGATGAAATGACATCTGCCGGAGTGGATTATTTGATATTGGACGAAGGGGAAATTACCCTACCCTTATTTGTAGCAGCGATCGCACGGGGCGATCGCACAGGTATCTTTCGCTCTGGCGGTGAAAAACCAGATGTTACCAACACTCCCACCCCTCGCTTTGACTTGTTAGAGTTTGAAGCTTATGCGGAAATGTCGGTGCAATTTTCCCGTGGATGTCCCTTCCAGTGTGAATTTTGCGACATTATTGTGCTATATGGTCGCAAACCCCGCACCAAAAACCCAGAACAACTATTAGCAGAACTTGATTATCTCTACAAACTGGGTTGGCGGCGCAGTATTTTTATGGTGGATGACAACTTCATTGGTAATAAGCGGAATGTCAAATTATTTTTGAAGTCTCTTCTGCCCTGGATGGTAGAACATAACTATCCCTTTTCTTTTGCGACAGAGGCTTCAGTTGATTTAGCCCAAGATCAAGAACTGATGGACTTGATGGTAGCGTGTAATTTTGGAGCGGTTTTTCTAGGAATTGAAACCCCCGACGAAGAAAGTCTAACTTTCACTCAGAAATACCAAAATACCAGAGACTCGCTCAGTGAAGCGGTAAATAGAATTACCCGCTCAGGGTTGCGAGTTATGGCAGGCTTTATCATTGGGTTTGATGGCGAAAAAGTAGGAGCCGGCGCACGGATTGTCAAGTTTGTTGAGCAAACAGCAATACCCACTGCCTTATTCAGTATGCTGCAAGCGCTTCCAGATACAGCCCTCTGGCATAGATTAGAAAAAGAAGGACGACTCCGCAATAAATCAGCCAACATCAACCAAACCACGTTGATGAACTTTGTCCCAACTCGACCGTTAGAAGACATTGCTCGTGAATATGTGCAGGCATTCTGTGATTTGTATGAGCCAGAGCGGTTTTTGGAGCGTACATACAAACACTTCCGGCTTTTGGGCGAAGCAACCTATCCGAAAAAGGGCAAAGCTGCTAAAAAACCATTGAACTGGAAAGTACTCCGAGCGTTTCTAATCATTTGCTGGCGGCAGGGTGTACGTCGTCAGACGCGCTGGCAATTCTGGCGCAACTTGTGGAGTATGTATCAGCATAATCCAGGTGGGGTGAGTAGCTACTTAGCCGTTTGTGCCCAAATTGAGCATTTCTTGGAGTATCGCCAAATTGTCCGGGATGAAATTGAAGCTCAAGTGACTGAATTTCTGGAAGCAGAAGCTAGGGTAAAACCTGAAGCGCAAGTGATGGTTAATTCCTAGTAGTCTGCCAACCCAAAAATGCTGCGTGATGTCTGGGTAAAGGGGAAGGGGTAAGGGGTAAGGGATTTGAAACCTTTCCCCCTTCCCCTTTACCCTTTACCCCGCCAAGTTCACTTGGCTAACTACTAGTGAATTAAATTTACAAGACCTTGCAATGGTAAAAGGGGTTGGGGATTGGGAAGAGCGTGGAAAAATGATGTTTGGGGCTTTAACCCGTCCTAAATACCCAGTTCCCATTCCCCTGCATTAAAAACACTACGCTTTTACGCAAAAAGGATATAAGCCAATACGGTTCAGTTAAGGCTAAAACTCTTTGTCAAAGTCAATTTTTTTAACGAACCACAGAGGCGCAGAGGGCACTGAGAGAAGAAAGAAATGCTTAACTGAACTGTATTGGGATATAAGCACCTAAATTTAATTTTTAATTTTTAATTCGGAGCAAAGCGACGTGACCATGCTACCCGATAATTTGGAGATTAATGAAGCGATCGCAGTACAATTTGCTCAATTAGTGCTGGATTGTATCGAGCGAGAGTATCCTAACAGTATTCTGCGTTGGGCTGAGAGCGACGAGGATATCAAACCACCGCGTCAATTAACTCCTGCTTTTTATGGCTGCTTAGATTGGCATTCAGCCGTACATGGTCACTGGTTGCTGGTACGTCTTATGCGTCACTTCCCCGAAGCCTCTTTCAATGCAGCATCAAAACAAGCACTTGGGCAAAGCCTAACGCCTGAGAAAATTCAAGGAGAAATTGCCCATTTTCAACGGCGACCCTTTTTTGAATTTCCTTACGGTGTGGCCTGGTTTCTGCAACTGGCTGCGGAACTTCACGAGTGGAATCATGCTCAAGCAAAAGAATGGCGGGTTGTATTGGAACCGCTAGAAAAGTTGATTGCTGATAACCTACAGCGCTGGATTAACGAACTGAAACTGCCAAATCGCACAGGGGTGCATAGCCAAACAGCCTTTGCACTTGGTTTGATGCTAGATTGGGCAAGGATTACCGAAAATACTGATTTTACTCAGTTATTGGAGAATAAAGCACGGCAATTTTATCTTAGCGATCGCAACTACTCGTTACAATTTGAACCACTTGGCTACGATTTTCTCTCTCCTGGACTTGCTGAAGCAGACCTGATGCGGCGAATTCTGCCAACAACAGATTTCACCGACTGGCTCACCAATTTTCTGCCACAAATACCCATTGATAATTCAGTAAATTGGTTAGAACCAGCCAGAGTGGATAATCCTCAAGATTATATGCAAGCCCATTTCTACGGTCTTAATCTCAGTCGTGCTTGGATGCTTGAGGGTATCATATCTGGATTGGCAAATAGCGATCGCCGCATAGAAACACTCCGCTCTGCTGCTCTTCACCATCGTCAGCATGGACTCACAGATGTTGTAATTGAACATTATGCAGCTAGTCACTGGTTAGGAACTTTTGCTGTTTACCTCCTAACGAATCGTGGGTTGCCCCCCTCATCTGTACAGGAGAGACGCGATGAATCGCGTCTGTACAAAAGTTAGGAGTTATTATTCTCCCATTCCCAATTCCCCATTCCCCTTTCCCCATTCCCCGTTCCCCATTCCCCATTCCCCGTTCCCCATTCCCCAATGCCCCAATCCTTAAAAGATGCCAAGTAAATATGCCTTAGCTTGCTGATACTGTCAGGATCAAAGAGTAAAGAATAAAAGGCAATCTATTTTGACTTTTAACTTTCTCCTTTTGTTCAACTTCCACAACGGGAGGCTTAATCTTGACTAAATTGAAAGTTGGTATCAATGGCTTCGGTCGAATCGGGCGACTCGTGCTTCGCGCTGGCATCGATAATCCCAATATTGAATTTGTGGGCATTAACGACCTAGTACCACCAGATAACCTTGCTTACTTATTAAAGTACGACTCAACCCACGGTCAATTAAAGCAGAAGGTTGAAGCCAAGGAAGACGGTATTCTCATTGATGGGCACTTCATTCCTTGTGTGTCGGTGAGAAATCCAGCAGAGTTACCTTGGGGAAAATCAGGTGCGGATTATGTCGTAGAAGCCACCGGACTTTTCACTGACTACGAAGGAGCCGCAAACCACCTAAAAGCAGGTGCAAAGCGCGTGGTAATTTCTGCTCCCACTAAAGATCCAGATAGAGTTACGACTTTACTTATGGGTGTCAATCATCACCTATTTGACCCCAGCAAGGATATCATTGTCTCCAATGCTAGCTGCACTACAAACTGTCTAGCTCCCATAGCTAAAGTCATCAATGATAACTTTGGGTTAACTGAAGGGTTGATGACCACTGTTCATGCCATGACTGCCACTCAGCCAACTGTAGACGGCCCCAGCAAGAAAGACTGGCGGGGTGGTCGAGGTGCAAGCCAGAATATTATTCCCTCCTCCACAGGCGCAGCTAAAGCTGTAGCACTGGTTTTACCAGAATTGAAGGGTAGATTGACTGGTATGGCATTACGAGTTCCGACTCCCGATGTCTCTGTAGTTGATTTAACTTTCAAAACTGCCAAAGCCACTAGTTACAAAGAAATCTGTGCTGCTATGAAAGAGGCTGCCGCAGGTTCGCTAGCGGGTATTTTAGGATACACAGATGAAGAAGTAGTTTCTACAGATTTTCAAGGCGATACCCATTCTAGTATCTTCGACGCAGGTGCTGGAATTGAGTTGAATTCTAACTTCTTCAAGGTAATTGCCTGGTATGACAACGAGTGGGGCTACTCGAATCGCGTGATTGACCTGATGTTGTCTATGTCACAAAAGGAAAAACTCGCCTCTACAGTTGCTGTAGTTTAATTGGTCATTTGTCATTGGTCATTGGTCATTGGTGATTAACTTTTGACTTTTGACCCTTGACTTTGGGGATTTGGGTCAAGTGGTAAATACACTTAAAACAAAACGCGATCTAGTATCTTTATTTAGCAAACCAGTGATATGAAGCACATGTGAATTTGGATGTGAAGTCTCTTAATTACGAATTACGAATTACGAATTACGAATTGGTATAAACCATCCAAATTTGCAGGTTACTCCTCAACCCCTAATCCCTATGCGTCGAACCAAAATCATTTGTACTGTTGGGCCCGCTACATCTGCACCCGAAAATCTGCGAGGCTTGGTAGAAGCTGGAATGAATGTGGCACGGTTGAATTTTTCCCACGGGGCTTACGAATTCCATGCTCAAACTGCTCACTATCTCAGACAAATTAGTAATGAGCAGCAAAAACCGATCGCAATTATGCAAGACCTGTGTGGCCCCAAGATTCGTTTGGGAACTTTACCACCGGAAGGGTTAAATTTAGAAGCTGGTACTGAAGTCACCTTTGTATTGCAAGAAAAGGGTGAGAGCATTGAGGAAATACCTCTACCATTACCGACTTTGTTCGCAATGGTGCGACCAGGTGAACCGATTTTAATTAATGATGGTCGCGTCAAATTGATTGTTACCGATCGCGATGCCGATCGCATTCGCGCCCAAGTGAAAACTGGCGGGTTAATTTCCACACATAAAGGAGTAAATCTACCACAAACTCCTTTACCTGTTAGTTCCATCACCGAAAAAGACTTACTGGATCTACGCTTTGGGATTCAGTTGGGTGTAGATTGGGTAGCGGTGTCCTTTGTCCAATCGCCACAAGACTTAGAACCCGCCAAGCGCATGATTGAAGCGGCTGGTGCTTCCATTCGCTTAATTGCCAAAATCGAAAGAGCAGAAGCACTAGAAAACTTTGATTCCATTCTGAAAGTTGCCGACGCAATTATGATTGCCCGTGGCGATTTAGGAGTGGAAGTGCCAATTCACGAAGTACCCCTCATTCAAAAAGATATTATTCGCCGTTGCAATCGTGCTGGCAAACCGGTGATTACAGCCACCCAAATGCTAGAGTCGATGATTAGCGCCCCCGACCCCACCCGCGCCGAAGCAACTGATGTTGCTAACTCCATCTTAGATGGTACGGATGCGGTAATGCTTTCTGGTGAAACAGCTGTTGGACAATATCCCATCGCCGCCGTCCAGATGATGCACAATATCGCCGTGCGGACAGAACAGGCTCTAGATGAGGGTAGCAAACATGCTTGGTGTCATGAGGCAGGTAGTCTTAGCGTTACCGAATCTGTAGCAGAATCAGTCTGTCGCATCGCTTATGAAACAGGCTCACGGGCTATTCTTTGTAACACTTCCTCTGGAAATACAGCGAGAATGGTGTCTAAATATCGGCCGACTTCTCCCATTATTGCCCTCACCTCCGACATCACCGCTTATCGCCAACTAGCGCTTTCTTGGGGTGTGGAAGCTTTGCTGATCCCACCAGTTCACCATGCTGAAGAGATGTTTACCAATGTGGTGAACACAGTTGTAGATATGGGTCTAGCGAATAAGGGCGATAAAGTAGTGATTACCTCTGGCGTTCCAATTGGTAAATCGGGCACAACTAGTTTAATCAAAGTGCATTCCATTGGACAGCCAATATCGGCATAAGCCACTTAGAATAGGGCTGTGGCTCAAGATAGTAAGCAAAATTGGGCAATGATTCCGAAAAATTGCCAGAATCAGAATTGAAGGAACTAAGGACTGGGGACTGGTGACTGGGAAGATAAGGAAGAGAATAATAACTCTTGTACAGACGCGATTAATCGCGTTTCTACTCCTAACTCAGCACTCAGCACTCGCTAGGGAATAAGTAAATCCTAAACAAACATCACGGAGTCTTTTATGTCTAAGAATTTACTAGAACAATTGCGAGAAGTGACTGTTGTGGTCGCGGATACGGGGGATATCCAGGCAATTGAAAAGTTCAAACCCCAAGATGCCACCACCAATCCTTCTCTGATTACTGCTGCGGCGCAAATGCCAGAATATCAGGGAATTGTCGATCAAACTTTACTGCAAGCGAAGAAAGATGCTGGAGACGGAGCCACCCAAGCACAGATAGTTTCTCTAGCTTTTGACCGTTTAGCAGTTGCTTTTGGATTAAAGATTTTACAAATTATTCCCGGTCGTGTGTCTACAGAAGTAGATGCTCGCTTGTCCTACGATACTGAAGCTACTCTGACTAAAGCACGGGATTTAATTGCCCAGTATAAAGCTGCTGGAATTGGCCGCGATCGCGTTTTAATTAAAATTGCCACCACTTGGGAAGGCATTCGCGCAGCGGAAATTCTTGAAAAAGAAGGTATTCACTGTAACCTTACCTTGTTGTTTGGTCTTCACCAAGCGATCGCCTGTGCAGAAGCCGGCGTTACCCTAATTTCTCCTTTCGTCGGTCGGATTCTCGACTGGTACAAAAAAGATACCGGACGCGATAGCTACCCAGCAACCGAAGATCCTGGAGTTTTGTCCGTCACCAAAATCTACAACTACTACAAGAAATTTGGCTATAAAACCGAAGTTATGGGAGCTAGCTTCCGTAATCTTGGTGAAATTACTGAACTTGCAGGTAGTGATTTGCTGACCATTTCTCCATCACTTTTGGCTGAATTGCAGTCAACTGTTGCAGAACTGCCACGTAAACTTGACCCCGCCAAGGCAGCAAGTTTGTCAATCGAAAAGATATCCATTGACAAAGCTAGCTATGACAAAATGCACGCTGCTGACCGCATGGCAACTGACAAACTAGACGAGGGCATCAAAGGTTTTACCAAGGCATTAGAAGACCTTGAAAAACTTTTGGCAGACCGACTAGTTCGCCTTGAAGGAGAGGTAGTAGCAAGTCATTAAAAGATAACCATAGTTAATGGTTAGTGGTTGGTGATTAAACCACTAACCATTAGTTAGTTGTATCAGCTTTGGCTTAATAACGACTTCGGATAATGCCATATCGTCCGTAGGGCTGCCGTCGTTGGATAATCTGCCTTTGTCTTAACTGATCCCGTCGTCGGATATTTTGGTATCGTCCGAAAGGCTGCCGTCGTCGGATATTTTGGTATCGTCCATAGGGCTGCCGTTGTCGGATAATCTGCCGTCTTCGGATCATTCGGTATCGTCCTGGCCGCCGTTGAGCAATTAAAAGCTCTCCAGTTTTATCTCCAACTAGATTAGCTTCTGGTGCGGCGCTCTGTTCATTGCGAGCATTATTTAAAGAAATATCTTTTGCTTCAGCTAATGAGGGCGGATACACAAAGGCACATAGCAATAGCGCTATTGAGGATAACTTCCTAAGACCTTTCATGTTTTTGCTTCAACTAGACTTTGGTAATAACTTTATTAAAACACCTGAAAGTCTACAAATTACCCCTTATACACTTTTTTTAAACTTAAATTTGGTATGAAATCCTGTATTTAAATTTCAATCTTATGGAGAATTGCAAATTATATCAACCTGTGTAATAAAGAAGTAATCGTCTAGCAAAATATAATTTTTTCCAATAGACAAAATGGAGAATTACCTAACATTGTGTGTCACTTTAAGAAAGCTTTGCTACATTGCAATAAAGTTCAGTTAGAGGCGATTTATAAATTAAAAATACAATTATTGTAGTGGCATGGTAAGACTAAAATAGTGCATTAGACGTAGGTTGGGTGAAGCGGAGCGCAACCCAACATAAGCTAAAAAACATCTAATTTGCATAATCGAATTAAATATAACTCTTGTAGGGTGGGCATCCTGCCCGCCCAGTATATGTAATTTAAATGTGGAACAGCTTATCTCAGAATGTTGGGTTACGCAAAGCCTACACCCAACCTACATTTTTTTTACAACTCTTTTAATTATACAAATCGAAAAATAAACGGGTAGCGGTAAGACACATTTGGCTGGTTCAGAACATTGATAATGGCAATAATTGGCATAATAAAACTGACTACACCCAAAGCAATCAATAACAAAATACCAATTCCCACAACAGTCAGCAATGCAAAGATAAGTGCATAAATATAAAGATTTATATGAAAATTGAGTGATTCTTTGGCATTGCTTTTGATAATCGGGTCATTACTAATTAACAAAATTGCAATCGGTATGCCAATGGAGATAATCGTAGAGCTAAAAAATATTGCTCCGTGGCTTAGGGCGGATAAAAGCTTGCGTTGCTGAATGTCTTCCATGCCACAATTCCTCTTTTAGAGACTCAAATGGTAACTATTACTCGTGGATGTCACTGTAGTTACGATCTGATATTAGCGTTAGTTAACCACTCTCTGCACAAACCACCCTAAGACACTCAATCCCAGCAACAAAGGTGTTAACCAATCACCCCAACGCACATATAAAGTTTGTGTCTGTCGCCGATAAATTGTTTCAGCATGAGTTTCGTAAGTATTATATCCAGACATCCACAAGGTTCTACCGTGAGGATCTACAAAAGCTGAATATCCGGTATTAGTTGCCCGTGCTGACCAGCGATCGGTTTCAATTGCCCGCATGATATCCTGTGCATGGTGCTGGAATGGCATGGATGCAGTGTAATGGGCATCATTAGAAGAACTGAGGATAAATTGCCCACCCGCCGCAGCTTGACGGCGAAATTGTTCAGGAAAAGCGGATTCATAACATATACTAGCGATCGCACGACCAAAAGGAGTGTCAAATATCTGATTTGCTGAACCAGGAACTTGGTGTGCCTCCAAAGGCGACAAGCGTTGAATTAACCCGCCGAAAATTCCTTCAAAGGGAATATATTCTCCCAAAGGTACGAGTTTGGACTTATCGTAGCGGCTGACAATTTCACCCTTACTGTTGAAAGTAAACAAGCTAATTGTATAACTGTCTCCTCGTTCGCCAAAAGCCCCAATCCAAGCAACTACACCTTTTTCTTTCACAGCTGCGACTAAGGCAGTTCCCAACAAGTTACGCTGGAAAATAGGTAAGGCTCCTTCTGGGGTGAGGACTGCATCTACACCTTGGTCTGCTAAAGTTAAATACCCATTAGTGTAATTTTCTTGGGCGCGACGAAACCCTTCGGAACTTCGTAAAAGTCGGTTCGGAATATTACCTTGAACAATCCCCACTTTCAAGGCTGCTTCTGGGGGTTGGGCGATGGGACGACTGTATAGGAAAAAACCGATGAGGTGTAAGGTAATTAATAATCCTGTGGCGGAAACTAAGTATTTATTAACGAACCGCAGAGGCGCAGAGAACACGGAGGAAATTTTCTCTGTGCCCTCTGTGCCTCTGCGGTTTATCCATCCTTCCGCAATTAACCCATTTACAGCAACTATTGCTGCTGTCACAGTATTAGGCCCAGAGAGTTGACCCAGATGTACAATTACGAGATTCTGCGGACTTTGGGTGTAAGCAAGTGAACTCCACCACAGAGGGCCAGCACTCCATAGACTTTCTAAGCCGCACCAGACGGCTGTACCAATAAGTATACGTAACCACGGTTTTTTTCCACCCAGGCGAACCATTACAGCCGCCCAAATAGTAAGGAATACCCCACCCAAGACACTGATAAATCCCCAACAAAAAATCGTAATTGCCAAGCTTGGCAACCAAGGAACGCCCAACCATGTCATCGGATGAATTCCGGTAATCCAGAATAGGGCGACACCGTGAAAACCAATACCCCAGAGGAAAGCCGGAGGGAATTGGTTTTTATCTTTGGCTGAAGTTATAACTAGCACCCATAAAGGAACTATGGCAATCCAAGCCAGGAACCATGCACCTACTGGGGCTACGGTTAGCCCCATTAAAATGCCGCTAGCTAAGGCAATTAAATAAGGGAGTAAGGTGGTTAACCTCTCCCCCTGCTTTTTATTCTGCTTCTTCTGCATCGGCAGCATCAGGTGGAACTATTGCTACTCCGGTAATAGCGTCATCTTCATCTAAACGCTGTACTCTGACTCCAGTTGCCGATCGCGATTGGATAGAAATCGCATTTACCGCTTGACGGATGATAATACCACGATTTGTCACCATCATGATTTCATCATCATCATTGTTGACAATGCGTAGGGTTGCCAACTTGTCTTTGGTTTTGCGGTTTTTGAACTTGGTTGCCATTAAACCCTGACCAGCACGATTTTGTAGTCGGAACTGGGCAACGGGTACGCGCTTACCATATCCTCCCATCGTAATTACCAACACCCAAGGGCCAACAATGCCAGTACTAGGCACTTCTGCGGACTCTTCAGTAGTTTCGGTAATTTCGATATCTTCTGTTTCAATTGCTTCGATTGCTTCGGTTGCTTCGATATCTTCAGTTTCGGCTTCTGCTACATCCAAAGTTTCCAGAATTGCTGCGGGCAGAATATCCATACCCACGAGTTCATCTTTATTTTTGAGTTTCATGGCTTTCACCCCACGAGTCGCCCTACTTAAAGGACGCAGTTGTTCGTGGTTGCACCGGAAGTTAATCGCCATCCCATTACGAGAACCAATGATTACACTATCCTCTACTCTCGCACGTCGCACCCAGCGCAGTTGGTCGCCTTCTTCTAAGGAAATGGCAATCAAACCATTGGCGCGAATATGACTAAAGGCTGCCAATTCGGTTTTCTTGATATTGCCGCCCTTAGTGAGCATGACCAGATATTCTTCGCTGCTAAACTCGTCAACAGGTACAATCGAGGTGATTTTTTCCTCTTTGGGAATGGGTAGCATCTGGACAATAGGTGTCCCGCGACTGGTACGCGAACTCGCTGGGATTTGATAGGCTCTCAGGCAATAAACAACACCACGCTCACTAAAGAATAAAATACTGTCGTGATCGCAGCAAGTCAAAAAATGCTCAATGGTATCATCATCTTTCACCTTGGCTGCGGCTTTGCCTCTGGTAGCACGGCTTTGGGCTTCAAAGGTGTTAACTGGCATCCGTTTGATGTAGCCTTGCTCTGTCACCAGAATTATCGCTTTTTCATTGGCAATTAAGTCGCGATCGTCTAATTCTCCTTCCCCTGGTAAAATTACCGTGCGGCGGGGTGTGGCAAAGTTAGTTTTCAGTTGCGCGACTTCGGTTTCGATAATTTCTAGCACTCTCTCCCGGCGTGCCAAAATATCTTGCAAGTCGGTAATTTTTGCTTGTAATTCGTCGTGTTCCAAACGAATTTTGTCTGCTTCTAAGGCAGTTAACCGCCGCAATTGCATCTGCAAAATCGCATCTGCTTGCACTTCCGAGAGTCCGTAAGTTGTGATTAACTCGCCTTTGGCTGTCGGCGCATCGGGAGCATGACGAATCAAGACAATAATTGGATCTAACTGGGATAGGGCAATCAACAATCCTTGCAGGAGATGATCGCGTTCTTCGGCTTTCCGCAGTTCGTAACGGGTGCGTCTGGCAATGGATTCGATGCGGAAATCTAAGAAGACGGTTAGGAACTGCTTGAGGGTGAGTACTTGGGGTTCGCTATTCACCAACGCCAGCATATTCGCCCCAAAGTTGGCTTGCAGTGGCGTTTGTTTGTAGAGGTTGTTTAGAACGACGCGAGGATAAGCATCACGCTTGAGTTCGATGACAACTCGCATCCCGTCGCGATCGCTTTCATCCCGGATATCTGCGATGCCCTCTAGCCGCTTTTCGTTCACCATTTCGGCGATTTTTTCAATTAGCGCCGCTTTATTGGTTTGATAGGGCAATTCGGTGATGATAATTGCTTCTCTATCTGGCCGTCCCCGTTGTTCAACGGTTTCAATGTTAGCGACACCACGCATGGTAATGGAACCACGCCCAGTAGTGTAAGCTTCTCGAATCGCAGATGTCCCCAAAATTTGCGCCCCAGTCGGAAAGTCTGGGCCGTGGACATACTGCATTAATTCGAGATCGGTGATTTCTGGATTGTGGATTACAGCCACCAAAGCATCAATCAATTCGCCCAAATTGTGGGGGGGAATGTTGGTTGCCATACCCACGGCAATCCCAGAGGAACCGTTGAGCAATAATTGGGGAATCCGTGCCGGTAAGACTGTCGGTTCTTGTTGGGAACCGTCGAAGTTATCAGCGAAATCTACGGTTTCATACTCAATATCGTGCAGTAGCCCAGCGCTAGTTAAAGCTTGTAAGCGGCATTCTGTGTACCGCATGGCGGCTGGTGGATCGTTGTCTACCGAACCGAAGTTACCATGTCCGTTAACTAGGGGCGATCGCATGGAAAAATCCTGCGCCATCCGCACCAAGGCATCATATACTGCTGTGTCGCCGTGGGGGTGATATTTACCCAACACTTCCCCCACTACACGGGCGCATTTCTTAAAGGGGCGATCGTGGAGCAGACCTAGCTCGTGCATTGCGTAGAGAATGCGACGATGCACAGGTTTTAGACCATCCCTGGCATCTGGCAACGCCCGACCCACTATCACGCTCATGGCGTATTCCAGATAAGACTGCGACATTTCGGTTCGCAAATCTATCGGGATAATCCTCTCCTGTGAGGTTGTCATAACCTAAAAATCTCCAAAAATCGTAGATTTTAGCTTGTTTACTCAACAAAGCGCAAAATTATTCTAAATTACTCTTGAATAATTGCCATAATTTGATATAATTCTAGCATAATATTGCCCTTTTTTGCCTAGGCAGCTAATCCAAAATCTCTAGTGAAAGAAGATATAATAACTTACATTTGGGAAGCTTTTAGTTATTTAACAAGAGCAGTGAAATAAAAGGTTGATTAGCGCAAATTCGCCTAACTTGAAACATGACAGAGTAAAGTTAAGAAAACAATATAAAATTGGCTTTATCAACTCTTACTTTGATAACCGTTATTTACTATAATTTTTGCTTACTCAGGTCTTAAAAATAAAAGCGTAGTTGATAATTTCTACTTAAAGAAATAGCAAAATTGGAGAAAGGCTACCAAGACGCAATTAAAGGAAGACTTGTAGCAATTCGTATTTATGATCGACAAAATATTTTGACGTAAAGGAGAGGAAATTTTGGCAGCAGTCCGAGTCCGCCAGCATGTGAATCCACTTGCTAACAAGTATCAAACACCAGTAAGTCCCCAAGACTTTGAAAAAATTTATGCAAAGCCAAATCAACCACTACATTTAGATATTGGCTGCGCTAAAGGACAGTTTTTGTTAAATATGGCCCAAATAGAACCCAACTGGAATTATCTAGGCTTAGAAATTCGAGAACCGTTGGTAAAAGAGGCAAATAAGTTACGTTCTCAGTTGGCTTTAACAAATCTGCACTACTTATTTTGCAATGTGAATAACTCATTGCGATCGCTGTTATCTTCACTCCCTCCAGGAAGTTTACAGCGCGTTACAATTCAATTTCCTGATCCTTGGTTTAAAACCCGCCATGCTAAACGCCGTGTAGTGCAACCAGAATTAGTGGCAGAGTTAGCCAGTTATCTAGCGGTTGGTGGCGTTGTGTTTGTGCAATCAGATATGGAATTTATCGCGGTAGAAATGCGCGATCGCTTCGCCGCCCACCCAGCTTATCAGAAAGTTGGAACAGAAGAATGGTTAGCAGAAAATCCGCTACCAGTCCCCACAGAACGGGAAATAGGCACACAAAAAAAGGGTGAACCTGTTTATCGGGCTTTGTTTGTCAGACGAGAAGTTGTGAATGAAGGGTAGTAACAAGTAATTCTTTTGAGGAAACTTTGCTGCATTCCTTAAATGTATATAATTTAACCTTAATTACTTAACTTAAATGCTTAAGCTTCTAGTAAAGGAAGGGTAACGGTAAAGGTTGTACCTACTTCAACTTGACTGTTGACTATAATCTCGCCTCCGTGTGCATCAACACATTTTTTGACGATCGCTAATCCTAAGCCAGTACCTGGAATATTTCCAACATTTTCCGCACGCTGGAAAGGCTGAAATAGCCGTCTTTGGTCTTCTTGAGGAATGCCAATTCCCGAATCTTGAATTCGGAAAATTACTGTTTTTTCTTGACCAATTAATTCAAAACGCACTATACCGCCCGGTAGTGAATACTTAATCGCATTGCTCAGTAAATTGCCTAAAATATGCCGCAGCAAACTTTCATCCCATAATGCCTCGTCTAATTGCCCACAACTGGCAAACACCAAAGTCAGATGCTTATCACTTGCCATTAACCGAACTTCTTCGACCATTTGGCGGCAAAAAGCTTCTAAATCTATACAAATGAGTTCATACCCCAGTCTGCCAGAATCAGCTTTGCCGATGAATGTAACTTCATCCAATAGCTTTGCCATATTTTTGATCGCCGAGCGAATCATTTGCAAATGATTCAGTTTTTTCTCTTTGGTCAATCTTTCATCCTGGTTTTGTAGCAAACCAGCAGCCAAGAGAATAGTATTTAGAGGATTGCGGATGTCATGGGAAAGCATCGAGACAAATTCAGATTTGAACTGGTTGAGTTCATTGGCTTTCACCAGTTCCGCCGTTCGTTCTTCAACCCGATTTTGTAACGTCTCATTGACTGTGCGTAATGATTCTAAAACCTGTTTGCGCTCGATCGCATAACGCAAAGAGCGAACCAACACATCTACATTTACCTGGCGCTTGACTAGATAATCTTGTGCCCCCTGACGTACTGCTTCAATTGCCAGTTCTTCATCATTTGTATTGGTTAGGACAACAATCGGTATACTTGGCGCTTGGCTAATCAGAGAAGGTAGAGATGATAATCCTTGACTGTCAGGTAGAGTTAAATCTAATAAAATAACATCATAGTTACATTGACTGAGTTCCTGAAATGCTTCGCCCAATCGCTTTACATGAACCAAAGTAAACTCTTGGGACTGGGCTTGTGCCAGAAACTCTTGTAACAACCTCGCATAAGCTAGGTTATCTTCAATTAATAAGATTTTTACTGAGTAGCTCACAACCATAATCTTCGGGTTTCACCCCCTATTGCTCCTCTATCTTGTAATTTGTCATTAGTCATTAGTCATTAGTCATTAGTCGTTAGTAATTAGTTATTCTCCCCCTGCCTCCCCTGCTCCCTGCCCCTCTGCCTCCCCTACCTCACTCCGATGGTAACGTCACAGTAGAGAGCCAAAAATCTTCAATACTCTTGACGATTTGAAATAATTGGTTCAGGTTGCGAGATTTAGTGATGTAGCAATTCACGTGTAAATCGTAGCTGTGAAAAATGTCATCCTCATTTTTTGAGGTTGTTAACACAACAACTGGAATACGCTTTAGTAGTGGGTCAGCTTTTATTTCCGCCAGCACTTCTCGACCATCTTTTTTAGGCAAATTCAAATCCAATAGAATGAGGTCAGGGCGTGCTGCATCAGCATATTCACCTTCTTGGCGTAAATAAGCCATAGCATCTATACCATCCCTGACCGTTACCACTTGGTAGGGCACTGAACTATTTTTTAACGCTTCTTGGATTAAGCGAATGTCAGCTTTATTGTCCTCGACCAAAAAGATGGTTTTGTGTTTTTCTCCCGTTTCTACGCTCAAGTTCGCGTCCTCCAACTGGAATCGTAAAGTAGAAGGTTGCGCCTTCACCTAGTTCTGACTCTACCCAGATCCGCCCCCGGTGACATTCGACGATCTTCTTACAGATGGCTAAACCCATACCTGTACCAGTATATTCATCCCGCGTGTGTAAGCGCTGAAAAATTACAAAAATGCGATCGCTAAATTTTGGGTCAATGCCAATTCCATTATCCCGAACTGAGAACAGCCATGCGTCTTCTATTCTTTCTGCTCCCACATGAATTTGTGGCGGCTGGTCACTATGGAATTTAATGGCGTTACCGATGAGGTTTTGGAATAGCTGCATCAGTTGGGTGCTGTCAGCCATCACTGTTGGTAAGGGATCGTGGGTGATAGTAGCCCCGGTTTCATTAATGCGTTGACGCAAATTGCCCAACCCTCGATTTAAGGCTTTCTCTACATCATTCATTTGAAATGCGATCGCCTGCATATCCACTTTCGAGTATGCCAGCACGTCATCAATCAACGTCTGCATCAGGCTAACTCCCTGCACAGCGTAGCTAATAAACTCTTGGGCATCTTCGTCAAGTTCTTCGCTATACCGCATCTCTAACAACTGCACATAATTCACAACTTGATTGAGTGGTTCTTGCAAGTCATGGGAGGCGACGTAGGCAAACTTTTTCAGTTCGGCGTTAGAACGTTCTAAATCTTGGGCTAACTGGGCTAGTTCATCGGCTTGACGCAGCACAATATTGACAATTGCTTTCCGCAGTTCCAGTGCTGCTTTAACTTCTACCTCTTTCCAAGGTAAAGATGTTAAGCGAACCGTTTCTTTCCACAGTTCAAATGATTTGCGTGGACATAAACGGACATTTCCTTCTGACTGGTTAACTTCAAACGCCTTATTAGGATCGCCACCCCAATTTACAGTTTGAATTACTTCTGGTCGGAACCACAAAACATAAGTCCGCTTGGCGATGGGAATCGCTAACAAACCGCTAGCGACATTTTTAAAGCTTTCTGCATCTGGATAAATCTGTGGCAAAGAATCTGTATAGAAGACTTCTTCTTCAACATTATTCTTTAGCCATTGGACTAAAAAATTCAGGTCTTCTTCTCTAGGTGTTTCACCAACTACCGTGCAATTTCCCGCAAAACAGACAGCCGCACCTTGAGCGCTAGCCAAATCTAAAAGATGCTGCGGGTTTTTAACTAAACCATCAATAAAGTTTTCTTCTTGAGACATATATTCAATCAAGACTGATTGAAGGTGTGTCAGATTTATCCGGTGATAATAATCTTCTGTCTCTTCTCTAGCTGAGATTTCTGCAAATATTACTCGCCCTAAGAACTCGCAAGCTTTACGCAATTCGTAGGAAACATATTTTGGGGATTGATGATGGCAAGCAATTATTCCCCAGAGTTTTTGGTCTTTAATTAAAGAGATAGTTAGCGAAGCACCAACACCCATGTTATGCAAGTACTCTGTATGACAAGAAGCAGCACTTCTGAGAATAGAGTTGGTTAAGTTAATCGGGCGATCGCTAATTGGATTATTGACAGGAAAAAGTTTGACTGGCTGAGAATAAGCATCCGGGATGATTCTGATCGAATTGGCAGCAAATAATTTTCTCGCTGGTTTAGGAATATCTGACTCTGGATAATGCAGACCTAAGTAAGGTTCTAGGCTTTCTAGTTTGTCTTCCGCGACAACGGAACCATGTCCATCATCATCGAATTTATATAGCATTACCCTGTCAAATTCCGTTATTTTCCGAACTTCTTGAACGATAACTTGACAAAAGTCACGGAGATTTGCTGTTTTTTCTAGTTGATTAATAGAGGCTCTAGCGAGATGATAAAAGCTTAAAAATGGAATATTTTCTTGAGTAATAGCA
The DNA here is from genome assembly GCF_013393925.1 of Nostoc sp. C057. Classification (NCBI taxonomy): domain Bacteria; kingdom Bacillati; phylum Cyanobacteriota; class Cyanophyceae; order Nostocales; family Nostocaceae; genus Nostoc; species Nostoc sp. C057. The sequence continues at coordinate 23,360 of NZ_CP040281.1, read as the reverse complement.
GGTTCTAATTCCAGAATTAAAAACCCTTCTGTATTCCGGTGAAATATTGCATCAAATACTATGTAGTCATCACCTTTTTTTCGCACCCAAACTTTAGTGGGATTGATGAAATCAAGATTTTCCCCAGATAGCCCTGTTTTAATTCTCTCTATTTGAAAGGGATCAAGTAAATCTTCTAGTTTTTTGTGCAACATATTTTCGGGAGTAATTCCGAAAATTTTTAATGTATTAGTGCTAACTTGTAATATTTTTAGCTCCGGCTCCTCCAAAACTAACAGGACACCATGAGGCTGAATTTGGCTAGAAAAATGAATTGGTGCCTCTTTCAAGCTAATTAAATTAATACCTGGGAATTGTAAGTTCATTTCCATGAAGATCCTCCTCTGTTGTCCGGGAGCATCAAAACTAGAATATCTAGAATAACGGATAATGATGAATGTAAAAAAATAAGTTTACATTCAGCATTTTTACTTAGTATCTAATTTCCCATGCCCTGATGTTGCGTTTTGCAGGCTTACTCTCATCTGCTTACGCTTTGAAAAGTCTAACAGCCAGTAAACTTACATAGGGATAATAAATGTGAAAACTATGTGATTAAACAATCATGTATATGTGTAGCTATGTTAAGTTTATAAATGAGTTTAGGAGTCATTATTCTTACTAAAACCCCTTTTAATCAAATCCAAGAGTTGAACCACATCCGCAATTTATAACCGTCAGGGGAGAGGGGTAAACCTAAATAAATAGGCATCCAGAAAATAAAAGCAGCCAGAATAATAAAAGTAATGGTGACACCTAACGCCCGGAGTTGTTGATAATAGCTGCGAAGACACTGATCGACAAACCAAGCGATCGCTAAAAATACAAATACTACTGCACACATATAATGGTATATGAAAACGCACCTCGTCACTTTTACCCAAGGTGCTAAATTAGCAGCATAATTTATAACTAAATACAAACCAATCCAGGTATCAATACTAAGAGTTGCAGGTACTAAAAAACGCTTTTCTTTCATCCAAGGCATTACGGCTTGTGACACCAGCATCCCTACTAAAAACAACATAGCAGCAACACCAAACCACCACAAAAAGGGATTGCCCATTGCATGAACATCATAAATAACTTGTCCAGCACCAGCAGGTAAAGGTGGCCCCATGACAGGTAATGGTTCAGTGATACTTTTAGCTGTTTGATAATAATATGCCATTGGTCGAGTCATCAAAGGCCATTTGTACCAGGCAGCACAATAAGGATGTACGTCCGAACTATTACCACCTAAATGCAAGTGAAACTTCAAAATTTGCTGATGTACTGCAATAAATCCATAAGTTTTATCTAGCTGAAGGTGAGGAATCCAGATGATGCTATAGATAAAAGCTGGAATTATTCCTAGATAAAATAACATCTGGAAAATATTTAGCTGAGTCAAGTTTTGTAGTGGTGACTCAGATGAGGGAGATGGTATAAATGGTGGAGAATAAGTACTAATTCCTACCTCCTGGCCCCTGAATTCTGCCGACGCTCGCGGACTCGCTACCGCTTCGCTATCCTGGCTCCTGCCTCCTGCCTCCTGCCTTATGCCTTCTCCCTCCTCCAATGAGGGGGATTTAAAAAAGAGTTTGGCGTTAGCAAAAGAATGCGTTCCCTGAATTATCCAAGCTACTATCCAAATAAGATAAGCACCTGATAGGAACCATAAACCGTTCCACTTAGTACCGACTGACGCACCAAAAGCAATGCCAGCAAAAACTAACCAAAAAGAACGTCGCCGATTTTGCTTATCTAATGCTAATAATAAAAACCAGTGTCCTAATAAACCAAAGATGACAATATAAATATTACTTAAAGCATAACGAGATTCAACTAGAAAAAGGCCATCACATGCAGTAAACAAACCAGCAAGCAAAGCAAAGCTACGGCGATAACTCAACTGATAAGCGATCGCAGCTACAACTAAAGGGATAAATGAGCCAGTAAGGGCATTGAACCACCGATAAGTCCAAGGCGATCGCATTGAACCCGTTAGCCCATTTACTGTATCGTGCCAAAAAGGAATGTGACTACCAAGCCAAATGCCGATGCCGATCATATATTGACTTAACGGCGGATGAGCATTAAAAAATGGTGTATGCGTGAGATAATTATTACCAAATTTGGCAAAGTAAACTTCATCAAATACCAGAGTATTGAATCGCTCCAATCCCCAAAACCTCAAGGCGAGTGAGAGGATAAATATACCCAACAGCCCAATTCGGAACCATTTTTTAGTCATTTGTCATTTGTCATTTGTCATTGGGCATTGATAAATAATCAATAAATAGTTTTTCTTCCCCTACTCCCTACTCCTACTCCCTCTCTACTCTTCAGGTGCATCTAGTTGGAACAGGAGTAGTTCAATACCGTAATACTTATTTGTCCGCCCTATTGGTTTCATACCCAATCGTTCTGTTACACGGATTGAAGCATGATTTTCTGGCTTTACTACAGCATAAATCACTGGCAAGTTCAAAACACTAAATCCGTAGTTGAGCATAACTCGTCCTGCTTCTGTTGCATACCCTTTACCCCAAGAAGCTCGCCGTAAGTGCCAGCCTACCTCATAATCTTGAGTGAGTAAACCATCTTTGTCAGGTAATTGTTCGAGAAGGATAGTTCCCACAATTGTTGTAGTTTCCTTTTCGACAATTGCCCAAGATCCATTACCATTGTCGTCAATTAAACGCAGACGCTGTGACTCAACACTTGTGATGCGAGAGCCGAGAAAGTGCGTAACTTCAGGGTCATTATAAATTACAAAGGCTTCCTCGGCATCACGTTCGGGTATCCAACTACGAATAATCAAGCGTTCGGTTTCCAAAAGATTTGTCATCTTGCTTTTGACTAAACTAAATAGCCATTCTGCAAAATACTAAGATACTTATGGTTGAGCAGTCAAAAGTTTTGTAGACAATTACACAAACAAAATATGGCGATCGCTATATTACAGGCAGCGATCCAAAAGTTCAACTACTGTTGGTTATGCGATGCCTGCGGCGGTAAACTACGCAAATTCTGAATCTTTCCGCAGTTCTTCAGAACGGAATCCCAATACAATCCGATCCTTTGCTATCCCTGCTCAACTTTTGCCACTTCTAGCATTGTCTTTAAAACCGAATCTGGATTCAGACTAATTGAGTCAATTCCCTGTTCAACCAAAAACTGAGCAAATTCTGGGTAATCACTGGGTGCTTGTCCACAAATGCCTATTTTGCGATCGCATTTTTTTGCCGCTTCTATGGCCATTTTTACCATTCGTTTCACAGCTGGACTACGTTCATCAAACAATCTTGCTACCAACGCCGAATCCCTATCTATCCCCAGTGTCAGTTGAGTTAAATCATTTGAACCAATCGAGAAACCATCAAATACCTCAGCAAATTCTTCAGCCAGAATCACATTACTGGGTAACTCACACATCACATAAACCTGCAACCCGTTAACGCCCTGCTTTAAACCATTTTTTGCCATCTCTGCCAAAACCAGTCGCCCTTCATCAGGAGTGCGACAAAAAGGAATCATCGGAATAACATTCGTTAAACCCATATCTTCCCGTACCCGTTTGAGGGAATGACATTCTAGGGCAAAAGCTTCTCTGTACCCTTCATCATAGTAACGTGCTGCGCCTCGCCAACCCAGCATTGGGTTTTCTTCATGGGGTTCAAACTGTCGCCCACCTAACAAATTCGCATATTCATTACTTTTAAAATCTGACATTCGCACAATCACTGGTTTAGGATAGAATGCTGCGGCAATTCTACCAATGCCTTGAGCTAATTTATCTACAAAATATTGAGGTTTATCGTCATAAAGTGAGGTAATTTCAGCAATTTTAGCTTTGGCAAATTCATCTTTTAATAATTCATAATGAATCAACGCCATTGGATGAATTTGGATTTGGTTAGCAATGATAAATTCTGTCCGCGCTAAACCTACGCCATCGTTAGGAATTGCCGATAAACTTAATGCTTCTTGAGGATTACCCACATTCATTAAAATTTGAGTATGGGTACGCGGTAAGTTCTCTAAAGCAACTTCTTCAACTTCAAAAGGTAATAAACCTGCATAAACTTTTCCTTCTTCCCCTTCAGCGCAAGAAATTGTTACCTCTTGACCAGGTTTTAAGATTTCTGTAGCATTGCCACATCCCACGATCGCAGGGACACCCAATTCTCGCGCAATGATTGCTGCATGACACGTTCTACCACCAGAGTTGGTGACAATTGCACTGGCGCGTTTCATAATCGGTTCCCAATCGGGATCAGTTCTCTCTGTCACCAAAACCTCCCCAACTTGAAACTGTTCGAGTTTCTGAACATCTAAAATTAGGCGGGCTTTCCCTTGACTAATAGCTTCTCCAATTGCACTTCCCGTAACCAGGGGAATTGGGGATTGGGAATTATGGAGTGACGAGTGGGAAGATTTTTCCCCATTTCCTAATACCAACCGATAACTCCGCAACACATTTCCCGCCTTCTGCGACTGGACGGTTTCGGGACGCGCTTGCACAATAAAAAGTTGATTAGTAATGCCATCTTTTGCCCACTCAATATCCATTGGAGTCAATGTACCGTGGACTTGAGAATAATGATCTTCAATTAAACACGCCCAACTTCCTAGTTGTAAAATCTCTTCATCACTCAGGGCAAATTTATTTCTTTCGCTGGGGGAAACCGAAACATTTTTTGTAAATTTGGAGCCGTCATCATAAATCATTTTCAGTTCTTTACTGCCCAATTTTTTATCGATAATCGGGCGAAAACCAGCTTTTAAAGTTGGTTTAAAAACACAGTATTCATCGGGATTTACAGACCCCTGGACAACATTTTCACCTAAACCGTAGGCGGCTGTAATTAGTGCCGCATCCTTAAATCCAGTTTCTGTGTCAATGGAGAACATCACCCCAGAGGTTGCTAAGTCAGAGCGCACCATTTTTTGCACACCCACAGCCAGAGCAATGCTAAAGTGGTCAAATCCCTTAGTGTGACGGTAAGAAATGGCGCGATCGGTAAATATGGAAGCAAAGCACTTGTGACAAGCGGCTAAAACTCCTTCCACACCGACAACGTTGAGGTAAGTTTCTTGCTGTCCGGCAAAACTAGCATCGGGAAGGTCTTCAGCAGTGGCGCTAGAACGGACTGCAACATCTGTCTCTGTATGGTATATTTCACAAAGACTTTGGTAGGCTGTAGCGATCGCCTCTCGCAATTCTACAGGGAATGGAGTGTGGATTAATAGCGATCGCGCTTTTTTCCCCCGTTCTCGTAAATTTTTGACATCCTCAACATCCAAGTCAGCAAAGAGTTTGCGTAGCTTTGCTTCTAAACCTGCTGATTTGATGAAATGACGATAGGCGTAAGCAGTGGTGGCGAATCCGGTAGGAACGTTAATCCCTTTAGGCGTTAGCTGTTGAATCATTTCGCCCAGTGAGGCATTTTTACCACCAACTAACGGGATATCAGCAATTCCAACTTCATCAAACCACAAGATGAGCGATCGCTCTTGAGCAGATGGAGATAAAGTGTTTTTAGATATTGTAGTCATAATTACCTTTTAAATTTATACTCAATTTGTAAGTGCGTAACCGTTAGTATATTTTTCCCATCTTTAATTTTAGATTTTTCATTTTGTCGTGTAACTTTAAATTTGGCGATTAAATACAACTTTATAGTCAATAAAAATTAACAATTATTCAAGTTAATAGTTGTATCAAAATACTGGATGCAATACACAATGGCGCAATTAGAACGACTACTAAAAATGGCAGAAGATGAGTTAACTGAGTACAGTACTGATGCCCGCAAAATAGAAAAACTACGGCGGAAAATAGGTTTAACAGTGTCGGCAGCCGAACAACGACAAGTCAAAGAAGCATTATTAGTTAATAAGCAATCTTCTAATATAGTTACTCAAATTGTGGAAGAGCAAAGACAAACAGTAGCCTTACCATTTTGGGGAATTGCTGGATTGGGTTTGTTATTCGGAATTTCTTTAAATCAACCTTTCTGTTTGTTAGCCGCTATAGTTGGTACTGTATCAGCTTACAGAATTCAAAGATGGGGTTGGCAATTGCAGGCAAGGAGTCTATTGTTACAAACATTGGAAGATATTGAAGCGCGTATTGCCCAACCTAAATAGATACACTTTATAAATAAATTATTTATAACGGCTTGTATTCAAACATATAAGTAAATCGATTAGTCATTCTATTGAACCTCGTAAGTACTTAACAATTCTTTTGGGATCACCATAACAAAAAAATTAGATATTGGATTTGATTCAGGTATTTATAATCCTGGTTTGCGTGCAATAAATGCTACATGACCCTTCGGCAGAAGGTATTGCCCATAACTACGAGTTGTTTCAACTTGGAAGCCAACGCCAGAGAGTTCACTTGCAATAGCTGTTGCTTCGTATAATCGCACGTGGTGTACTTCGTCAGATCGTCTGTAGTGTTCCCCTATCTTACGGAAGCTAATAATTCGGCGTGTCAAAATTATTTGCTCTCGATCTTCCGATTTTTCAACTAATACTACCCAGCTTTCTCCTTCAGTGAAACCCTTAGTTGTAGTACCTTGTGCAACTTGTCCTTTTTCGGCAATGTCGAAGATGAATACACCCCCAGGAGTTAAGGCATTATATATGCGCTGGAAAAGCTGAACAAGAATTTGGCGATCGTTGTCTCGATCAAACAGGTAGCTGATACATTCACTAATAGAGGTGACAGCATTGCATGGCGGAATCTCTGTTTTGAATAGTGAATCGATCCGAAATTCGGCATCTGGGACTCTTGTTCGTGCAATATTAATCATCGACTCAGAAATATCAACTCCGAGAACACGATAATGAGCCTTAGTAAGTTCTTTTGCCCATAATCCGCTACCACAACCCAAGTCAACCACTAGTCCATCATGTATTTTGTTTTGAGCGAGGATTTCTAAAATGCCGGGAGCGGATTTGAGAGCGAAGTCACGGAAACCGTCATCATGAATAAATGCAAGGTCTTCTTTGTACCATTCATTCATATTGCTTAGAGGCTATGTTATAAATTTTTTGGGGCTAAATTCCTATTACGAGCCTAAGACTAGCCCTTTCAAGGTGCGTAAAAATTTTGGTAAATAGATTTCTCTTTAAGCTCTATACTCTGTGTCCTCTGCGCCTCTGTGGTTAGAAAAAATACTTTTAAACCGCAGAGGCACAGAGATCGCTGAGAAAAAATAAGAGATTTTACGATCCCACTACGGTAATTTTATTTTTACTTTATCAATTACCTCTTCACAGAAATTGTGTAACTAGGTAGATGTGAGGCATCTGTTTGAGTTTTTACAAGTCGCCAGTCATTATCTATATATAAATGCTGAAACACTTGAGAAGGTGCTAAGGATGTTTTTTTTAAATAATTTGTATGATTTATCTCTATATTTTCTAATTCGAGAGCTTTCGGTAAAGCCAATTTTGACGCATTCAGTTTGACTTTAGTGTTAAGCACATCAGTAAACCAGGTGTAGACTGATTCTAAATTTAGAGGAATTTCTCTATTTTTAAAAGCCTGAAATCTATCAATATTTTGAAGATACCATTTACCATTTTGAACTCCATATTTTTGGATTACCATGAAATCATAAGCTGGTAATATTGAGTTAAAACTCTGGGATAAATACGGCTCTTTCCCCATTATATAGCGAGCGACACTGGCACAGTAACCATCATGCTGAAAAATTTGAAAAGACTGTTCTTGTATTCTTTTCGGTAAACTTTCATGAAATGAAATGGTAGACCATATTGGTGTCCAAACACCCACCAAAAGCCGTAATTGTTCCGTAACGCTGAAAACAGGATTGTGTTGGCTCAATTTTATAAAATAGGGAAGTAATTCAGTTTTATAAAATTTAATTTCGTCATTTGAAGTTCCTGATTTTTGTCCTTGAACTCGTGCCAAAATCTCATTTTTAAATTTTACTTTTTTGGGAGCGCTTAATTGATTTTTTAGCAAGAGTTCAAACATCACCATTTACCTTTTTCTCATTTTTTTAACGTGAGTTCGATGAACCTCTCCCTCCCAGCCTCCCTCTCCGAAACGGAAAGGGAGGAGCAACGAAAAATTAAGCTTTTTGCTCCCCTCTCCGTGTCGGAGAGGGGTTGGGGGAGAGGTCAAATAAGACTTGTCGAACTCACGTTTTTTTAGATGATTTGGTAAGAATTAAAAACTGGTGATTTTAGTACTTATACAGGTATCATCTATTCTTTTACCCTGTAAGAGGTAGAGCTTTTTAGCTCCTGCCTTTGACAGTTTTAAGGTGTTTATGTGCTTGATACTATCTATTCTTACTCACAAAATGGTGTGATCTAGATCACTGCAAACTAAAATATATTGAAAAAGCATTTAGAAATCAGAGCATTGCATACATAAATTTATAGCGGCGACTCTCTGAGAACGTCAAAGACGAAACCGCAAAGCACAAGAAGGGTTATTAATTCACAAAAAATAAAGTGTGAAGGAGCAAAATTTTTATCCTTCACACTTCATTCTGACTTTTCACGGCATCTGGAAAACCTCTCTCTAAATCTCTCTCCTAAAAGGAGAGAGACTTTGAATTTTCCCCCTTCCCGCGTCGGGAAGGGGGTTAGGAGGTTTTTGGTAGACTTTTCCACATAACGTGAAAAATCAGACACTTCATTGTTGATTTGAAATTTCTACGATTCTCTTCCCGATGCCCAAGTATCACGCCATTTTACAGTGCCTTCTTTCGCAATCACCCAGCGACGATTGACCAAATTTTCGCGCAGAGGCGATCGCCCTTCCCGCCACATGGCATATTTATAAGCAATCAGCTTACCAGCACTTTCATCAAAGGGAATCTCAGCAGACCAAGTATTTGAGTTGATGTACTCTAGTGGATATGCTTTGCTGATATCCCAGTTACCCAACTCTGGACAATCTCCTGTCACCACAATGATTTCACCGGGTTGGGTATCCACACCATTGAGTTGGACGCGCACAATTGTTTGTGCTTTGATCCGTTCCCCAACGTGGCTGAAAACAAGCACTCCCCGTTCTTCTAATACTAAGTTATAAATCTTGCCGTCTTTTACTTCATACTTATTGCGAGTCACTACGCAAGTATGCTCACCATCGGGCAATTCTGTTTCTACTTCTGGGAGAGTAACTTCCCCTCCCCGGTTTAAAGCTACAAAACACAGAGAATCACGATAGCGGCGGACATAACAGTAAACATCGGCGGTCAAGTATTTCTGCCAATGGCTACCCATTGATATAGCAGGATTTAGTCGGCGTAAACCAGACAGCAATCTAATGCAACGATAAACCTCACTATCGGTATCCCAATTTTCCATCATTGGGCGGTTATATGGGTCATTACCGCCATCAGTATCGTTATGTAAATACTGTTCTGTGCCGTAATATATACAGGGAATACCGCGAGATGTCATAATTAAGGCGATCGCAACCTTCAACATCGCTGGATCGGGATTCAGCGATTGGAAGCGGCACATATCATGGTTATCGATGAAGGTAACTAACTCTGTTGCCCCGTTATAGCGATAATCCTGGTCAAAAATGTATTGAATTGTTTGGAATCCCAGTTCTGAACCTTGACCCAGTGCGGCTCGAATTGCCACACATAGCCCAAAGTCTAGAAGTGTCATGCCTGAGTGGTTAACAAATTCCACCGAGCGATCGTCACTCGGATTACTATAAATCCATTCACCAAAAATAAATACATCTGGTTTGTGATTGGTCATCTCGCCAGTGAATTCTTGCCAAAACCAAATCGGCATGTGCTTGACAGTATCAACCCGCAGTGCATCCACACCCCGGTCTAGCCATTGTTTAATTGCTGACTTAATATACTGTCGATATTCTGTATTATTTTCATTAAAGGTTGCAAGACCCGCTAGTTCACAATTCTGTACTTGCCAATCGTCTTCCCAGTTTTGCACTTCACCGTAATGGTGATACCAATGATTGACATCATCATTGAAGTCAGCAATTTTAACGCCATCATCATACAATTCACCTTTGCTACCACTGGTATCAGGGCTGCTGTGGTTGCAGACAATATCCAGCACCAGCTTCATATTCCGCTTGTGCAGTTCTGTAATTAATCGATCAAAGGTCGTATTTTTTTCTTCTTGGGTAGCATTTAAAGAAGGGTTTTCTCCATCAGCAATATAGCGAGGATTAATCCGCTTAAAGTCTTTTGTCCAATAGCCATGCATCGCCGCATTGCTAATAAATAACTCTTCTACTTGCTCGAATAGTGGAGTTAGCCAAAGGGCGGTAACTCCCATATTTTTGAGATAATCTAACTTATCGATGACACCTTGCAAGTCACCACCCCAGTACTTACCCCATTCTTGTCTATTGGGATCGTAGAGTTCTGAATTTTCACCTTCGCTGTTATCTGGATCGCCATCATAAAAGCGATCTACCACCAGAAAGTAAATGGTTTCTTGGCGAAATTCAATATCTCTGGTGTAAAGAAACTCTAGGTCAATCTCGGTTTCTGATGGTGGCGTTTCTATAATAGCGTCTACTTTTTCTTGTGCAGAATCAACTTTGTATTGATCTGGGGAAAACTGAGATGGAGGGGTTTTTACCATAAAAAACTCAAAATTTTATGTAATTTACATTTGTAGAACTAACAGTACAAACGCTTTGGCTATTGTGTGTCGCTACAGACATCGGTATTGTGACATCCTGCCCACGGTATAGGTATCTATCGCTAGCTAGTTTATAATTCTATCGATAGATATAATTCATCTGCTAGAGGATAAAAATAAAGAAATATAGCATTTATTAACGATAATTGCTTAATAACAAAAATTTACAATATTTAATTAAGTTGACCTGTGGTAAAAATTGAGCCTAACTCGTGTTTAAGTGTATATTCGACAACAGATTTGAGAACATCTCAATTCTTTGGAGATTAGCTGTCAACAAGATTTTGTTACACCTGAGCAATATTGAGTAGACAAAGCATTAGCCAACTTTTTCTCTAGAAGATTCGCTCCATTGGTAAACTGACCATTGTCACTTTCAATCTGTTTTTACTGTTGAGGAATTAATTTAGGTAGCAATTATGACCAAATATGACAAGGTTTTTAACTCACCAAAGACATCAGAGGAATCACTAAGTCCAGAGGAAGCGGTAGCGGCGATCGCAACTGTCACTGCGATCGCTGATTCCATGATTGAAGATGTAGATGCAGAAAGTTTAGCGGGTATCCTCTGGGAATTCGAGGTTTTCGAGGAATACTCAGAAGATGAAATTGCCGAAATAGTTGATAGACTCCTAGCCATTGCAGAAGAGGAAGGAATTGGGCCCCTGTTTAATGCCGCCAAAGTATCTCTCTCAGAAGAATTAGTGCTGGATGGTTTTGCAGCTGGGGTAATAGTGCTTTTAGACGATGAACTTGCGATCGCCAAACCAAAACAAGCCTACCTCAAAAAGCTACAAGCAGCCTTAGACCTGGAAGATGAAGAAGCAGAGGAAATTATTAAGGAGGTAATTGCAGCCTTTAAAGAAGCAGAAGAGGAAGAATATGCAGATGACGACGATGATGAGACAGTAGTCATAGAAGATTTCAGCGAACAGACATATCAATCCCCTTTAGGTAATTTTACCGTGCCAATTCCGGTTGATCCCCAGCAGGGCGGTAGAATTCAAAGCCAGGAAGGAGTAGTTGGCTTTTCTGATGACATCGGTACTTTATTGAGAATCGATTATTATCCTTTCCCTCTAGAACAGTTAGAGGAACTGGAGTCTGTTGGACAAGAAGAATATTTACAAACAATTTTAGTAGATAAGTATGTACCCCAAGCGATTTTTGCCAATGTACCAGATGCTTCTGTGGAGTACACGGAATATCTGGAAGATACTTTGCGAGGCGCTTACTATGTGTTAATTGATATGCCCAAAGGTTCGACAATTTCTAAGCAAGAAAATAATGGAACTGCGATCAGATTAGATGCGTACCGGGGTCTGCTCACCTTTATCAGTGGTGAATTTTTGTATATAGTTAGTAGTCAGCACAGCTTTCTTGACGGCGAAACTCCCGATTCCCTTGAAGAAGAAGCTGAAGACATTAAGGAGAGTATTTTAGAGTTTGTTGAGACTATAGAGTTTAACTAATGCAGCATTTGATTGATTGGCGTTGCTGAATTCAGGTATGAAAATGATTTTACGTAATTTCAAAACCCTTGTAAAGAAGTTGCAATGCAACGTCTTTATACCAAAATTCATATAATTAATCAGCAACACCGATTCATTCATCGCAAATTAAATTTGGCAATACCCTGCATTGGTAATGCGTCGGCTTACATTAGATATCTGGTAAAAAAGAATGTAGAGAAGTATTGCCACTGCTATCTCTCTACATGGGTTCTGAATAACGCATATTCAATTTCACCGAAGAGGTAGAGGGGAAGGGAGCAGGGAGCGTGGGGAGAAAGCCCTTCTCCTCTGCATGGAGCAAAGCGAAACATGGGTACGTTCGCGCAGCCTCTCGTAGAGAAGAGAAGCCCTGTTCTTCCAGGACGCTTGAACTGGGGCAAAGTACAAGCCCCGTCTCAGTCTTTCCCCCTGCCTCCTGCTCCCCTGCCTCTTTTGACCAGATATCTATTCGCCCTCGCTTTACTTATCTGATGTACATTTGGAAAGGGCGATGTCTGAGACAAGCCTGGAGAAGATAGGAAGTCTCCGGCTCCGCGCTGGGTGTCTACGCTTATAATTTTTCATGACAATAACCCTGCTAAACAATCGCTATCAAGTTATCCAGGTAATCGGTGCTGGGGGTTTTGGCGAAACCTTTCTGGCAGAAGATGTTCACATGCCTTCTCGCCGTCGTTGTGTGATTAAGCAACTCAAACCGATAACTAATAATGATCCGCAAAATTACCAACTAATCCAACAACGGTTTGAACGGGAAGCCGCAACCTTGGAATATTTGGGTGAAAGTAGTAACCAAATTCCTAAACTCTATGCCTACTTTTCTGAGAACGGGCAATTTTACCTTGTCCAAGAATGGATTCACGGCCAAACTCTGACGAAAATTGTCGAAGCTAAAGGATTTGAGAGTGAAGTTGCTGTTCGGCAAATTCTTTTGAGTCTGCTTTCAGTGTTAAATTATGTCCACAGTAAAGGCATTATTCACCGGGATATTAAACCTGAGAACATTATTCTCCGTTCTGTTGATAACAAGCCAGTTTTGATTGATTTTGGTGCAGTCAAAGAAACAATTCGTTCTGTGGCCAACTCTTCAGGATACCCCACGCGATCGCTCGTTATTGGTACGCCTGGATATATGCCCAGCGAACAAGCCGTTGGCCGCCCAGTTTACGCCACTGATATCTACAGCTTAGGTTTAACGGCGATTTATCTGCTGACTGGCAAACACCCGCAAGAATTGCAAACCGATCTTAAAACTGGGGAAATACTTTGGCAGGAACACGCCCCTAACGTCTCTTCTCAATTGGCGGTGGTAATCAATCAGGCAATTAAGCCTCATGCTGGCGATCGCTACAGCACTGCTAGTAAGATGTTACACGCTTTGCAGTCTGCTAGTAATATCCCTCCTGAGTTAGCTGCAAATACTCCTACAGTTAATTTTTATCCCCCTGCGTCATCGACTCGACAAACCCAGCCATTATATTCCCCACAAAAACCAACTGTGATAGGGAATTCCACTCCTGGAAACTGGCAAAAACCTGCCGTAATTATTGGTAGTTTGCTGGTAGGCGGCTTGATTGGTGCAGTAGTGATTCCTAACATCATTCGTCAGCAACAACCAGAAACAACCATTGTCACAAGTAGCACTCCATCGCTAGAATCTTTACCTACTCCCGCATCTACCGAATCGCCCCTTTCTTCCCAAACTTCTCCAGCCCCAGTTGTACCAGCCTCACAACCACGAAAGCGAGTAATTCTCAATCCTTTGCCAACCGTTAATCCCCCAGTTGTATCCATACCACAGCCAGAAAAAAAGCCTATAATTTCAGATACTCCAGCGCCAGAAGTGTCTTCTACACCACAGCCAGAACCAGAGAATATTGCAGTTCCAACACCAGAAGCAGTTTCAGCACCACAGAAGAATGATCAGCCACCGAAAAAAGTAGCTGTGACTACCAGCAGTCAAAGCGTTCCCGCATTTCCTACAGGTACATCCAGAAGCGCTGTAGAAGCTACCCTCGGCAAACCAAATCAAGATTTAAGAGGTGCATGGGGTAAGACGCGTGCTGTTGTTTACAAACTAGTACCAAACAAAATTGATCTTGGCTACTTATTCGATCGTAATTCTCAAGTGCTGCGTCAAACAGAGGTATCTTTTGCCCAATCGGTAGACCCGCAGGTGATGCAAGCTACCTTGAATGGATTGTTAGATGGGCAAGCAACTGAAGAAATTAAGCAGGGACTTAAACAGGTACAACAGGGTCAGTCTGATAATTTCCGTTTTCAGAATGGCTCAGTCAAGGGCCAGATTATCCGCCAAGAATGTAATTTTATTTACATTAGTATTTGGGATGAAAATTTACATGATTTTGTGAGTCCATCGACAGCCAAAAGATGTTAACTTTCTAGAAAACGTTTTTCTCAAAACTTAAATTTTTGTATCTTAGAAGACAGATTCAGGATTCAATATAGTATTTAAAAAACTGTCTTTACTGGACTAAAATCTACATAATTTCGGTCTTTGCAAACACAAAAACCCAGTTTTTAGAATTAATGTATTTGTCTTCTAGGTTTTGCAACTAAACCCATAAAAATCTGTTTTCCCAATTGCCAATTCCCAATTCCCATTTTCAACCTGAGTTTCAAATTCTTAATCTTCATAAAGTTATAAATACCATTATTAAGTTTTTAATAATACTTGTCTCAGCTTCTACATTCATGTCGTAAATTGCGATCGGAATTGTGTAATCTAAAGACAGCTAATAGCTCATTATTCAATCGAGGTCTGATGACTCCTACAATCATGCGTCAGCTTTGGTCAGTGGTTGAAACCGCGCAAGCCAAGCTCCTCTTACAACTGGATGATGCTAGCTTGGTGCAGTGGTTAGTGAAACAAACCGAAACACAAGTTTTGTTAGATCCTAACGAAACTGAT
The DNA here is from genome assembly GCF_013393925.1 of Nostoc sp. C057. Classification (NCBI taxonomy): domain Bacteria; kingdom Bacillati; phylum Cyanobacteriota; class Cyanophyceae; order Nostocales; family Nostocaceae; genus Nostoc; species Nostoc sp. C057. The sequence goes on along the minus strand of NZ_CP040281.1, from coordinate 8,195 downwards.
TATCTCTGCCACTACATTCAATCTCGGCTAGCTCTAATACGTGATATTGCCCATGAACGCCAGTGTTCATGATAGCAAAATCACGATGAATTGATTGATAGTCAAGTGTTATTACTATTGACTATTGGCTTTTTGGGGAAAATAACCTTCCACTAAGCAGTCAGAGCCGACTACACGCCAACGAACACGTTCTAGAGACAATGCCTCAGTCATGGTAGTAAAACCTAAATCGCCCACTGGTGTGGGAGCAATGCTACCACCAATGATTTTTGGGGCAATAAATGCCAAAACTTTTTGCACTGCTCCTTGAGCGATCGCACTAGCAGCTAAAGTACCGCCACATTCCCACAAGACGCTACAAAAACCCCGTTCATATAAGTACGCCATTGCGTTATCTGGTGTAAGTGATGTTAATTCCACGATTTCCACTCCCTGTTTGAGCAACAGTTGTTGGAAATCGGGGTTAGCACCCTTTTGAGTCAACACCAAAGTTGGAGCATCCGCAGTTTGCCACAGGTGGGCACTTTCCGGTAAGTTGAGATGGCGACTCATCACCACCCGCAGGGGATTATGTGCTTCCGCATGATGGCTAGTTAAATAAGGATTATCTTGTCGCACTGTATTGCCGCCGACAATTATGGCATCGCAAGCCGCCCGCAGTTGATGTACTTCATTGCGGGCCTCTTGGCTTGTCACCCAGGCGCTATGACCAGAGGTAGTAGCAATTTTGCCATCTAAAGTCATGGCATATTTTAAAATTCCCAAAGGTCGTTTGTAGAGAATGCGATGCACAAAAGCTTCATTGAGCTGATGACAAGCTGATTCCTCTACTCCCACCAACACTTCGATCCCCGCCGCACGTAAACGGGCGATACCACCTCCAGCTACCAGTGGATTGGGATCAACCATACCCACTACCACTTTTGCTACTCCAGCTTGGATTAATCCTTCCGAACAAGGGGGAGTACGTCCGTAGTGATTGCAAGGTTCAAGTGACACATAGATTGTTGCACCACGAGCGCGATCGCCTGCTGCTTGTAAAGCAAACACTTCTGCATGAGGCTCACCTGCACGAGGATGAAACCCTTCGCCGACAATCTCGCCATCCTTGACAATCACCGCTCCCACCAAAGGATTTGGGGAAGTCCGACCTAAAGCGCGGCGAGCAAGTTCCAAACACCGCAGCATCATGCGAGAGTCAAAATCAGTTCCGATCTTTTCTTTTATAACTGCTGACTCCACTAGATGTATATTTTCCTGAGTGTAATTTGGTAAGGATGCATCTGGTTGAGCGACCACTGGGGAATTATCCATAATTTTAGGCGGCAACACTGTAAATATTCTGCACGCGATCGCGCAGCCTTTCCACAGGAGACTCGCGCTTTGCTCCTAATAATTGAAAATAGGGGGAAAGGAAAAAGGGTAAAGTCCAACTTTTAGAGAGAGTTTAAGACCCCAACTGTTGCGTCAGCTTCCCGCTTTCTTACAGTAGTTCAGTGGCTCCAGAATCCCCAACTAAAAACTTTCTCCTGCCCCCACCCATTTACAGCGTGGCTACAAGTTCCTGTAAGCGATCGCGTCCATCGCGGAAGACGGGCCAACCATCCCCCACCAGCACTGCTTCAACTCGACTCAGTTGAGCCAACCTGCGAACCGAAGCAATAGCTTCCTCTCGATTCAGTAGCTTGTCATCTGGCAATATAGTTAAGCTACCTGCTTTACGTGCCCTGACTAAATCCCCTGTAATCAAAGTTGTCTCTTCCAGTAACAGAGCTAATTCACCGGGAGTTTTCGAGCCTTGGAGTTCAATTACTTTTAACCCAGGTACGAACTCTTCACCATCAGACAGCCAGCGATCGCAAGGTATGGGAAAAGTGGCTTTTTCTGCCACTGGGCCAGCTATCTTAGCATAAGTTTGATCGGCAATATCTTTACTTGCCCTGACATGCTCGGAATTCGTCAGCACAATCCAAACTACACCACCGAGAGATTTCAAATGATTCCAATCATGGTTTGATAGGGCTACTGGGTCAATCAAGATGTTTCCATCTGGGCGAATCCAGGCAATCCCATTGAAATCAATATTTCTTGCCGGATTGAAATTAGACCAGCTATAAAGATCGGGACGGTGCAAAGATTTCATGATGATTCTGGATCAGTACTTCAGTAATTGACTATTAATATCAATAATTAAGTATATAGATTATAAGGTTGCATTCCCTCTGAATCTCGAATTTGAGTATACTACGATAAAGCTATCGGTATTATGTGTTTTATGGGTTTTAGAAAAATTCCTGCATAACCGCAATCGAGATTAACGGAGGTATGGGAGTGAGTGAGATTGGGCGTAAAAAAATATCAGCGAAGGCAGACCAGTTTAGAGAGTCAGTAATTCGGGAAATGACACGGGTGGCACTGCAACATAATGCAGTGAATCTGGCTCAGGGGTTCCCTGATTTTCCATGTCCGTTGGAGTTGAAACAGGCAGCCTATGAAGCAATAGAGGCAGATGTCAACCAGTATGCCATTACTTGGGGCGATCGCGCATTTCGTCATGCGATCGCTAGCAAAGTTCGTTGGTATCTCGGCTTAGATATCGACCCTGAAACCCAAATCACCGTCACCTGTGGTTCTACAGAAGCAATGGCATCTGTAATGCTGGCAACAGTCGATCCTGGTGACGAAGTAATTGTATTTGAGCCATATTACGAAAACTACGGCCCCGATGCGATTTTAGCTGGTGCCACACCCCGATACGTAACACTGCATCCTCCCCATTGGACATTTGATGAAGCACAGTTGCGTCAAGCTTTCAATGCTAATACCAAAGCTATTATTATCAACACACCCCATAATCCCACCGGCAAAGTTTTTACCCGTGAAGAACTTACTCTAATTGCTGAACTTTGTCAAAAATGGGATGTGTTAGCCTTCACAGATGAAATCTACGAACATATTCTCTATGATGGCACTCAACATATTGCCCTAGCGACCCTTCCCGGTATGGAAGAACGCACTATTACCATTAACGGTCTATCCAAAACTTATAGTGTCACCGGATGGCGAGTTGGTTACATTTTGGCAAACCCCGTATTAACGGGAGCCATTCGCAAAGTCCATGATTTTCTCACCGTTGGCGCTCCCGCACCATTGCAACGAGCCGGAGTTACCGCGATGCAACTACCACCATCCTATTATGAAGAACTAGGCAAACTTTATCACCAGAAGCGAGACTCCATCTTACAGATACTCGATGGAGTTGGCATTCCTTACTTTCTTCCCCAAGGAGCCTATTATGTTCTTGCAGATATTTCTAAATTTGGCTACAAAACAGATATTGAATTCACTTACCATCTAATTAAAAATATTGGTGTTGCCGTAGTTCCTGGTTCCAGCTTTTTCAGCCAACCAGAAAAAGGCCATTCATTGATCAGATTCTGCTTTAGCAAAACACCTGAGACATTACAAGCAGCGAGCGATCGCTTACTCAAGCTACAGCAAACTCTGCAATCGACCACCTAATGCAAATTAATTTAACGTGAGTTCGAGAAATCTCTCCTTACTTTAAACTTTCGTTCAAGCCTGTCCTTCTCCGAGTCTGAGAGGGGCGTTTTTTGCCAATTTTTTGGGTCATCTAACAAAATCACATTGCTCTTGGGAATAGGTTAGATATGGGTTTACCGTACCCTCTGCGATTTACTTCATGCCATGCTTGAAGACTAGTTCCATATTATTCACGAAACTGGCGAAAGAAGTGTCAAACTAACCACACAAGCAGTTGAACATGATTAGACAATCCCAATGAAAAGACCTGGATTTATTGAGCGTCATCACCTGTGGACAGAAATCCAAAAAGAAGCATCTGAAAAAATCAAGGCTATTGTTAAAGAACAGGATTTATTGTTGATTCGTACCGCTTGGTCAGACCAGCATGGCATTGTTCGCAGTAAGTCACTCTTACCCCAAGCTTTTTTCAGCGCCCTGGAAAACGGTATGCAAATCAGCACAGGGACATTCCTGTTTGATACTGGTGGTGCAATAGTATTTAACCCGTTTGTCCCTGGCGGTAGTTTAGATATGCCTTTGATGACAGGTGCGCCAAATCTTGTGGCTGTTCCTGATCCTGATACATTCAAAATTGTGCCTTGGGCAAAACGTACTGGCTTTATTCTCTGTGATGAGTACTTTCAGAATGGTCAGCCAATGCCCTTTTCTAGTCGCGGTATTTTGCGCCAATCATTGGTAGATTTACATCAAAGAGGATTGGAGCATATTGTCGGCTTAGAAGTTGAGTGGTATCTAGCAAAGTTGGAAGATCCGATGTTAGCGATCGCTAATGTTGGTAGTTCTGGAAAACCCGGTGAACCTGCTAAAGTTAGCGCCGTAGACCATAGCTTCCAATACCTTTTAGAATCATATAATCCAGAGATTCAAGATTTGTTGCGCCTTCTGGCAGAAAATTTAGTTGAAATGAAATTGCCTTTAAGGAGTGTAGAAAACGAAGGGGGTGTTGGTCAATTTGAATTTACTTTTGACCCGATTCCTGCATTGCAAGCTGCCGATACAATGATGATATTCCGAATGGCAACCAAGCAAATCTGCCGTCAACAAGGTTACATCGCATCATTTATGTGTCGTCCAGGATTGCAAGGTTCTTCTTCTAATGGCTGGCATTTGCACCAATCCCTTGTAGACCTTACCACAGGCGAAAACGCTTTCATGTCTGCAAACTCCCAAACCCTCACGTCAGATTTAGCTAAACACTTCGTTGGTGGTCTTCTCAAACACGCCAATGCTGCTTCTGTGTTCACAACCCCAACAATTAACGGCTACAAAAGATTTAGACCTTATTCCCTAGCCCCTGACCGTGCTGGGTGGGGATTGGAAAACCGAGGGGCAATGATTAGATTACAAGGCGGTTTTGATGACCCCAGTACCCACATTGAAAACCGAGTTGGAGAACCAGCAGCCAACCCCTATCTCTACATGGCATCGCAATTGATTTCTGGTTTAGATGGTGTAGATTGTAAACTTGACCCTGGCTCTCCAACAGAGTCACCTTATACTACAGAAAATCCGATTTTACCCAAAAGTTTGCCAGAGGCGATTTCATATTTAAGCCAAAGCGAACTTTTTGCTGAAAAAATGGGGCAACAGTTCATAAACTTCATCATTAAGATGAAAGAGAGTGAAATTAATCGCTTTTTGCAGTCCGTCGTCGATCAGCCACCAGAAGAGTATTTAAAGCAGGTAACTAACTGGGAGCAAAGAGAATATTTTGAATTATTTTGAGTTGGGTTTATAACTCTCTTAATAAACCAGATTTACTACTCTTTCGGGCTGTTGAAAACTATTTTAAATCACGCTTTCTTAATCATCCCTTGTTTCCCACGCTCAGAAAACTCGCTCACACATCACAGTGAGTTTTTTAAGCTAGAAGCTGTTTTTTCTGGGTTTCCTGAAAATGGAAAAACTAAGATACTTTTAATTTTTGGGTTATCAACTAATTCTTTTAAATGACCCAGTTGCCGATCTGTAATCGCAACTCCGGCATATTTTTGAGCATAATTTAACTCTTCAAGAAAATTACTATCATTATAAGCTTGAATAAATATACGATCCGCACCCCATTTTTCCCAGTCAGCAGCAAAATATTTTTTAGCCCAATAGGGGTTATGATGGCAAATATCAAAACTCACCGATGGATTAGCTTTTTTCATAGAAGTTACCATTTGTTGTACAAATTTAGTTAAATTTGCAGTGCGGTCAACTTTTCCAGATAATTCAGCATAATAACCCAGATAATCATCCCACTGAACTGCATCTATATCAGGATATTTTTTGACAAACTCTACTAAGATATTTTGAAAAAGATTAGCAACTTCAGGAATTTGTACATCAAGGACATAATGATCAATTCCAGAGTAGGTTTTATCCACTCCTGGAACAATCCATTTCCGGGAAATTGCCAAATCAAAAATTGGGCTATTCTTATCTATTTTAATTCCCTTCTCAAAGTAAGCATGAACTTGCATTCCTTGCTTATGTGCTTCATCTATCAACCAATTTAACCATTGTTCCTGAAATTGATTTGGACAACTTTTATATCCGAAAGTTTGCTGCATGACTTCGCTATTGTACATAGTACAACCATTACCCCAAACACCATGAATAATTGTATTGATTCCTTGAGAGCGATAGTAACGAACTCTTTCACGAATCGTTTGTTCGTTGGCATTATTGGTAATTTGGTAGCGAGTCAAATAAATTCCTCTAATTACTTTCTTCTCCCAAGCTGTTTGAAGCAATAGTATTTTTTTATCTGGGATTATTTTCGGATTATCAGTAAAGGTTGGAGTGCTTACTAAAGAGGGTATTGGGATTATAGAAGGAGTTGTATTAATAGTTAAAGAACTAGTTTTAGTAGGCTTAGGAATATCTATATTTATCTTTTTACTATTATCTAAAAACTTGCTAATTTCTGGATATCCTTTCTGGCTAAACCACCAATAACTACCTCCTAAGATAATTAGGATTATAGAAATCGGAATATTTGAGCATCCACATCCAATTGGTTCTTTCTTTTTACTCGACATATAAAACTCCGATTTCATTTTTAAAAATATAGAAAATATATTTAGAGACCATTTATAAAGTCGTAATCGCGGTCATCATCTTTTAAAGCTTCTGTTGTGCGAACTTTATCGCCACAGAATAAATCATCCGAGCGTCTTAAAATCGCTCGTGTCGCTTCCCTCTGAGGTCTGTTCGCGCAGTGCTGACGAGGCGACAAGCGCCCCGTCAGCATATTTACCCTATGATTTTTGAGAACGGCTAGTCATGTTGATGCGATCGCTCAGTTGGCGGATTGTTTGTGCTAAAGTGCGATCGCTCTGGTGGAGTTGGGTAATTTTATCGCAACTATAGATTACCGTTGTATGGTCTTTACCACCAAACTCCTCGCCAATTCTCGGCAAACTCAGAGATGTATGTTGACGCATGAGATACATTCCAATTTGACGCGCCCAGCTAATCTCTCTTCGTCGTGAGTTACCTTTGAGATCGTCTATTGAAACATCAAAATTATCTGCTACAACCTTTAAAATTGCTTCTGGGGTAGCTGCCATTTTTTCGTTAGGCGGTTCTAAAACAGGTGTAATATTTTCCACCGTCATTGGTAAGCCCCAAATGGAAATATAAGCTACCGCCCGAATTAAAGCTCCTTCTAATTCTCTAATATTAGAAGTATAGTTAGAAGCAATATACTCAATCACATCGCGAGGAAGACGAATATTTTCATCCTCTGCTTTTTTCTGCAAAATTGCCATCCTAGTTTCTAAATCCGGCTTTTGGATATCTGCGATTAACCCCATAGAAAATCGAGAACACAGACGTTCTTGCAAACTCGGAATCTGATTAGGAGGACGATCCGAAGCAATGACAACTTGTTTACCAGCCTCATGTAAAGTATTAAAAGTATAAAAAAATTCTTCTTGGGTGTATTCCTTCCCTTCCAAAAACTGAATATCATCAACTAATAAAACATCAGCAGCTCGGTAATGTTCTCGAAAACTTTGCATACTATCTTTACGAATCGCTGTAATTAAATCATTAGTAAACTGCTCAGTAGAAACATAAAATATTTTACAATCAGGACAAATTTTCCAGCGATAATGACCAATAGCTTGCATTAGATGAGTTTTACCTAAACCTACCCCACCGCATAAAAATAAAGGATTAAATTCTTTACCAGGAGATTCTGCAACTGCTAAAGAAGCAGCGTGAGCCATCCGATTATTTGCTCCAACTACAAATCGTGAAAAGACATATTTAGAATTTAATTCAGTAGTTTTATGGTTGTGATGAGAAACAGTTTCAGGAATACTGCTAGGATTTGTTGATTCCCAAGAAACCTCCCGTTCACTAAAATGAGAAACTTCATCACCTTGAGCAACAGTAATGTAAATTCCTACGGGATGACCGAGAATATCTTGTACTGCATGAGCAATGGTATTGATGTAATATTTCTGTAACCAATTACGGGCAAATGGGTTAGGAGTGCGGATTACTAAGCAATTATTTTCTAATCGCTCCGCACTAGCAGTTTTTATCCAAGTTTCAAAGGTCGGTCGGGATAGTTCAACCTGTAGGCGCTCTAGTACCTGACTCCACAGACTTTCTATGGGAATTTCCAT